>NZ_CP146516.1:457500-1657500 GCF_037081835.1 Spirobacillus cienkowskii | reverse complement strand
CGCAGTTAGGGCATGAGCCTGCAAAAGTGATTTTATCGGAGGTGATGGGTTCAGACCCTTCGTTGCTGTTTGGACCAATGGAGGTTGCAGGAAGAATAGCAGATATCATTATTGCAAATCCCAATGGCATTACCTGTGATGGTTGCGGATTTATCAATACCTCAAGAGCGAGTTTGGTGGTTGGAAAACCCGAATGGAGTACCACAGGATTATTAGACTCATTTCGTGTTGATAGCGCGTTACTTAAAATTGGTGAAAAAGGGCTCAATGCTTTGCAAGTTGCAGAGCTCGATTTGATTGCTCGCACAATGCAAGTAGGCGGCGAAGTATGGGCTAATAAATTAAATACAATTTTAGGTACAAACCGAGTATTTTTTAAAACGTTACAAACAAAACCTATTGATATTGGTGGTGGGACGCCACAGTTTGCTTTGGATGTTAAATCTGTTGGCGGTATGTTTGCAAAACAAATTTATTTAATTGCAACAGAGTATGGCATTGGCGTGAATAGCATGGGTCGCCTAGAAACTCTTGAAGGATCGCTGCAGCTTTTTGCAAATGGAGATTTAAAAGTTGATAGGGTTCTTTCTAAAGATGATTTATTAATTAAAGTAACAGGAAATGCTGATTTTTTAGGAAAAATTTTAGCAGAAAATCGTTCAATAATAGAAATTGGTAAAAATTTTGAGCAAAAAGGCTATTTTGATTCTAAAGGTATTATAGAAATTACAGCAACTAATTTTATTAATACAGGTACAATTGTACAGCGCGGAAAAGAATATTTACAAATTGAATCAAGACAAGATTTTCTTAACTCAGGGGATATTTATAGTGCTGGATTATTAAAATTATCTGCAAATAATTTAAATAGTAACAAAGGGTTAATTTATTCAGAAAATGATATTTTTGTTAAAAGTAACAAAATTGATTTAGTTGATTCTGTGTTTGAATCTGAAGCAAATATTAATATCAGTTCTTCTGAATTTATATCAAAAAAATCAGATATAACAACAAATAAAAATTTAAAACTTGATAGTAACGTTGATTTTATTAATAATTCAAGCAATTTTTTTGCCAATAATAGTATTGATATAAATTCAAGTAATATCAAAAATGATAATGTAATTATTTCTGCCAAAGAACATATAAAAATAGAATCCGATAATAAGATACATAATGTTGCGAGTAAAATAATTGCAGAAGAGCAACTCACAGTTAAAGGATTAGGAATTGATAATACTGAAGGTGTTTTAAGCGCAAATTACTCAAATCTAGATTTTAAATCTGGTGATTTGATTAACGTAAAAGGAAATATAATAGGGGATAACCTTTTATATATAGAACAAGGTTTTATTAATAATGAAGATGGAAAAATAATAACTAAGTCAAACTTAAATTTAGACACCAAAAATAGTAATTTAGTAAATAACCGAGGGTTAATTAAAGCTGAAAATGAACTAAATATAAATTCTAACTCTATTTATAATACATCTGGAAGTATTATTTCGCAATCCGATAATATAATTAAAGCAAGATATTTAGATAATAATTATGGTGAAATTTTTGGAGAAAAAACGTCAATTTTATTGGATGAAGGAAAATTAAATAATGCTAAGGGTAAAATAGAAGGAAAGTCCGATTTAAATTTAGACATTGGTGAATTTTCAAATAAAGAAGGAATTCTTTTAAGCGATAAAAATTTAAAAATTGATACAAAAAATCAAGTTTTTGATAACGCTTTAGGCTCTATTCATACAAAAGGAAATTTTGATCTTACAAGCGGTGAATTTCAAAATAATTTTGGCGAAATTATTACCTCTGGAAAAATCGATATTAGTTCGAGTTTAATAAATAATGAAAAAGGAAAAATCATAGCTTCTAATGATTTAAAATTAAATACAACAAGCATTTTAAATGATAATGGTGAAATTGAAGGTAAAAATGTTACTTTAAATTTAGATAAAAATGGAAATTTAAAAAATGCGGCAGGAAAGTTAATTTCAAATGAAGATCTTACTTATTCTGGTGGCAATATCAATAACCAAAAAGGACTTATTTCATCGCATGGGAAATTATTACTAGAGGCTCATGATCAAAATATAAATAATACTGAAGGACTATTGGTTGCTCAAGGAGTTGTGACGGTTCGTTCTGGTGATTTTAAAAATGAAAAAGGCGTTTTTGGTAGCGGTAAAAGTAATTTAGAATTTACCAGTTCTTCTGGTTTAACTAACACAGACGGTACAGTATTTGCAAAAGAAGACTTGCAAATTGATGTTGGAAACAAAGAAATTTTAAATGTAAAAGGAAAAATAATTGCTGAAGGTGATTTAGTATTAAATGCAAGTAATCTTGAAAATAATTCTGGGCAAATTTCTGGAGTTGATATTGAGTTAAATTTAACAAAAGGTAGTAATTTAAGTAACAAAGATGGAAAAGTTTTTGCAAGCAACAATTTAATATTACAAGGAGGTGTGACTAGTAATAACAAGGGTGAAATTGTTGCCAAAGGTGCGTTCAGTCTCAATACCCAAGGGCAAAACTTAGTGAATAATTTGGGTAGTATTGTGGCACAAGGTGCTGTGCAAATAGAAGCGCAAGCGTTGCACAACACAGCGGGCGCAATTGGCAGCACTGCTGCCGGTGTAACAATTTCAAGTCTCGAAGTGGATAACAGTGTTGCAGGCAAAATAGTTGCAAAAAAAGATTTCATTCTTAATACCAATGAGCAAAATATCAATAATAATACAGGAAAAATATTAAGCGAAGAAGGCAATGTTACCGTCACAACGGCAAATATTGATAGCACCCAAGGCGAAATTGGAGGCGGATTCGTTACTTTAAAGTTAACAGAAGGTAGCAATTTAAATAATAACGAAGGTAAAGTTATTGCAAGTAAAGATTTAACGCTACAAGGCGGTGTTGCGGGTAACGAAAAAGGAAAAATTGTTGCCGAAGGCGCTCTCAGTCTCAATACTCAAGGGCAAGTATTAGTGAATAATTTGGGTAGTATTGTGGCACAAGGTGCCGTGCAAATAGAAGCGCAAGCGTTGCACAACACAGCGGGCGCAATTGGCAGCAGTGCCGCCGGTGTAACAATTTCAAGTCTCGAAGTGGATAACAGTGTTACAGGCAAAATAGTTGCGAAAAAAGATTTCATTCTTAATACCAATGAGCAAAATATCAATAATAATACAGGCAAAATATTAAGCGAAGAAGGCAATGTTACCGTCAATGCGGCAAATATTGATAGCACCCAAGGTGAAATTGTTGGCAGTGATGTTACATTAAATTTATTAAAGGGTAGTAATTTAAGTAACAATTCTGGCGAGGTTGTAGCCCGTAATAATTTAACATTACTAGGTGGTGTTGCAGGTAACGAAAAAGGAAAAATAGTTGCTGAAGGTGCGTTAACGTTAAACTCTCAAGGAGAGGCAGTAAACAATATTTCTGGCGAAATTATTGCTAACAGTAAGTTAGATTTAAAAAGCCATGCACTGCAAAATAATGCAGGAACAATTGGTAGCGGTGGCAGTGAAATTATAATTAGAAGCCATGCGATAGATAGCACAAATGGAAAAATAGTTGCTAAAAATGATATTACAATTGATACAAAAAATCATGATATTACAAATAATGATAAAGGAAAAATAGGAAGTAAAGAAGGAGATATTGTTGTTAAGGCGGCAAATTTCAATAACAGCAGCGGTGAAATTGCGGGCAAAATTGTTACGTTAAATTTAACAGAAGGTAGCAATTTAAATAATAATGAAGGTAAAGTTGTTGCAAGTAAAGATTTAATGCTACAAGGCGGTCTTTTAGGTAACGAAAAAGGAAAAATTGTTGCCGAAGGTGGGTTAACGTTAAATTCTCAAGGAGAGGCAGTAAACAATAATTCTGGCGAAATTATTGCTAACGGTAAGTTAGATTTAAAAAGCCATGCACTGCAAAATAATGCAGGAACAATTGGTAGCGGTGGCAGTGACATCATAATTACAAGCCATGCTGTTGATAGTACAAAAGGTAAAATTGTAGCAAAAAAAGATATTTCTGTTAATACAAACGCACAAAATATTATCAATATCGAAGGTAAAATATTAAGCGAAGAAGGCAATGTTACCGTTAAAGCGGCAAATATTGATAGCACCCAAGGCGAAATTGTTGGCAGTGATGTTGCATTAAATTTATTAAAGGGCAGTTATTTAAGTAACAATTCTGGTCAGGTTGTAGCCCGTAATAATTTAATATTGCAAGGTGGAGTTGCGGGTAATAATGAGGGTAAAATTGTAGCTAAAGGTACGCTCAGTCTCAATACTCAAGGGCAAGAATTAGTGAATAATTTGGGTAGCATTGTGGCACAAAGTGCCGTGCAAATAGAAGCTCAAGCGTTGCACAACACAGCGGGCGCAATTGGCAGCAGTGCCGCCGGTGTAACAATTTCAAGTCTCGAAGTGGATAACAGTGTTGCAGGCAAAATAGTTGCGAAACAAGACTTGATTCTTAATACCAATGCGCAAAATATCAATAATAATACAGGTAAAATATTAAGCGAAGAAGGCAATGCTACCGTTAAAGCGGCAAATATTGATAGCACCCAAGGCGAAATTGTTGGCGGATTTGTTACGTTAAATTTAACAGAAGGTAGCAATTTAAATAATAATGAAGGTAAAGTTTCTGCAAGTAAGGATTTAAAATTATATGGTGGTGTTGCAGGTAACGAAAAAGGAAAAATTATTGCCGAAGGTGGGTTAACGTTAAATTCTCAAGGAGAGGCAGTAAACAATAATTCTGGCGAAATTATTGCTAACAGTAAGTTAGATTTAAAAAGTCATGCACTGAAAAATAATTCAGGAACAATTGGTAGTGTTGACAGCGATATTATAATTACAAGCCATTTGATAGATAGCACAAAAGGTAAAATTGTAGCGAAAAAAGATATTTCTGTTAATACAAACGCACAAAATATTATCAATATCGAAGGTAAAATACTAAGCGAAGAAGGCAATGTTACCGTCACAGCGGCAAATATTGATAGCACGCAAGGCGAAATTGTTGGCAGTGATGTTGTGTTAAATTTATTAAAAGGCAGTTATTTAACTAACAATTCTGGTAAGGCTTTAGCTCGTAATAATTTAACATTACAAGGTGGTGTTGCTGATAATGAAAAAGGAATTGTATCAGCGCAAGGTACGTTAACGTTAAATTCTCAAGAAGAAGCGGTTAACAATAACTCAGGAAAAATTGTTGCTAAAAGCACTCTGCAACTAGAAAGCCATGCGCTACAAAATAACGCAGGAACGATTGGAAGCATTGAAAGTGAAATAACTATAACAAGTCATGAAATTGATAGCACACAAGGTAAAATTGTAGCGAAAAAAGATATTTCTGTTAGCACAAACGCACAAAATATTATCAATATCGAAGGTAAAATACTAAGCGAAGAAGGCAATGTTACCGTCACAGCAAAGAATATTGATAGCACGCAAGGCGAAATTGTTGGCAGTGATATTGTGTTAAATTTATTAAAAGGCAGTTATTTAACTAACAATTCTGGTAAGGCTTTAGCTCGTAATAATTTAACATTACAAGGTGGTGTGTCGGGTAATGAAAAAGGAATTGTATCAGCGCAAGGTGCGTTAACAATAAATTCACAACAAGAAATTGTTAATAATAATTTAGGGCAAATAATTGCCAACGGCAATTTGATACTAGAAAGCCATGCGCTGAAAAACAGCGAAGGCACTATTGGCAGTATTAATAATTATTTAACAATCACAAGTCATGCAATAAATAGCACACAAGGAGTTATTGCCGCTAAAAATGATATTACAATTGATACAAAAAACCATGATATTATAAATGACAATAAAGGAAAAATATCAAGTAAAGAAGGTAGTATTGTTGTAACGGCAGCAAATGTAAATAACTCAAATGGCACAATTACGGCAGCAAATGTAAATAATTCTAGTAGCGAAGGTGGATCTGTTACTTTAAATTTATCGGAAGGTAGCAATTTAAATAATAACGATGGTAAAGTTGTTGCGAGTAAAAATTTAAAATTAGATGGTGGTGTTAAGGGTAATAACAATGGCGAAATTATGGCATTGGGAACCCTTAATATTAATACTCAAAGACAAAAATTAATTAATCAATCTGGTAAAATTGCAAGCGGACTGAGCGCAAAAATTATAAGCCACGAGATTGATAATTCACAAGGTGGAAAAATATTTACAAGCAACCCTGGCGCTAATTTAGAAATCAATTCAAATAATCAACAAATTAATAACAATAAAGGTAAAATTCTTGCTAGTGGCAACCAAATAATTAAGAGCGGCAGTATTGATAACACAGAAGGCGAAATTTTAGGATTTACAACACAACTGCATTTGCAATCTGGCTCTTTAGTGAACAACAAAGAAGGAAAAATTGTTGCAGACGAAAAACTAGAATTGTTTGCTGGCGTTGAAAACAATAAATTGGGTTTGATTGCCTCACAGCAAGATATGAAAATTAAAACTCAAGGGCAAAACATTAATAATGATAATGGAACAATTTTATCGCGAAAAAATCTTAATATTACAGCAAATAATATTTTTAATAATCAAACAGGGAAAATTTTTGCGGAAGGAAATTCTGATATTAATTCTTCTTACCTTTATAACAAAACAGGATTGTTATTTAGTGGTGGAGTGTTTGAGGTAAAAAGTTTACAAATTGATAACACTGCAGGAGAAATTGTTGCTCACAATGCGAATGCTTCAACTCCAAGAAGTTTAAATATTAATACCGCATCACAAGATATTTTAAATGTAGGCGGTAAAATTAAAACTTCAGGCGATTTAACAATAACTGCAAAAAGTGTAGACAATTCTTCAAAAGGGCAAATTCAAGGCGAAAATGTTACATTTACTGCAAGTAAATTTTTAAATAATAACGGCGAAATTTTTAGTAAACAAACTTTAAAATTTACAGGTACAATTGCAGATAACATTAAAGGAACAATTGCATCATTAGGTGATGCTGAAATTGTGTCGCAAGGTTTATTAAATAATAATTCTGGAACTTTAGAATCGCATGGAAAATTAAAAGTTACAACGGGAGATTTAAAAAATAATTCTGGTAGTTTTGCAGCACGCAATGAAATTAAAATTAATAGTGGTAATATAGAAAATATCAGTGGTAAAATTTTTAATCATAATGATTCTGTAAATATTATTGCTCAAAATGGAGACATAAATAATACAGGTGGCCTTATTTATGCAAGCGCTGCATTGGGTATAACAGGAAATTCATTAAATAATAATAATGGCAATTTATCTGGTGATACGCAAAATTTAAATTTTGCAAGCACCCTAAACAACACTTCTGGAAAAATTATTGCTGATAACAAATTAGAAATTCATAGTGGAGAGCTTAACAATAGTGCTGGTGTTATTGCTGGGAAAAGCTATGTAACCATAAATTTAAAGAGAGAATCTTTAACTAATACAAGTATGGGCAGAATTCATGCTGGTACAAGCCTCGATATAACATCTGGAGATGTTTATAATAATAACGGAATTATTTATAGTGGGAGTTATTTAAAATCAGACAGTTACCAAATTATTAACAAAGAAGGAGTTATTGTTGTTGAAAATGGCAACTCACAAAATAAACTCGATATCAACACAAATAATAATCAATTTGATAACACTCAAGGTACAATTATTTCTAAGGTTAATGCAGAAATAAGATCTGGCAATTTTGATAATGCAAATAACGGCAAGGTTTTTGCAAGTTCTTTAAGCTTAAATTCTTCAAATGTTCATAACAATAGTGGTTCATTTAATGTTTTAGGTGATGCAACATTACAAACGCAGTCATTTAATAATAACTCTGGTACGTTATTTTCTGGTAATAATATAAAAATTGATGCAACAGGAGAAGTACAAAATACCTCTGCAAACATCAAAGCGTTGGGTTTTATAACATTAAATGCAAATAATTTATACAACAACAGTGGAAATATATTAGCACTTAACAATATTGAGATTGAGAGTAACAATAATTTTTCTAACAATAGTGGCAAAATTAATAGCGGAAGTAATTTAAATATAAAATCATCTAGTTTAGATAATAATTCTGGTAATCTTTATGCTCAAAATACAATAAATATAGAATCACAAAATTTTAGCAATGATTTTGGAACTGTTATTGCAGATCAAGATTTAATTCTTAAAACCAGTTCAAGCAATGTAGCAGGAAAAATTATTAGCCAAGGTGATTCTGAGTTAGAATTTAAAAATGATTTTATAAATAATGCACAAATTTCTGCAAAAAATACTTTAACAATTAGTGCTAATGGCGTAAGTAATAATAAAATTATTGTAGGAAAAAAATTAGAAATTACTTCAAGCAATAATTTTACAAACCATGCGCAAGCAAAAGTTATTGCAGATTCTGTAAATATAGACGCTGTTATAGGTATTGAAAATTATAGTAAAATAGATGGAAAATCTGTAAATTTAACAGGTAGTCGTATTTTAAATACCTCAAGAATTTCTGGTGATAATTTAAATTTAACAGCACAAAGAGGATCGGGTGAAATTGAAAATGATGCGGGCGGAAAAATAGTTGGAACATCTGAATCGGGCGAAGTGAAATTAGATGCCAAAGAAATTAGAAATGTTAATAACAGCCAAATTTTAAGCATAGGCGGCCTTACCTTTACTGCAAGCATACTAGAAAATATTTCTACAAAAATTGTGGCAAAAAAATTTATTAATTTTGATGTGGATAGAGTTTACAATAAGCCTGCGGTGGATCCTGAAAAAGTAAAAATTGAAGGTAAACCTGAAAATTTACCTAACTCAGGAATGGAAACGGTTTTTACAACCGGAAGGCGTGATGGCTTAACAGAAAGAAAAAAAGGAACTTTATCTAGAAAAACCGATACATATTCCTTAAAACAACATAGCAATCCATCAGAAATTTTATCTGGTGGAGATATTAATTTTAAAAATTATATTGGTAATTTTTATAGTACAATAGCTGCAGCAGGCACTTCAAGGTATTCAATGGATATGGATGAAGGTGCAAAACACGATAATTTAAAAAAGAGACCTGATGTTAACTTAAACGAAAATCAAAATCTTGCGCATAATTTTAATGAGTACAATAAAGATACTGAAATTAAAATTGACAATATTTTAAAAACTGAAGACGAATATTATTTTGGTAAAAAATACCATGCAAAAAAATTGATTTCTGTAGACAAAATAACAGATCGCGTGCAAATAGATGATATATATGAGTGGCCAAAGAGTATTTGGGATCTTTTTGGCAATCTTTTTACAGACGGTTCTGATCTTGAAACAAAAACGAACCACTACGACCAACACAAAATAGGCGAAATCAAACCATTGGCCGAAGCAACCAATATTTCTGGAGCGGTGGTTAATACATCAAGTTATTTTGATAATCAAAATAAAATTGCAGTAAATCCATTAACCGATTCTGCGCACAGACCAAGTTTAGGTAGTGTTGAAACCACTCAAGAAAATTATAAAAAAGATGTATCGCGGGATGGCGCATCTTTTGTTGAAAAACGTTCGATTGATTCTGTTTCATTACCTGTATTAAAAAATTTGCAAATTGCAACACATCAAGAAACACTTTCTCAAGAACAGAAAGGTATTCATCAACTTGCAATACCAACGACGGAAAAGCCAAATTTTGATATTGATAATCCAGAATCTAGCTCTGTAAATGGTGTTGCGCTTTCGAGTCTAAGAGACAAAAACAATTCACTGCTTCATCCTATGGATGGAGTAAAACTTAGCGATACAAAGCTGCCTGATAATGAAAAAGTTAATGTTGACCCAGTTGTTATCCCACAATCAAAAAATAATTTTGAAGCTTTAAATACAAAATATTCTATTCAACATGATTCTTTAAATCCATCAGTAACTTTAGATAAAGTTGATGTTCCTATTGCAAAAGGAATAGATTTTACAACTATTAATTTTAACAATCATAACTCTTCATCAATAGATTTTTATTCTCGAAACGCGCTAAATCCTATGGATGTTAATTTAAGTTTATCAATGCCTGGTAGCAGGTATTTTGATTTTAGAAAATCGCCAGGATATCGTTACTTAATAGAAAATAATCCAACCTATGTAGAATATAATAAATTTTTATCTCACGATAAATACACAGAAAAATTACAGCTCAATCCTGAGCGGCAATTAAAGATTTATGGTGATCAGTTTGATTCTAAAAGAGAATTGGGTGATCAGGCTGTGGTATTAACAGGCCAGCAATTTTTAACAAACTATCAAGAAAACGAGTATAAATTTCAAAATCTTTTAAACTCAGGAAAAATGGTTGCCCAAAACTTTCAAATCACTCCAGGTACACAACTGAGTGACGAGCAAATGGCAACTTTAACGTCTGATTTAATAATTGATGTTAATAAAGATGTTGATCAGGTTGTTGTGAATGTAAAAAATTTGTTAAAAACAGATTTAAAATCCAATGGCTCGCTCATGATATTTGGTAAAGTCGATTTAAAAATTTCGGGTGACTTTAATAACACAAGCAGCATGTATATTGGTAGTGGTAAAATTGAAGCCGAAAACATTGTTAACAATCCTTATGCCTCAATTTTTGCAAATAGTTTAACCTTACAAGCACTCAATGATATTAAAAATATTTCTGGAGATATTAAAGGTTCTGGTGATAATAGTAGCATAATTCTCAATGCCAAACGCGATATTCATATTGAAACAAAAGCAATGGATGAATATTTTATTGTGAATGGCCAAAAACAAAAAAACACACGGGTAGATAGAGTTGCTACTGTTTCTGGCGATACTGTAAAGCTTATTGCCGGCAGAGATATCAATAAAATTGGTGCAAATATTTATTCTAAAAATGAAACACGGCAAGAAGCAGGCAGAGATATTAACGCCAAAGCTGCGGTTACAGAAAAAGAATTGTTAATTACTAATAATAAAACATCTAATTTTTTAGGTATGATTTTTCATTCGTCTAGTCAAAGAATTGAAGAAAATAGCGTTACGCATCACGTTGGCAAAGAAATTAGCGACGGCAATTCTATAATTGTAGCAAAAAATAATGTAAATTACAAAGGCGTAGAAATTAATGATGACCAAGCTAATGTTCCTGAAAAAGAAAGAAAATTTAATCCTAATCAAAATGTTATTATTCAAGGCGCTAATGTCACAATAACTGGTGTTAAAGATACCAAACGCACTCATGATGAATACCATTTTTCAAAAGGAGAAGGGGTAGATAAAAAATATTCAGAAACAATAGTTGGTGGTAAGGTTACAGCTGGAAATTCAATTATCATTAATGCTTTTGAACGTGAAAATAACACAGATTCGAATTCAAAATCAGGAAATATATTATTACAAGGTTCTGCAATTACAGCCGTGCATGGAGATGCAAAATTCTATGCAGATAATAAAATTGATGTGTTGTCAGAGAGTTTAAAAAGCAGCTCTTATAGTTATAATAAATCAACCAATGATGGAATATTTAGCAGCAAAACCACAACAACACAGGGGGAAAGCGAAAGAGACGGGGTTTATGGTTCTAAAATAGGCGGTAATTCGGTTATTTTGCAAGCTGGTAAAGGTGGCGAAAAGAAAGGCGATATTTTAGTTTCTGGAAGTCAAATAGCTTCTGATCAAAAAACAGTTTTGAAAGCGGGTAACAATGTTTCTATTGAAGCCGCAACGGAACAAACCTACGCATCGTTTCATGAATCAACGCGGACAACGGGAATATTTGCAAGTGAAGGTCGTTTTGGATTTACAATAGGCAAGCAAGAGAAAGACAAAGGTAACAAAACCAAAGAAAATTTAATTGCATCTTCTGAGGTAGGGAGTCGTTTTGGCACGCTTGTGATTGATGCAGGCAATACCTTTAGCCAAACAGGGGGCAGCAAACTTTCGGCGCTAGGCGATGTAGGGATATTTGCAGAAAAGGTAAAAACAGAAGCAGGTATTTCGACAGTACTTGAAGAGAATTCCGCGTCACAAAAAACCAGTGGATTGTCGTTCGGGGCATCCAACCCCGTAGTGGGAGCAGCACAGGGCGTGGTGCGCACAGCCGAGAACATGAACAAAGTGGAAGACGACCGCTTTAAAGGGTTGGCGTTACTTTCTAATAGTTTAGCGGCCAAAAATGCGGTTGATGCGTTGCAGAAATCACCTAAAGACTTAGGTGGCGTGAAGGTTAAATATACAATCGGGCAGAGCAAGTCAGGGCAAAGCTCAGTAACCGAAAGCACGCTAGTTCATAAATCAGGGATTTACACACAAGGCAATCTCATTGTTCAGGCACGGGGAGCGGGCAAGGAAAGCAGCATTGATCTTTCGGGCAGTGATCTCAAAGCGGAAGGTAAAATTCGTCTGGAGGCCGAAGGCAATATTTTAATGCAGGCGGCACAAAAAACCACAGAGAGACGGAGCAGTCAATGGAATTCGGGTTGGGAGTTAGGGATAGGTGCGAATGCAGGAAAAAGCACAGGATTCACGATTGAAGCAGGAGTATCGGGAGGAGAAGGTTGGAGCAAAAGCAGTGAAATTCAGCATGTTGATACAATAGTAGAAGGGAAACAGGGCGTAGAAGTGGTATCAGGAGGGGATACCACGTTAAAAGGCGCTCAAGTTAAAGGCAAGTTTATTAAGGCAGATATAGCCGGTAATTTGCACATAGAAAGCCTGCAAGATAGCAAAACCCACGATTCTGAGGAGTATTCGTTTGGAGTATCGGCAAGCGCGTGTATTCCTCCAGCGTGTGTAGGGGCTCAGGAAGCGAGCGTAAATGGCAGCGTGACCGACATGGCCAGCAACTACAAGAGCGTGATCACGCAATCGGGTTTTTTAGCAGGATCGGGAGGCTATCAAGTTGATGTAGGGGGTCATACCCAGCTAGTAGGGGGTATGATAGCGAGCAACCAAGAGGCTAAAGATAAGAAACTCAATAAGTTTTCAACAGAGACGCTAGATTTTGTCGATCTCAAAAACGAAGCGGAATACGACGTCAAGCATATTGGTGGGGGCTTTAGCGTAGGCGACAAGCTTTCAGTAAGTCCACCGCAATATTTGCCAGGTAGCAAGAAAATTTCAAGCGTCACCCGGAGCGTAATAGACGAAGGCGTGCTTGAAATCCGCAATGACAAAAAGCAATTGGCACTTACCGGAAAAACGGCAGAAGAAATACAAACAAGTTTGCATCGCGATAGCCGCACCGCCCATCAAAAAGCAGATGAGATATTTGACGAAGAGCAAATTCGGTTAAAAATTGGGATCGTTAACGATTTTGGCAAAGAGTTTGGCACATTTATATCAAATAGAGGGCAAGAAGCAGAGCAAAAAGAGAAAGAATTAGAACATGCTCTTAAAAATAGCGACACAGTCCCACCCGAATACATAGAACAATTAAAACAAGAATACGAATCTGCTGCGAAATGGGCACCAGGGGGCGAATACCGTCAGGTTGCCACAGCACTTGCCGCAGCGTTTACAGGCAAGCTCAGTGCCACGGGAACGGAGCTTGTGCAAAGTTTTGCGGCCAATTATTTACAAAGCATCGGTGCCGAAAAAATCAAAGAACTTGCCCCATTACTGGGAGGCGAAGGCAGCCCTGGGCACACAGCCATGCACGCTGTTTTAGGCTGCGCCGCAGGAGCCATGGGCGATAGCTGCGGTTCCAGAGCGTTTGGTGCCGCATCAGGGGTACTCATCAATACCGCCCTTTCAAGCCTTGAAGACACACAAAACCTCAGCGCTGCTGAGAGAGAAAATCGCATCAACATTGTGACCTCGTTGGTAGCGGGCATGTCTGCTGCCGCAGGGCTTGGCGATCCCAATGCTGCGATGACCAGTGCGAGGTTGGAAACAGAGAATAATGCGTTATTTCTTATTCCAATTGCTATTACTGGGTTAGCTATTTTAGACAAAGTTTACACTGGCTACGAGCTTTATAAAGATATTGAAGATGTTTGCAATGGCAAAAAAACCTGGGAGCAGTTGGTTCAGGAAAAAGGCATAGATTACGTTTCTAGCCTTGTGGTTACAAAAGTTGGAACCACAACGTGGAAAGGCGTTAAAAAACTTCCGGGCGTGGATGAAGTCCTAGAAAATGGAAAAAACTACCTCGGCAAAATGCAGAAAAAGATTGAGGATGCAATTCGCCAGGCTCGTAAAAAAGAAATTGATGTTAATGATCCTGACTACAAACCTACATTAGGTGGGAAAGGACCTATAGATTCGTTAAAATCTAAAAAAGAATTCGAAGCCATGTATGGGAAAGAAAATGTAATATCGCATACTGTGCCTGATTTGGATAAACCGAATGTTAATATGGCTGGAAGAGCAATAAATGTTGAATTAAATGATGGTAGAGTTGTAAAGGTTGTATATGATCAAAAAGGGCTTCCTGGTTTTACGCCGCATATGAAAACGGAAGTCATTTTTTCGCAAAAGACAATGTTGGAAACAAATTATGAAGAGCATTTAACTATGTCTACAAAAGCCTTATGGGCAGAAGTGCAAAAAGATCCTGTGTTAAAAAGAAAGTTTACTGAAGCAGAGTTGTTGGATATGGAGCAAGGAAAACAAAAAATAGGAAAATATACTTGGCACCATCATCAAGATTTAGGCAGAATGCAGTTAGTAGAAACAAAAATACATAAAGATGCTCCCCATGTTGGTGCTAAAAGTTTAAATCCCGAACTAAAAGAAAGAAAAAAGAAAGAGAAAAAGGAGAAAAAAGAGTGAAAAAAGATATTGTATTTGAAACGCGCGAAGAAAAAGTTGATATTTCTGTAGTGCGTGAGTTTGAAAATAAAATAGGGTTTAAATTTCCCCAGGCTTATGTTGATATTGTTGTTGATTTTAATGGTGCAACAATTCAAAACCATATGAATATTTTTTATTTTTATTCTAATTTTATAGATCGTTACGAAAGTTATCCTTTGGGTTCATTTTTAGGATATAATACAGACTGTTCAATAGAATGGTATTGGGAATCCAATTTATCAAGAGATGAAGAGTTTGCATATCCTAAAAATGTCATTGCATTTGCGGTTGATCCAGGAGGAGAAGAAATTTGCTTTGATTACCGTCATGATCCTAAAACAGATAACCCTAAAATAGTGGTGTGGCACCATGAAGCAGAATCTGGTTCAAGTTCCGAACTATCTTTTGTAGCTACGAGTTTTGCTGAGTTTTTAGATATGTTGTACGTCAGCAGTTCAGGAGCGAGAAAGACATACAATGAAGAACTTTTCTGGCAAAACCGAGAAAACCGTCGCAAAGAAACTTTAGAAAATCAATAATAAATTAAAAATAAAAAGCGTTAAAAAAGGTAAATTTAGTATGCAAAACATAACAGAATTTGAAAACAAATACAGTTTAAAACTACCTGTGCATTATAAAAATTTATTAAAGGAACATCATTATTTAAAAGTGCGGGTGCATTATACCACCAATGTGCAAGAAGTGATAAATAATGATGATAAAGAAGATTATGTTGGTTATTTAGTTACTTTTACACCGCACGTTGAAGATATGTATGCCATGGAATATGAAATAAAACATAATTCAGACGTATTTTTTAATAATAAACTGATTCCTTTTGCAAAAGATCGTAAGGGTAATTACAATTGTCTCAGTTACTTAAATGGGTTGAGAGACTCAGAACCATCTGTGGTGTATGTAAAGTTAGGTGCTATTGAAGATAAAAAAATAATCGAAAAAATAGATTATGTTGCCAATAGTTTTGAATGTATTTTACCCACTTTAACAGAAAAGCTACCTGAAATTGATGTTTATGGTACGTCATCAACTGTAAAAGTAAATGTTTCTAACGAAAAAAAACAATTATTTAAAGAAAATCCGTATTCGCAGTTTGGGGAGTATTTGAATAAAAATTATTATACCAATAAATATTTTGAAATTAAAAATAAAAAAGGAGATAGTTTTTTAAATTATTTAGAAAAAATCAACCCAAAACGCTACCAAAACCTAATGCAAACAATCAATAATAGTCTTCGAGAAGAAGAGATGCATTTTCTAAAAGAATTTAAGCAAGAAGCCTCTACTCCGGCATTTACCCAGTTCTCCAAATGCGTGGTAAAAGGGCTAAACCCCGAAGAGTATATTTTTAGAGGCTTAACGTTAAAAAATATGCCTTCAACTCGCACTGAGCATGAAATTTTAACGGATATCGCTCAAGTTTTATACAATACTGCTCCCGATGATTTTATAAAAATTGTGTTTAATGGTGCTCTTGCACCTACTGGCCGTAATGCAAAATATTTGTTTGATGCGTTTGACGCCGAAGACAAAATGAAAATTTATGATATTGATGAACTGAGTTTTGTAAACTTAACCATGCTGTTTTCAGAATTGCGTCAGTATTTAACTGATCAATACGAGCGTCCTTTAAGGGAACTGCGAATTTATTATTATATTGATAAAGCTAAAATAGAAAAACAATATTTTTATTACTATCAAATGTATGATGATCATTAAAAATTAAGAAACATTTTTTTATTAAGCGCTGTTTTTTAATTTATCAACACCTTCAATAATAATCATTCTCATTAAAACTTGGTAAGGCAAACCCTTTTTGAGAGCAATGGCTTTAAGATCTGCGATCACTTCATTTGGTAAATTAACACTAGTTGGGTTTTTAGAACTTTTTTTATGTTTTTTATATGCTTCAATGGTTTTTTGTTCATCAAAGTCAATTTTGGTGTAGTCGCTTTCATCTTGATTCTTTACATATTTGTTCATACTTTTCCCTTTCTTTATTATTTAATTCTCTAGCTCTAATAATTCTAATTTTACTGTTTCTAATAATGCTAGTTAATAGTTGATAAAGTTATTGTGAGGCTTGAATAAGTAGCTCCTATTTGTTAAATAATTTTTGCTTAAACAAATTAACAAAGGAGCTACTAATGGACTGGCAGAGCCAAATCATCTACTGTATTAGTTAAGACAAAACCTAACAACCGTAAAAAAATCTATTACCCTGTTTGAAGTTTTTTTTAAAACAGTGGTATTGTCAGATAAAATGCTAACTAATACAGTTAATTTTAGTTTGACATAGTTTTTAGAACAGTACCAGTACTCTCTGTTTTTTTTGGGAAAAATATTTTAAGCAGCTGTGCCATTAAGTTGTACTTTTACAGTTCCTAGCACTCCTTTTCTTCTCAATAAATCATTGATACACACTTCAAGAAATAAAAATTCAGGGTAGCCTAAAGCATGAGCGATATCGATTGCAAGATCAATATTAGCAGGAGTTTTATTAAGTTCTATAGCATTTAAAAATTGTCTTGTGACACCAATTTTTCTTGTTTCCATAAGCCCTGTTTTTTCTACAAGCTTGACCCAAGCGATATACTTAATTTGTACTTGTGATGGTGCTTTGTCTAATTCTTTTAGAGCTCTTCTTGTTATCGAAAAGCAGTCTAAAACCACGCATAAATAAAGCCAACCTTCTTTTGTGGGGATATATGTAATGTCAGAAGTCCATAAAGAATTGGGTGAGTAAGCTCTGAAATCTTGGGTAATGAGGTTTAGAAAAACCTTTCGATTGTGTTTGGAATCGGTGGTTTTCACAAATTTAGGCTTTCCTCTGCCCCGCAATTTCATTTGCTTCATAAGCTTTCCAACCTTATTTTTACCGCATGAGATCCCTTGTATTTTGCAGGTTTGAAAGACTCTGCGCCTACCATAGTTTTGCCTAGAGGATTGGTGGATTTTAGTTGTAACTTCTTTTAACTTTTCGTTTTTTTAAGTTTTATAATTTCAAGATCCTTAGGCTTTTTGTAAGCTTCTGGTTTTATAACTTCATGTTGTACATATTGGCTTCGCCACTTACATAGAGTTGAGAAACAAATGGCAAGTTCATCGGCAATTTCTTGGAGAAAAGTGTTTTGAAAATGATAGTGTGAGTTTTCTTGTTTTTTAAATATTATTTTATATGATGAGAGGGCTAAAAGACGTTAAAAAGACGGTAATTTTTAACTTAGGCCACAATATATTAATATTGCTTAAACTCTAGGCTAGGAAAAGATAATGAGCAAAGGGTGTGCTGGAATTAAAATACTAGAAAAAGGAATTGTCTGGAGAAATGAATTTCTCTCAGGAATTTCTATCCAAAATATAGCTAGCAAATATAAAACCAATGCACAAATTATTAGTCGTGCAATTTGGCTTGCGAAAATTCCAGACGAATTAAAGCTTGTGATTAAGGAACATCCCGAAATTTTTACTCGCGAAATTTTAATCAATCAATTTGCTGCGAAAAGAAATCTATGTGCAAAAAATTCTTTTAAGCTTTTGTACTCTGAAGTTTTACGGATGAAAAAAGAAGGAATGGGCAGTAAACCTAAGTTTCCTAGAAAAAAATCAGTAAAAAAAGATAAAAAGGAAATTCTCCCAAATATGCTTAAAGTCAGTGTTTCTACGAATATTTTAGAAGCAATGAGTGCAGAAAAGAAAATTAAAGATGCCCTTGGCTTTCATTGTCGAGTCGTTTTTCACGACTCTGGCGCAAGTCAAATCACAATTAATTTAAATAATAAAAAGGATTTAGAAACATTTATTGGAATGGTAACAACAAATACAGGATTGTTTTAAAATGGAATTTGATGATTCAAAATGGAAAGAAAAATTTAGTGAAGCCTACATTTATGCAATTACTGCACAAGCAGGCTGGAAAGTGGCTAAATGGAGTGTTGATGAAGGTCTTGTTGATGCTACAATAGATACCTGTATTAAACATGAAGATGGCTTAGAGTCGCCTTATAAAATTGACTTACAACTAAAATGTACTGAAAGTCCGACAACAAATAATGAAACATTTATTTCATATACTTTAAAAAAAGATAGGCACATTGAAAATATCAAAAAGAAAACTTTTACAGATCCATTTTATTTTATACTCTTTAATGTTCCAAAAGAAAAAAAGAAATGGGTTGAGCATGAAAAAGATGTTGTAGATTATAAGACAATTTTAAAATATTGTGCTTACTATTATGAATTCAATCCTGAGAATAATAATTTAACTTCAAGTAAAACAATTCGGTTTGAGAAAAAATCAATATTTGATGTTAATTTTTTAGACAATTTAATTTTTGGATTCAATACATATCAGAATTATAGCCAATATAAAATTAAAAGACTAATGGAATTAGAAAAACTTACTACTAGAAATTTAAATTAAGGATGAAATAGTCATGACAGCCTCAACATTTACTAGGCTTTCAAATTATCTTGAAGCAAATGATTGGCATGTAAAAGATTCTTACGCTGATAAACTCAAATTCTTAGTACACAAGGATGAAAAAAGAATTCTTGAGATTTATGATGATTCTATACCTGGTGCAGAAAGGTATTTTGAAGAAGCTATTACATTTTTAGCAGAAAGAGAAAATAAACCGAAAGAATCTTTTTTAGAATTATTTTGTTTAAAGCAAGGTGTTATGCAAATTAGAGTCCCAAATGAATCGGGAGAAATAGACCTTGACACTTCTTTAAACATAAGAAATGCTGCAAAAAAAATGATAACAGCAACATCAAATTCAAGTTTAGAAAAAAAATTAAAACACCTTAGAGCAAAAGATCTTGCTATTGAAAAATTAAAGTTATGTAAAGAGATACCAGCAAAAATGGGAAGCTATATTGTAACGATACTGATTCCTGAAGAAACAGGTATCCTTGATATTACTCAGCAAGCATTAAAAACCACATCTCAGCTCGTAGATTCTGATTCTATACCTACTGTTGCTGAACATAACATTCTTGCAGAAAAAGGGGTTAGTTCTAATTTTTTAGATTCTTTTAATCCAATTGCAGAAATCGCTGAAAGAGAAGGGATTGAAATTTCATTTGCAAGTGGTACTGAAGTTTTTGAATGTCAAGTAAATAAAGAATTCTGCTCATATGTAAAAGAATTACTTGAAAGCATTACAACAGATGAAAAAGAAAAAATTGTTGAAGTACTTGGAACTGTTAAAAGCAATGGATGGAATGAAAAAGAAAATATAGGTACTATAAAAATAAGTGGAAATTATTTAAATACCAAAACAAAACAAGATTTTATTTTACAGACAAACAATTATGACTTTTATAAGATTGCAAATGAAGCGGGTTTGTTGCCAAAAAAGAAAATAAAAATTACAGGAACTTTGATACCAGGAACAAAAAGAATTTCTGACATTACAGAACTTACAATAAATGTCAGTTAATAGTTGAGAAAGTTATTGTGAGGCTTGAAAAAATAACTCCAGTTTGTTAAATATTTTTTGCACAAACAAAATTAACAAAGGAATACCAATGGACTGGCAGAGCCAACTCATCAACTGTATTAGTTGGTATTTTCAGATAAAATACCAACTAATACAAATACACAACTAACTTAATTTCACCCTGACACAGTTTAAAGAGCACTCTCTTTTTAGTTTACAGTATCGTCTTTTTCATATATTTCTGTATAATTATCAACGTAACTCTCTCTTTTAAATTCAGTAATATTATTATTCTCAATTTTTATATAGCCAAATCGTTTGTTAGTTATTCCATTAAAATTAATGCTTGCATCTGAACAGGGATTTGCAATTAAGTAAACATTGCTAATTTGAGTATTGTAAAGATTATAATTGTTGACGTCGCATTTACCGCCTGTCATTACTGTAAATCTCTCTTCTTTTAATGTAATATTCCGGTTAGTGTCAGCTTGCGAAAATGTAATTTTTGTAATTTTTGTATATTTTTGTTCTTTATTTTTATCTGATACAACTTTCTTTAAAACCCATCTAGTTCCTTTTAGGAGGTTATATCCAATATGATTTTCTTGAACTTGTCCTCTTTCTTCAATTAGATTTATATCTGTAGTGAATACTTTTTCAGTAGTAGAGTGTGACGTGCTACTTTCATTTTTACCACACGATACTGCGAGAAAAGCAATTAAAGTAGGTACGATTATTTTTTCTTTCATATTATTATCCCTAAGTTATAAATTAAATAAATATCAACCCAAAAATTTTGATATTCCAATAAAAATATTTTGTCAACGTCATAAAAAAACCATAACCATTAGAAGTTTTATTATAAAAAATAAAACTTCACTTTGCCTTGAATGTTTAAGATGATCTGTATTTAGTATAATAATTACTTATACGCCGTCCACTAAGTTTGTTGGCAACATAGATAACCAAAAATAAATATTTATACGGAAATTGATGAATATTGAAAACAGGATATGCTGCAGTTAACATTCGTACTTTCTTTTATAAAAGGACACTGCAGCACAATGAATAATGTACAACAACTTATGGATGATTTAAAGAGAATACCTCAAAATAAATTAAGTTTTAATCTTTTACGTCGATTATTTATAATTTTTTTATATTCCGTAGGATTTTCTGAAAAAAAGATTGAAACTTTATTATGCCTTTCAAGAGGACGGGCAAATTATTGGGTTTCAAACTATAAGAATAATGGTATTTATTTTTTACTTGATAAACCACGTTCTGGTCGTCCATCCTTTGTAAATAAAGAAGAAGTTGAAATTTTAAAAACTGAAATCATTCAATTAAATTCTGAATTTAATGAGGAAAAAGTTGTTCATGCCCAAATAATAAATAGTATTATAGAATCCAAAACGAAATTAAAAAAAAATTTAGTAAAAGTGGGTTATACAAGTTCCTTCAAAGAACATTAATAAGAAGAGTTGTTCCAAGAACAAAGCATATAAAAAATGACCCAGAAAAAATGGCCGAATGGATTAAAGATTTACCAAATAAAATTAATGAAATTAAAGTAAAAAATCCAGGAAAAAAAATAAACATAGATTTTCAAGATGAATCACGATTTGGACAAATGACAATAAAATCTGGTATTTGGAGTCCTTTCCCAATCAGACCAGAATTTAAAACTCAAATGGGTTATTTAAACTCATGGATTTATGCTACTGCTAACAAAGATACGGGCAAATATTTTGGAATGATATTACCAAATTTAAATGTTGAAAACATGCAAATTTTTATCAATGAGTACTCCAAGACCGTACCTAAGAATGAGCATATTATTATGATACTAGATGGAGCTAGTGCACATAAAAGCAAAAAATTAATTTTACCCCAAAATATATCATTTATTTTTTTACCTTCATTTTCTCCAGAGTTAAATCCAATTGAAAGGTTATGGAGTTATTTTAAAAGGAATCACTTATCATTTAAAATTTATAAAGATTATGAAGATCTCGTTCAAAAATGCTCTAGTGGTTGGAATCAATTAACACAAAAAATTGTCAAGTCAATTATGAATTCAAAACCTAAGGCAAGCTTATGTTAAAAACTTAGTGGACGGCGTATTAGTAATCATTTCTCATCCCTGAATTATTATTAAATTAGGACTTCTTTACGTAATAATTTAAAAAGAGCATAATTCAGCCATTCTTTCCCAGAAGAGACTCAGAGGATATTAGAATATTATCCAGGTTCAGGGTTATCAAAAAAATTGTTAGAGTTCTAAAAACTGTGTCAAGTTGAAATTAAGTAAGTTTTAATTATTTAGGAAAAAATACATGCTTTATTTAAGGTAACTAAGAATTAGAAACAAAAGATTTTTGATAATTTAAAGCATTTTTTATTAAAAAAATATTAAGATCTTTATTACCGCAGACAAAATCTTTTACTTGTTTTTTATCCGATAAAATTTTAAAAAACATATTTACTTTCCAGAATAGTTAGCGAGCGTAGCAAAAGCAGATTTTAGATTTTTATTATCATTGTTAGATTGCGGTTCTTCTTGATTTAATAATTGTAAATAGTCTTCATTTTCAACTAAAATAGAATTTTTATTAATAATATTTTGTGCAGCATTTAACACGTTGTTAAATACAAATTGAGAAATCGTTTGTCCTGAAAGTAAGGTTGCGCGGTAAATCAACTCCTTTTCTTCTTGAGTCATTCTGATTGGAGGTATGGTTGTGCGTTTTACCGCTAAGAACTTTTTTTTAGCAGGTTTTCTTTGTGTATACATAATGTTGCGCTCCAAAAAAAGCAAATAATACAGACATAATAGATAGAAGCAAGTTTATCGTAATTTGTATATACAAATTAAGTCATGATTGAAAATTTATATATATAATATTGATATTATAGGATTAATAAAGATAAAAAACTACTCCCGTTGCTAAATCGGTTGTGTTTCGGGTTTTTTGTAGCAACCTCAGCGCCATAGGAAGTGAGTTGCCACAAAGTTTTGCTGCAAATTATTTGCAAAGCATCGGTGCCAAAAAGATTAAATAATTTGAGAATTTAGATTAGTTTTTCAACTTAATCTTCTAAGCAAGGCGCGAAAGTAGATATTCTAAACAAAAGAAAAATGAATTAGGATTATAAAATGAATAAAGTTGAAGAGCAAAAAGCGATAAGCTTAAAGTATGGCACATTGTACATAGAGTGCCCGCTAAACTTAAAAGTTGGAATAAGTAAAAATATTTTAAATAAAGAATTAACAATGCCAATAAACGCTATGCGTTACCTCCCTTCAAAGGATACAACAGTTTGGTATATTTGGGCAGGTGAAGAGTTTTCTGAAAGTAATGATTTTTTTGTTGCATTGCATGCAGAACATTTAGAAAAATATTGTCCTTTAATAATAAAATATTTGGGATTACCACCTGGTTGGAGAGTTTTAATTGATGATTCTGCATATGAAAATGTATGGTACGATTCTTCTTTATTAGTTGAATAAAATTTTATTTATACACGATTATTTATTTATTATTTTAGGGAGTGTACTCAAATAACGAAGAATACTTGAATTTTGGCATGTTTCCCCCAAGGGTTGGATTACCAAGTCTAACAAAAGAGGGAAACATGTTGAGGTTGATGATAACAGATCAATTATGGTCAAGGCTAGCACCATTGCTTAAAGAATTTAAGATTCATTTTTCAAATAGAATTAGGATTTTTATGGAAGCTGTTTTTTGGAAATTACGAACAGGAGCGCCATGGAGAGATCTTCCAACAGAATTTGGTTCCTATTCAACTGTATTTAATAAATTTAATCGATGGTCAAAATTAGGAATCTGGCAAAAATTATTTTTAAAAATTCGCGGTGAATTAGATAATGAATGGAACTTTATTGATTCAACAATCGTTAAGGCGCATCAATATTCAGTGAATTCAAAATGTAAAAAACGGGAATGTATTGGTCGCTCAGTTTGTGGCAATTCAAGTAAAATACATATGCTTTCAGATTCACATGGGAATCCAATAGATTTTATTATAAGCGAAGGGCAAGTTCACGATAGTAAAATTGCAAATCAACTTATTGAAATAAGTGATGCAGAAAGTTTAATTGCAGATCGTGGATATGGTGATCAAAAAATTAGAGCTAATTTAGCTAATAAAAAAATTCAGGCAGTTATTCCTAAAAGGAGAAACGCCCTTGATAAGGCAAATACTGGTTTTGATAAGTATTTATATAAAATCAGGCATTTGATAGAAAATTTATTTGCTCGATTAAAACAATTTAGAAGCATTGCTACCCGTTATGATAAAAGTAAAAATAACTATGCTTCTTTCATTTATATTGGAAGTTCACTCATTTGGGGAAAAATTTGAGTACACTCCCTAATTAATTTTCAAAATAAAAAAAAGAGTGTGTTTAAAAATAAATGCACTTTTTTTTAATTTTTAAATTTAAAAGTGAAGTTAAAATTTTTTAATAACTGGGTAACGTAATTGCCTCCTCTTATACATCTAAACATTAAAATGAAATTTTAATGAAAAATCATAGGAATCTTTTATTTCATTTTTTTAAAATTTAAAATAAAATTGTAATATAAAGATTTTTAGATAGTTTAAGATTCATAACCACAACAGGTTGCGAAAAATGATGGTCTTTGTTACGCTCCTAATGATTTTTAAAAAGGAGAGGGAATGGACAACCCAAAATCACCTTTTAACATAGCAAAATATTTGCATGAGCAACTCTCAAATGGCAAATCTAAAGCTTTTTTAGTTAAAGAGATTGGCATGGACAAGTACTACCTCAATAAACATCTTTGGCTTTGCACATGGCCAAAAGAACTCGTTGATTTGTGTTTACTTCATCCCGACATTTTTACGCCACGAATTCTATTTAGTATATTTGCTTCACGGCAAAAGTATTATTCAAAAAATGAATTTGAATATTTATATGCAGAAATAAAAAAACTCATTGATAAAGGTGCAAAGCACAAACCAAGAAAAGCAGTAAATTACCCAAAATCTCGTGCTGGCGGTTCCCTTTTATCACAAAGAATCCGAAAAGAAAATTTAAAAAAAATTAATAAAGAAAGAGCTATAGAAAAGAAAACAAAAGAAGATCTGAAATTAGATTTTGAAGAACTTCTTTATTACCAAAAACAATTTAAAGAAGCGTGCGGATTCCATGTCATCGTACAATACTCTAAATCAAGAGAATTAGGTGAAATCAGGATTAATTTTAAAAACGAAAAAGACTTGGATTATTTATTAAAAAAAATGTTGTAAAGTATAGGAAACTTGAAAGGAAATATTACAGGATGTATTTAATTTATTTTGATGAAAATAAATATTCAAAGGAAAACCCCTTTTTTTATATCGGAGGAATTCTTTTGAAAGATGATAAACTAACAGATCTTGAATCAACAATTATGCAAATTCAATTTAATTATTTCAGTACTAATATTCTTACAAAAGATACTGAACTACACGGTATTAGTATTTTCCAAGGGAAAGATAATTTTAAAACGAGAAAGCTTGAAGAACGTGTGAGATTATTTAACGACATCACAACGTTTGTAATCGATAATAAAATACCTATAAGAATGGTACGCATCGATATTGAAGCACATAGAAAAAAATATAAATATCCACAACCAGAATATAACCTAGGGCTTACTCTTGTATTGGAACGCTTTTGTGACTTTTTAGAGAATGTTAATGACATTGGGGTCGTGTTTGGGGATTACGAAGGTGATGAAATTAGCAAATCCATCCTTGATTTTTCACAGTTTAAACACATAGGAAAGACCCCAATGTACCACGGGCGTGCCCTTGGAAGGCTGAAAGACACGGTTTATTTCTCTCATTCCCATCACAGTAGATTTTTGCAAATAACGGATATCCTTGTCTATATGGCCGGCCGTTTTGAAAATAACGGCATAAATCCAAGCACTTTTAAATGGCATGAAACTCAAGTGTATGAAAATTGGGAAAAAATTAAGCTTGGAACGGACTTTAAAATACAAAGGTGGCCTTAAGAAAGGAGCGACTAGTCTCCGTGACAGAGAAGGGCTCGCCAAATGGAGCGAACATCTCTAGTCGCATAGCTAATATACTCGGCGAACTAAAAAAAATCAATAGGAAGAAATACTTCATTTCTTAAGGTATTATGGCACTTGAAATAAAATCCCTTGCTACCTTAATAACTTCACTATTATACCGAATAGATAAAGCCACATGAAGGAAGCTTTATGGAAAAATTTGTAGAAAAACAAATGATTATTAGTATAATAATTACTTAGTAATAATTTCACAACCCTGAATTATTATTAAATTAGGACTTCTTTACGTAATAATTAAAAAAGAGCATAATTCACCCATTCCTCCCTAGAAGAGACTCAGAGGATATTAAAACATTATCCAAGTTCAGGGTTATCCAAAAATATTGTTAGAGTTCTAAAAACTGTGTCAAGTTGAAATTAAGTAAGTTTTAATCTTCCAGGAAAAAATACAACACATCTCCCGATGATTTTATAAAAATCGTATTTAATTGAGCCCTTGCGCCTTCAGGCCGCAAGCCAAAATAATTGTTTGATTCAGAGCATAAAATAAAAATTTATGAAATTGTTGAATTGATTTTTGTAAGCTTAATGATTGTATTCTAAAAACTGTGTCAGCCATCCACAATACCCTTTTTGTATTTATTCTAGTTTTTTAAAATTAATTTCAAGTTTGTAACCTAAGAATTTTGTAATTTCAACAAGACTTAAAATTGTAATGTTAGTTTCTTTATTTATAATTCTATAGTATTGTCTTGGAGTGATGTCTATTCTTTTACAAAATTCATTAATGCTAATAGAATTTTCGTTTCGCCAACTTTCAATTAACTCAATTAATTTTATTTTAATTTCAGTAAAGTTGCTTCCAATATCTTCCCAATATTTCAATGCATCTTTGTCAATTTCTCCTTGAACAAATTTTCCTGTGTAGGTCATTTTTTTAGCAAAATTTTCCATAAATTACCTCTTCATTTTATGCTAAGAATTGTTGTAGTTCTGTCGAACTCAGTTGCTATTTTAATCTAGCTTATTAAACAGTTCTAGATTCAGGGTCGTGACTCACTTATGTCAGTATTTTTAGATCCTTATTAAAATTTTGATGTTGCATAAAAGTGCTGTAAAAATTTCATTTTAAGGGATTTACTAAGTAGATCAAGGTTTTTTTGATAAGTTAAGCAATTTAAACAAGTTTTATTCTTTGTTTGGTTTTTTAAGGAGTGTATTTCAACTTCTTATAGCTGATTCAGTTTTTAGAATATTTCCTTCCAATAATTTCTTAAAAAAAAGTGGTGACACTGTCACCATTATTGCTTTGGTTAAAATCTGTTCAATATATTTGAATAAAAGATTAATTAAACTTGATTTTTATATTGAAGTGTATTGTATTCAAAAATAGAGTGTGCGAGTTTAGCTTCATTCTTAATCAATTTAGTAATGTTTTTAAAATTTAAATGTTTTAATTTTTTAATCAATATCAACTTCTTCTAACTCTAAGTCTTCTATTTTTGTGTTAAGATATTCTGAAAGATTAAAAAATAAATCGCTAATTTTACTATAGTTATAAGAAGCATGTGAGTTATTGTTATTTGAGAAGACACCTACTATTCCTCTCGAAAAAGTAGAAGTGCTAACTTTTTCTAATTTATCGAGGCTATCAATTATTATGTTGGTGTTAAATTCTATATCATCATATTTATAATGATGATTTACTATATAATTTTTTTGCTGGTTAGAATGATTTTTATTTTTTTTGTATAAATATTGAGTATTGCTTAGTTTTGAAAAATCATAATTTAATTGATTATCTTCAGAATTTTCATTACCTTTGACATATTGGTTAAAAACTAATGTTATTATTATTACCTTTAAAATTAAATTAATAAATTTCATAAAATTCCTTTTTATAATATAATTAACTGTTTGATTTTTTATTAATTTTGTTAATTGAATCTATATAATATTTGGTGAATTTATCTTCATATTTGTTAATCAGCATTGGTTTTCCGCTTTTTTTAATGGAATTTATTTCTTGAATGATATTATTTAATTGTTTTAGTGTGTAAATTTTATTATTATAATGTGAGTTAATCTGTTTTATCCCTATTTTTATTCTGTTATCTATTTCTTCAATCAGTTTAGGTATATTATTATTTGTATAGTTAAATTCTTTGTTGCATAATTTTAATAAAATTTCTTCCATATATATTAAATTTAGCATAGATTCTTCGCTAATTATGTCAGCATATTTAAGTCTTATGGAGGATAAATTTTCCTTCTTTTTAATACAATAATTATCCATAGAGTTTTCAATTTTTCTAAAATCGTATTCAGCCTGTCGGAATTTAATGAAAGATAGCAAAATTCTTTTATTGTATCTGCTTAATAAATTGGAATTTGAAAGATTTTTGGTATTTCTACTATTTGCTAGTTGATACAGTTTATCTATATCATTAAAGTCGTTAATTAAATTTTTTTTTGCGAAATTGTAATTTTTTATTAATTCATTTAAGTAAAATTTTCTATTATATAAATCACTTTTAAAGGCTAAAGTTATTGAATTATATAAATAATCATTGTGTTTAAATTTAGTGTTATTTGAATAAGACTGTTTACTTGAGATTGTTAATAAAATTATTAAGAATGTTTTGAGAACAAAGTTTAATTTCATTTTTTATTTCCATTATTAATAATATTTATTGCAAAAAAAATTTTCATAATATTATTATAGTGCATTTTTACTTAAACACGAAAATTTTATATGTTAATTGAATGTTAAAATCAAGTTTTAAAAATGGTATGTTTTTTATTTTGTATCTTTAAATAAAGTAATTATCCATTAAATTTTAATAGTATGGATTTTTTAACTTTCTTTTTTCTTAAAAATTAAAAATGATAGCCAACATTAAGTGTCGGAGAAATTTGAATAACTGACTGCGATGCAGAGGAATTTGAGCTTTGGTAAGAAAAGTTATTGTAACTTAATAAAGCACCTAAGCCTAAACTAAACTCTTGTGACACATGGTATGTCCAAACAAAACTGCCACGATAAAAAGTTTTTTTAGTAGTGGTAAAATTTTGATTATTATTTTGGATATAAATAGGATAGCCTATATTTAATAATGTATAAATAGAAAATTTTTCTGAAGTTTTAAATTTTAAGCCTATATAACCATTAAATAATAAAGTAATTAAAGAAAGCTCTTTAACATAGGGCATCTTCACTGATAGATCTAGAAAACTCAAACCTCCGCCTAATAAAGGGTTGGTTTTTTCATTATCGGTTAATGAGTATAAGAAAGAGCCACTTAGCTCATAAGTACTTACTTTTGCATCACCAACTGAATTAGATCCATAATTTAAGCTTCCCAAAATATCAAATTTTGATGTTTTGGGATCTTCCGCAAATGCAGCAGTAGAAAAAGTAGTTATGCTTAGAATGCTAGCAAATTTAACAAATGACATTTATAAAATCCCTTATTATTATAACAGATATTTTTTACACTTTGTATAAAAAATAAAAAAAATTAATAAAAATTTTAAACTCGTTTGTCAAGTTTAAAAAATAAATAATTATTAAAAAATATAGTTTGATTTTAACTTAAAAATAAATTATTAAAAAATTTCATATAATTTGTTTTTAAGTTAAAATCTTAGGAGTGTTTATGAAAAAAATTTGTTATTTACTTCTTGCGCAATCAATATTGGTATCATCGTGCCAGACTTTTTTTAAAGCAGAAAAAATTGACGAACGATCAATGCGGCAAGTTGATGAGCAACTTGCGTTTTTTCATGATCCAGAAATTGATGATAAAATAGCAGCAACACTGTATATTGCATCCCCAAAAGAATCAAGTAAAGTATTTTTAACTTTAAAAATTGATGACGAAAGTAAGTTTAATTATGAATACAGTTATCAAGATAAAAAAAGTAATATTAACAGTTTTTACCCAAGTGAAAAAGCAGATGAAGACTTGACGATATCTTTTAAACAAATACAAGAACATTTAAAAAAAACAAAGCAACAACAATGGAAAGAGTGCAATGTTGCTTTTGATGTTGAAACACTGAAATATGAGATGAATTATAAATATGAATAGGTTATTTATTACTAATTAAATAAATTTTATATTTTTTTTATTATTTATTGGAGAATGTGTGGAAAAATTTAGTTTAATATTTTTAGTATTTTTAATTATTAATTTTGTTAGAATAGGGGATGTAACCATTGAATCCGCAAACGCTAAAATAGTTAGTAAAAATATTTCAAAATTTAAAAAAGATGATAACGCACAGGGTTCTGTAGAATATACAGTTAATCTTAAAGATTTTGAAATTAATTCAAAAAGTACAATTGATGCTGAAAATAGAATTGATAAAGAATTTGAAACGCTAAGAAGAGTTGCTAACTTAATGACAGAAATGAGTATTTTAGAAGGAAAACCAGTAATTTTAAAAATGAAATATATAATAGATATAAATGAAAAAAAATCGAAATATTATTTTAGCTATAAAACAAAAAATAAAGAAATTAATTCTATGCTTAAATTTCCTTCAAATATTGAAATCCATTTTTTGCTTTTAGATGTTTATAAATCTTTTAAGGATGGCAAAAGAGATGTTTGGAAAGAATGTAATATTGAAGTGAACTTAAAAACAAATGAATTTAATTTTAAATATGAATATTAGGAAATTGTTATTTATAATGTTAATAGCAAACTCACCAGCACCTTCTAGTAAACTTATCAGCATTTTATCCGTATAATGAGTAATGTGACTAATGCCGATAAGAGGCGCATATTATGCCGATAAGTTTTAAGTCCGTTTATAGAATAACTCCAAGTATTGCCAAGCATCTTATGAAAATAGAGGCTGCCAAAACAAAAGTCGCTTTATTGCCTGTTAATCATACGGTTCTGGCATCGTTGCGTGAAACAGCAAAACTGTACACCACGCATTACTCGACAATGATAGAAGGCAATCTATTAAAACCATTTGAAATTAAAGAGATTATTCAGCTTAAAGGGCATTTCCCTGGCAGAGAACGCGATGAACGTGAAGTTAAGGGCTACTATGCTGCATATTGCTCAGCTTGAGCAATATGCAGCACAAAATCATCCAATATCTGAAAAAATAATTCAAACCTTACATGCCCTTGTGATGAGTAACGGCCGCGCCCGCCTTAAACCAACTCCCTATCGTGATGGGCAGAACGTTATTAGGGACAGTGGTACAAGAACAATTGTTTATATGCCTCCAGAAGCAAAAGATGTACCAGGACTCATGCGTAATTTGGTATTGTGGATCAACAAAAATGAAGAAGAGCTACCATGCCCCATTGTTGCTGGTATTGCTCATTACCAATTTGCAACAATCCATCCTTATTATGATGGCAATGGACGAACAAGCAGGTTGCTGACAACCTTGATTCTCCATCTTGGCGGATATGATTTAAAAGGGCTGTATTCTCTTGAAGAATATTACGCTAAAAATCTACTTGGCTATTATAGAGCCATCAGCATTGGATCATCGCATAATTATTATTTTGGAAGAGCTGAAAGCGATATTACAGATTGGATCGAATATTTTATTGAGGGCATGGCTTTTGCTTTTAAGAAGGTTGTTACTCAAATGGCTGTTAGTCATAAAAAAGGAGAAAAAGATCATTTTGAATTATTGCGTGCATTGGATCCAAAGCAACGAAAAGTTAAAGAATTTAATGTTATCAATTCTAAACAAATAGGAAATTTATTTGGGTTTCAGCCGCGAACAAATGCGGCTCTTTGTAAAAAATGGGTTGAATGTGGTTTTTTAGAAATTGTTGATGACTCAAATAAAGCCAGAAAATATAAACTTGCATCATTGTATGATGTTCTTGTGGGCTAATGCTTGTAATTTGTATTTGATATCATCAGTGTTTAGTTTTATAATTTCAATGTACGTAAAATTTTTGTTTCATTAATTTTTACATACTATTTGGGTCGTCGTTTGTTAAAATCACCATATGAAAACGAGACGGCTTTATTGACTCAAGCTCTGAAGCTTTCACCTGCCACGTGTTCCACCTAAAATGAGAAGCAACACTAAGAGCCTCTATCACTTTGACGCCCCCATAATCAAAGCTAATGTCAGTAAACAAATTTGATTGTTGCGCAGCGGTCAGATCATCTTCAAGCGCACGGCATGAAGACTCACTCGTAAAGATTTTCCCATCCATTAGAGCTTTTGAGCAATTTAGAGCATCTTCAGTAGGCACATTGTATGAGGTATAAACTGACCCCATTGTTTTTAATTCGTTTACACAGTCGCCAATTTCTGCTTTTGCAACATGAGAGCCAAACGGAAACTCAATTAAAATATTTGATTCAGGAAGTTTATGTATCTTTAAGAAAGACAGCAGTCCGTTACAATTTTTACTCGATGATAAGTTTTTGCCGTCAAGCCAAAACGAGAGATTACTTCTCGCCTTAACCGCAGACAACACATCCTCAAGCATTAGGCCTGTATTCTCTGCATGAGGTTGATGCACAAGCAACTTTGTCACCCTCCTCAACCATTATTTCCATCTCCAAACAATTAGTCACAAGGCTTCCTCGCAAAGCTTTCGCAATTGTGTTGGTGCTCTGATAACAAATCAAAGATCCATCGGGTTCATAGATCCTGCTTGCAACGAAATGAGCTGTCGCACTATCCGTTTTATCAATTAACGAATCCATGAGCGGGTGTGCAGATAGCTTTACTGCTGCCATGCCCTCATTTATTCCTCTCACTACAATAGGTGCAGGTGTTATCGGTGCGCCAATAACTGGAGTTATGTCAGTAGAAATAGTGACACCGAGCAAATTAAATAGTGTAGCAGGCAACTGAGCCAATGTTGAAATGTTTTTCTTTTTGGAAAGATCAGAGTATTCCTTAAACATTTCTGGAGCTGCATTTTTCGCAGCTGCATTAAAGTACATTACGAATGGAACCCTAACCATCTCATGAATAAAACGTGAGGAATCATGTCCTCGATTCAGAAAAGCAGCATCGCCATGATCGGCAACATATATAAAAACCCACGGTTTGTCTGAATTTTTAACCAATTCCAGAGCATTTGACACGGAATAGTCGATGTAACGAATTGCTGAGTCATATGGCTCTACTGACTTCAATGAATCAACTTGTCCAGATATTGCAGCGGTGTTTTTTCCCTTGAAATAATCATCTACAGGATTGCGAAATTCTTTAGGAATATTGGCTAAGTAGCCTCCATGACCTGCATACGAATGAAAAACGATTAATGAATGAGAATTTGAATCGAGTTTGTCTTGGGTAAAGTTTTCGTTAAAAAAGTCGTGATCCCAAGGTTTCTTAATTCTGTCATCTGCGTTTCCTAGAAGATTATTGGCGGTTGAAAAGGTTCTTTTTGCATTTTTAAAAATTATGGAGCTAGCCTGATTCCAAGTGCCAGATGCACCTTGATTGCTAAATAGCTCTGTCGTTATGTCAGCTTTGTTTAGAATGTCGACCATAGAAATTCGACGTCTTTGCTCGATTGGCAGAGAATTTTCACTATCCACAACGCTTATCGATAGTGCCTCCAAAAGAGAGGTGCTTGTATGTGAATGTGTTGAAATGACATTATCAAATTTAATAAAGCCCTTCAGTTTATTTTCTAATTGACTAAGGAGCGGTGTTGTTTTTCTTGGATAACCATACAAAACCATATTCATTATCGATGTCGACTCACCAATATAGAGCAAAACGCTCAGTTTAGGACTTGCATTTACTGGCGGAACCGGATTTATAAAATTATTTGCAACATTCTCAAATGCTTGCGTATTTTTAGAATACAAGATAACTGTACCCCAAACACTTTGATTTAGAGCGACAAGGATAAAAATACCTCCGAGCGAAAACTTTAGGTATGAGTCATGTTTTTCCTCAACCCGAAACAAAAAGAAGAGTATTCTTACTAAAAAGTAAATTCCAAATGCAATTGCACTGTATTGAATAAATGTTTTGAAAGGCAGTGAGAGTTTGAATTGTGCTAAGAATGTTTGAAGCCAAAACAGTGCTTCTTTCATGTCAAAGGACTTAGCTTCATGGAGCGAATCTGTGCCCAAATTTCCCAAGAAACCTACTGTTGAATTAAAAGTTGCAATCCATAATATACCAACGAGAAAAACAACCTTCGACTTTAGTTTCTTACGAAGACGTAGGTATTGCAATGAAAGAATAGTAGTTCCAACATAAAACAGATAAGCGCCGCTGTTTTGTGGCAAATACTCAACAATCTCTTTCTCTAACGTTGCTAGTTTTGAAATTTCATTAACGACTTTTTGAGCGCTTTCTGGGTGACTTAAAGCAGCTTGAGCGCCTCCGTATGCACATACTAAAACAGCCATGCTCATCAGAGGAATGAATATTTTCCAACTCATTTAAAAAAATCTCCTTATAACAGAAAAAGAGTTAAGATTTTGAACTCGTAACTTTTATAACTGCTATCTTTTATAATTTAATTATAAAATTTACAAATTAATTCGATTATTTTAAATTTGCAGTGATTTTTAAATTCGCACTATAAGTTGCTTGAATGTCTATGATCTTGAACTTTTCAGTTTGCGAAAATTCGATAGATTAAATAATTTCATCATTTAAATTGTTTCAATCTTTGCTTCCTGCAAGAATAATATCTCCTTCAATTCTTTGCCGATCGGGCATACTGACATCAATCAACTAAAAAAAATTGAGTTAAATAAACTCTAAATTACAAATCCAAATTAAACTTTCTAGAAGTAAAAAAACTTTTTCCATTGATGAAAAAGTTTATTCTAAATATGTCAGCTCTATTAGGCAGTCCATTGAAAGTCCGCCGCAGATGCAATGAGTAACAAAGAGGTGGCGTAAAACGGTTACAATCTATAAATATAAACTTCTTCAAAATATTTAAGGCATTGCTTTATCACCCGTCATCGCACGGTTGCTCAATTCTGTCATTGCGCTCTGCAAATGGCATTTAATTTTACTCCCAATTGGGCAAGTAAATATTGGTGCAAGCCCATCTTGTCATTGTAACAGAATGGCAGATGTGGTCAGGAACTCTTTTGTTTGAAGAGCCGAAAAATTCGTGATCAAAAACTAGGTTTGTGAATGCCTTCTTTCCTAAAAATAATAAAATAAATTAACTACTTTTTGAGGTAAAAGGGGTGCTAAGAAAGTTTTAAATTTTTCTATAATTATATTTTTAAAAATAAATTTAATAAATCAATTTTAAATTTTGTTTGACTTTAAAAAATATTTTGATATATGTAAATTAAATTATTTTTAGTAACTTATTTTTATTTAAGTTAAACAAGAATCAACCAGACTTATTTTTTAAAATACAGAGGAACTCAATGAGTCAAGAAATCATGATTTGCGAAAAAATTACGCAATTAATAAAACCCACTATGCCTGATGATCTGTATAAAATAGTTTTTACGGTAGATGTTGCAAGCAATGCAAAGGGTATATCGTACAACACTATTTATGAAAGTAACCAAAATAAGAGTAAATCTAATAATTTTAAAATACCAAGTGAAGTAACTAATAAAGTTTTAGATTTATTTGAAGAGTTATGGTATTTTATGCAAGAAAAACATGGAATGTGGTCGTTGTGTTATTTTTATGTTTACCAAAATGGCGACTTTAAAATAGATTATATTTTTAATCCATCAAGTTGCTTAAGAAGAGAATACAATAGAAGATATAATTTTATTGATCAATAATTCATATTAAATAACAATATAATTTTTAGGTGACACAATGCAAAATGAAATTATTAACAGCTATTATAATAATATAGTTAAATTAATACAGCCTCATGTTAGAGGAGATTTTAAAAAAATAAGAATTGAGTTTGGTTATAATGATAAGCAAACATATACCAAACTATTTGGTATTTATAATAATAGTCATGAAAAATTATTGCACATTGATGAAATGAATGATTTTGTTGATAAGTTTGAAAAAAATGAACTTTTAAAAATACCAGAAAATTTGACAGAGCTTAGAAAAATCATGATTTTACAAAATAATCAATGGAATAAATGTACCTTTATTATTGATGAAAATAGCAAATTTGATGTTAGCTATGATTCTCATTATAATCCTAAGATTTTAGAATATCGACAAAATAAAACAATAACACTACCCAGTTCTGAGTTGATGCGTCTTTGGCATGAACTTAAACCTTTGCCTATAATAGAACGTAATACTGATGAAATTGATCACGATATTTTAAGTTGCACTTCATTTTTAAGTAAATGGGTAAGTAAACATTTACCTAAAAAAATAATTTGGCGTCAACCTATGGCAGAACAAGAATTAGAATTAAAAAAATTTGAGCTTGAAATTGGGCGTCGTTTGCCACAAGATTTTCGCCGTTTTTATTTTCTGCATGATAGCCATGATAATAAAATTAAAAAAAGCTATGGTGATGTTGGAATTATTTATGGTTGGGAATGGCTCACATTAAAAGATTCAATAAGTGCCTGGGAATTTTGGGCGCGTTTTGAAAAAGATTGGGATGATAATTGTCAATTTTCAAAATGTATGGCTGGCAAAAAAATAAAAGAAAAATATGTCAATAGAGGTTGGATTCCTTTTGCTGAAGATTGGGGAGGTAATTATTTGGGAATTGATCTCGATCCTGATATCAATGGTACTTATGGTCAAGTTATTAACTTTGGTAGAGATGAACATAACAAATACGTTTTGGCAGATTCATTTTTGGGTTTTTTAAAATGGTATGTTCTTCAGTTACAAAATAAAAATTTTATTGCTGAGGGTGATGAAGATGATTACGAATTTGGTGCAAAAGAACATGAGTTCTTTTAAAATATATTGCATTATTATATACTTAATGAGATTAGTTATTAAAAATTTAAAAATACTTATTAAAGATATTAATAATTTGCATTATAATATTTGTTGTTTTTATTTAAAAAATATACATATTTATTAATAATTACAATTATTTAAAAAACTTCTTTTTTGTGTGTTAATAAAAAAAGTCATTTGTAGAGTAGTTTAGAAAGGATGAAAATATAATTAAATAATTGATAATATTGATTAAATATTGTAATTTTTTTACAAAAATTACAATATAACAAAAGATAATTCATTTTTTAAAAAAATAATAAATTTTAAAATTAATTTCACTTTAAAATATAAATAAATAAATTCTAATTAGTCGTAAATATATTGCTATAAATTTTTTCATTAATTTTAAAAAAAGTATTGCATATATGAGTAATTTAAAGTAGCAATTTTTTGGTTTTTTTATATAGATTGATAATTTATATCAAAATTTTGATTAATTTTTTTTTGAAATTTTATGAAAATGAACAAAATATACTCTCCTTTTCAATTTTTGTTAATGGTTTACTGTAATGAAGAATATCATAAAAAATTAAGGCACTTTAATTTAGAAAAAATATTACTTACAGGCATACCACAAGATCAAATAAGAAGAATGGTTTCTATTTTAAATTTAACAGAAAAAATTATTGATTTTAATGAAATTGATAGTTTGAATGATCCTGTTAGAAGATTTTTTGAAACAAAATTAGCCTTTAGAATTTCCAAAAAAATTCTCGTAGATGTTTATTTTATTAATAAGCTAAAATTTTTTTTTGAAATCGCGTTTTTAAATTTATTAAATATATCTACTTCAGATCCGTTATGTAAAAATATATTTATTAAAAACAAAATTCATTATATTAAAGAAGAAGGAAGAAATCCTCGTAAATTATTAAATTTATTATATTATGCGAAAGAAAAATACGATTTAAAAGCAGAAACTATGTTGCATACATTAGAAAATTATAGTTCATCTGAAAAAAATATTATTGATAAATTTTTAAATTATACTTGGTTGTCACTTTATTATGAGTATACAATTAAAGGTTACAAAAAACAAATTTTAGATGTTTATGGTAAAGATTGCTTATCAAATGCTTACAGAGGAAAAATATTAAAAGAAGATCAATTTAAAAAATCTATGGATGAAAAATTTTACTCAAGTTATTCTTCTAAAGCTGGTATTATGCGTTCGAGTGATCCTGCTCCATATTATGATAGAGTTATTCATCCACGTTATTCGAGCAATAATAGGCTTGCTATTATTGATGATAGATGTCCAGATATGCATATACCAAAGTTGAGTTCACAAGAAAAAAATCATCCTTATCATATTTCTAAATTAGGGGTTCATCCTTTTGTGAATTCTTTGTCTGGTACTATACTGGCTATTTTAAGAGTTTATATTGAAACATTGTGCGAAACAGTTTTAAAAAACAGTAATGGTGCTATAAAACCACACCATTTTGTTTATAATAATTTTAAATACGAATTTGCAAGAGATAATCAGTTTTTTATAAATTTTTTTAAATTAGCAACCTCACTTTTATTGTATTTAGAGGGTGGGCATTGTTTAATTGAATTTTATTTAATTTTAAAAATACCAGAAGTACAAAGACAATTGTCATCAGTTGTTCCTGGGTTTCAGAATATTCGATTTGAGTATCTCTACAAAGAAACAAATGAAAAAGAATTTAATCTTGCTATACAAGAAAGTTACAAATATATGGAAGTTTATTTAAATAGAAAAGAAATGTTGAAAGAATTAAGAAAAAATTAGGGTGTTAGAGTGCTATTTATAGTGGCACACAATATGGCTTAAAATAATATCAACTTCAGGTTCTCTTGTAGGCTTCAGTTGTAAAATTTTCACTATTTCACTATAAGTCCATTTAAATATATATTTTTTTAGTGTGGAATTGAGAGCAACATAGGACCCTCGGCAGTAAAAATATTTAGAATTTTTCAGCAACGTTCTAAATGTTAAGGACAACCAAAGCAATTAATTGTTTTGCGCAAAAGAACATGAGTTCTTTTAATTAATATTAAAATTAATATCGTGATACAAAAATACCATTTTTGTTGTTTGCCTTATTTTTATAACTTATTATATAAAATTCTATAAAAAATATTTTTACCTTTTTGATTTTTAAATTATTGATATTAATATTGCTAAAATTAGGAAAAAAACAAAATAAATAACTGAAATTAATATTTATTTTAATCTCGTTTTTTGAGATAAAACTTAATCTACATTTGTAAATATAATGTATCGTCATTAAAAAATATATAAAAGAAAAAATATAATGAAAATTTTTTGAAAATGGTATTATATAACTTAATAAAAATAACAATAATGGTAAAGTCATTATTATAAAAGACGGTTTAAAATTTTTTATCAATAGCATTTCTTCTGATAAGTTTATATTTTCTAAAGTAATCTGTTTTTTTAACACAATAGTCTCCAAGATTTGAATTTTAAAATAATAAATAAAGAAACCCAAAATTATACAATTAAGTGCTTTCAGGTAATTTAGAACAAAATTTTTACATTTTCAAATACTCATTTAAGGTTTATTACAATAAATACAGTGCTTTATTCAAAAAATCGAGCTTACGTTAAAAGAATGTCGATTAGTTGTTTTTTTACATTAAAATCAGATTGTTTTACTTTAATAGTTTAATTTAATTATACTAATATGCTGTACGAATTGATATTTTTCATACAATTTAAGCTCAAAATCATTGAATACCAATAATTTATACTGTTATTAATTTAGTAAAAAAATACAAATTTTTATAATATTATAAAAAATTAATAAAAATTAAAAATTCAAAAATAACTTGATTTCTAAAATAAATAAATAGTAAACAAAAATTTACTAAAATATTGTATTAATAACAATATTTTAGTAATTATTTTACATAAAAAATATTTTGGAAACAAATGAAAATTAATTATATTGGAATTAGTTATACAACTTTTTTGCATAACTCTAACTGGACAATTGAGCAAAAAACAGATGGTATTATTTATTTTATTGAAAAAATATTTTTTGCAAATTTGATACCCGATGAAAATCAGCTTTATATTATTTTTTTTCCAGAATATACTTTTTCTGGAGAGTGTAAGTCATATGTCTGGCATGATAAGAAAAAGGATTGCTTAAATAAGTTAAAGTTATTAATAGAAAACCTAAAAAAACACAAAATCATATTAATTGCGAGTACAATCCCATCCGCAAAAGATTTTTTGCCAAAACATAAAAGCCGTTATGAAGCTCATGTAAATTTTCTTTTATCTAATTCTAATAGTATATCTGATAATCTTTTTTCTGATAGTTTATATGATATTAAAATTAAAAACTCACTTTATGTTATAGCTTCTCCTCAAAATATTTTAACTATTCAAGATATAATTAATTTAAATAATAAAGAAAAAAATCTAAAATAGTTGGAAAATATTCTAAAATACAACCTTTTTACGAATATAATAGAGCAAAAAATTTAAACAATTTTTATTTGAGTGATGATTTTAATTTGTATACAGGTAAAACAGTATTTCAACCAGGCAACTTTCAAGATTCTGTTTGTAATCTTGCAATTATTAATCCGTATCAGCATTTATCGTTATTTTTTTCCATTTGTGCTGATTTTACTTTTAAAGTTAATCATTCGCATTTGTATAAATTTGGAAAAATTTTTCCTAATGAAATTATGTTTATACTTTCTGATTATATAACATTAGATAGAAAAGATTTTTTTACAAATACAGTTATTCATATGGATACATACCATGGTTTAACAGTATATTTAAAAAATAACTCTTTAAAAAATAAGTATTTTCATTTTGAAATTCATGGCAAGAATCAATATATAAAAAAGCCCTGTAATGTGGTTCATATTTAAATATTTTTTTGGTAAGCTATTATTTTTTAATATTTACAGTTTAAGATAAGTAATTTTAAAAAAACAATAAAAAATAAATATAATTTATTGAAAACTATAAAAAAATAATATAAACTGACATTGATATACAGTGTAGTTTTTATTTATCTAAAAATTTTAGGAGTAACCATGAAAAAAAATTTTTTAAAGTCTATCTTCATTTCGAGTTTATTTTCATTTGCTGCTTATGCTGCTTATACTGAAAATCAAATTCAAGATTATGTTTTTTATGTTAGCCATGACAGTGCAAAGAGCAAAGAAATAGATGGAATACTTGTTAATGTTGTCGCTAATATTCAATGTGACACGTATTCAAAAATACTCTCAAAAAAACACTTTTATATTCAAGAAGATGATAATAACAATTATTTAGACATTCCTGTAAAAAAAGGCGAAAATTGCCAATTAAATATAACTCAATTTGAATTCAAAAAACCGAATGAAGATTCAAGTATCAAATATACTGCAAAAGCAGGAGAAAAATTCAGTATGCCCTTAAACTATGATAATCCAATTAAAATTCATAATCAAATTGAGTACACATTTGAGTCGGAACCTATTTTGGGGCAGGTTTATAAAATGAATTTAAAAGCAATAACAGTCGATAATGTTGTTGTTTTTCCTGAGATTTTTATAAGTTATCCTTAATATTTAGAATTGAGTAAGTGATTGATGCTTAATATTTAAAATTGTATTTTGATTTTTAGTTTTGTATTTGTGTCTCTGTTTTTTTGGGCATCTATATTCTTTAGCATCTTCGATTTTTGTACCTCTTTATTTTATTTCTTCTCTCTAATGAATCGATTTTTTTAATATTTTGAAAGTTTGGCAAATCGATTGTTGTCCCTCCAAAACGATTCATGTTTAATAAAGCACAAGTTATTGTTAAACATGAATAAAAATTCGTATTATTAAATTTATTAAGTTATTTTATAATAATATTTTCATCTATTTAAAGCTTGACTTTAAATTTTTACTTGAATATGAAAAATATTATGGTTAATAATGTTAACTATTATTAGATCACACTAAAAATAGATCATTTTATACTTGATTTACTTAGGTTTTATTAAAGATTATCATAAAATTTTAGAATATATAGTTAAATTTATCAAATTTTTAATTTCTATTTAAATTAGCCTTTCCTAAAAGGATACAAATATGCCTAATAATATTTTATCAAAAATCAATGAAAATAATAAAATTGAAAAATATTTTTCAAATCATGAAGTCAACAAGCAGCTTATTTTAGAAAGATTTGGTTTTGAAAAAACCAAGGACTTCTGCTCAGGATTTACTATGCTCTGGCTTATCTGTATGATGAATGAGTTCTTAAAGAATAAGGGTGAATTATTAATAGAGAGTAAACATTTATACTTAAAAGAGTTTTATTCTGAATTAAAAAAAAGTTTAAATGAAGCAAAAACTAAAAATAATAAACTATCTATAAATGAATATTTACAAAAAATCACTCTAAAATGGTTTTATGGAATAATTGAGGATAGAATTTTAAAAGGAACTAATATTACTCAATATTATTGGGAGGATGGCGAGGAAGCTTATCCGGAGGAAAGAAATCCAGATTTTCAAGAAATTACAGATCGTTCCGATCGCAGAGTTCTTAAAAAATTGGCGACAAAATATCCTAAAATATTTCCTAAAGAATTTCCTTTAAATGATATTATTAAATTTGGAAATTATTTGAAAGATCTTTCAAATGATATAAGTTCCAATCTCGTGTTTTTTACAACAGTCGGAATTATAAATAACTGGACAAATGAAGCAAATTTAGTTAATTTTGCAAAAGAAATTTTAAAAATAATAAATAGTTCTAATAATCATGTTTGTATTTTAATCAATACATCTCTTTTTGAAATAGGTATTTTTATATATGATGATAAAGAATATGGATACTATAGAATTTATCTTTACGATCCTAATAATCCAGAACATATAGTGAAAAATATTGGATTGCGTCATGTATTTTCTAATGCTTCTAACTCTATTCATAAAGGTAATAATATTGTAAATTTAACTACTATGATCGCGAAAAAGTTAGGACACGTTTTAAATTCAAGTGCACGAATTAAAAAATATGAACCACAATTTTTATGTTATCAAATTTTTACAAAAGAAAAGATTTTTATACCAGAAAATTTTGATGAAAGAAATAAAAATAATGGATTTAATATTATATTAAATCCAGCTCAGCCAGATGATGTCAACAAATTATTATTTGTTGCAGCAAAGAATAATAATACTCGTTTGATAAGTTATTTGATAAAAAACAAAGCCAATGTTAATTGTGTCATTAATTTAGGACGGAGAGGTCATTTAACTCAACCTAATTTCCTAAGAAAATCTGATAAAAAAGATATAACACCTGTAACAATGGCAAATCAAATGTTAGATTATACCTCAACACCTTTGATAATTGCTGCAGAGAATAATTGTAAAGAAGCTTTTGAATTGCTGATAAAAAATGGAGCTGATATTAATAAAAAAAATTATGATGGCACTACTCCGCTTTATAAAGCTGTACAAAATGGGCATATAGAAATTGTAACATTACTTTTAAACCAAACAGGTATACAGCTAAGTGAAGTTGATCATAAAGGAAATACTGCATTGCATGCAGCAGTAAGAAAAGGATATTTAGATATAGCTGAAATGTTTATGAAATCAAAAAAAGTGAATCCGTCTTCTATGAAAAATAAAAAGGATCAAACTCCATTAGATCTTGCAAAAAAGTACGAAGATTATGAAATGATTGAATTATTATCTACGTCAATTTAAAGCTGAGAAAATTGTTTTTCTAATTAAAAAAAATTGTGATGTTAATTGTATATTCAAAAAATGTTTCTTCAGCAATAAAATAATAGTATGTCAATAGAGACTGAATCCTTTTTGCTGATGTTGCTGTTTGACATTATTTTGGTGTTTTTTTATTAAATAAGATAATATTAATTACCAGTACAATCACAACTGTAAATGAATTTTTTCTAAAGCTTAAAACCCGTTATCAATCTCATATAAATTTTTATTTATTGCTGTTCCTGGTATTAGTTCAAAGTTTAAAGGAAACTTTATTAACGACTTAAATATTTTATTAAAAACCGACACATCTCCAACTAAATGTGCTTTTTTATCAGAAATAAGTTTGTTTAAAGTTGTTTCTCCATTTATAATTTTTTCAAATTCAATTCTATTAATCGTTAATGTGATATCAGGATTTTTTGCTTGAACATTTTGAATATTCGTCAGAGTTGAATTGCTAATTTCTACTATAAATTTTTCTTTTTTATCTGGTATAATTAAATTCATTAGTATTTTTAAGTTATTAATTTTTTTTGTATCTAACATAATTGCTAGGCTATTTAACCACAATGAAGTTGGCATAGAATGACTCATATTACTCATCACGGTTTTTGGTGTATTTCCTGTTGGAATTCCGTGTCTGAGCTCAAAAGCGGCGGCAAGAAAGCTATTGCGCACGCTTGCGCTTTCGTTTTGATAGCCAATTTGCTCGTAACAATCAGCAAGTAAATCTTTAGCTTTAATATTTTGTGGTTCAGCGTATACCAGCTTGTTAAGAGGTTCGATAGCAAATAAATATTTGCCTTCGTTAAAAAGTGATTGTGCTTTGTTTATTATTTTTTCTGCTCCACCCATCATTTCAACATAAAGTGGAGCAGAGTCTTTAGGCGATAATGGGGTAAGATTTGCTGGGTTTGCATCCCAATAACCAAGGTAACGGTTTATTACGGCACGAGAGTTATGGGCTTCGGATCCGTGATAGCTGTGCGCAGCCCATTTTGCTTTTAGGCTTTCTGGTAAAGAAAAAACATTGTGAATTTCATTGATTGTCACTCCTAAATTGGCAAGATGTAACACTCTATTATTTAAGTAGGCATACACATCTCGTTGTGTTCGCATTATGTCTTGAATGCGTGTGTTGCCCCAGCGCGGCCAGGTGTGGGAGGCAAACATGACTTTTGCCCGTTGTCCATAACGATATAAGGCTTGGTTGATATGCTGAGACCATGCAAGAGGATCGCGAACCATAGCGCCTCGTAAAGTATAAATATTATGAATTGTGCTTGTAATATTTTCTGCCGCCCAAAATGCGTTAAATTGAGGAAAATAAGTATTCATTTCTGCAGGGGCTTCGGTTCCAGGAGTGTTTTGAAATTCCATTGTAACGCCATCTATTGTTAACGTTTCAAAATCTTTTTTAATATAGCGAGTGGGAGGAATAAGTCCAACACTTCCAAAAGCCATGTTTTTGCCAATTGCTTGGTCAACATGACCATAGGGATTTCTAGGAAGTAACAAGCCATACTGAAAAAAAAGCCTTCTGTTCATTACATTTCCCGCGTAAATGTTTTCAGAAATTGCATGTTCCATAAAGCCAGAAGGAGCAATAATTGCAATTTTTTTTGATTTAACATCATGATCACCAATTATCCCAAGAACTCCGCCAAAATGATCTGCATGCGAATGCGAATACACAATGGCAACAACTGGACGTTTACCAAGAGTTTTATTGACAAACTCTAATGCGGCATGAGCGGTTTCGGATGTCGTGAGAGGATCAAAGATAATCCATCCTTTTTTTGATTTGATAAACGTCATATTTGCAATATCAAAGCCACGTATTTGATAAATATTATTTGGTACAACCTCATACAGTCCATATGCCATATTAAGAACTGCTTGTCGTTGTAGTGATGGATGGATGCTGGCAAATTTTTGTTGAGATTGGAGTAAAAACTCATAGCTTTCCATATTCCAAACAATGTTGCCATTGTTTGATTTAATTTGTTTGTAGGATGGGGCTGCAATAAAACCTTTTTTTGCTTCTTCAAAATCAAGTTTGTCATCAAAAGGTAGGCTTTCTAAAATTTTTTTTTGCTTTTCAATTGTAAATTTTGAGGGTGTTTTTCCTTTTTTGTCAAAATGGTGTGGTTGAGTATTATTTAAACTATTGGCAGATAAATGATTATCAAGTATAAGTAAAATAATAATAAATAAATTTATTAAAATAATTAAAAATTTCATATAATTTCTCAATTTTACAAAAAAAGTTATGAGCAGTTTTAAATCTGAAATAATTTAAATTATAGTACATTTTTTTTGGGGTATATGAAAGAGTATATTAAATTTTTTAATTTTTTATAATAATTAATAATATTTTTAATTATATTTTATTGTTACTATTGTTTGTTAATATATTTTAAATAATTTAACATATATAGTAAAATTGACAAAAATAAAATTTAAAGTTAAAATCACAAACACTAAGCAAATTATTCTTTTTTATTAATAGTTTGTAATAAAAAAATATTGCTAATATATAATTTTTACGTATCAATAATTAAAAAATTTTTTAATTATTGATAATCCTTTAAATATTGTATTAATTTAAATAAGGAAATCTTATGTTTAAATTCATTGTTAAGCTTACTGTATCTATATTTGTTTTTAATTTTTCATTGCATTCAATGGGATTTGATTTAGATAGTATTACAGAACAAGAGATAAAAAGTGATTATTTTCAGTGCAGAAATTTAAATAATTTTTCTGAGTTTAGAAGTCAGCTAAATAAAAAAAATATTAAAATGTTTTATGATAAATTAATTAGTGATTATTTATCATGCAAGTGGCAAAATTATTTTCATGAAAAAAATGATGTTTTAACAATGCATCAAAATAGAATTGTATATTTAATTCCACAGCGAAATGGTACGAGTATTGGTAAGATTTCTCGCAATCAAAATGAAGAAAAAACACTGGGTGGTGCCACAGGAAATTTAAGTGAATTGAGTGATTTTTACATTAAGCATCAAAATTTAAGATTGCCTGAGGATAACCCAAATTTTACATTTGTAAATAAAAATTCTTCTAACAAAATTTGCAAAAATTTAGAGTTAAAAACAGATGGCAATAAAGTAAAAGGTGTAAAATTTCCAAATCATGTAGTGACTGCAACACCATGTGAATTTGAGATTTATAATAGTGAAGGCAATTTAGAAGGAGAGTTTACTATATTGCTCAATCATACTTACCGCTATTGGTGCCAAGCGGATATCGCTTTATTGCCTCGAAAAACTGCGCATGCAATTGGCTTATGCAATAAGAGTGATCAAGAAATTAAATATACATTTGAATTGTCATTAGATAATAAAAATATATCTGATATCAGTGCGCTAACAGGTTTTTATTCAGTTCATACTCTCGAATTAAATAAAAATAAAATTAGTTATTTACCTCCGCATTTTTTTGATGATATGGCACTTTTAAATCATTTGGATATGAGTGATAATCAATTAAATATATTATATTCTAGTGTTTTTGATAATTTAGTTGGATTAAGGGTTTTGTATTTGAATGGAAATAATTTAAAAAACATCCCTATTAACTTAATTTATAATTTAAAATTTTTGCACGATTTTTCTATAAATTTTGCAGCTAACTCTAAAATTCCAGAAGAATTTTTTAAAAATAGCCAAGATATCTCAATTTTAACTTTATTTGTAGATGATTATAATAAAATACCAGAAAATTTATTTGATTCCTTTGAAAAATTATCCATATTAGAATTGTTTAGTTTGGTTAAAAATCAGGAAATTCCATTGCCAATAGTCAATAAATTGTTAAACTATAAAAAACTTGAAAAACATGCAAATGTGTTTTTTAGTCAAGATTATTAAAATTAATTTGCTTTAAATTAATGATAATATATTTTATAATTTAAAATTTATTTTGATAAGTTATTTTTTAAATATTGCTATTATCATTTATATTTAAAGTTAAAATATGACTAGAAATTGTTTGCTGTGGAATGAGCCAATCGCTTTTTCCAACTAATTTAAAAGAAATTTTATTTTTATCAGAATTAAAGTAATTGTATCCTAAAAATGAATTGCTGGCTATAAATAATAATTCTGGATTATTTTCTGAAAAACACGCAGAGTTAACAATAAATTCGCCATAAGAGTTGTGTTTTAAAATTATATTACCAGTTTGTTTATCTGAAATTACAGATTGTTTAGAGTTGTCATAAATTTTAAAACAATCTAAAAATTTAAATTTATATCCTTTAAATTTAATATCTAAAGGTTTTGTATTTATAAAAATAATATGTGTTTCTTCTGCATAGGCAATCATGTTAAATAAGCAAAAAAGATAAATTACTAATTTCATTAAAAAATCCTTTGTGATAAAGTTGATACAACAAGGCGTTTGCCTCAGAAAATAGTTTTAATATAATTTTTTATTGTCTTTCTATTATTAGTTTAAATGTCTTTAAATTTGACAAGTAACTTTAATTTAATTTTTTCAATGTCTTGGAATTTTAATTTTTAATTTTTAATTTTTTATAAATATCTCATTGACATTTTCAATATCAAATTTTGATTTATTGTTAAATTATGGGGTTACAAGTTTTGGTAATAATCATGCACTGTGACTGTTGGTTCTGATTCTGCTAGTGGTTCTAGCAATATAAATCCGTTTTGCGAAAATCTTGGAGTTTCTGGACTCTATGCTTTTTTAGATTCTTCAGTTTTTAGTCCTGTTATTGGTGCAGAAATTAATTTATTATCTGCAGAATATGCTGAACTAAATTGGCTCAATCAATTGACTGTACACAGGTTTATTCGAATTGCTACAATTGCCAATGCAGGTTTAAAAGTTGCTCCTGTAAAGGATTTTACAATGTTAGTTTTATATTGAGCAACTTTAATAGCCTTATATCAGTTTTTTCAGAAAAAAGTATGGGCTTAGCTGTTGCATACTATAAAAATCAATTTTTGGGTATTTTTGATGCCACATCGATATCAATGCGCATTAATGAGATTGCAGTTAATTTGTATTTTGTGTTTCATTTATCGCAACCGAGCGCAAGACCTCGTTCTTTAGAGCGAGGATATAAGCTCGCTGAAGAGACCACAGCACCAAACGGTGCAAGGTTGAATTGAAAGCCGCACAAAGCAAGCAAAATGACGATAGAAATTTTTTGCTTGTCGAAAGTTAGCTTTACTTGTATTTTTGTTATATAATTTTTTTTTAAGTTAAATGAGTTTGTTCGATTTGATAACAACATATCACTACAGAATTAAAGATTCAGGGAAAGCAAGTAGAGTGCTTTCAAAAATGTCTCGTTCTGTAAATATGGTATGGAATTTTTGCAAACAAACTCAACAAGAAGCACTTAAAAATAAACCTGTTAAGTTAATAGATGATAAAAAATCAGGTGAAAAAGTTTCTATTCCGTATTTTTTAACAAAATTTGAAATGAATAATCTTGTAAGCGGAAGCTCAAAAGAGTTAGAACTGCATTCTCAAACAGTTCAATTTGTCTCTGAAGAATACATCACCCGCAGAAAACAATTTAAAGCACTATTGCGTTGGCGTGGTAAAAAATCTTTGGGATGGGTGCCATTTAAATCATCTGCAATTAAAATAAATAATGGAAAAATATCCTATAATAAGAATGAATTTTCTTTTTGGAATTCAAGAGAACTACCAGAAGATGCGAAAATAAAAACAGGATCATTTTGTCAAGATAAGAGTGGTCATTGGTATTTAAATGTTGCTTTTGAAAGTGATTTGATTAAAATTAACAGAGAAGATGATAAAGAAATTGGCATAGATATTGGAATTAAAACTCTTGCAACATGTTCAAATGGCAAAAAGATAGAACGTCCAAACTTAAGAAAAAATGCTTTAGCAAAATTAAGGTATTTAAAAAGATGCCAAAGGTTTGCACAAAGAAAGCAATCAAAAAGTAAAAAATATCATTCACTTCCCAAAGCAAAACTAGAACGAAAACGACACGTAAAAGTTGCCAATATAAGACAAGACTATTTGCATAAGGAGTCAACAAAACTTGTTAAAAAATGTTCCCTCATTGTAGTTGGTGATGTTCCTTGTAAGTTAATGAATCGCAATAAAAAACTAGCAGGAATATCCCTCGATTCAGGGATAGGGATGTTTAAAAATATGTTGCGTTACAAAGCCGTTAGAGCTGGCGCAATATACAAAGAAATTTCAGAAAGAGATTCAACTCGGACGTGCTCAAAGTGTAGTGAAATACTACCACGGATCGGGCTTGGAGTAAGACACTGGAACTGTGAAAAGTGCGGAGCTGTACACGACAGAGACGTAAATGCTTCAAGAAATATATTGCGAGCATACAGAGCCAGTCGTCCCTATCGGGCATGATAGGCCGACTCATACAAAGAAAAATTCTAGCTAGTTTTTCTTTTGTATCTAGGGAATCCCCTTAATTATTGAGGGGAGGATGTCAAAATTTTATCAGAAGTTATTTTTAAAAACCTTTTCATGAATAGTATTTTTAAATTTTATTTTTTGAACTTGACATGAAAATATAAAACATTTATATAACTCTTTTGATTTTTTATACAAATCTGTAAAAGTATTTGTTATGATGATAAGGGGTTTTATAAATGTCTCTAGTTAAATATGCCGGTTTTTTAAGCGCAATCACTGTTTCTACTGCTGCTTTTGCAGAAGGTTCTGCAACAAATTTAGATCTATTGGGCTCTATGGGTTTTACTCAAAGTACTTTTGTTAATTCAGATGCTCCTAAGTTTAATGGTTACAATCTTGGTGCCTCTGCGTTGTTTGCTGTGAGCGACACTGCTTTTGGCTCGCCAGTTGTTGGGGGTGGAGTAAATTTTGCCCATACTTTTAAAGAAGATATAAGTCTTTTTAAATTAGCGCTTCTTGGTCACGCTGGTTTTAAATTTAAGGCTACCAACGAGCTTGCAATTTTTGCATTGGGCAATGTTGGTTATAATCCTGTATTATTTACGAAAACTAAAAACACTAAAAATGTTGAATTGAACTTTAAAAATTACTCTTATGGTGCAAGCCTAATTGGTATGTATAAAGTGATGCCAGAGATTAGTGTTGGTGCTGGTGCAACTTATAATTTTAATTACCTTAAAAACGAAGTCAATACTCAAGAACGCTTTAACGAGCTTTCTGCAAATGTTTATGTAGCGTATAGTCTATAATAGAATTTAATAGTTAAAAATTACGTTCTTTTAAAAACTCTTCTATTTTTAATAGAAGAGTTTTTTTAATATATTTCTAAAAAAATTGTTTTTTAATCATTTTATCTAAAAAATAATATTTTCTAATTTAATTGAGTTTTTTTTAAATTTTATGTTAAATATTTATAATTTTTTATAAAAGGAGGTTCTTTGTGTATTTATGGAATGTTAAAAAACTTAAAGAGAGCATTGTTGAAAATGGTGTTGCTGAAAAAGATATATTTAAAATTATGTTTTTAATTTCATGTGTTGTTTTTGTTGTCATGTTGTTAGCAGTTACACATTATATAGATTTACGGTTTCTTATTTATCCGCAGAGTTTTATTTCATTGGCTATTTATTTGTTTTGCATATATCTCTGTTTTAAGCAAAATCAACGAGGCGATAATTGCCAATTTTTAGAAAAATTAACAGTACTAAGCCTTGTTGTGGTTTTGCGATTGAGTGTTATTTACGTCCCTATCTTTATTGTTATTAATTATGTATTGCCATCATTTTTTTATAGTGATTTTTTAACTAAAAATAAAGAATATATGGTTTATATTATTGATGGAATACGTGGGTTAAATTTTTTAATTATTATGAATTTGCATTTTAAGTCTTTTTGTAAAGACAGTAAGCTGAAGTCACAGAAATACTCATTATCAACAGTGCAAAATTAAAGGAAATAATTTTTATGTATTTATTTAATATTAAAAAACTAAAAAAAGATATTATTGAGCAAAAGTTAACAGAAAAAGAAAAGTGTAAGTATTTATTTGTTATGATTATTTTGTATTCTTCCTCAATTTTTATAGCTATCAATGAAGTTGATAAATATTATACAGATGCTATTATTGAAATTTGGTGGTTTATATTTGAAATTTTTTTATTAATGATGAGTTATAAATTATTTAAAAAATACAAGAGTAAAGATTTTTTAGGAAAATTTTTAAGCTTGAATTTTGTACTAGGTATTAGATTTTTATTTGTTATTTTTTTATTTTTTGTGTTTTTAAAGATATTATTTGCTATTATGAATGAATTAAAATTTATGTCATTACCTCCTGATTTTAACGCTCTAGATGGGATTTTTTTTATAATTTCATTTTCTTTTATCGGTCTTATCTACTACTACCGCCTTTACATTCATTTAAAAGAAGTTGTGATGTTAGAAAATAACAAAAATGTATCATTGCAACATTTAAGCGCAGATCCATCTTAACAAAGTAAATTTTTAATTCTAACATTAATATTTAACATTAAAATATAACGGTTAATGCTTGTACAGAAATAATCCAATCATTTTTCCTCATAATTTAAAAAAATTTTAGACTTATTAGGATTGAAGTCATTTTATCCTAATAATGCATTGCTAACCAAAAATTATAATTAACTGTTTTTTTGAACTATAATTAAAAACCATAACCAGAAATTTTTTTAATTAATTATTGACAAATATGAATAAGTATAGTTATTATTTTTATTATTATTTTTTATTAAAAATAATAATTTGTTTTTTACTGTTATATAGGAAGTTAAAGATGTCTCTAGTTAAGTATGCCGGTTTTTTAAGCGCAATCACTTTTTCTACTGCCGCATTTGCTGCAGGCTCTGCAACAAATTTAGATCTATTAGGTTCTGTGGGTATTGCGCAAAACACTGTGATTAATTCTACTAACTCTAAGTATAATGGTTACAATCTTGGTGCTTCTGCGTTGTTTGCTGTGAGCGACACTGCTTTTGGTTCGCCAGTTGTTGGGGGCGGAGTAAATTTTTCGCATACAACGAATAAATATGATTGGAGTTTAATTAAATTATCGCTTTTTGGCTATGCGGGTTTTAAATTTAAGGCTACCAACGAGCTTGCAATTTTTGCATTGGGCAATTTTGGTTATAGTCCTCTACTACTTCACAAACATTCAGAAGAATCAGTAGGTCATGGTTACATTAAAAATTACTCTTATGGGGCAAGCTTAATTGGTACTTACAAGGTAACACCAGAAGTTAGTGTAGGTGCTGGAGCCTCTTATAATTTTAACTATCTTAAAATTACTGATAATAAGAGCGATCGCTTTAACGAGCTTTCTGCAAATGTTTATGTAGCGTATAGTCTATAATAGAATTTAATAGTTAAAAATTACGTTCTTTTAAAAACCCTTCTATTGCAATAGAAGGGTTTTTTTATTATATTTCTAAAAAAATTGTTTTTTAATCATTTTATCTAAAAAATAATATTTTCTAATTTAATTGAGTTTTTTTAAAATTTTATGTTAAATATTTATAATTTTTTATAAAAGGAGGTTTTTTGTGTATTTATGGAATGTTAAAAAACTTAAAGAGAGCATTGTTGAAAATGGTGTTGCTGAAAAAGATATATTTAAAATTATGTTTTTAATAACAATTATTTTTTTTATTGTGATGTTGTTAAAATATATGAATTATATTGATATTTGTTTTCTTATTTATCCGCAGAGTTTTATTTCATTGGCTATTTATTTGTATTGTATATATTTCTGTTTTAAGCAAAATCAATGCGCAGATAATTGCCAGTTTTTAGAAAAATTTACAGTACTAATACGCCGTCCACTAAGTTTGTTGGCAACATAGATAACCAAAAATAAATATTTATACGGAAATTGATGAATATTGAAAACAGGATATGCTGCAGTTAACATTCGTACTTTCTTTTATAAAAGGACACTGCAGCACAATGAATAATGTACAACAACTTATGGATGATTTAAAGAGAATACCTCAAAATAAATTAAGTTTTAATCTTTTACGTCGATTATTTATAATTTTTTTATATTCCGTAGGATTTTCTGAAAAAAAGATTGAAACTTTATTATGCCTTTCAAGAGGACGGGCAAATTATTGGGTTTCAAACTATAAGAATAATGGTATTTATTTTTTACTTGATAAACCACGTTCTGGTCGTCCATCCTTTGTAAATAAAGAAGAAGTTGAAATTTTAAAAACTGAAATCATTCAATTAAATTCTGAATTTAATGAGGAAAAAGTTGTTCATGCCCAAATAATAAATAGTATTATAGAATCCAAAACGAAATTAAAAAAAAATTTAGTAAAAGTGGGTTATACAAGTTCCTTCAAAGAACATTAATAAGAAGAGTTGTTCCAAGAACAAAGCATATAAAAAATGACCCAGAAAAAATGGCCGAATGGATTAAAGATTTACCAAATAAAATTAATGAAATTAAAGTAAAAAATCCAGGAAAAAAAATAAACATAGATTTTCAAGATGAATCACGATTTGGACAAATGACAATAAAATCTGGTATTTGGAGTCCTTTCCCAATCAGACCAGAATTTAAAACTCAAATGGGTTATTTAAACTCATGGATTTATGCTACTGCTAACAAAGATACGGGCAAATATTTTGGAATGATATTACCAAATTTAAATGTTGAAAACATGCAAATTTTTATCAATGAGTACTCCAAGACCGTACCTAAGAATGAGCATATTATTATGATACTAGATGGAGCTAGTGCACATAAAAGCAAAAAATTAATTTTACCCCAAAATATATCATTTATTTTTTTACCTTCATTTTCTCCAGAGTTAAATCCAATTGAAAGGTTATGGAGTTATTTTAAAAGGAATCACTTATCATTTAAAATTTATAAAGATTATGAAGATCTCGTTCAAAAATGCTCTAGTGGTTGGAATCAATTAACACAAAAAATTGTCAAGTCAATTATGAATTCAAAACCTAAGGCAAGCTTATGTTAAAAACTTAGTGGACGGCGTATAAGTATTGTTGTTTTGGTGCGATTGAGTATTATTTACACGCCTATATTTATTGTTATTAATTATGTATTGCCATCATTTTTTTATAGTGATTTTTTAACTGCAAATAAAGAATATATGGTTTATATTATTGATGGGATACGTGGGTTAAATTTTTTAATTATTATGAATTTGCATTTTAAGAGTTTTTATAAAGATAATAATTTAAAATCACAGCAATACTCATTGTCTACAATGCAAAATTAAAAGGAAAAATTTTTTATGTATTTTTTTAATATTAAAAAACTAAAAAAAGATATTATTGAGGAAAAGTTAACGGAGATAGAAAGGTGTAAGTATTTATTTATGTCGGTTCTATTGTATTCTTCTGTAAATTTTATACCTATCAATGAAATTGATAGGAATTACACAGATGTTATTAAAGAAATTTATTTTTATATTCATGAAATTTTATTATTTACTATGATTTATATTTTATTTAAAAAATACAAAAGTAAAGATTTTTTAGGAAAATTTTTAAGCTTGAATTTTGTACTAGGTATTAGATTTTTATTTTTTATTTTTTTATTTTTTGTGTTTTTAATGATATTATTTGCTATTATGAATAAATTAAAAATTTTATCCTTGCCGCATGATTTTAATATCGAAAATGAAATTTTTTTTAAAGTTCCATTTTCTTTCTTCTTACTTCTCTACAACTACCGCCTTTACATCCATTTAAAAGAAGTTGTGATGTTAGAAAATAATAAAAACGCATCATCACTAAATTTAACGACAGAGCCATCTTAATTTTTAACTGATTAAGGTTGTTTGTTTGTATTTTTGAATTAAGGCACATAAAATTTTGTAGCATTCTAAATCCATTTCTTGGGTTATTGCTTGTGGCCTAAAGTGCATTTGAAAAGCGTTTAATACGGCTAATGTTTGGGCGTCTTTTTTATTTGTGATTTTAATTTTGTAACCATATTCTTGCAATTTTTGTTGCCATTGCGCCACATTTTTAGGTTCTGTGATATTGGATAATAATTCTTTTATTTCTTCTTCATCAACCCAGGCACCAATGCCATATTTTGCAAGTTTTTGCCAAGGAAACAGCAACCCCGGGTCAAACTTACGACCAGGGGCAACATCCGCGTGCCCCAGTACATGTTGCGGTAGAATATTATGGCGTTGAATAATATTATGGCATAATAATATCAGAGTTTCTATTTGTTCTTCGGAATACGGAAACCAGGTTGTTTTTTTAGTTTCGTTATTGTAGATAAATCCCAAATTGACAATTTCAATTCCTATTGATGTGTTATTTAAATTTAGTTTATTATCCCATGCACTCACACCAGCATGCCAAGCGCGTTTGTTTTCTTCAACCAGCTGATACACAATTCTTTTATTGTTTATCTTTAGTTCAGGCACAAGATAATGGCTACTCACTTTTCCTTTTTGGGTCAGGGCATTGAGCGCAATTTGTAAGGGTGCAGCGGTATAGTGTAGAATTAAAAATTGAATTGGTTCAAGCGAGCGTTCATTAAAGTTTTCCGAAGGGTATTGCGTATTAATGGTATATTTTTCTTGTACTTGCGATGGCATTTTTTTATCCATTTTTTTATAAATGCGTGTGTAACGAAATTGTATATTTAATTTTATAATTTTGTAAATAATAATGCCAGTTAATAGTTGAGAAAGTTATTGTGAGGCTTGAAGAAATAGCTCCAATTTGTTAAATAATTTTTGCACAAACAAAATTAACAAAGGAGCTACCAATGGACTGGCAGAGCCAACTCATCACTGTATACCTTACTACCTGCGATTTCTTTTCTCAACTCTCTCCAACCTCTTTTTTAAAAATTAGTCCAAACTCAAATCCCTCGTTCACAGACCAAGAAGTCACCACTATTTACATCTTTGGAGTTTTAATGAAACAAAAAAATATAAAAGCTATTTTTAACTTCACTAAAAATTTTATTCCAAACTGGTTTCCTCACTTGCCTTCTTATGAAGGATTTTTGTCAAGACTTAATAGCTTAAGTAAACTCTTTCCTGAACTTGCAAACTTTATTTTAAAAAATAATAAATTTAAAATCCCTAAAACAAAATCCAAACCTTTTATTCTTATTGACTCTTTACCTATTATACTCACAACTGGTTTTCGGGCGCACAAGTGCAATACTGCAAACGATATTTCTGCTATTGGCTATTGCTCTTCAAAAGATAAATTTTACTATGGGTTAAAACTTCATCTCGCTGCTTTGTTTCAAAATAAAAAACTTGCCGCACCTATTGATTTTAAAATCACACCCGCCGCAACTCACGACTTAACTGCTGTTAAGAATGATCTTTTAAACTTCAAACATTCGCAAATCTTTGCCGATCGTGCTTACTGTGACAAATCAACTAAAAAAAACTTGAATCAAATAAACTCTAAATTACACACACCAATTAAACTCTCTCGGAATAAAAAAACTCTTTCTAGTGATGAGAAAGTTTATTCTAAATCTGTTAGCTCTATTCGGCAGTCCATTGAAATCCTTTTTAACTGGTTAATTGAATCCAGCGGTATTCAAATCGCATCAAAAGTTCGATCGACTAAAGGCCTTATCGTCCATGTTTTCGGACGATTTTCTGCCTGCCTGTTTAACTACTTATTCAAATTCTAATTGATTTTTCTCAACTATTAATTGGCATTAATAGGTTTTTTATGATTTACGATAAATAATTGATATATAACGAAAAAGAGATAAACCAATCACTAAACTATAGTTAGTATATTAAGAATTTAGAAAGAGGCAACCCCAATTTTAATTTAAAGTTATTTTACATTTATAAAGTTTTTTGAGTTAGAAAGTCACTTCTCTTAATAATTCGGGATTATCCAAAACCCTGCCTGATCCTAATACTACAGCAGTCAATGGGTTTTCGGCTACCACAATTGGCAAGCCTGTTTCTTCGCGCAACAATACGTCGAGGTTACGAATCAATGCCCCTCCTCCTACGAGCACAATTCCTTTGTCAACAATATCTGCAGCCAGCTCTGGTGGCGTTTTTTCGAGCGCTAAACGCACTGCTTCGACAATAGCATTGACAGGTTCTTGCATTGCTTCACGAATTTCTTCGCTCGTGACTTCGATGGTTTTAGGAATACCCGCCACAAGATCTCGCCCTTTTACTTGCATGGTGCGAATTTCTTCTTCTGGATACGCCGAGCCAATGGCAATTTTAATTTGCTCTGCGGTGCGTTCGCCGATGAGTACATTGAAGCGGCGTTTGAGATAGTTGACAATGGATTCATCCATTTTATCGCCGCCTACACGAACGCTTTTTGAATACACAATACCAAGTAGCGAAATGACAGCAACTTCGGTTGTGCCGCCACCAATATCCACAATCATGTTGCCGCTTGCCTCATGAATAGGAAGATCGGCACCAATAGAGGCTGCCATAGGTTCTTCGATAAGGTAAACAGAAGAGCATCCTGCAGACTCCGCAGACTCCCGTACAGCCCGTTTTTCTACTTCTGTGATGCCATATGGAATACAAATCACAGCGCGTGGTCGCACTAAAGAACGGTGATTGTGTGCAACTCCGATAAAATAACTCAGCATTTTTTCTGTAAGCTCAAAATCAGCAATCACACCGTCTTTCATAGGACGGACAGCTTCAATTGTACCAGGAGTTCTGCCAAGCATTTCTTTTGCAGCCCTTCCCACAGCTTTTACAGTACGCAATCCCCGAGAGTCCCTTTGAACGGCAACGACTGAAGGTTCATTGGCGACAATTCCTCTGTTTTTAACATAGACCAACGTGTTAGCAGTTCCTAAATCAATAGCCAAATCGTGTGAAAGAAGCCTAAAAAACCAGTCGAACATGAATCCTCCCTTGGGGGAAATGGAGAGAATGAACAGTTTAAAGTACATTCAAAGTTTCATTAATGATATATAAGAAAGGTATCATTTTGAGAACGTCGATTCTATCAAAATTACCTAATTTCTTTTCTATTGAAAAGAATACTGAATAGTACGATTTGTGCCTACTACCTGAATGGCGACAACCTCTGTAAACATATTATGTGTAAAATGCGGAGGAACATTCATTGGAAAAACTTTTGTGATCACTTCCTCAATCATTTTATCAACTGGAGTGAAATCTATCAGAGGTGCTCTTTTGTGTGATAAATTTTCAAATTTTTTAAGGGTTCCATCTCCTTGAATATAAAGTTTATAGTACACCACATCTCCCGGTCTTAACACAGTAGTTGGAGGTAACCATCTCTCTTTTGCATTCCAGATTCCACTAAATCGTTCCTTAAATTCTAAACTGAACTGAAATAGCCGCAGATCTTTTACAGAATATCGATTAGAAATCTTTGGTGTCATTCTTGGTGCAAGGTCATCGCCGACTATAGGAACGTCTCCACTGTCACCTACAATTTGTGGATGTTTTAAGGATTCTTTACGTAGCTTGTCAATGTAGGAAGGACTACTAGAAGGGAGAAAGTCTTCTATGCCATGGACTTCTTTTTTTTGTGATGATTTTGGAATAGAGACAATTTTTTTGTTTGTTGTTTTTTGAGGGTGTTGATCTAATAATAAAGGATCGCGTTCTGGTTTTTGGGAAGGCGAAAAAAGAGATTCTGGAATTAATACGCTGCTTTGAGAGTTGGGATTAAGGTCCGTTAAAACCCCTCCTGTTCGGTTTTGTGGTATGTGTGTGTCTTTGGGGGCGCTTTTTTTGTTGAGTTGGCCTGAGTTTGCAAGGGAGCGAGAAGGCTGCAACTGAATGTGAACTGGGTCTTTATTTTTAGATGTCATCGTGCTTTTATTGTTTAAGTTTACGACTCCAAAAAAGTATATAAAAAGAAAAAAGCAAATTGCATGACAAGCAGCTGAAATTAATATTATTATAAATATTTTGTTTGAATTTTTTAAATAAACCCAATTTAAATAAAATATTTTATCTTCTTTAAAAATCAAATAAGTTTATCCTCGTAAGAAGTTTTTGTTAAAGCCATGTGTTTGCAGTTGCTTTCCAAATACACTCTCATTGTCACCGAAGTAAATTAGGTGTAACACACAAAGAAGTCCATATCTGGAGGAATTATTGTCATGGATCTCGCTTCTTTTCCACAATTCTCTGTTTTTTCTAACTTGTCTGAACATGAAATGAAGACCCTTGTTCCTTATTTAGAAAATGTCACCTACTCTAAGGGAGATGTTCTCTATTCACCAGGACTTGTTCGTGATAAGCTTCGTCTAATTCTCAAAGGGCGCATTGAAGTTTCTGCAGAAACCTTTGAATTTGAAGAGCCCACCACAATTTATGGCCCTGGTCAATTTGTTGGAGAAGCTTCTTTACTTAAAGAAGGTACTCTGCACAAAGCAAAAGCTGTAGCTCTCACATCGGTTGAAATGGCAATTTTCACTCGGCAAAATTTTTTAAAACTTATGCGCGAGCATCAAGAAATTTCTTGCAAAATTCAAATGAATATTGGTTCTTTTGTTTTTGGTAAGTTATCTCGTGGAGCAGGTGGACATACAAGTGTGCATTATACGGGCTACGACTCTGGTAAAAACAGACTTGAGCATGATCTCCTAGGCGATAGAGAGGTTCCCAATGAAGCCTATTACGGTGTTCAAACCCTGCGCGCTCTCGAAAATTTTTCAATAACGGGTGTTGTTTTGCGTGATTTTCCAATGTTTATTAGAGCACTGGCGCAAGTTAAAAAAGCGGCTGCATTGGCAAACAGTGAATTGGGCGTATTAAACAAAGAAATATCTGATTATATTGTGATGGCTTGTGATGAAATCATTGCTGGGCATTGGCATGATCAATTTTTAGTCGACATGATTCAAGGTGGAGCCGGAACGTCTACCAATATGAATGCAAATGAAGTGATTGCAAACCGTGCATTAGAGCTATGGGGCAAAAATCGCGGCGAATACCAATTTATTCATCCAAATAATCACGTTAATCTTGGCCAGTCTACAAATGATGCATACCCTACAGCAATTCGCTTGGCTGCTTTGCAATCTGTGCCTGCGTTAATTGAGTCTCTTGAAGAATTGTGCATGGCTCTTAGAGAAAAAGGCAAAGAATTTTCTGATGTTATAAAAATGGGGCGTACACAGCTGCAAGATGCTGTTCCTATGACTTTGGGGCAAGAATTTGAAGCATTTGCTGTAATGTTGAGCGAAGACATTGAAAGATTGCGCGAAGGGGCGAAACTATTTTTAGAATTGAGTATTGGCGGTACTGCTATTGGTACAGGAATCAATTCGCACCCTAAATACGCTGGCACTGCAATTCAAAAGATTCAGCTTATAACAGGACTTCCTGTTGTTTCGTCGCCAAACCTCATTGAAGCAACACCCGATACTGGGGCTTTTGTGATGTTTTCAGGCATTTTAAAACGATTAGCGGTTAAACTTAGCAAAACAAGCAACGATCTCCGTTTGTTGTCAAGTGGTTCACGTTGCGGCTTTGGAGATATTAATCTTCCTCCAATGCAGCCCGGTTCCAGTATTATGCCAGGAAAAGTAAATCCAGTTATTCCAGAAGTTGTTAACCAGGTTGCATTTCAAGTGATTGGCAATGATTTGTCTGTTACGATGGCTTCAGAAGGCGGACAGCTCCAGTTAAATGCGTTTGAACCTGTGATGGTTTTTAATATTTTTCAGAGCGTGAATATGCTCAATAGAGCAATGCGAACCCTCACTCGTTTGTGCATCAAAGGAATAACAGCCAATCGCGAAGCTTGTCGTAGAGCCGTTGAACATAGTATTGGCCTTGTTACAGCATTAAACCCACTCATTGGCTATGAGAATTCCACAATGATTGCCAAAGAAGCTCTAGAATCTGGGGAAAGTGTGTTTCAGCTTGTTTTAAAACATAAATTGTTAACCCGAGAACAATTAGAAGAAGCGCTAAAACCAGAAAACATGCTCTCTGCCCACTAAAGTTTTTTTTTGTTTCTTCCGAATTTTCTTAGGATATTTATTTTCCGAGGTTTATTCATGGAAATTGAAAACGACTTTGAAGTGGTGTTTGAAAAAGGTGTCAGCACCCTAAGAGGACATCTTGTAGATTCTACAGAGTTTGACTCTGTTATTGACACGTTTTCAAAATCTAAAGAAATTAGTTTTGCTGGTTTGTACTCAGTCAGCTGGCTTGGTCTCCAAAAACTGTATGATTGTTTTTTAAAGCTAAATAATCCACTTCAATTATCTCAAATTCCACCCCATATTTATCGTATTTTGTTGTTACTGCCAGGTTTTGGTAAAAAAATTGGGATTAAAAGTTTTCAAGTAGAAATATTTAATACTAAAAATGACAGAAAAAAAATATCAATGACTTTAAACAAACTGGCAGATCTTGGCAAAGCGCAAGGCTGTTTTGTAAAATTACAAGATGGCTATCAAATTGTTGGATCATTAAATCATTTGTGTCGCCCGTTTTTTGAAGATCCAAGCATGCCCAAAAGAAATTATGCAAGCAAATGGTGTCTGCAAAACGAAGAATTGTGTTCGTTTTTGTATGATTATGCGTGCTTTACCCGTGTGGTATTAGAAATTTGTTCATTAGCGCAAGAATCAACATCAAGACTCATTGAAGAATCGTTACAAAATATTTGTACACGAATTTCTAATTTAGAATTTTCGGTTAAAACAATTGCGCCAAATTTTTCAGATTACAAATCACGAACACTTATGGCAATGCTACCACATATTCATGATATTTCGATTTCTGTAGTCAATGGGATTAATTTAAGTAGTACAACTTTTGAAGCAGTGGTCAATACTTTTGAAGCATTATTTCAAAATGAACGAGTTGGTTCTAAAGAAATATTCGATCAAATGAGGCATTTTATAAGTTTTTCTGATCAACTTTTACCTATTGCCAAAGGTTTAGAAGATGTTGGAGTCGAATTAGGAGGAAATACTCTAAAATATGGAGAATTTACCACACTTTTAAAAACATTTAGCTCCTTTAATGGTGCATCATTATCAGAGAAAACAATGATTTCAATGCGACGAAAATTAAAAATGGATACGCATATTCATTTAACATGGCAGGAAACTTTAAAAGATATTAATGCAGAGTTTAAATATATCGAACAAGATTTGAATCGCTGTATTATTGCTTTGCAAGGTTATGACTTAGTAAGACAAGTATTGGAACATAGACTTACAGAGATTAATATATTTAAAAATTTTTTGGATTCCGTGCAAAATAAAAAAATGCATTTAAATGAATTAAAACAAAAAATAATATTACAAATTGTCGATAGATTGGTCACAGATCAGGAAAAATATACATACTCATTTTTCTTTCCAAATTCTGCGAGTGTTAAAAATGATACTGTTGTATTAAATAGTACTCCAGTGTTTTTTTAAAACACTGGGAGCAAAATGAGTTCTTACTGAATCCGCAACTCTTTCTTTTTTTCTTTCATGCTAGCTTTAAGACTTTGGAGCATTTAAAAAAATTCTAGTTCTAAACTAATATTGATTTTATAAGATTAGTAGATTTTAATAATGGAATTGGTTTTGGTTTATCACAATAAAATAAATTACAAATTATTTCATTTTCACGAGATGGGTAAAGTTTATTTAAACTCTTATTTGGCAGAAACATAAATGTATTGTCATTAAAAACTTTAAAGAAATTATTATAATGTAAAAATTGATCAGCGCCATACCAAGGGTCATGTAGTAACAAGGTATTGTTTTCTATACCTTTAACGACAACAAAATGCGCTACTCGGCCATTGAAAATATTAATTGTTATAATAAGAGGTCCTAGGTGATATAATGAGTATGCAACCCAAGAACTAAAATCTTTTACATTATTTTTTATTTGATTTGGTAAAAACATTGATTTAATTTCCATTTTATTCATATCTTCATCAGTGGTACCTTTAAAAAAGCCTCTTTTTTTAGAAATAAAATCATTGATTGACCTTAGTTGTTTTGAAAATTCAAAATTTGATTTAAAATGCAGCATTTGAAATGAAACTAACATTTTAACACTTGTCTCTCCGCATGTATTTATTTGATCTTGAAAGAAAAAAGGACAATCTAAGTTAATAAAAGGTGGAAATTTTTTTGGATAATTTGTAAGAGTAATCGGGAAATCAGCGAATTTTTTTCCGCTTAACTTACAGACATCAGTTTTAAAAATCTGTTTGTTTGAATGCCATCCAAACGTTCCCTTAAAAAGTTTCATAATTTATCACCTTTGAAATTTTCTGAAAGCAAATAGATTACCAAAAACAATTTATGTTATATCAGTAAATTTTAATTTTATAAATGATTTCTATTTAAATAAGTATTTAGTGAAATAAACCTGTTGTATAATCAGTTTTAGATCTGTTTAAATAATTAAATTATCTTTGAAAATTTAACAATCATGTCAAATAAAGCATAATTAAAAAATAGTAAAAAATAGCCTGATATTTTTGTTTATTTAAATGCTTTAAATAAACAAAAATAAATTACTTACCCAACAATTCTTTTTTTATTATAAGAATAACCTGATTAAATTTTAGTAAAATATTTTTATCTTGAATATCAGATAATTTTTCTGCAACCTCAATTTCTTGAGAAAGATTTTCTAAAAATCGAATAGAGGCATGAATGTCATGCAATTTTTTTTTGTTTTTGCTAGTGTCTTTTTTATTCATTTTTTTGCCTTTAAAAAAGTTTAACTACACAGTGTCCATAAGTGGATGTTCTTCAAAGTGTGTTTCAACTTCCATTTTGGTAAAAAACTTTTCATTACAAACAGAACAGCGATATTGAGCATTATCTCGAATAAAAGGTTTTTGATCTGGCTTTCGATATAAAATAGGTTTTGCATCTTCATCGGGTTTGGGTTTGAGATCTGCTTCGTGATCGACAGGCTCTCCGCTGGAAGCGGTTGGAGGTTCTCCCGAAGAACTTTCTGATTCATTACTATTTGAGTCTACTGAAGGTTCTTGTGCCATCATCAAATCCGACTCAATATCTGCATGGTTTTCTGAGTCGTTATCGATAGCTGGCAAAGAAGGGGTCGGTTCTGCCACAATTTTTGGTGGTGGGGCTTTAAACAACTTTTGATTTCGAGGAGCGTTTCCCAGTACTGCAGAACGGGTTACCATGCCATCGCGTCGTGTTTTTTCGTTCCCTTCAGCGAGTTTTGAGCATAAAGAGTACAAGTGCTTGCCAAGTGATTGGGGAAAGCGAGAGGCTCTTAAATCACGAAGCATACAATGTGCTGTATCTGATTGATTTGTATAATTTTTTCCGCAGAGTAAGCATAAAAATGTTTGCGTATTGTTTTTTGTTGCAATAACGGGCAGAGAATTGATTCCGAGCGCATTGCTTGTAAGACATTTCCAAGCATCAGCGGCATTAGTGTATTTGCGACCACATAGTCCACAAATAAAGCATCCAGGCCCTTTCAGAACTCTACACAGACGCTTCATTGGAGAATGCTGTATACCTGGGGGCTTTAGGTAAGACATAATATGTTTTGGTATTTTCATAGTCATGGCAATTCACCACATAAATGGAAATATATTCCATTCCTCTATCGGTAAAATTGGTTTAAAAGTAAATATTGCTATCAATCTGGAACTCAGATAGGACAGTCCCTGTTGGCTTATTAAGGGCTTAAAAAGAAGGAATTGTTGTTATGCCAGTACTTACGGTAAAAACAGATAAAAAAAACATAACTGTAGAAAAAGATTCTTTAATTATTGATATTTGTGAAACTGAAGAAACTAGCATTTTGTTTGGATGTCGCGATGGTGCTTGCGGGGCTTGTATGATAAAGGTTCTCGAGCATCCAGAAAATTTGAGTCCAATGCAAGACCACGAAAAAGATTTTCTTGAAACAATGGCAGCTCGAGAAGATGAACGCTTGGCGTGTCAGTGCAAGGTGTTGGGTGATGTCACAATTGAAGTTTCTGAATAACGCTAATTTTTTTGAATATAAGGCGCAATTTAATGCGTAAAGTCTATCATATTGAATTTGAAAAATATCATGGTGCAGGGAACGATTTCTTATTTATCAACTATAATTCAGTAAAATCAGTTAGAAATATTGAAAATTTAAAAAATCTCGCCCGTGTTTTGTGTAATCGTCGTAATGGTGTTGGTGCAGATGGTGTTGTGTTATTTGATTTTGAAAAAAAACCACGACGGCCACGTTCTAAAAAAATACCAGACAGTGAAATTACCAAATTGTTAATTTTTAATTCTGATGGCAGTTTAGCGGCAACGTGCGGCAATGCGTTGCGTTGTTTGGGGCTAAAATTGCTGTTTGAAAAAAAATGGAATGGAAAAAGCCAGTTACAAATTATGCGGCTTGTTCCTAAATTTTTAAAACATAACAAAGTCAGAAGTCAGTTAACGCAGGATGAACACTTTATTTTGCAAGATCGAGAACCTTTTGCTAGTTTAATTCAAGGTGTTTTTAAAGTAAAAAGTTCTTTTGTTGATGTGAGTGTGGCAATGGGAAATCCTGTTGATGTAAAAGCAACCCCTTTGCAAGCAGATGCAAACACTGGCGCATTGGCTGTTGCTGCCAATGCGCCAGTGTTTGTTTCTTTAGCAAATCCACATTGGGTATTTATTTCTTCAGCATTTCAAAATTTTTCAAAAAAAGATTTTGTAGAATTTGGTAAGCTTGCCCAAACACAGTTGCGAAATTCTACGCAACAAGAATCTATGCCCATGGCAAATATAGGGATGCTTGTTCCGCAGCAGCAAAATAAAGAAAGTTGGGATTTGGTTGTTTATGAACGTGGTGCTGGTTTAACGGCTTGTTGTGGTTCTGGAGCTGTTGCAGCCCGAGTTGCATTAGAATTTTTAAACTTAATTCCCCAAGAAAAAGAAAAAACTTATTTTAAAATGCCTGGTGGTTTGGTTGCTGTTTCTAGAACTACTTTTACCTCTGCTACTGACAAACAACGCATTTTGTCGCTGGCGCAAAAAACATTTACAGGAATTATCAGTATTACATCTCCATTTTTATAAAAAAGTGATTGCGCAAATTAAAATTATTTAGAGATTAAAGACATAAACTCGTTACGTGACGCTAACGAGTCTCGAAATTGTCCTAGCATGGCGCTGGTAATCATCGTTGAATTTTGTTTGCGCACTCCCCGGACACACATGCAACTGTGTACACCTTCAAATACCACGGCAACACCCAATGGCTTTAGATAGTGTTCTATAGCTTGAGCAACCTGTTGCGTTAATCGTTCTTGAACTTGTAAGCGGTGTGCATACAGATCAACAACGCGAGCAAGTTTAGAAAGACCTACAATTTTTCCATTGCTTGGCAAATAGGCAACGTGTGCAACTCCAGAAAAGCTCAACAGATGATGTTCGCAAAGAGATGTAAATTCAATGTTTTTTAATAAAACCATTTCATCAGAATCAGAGTCAAATGTTGTCGATAATATACTTTTTGCTGTTAATTGATAACCATTACTCATTTCAAGTAATGCACGACAAAAACGATCGGGGGTATCAGTCAGTCCTTCTCGATTGGGATTTTCTCCTATGTAGTGCAATAAGGTCCGAACGGCCTCTGTGGCCTGTTGTGCAGACACATTATTCGAATCGACTGCTTTTTTAGAAGTTGCATTTGCGGTCATTGCACTTATTCCTTATAAATTTTTTAGAATAATTTTTGCTTCTTTAGGCTCTTTTTCAAGATAAAGTATAATTGTTCTCCCAATTCGACCTACAATATGCGAATGGGTTGGCAGTTTATCATTTAATTCTTGTTGTTCTTGTTGTTTTGAATCGGCGTCTGAATTTCCTGGAAGTTTTATTTTAATCAGCTCATGTTTAGTAAGCGCGGAAATGACCTCTTGAATAACAGCTTCAGAAAAACCTTGACCTCCAATTTGCACAATGGGTTTGAGGTGGTGGGCACGTCCTTTAAGTTTTGCCCGTTGCTCACTTGTCAACTCATTACTGAAAATATGGGCTTTTTTTTCTGTTCTCATAGTGATGCGAACTCCTTCAACGTCATAAAAAAGATACCTTGCACTAAAAATTGCCGAGAAGCCATATTTTTGCAGCATTGATTCTATCTCATTGCTAAATATGTCGAAAAACTTGTCGATAACTGGTCTGCAACAGGGAGGATGGCAATGGCCAAGAAAATACTCATCGTTGATGACTCTCGTACCATTCGGCAGCAGGTTGGTTTTACCTTGTCTAAAGAAGGCTTTGAAGTTGTAGAGGCAGAAGACGGTCAAGATGGAATCAATAAGCTTCAAGCAACGCCTGATATCAGTATGATCATTTCAGACGTAAACATGCCAAATATGGACGGACTCGCAATGATTGAAGCCATCCGAAAAATAGAACAGTTTAAATTTATCCCTATTATCATGCTGACAACAGAAAGCAGTGGCGACAAGGTTGAGCGTGCTAAAAAAGCAGGGGCGAGTGGATGGTTGGTGAAGCCATTTAATCCTGAACAGTTGGTAGGGGCCGTTAAAAAGCTAGCGAGATAAATTGAGAAAGGGTTTAGAAATATGTCTGGTAATGATGCCGCTCAAAAAGGTGGAAAAGGTGGTGCTAAACTCGACGCCCTTTATAAATTAAAGCATGACACATCTGGTATTCGCAAAAGAATTGCTCCAAAAATTGAAACTTATAAACTCATTGGTTTTAAACTGAATGAAGAAGAATTTGTAATTGAAATAGAACGGGTAAAAGAAATTGTTAAAGTTCCTCTTGTCACACGTGTCTCCAAAGCACCGCATTTTGTTGAAGGTGTGGTAAATTTGCGCGGCGATATTTTGCAAGTTGTTAATTTTCATAAAATTATGGGACTTGAAAATCCGCCTATTTCTGAACGCAGTCGAATTATTGTGTTAGACGATAAAAATGTGTTGGCTGCGATTATTGTTGATTCTGTAAGTGAAGTGATTGAAGTAGAAAAAGAAGCAGTTCAACAAACGCCAGATATTGTTGCAGGCGAACGTTCTAAGTTTTTAAAAGGCATTATCAAACCACACAGACACAGAAATATTTTGTGGCTTGATTGTGGTGCCATTTATTCTGAATTTAGTGCACAAAATGAAAAATCTTCAACGCCCTAGTAAAGGACAAAGATGATATGTCGATTGTGATTTATGAAAATAAAACATTTAAACTTTCTGGTAAACTCACTATTTATAAAGTATCAGAATTAAAAAATAAATTATTAGAAGCTTATAATGGTGAGTCAGCAAAAGAGAGCGTTTTTTTTCTAGATCTTTCAGCAGTCGAAAGTGTTGATGCCGCTGTTTTGCAACTTATATTTTCACTTAAATTAACAATTCAAAAAGGAAAAGGAGAATTAAAGGTTAAGAAAAGTTGTCCAACCTTTGATTCGTTGTTTGAGGTATTTGGTATGCCTGCTGATACGTTCCCACATGCAGTTTAATGCGCATGTGTGTAGCAACGTAAGCGAAAAGGATTTCAAGAGATGAGGTGATACGCTGTGGCCTATAATGAAGAACAGATGCAAGAAATATTCTTTCAAGAGATGCGAGAAGTATTCGAGCATATCGATAGCTGCATTCTTGTTTTAGAAAAAACACCTGGCGATCTTGAAATTATTAAAAATCTCTTTCGTGAAGTTCATACATTAAAAGGGTCGAGTGGGGTTTTTGGATTACGAGAAATTGCAGACTTAACCCACCATGCCGAAGACCTTCTCGATCGCATGCGCGAAGGCAAGCTTGAACCAACCGAAGACGTATTTTCTGCACTACTCCGTTGTTTTGATAGACTAAAAGAAATGATGGATGGTGCACAAAAGAAACAAAATTTAGCAACGTTTGATAACAGTGACATTGTACGTCAATTATGCGATTTTAAAGAAATTTCGAGCGAACAGTTGCAAGAGAAAGTGGCCAGCGGTGAGGTGGCACCTATTCCAGTCCCTGAGAATGTCAAACCAGGAGAATGTCCATTTCATGTTTCTATTACTGGTGCGGATCAGTTCTTTTTAACAGGAATAGATCCTACAACGTTGGTGTTGAACTGTCGTGATATTTCTTCTGGTACGTTTTCTTTATTTACAAACACTTCTAGAATTCCACTATTAACAGAAATTGAACCAGAGCGTTGTTACTTTGAATTTACATTTAATTTTGTGTCGATGGCAGAATTTAAAACCGTTCAGGATATTTTTGAATTTGCAATTGGTTCTAGTAACGTCAAAATAGAAATGGATGGTTTGGGTGGAAAACCCCAAGCGAAAGAAGAACCCACAAAAGCAGCGGCACCAGCGGCGCATGCAGAAAAAAAACCTGCAGCCCCTCAAGCGGCACCTGCAGCCGCGCAAGCAAAACCAGCAACTCCTGCTGCTGGAGCAGCAAAACCGGGAGCTGCACCTGCAGCAGCCGCTAAGCAAGATCCTGCACATGGATCAAACGACGCCAATGATTTTGTGCGCCTTAAAAAAGAAAAACTAGATCAATTGATGAATTTAGTTGGGGAACTCATTACAGTAAAAAACTTATTTGTGCATTTGGCAAATAAACTTGAAGAAGTGTTACCAGAAAATGAAATTACCAAAGGGTTTAAAGAAGGCACAGGACATGTCACGAGACTCTCTGCGCGCTTGCAAGAAAGTGTGATGAATGCTCGTATGGTGCCAGTGGGTTCTGTGTTTACCAAATACACACGACTTGTGCGCGATGTGGCTAAGAAACTTAATAAAAAAGTAAACTTAGTGGTAGAAGGCGAAGAAACTGAGCTCGATAAAACAGTGAGTGAAGCGATTTCTGACCCAATTATGCACTTAATTCGTAACTCGATTGATCACGGTATCGAAAATCCTGAAGTTCGTAAAGAAAGAGGCAAGTCTGATACCGGAACATTGTTACTTAAAGCTGGTTATGAAGGCAATAACGTTAAGCTTGTAATTAGAGATGATGGCAATGGGATTGACTTGGATCGCGTTAAAAACAAAGCAATTACCCTTGGCATTGTGACTCAAGAACAAGCCGATATGCTGAGTAAAAAAGATATTATTGAATTTATTTTTCATAGCGGTTTTTCAACTGCCGCAGAAATTACAGATGTAAGTGGTCGTGGCGTTGGAATGGATGTTGTGCGTAACAACATTAGAAAATCAAGTGGGTCAATTTTTGTTGACACAAATGCAGGCCAGGGTACTGAATTTAAAATTATTTTGCCTCTGAGTCTTGCAGTTATTGAAGCACTTTTAATTGGTGTTGATGGCGAAACCTATGCATTGCCGCAAGAAGTCATTACAGAAACTGTGCGTGCAGAGAGAAAAGATGTTGTTAATCTTAACAACCAGCCAAGCATAAATTTGCGAGGCGAAGTGATTCCATTATTGCGGTTAAATGAAGTTGTTCATTTAAGACCTTCTATTCTTGATAATTTTATTCAGCAAGAGAAAAAACGTCTCAATCAGGGAGAAGAAGAAGCTTCAGACTCGCAAGCAAATTCAAAAGATAAAGATGATGGCCTAACAAATCCTGTTGTTATTGTTCAAATTGATGGCCTTAAGGTTGGAATATTAGTGGATGTTCTTTATTGGCAAGAACAAATAATGATTAAACCATTGGGCGGGTTTTTGGCTAATATTCCTATATTTACAGGTGCTTGTATTATGGGTAACGGTTCTGTTGTGCTCGTTTTAGAGCCAAAAGAGCTTTATTATGCAGCATGTCATGACGATGATAAGAAGACGGCGGCATAATGCTCATGTTTAGAGCCGTATAGGAGAAGGTTCCATGGCAATTTACATAGCCAAAAGCAAAAAAGAAGAACGAATGCTCCAAATAGGGAGTAACAAGTTTGAGCTTGTTGACTTTCGGTTAAAAGATTATCCCGAAGGGGCTGATATGTTGCACCCAGATGCCTATGAAGGGATTTATGGGATCAATATTGCGAAGGTAAGAGAAATTAATAAAATTAGTAAGTTTACTAAAATGCCAAACACTCACGAGTGTATTGAAGGTTTACTCGAGCTCCGCGAAGAGGCAATTCCAATTGTCAATTTAGCAAAATATCTCGGCTATAAAAATTACGCATTGCGTCCCACTGACAACGTGATTATTTGTGAATTTAATGGACTTGTGACAGGTTTTGTTGTGCATCAAGCCATGAAAATTCGTCGTATTTCCTGGGAAGCAATTTTGCCACCAACCCGTCTAATTGGACGTGAAGGAGGGTGTGTAACAGGAATGCACAAACTGGTTAAAGGGCCTGATAACGAGCGCGATTTGATGCTTCTGATTCTCGACTTCGAAAAAATTGTGGCTGAAATCAACGGTGAAACAGATGCGCTAAACAAATTCTCAGCCGACAAACAAAGCAATAAAATTACAGGAAATACCGACGATTCTCGCACAATTTTGGTGGTCGATGACAGTTCCACTGCAAGAACCCAAGTCGAACTTTTCTTAACTCAGCACGGCTATAAAGTGATTACGGCAACAGATGGTGAAGAAGGTCTCTTTACGCTCAATGCATTGTTCGATCAAGCAAAGCAAGAAGACAAAGACATTACAGACTTGGTTCAAGTGGTGATTTCTGATGTGGAAATGCCAAGAATGGACGGTCATGCCTTTACCCAATCATTAAAGAAAGATCCTAAATTTAACGGACTTCCAGTCATTATGCATACCTCTCTTTCTGGGCGGGCAAACCAAGATGCAGGCAAATCGCTGGCAGATGAATATGTTGTAAAATTTAATGGAGAAGCGTTGCTTGCCACAGTAAATCGAATTTGGCGAAAATTAATGGATAAAAAAGAATCAAATCGGACAAGCGAATTGAGCGATTCTGATGAAGATTTGGCATCTTAAAAAAATGGAGACCGTTTATGGCTATCAATGTGTTAATTGTCGATGACTCTCCAACAGTATGTGCCATGCTTTCACAAATGATCAAAGCGGCTGGTTTTAATGTTGTAGGTATTGGGAAGTCTGCAGAAGAAGGTCTAGACCTTGCAGCGAAACTCAAACCCGATGTCATTACACTTGATATTGAAATGCCAGGTAAAAGTGGTTTGCAAGCCTTGCCATTAATGCAAAAGGCGTGTGATGCGGCTATTATAATGTGTTCTACACTAACCAATCAAGCAGCATCCGCAACATTGCAGTCGCTAGAAAAAGGTGCATTTGACTATATCCCTAAAACAGAAATTGGGAAGTCTTTTACACCAGACATGCTAAAAGAAAGAATTTCTAGCGCTTATACGTATGTTACAAACAAAAGAAAAGGCGATACGGCCTACAAACCCAGTGTGCCAGTCACTTCGCTTCCCCATCAAAATTTAAAAGCAATTGTGATTGGGGTATCAACAGGGGGGCCTGCTGCGTTGCATAAGCTTTTTCAAGCGTTGCCTGTTATGCCTGTGCCAATTATTGTTGTGCAACATATGCCAGCAGCTTTTGTGGCATCACTTGCTGAGCGTATAGCGCAACAAAGCAAACACAAAACCTGCGTAGGAAAAGAAGATTATACCCTTAATCCTGGAGAAATTTGCTTTGCTCCAGGAGACACTCATTTGCTTGTAAAAAAGATGGGCAGTCGGCTTTATTGTGGCTTAAGTGAAGAACCTAAAAACATTTTACATCGTCCATCGGCTGATGTGCTTTTTCAGTCTGCTGCAGAAGTGCTTGGGAAAGAGCTCCTTGCTGTTATTTTAACAGGAATGGGTCGGGATGGCGCTGATGGAGGCAAAACTGTGCGATTACGTGGCGGCATGGTACTTGCAGAAAGCAAAAGTTCTTGTGTGGTGTATGGCATGCCTAAAGCGGCTATAGAGGCAAGAACCGCAAATTTTGAGTTTGATTTGCAAGATATGGCTGCAGCAATAGCAAAAATTGCAACAGGTAAAGTTTCTTAGTTTGTAAACCATTCTTCCCATGTTTTTCCGCCATGTTTATCATTTAAGGCGGGAATTATTTTTTCGCTCGATAATTGGGGAAGAGACGATTTGACTGATTCATCCAATACAAACACAAATCCACTGCCGCCAAAAGAAAAATCAAGGCGGCTTTGTAATAACTCTTCTGAAGAAAGTTTTGTAAAATTAAATACATGAGTTGTTTTTCCAGAAAAGATGGTTTTACTGGGGTCGAGTCCTAAATTTTTAACAATCACTGAGGTGTACAACAATTGATTTTCATGAATAAATTGTGGGTTGATGTTTTCGGTTTTGTATCTGTCATTGAAGTTTTTTTCTAAAATAAGCTGAAATTCATGAATCCAGTTGACAACTTGATTTGGGGAGCGTCCAGACATAAAAAGACAAATTGGGGTTAAACATCCTCTCCCAAACCACAAGCTACAGAGTTTGGCTACGTCTTCTGTAGAATGTTGCAAACTCACTTTTAAGCTGTTTTTAACATCACCTTGTGGGATCAGTTGTAGATTAGAGGATTGAAACAATTTTTGAAATGTTGCAATTGTTGTATCAGTGCCAAAAACAATCACTTTATCAAACTCATGAAACTCTTTAGTTAGAGATCGTGTTTTTTCTACAATAATGTTGGTTGGGAGTAAGTAAGGACTGAGTTTTTCTGCAAGATCCCAAATTTTTAACCGAATTTTAGCAGATAGGGGATCGTCGGATCGCAATGATGGCAATTTTATATGCACACTCTTTGCTCCTAATCGTGATGCAATGCGGGCTGGGTAAAGCCAGGTAATTGGAATGTTTGCAGAAGCGATAATAAGAATATTTTTATCACTCAATAAATTTGGGTTGTGTATTTGAATATCATTCCATGAATTTAGAGATTCTGCCAGATCAGACCAACAGTTTGGTGTCCAAATTGCAGGATTGAGTGTTTCAATAAAATCATGAATTTCTTGCGGAGAAGAGAATTGTTTTTGTATTTGCGAAGAATTAGGTAATGAGCTATTGTTGTTTTCGTTGTTACTGTCCATATCTAAAAAGAAAAAAGACTCTTTTACATTAAGACTACACCCCTTCAAAGTGGCATCTGGCGAACGGCCTTTAAGATTAAAAATTCTTTCTTCTTGATTAACAATACATGCGATATCTTCGGTTATAATTGTAGGCCATGATTCCATGTTAATCGAATCAAAAAAAGCCAGAAAACCATATTCACCTTCTCGTAAAGCTCGGCGCTCGCGCAAGTTGATTGCAAAAGGTGTGAGGGTTTTATTGCAGATAAATGTGCCGTCATGAATTTTTTTTGTTGACCAAGCTTGTGATGCCAATTCACACATTCCATATTCTGATAAAAATAAAAATTCTTTTGGATTGCCGTAGGCTTGTTGAAATGTGTGCAGTGTTTCGTCTAAGGTAAAAGTTTGTGTTCGGCCTTTTGTGCCGCCGGTGTCTATTAAAGCCAATGATTTTCCTTTAAAAAGATCTGTGATGTTTTGTTTTTTTGCATGTTCGGCAACAAGAAGATGATGAAAGGTTGTGCCAAAAATAATGGCGTTTTTTTGAAATTGCGGTTTGAGTAACATTTGCACAATATTATCTGGCTTGTTTTCGACATCACAGTAATCAACTAAAAAACCTCCAGTTTGTAACATATCAATCATGGCTGCAAGAGAGCTTTTGTTCCAAACTGCTTTTGGTGGAATTAAACTGATAATTGGAGTGTCTTTTTTTATATTGTGATGATTTAAAAAATTTTCAAATCCTATTCGAGAATTGTCTGCATACAGTTCGAGTCTCTCTTCTGTGAAAATGTGCCGCGCTTGAATGGCATTTGTGCTTCCGCTTGAGAGAAATACAGTTTTTTTAGAGGTGTTTTTTTCATCAAGAAAGAGGTTAAAATCTCGAAAACATCGAATAGGTAAAAAAGGGATACTGCTTTGTATATCAGGAAAGGGCAAATAAATGTCTGTAAAAAAATTGCCAAGCTTTGGGTTTGCAGCAATCAGGTTTTGCTTTTGTTTTAGCATTTTTGTGAGTACGTCAGTTGACAAAATTTCTTTCATATTGAACCTACTTATCATTATGTTGTTTATAATTATGAGTGATTTTTAAAAACTCATTTTATGTGTTGTACTCTATTTTTGTTCAGCTTGCTTAAAAAGCTGATATGATTTAATTCTATGCGTGTTTGTTTTTTTTTTAAAGGGTCGTAAATGCAAAAGTCTTCATTGGAGGAGTCTCCAAAAGTTAATCATACCAAACAAGTAAAACTTGCTTTTTTAGGTTATTTTTTTATATTTATTGGTATTGTACTTCTTGATTTATTAACAAAATTTTGGGCAGAAAAGTCTTATTTAACTCACTTTTCTTTAGTAGATATCAAAGTTTACAATTATGTTTCCGATTTTATTTTTAGAATAGGCTCTTCGACAAATTGGATTGAGTTTGAAACAACTTATTTGCGAAATACGGGTGCTGCATGGGGATTTTTAGGAAATTTGCCTGAAAATATTCGCCCTTATCTTTTTTATGTGATTACTGTCGTCGCAATGATTATTATTTTCATCTTTTTTTTAAAAACACCTTCTAAACAGATTCTTTCTCGTTTAGCGATTCTCTTTATTTTTTCTGGCGCAGCAGGTAATTTTTTAGATAGAGTAATGTTACATTATGTAATAGACTGGATTCATTTTAAATGGAGTCTCTTTGGATGGGATTATGATTATCCTGTTTTTAATATCGCAGATAGTGTTGTAACCTTTGGCGCAATATTACTTGTTATTGATACTGTAAAAGAAGACATTAAAATTCGTAAAGCAAATAAAATTCGTAAAGCGAGAAAAAGTTCAAAGTCTTGACAAATGTTATTTTTGGAAAATGTTACTTTATAACTCTGTTCATTAACATGGAGACTTAAGCAACATGGCTCAACAATTTCTAAAAAACTCTACCCATCGTGTCAATGAAATATTTCAATCAGGAATTACTGAAGCACTGAATGCCCAAGTTAAAATGTTAATTCCTGAGTTTTTATTGTTTGCACTCATTGAGCAAAAAGATTCTATTGCACTAAAAATTGCTGACGAATGCAAACTTGATGAGGTGCTTGTAAAAACCACGATTATTAATAGTATTTATGACAGCATCAATCAATTGCAAAAAAAACAAGATACAAATTATTCGCATTCACGAGATCCAACAGGCATGTATGGATCTCCAGAAGTTGCTTTTTTATTAGAGCGCGCCGATCTTGAGCGTAAAAATTTTGGAGATGCGTATATTAGTACAGGAACGTTATTTCTGGCTTTTTTTGATTCTCGCCTAGGGTCTCGCGAAATATTAACCCGTTCTGGCATGAACTATGAAGAATCTAAAAAAGCATTATTAAATATACGCGGTAATCATCGGGTCACAAATCGTGATGATGAGGCAAAGCAAAGTGCTTTGTCGCAGTTTACTCGAGATATTACGGCAATAGCGCGTCGGGGTGAGCTTGATCCGGTGTCGGCTCGCGAAGAGGAAATTGAGCGTGTGATTCAAGTGCTGTCGCGTCGCAAAAAAAATAATCCTGTTTTGATTGGCGAACCTGGGGTTGGCAAAACTGTTATTATTGAAGGACTTGCGCAACGCATTGTCGATCTTGAAGTTCCGGATCATTTGGTTGGCAAGCGCGTTTTGAGCCTCGAAATGGCGGATCTGGTTGCGGGCAGTAAAATGCATGGCGAATTTGAAGAACGCTTAAAAGCTGTTAAAGAAGAAATTATTGATTTAGAAGGACAAGTTATACTTTTTATTGATGAAATTCATACTGTTGTGGGCGCAGGGCGCACATCTGGTTCGCTTGATGCCTCAAATATATTAAAAAGTTCATTGGCAACAGGACAATTACAATGTGTTGGGGCAACAACTTTTAAAGAATATAAGCAATACATCGAAAGTGATCGTGCGTTAGAGCGACGTTTTCAACCAATTCGCGTGGATGAGCCTTCGGTTGCCAATGCAAAAGTAATATTAAAATCAATTGCGGTTAAGTACGAAAAACACCATCAAATTAAGTATAGTCCAGAAAGCTTGGATGCCGCAGTTGAACTGAGTAAAAAATATATTTTTAGTAGAAGTTTGCCAGATAAAGCAATCGATCTCATCGACGAAGCAGGCGCCTTAAAACGCATTAAAGTTGTGAGTATTCCTCCTGAAATTCAAAAACTCGAACAAGAGCGCGCAAAAAAAGACTTAGAGCGCAATGATTTTTTTAATCGACAAGATTTTGCAATGGTTGCCAACGTGCAAATGGAGCTACTGGCTTTAGAAAATAAAATTGCAGAAAGAAGAAAACATTGGGAATCAGAAATGAAACAAGAAGATCGTGTGGTCACTGCCGAAGACATTGCAGAACTTGTTTCAAAAATTACTGGCATTCCGGTAAAACGACTGCAAGCCGAAGAACTCGAAAAATTGGCACATATTGAAGCAGAGTTGGCAAAGCGCCTTATTGGACAAAAGCTGGCTATTGTGGCAGTGGCAAACGCCCTTCGCCGCAATCGAATAGGACTTCGAGAACGCAAAGCGCCCATTGGTAGTTTTTTCTTTTTAGGACCAACAGGTGTTGGCAAAACAGAGTTGGCAAAAGCATTAGCCGAGTATGTTTTAAATGATGAACAGCGATTGTTACGTTTTGATATGACAGAATTTATGGAGCGCCATGAAACTTCAAAGCTGATTGGTTCGCCACCTGGTTATGTTGGTTATGGCGAAGGCGGCCAGTTAACAGAAAAAATCAAGCGCAACCCTTATAGTGTTTTGCTGTTTGATGAGGTTGAAAAGGCGCACCCTGATGTCTTTAATTTGTTTTTACAAATTCTGGATGATGGCCATCTCACTGATGCAGAAGGGCAAAAAGTGAGTTTTGAAAATACCCTGATTATTTTTACAAGCAATATTGGCAGCGAATATATTAGCTCAAACAAACGTTCCGTAGGTCTTGGCGGCATGGACAAAGACCTCTCGCATGACGAGGTGTCAGACCTTGTGCTAGGTGAATTGAAAAAAACATTCAAACCCGAATTTTTAAATAGACTCGATGAAATTATTGTATTTGAAAAACTAAACCCCGAAGACATCCGCAAAATTTTAGATCTAAACTTGCAGCACTTAGTGCAAAAAGTAAAAGTACAAGGTTTGGATTTAAAAATAACTGAGGATGCGCGTAAATTTTTAGCAGATCGTGGCTTTAGTCCATTAAATGGAGCAAGGCCGTTGCGTCGGTTACTTGAAGCAGAAGTTGAAAACCGTATTGCGCAAGAAATTATTGTGAAAGGAAAAAATAAAAAGACAGGCTTGGTCAATGGTTCTGTATTAAATATTGATCTCGTTAAAGAACCTCAATTACAAATTAAAGTTACAATTTCTTAGAAAGCAAAGTATTAATAATGAATCATGCACAGCTATTTGCGCAATTAAATAATTTAATAACAGAAATAGAAAATATTAACGCGGCATCCGCTGTTTTGTCTTGGGATCAGCATACGTATATGCCTGCTCAAGGGGCTCTAGGGCGCGGACGGCAACTTGCTACGTTAGGCAAAATTGCGCACGAAAAATTAACCCATCCACAAATAGGAAAGCTGCTGGAGGCGTTGCAAACATTTGAGGAATCTATTCCTTATTCTTCGTTTGAAGCGTCATTTTTACGCAATGTAAGATGGCGTTATCTGCGTTTGGTAAAAGTTCCAGGCTCATTTATTGAAGAACTTCTTACGCATCAATCCTCAAGTTTTGCTGCTTGGGTCGAAGCAAAAAAAGAGAAAAACTTTTCAATTGTGCAACCTTTTCTTGAAAAAACTTTAGAGCTATCAAGAAAATATGCAGGATTTTTTGATTATCAACATATTGCCGATCCGCTTATTGATATGAGTGATCACGGTTTTTCTGCACAAATCATTCAAGAAGTTTTTGCTGCTCTAAAAAAAGAGCTTGTTCCTTTTGTCAAAGATGTTGCGCAGAGATCTATCCAAAACGATTCGTGTTTACGCCAAGTTTTTCCGGTTCCGTTGCAAGAACAATTTTGTCAAAAAATGATACAATTGATAGGTTTTGATTTTACCAGAGGACGTCTTGATACCACGCATCATCCATTTATGACTTCGTTTGCGCATGGCGATGTGCGCATTACAACCCGTTATCAAGAAAAATTTCTTGCTGAAAGTTTATTTAGTACCATTCATGAAATGGGTCATGCGTTCTATGAAATGGGAAATGATATTGCACTGGATGGTTCGCCTTTATTTGGCGGAACGTCAAGTGGAGTCCATGAAAGCCAGTCGCGTTTATGGGAAAATATTGTAGGACGAAGCTATGAGTTTTGGGAGTATTTTTATCCTTTACTGCAAAGTACCTTCGCGCAGCAGCTTAAAAACGTGCCGTTAAATGAATTTTATGTTGCAATCAATCGGGTTTCACAATCTCTTATCCGCACAGATGCCGATGAGCTTTATTATAATCTTCATGTGATGATCCGTTTTGAGTTAGAACTTGATATGCTTGAGGGACGAGTAAAAATTAAAGATCTTCCAGAAGCCTGGAACGCGGCCTATGCTCGCGATTTGGGTGTGGTTCCCCCAGATGACGCCCTTGGGTGCATGCAGGATATTCATTGGTATGATGGTTTGATTGGTGGCCAATTTCAGGGCTATACCCTAGGAAATATCATGAGTGCCCAGTTTTTTGCGGCTGCAGAGCGCAGTGAGCCCAATATTTGGGGGGGTATTAAAAAAGGCAATTTTAAACCAGTACAAAGCTGGCTACAACAAAATCTTTACCAATATGGCAAAAAGTTCTCAAGCCTTGAGGTGTTAAAAAAGGCAACGGGAGATTCTCTGTTTATTGAGCCGTATATGCAATATCTTAGAAAAAAATTTCCCATCAAATAATTGACACCTCTCCCTCTTGATTCCTAGTTTATAAATTTGTAATCCAGTCGAAAAAGCAATCAGCACATCGTTGCTCATGAAGAAGTGATCCCCAAGGAAGGGGAAAAAGGAAACCTCATTTTGGAATTCAGCGTTAAAATCTGCTGATTGCCTATGGATGGGTTGAAACTCCAAGGAAGGAGTTGTGGTTGCGACTTCTTCTTTGAGTGATGCTGTGCTTTTTTTGATTTGAGTTGCTTTTATGAGCTTTTCCCGATAGAGAAAAAGTGTCTTGATTTTTACTTTTTTAACTGCGGGTTAAATCATATGGAAAGCGAACCTCTTGTATTTTCTGGCAATGCCAATCTTGAATTAGCCAATAAAATTTGCCAATACCTCAATGTCCCACTTGGAACAGCTCTTATCGGAAAATTTTCTGATGGCGAAACGCGTATTGAAATTCAAAGTAACGTACGCGGGCGTGATGTGTTTATTATTCAACCGACCTGTTTTCCTGCAAATCAAAATATCATGGAATTGCTGATTATGATTGATGCTCTAAGGAGAGCAAGTGCGCAACGCATTACAGCAGTGATTCCTTATTTTGGGTATAGTCGCCAAGAGCGTAAAAGTGCGCCCAGGACTCCAATTACGGCTAAACTGATTGCGGATATTTTGGTGAGTGCTGGGGTAAACCGTATTCTTACCATTGAATTGCATACGGGAGCGATACAAGGATTTTTCAATATTCCACTTGATCATTTATACAGTAAGCCTGTATTTTTAGAGCATTTTTCAAAAATGAATCTCGAAAATCCAATTATGGTTTCGCCTGATGCAGGCGGTGTGGAAAGAGCTCGTGCCCTTGCAAAAGTTCTTGGTTGTGGCATAGCCATTGTCGACAAGCGCCGTGATCGTCCAGGAGATTCACAAGTTATGAATCTTATTGGTGATGTAAAAAATAAAACGGCAATTCTTTTTGATGATATTTGTGATACCGCAGGGTCATTAACATCTGCTGCCAAGGTTTTGATGGAAAGAGGGGCCTTAAAAGTTTATGCTGCAGCAACGCACGGTGTTTTATCTGGGCCAGCAATCGGTCGTTTGAACGATAGCTGTATTGAGAAATTATTTATCACAGATACCATTCCATTATCGGAAGAAGCGGCAACGTGCTCTAAAATTCAAGTATTGAGTGTTTCTGAGCTACTTGGTAAGGCTATCCGTAGAATCCATAACTCAGATTCTATTAGTAATCTTTTTATATAGGTTTATTCTCTTGGAGCAGTTTGATTTTTCTTCAATTTCTGTGACTGTGTCTCAATCAGATCTGAAAGCTGAACCCGGTGTGCAGTATCTTGATTTTGAAGGTGCGCGTATTGCATTTGATTTTCAGCCATCAACAGTTCAATGCAATAAGCTCCTTGTTCTGATAAACGGTTTTCAACGCAACTATCTCGATTTTAGAGCTTTTCGTAAAAAAATTCATAGCTTAAATCCTAGCTTAGCGACTCTTGCACTCGATAATCGTTATTGTGGACAAACGATAGTTACAGAGAAAGCGCAAGAGTTGACTGTTTTTAGAATGGCAAAAGATGTTGCTGCATTGGCCGCATTCTATTGCCGCTCTTTAGAGTTAAACGCATTTTCGGCACTTGGAATTAGTATGGGTGGGATGATTGCGCAAACCCTCGCAGCGCATTGTCCGCAAGTTGATGCACTTATTTTAGTGAGTACAACTGCAGGCGGCCAAAGTCGCGTTTGGCCGCAAGGGAAATCCCATTCAAGTGTGATGCAATTTAAAGATTATTATGTCTCTTTAGATTCAACAAAAAATTACATGAAAAATTATTTTGGAGAGCGTTTTTTAAAGAATTCTCCTTTGTTATTTGAAATGATGTGCAAAACACTTGTCAAAAATCGTGAAAAAGTGGGAGACTCTGTTTTAGATGCAGCACAAATGCAATTAAAAGTAGCTTCAAACTTTGATGGAGAGTCTTTACTATCTAAGATTTTTACAAAAACATTAGTTATTTCAGGAGATGCTGACGCTGTTGTTCCCTTAGCCAACTCCTATTATTTACAAGATCATATTAAAAATTCGTCGTTAATTGTTTATAAAGACGTCGGTCATTTGATTCTTATCGAAGAGCCCGATTTATTTGTTTCTGATATTTGTACTTTTTTAAGTTAGGTTTGTATGACTTTATCGTTAGCTCTAAATATGAATGAAGCGGATTGGGGTGCATGGTGCCAAACTCAGGGAGAACCTGTTTTTCGTGCTAAGCAAATTATGGATTGGATGTATATCCGCCATCAGTTTCAGCCAAGCACTTTTACAAACTTACCGCAAAAACTGCGTGAGCTATTGAGTACACATTTTAATTGGCAGTTGCCAAGCATTGATACTTCACTCCCATCTCAAGATGGAAGTGAAAAAATTTTGCTTAAATTGCATGATGGTTTGTTTGCGGAATGTGTATTAATGCCGTCTGATAATAGAGTGACTTTATGCGTGAGTAGTCAAGTTGGTTGTCGGATGGCGTGTACGTTTTGCCAAACAGGTAAAATGGGGTTTACGCGTAATTTGACAATGGGCGAAATTTTATTTCAAGTTGTTATTGCAAATAAAAGATTAATTGAAAAAAATATATTAAACAGAAAAGTCACAAATATTGTTTTTATGGGAATGGGTGAGCCGCTAGATAATTATCAAAATGTTGTGAGCGCATGTAAAGTTTTTCTTGATCCAAAATTATTTGGGCTTTCTAAACATAAAGTCACAGTTTCGACGTCTGGATTAATTCCTGAAATTCAAAAACTCGGCCACGACGTTCCTGTTGCGTTAGCAATTTCATTGCATTCGGCAGACGAGGCGTTGCGCTCGCAAATGATGCCTGTTAACAGAAAGTATTCTTTGCAAGAATTAAAAGAAACGTTACTCAATTATCCTATTCATACACGTCATGGTATTACGTTTGAGTATGTTTTAATCAATCAGGTCAATGACTCTATTTTACATGCCAAAAAGCTTGTTAAATTTTTACATGGGTTAAAGGCTAAGGTTAATCTTATTCCTATGAATCCGCATCCTGGAGCAAACAATATGATTGCAACAGATGAGATCCGAATGAAAGAATTTCAAAAGTATTTGACAGCGCGTTCTATTCCTGCGCCAATTCGGTATAGTCGTGGGCAAGATGTGAGTGCAGCATGTGGACAGCTGGCAGCAAAACGTAAAGATGAATTGCATCTTGCGCCACGCACTGTGGCATTAGCACGTCGGCGAGAATATTTGGCAGAAAAGTCTTAGTGGGTAAAAATTTATTTTTCTACTTTGAGATTGTATTTTTTTAAGATTTTTTCAAACCGCCCATTTTTTTTAAGTTCTTTAATTCCATCAGACAGCATTTGTGCATATCTTTCAGAATCTGGTAGTGCTTTAGAAAAGCCAATGTAAATCCCTTTTTTGACTCCAAAACTCCCTGCTTCTTTTACTTTATCTTGTAATTTTAGTTGTTTGATTGTATATTGTGCCACATAGCTTTCTTCAATTGTGGCATTAATTTCTTTTCTGATTAATTTGTCCAAGTTTCTTTCAAAAGCATTTTCTCCTCCAGAGGGCATAATCTTTTTGGAATTTTGATTTAAAATGCCCACACCACCTCCATAAACATAACCAAGTACAATGCCTAGTATTGTATTATTTAAAGATTCTGGGTTTTTATACATCCAATTATTTTCTTTTAGCACATAGAATTTGTTGATACTCATGGCAAATTCTTCTTTTGGGAAAACAAGGTAACCTTCTCGTCCTTCTTTGTATGCAGCACCAACTGCGTCGACTTCGCCTTTTTCTGCTCGTTTTATGGCGCGTGCCCAAGGAATCAGGCTATGAGTAAATTTAATATTGTGTTTTGCAAAAATTTCTTCTGCCATATCAATAACGTAACCTTTTAGCTGGGTTGTTTTTTCATCGCAGGTATAGGGACACCAAATGTCAGTTTCAAATTTAATTGTCTTTTTGTCATCGGAATGAGCTGTCAAGTTAAGGATAATTGCAATCGAAATTAAAAAAAATTTTGATAAAAACCGTCTCATTTATCACCTCGTATAAAAACCACAGTTCAAATATTTAGTATATTTTTACTCAACATCAGGTTTGAGGCTAGCTCATAATGCTGTGGGTTATTGGTTTCTGAGACTTTTAGGTTAGCAATATTAAACTTTTAAAACAACAAGGAGGGAAAGATATTTCAATTGATGGCCTATGACGTAAAATAGAGACGGTGTGTTATTTCCAAAGCCCAGGAAAAGAGTCTCTGAGGCCTGTGATCACAAATTCAATGGCAATGGCTGCAATGAGAATTCCAACCAATCGTCCCATGAGGTTTAAACCTGTTTTACCAAGGAGGCGAAAAAGATACTGGCTTGATTTTAAAATTAAGGCAGAAACCCACATCACAAGCAAAATTGCAATAATTAATAAACAGAAATAAAGAACATTGTTTGCTTTAGTGGATTGCACAACGATTGTTGAAATTGCTCCAGGTTCAGCAAGGAGGGGCATAGCAAGAGGCACAATGGAGATGTCATCTTTATGGAGGCTTTCATCTTCTTCTTCATGTTTGATCTTTTCTGATGAACCCATCATGTGTTCTAAAGCAAATTTTAACAACAAAATCCCACCTGCAATCCGTAGCGCAGATATTGAAATTCCAAAAAGATTTAAGACACCCATGCCTGTTACGGCAAACACTAATAAAATAGAAGACGCAACAATGATTGCTTTTCGTCGTGTTTTTTTGACATCGCTAGGAGTGAAACGTTCTGTCAGAAGAAGATACACTGGAATTGCTGCTAGGGGATCGACCATGACAAACACAGAAACAAACGTGTTAAAAAGGTACGACATGGATGCGCCTAGAGATGAGTTTTGATCGATCAAGAAAGAGACGAAATCCATATGAGAGTTCCTGTTATATGTAGTGTTTTTACAAAACAAACCTTGTGTTTGCTTTGTAAAGGAGGATACTAGTGAAATTTCTTGCTGTCAGTCAAGATAATAAATTTACAAAGTCAATTTGTTCTGAATTTAAGCAACAGGGGTATGAAGTTTTTGAGGCAAATTCTTTAAAAGATGCTGATGTTCTCTGTAAAAAAGAAAAACCCGACGTCATTGTGGCTGACCACCTGCAATCTGACGGGAATTTTTTTGATTTTTATGATGCGTTAAAACAATTTTCTGGTAAGGAAGCCCCGCCAGTTGCGATTCTTCTTGCAGAACAAAATAGCCAACTCACACCTGAAGTGGTGATTGCAATGGGTGGGTGGGCTTTGTTTACAAAACCAGTGCCAATTAAGTCACTGTATCATTCTGTCGAAGATGCCGTATTTTCAAGAAAAGAAGGGTATACAAAAAGGCTTGATGAACGCATCGAATTGACTTCGCGCTTGCATATTAAGTTTGGCGACTCACTTCGAATGGTGTCTACATTTTCGACAAATATCAGTTTTGGCGGTTTTTTTGCTTCTTTGACTTCTGACTTGCCGACAGTGGGAGACAGTGTTGATTTTCGCTTGTTGTTTTCGGCTACCGAAATAATAGAAGGCAAAGGAAAAGTTGTTTGGGTTCGAAAAGAAGCGAAGGATGGCGAGCAAATGGGATGTGGTGTACAATTTAGCGAAGGAAGAGAAAAGTATGTACACTTTTTAGTGCCTATTATTAATGAAACACGGACAAAGCAATTTGAATTGGCAGCATTTAAAAACGAAGACATAAATGATATTTTAACTCAGTCTGTTCGTGCCGCAAAAGAAAAAATTTCAAAAACTATAACAGAAATATTATTGTTACCAACATCAGAAAAAGTACAGGTTTTGTGTCGCACTCCGCAAATGTTAAGTGTTTTTTCTTTGTTAATCTATGAAATCGTTTATCCTATGAGAGAAATTAAAGGTTCTAATTGTATGATTGCAATAAAAGAAAAAAGCACAGAATTTGTAGATATCATCTTTACATGTATTCCAAGTGGTGCTTCGCTTTTTGTCGAAGCGTTGATTGAAGATAAAATTCAGCCAATTCTTGATTTGCATAATGCTAAAATTTCTTGTGATTTTAACTCAATTAGTTCAACAATTATAGTAACTTTAAAAAGATCTTAAAGAGCCTTTTGATTTCTGATCACTTTTTCTTCGTATTCTATATCTCTTGTAGGAACATTGCCTTTAATAATGCTTTCATCAATTATTGAAAAGCAAATTAATGTTTGAAAAGTTGAATTTAAATGGGTTAGAGTATAAGCGTTTGCTTTCTTTTTTGAAAAATCATTTCTTAAAAAATCATAAAGCTGAGTGACATATTTGCTATCAAAAAGTTTTGTTTCGTTAACTTTTGTCATAATTTGCTCATAGTAAGATTTTAGATTATTATCGTTAAATAAAAATGGCGATCCAAATTGTTTTTTTGGTGTCATTGTAAAATTTTGCCCTATTTTTTTACTATAACTGCGACGTAAAATAGATTTGTCTTCAAAGCCTCTCACTAGCATATTATCTTTTATTTTTTTGATAAAACTACCCATTTCTCGTGATAAAAAGGGAGTACGTCCTTCTAGGGTATTGGCCATTTCCATTCTATCACCCACCCAGTTAAGAACTTGCACAGGAAGATGAGTTTTGCAAAAATAATTTTGCCACAAAATTAAAGTGTGATCGGGGTTGGATAAAAAATCAGGTTCGTTTTCATAACCAAACGAAAACCAAGACGCGACAGATTCTTTTTGTTCTGCAAGCCATTTGACGCCTTCTTCTTGCCCTAAAATTGCAAATGTAATTGTTTTAATTTGATTAAATAATGGGTGTGCGACGCCCCAAATTTTTAAGCTTTCAACAAAATCTTCGCCTGTTCCTTCTGCACTCGAACCAGCAAGCCAAGGATCTTTTTCAAGACTTGAAAATTTTTTTTGAAACACATTGTCTCGCCAATTTGTGCCAATAGGGGAGGCATTGATTTTATCTTCAACATTTTTTTCTGGGCGACTACTTAGAGCAAATTTCCACCAATTCGCATATTTAAAACTTGGATAACCACAAAGCAATTCATCGGCGCCATCGCCCGTTAAGACTCCCTGAACATGCTGTGCTGTAAAGCGACTGAGCCACCATTTTGCGGCGCCATTTGTGTAAGGTTGCACATTTTCAGAATAGTAAACAGCATGTTTATAAGAGTAGAAAAGATTTTGTTCATTGATCTTCCAAATATTTGGAATAATATTGAGTTTTTTTGCAAAGGAGAGTGCTTCAGTGGATTCGTTGTATTCTTCGTTTGCAAAACTGACAGTAAAAGACTTTAATCTCTCTTTAGGACGTTTTTTTAGATAATATTGCAAGGCTTCAAATGCAACAACCTTAGAATCAACACCGCCACTTAAATAAACACCAAGTTCAACATCAGACAGCATTCTGTTTTCTATAGATTTATGCAGAGTTTTTGTAAATTCACCATATAATTCATTTTCGTTTTCGGATTCTTTTCCACTAGATTCTGTCATTCTTATGGGGGATTTGGTGAGTTGTAATTTAACAACGAAAAAGTCACCCTGTTTTTTAGCATAAAGAATTGAGTTTGGAGGCAGTTGTATAATATTGCGATAAGGTGTGCGAATGGGTTCGTAAAGACCAACAAACTGTCTTAAAAATCCCTCTCTATCCCATGATTTTTCGGTGCATAATCCTTTTATTTCACTTGCAAAATGAATTGATTTTGTTTTGAATACATAAGATTCTTTTGCGATAGAAAACATTTTTGTATCAACATCTTCTAACCCTAAAAATAGAGGCTTAACTCCAAATGGATCACGCATAGCAACAATTTCAGATCCATCTGTATTTAAAATCGTAAAACTATATTCACCTTCTATATATTTTTTGATGTCCAGTCCGTAGTTAAGAAATCCTTCAAGAATTGTTTCTGTATCGCTTTTCGTAGTAAATTTATATCCTTGCTCTACCGAAATTTTTTGTCTTAGCTTCAAAAAATTATAAATTTCACCATTAAAAACAATGGCCCACTTTTTATTTTTACTCAGCATTGGCTGAATATTTAGTGCTTTGTCTTGAAATGATAACCTAAAATGAGAAAGTAAAATATTGCTGAATTCCATTTTTCTCATAGGTTCGCTGCCGCGATGTTTTAAGCTAGCGGCTTTAGAAAAAAAATATTCTTTAAAATTAGATTGATTTAAAAATTGGCTTGTTGGGGTATAAATAACTCCAGAATATCCGCACATATTAACCTGCTTTTCATATTAAAACAATTTTTTATAATTGCTTTGTATTTTATTACTAAATATAATTTGGGTAAGATCACTTTTTTGCTGTTTCTTTAGCAAGTCTTGCAAGTACTGCGAGAGCTCGTGAAACAGAATTGAGTCCTAAATTATTTTCAAAATCGCTGTTTAATAAAATCTCTTTCCAAAGAGCATACTCTCCTGATAATTCTTGTTGATGATTAATATTATGAAGTAAAGATTGAAATCTGGCTTCAGCACTGGTGAACTGTTGTGTTTCTGAGCGTGTTAATCTTGATAAAAGTTTGAGGGCATATAATGATTCTGTTCTGCTAGCAAAGAAAGGTGACTTTTTTCTCATTGAACGAGCAAGAAATTCTACGTAATCAATGTGTGGTGTTGAGGGTTCAAAATTATCTTGCAAAGTTTCTCGATACACTTTTTCGAGTAATGAGGAAGAGTATTCTTGTAACCATAATGCTGGTGCGATTTGAAATATGGTTGCACAATACTTGCTACCACCCTCAATTACCCATTTAGGTGGTTCTCTTAGGCTTGCATCCCAAATGTGTGATGCAAGAGAGCGAATCCATCGCCAGTGAAAGCGTTTAAAAAAACGACTTTCTTCATTATTAATTGGCATTTCTATTGCCCAATTGGCAATGTATTTAGACACATATTGACTGTCTTTTTCTGTTAATGTCTCTAACACAGGAAAAATGCATTGAGTCAAAAGTGTTGCTTTTTCAAATAAATTTTCACTATTTTCTTTTATTTTTTGAAGTGGATGAGAGTTAATAAATGAAAAATCTTTTTGAATTGCTTTTATAAGTCCTCGTATTATTTGTACATGAGTGGTGCTATTTTCTGTAGCTGTTATGATAGCGCGCGTATAATTGTCGTAGTTGTCTTCGTGTAAAATGGTTTCAACTAAAGCCTTTTCAAATAACCATTCTATAATAAAGCCAATTTTAAATTCAGATAGCTTATTTGATTTGATAATGTCTAATACGGTGTTGAGATGTTTAATACGACCAGTTGTGCCAATGAGTGTTGGATTTGTTTTATAATAAAAAGTGCCGTTGTGATGCAAATGGTCATCTGTAGATTTGAGTATTATATTTATCATTTCTAAAGGTTCTGGCCTTATTGTTGCAACTGTTGTATCATTAATGTAGTCGTTTGGCGACATAAGCATAAAACGAAGATGCTGAAAATTACTCGAGTTTCTCATCATTTTTGATAAAAAAGGATTGGTCATTTTAATTGCAGCAGTTAAGCTTGCCTTGTCATTTAAGTCTATAGGCTTTCGAGAATGAAAAAAAGATAAAACTTTCTCAGATAATACTTCAATCATTTTATCAATTTTTAAAGGATTGTGTGAGTCGTGTTGAAAATTTTTTTGCACATACCGTAATAACACGCGTAGTGATCCTGTCGCTGATTTAAATGATAAGAATTCCGGAAATTGGGGATGCGTTGCGAGGTAAAATACCAAATCACTGCAATCTTCGGTTGAATTTGCATGCGTAACGGCTTCTAAAATGCCATTACAGGTTGCTGTATTTAAAAGATAAGAAGGCACATTGGATTCAAAAATTTGTGCACGTAGAACATCAGCAATGGTTTGTGGAGAAATTTTTCGTTCCACAAAACCCATTAACATATGAGAGACAATACCGTCAGTGGATTGCTGTTCTGCACTCATTTGAAATTGGTTGCGCAGATTCTTCATTGTTTTCTTGACTCCTGACCATAAGTTAGTGTTACCCTGTGTTCCCGTGTCGAAACAAGATTGTCGAACGGAGTATATCAATGCATCAATACGATACTAAATCCCATCAAAGGTTCTCTCAACATCCCGTAAAGTATATATTTGTTACAGGAGGCGTCGTTTCCAGTATTGGAAAAGGGCTCGCTGCCGCAAGTATCGGAGCATTGCTGGAGACGCGCGGTTTGCGCGTAGCCATGACAAAAATGGATCCTTACATAAACGTTGACCCTGGGACAATGTCTCCATTTCAACATGGAGAAGTGTTTGTCACAGATGACGGTGCAGAAACCGATCTCGACTTGGGTCATTATCAAAGATTTACTAAAGCAAATTTAGCAAAACGCAATAGTTTTACCTCAGGCCAAGTCTACGATACCGTCATCAGCAAAGAACGCCGTGGCGATTATTTGGGAGGAACTGTGCAAGTGATTCCTCATATTACAGACCAAATAAAAGCAAATATCATCACAGCGTCTGAAGGTGCTGATGTTTCAATCGTAGAAATTGGTGGTACCATTGGCGATATCGAGAGCCTACCATTTCTCGAGGCAATCCGCCAGTTCCGTAACGATGTTGGCAAAGAAAATTCTATTTTTATCCATGTCACTCTTGTTCCGTATATTCGTGCAGCTGGAGAACTCAAAACAAAGCCCACTCAGCACTCGGTCAAAGAACTACGCTCTATTGGAATTCAACCAGATATCCTAATCTGTAGAGCTGATCAGCCTATGGCACAAGATGTGAGATTAAAAATTTCTACATTTTGCAACTTGCCAAAAGAAAATGTATTTGAGGCACTTGATGCAGATAGTATTTATAAAATGCCGATTATTTATCATGAGCAACGCATGGATGCTCGTATTGTCGAATTGCTTGGAATTTGGACGGCACAACCCAATTTAGCAGAATGGAATCGAATTATTGAGTGCATCGAACGGCCAAAACATCATATTCAAGTGGCTGTGGTGGGCAAGTATATGGGCACACGCGATTCGTATAAATCTGTTTATGAAGCCCTTACCCACGCAGGAATTGCAAATGAGTCACAGGTAAAAATTGTTGGGATTGATTCTGAACAACTGACTTTGCAAAATGCAAAAGAAGTTTTGAAAGAGTATGATGCCATTCTTGTTCCTGGTGGTTTTGGTGATCGTGGTATTTTAGGTAAAATGGCAGCAATCCATTATGCTCGCGAAAACGATGTTCCTTTTTTTGGTATTTGTCTTGGTATGCAGCTTGCTTGCCTTGAATTCGCGCGCAATAAACTTGCAATTGCGGATGCAACATCAGAAGAGTTTGATAGTCATGCAAAAAATAAAGTGATTCACTTGATGGAAAGCCAACAAGGAATTGATCGCAAAGGCGGTAGCATGCGACTTGGCGCTTACGATTGCGTTGTGCGCCGTAATACAAAAGCGTTCTTTGCGTATCAGTCAGACACAGTGAGCGAAAGACATCGTCATCGTTATGAATTTAATTTAAAGTTTAAACATCGATTTGAAGAAGCTGGGTTTTTAGTTTCTGGAGAAAGTCCAGACGGAACTCTGGTTGAGATGATGGAATTAAAAGATCATTTGTGGTTTTTAGCATGCCAAGCGCATCCAGAACTCAAAAGCAGACCGATTGCCCCTCATCCATTATTTAAAGATTTTATTGCCGCGGCTCTTATTCATCATAAACGTAAACTAGAGGAAAGTAGTTATGCTTAATGAACAATTGCTCAAAAATTCAAATTCATTGTCTGTCATGGAAAGAAGTCGCAACATATTTCCTGGAGGCGTAAACTCTCCGGTGCGGTCTTTTCGTTCTGTTGGTGGTGAGCCATTGGTGTTTTCTCATGGGCATGGCAAATACTTATTTGATGTTGATGGCAACGCTTTTGTTGATTTTTGTTCTTCTTGGGGGCCACTCATTTTAGGGTATTCTCACCCAAGTGTTGTTTCTGCACTGCACAAGCAGCTAGACAAAGCCATCACTTTTGGTGCCCCATCCGAACTCGAAGTGCAGCTTGCCGAAAAAATGCAACAATGGATTCCTGGTTTAGAGATGATGCGTTTTGTCAGCAGTGGTACAGAGGCGACAATGAGTGCAGTGCGCGCAGCCCGTGCTGCAACCAAAAGAAATAAATTTGTTAAATTTGAAGGCTGTTATCACGGCCATGCGGATCAATTTTTAGTGAAAGCAGGAAGTGGACTTGCGACATTAGGCAATACAAGCTCTGCGGGTGTGCCTGAGGGAACGATTCAAGACACCTTAACTGCTATTTACAATAGTCAAGAAAGTGTTTCCGAAATTTTTAATCAGTACGGTTCTGATATTGCCGCTGTCATTATTGAGCCCATTGCCGCTAATATGGGACTTGTTGCGCCTGAACCAAAGTTTATGCACTTTTTGCGTGATATCACCAAAAAATATGGAACGGTTTTAATTTTTGATGAAGTGATGACAGGTTTTCGTCTTTGTCGTGGCGGTGCCGCGGAGTATTTTCAAATACAACCTGATTTATGGACTTTTGGTAAAATTATTGGAGGCGGTCTTCCTGCTGCAGCCTATGGTGGCAAAAAAGAAATTATGCAACACATTTCTCCATTAGGCAGCGCGTATCAGGCTGGAACGTTATCGGGTAATCCTCTTGCAATGGTCGCAGGGTTTACAACTCTATGCGCCATAGAAGAACAAAATGCTTTTTGTCAGTTAGAATCGTTGGGAGAGTATTTCGATCTTTTAGTACAGAAACAGCTGACAGAGTTTATGGAACAATCAAAGATTTGTTACTTTAGGGTGGCCTCGTTTTTTTGTTTCTTTTATGGAACAAATAAACTTCCTAAAAATTTTGCAGAAGTATCGAGAACAGATATGACTTTATTTAATAAGGTATTTCATGCGTTACTTTGTGAAGGAATTTACCTTGGACCAAGTGGGTATGAAGTTGGTTTTTTAAGCACATGCATCGAAAAATCAGACTTAGAAAAATTGGTTTTAGTTATTAAAGATGTTTTAAAGCGCAACAATTAATATGCGTAAAACATTAAGCATGGAATAAAAAATGTATAAAAAACTCCGCTATCGGTGTGTTGTCCAACGTGCAAAGCATGCAGAAGTATGCATTGACGATGTTTCACAGGGAAAACTGGATTATGGTTTAGTTGTTTTTTTAGGTTTTGGTTTTGCTGAAAAAGTTGAAATCGATTTGCTTGAAGAACAACAAAACAATTTAAATTTATATTTAGATTATCATCACCAAGCATTAAGTAAACTTGTGGATAAACTACTTTTGCTAAGAGTTTTTGAAGACGCACAAGGTAAAATGAATCATTCTATCAAAGATATTTGCGGAGGGTTTTATATAATTAGTCAATTTACATTGTTTGCAGACTGTCGCAAATCAAATAGACCACATTTTCTTTTTGCCGCAAATAAATTGATTGCAGAGCCAATGTATGAGAAATTTTTACAGATACTAAAATTAAAGGCAGCAAATTTACCCATATTTCACGGGCAGTTTGCTGCAGATATGAAAGTTTCGTTTTGTAATGATGGGCCTGTAACTTTAATTATTGAATCTGATGCGAAAGGAATTGTGTGAGCTCAAATTCTCACTTAGCAAATGTTAAAGCGAATTTACGTCCCTTAATTTCTGTTTTTTATCCAAGTACAGTTAAACAAAGAATTTTTTTAGGTATTATTATTGGCACTTTTTTTTGTTTGTTAATTGTTCAATTTTTACCAATATTTTTTGTGTTACCAATATTTTTAATTTATTGTTACTTTATTTTGTACGTGCTTGTTGATAAACCAACGCAATCTTTATTACAACTTACGCGTCATGGTGGTTTTGATGTTGGCGTTGATAAGGTGGCTATTGTTGGGCATGATGAATTTTCGAGAATTGCGCGTGCTGTGCAAGATATGGCCAAAAGAATGCGTGGCAGTATTCTTGAAGCACGAGAACAAACATCAAGACTTGATGAAATTTTTGCAGCCATAGGAGAAGGTGTTGTTATTGTTAATTACCAAGGAAAAGTTCTTAAAATTAACAATACAGTCAGGAGATGGCTTGGTTGGTACACCGATGTTGCTGATCGCGATATTTTAGAAGTGTTACGGAGCGTTGAACTATCAGAATTGATAAAAAAAATGATTCAAAATGTTTCTCATGATCACGCAATTCAGCCGCAAATTATTGAATCTTTGCATTTAGATGGTCCTGAAATTCGGCGTGTGCGAGCTAAAATTGTGGTTTTGCATTCGGAACAACAAAATCCTGTATTTATGATTTTTCTTTTTGATCTCACAGATATCCATAAAGGCGAAGAAATTCGCAGAGAGTTTTTTGCAAATGTCAGCCATGAGCTCAAAACTCCAATTTCTGCAATTCGTGGTTATGCAGAAATTATTCAAGACATGCCTGCATTAAAAGATAATGATATGGCACAAAATTTTTTAACTGTGATTGTAAGAAATTCAGAAAATCTCACAAAATTAATTGATGAAATGCTGATTGTGACAGGACTCGAGTCGGGATCGTTGACATTGGTGATCAAACCTTATCAAATTCACGAAGGAATTCGACGAGTTGTCGAAAATATTTTGCCTAAAGCAAAGCAAGCTGGAGTTGAGATTCAGTCGGATGTGGATCCTGAAATTGAAGAAATTTATGTTGATGCGCAAAGATTTGATTCTGTATTGGTGAACCTCGTAGACAATGCTGTGAAGTACAACCGTCCTGGTGGTATTGTGAAAATTAGTGTGCGCAAAAATGATACGCATCATATCGTTTTTTTAGAAGATACAGGAATTGGGATTCCTAATCATTCTCGTCTGCGTGCCTTTGAAAGGTTTTATCGTGTAGACAAATCACACAATCGATTGGGTGGCGGTTCTGGGCTTGGTTTGGCAATTGTCAAACATATTGTTCAGGCTCACGGAGGAACAATAACCCTACGGAGTGAAGTGGGAGTTGGTAGTGTTTTTACAATTATGTTACCTAAAGAGCCTAGTAAAAAGAAAATTGACTTATTAACCCCGTTTTGATATAAAGTACTGATATTTATAAATTAAATAATTTGTTTGAGGGTTTTGTTATGCTCACAGACTCCAAAGGGAAGTTGCGTAATGTAAATCGGAGGGATTTTGTCCTGAAAACAGCGCTGCCAATCGGATTTGCGTTGGCTGTATCGCAGGTTGCGTTTTCTGTTATTGAGACAGATTTAGAAGGCATAGAAGCTTCAGAAATAAAAATTAAGTCTGGCAATATTGAGTTACCTGCTTATCAAGCGATGCCTAAACAAAAAAGTAACTTAACACCACTCATTATTTGCCACGAAATTTTTGGTGTGCATGAGCATATTCGCGATGTGTGTAGACGGTTTGCAAAACTTGGCTATTACGCTATTGCACCTTATTTGTATGCAAGACATGGAGAGGTGGCAAATATTAAGGATATTCCAACTATAATCTCAGATGTTGTTTCAAAAGTTACTGTTGCAGACGTGAATGCAGACCTTGATGCAACGGTCAAATATTTAAATGCCACAAAAAAAGCAAATATGCCTCGTTTAGTTGTGACTGGATTTTGTTGGGGTGGTAAAGCGACATGGATGTATGCGGCGCATAATCCTAAAATAAAATGTGCTATTGCTTGGTATGGAAGCCTTGTTAATCCGCCGGAACAAAAATCTCAATCACCAATTGATATTGCACAGCAGTTAAAAGTTCCTGTACTTGGCTTGTATGCTGGTAAAGATAAAAATATTTCTTTGGATCAAGTTGCGCAAATGGAAAAAGCCTTAGCAAAAGGAAAGAGTAAATCAAAAATTATTATCTATCCTTATGCGGAACATGGTTTTTTTGCTGATTATCGTCCATCATATCAAAAATCTTCGGCAGAACAGGCTTTGTCTGAAATGTTGCAATGGATTAAACAACATTCTTAGACATAGTTTAATGGGAAAATTCTTGTAATTTTTCGACAAATTCTTTTGGAAATTTAGAAATTTTATTATTTTTGAAATTAAAGCAAACTAATTTGATGTACCCAACAGCAGACATCTTATTTTGTTTAATATTTTTAATTTCAGAGTTCATTTTTACAGTATAATCACTTATTTCAGTAAAATAAGACAAAACTTCAATTTTATCTAAGAAATGAATTTGTGATTTGTATTTAAAATTCACTTCATGAACAACCAAGCCCATTTGATCTTCATTGATGTGGAGTTCACTTGTACCAATGCTATCAAAAAAAGAACAACGCGCATCATGAACAATAGAAATTAATTTGTCGTGTCCCAAATGATTTCCATAGTTAATATCAGAAATTCTTATTTGATAAGTTTTATTGTGAAAATTCATGTTATTATAGCTTTAGAAAGGCAAAATTAAATAAATAAACAATTATATTTGTTTATTTAAAATTTATTCTATTAATTAGTTTTTATAATGTCAATACAGAATTCATTTTAAAAAAGTTTTTGTAAAATCAAAATATTTTTGAGTATTTATACCGGAACAAAAGTGGATTGATGATTTGTTATTGCAAGGTTTATCACGATCTAATGACCACATATGCAAACCTCCAATATTTACTTTATCAGCAAAACTTTTAAGCTCTGACACATTTGCAATTGTAAATACTTCATTTTTAATATCATTTATTCCAATCATTGGAGTTATATGTATAATTTTCCAAATCTCTTTGCGATCTTTTTTAGGATATACCGAATTTAAAAAAAATTTTAAATTATTTGCTGCTTGTATAGCATATTTTGCCATGTTTTGGTTGTATTTTTTATGGTAACTCATTGCTAATAAATTGACAGTAAATGTAATTTTATTTGCTGCTAAATCCTTTATTAATTTTTTTGTTCTATTTTCAATGCCATACGGCATAGTGGGAATAGTTAATGTTATTAAAACATTTGGATATTTGGTGTGAAAAATTTTAATTGCTTGAATAATTTTATTTATTGAATTGGGTTTACTTAAAATACGACTTTCTAAATCAAAATCAAATCCTAAAGGAGAATAAAGATTATAAATTTTCTCATATGCCTGAAATAGTTCTGCTGAATTGGCGCATTGAATCGACAAATCATGGCCATCTGCACCACCTAAAGAAATTTGGTATTCAATTGAGTTTTCTTTTAATAATTTAAAAGTTTTGATATATTTTTGCTCTGTTAAAGAATTATAAAAGCTACCATCCCATGAAGGAAGACATTTTTTTCCATCTTGAATAAAAGCAAGAATAATTTTTCTTAAGTTCAAAGAATTTAGTATATTAATCAATTGATCGCCATCATAAAGTGAAATTTGTAGATAGGGACTAAATGGCGTTTTATAATTTATTGAATAACAATTGATACTGTTTAAAAATACGATTAAAATAACATAAATTTTTATTTTTTTAATTAGTTTCATTTTGCTAAAAGTTTCCAACTAAAATTTTTGCCATTGTATTGATATTTTCAATGTTTTTTTTATTAGATTTTGTATAGTAATTTATTGTTTTAAAATGTTGCGATAAAGTATTGCTAATTAATATTAATGAAGAGTTCGATTGACTAATTTCTTGGATATTAAATAAAACCTCAGGACTATCAAAAATAAGATGATAGCTATCTATATCAAAGTTTAACATCCTTCTTAGATCAAAAATGACTGAGCTGAGTTCTTCAAGATATGGAAGTCTTGCAATTAAAGATGCTTTTATTTGTAAGTAAATAATTCTTCCGAGTTCAAAAGAATCATTACTAATATTAAAGTTTTTAAAAAATACTTTTCCTTCTTGAATAGAAAGTATTAAAATATTTTCTCCATTGTTAAATAATTCTAAAATATCTTTTTTTATTAAAATGTCTTTTTCTGATGTATTAAATCCAATCAAAATTTTAATTTTATTATTTTGACTTTTAAGAGTTGTATTGAGAATATTCAATAAATTTTTAACATCAGTAGAAACTTGCGTAATATCAATAGGTTTTGGCATGTATTTTGTGGCGCCGAGTTCATTTGCTCTACGTCGAGTGTGCTCATCTTTGTCACCACTGACGCAAATAATTGGAATTGAAGAGAGGGTGGGATGTTGACGAAAATGGTGTAAAATTTCAAATCCATCAACATTTGGCATATTGAGATCAAGTAAAATTAAATGAGGATTAATTTGGTCTGCAATAAGCATTGCATTTGTGCCAGAAAGTTCACTTGTTACATTAAAGTATCGTGATAGTGCTTTTGTAATAATTTTTTGTGATATTTCATCGTCGTCAATATAAAGAATTTTCTTTTTTTCTTCTGGTGTTATATTTTTTCTTTCAAGATTTTCTTTTTCTTCAGTATTTGATTCACTCATATTATTTGTCCTATATTAATCATTTATCATAAATTCAAAAAAATTCATAATTTGCGTCATTTTTTTGAATGACTTGAGTTAAGTATTTTAAAATATTATATATTATACTTTAAATTTAATGTTTAAAGAAATAATTAGAATGAAAAAAAATAAATTTAAGATTAAAGATTTAGATACAGTTGTATTAATATCTATTGTGCTGTTTATTTGTACTTTTGCAATTTTTTTGTTTTTTAGATTGACAGAATTTAAAGAATTAGTTGGAATAGAAAAAATATTTTTTCAAGCAATGCGATTTTATATGCTATTTCTTTTTGGAAGATTAGCAATGCATTTACTACTTAGTTTTGCAAATCGATATTTTTCAAAAAATTTAAAAAAATTGGATTATTATCCACTTGTTAGTGTAATAATTCCTTGTTTCAATGAAGAAAAAGTTATTAGTCATGCTGTAAAATCAACTTTAGCGATCAGTTATCCTAATATTGAAATATTATTGGTTGATGATGGATCGAGTGATGCAACAGCAGAGGTCATCGCTCTCTTAGAAAGTAAAGGAAGCATTAGAGCTATTCACCAAGAAAATGCTGGAAAAGCGGCTGCTCTCAATAGAGCTATTTCAGAAGCTCATGGGGATTATATTTTTTGTATGGATGCAGATAGCATTATTAATTCGGATGCGATTCAAATTGGCATGAAGTATTTTCAGCAAGATCCACAAGTTGCTGCAGTTGCTGGAAGTGTTGAAATTGGAAATGTAAAAAATTTTATTACTTCTTTTCAAAGGCTCGAATATATTTCTGGTTTGAATTTATATAAAACGGCACAGTCTTTTTTAAAAAAAGTCACAGTTATTCCTGGGCCAATTGGGTTATTTAATAAATCAATAGTTCAAGAAGTTGGTGGTTATCGTTCGAACACGTATGCAGAAGACTGTGAGTTGACAGTTCGCTTACTCATGAATGGCTACAAAACAATGTATGATTCTGAGATGGTTGCCATTACGGAAGCTCCAGAAGATTTTCAGTCTTTAATTTCGCAAAGATATAGGTGGTCTCGAGGAGTTGTGCAAGCCATTCGAGAGAATATTTATTGGTTATTTCACCCATTGAAGAGCTTTTCTAATTTTCTTGTTATTAATGCCAGTTAATAGTTGAGAAAGTTATTGTGAGGCTTGAAGAAATAGCTCCAATTTGTTAAATAATTTTTGCACAAACAAAATTAACAAAGGAGCTACCAATGGACTGGCAGAGCCAACTCATCACTGTATACCTTACTACCTGCGATTTCTTTTCTCAACTCTCTCCAACCTCTTTTTTAAAAATTAGTCCAAACTCAAATCCCTCGTTCACAGACCAAGAAGTCACCACTATTTACATCTTTGGAGTTTTAATGAAACAAAAAAATATAAAAGCTATTTTTAACTTCACTAAAAATTTTATTCCAAACTGGTTTCCTCACTTGCCTTCTTATGAAGGATTTTTGTCAAGACTTAATAGCTTAAGTAAACTCTTTCCTGAACTTGCAAACTTTATTTTAAAAAATAATAAATTTAAAATCCCTAAAACAAAATCCAAACCTTTTATTCTTATTGACTCTTTACCTATTATACTCACAACTGGTTTTCGGGCGCACAAGTGCAATACTGCAAACGATATTTCTGCTATTGGCTATTGCTCTTCAAAAGATAAATTTTACTATGGGTTAAAACTTCATCTCGCTGCTTTGTTTCAAAATAAAAAACTTGCCGCACCTATTGATTTTAAAATCACACCCGCCGCAACTCACGACTTAACTGCTGTTAAGAATGATCTTTTAAACTTCAAACATTCGCAAATCTTTGCCGATCGTGCTTACTGTGACAAATCAACTAAAAAAAACTTGAATCAAATAAACTCTAAATTACACACACCAATTAAACTCTCTCGGAATAAAAAAACTCTTTCTAGTGATGAGAAAGTTTATTCTAAATCTGTTAGCTCTATTCGGCAGTCCATTGAAATCCTTTTTAACTGGTTAATTGAATCCAGCGGTATTCAAATCGCATCAAAAGTTCGATCGACTAAAGGCCTTATCGTCCATGTTTTCGGACGATTTTCTGCCTGCCTGTTTAACTACTTATTCAAATTCTAATTGATTTTTCTCAACTATTAATTGGCATTATTAATTATTTAATTATAGAATCATTATTTATACCTGTAGCAAATTTTATTTTTGGAATTTTTGCTATTACTCATACTTTAGTTTATGGAACGCATGATTTCATGGGATACTTTTTTTTGCAACTTATTGTATTAGATATAGTGTTAACTTTATTTTGTGTTGTAAATGAGAAGCAGTCGATAAAATTACTTTTTTACGCTGCAATTAATAGAGTGACTTATGGTTTTTCGATTGAAGTCGTTAAGTTTTTTTCTATTTTAGATGAAATATTACAGCTGCCAATGACTTGGGCAAAACTTGAAAGAAAAGGACTTGATATTTGATAGTACAAAATTTACTTAGTATAATAGTTTTATCTTTATGCTTAGCAACGTTATTTATTACGTTAGTAACGTATTTTTTGTATAGAGTAAAACAGTTATTAAAAATAAAAGAAAAAAACAATCAGCAAAATTTAGAAGGTATTTTTTTTAAAAAATATGCTCCATATATTAAGGTTAACGTAGGTGTAAAAGAAAATGAATTTAATAATAAATTAAGCGATAAAAAAACACTAACCTCTTTTTTTGGAATAATTAGTGCAATTTTATTTTTGTCTTTAATTAGTGTTTATATAGTTAATTATTTTAAAATAGGTGAAAAGAAAATAGATACTCAAACCTATAATATTTTGCAAGAAAAAGGTGTTTTAAAAGAGTACAAACTTAATACTCAATTAGAAAATCCTAAATTTGCAGAATTCATTTCTGAAAAAAAAATTAATAATTTAAAAAAATATATAGATACTTTAAAAAATAAAAAAATTATAATTTACGAAAATAATAATTCATTGTTAAAGTACCATAAAGAATCAATTAAAATATGGTCTAATTTTTTTAATAATTATAAAATTAAATTTAAATTAATAAAAAATTTATCAAATATAGATAAAGATGATTTGCTGATAATTCCACAATTAACTCATATTGACAATAAATTAAAAGAAGAAATTCAAAATATTTTAAATAGTAATATTAATGTTCTACTTACTGGTCCAATAGGGGTTTTTGATGAAAATGGAGTTGCTTATCAAAAAGAATTATTTCAAGAATCGCTGGGTATAGAGTTTATTAGTAATTTAGAACATAAAATCAAATACCCGACTGTATTTGCAGCCAATACAATTCCTTGGATGTCTGCCTCACCGGGCTTGGTGTTAAATTGGTATCCAATTAATCAGGAATTTTACGCCATAAATCGTCAAGGGGCTGTTTCTTGTTATGAGTCCAATTCTCTTGCACAGGTTAAAACACATAGTAAAAATCACAATAAAATTGTTCGCGGAATTTTTTTTAAGAATGCTCATAATAGATTGTCTTGGCTTAATATCGAACCAAATAAAGTGGCAGGTGATTTGAGTGTCGCCGAAAACTTTTATCGAGATTTGTTTTTGGTTCGTTCATTGCAATGGCTAATGCGTTATCCAATGGCCGAAGTGTCTGTTTGGAAAAATGGAGCGCCTACAGTTATTGTCAATTCAATAGAAGTTGAAGATGTTTCAGATGTAACAAATTCATACAAAAGTGTTTTTAACAAATATGATTATCCAACGACTATATTTATTTCTTCTGAGAATATTTTAAAAAAGTCACTAGAGTTTGAAAATGAACATAGTGAAAAAATTGAAATGGCTACTTTGAGCGAAAATGATGGAATTTTAGAAAAAACATCATTATCAAATCAATTTCAAAGTATTCAAAATGCTAGAATTTTGCTAGAAGAATATTGGCAAAGCAGGGTATTTGGATTTAAACCACCGCAGTCTAAATTTGATCCTGTTACATTAAATTCTGCAATGCAAAATAAGCTTACATATTTTATTGGTGATCAAAATTTATTTCAATTATCTCCTTTATATATATCAGAAAACAATTTTCTTTATTTTCCACTACTTAATAGCAAAGAAAAATCTTTGTTTACTTCTGCAAAAATTTATAGTCCAGAATTAATTTTGAGAGGCCTTCTTAATTATTTAAGTGAAGTTGAATTTTTAAATGGAGGCGTTTTTTTTATTTTTCCATCAAAGCAAGCATCCGAAAAAAATATGATAAAAGGAGTAGATCTTTTTTTAAAATTTTTAGAAAATAAAAAAGTATGGAAGGCAAATTTTATAATGGTTTCAGATTGGTGGAATGAAAAAAATAATATTAGTTTTGATTTTATTTATGATGAAAATGTAGATAAATTTAATTTTTCAATTATAAATAAAAATAAATTTATTGTAACAGATTTGTATGTATACTTAGATCTACCAAACATGCAAGATTATCGTTTTTTGCAAAATAGTAATCTAGAATTAATAAAAGATGATTTGAATAAAATGACAATTTTAAAAATTAAAAAAATAGATAAAGAAAGTACATTTACATTAGAGGAAATTTAATTTTGAATTTTTTAGTAATTTTTTTTATTTTTATATTTTTAATTTGTAACTTTAAGGTTTATCCAAAAGAGCAATCTTTAAGCTCTGCTAAATATTCTTATACTTTAATTTCAGATTCCTCATTTTTTCATACAACAAACTTTGAATTTACTAATCATCGCAGAGATATTTTATACAGTTATCTTAATGAACAAGATACAGCATGGGACTATGGGGGTTCTATTTTTTACATTCAGGGATTTAATACAATTGATAATTATTCTGGTGAAAGAGTATTATTCACGATTGGTCACAAATCCTCGCCAAATTTTTATCAAAATATTTCTTTAGGGATAAATAATTATTATGATTCTTTTCATCAAAAAAAATTTATAGAATTTGTTGGAGAAAGTAAAACAACTTTTGTATTATCAGAAATATTTAGTGGATTTATTGGTGTTGCAAGAGACAGCGGTTATATTTTTTCATTGCAACCAGGTTCTATATCAGATGCTTTGCTTGTAACAAAATTATTTGGATTAATAACAATTCGTTATCATGAAGATTGGATGAGCAGATTTTCTCAGGATTATTTATTGATCAACGATGGCAATCAAAAGTCAGTCTCAAATTTATCGTTACTTTATGGTCTTTCAACAACAACACCCTGGATATGGTTTGGAGTTGGCCTTGAATACACAGCATATTCTTCTACAACATCAAATTATTGGTCTCCAAGCGGATATTTAGGCTATGGTGCGCGTACAGAAGCTGAGATTTCAATTATTGAAGATTTTTTTTCTATAAGTGTTAATTTTGATTATAATAGGATTTATGACAATGACTCAAAAGCTGAAGGAAATGGTTTTAATTTTTCTACTAAGTTAACATTAGGTAATAGAAATGATCACAATGCTTCAATTTTTTATAATCATATTGATTCTTCGCAAAGTGGAACGAGTTGGATTTCAAAGGAATTGGGTGTGTCTTTAAATCTTACTTTGTAAATTTATTTGCATAAATTTTTAAGCCAATTGCTGTGATTTTCAGGTAATGGTTCATCATACTTTAATTTTAAAGAGCGTCGTACTTGTTCGTAAAAAGGAATTCCTGAGTTCATATAAACAGCCGGATCCATTTGAAATATTTGATCATTAATTGCAATAGGAGAAGAAATAAATTTTACATTCATTTTTTTTAATTGTTCGAGTAAATCCTTAAGTGCAAAGGCGTTGAGTGCATTGTAATGCAAAAGTAAAATATGAGGTGTTTTTCTATTTATACCATAAATCAGTTTTGATAATTTTTCTTGGTATTTTAAAACACTTGCTACATTTTGAATATATTTTTCAATTATTTCTTTTTCTGCGGCTTCGTTTTTTGCGTCCTTACAACGGATAAATGCTTCATTGTAGATCCAATCACCAGAATCAATAGAAACTTGCGCAATTTTATATTTTCTTTCGCTAAAATAGCTTCTAATCGCATACCTTTTTTCTTGATTTGTACCTTCCATTAAATAAGGAAAGCGAAAAACTTTTAATTCTTCAAAATTTGAGGCGTGATCAATTAAAGTACTTTCATTTTTTTCAATATCTTGAATAAAATATTCAGAATCAACTTTAGCAAGATTGCTATGAGAATATGTATGATTCCCAAGTAAATGACCCGATTTTTTCCAATCATTTAAAATTTTAAATTTTAATTTAGTATCTTGAATCAAGATTCCATTTACAAAGCCATAAGCTTGAGGCACTTTGTGAGAACTCAATGCCTCAATAATTTTATTTGAAATTTCTTCTCGCGAAATTGAGGCTGATTCTATTCCAGCTGCGGCTAAGTCATCAATGGTAATTCCAATTTCTATTGTCTTTAAAAACTTAAAAGAATTATTTTGCTGTGCAAAAGCATATAAAGAAGGGAAGGAGTTTAATAAAAATAATGATAAAAAATTAAATTTTTTTATCATTTCATTTTATCTTTTATAGAAGTGAGTTCTTGAGCAATAACTTCATACTCAGCTTTTAATTCGATATATATTTTTTTAGCATCATCAAAATTTGTTGTTGATTTGAGATCTTCTAATCTTTGGCAGATACCACCTAATATATCGGCACCCAAAGCTCTAACACTTGATTTGAGTGAATGTGATTCTTTGGCTGCAGCGACGAGATCGTTTGCAGATAAAAAATTTTCAATATTGACAAGTTTTGCAGGCGATGTTTTTAATAGTGTTTCAATCAAATCAATTAAAAAGCTAGGCTCTCCATCTTCTTCAAGCATTTTTAGGCCTTCAATAGTTTGTTGATTGATGTGAGCGCTCATACGTTTGTTTCCTTTTACTTACGAAACTTATAAACTAAGTTTAATCCATGAATGAATTAAGTAAACGTCAAGATTTTTGTTGCGAAGTCCATGTCAAAATATTCATGTTTGTTCCTAACTCTTTTACAAAAATTTGTTTGTGTTTTTCTTTTGGGCAAATGATGTATCGTTCTTTTGCTTGTTTTAGCATTGGCAGATCAGCAATATGATCGCTCCACGCACTTTCCCAAATAAAATTTTCACCCAAACTGTTGTGAATGCGAGTTATTTTTTCTTGGTTATAACAATTTTTAGATTTTAAAATAACGCCTCCAGCAAAAAAACCAAGTTTGCTACCTATGATAATTTTAAAATGTTGAAATTTTCCGTTGAGCATGCCACGCACCCAAATGGATCCCGATGCGGTAACAACAACAATTTCAATCCCCTCTTTTTTTAGACGCTCAAATGTAGGAATAGCTTGTTGAAACCAAAACTGCTGACCTTCTTTTGCTAAAATATTACGCAAATTTTTTACAATTGCTCTTTTGGATTTGCCAACTGTCAAAGACCATAATATTGCAGATTTTGCAAACGATTTGTCTAATTTTAATAAAAAAGTAATCAATAATATTGGCGAAATAATAACAATCAAGACAATTCTCCAAGGTTCGTTCTTGAGACTTTTCTTGAAAAGTGTCAGGAAAGAGTCTTGGCAAATGAGTGTGCCGTCAAAGTCAAAAAAGGCATAACGGGGTCTGTTCATAAAAGCTTGAGTCTCCGCGAGTTAGACATTCATTAAAGGTTCTAACATGAGTTTACAAGAAGAAGATATGATTTTTGGAGTTTTTGCAGTTGCTGCAAAAACAGGATTATCTTTAACATATATCATTCCAAGACAATATTTAAATATTGAAATTGGGCAATTGTGTTTTGTGCCTATTCTGCAAAAAAAATTTGTGGCATTATTTTTAGGATTTTGCGAACAACCTTCATTTAATTGTGTAGAAATTAATGGTTTTTTCCCATATACCACCAAAATTCCAGCTAAAGTTTTAGAAGTCCTTCAATGGATTGCTGAATATTATTTAATACCTTTTGAAAAAATGGTGCCTTGTTTGGCTCCTAGTTTTATTTGGAATACAGATAAACACAATGTTTTATTTAAAAGACTCGCTAAAATACTTTTATTTGATAATGATAGTAATAAATATAAATTACTAAACGCTTTAAAGCGTGTTAAAAATAATCCAATTGCGCAAAATAAAGAAAATATTCTGACACAAGAGCAAAACAATGTTTTTCAAGCGCTTTGTCAACAGCAAATTGGTGTCTGTGTTTTACATGGGGTAACAGGATCTGGTAAAACAGAAATATATTTAAAAATAGCGCAACATGTTGTGGCACAAAACAAAACTGTGCTTGTTCTTGTTCCTGAAATCGCCTTAACGCCGCAAATGAGTGTTCAATTTCGTTCTATTTTTGCAGATAGTTTAGCAATCTTGCATTCTGGATTAAATTCTACTGAGTACGAGAAAGAATGGTTTAAAATTCATTTGGGTTTCGCAAAAATTGTATTGGGGGTCAGAACCTCTGTTTTTTGTTTGCTCGAAAATATTGGTTTAATTATTGTTGATGAAGAACATGATTGTAGTTATAAGGCGCAAGAATTTCCTGGTTTTCACGCGAGAGATGTGGCTGTTTTACGAGCAAAAAAAGAAAACGCATTGTGTATTTTGGGTTCGGCAACTCCATCCGTTGAGACAATGTTCAATGTTTTTCAAAAAAAATATTGTTACTACAAATTGGAGAATAAATTTTCGCAAAAAATTGTAGAGAGTCTTTTTATTGATAGTAAAAATTATTTAAATTTGCCAAATAAAATACAAAAAAGTACATATCCATTACGTTCTTCACAAATTACATTTGAAAATCATGACGGATTTTCTCCACAAACCATAGAGCTTATTAAACAAAAATGGGAACAGGGGCAGCAATCCATTGTCATTTTAAATCGACGTGGTTTTGTGAATTTTGCGTTATGTGCATGCTGCAGTACTCCTTTACAATGTCCTTCTTGTTCTGTAACCACAACACTTCATCATTACGGACAAGTTGAGATATGTCATTATTGTGATTTTCGAACTTCCATGCGGAAATCATGTCCATCATGCGGTTCTGCGCATTTTATTCATAAAGGTGTAGGAACCCAAAATATTGAAGAGCAGTTGCGAGTCGCGATTCCTGGATTAAAGACTGCACGACTTGATCGAGACGTGTTAACAAGTCACTCACGGTTGACGCAAATTATTGAAACTTTTAAATGTGGTGACGTTGATTGTCTGGTTGGAACTCAAATGTTAGCCAAAGGACATGATTTTCCAAATGTGACACTTGTGGTTGTGTTGCACATTGAAGATTCGCTGTTTTTACCTGATTTTCGCGCAGCAGAACGAACCTTCCAACTGCTAACACAAGCAATGGGGAGAGCGGGACGTGGCACAGAAAATGGGCTGGTTGTTGTGCAGTCACTGCTGACTGAGCATCCTATTGTGACGCTTTCATTACAAAATAATGTGAGAGATTTTATTGAACGCGAGCTCGAATTTAGAAAAATGGGATTTCATCCACCATTTTCAAGGCAAGTGCTGCTTGAGTTGCGACACAAAAATAAAGACAAAGCAATGAGCATGGGAGTGTCTTTAAGAGAGGCGTTAATGAATTTTTGGCAACAAAATCAATATAAAGCCACTGAAGTTCGCCTTGGAGGACCGTATCCTGCGCCACTCGAAAAATTGAATAACGAATATCGAATTCAAATTTGTGTCAGTAGTATTAAAGAATTCAAACCTATTCAATTGATACCGAGTCACATATTAACAAGTAAGGAATTTATAGCATTTCTTAGGGTTGATGTTGACCCCTATTCTTTTATTTAAAAAAAACTCTGTTATATTTCTATAAGATAAAAAAGTAGCTGTTATTACAAGGCGAAAATATGACAAAAGACACTAAAAACAAACAAAATAACAATAAAGTTTGTGTTTTAATTATAGAAGAAAAAACCGACTTAAGAACTTTTTTTATGGGGGCTTTAACCAAAAATGGCAATTATGAGGTTATTAATGCCGCAACAGCTCAAGAAGGGCTCGATATTTTAGCAAAAGAAGGTGCTAAGGTTAATATGATATTATTTGACTGGAATATGTCAGGGATGTCTGGTCATCTTTTTTCACAAAAAATCAAAGCCGGTTCAGAATTTGATCATATTGAATTGATTGTTTGTTCAGCAGCATTTGCAGAAGAAGATACGTTTTTAATGAGTGAAATCGATATTTACTATACAATGCCCAAGGTTGTTAATGTTTTTGATTTTACGGCAAAAATGGAACAAGCAAGAATGGCTTATCTCAATAGCCAATCGGTTGTTGCGAAGCTTAAAAACCTACAACGGTTGCTACATCAGGCTGATTCTCAAGCTATCGAAGCGCTCTTAAAAGAAAGTATTGATATCGAAAAAGAGATTCAAGATAATCCTAAATATGCTTATTTAGGTGGAGAAATTCGGATACAACATAAAAAATATTTAGATGCTATTCAATTTTTAAAAGACAAGCTGAGTCAAGGAGGCGAAAATCGTTCGCACGAAAATCTACGAACATTAAGCACTCTAGGCAAGGCATTGTGTTTGGCTGGAAATTTTGAAGAGGCTTTGGTGATTTTTGAACGTTTAGAAGCAAAAAGTCCTCATAATTTGCATCATAAAGTCATGATTGGAGATGCGTTATTAGGTTTGGATAATGTTGTTGGAGCAGAAAAAAAATATGATGAAGTGTTACAAACCGATGCAACAAATGCGGGCGCGCTTGCAGGGATGGTAAAGACATCATCGGTAACAGGAAATTTTAGTAACGCAAAAACGTTTTTTGATAAAATTGAAGGTAATTTTGAAAGCAGCGCTTTGGCGAGTTTTTTTAATAATCGTGGAGTTGCGTTAGTAAAAAAAGGCAATGTGCAAGAAGCAATTCAGTTTTATGAAAATGCCTTGCAGTTTTTTAATAAATACAAAGGCGTTGTGTATTTTAATTTAGGCATGGCGTATTTTCGCTCTGGTAATATATCAAGTGCGGTCAACTCTTTTCAGGCTGCAATAGCACAAGAACCCGCTCTCATTCAAGAAAAAAAAATTTTACAAGAATTAAAAGAAAAAGGTTTAGAAAAATTTATTGAAGATTACTCTGCAAAAAAAAGCAATTCGTAAATCGAAATTTATTCTTAAGTTACGTTATTTTGCTTAAATTTTTAGCAAAAAAAGATTCGGTTTTTTAAATGATTTTGTTTCTGTTATGTCTTTAACTATTAATTTGTGTTAGTGTATTTACTTGTATACGATACTGAGCCTGCTGCAGTTTTAAGTATTTTCTAAATATTGAAAAGGTTGAAATAGGGATATGGCTAGTTTTCAAAAAAAATATTTATTTGGATTTTTACCATTTATTTCTTTGATTTCTCAAAAGGCAGATTTGCCAGAAAAATGCTTACAACGCGCTATCAATACAGATCGATCTCTATGGTTTATTTTTTTTAGTATTTTTAAAAAACAAATTGCAATTTGTGGATTGAGTCAAGTTTTATTAATTTTATTGTTACTTTTTTCTCCGTTTTTATTAAAGTTTTTTTTAGTTACTTATCTTTTTGACAAAATAAGTATAAATCAAAAAAGATTAATAGAAACATCAATTTATTTGGTTGTGTTTGTAACAATTTATTTGCTAGCTTTTTATTTAAAAAAGCATGTTTTATTACAATGGAAAACAGACATAGAACGTTATTCTATAGATTTTGTAGCAAGAATTTTGCGTTTTTCAAAAAAAGAAGATAATAATATAATTATTAATAATTATATTGATAAAAATGGAGATTTTTTTGTAAATAAAATTGCTCAAATTCCTGTTGCTTTTTGTTTATTATTTAGTTTTCCTGCTTTAATTGCGGTATTTTTTTGTATTTATTATTTTATGAATCAATTATTTTTGGTCCCGATAATTGTTTTGTTTTTAATTAGTATTTTTAAGTTTCGCAATCAAATTTTTTTAAAAAGAAATGAAAAAAAAGAAGAGTTTTTTTTAAAATCTCGAAGCATACTGCTAAAAAAAATATTTTCTTTTGGAAGAAGAGTACATCTTTTAGCAATGGAAAATTTTTTTATCAAAAAAATAAATTTTATTCAAACAAATAGCTATAACTTAGCATACAGTGCAGTACAAAAAAATTCATTTTCTAATACATTGTTTTATTTTTCTGGGATAATAATTGCTATACCAAGTATAACTAGCTATGCTTTATTTCATAAAGAAGCTGGTTTAATTAATTTAATTGTATTAATTTTATATTTTGTTATTGCTGCCGGTTTTTATTCAAATATAGTACATTTTTATGATATAAGAAAAAAATTTAAATCTAACTTTAGTTTTTCATTTAGTAAACAGAGTAAAAAAGATTTATTGCAAAACGATATTGATTACGAAGAAGATTCTTTAGGTTCAGGTTTTCATCAAATTGAAAAACAAGATAAATTATGGTTGCATAAGGCATCTTTTGTTTTGGGAAAAGAAATTAATTTATATCATATAACTTACGAGCATGAGCCAGGTCATATCGTTGCAATAGTTGGAGACTCTTGTTCCGGAAAAACAAGTTTACTTCATGCGTTTGCAGGTGAGTTGCAATTATTTGGAGGAGAAAGAAGGGTACCTCAAAAATTTGAAATTATGCCTCAAGAATTAAGTTTTTTTTCTGGTACTTTAAGAGAAAATATTATTTTGGGACATGAATTTGAGGAAAAAAGATATATAGAAGTTATTAAAGCGACTTTGTTAGAGTATGAAATAAATAATCTAGAAAATGGTGATGACACATTTATTTCTATTAACGAACAAAACAATTTTAATTTTTTACGAAAAATTGCGATTGCTAGAATACTATATGCAAAATCAGAGTATTATTTTTTTGATGATCCTTTAAAAGGGTTTTCAGCCTCAGAATCTACGCAAATTTTTAAAGAAGGTTTTTTAAAAACTTTGCACGGGAAAAATAGAGTACTTGTTACACAAGATCTCAATTTAGCAGCATTATGCAATTATGTCATTGTTATGAAAGACGGCATGATTGTTGAGCAAGGAACTCATTCTTGGTTAATTGAGAAGGCTGGACTGTACGCAAAAATGCATTATGCAGGTGTTGATTTAAATAGTTTTAATCAACAAAATTTAAAAAATAATACGAAACGTTTTTCTATAAAAAATTCTCAAATTGAAAATTTAAATGATTTTAATTCTAACAAATTTGAAGCTATAAAAAAAGAAAATATGTTAAAATATATGTTTGATTCTACGATATATTATATGCGTACATATTTTTCAATTTGTAAACCATATGTGCCAATTACTTTAGTGGTAATGTCTCATATATCATTAAGTTTGTCTTTTTTATTTCTGTTTTCAGATTTTTTAGGACAAAAATTAACAAGAAATAACCAATTAATTATGTTTAGTTTGTTTTCTTTGTTATCGGTGATATTATTTTATTATTTTTCATTGAAAAATATTGAATCTCATTTAAAATTTGGGGCAAAATTAGAAGAAAAAGTATATAACTTATTAATTAAAGAATATCAAGATGAGCATCATTATACGGCTAAGTACCTAGAAAAATTTTCAAAGTTTAAAGAGTATTTATTTACAGCAACAACATCATTTATAGTAAGAATATCATTAATTTTTTCTGCAATTTTTTTAATGCTATCGACAAATATAACGGCATTTTGTTTTGTAGTTGCCATGTTTTCATTTACTTGCGTTTTCTTTTTAGTTTTTAAAAATTCATATTTTGAAAAATTAGATAGTTTATTATTAAAAAAACAAAACCTTAAAAACATCACTGTCAGTTTTTTTAACTCTTATATTAACCCTAACTCCCAATCATTTCGCTCTTATCTTTTTAATAAAATAAATAGTAACATTGCAGAAACAGACTGTGTTTTAAAAGATAAAAATGCAATAATTTTTTACTTTTATAGATTTCTATGTATATCTATATTTTTGTTTTCTTGCCTTTTTCTTGCTTATTTTGTTATTAATTCTAAAAATGTTAATTTTGGATCAGTAATTCTTTCTTTCATTTCAATAATTTTTTTATTTCAGGCGTTTCATCATATTGGGCGTGATTTAAATAAATTTAATCAATCTATTTTTTATTTTAAAAATTTAATGAAAACTTCAATTCGTCTCCAAGAATTTGAAAGAAATCATGAATTAATTTCTGAAATATGGCCAAACAAAGGAACATTTTGCATAAAATCTTTAAATGTACAAGCTTCAAAAGACAATTCATTTTCAATTTATAATTTAGATTTATTCATTCCTCACGCATCTCGTTTTGGTCTCATTGCGCAAAAAAATCAATATGGTTTGTCTCCATTTTTTTCTATATTATTTCTTTTTACAAAAATTGAATCAGGTTCTATAATGCTCGATGAAGAAGATATTTTAAAAATTAATCCGTTAGAATTTAGAAATCGTTATGCCTATATCTCTATGGAGTCGTTATTCCCATTTTTAACGTTAAGAGAAAATATTGATCCTGAAGAAAAATTTGACGATTCAGAAATATGGTCCGCTTTAAATCGTGTAGGAGTCGCACAATCTGTTGCTTTACTTTGCAATGGTTTGAATACAAAAATTGAGGATTTTCCAAAACATATGATATGGACGGGGGAGTTTATTTTATTTTCATTTGCAAAAACTTTATTACATAAGAATAAAGTTATATTTCTTGATAATTTGACGCTTACAGAAGAAGCTGAAATAAGAATTCTTGAACTATTAAACAGAGAACTCAACGATGCGACTATTTTAATTTCAGCCCCAGTAAGTTCTGGTTTGTTTAAAATATGTCACGAAGTTGCTAAAGTTGATAATGAAATGTTAACACATATTCCTTTAATCAGATCACAGCAGCAAGCTTTTTCTTCTGATTTAACAATGCATTAAGTTACTTTATTATTTTTTCTTGCTCCAAAAATTGCTGTCCCAATTCGTAACATTGTTGAGCCACATTCAATCGCTGTTGCGTAATCGCTGCTCATTCCAAGAGAAATGATTGGGTTTTGTAACCTTTGTGTGCTGTACTCTTGCCATAATATTTTACTATTATGAGTAAAACTAAAATACAGTTCTTTTCTTTTTTCTTCATGGCATTCTGCAGGACCAATTCCCATAAAGCCCTGCAGGGTCATTTTTTTACTTGAGCTCATAAACTCACAGATTTTTTTTGCATGTTCGATTGTTGCGCCAAATTTATTTGTATCTTGAAAATCAATTTGTAGTTGCACCAGAACGCGAAGTGGTAAGTCCAATGGAGCCTTTTTTTCTATTTCTATTGCAAGATCTAAGCTATCGAGTGATTGCAAACAAGACACTTTAGAATTTAAAAATTTAATCTTATTTTTTTGTAAATTTCCTATAATATGCCACTTAATATTTGAAAATCTATCTTCGTCAAGCTGTATGCTTTTTTCTTTCCATTCTTGAATATAATTTTCACCAAAATTAAGACATCCTGCTTGATAAGCTTTTTTAATGTTTTCAGTGTTATGATATTTGCTGACTGCAACAAGTTCAATATCATTAGGATCCCTTTTGTAACATTTGGCAATTTCAAAAATCTTTTGCTGAAAAGATTTTATATTATTTTGAATATTTTCAGACATGAAGTTCCTTTTTGGAGCTTAAAAAATTAATGCAGATATGCAAATGTTTCGAGTTTTGCAAAATTTTCTAAGTCCTGCAGAACTTGACTTAACGGTAATCCCATGACGTTGGTATAACTGCCTTGGATGCATTCTATAAATCCCATAGCATGCCCTTGTATCCCGTATCCACCTGCCTTATCAAAAGGTTCGCCAGTTGCAATGTAGGCATTTTGCTCGCGATCAGAAATTGTGCGAAAAGTCACTAAGGTTTCAACAACGCGACTCACGAGTTCTCTATGATTTTGAAATAGGGCATAGCCACTGTAGACAAAATGTGTTTTTCCAGACAACTGTAAAAGCATTTGTTTTGCGATATTGGTATCACTTGGCTTTTCTAAGATAAGACCTTCTTGTGTGACAACAACAGTATCTGCACTTAATATAAATTCACCATTTGGTAATTTATTGTTTATTGCTTGAGCTTTTTCTCTCGCGTTGCGTAAAACATAGTCTTGCGCTTTTTCATTTAATTTTGGTTTTTCATCAATGTCTGCTGGCATAACTATAAATTTTATACCGCTGTTTTCTAACATTTGTTTTCTGCGAGGTGATGCGCTTGCAAGAACAAGCCTCTTATAACTAATCATAATTTTCCGCCAATTCCCTAACTCTAAAAAAGTACATAGCCACATAATACGATTAAAATGTCAATATATGGCATAACTCAATATAGGCCAAGCAAGAGAAAGACAAGGAGGGAGAGTGTTCCTAAATAAAAGATTTCGTTTAATTCTTGAACAGGAGCAATCGGATTCAGGTCTTGCACAAGAATTAAAAAACGAAGCCACCGAACTCTACGAAAGGCTTGCTGGATTATGTCAAGGCTTTCAGGAACATTTGATTGCAAATGAAGAAATTCCATTAGAAGAAAGCCAAGAATTATTTAGGACACTGCATACTTTAAAAGGTCTTTCGCAAATGGCAAACCTGACAGAAATGGTTGCCATGGCACATGCAGTAGAAGACTACATTGAGTTTGTGCGTTCTGAAAAAGTGAAACTTGTTAAAGAAGTGATTGAGTTAATTTCTGATGCGCAAAATGTTTTTGAACAAGTTTATAAAGCGTATCCTAACCCAATTGATCCTGATGTTTTAATGGAAGCAGAAAGGCTTGTTCGCGAATTTCACGAAAAATCAGATAAAGTAAAAAAAGGGGAAGTGCCTGGAGCGTCCCCTGCGGCACCAGAATCACCAGCAACGGGAGGATCCGTCGCAGGTGATTCTGGTGCAATTGAGTCTATTTCAGAAGAAGAAAATGCACTTTTTGCAAAGTTTACCCCACGGGTTGAGAATCTCTTTGCATTGGTTTTTAAAGATGCAACCTATAAAAATCTTGAAGAACTGAAAGCTGGAAAGCATGTTGATAATATTGCTCGTGTTGGAGATGTTATTTTAACTCGAGCATCTGCCCAAGGTTCGCTTATTGTTTTTGCAGCTGAACTTGACGCAAAAACTTTAAATGGGGTTGTTGAGGCAGAAGTCATAGCGCTCGATAAAAAAGATCCCGAATGTGTAAAAAAATTAGGAGCTCCTTGGGATTCTCTGAGTTATACTGCATCCGCCCAAGCCACTTCACCAACCCCTTCTCCTGCAGCAGAAGCACCACCGGCAGCAGCAGCACCTCCACCTGCAGCAGCAGGGCATGGTGAGGAAGAAGAAGCTGAAGAAGATTTTGATACGAAAAATTTGGCTGGTGGAGATGGTTTTGAAAAACCCGATCTTGATCCTGAAATGTTGCAAGATTTTTTGTCGAATGCAGATGATTTGATAGAAAATTTAAGTCAAGCAATGCTTGAGCTTGAAGGAAACCCAGAAAGCAAAGAAGCCGTAGAAAGCATCTTTAGAAATGCACATACAATCAAAGGGACTTCTGGGATGTTTGGGTTTCGTGCCATCGAAAAGTTAACCCATAAGATGGAAAACCTTTTTGATCGCATTCGTAAAGGAACTTTGTCCGTCACTCCTGCTTTAATGGATGGTTTATTTTTTGGATTGGATCGCATTCGCAGCATGTTTGAAGCAATCAAAAAAAACCAATCCTCAGAGCAACCAATTAATGATGCCCTTGCAAAATTGAGCGCAGCGGTCTCTGGCAAAGCAGTTGCTAAACCTGCAGGTGCTCCTGCGGCAGCCCCAGCAGCATCAGCTCCTCCCGCCGCCGCCGCCCCTGCGGCTCCGCCACCTGCAGCAAAACCAGCAGCCGACAAACCCGCTGCAGATAAGAAAAAAACAGATGAAAAGAAAACGGACGAGGCGGGAGGGACAATTCGTGTTGACTTAAAAAGACTAGATAGCTTGGTGAATTTAGTTGGGGAGTTGGTGATTGATAGAACACGTTTTGCACGCATAGAAGAAGAACTGCGTGGCAATGGCAATAGTGAACTGGGTCACTCTATGAGTGAAAGTGTGTTGCTGTTTGGGCGCCATATGAACGAAGTTCAAAGTATTATTATGAAAATCAGAATGGTTCCCGTTGGAAATGCATTTTATAAATTTACTAGGGTTGTTCGTGATTTGTGCAGACAAATTGGTAAAGAAATTGATCTTCATATCATTGGCGGTGAAACAGAATTGGATAAAACACTTGTCGAAGAAATTGGCGATCCTCTCGTACATTTAATTAGAAATAGTGTCGATCATGGCGTAGAACTTCCTGATGATCGCGAAAAATTAGGAAAAACAAGAAAAGGAAATATTCATCTCAAAGCGAGTCAAGATGGAAATATGATTGTAATTACTATTCAAGATGACGGCAAAGGTCTGCAAGTCGACAAAATTAAAGCTAAAGCAATAGAAAGAGGTTTGGTTAAAGACAATGAGCATATGACGAATAAAGAAATTTTTTCACTTATTTTTGAATCGGGGTTTTCGACTGCAGAAAAAGTGACAAATATTTCTGGCCGTGGCGTTGGTATGGACGTTGTGAAAAAAAGTATTGTTAAATTAAAAGGGATTATTGAACTCGATAGTGAATTGGGCAAAGGGACAACCACAACAATCAAACTGCCTTTAACTTTAGCCATCATTCCAAGCCTTATGGTTGAAACTCTTGGAGAAAGTTACGCCATACCGTTGGTGAATGTGATTGAAAGTATTCGTATTCGCCCAGAAGATGTGCAAAAAATGGGTAGTGCTGATTTTGTGAAATTGCGCGATAGAGTGTTGCCTTTATTAAAATTAGCTGATGTGTTTGATCTGCATACAATGAAAGATTTATTATGGTATTCTGTTAATGATATTCAGAGAATTAAACATCACGAAGAACCAAATGTACAAGAAAAGCAAGAGCAGACTTCTGCGCCAGAGAGTAAACCAGAAACAAATGTTGCGGTGCCTCCCAAAGAAAGTGCTTTAATGAACAATTCTGACGGAAAACACCAAACAGCTTCAAATTTTTCATTTCGAATGCGTCACACAAAACCTCGAATTATTTTTGTGGTTGTTGGTGTTGGTGAAAAGCGGGTAGGAGTGATTGTCGATCAGTTACAAGGACAGCAAGAAATTGTGATCAAATCGCTTGGTCGTCTTATGGGCAAAAGAAGGGGTGTGGCTGGAGGCTGTGTCTTAGGCAATGGACGCGTGGCACTAGTGTTGGATGTTGGCGAAATCATAGACGATTTTTCTCAAGCAAAAATGGGGTATCCAAATCGTGCTATTGCAAATTAAAAGAATTTTTTATTTATCAGGAGACGCACCGGGGTCTCAAGTATCGTTACCGCATCAAGACGATACAGCAAATGGGTATATCAATGATGTTACCGATGAAGGGAGTATTCAATCTCCTGGAATTCAATATATCGGCTTTAAACTTCATAAAGAAGAATTTTTGCTTCCAATGTCTTTAGTTCGTGAAATTATTATGTTGACCACAATCACGTTTGTTCCTTCTGCAAAATTTTTAATGGAGGGAATTATTGCGTTACGTGGGGAAATTATGCCTGTTTTAAACCTACGACGTTTTTTAAAGTTTGTGCGTGGAAAAGCAGATTCAACCACACGAGTTATTATTTTGCATTGCGATTTTGGAGGATTTGGAATTATTGTGGATGATATTACCGAATTTGTGAGATTGCAGCCTACCGAAGTGGAATCCATACCGCAAAACTTTTTTCCTGCTGAATATCGAATTCTTTCTGGTGTGTCTAGGGTTGGTGACAGAATACGTGGTATTATCAATCTAGAAAAAATAGTTTCAGAAATGACAATTGGATTAAAGGAAGAATCAGCCAATGGTGAAGAAGAGGCTCCATCGGATCATTAAATTGCTAATAATAAGCGCCGTAATTTTTGGGTGCGAAAAAAAATTCCGTAACGTAGATGTTAAGTTGCTAATTTTAACACCAGATAATTATTATGATAACCCTGTTGTGTTAAAGGGTAAGGTGCATGATGTTGGAGCGGGTGGATTGTGGTTCATTTTAGAAGATAAAACAGGGTTTATTCAAGTCACAACAGAAAATTTATCTTATCAACTTTCTTGTCTTACAGAAGGTCAAGATGTGACTTTAATTGGTAAATTACTACAATTTGAAAAACTTAAATATTTTTCAATGATTTCTCTCTTAGGATGTAAAATTTGAGAAAGATAATTTTTGTATTAATATTTTTTATATTAATATCTTGTAATAAAAACACTTCTGAAGAAGGTAAACAATATTTAGTTTTTTTAGGTTTACCTGATAAGGATGTTACTTTATATAAAGTAATAAAAAAAAATGAAAGTAATAAATTTTTTTATCCCTTATTAAGATTAAAAACAAATTCAAAATTATTATTACCTGTTGGCGATTATTTGTTAGCCAATGAATGCAGTTCATATGAATTTACAAATGACGGAACTACAGAAAAAAAAGTTGTTTTGAGTAAGTTAAGTTTAATGTTTGCAAATAAAAGCGCAGAAAATAAAAAACTAAATTTATCTGAAAATACTTTTAATAGTTTATGCAATGATCCAATGAATAAACAAGAACATTGGTACAATAATAGGTCTGAGTTTGATGTGTTACCAGGCCAAAATACGATTTCTATTTCTGGAAGAAATGTTGAACTGAATACGCAACCTACAATTTTTTCTGATAAAAAAGTTTCACTTTGGCCTGTTACTTTAACTTCTCCAAATAATACAGATTCTAGTAAGTTTTTTTCATTACCAACGGATTTATTATCTAATGAGAAAAGGTTTGTAATATCCTCGCCTGTAAATGGAACTTTATGGTTACAAAAAGGAAGGTATCAAATTGAAGTAAATGGTACTAAAAGAATTATTCAAGTAAAAGATTTTTCAAACTATGTAATTAATTTAGGAGTTATGAAAATTTCCTCTCCAAGAAATTTTCCAATTGAAGAGCGATTAAAGGCTGGTGGACAACCAATCTTTGCTTATGTGAATGAAAAAGTTTTGTTTCGGTTAAATACAAATTATCCCGTTTTTCCTGGAAAATACAGAGTCGCTCTCGAAGGAACAGAAATTGAAAAATTTGTTGATGTGGCTGAAAATGAAATTACTGAAGTCAAAACACGTGGGGTGCAAATTTCTTCTCCAATTTGCCCAAAAAATGAAAAATGCCGTTCACCATCTCGAATTACGGTTCATACCAACCGTATGCCATTTGTTTTAATGACAGTTATGGCAGATATGCCTTTTCTCGTTTTTGATCAAAAGTATGAATATGGTATTGAAGGAATAAAAGGCGTATTTAAAAACTTAGTTGCCTCTGAAGAGGCTGTAAAAATTGATAAACTAGGTCGAGTTAAAATCAAATGGGAAACTCGTTATACAACCGGAAATACCAAAACAGATTTTGTGCGTTTTGAATCAAAAAGTCCTTTTATTTTTGGAAAATCTATTGATCTCATGTATTTTAAACCTGAAGAAGTGTATTTACCAGAGGGAGATTATTGGTTGACTTATTTTGTGGGTGATCAAAGTTTGGTGCTGCCTAAAACGCGAGTTGATGTTGTGCTGACTGGAGGATCAACCAGAGAAGTGGTGATTCCTGTTTACACACAAAAACTTTCAGATAATCAACTTACTGAAAAAAACAGAGAAAGTACAAATTTTTCTACTAAAACAACGCTTTCTCCAATTAGGGAATAATAAAGATATTCGTTGCAAAATTATTTTATAATAAATAATTGTAAAATTTGTTTTATTTTTTAAAGAGAAATTTTTATGAATTTTGATTTTATTTTTGAGTGTTTGCATACAAAAATGGTCTTACAATTGAATCGAGAGTACGATCAAATTTGTTACCAATATAATATTAAACTCCAAAAACCATTGATTATAATTAAAGATTTAAAGAGTACTTGGGGGCAATGGGATCATGAACAAAAAGTGCTTTCGCTCTCTTCTAAACTTGTTAAAGAATATTCTTGGGATATTGTGATTCAAGTTTTAAAGCATGAAATGGCTCACCAAATTGCCTCTGAAATTTATGGCACATCGGATCACCATGGCAAAGGTTTTTTGAAAGCATGCGAAACCATCGCTGTGTCTCCTGAGTTTTGTAAAGCAAGTTTAAATATTGAATCAAAAATAACTCATTGGAAAGAGACTTTTTTAAAAACAGAAGATTCTTTTATTTCTCGAAAAATTGAGCGGCTGCTAAATTTAGCACAATCTGGAAACGAACATGAAGCTATTTTAGCAATGGAAAAAGTTCATGAACTTTATTCTAAATATCATATTGATAAAATAATTGGAGAACAGCAATTAGAATATCAATGTTTGACTATAAAAATTAATAAAAAAAGAGTCCCTAATACATATTTACAAATATCCGCAATTCTCCAAAGATATTATTTTGTAAATGTAATATATTCGGAGTTATATGAACCATTATGTGATGAAAGTCATAAAACTATTGAGTTATTAGGTACCAAACAAAATTTGTTAATGGCTGAACATGTATTTTATTTTCTGCAAGAAAGAATGGAGTCTTTGTGGTTGCAATATCAGTCACAAAAATCTGTATCTAGTAAGTTTAAATTGTCATTTCAGAGAGGATTAATTACAGGTTTTCAAAATAAATTAGAAAATATAAGTCAAAATAAAAATAGTTATATAAATAAATTAGATAAAATTTCAAATCATTTAATTCTTCTTGAGAATCATAAGCTTAATCATTTTACAAATCATATTTTTCCAAAGCAAAATCAAAAAAATTGTAATTCTAATAAAGTGTACACAGAGCATTATAATTATGGTAAAGTAGAAGGAAAAAAATTAAACGTCACCAAGCCTTTAAAATCATCAAAAAGTGAAAAGAATATTTTAAAATTTTTAACTTAAAAAAATTATTTGTATCATTAAGTTATTATAAAATTTCTTCGCTTGCGATGAAGTAATATTCTCCTGTTTCTTCATTTACATAAACAATACCTTTTTTGGTAAAAATATTGTTTGGATTTTTTTGTTCAATCGTGTTAGTGGTGTTTCTTTGCGGCATGTTGAGATTATTTTTTTTATCAGCAGTTTCTTGTTTGCATGAAAGAATAAAAAAAACAAGAATAAAAATACAAAATACTTTTTTCATCTAAAATTTCCTTTTTAACTATTATTTAAGTTGCAAGCATTTAAAAAGGTATCGGCAAAACTTATATTATATTTAGTGTTAATTTTATAATTTTATGTAGTATATTTTTTTATTATTATGTATAAAAAAACCTTTAATTTATTGCATTTATTGTAAAAATTTCGGGATAAATATGAGGCGATCTTTCTTGCATGATACGATAGCATGCCTCAAACACATGTTCGACTTGAGGTTTGCAATAAAAATCACCATCACGGCCATAAGCACAGCGGTTTTCTTTTGCAGTTAAAGTGCGCGGCTTTGCGTCGAGGTGATAAAAAACGTTATTTTTTTCTAATGTTTGCTGCATCATATAAGCAGAACCACCACCAGGGACATCTTCGTCAAAAAACAGTACAGCATTTGTTTTTGATATTGATTTGGCAATCGTTCCGGTTAAATCAAACGGGATTAAAGTTTGTACATCAATAACTTCTATTGATATTCCAATTTTTTCTAGTTCTTGAGCTGCTTCTAATGCAATACGGCAGCAGGCTCCATATGTTACAACAGTCAAATGGTTTCCGTTTTTTAACACTTCAGGATGCCCTAATGGCACACTAAAGGATTCTAAATTATTTGGAATGGCTTCTTTTAAACGATAGCCATTGAGCACTTCGATCACAAGGGCAGGGTTATCGCCTTGCAAGAGAGTATTGTAAAGACCTACGGCTTGGGTCATATTTCGCGGAACACAGACGTACATGCCACGGATTGCCCCAAGAATCATCGAAAGAGGTGAGCCTGTGTGCCAGATTCCTTCAAGACGATGGCCTTTTGTTCTAATTATCACAGGAGCTTTTTGACCGCCAGCAGTGCGGTAATGGAGTGTTGCCAAGTCGTCTGACGCTGTTTGTATGCAATAAAGCAAATAGTCTAAATATTGAATATCGACAAGTGGACGTAATCCGCGGATTGCAGCTCCGAGTCCTTGACCTAATATTGTTGTTTCCCGAATACCTGTATCTGTAACGCGAAAATCACCAAATTTAGCGTTTAAGCCCTCAAAAACTAGGTTGACATCGCCAAGCTTTCCAACGTCTTCACCGATAATAAAAAAAAGCGGATTATTTTTTAAGTGAAATTCAAAACAGCGTTGCAAAATGACGCGACCGTCAACAAGCTCTGGTTCACTTGAATAAGTTGGGGGCTGTGGTTGAACACATAATGGTGATATTGTGGATTCACTGTAAAGTTTTGCTTCATAAATTTTTGAGTATTTTTTAGTAAAATATTGATAAAAACTGAGTAATTCTTTTTTTTCTAAGGAGTTTTCTTTTGCTAAAATAATGATTGCTTTAAATAGATTTGATTGTAAGGTACGGCGATTTAAAGAAATTGCATTTTCTAAATTAAAAATTATATCTTTAATTTGATTTGTATAATGAGTATTTTGTTCAATATTTTTTAATATTTTTATTATTGTACTTCGCTCTTGCTGAATGGGTTCAATAAAAAGATCCCACGCTTTTTGACGACTTTTTTCCACAAATTGTTTTTCTTCTATATCAATTTGATCAAGTTGCTCTTGAGTTGCAAAACTATTTTCAACAATCCATTCGCGAAATTTTTTGATACAACAATGATCTTTTTCCCATTCAAGGCGTTCTTTTGATTTGTAGCGTTCATGGCTGCCGCTCGTAGAATGCCCTTGAGGCTGTGTGAGATCGATAACATGAATGAGAGCAGGTTTGTGAGTGTTGCGGGTTTTTTGTGCTGCTTCTGCATACACAGAACACAGTTTTGCATAGTTCCAGCCTGCAACTTGGTAAATATCAATGCCAACCCCCTCTTTTTGTGATGCAAAACCAGATAATGCTTTTGAAATGGAGTCTTGTACTGTTTGCAGCGAACGGGGAACAGAAATGCCGTAACCATTATCCCATACCGAAACAATCAGTGGCACTTGTAAAACGCCTGCCGCGTTCATTGTTTCAAAAAAAATACCTTCTGAAGTTGAAGCATCGCCAATACTCCCAAAGACAAGTTCGTTGCCATTGTTGGTAAAATTTTTGGTATGCTCTAAAAGATTGGGAAGGTTTTTGTATAACTTTGAAGCATAAGCAAGGCCAAGCATGCGCGCCATTTGTGCAGCAGTGGGTGAAATATCTGACACAGAATTTTTTGTTGTCAGAAGATTTGTATGCATTCCAGAATCATCAAGCATTCTCGAAGCAAAATGAGAGTTCATTTGTCTTCCGCCTGAGTGTGGTTCGTTGTGAATATTTGGGTCTGCATAAAGTTGCGAGAAAAATTGTGTTACATTGACATTCGCAATTGCCATTTCAAAGGTTTGATCACGATAATATCCTGTTCTAAAGTCACCATTTTTAAATACTTTTGCTGCTGCTATTTGAGCTAGCTCTATACCGTCTCCAAATATTCCAAAACTTGCTTTACCAGTTAAAACTTCTTTTCTTCCAATTTGACTTGTTATACGACTGCGAATCGCAATACGATAATCATCAAGGATTTCTTGTTTAGTAAAAGAAATATTTCCGTCTGGAGACTTAAGTGTTTGTTGTGTTTCCATGGAAATTTGGGCTCCTTTGCATTGTGTTGCGCAATAATTTTTTGATAGCATGAACCCCTCCACTGAAAAATGGGATTTGCTTTTATATACCCATATATGAGAGAATTTTAAAAATCTACTATACGTTTTGCTTTTACACTCATACGATTTTAACGTTATGATTAGCATTTGTCAGAATAAATGGAGTAATAAATCATGTCCTCAAATATTGTTGTTGGTATACTTGCAGGCATGGGTCCTCGTAGTATGATTTCTTTTTTAGAAAAAGTTATACATTATTCCCATGAACTATATGGGGCTAAAAATGATTCTGATTATCCAAATATGTTAATTTATTCTCTTGCAACTCCATCTTATACAGTAGAAAATATCGATCATGGTTCCATGAAAAACTGTATTCAAAAAGGAGTTGAAAGTTTAAAACAAGCAAAAGTCAATTACTTGGCAATTCCAAGTAATTATGCGCATACCTATTATGATTTTATTTCAAGTCTCATCGATGTGCCTGTGCTTAATATCGTTAACGAAACTATAAAAATTATGCCTAAAAAATACACATTCCCTGCTCTCTTGGCAACAACACCATTAATAAAAACAGGTTATTATCAAGAGGAACTCAAAAAAGCTGCGGTGACTTTTTTTCATGATGAAACCTTGCAAAATATTGTATCTGAGCTTGTGATCTCAATAAAGCAAACAGGACTTTCAACTCATTCTAAAAATTTATGGAAGTCATTGTACGAATATTGCGAAAAAAATAATTGTGATAGTATTATTTCAGCATGCACCGATTTAACCCCTTGCTTAAATAATAAAATTGGAGAAAAATCATTATTTATCATGGATTCAACAGATGCACTTGCGCTCCAATGCGTAAAAAAATATTTTGAAATTGATGCATAAAATGCATAATTAATGTTCAATATCATCCCAAGAAGGACTCACAGCAAAAGCAGCATGAATTAATCCAGCATGAGAATAACACTGCGGAAAATTTCCTAATTGTAAATTTTCTTGCGGACAAAAATGTTCTGCAAAAAGCCCAACATGATTACTTGCTCTTAAAATATTTTTTAATGCACGCCTAGCTATAAAAAATTTATTTTGTTTTGTGAGTGCTTCAATAAACCAAAAAGAACAAAGCAAAAATGGAGTTTTAGGAATTCCAAAATCATCGAGTTTTTTGTACCTATAAATAAAGCTAAAATTATTTAATGATTTATTGTTAAATGAGAGTTCTTGAAATATTTTAAGTAAAGTTTCTTTTTGAATTTCTTTAGTTAAAAGCTGGTATTTAATAATATTTAAGGAACTTGCATCTAAAAATTGAGTTGTTATATCACCAAATAAAATTTTGTCTTTAACACATTTTAACAAGCTCTCTTCAATTTCTTCAAATATTTTATACATATTGTTGTTTTTAAATTGTAGTATTTTTCTGTTAAGTAAAAATTTTACTCTTTTTATTGCATGCAAAGACATAATTGAGGTGAATGAGTGCACAGTCCAATTGTTGCGTATTTCCCATATTCCTGCATCAGGAACGTTGCGCAAATGGTAGCAATTTAATAAAAGTTGTTCTATAATTTCAATATAATAGTCATCGCGTAATTCTATAAATTTTTCATCACAATATAACAACAATAATATATTTAATACTTCTCCATAGACATCATTTTGAATATGTTCGGCAGCTTGGTTTCCTGTTCTGACCGGAGAATTGTTTTGATAACCTGTCCAATTTTTGATTTCAGTTTCTGGGAGCGGAAGAGTGCCATCAATTGCATAAACTGGCTTTAATATGATTTGATTTTCATCTAAGTTCTTTATTATTTTTAAAATAAATTTTAAGATGCTGATAATTTCTTCAAAATGTCCTAATTTATAAAAAGAAATAATTGTAAAATAGGCATCGCGAATCCAGCAAAATCTATAATCCCAGTTGCGATTCGCGTTCCATTCTTCTGGTAAACTTGTTGATATTGAAGCTAAAATTGCTCCAGAAGGTTCGTGGCAATGAAGTTTTAATAGTAAGGCACTGCGAATGACTTCGCGTTGAAAAAGACTAGGTAAAGATGTGTGTTTTACCCAGTTTCTCCAATATTTTAAAGTTTGCGAGAACAAATCTTCACAATCTTGTTCAATGTGATTCAATAATATTTCTTCGTCGTCCCAGGCTAATACAAAGTAGATTGGTTTTGATATAGAAATTGTAAACTCATTTTTTAACTGAGATAAATCTAAAGAACTAAAAATTTTTAGCTCACCTTTGCTTAATTTAAAGTTTAAAAAATTAGAGCAAATTTTGAATTGAGATTTTTTTTTATTCCATCCCTCAACGGGTTGAATTAAAATTTTAAGATTGGGATTTAAACTTAAAGGAATTATTTTTCTAACGAGTATTTTTGGCATATAAATTTTGTCGTTTTTGTAAAATCTTGGTGAAAAATCAACAATTGATATTTTATTTTCTTTATTGTTGATAATGGTTTCAACAATATTTGTATTTTTTATGTAATTTTGCGATAATGTGAGTTCTTTTTCAAGAACTGTAATTTTAAAAACGCCACCATTCTGATCGAGCATATTTCCAAAAACTGGTTCTGAATCTGGGTTTGGAAGACAACACCATGCGATATCACCATTTGTAGCAATAAGTGCAGAAACATTGCAGTTGCCTATCATTGCAAAGTTGTACATATCTTCCTCAATTTTTTATTATTTTTAAAAAAAATACACTTGTTACACCTAGTTTTTTTAAAGTCACTAATGAGAAAACACACAAACTAACTATTGTTAAAAATGATCTAGTGATTTGTTAATTTTTAAACATTCCTAAATTTTTTTCAGGTAGAAGTTTTTTTGTTGTTTTATTAAAAAATTTTTATTTTTTAAATAATTAATTTAATCTAGTCGTGCTTAAATATATCTTACTGATTCTAAAATAATAATAATAGCATTTGTTTAATAAAAATATTTGTGTAATAGTAATATTAGCACATAATTACAGACTTCACGATATACTAATATTAAAAATTAATCAATTATAAGAGAAAGTGAAACTAATTTCATTCGCAACCTCTATTATATGTATAGTTATTTTTTAAGTTAAAAAAATTATTATATAATGATTATATCTAGTTATTGTGTTGTGTAAATATAAATCTTATTGTTTTTAAGGTATTATGATGTTTTGGTGCGTTTATAATGGTAATTTGTTGTTTTATATAGAAAAATTTTGCTATAAAATCAGCAACTTAATAAAAAATATTTAAAATTGACTTGAATTTTTTTTTATTTTGTACGATAGTATAAGTAGCTCATCTGCCTAGTGTAGAAGGAGATAGCCCCTCGTTCAGCCTGGGGCTTTTTTTGTTAATGATTTCTTCTTTAGTTCAGATCTTTTTTGTTCATAGCCAATATAAAAAGCAGTTATTAAGGTGTAATTAGCTCTCTCTAAACGACCAAGTATTACAACAAAATCATAACCTTCTAACCATAAATATGTTTTAATTTTTCCATTAGCTTCTAAATAATCAAAACAATTTACATGATTGTCTGTATAATTTTCAATTATAGGTCTTATCCAGTTAATTCTTTCAGCTCTTCTAATATCAGGTAGTCTTTCAGAATAAGCACGGTCATCTTTATCTGTAATATGCCAAAAAATTTTTTCTTTGCCTTCAGATAAAAAATTATTTGAACTAAATATAATTATTTTTTCATCCTTAAAAAATAAAGGTCTATTTTTATTCTTAAAGTCTTCACAAAATATTTGATATAAACTTTCATAAGTATTAGTGTTCCATGGTTCTAAAATAAGTGGGTCGGGTAACCATAATAACCTTTCTTTATTCATTTACAAGATATCCTTGGAAAAAAAGAAAATATATTAAATTTTTTATTCATAAATGGTAAAGTTGATTTTAAATCTGATGAAGTTTGTTTTTTCAGATAGTTAACTAAGCTTACTTTTGCGATATTTCCATTTAAATTTCTATTTGCATAGGAAACAGCTCCTATTAATAAATCAGCAAGCTGTAATAATCTCACTTGTTGAGAATTAACAATTCTTATGTCATTTATGTAATCCCCTTGAAAATCATAAATGCTATTTCTTAAAATTTTTTTAAGCTGTTTTGTTTTAATAGCGCTTTTTGTATCTTTTTTGTCGATATATATTTTGTATTTATTTGGGGGATCTATAATTTTATTTAATAATAAATAGTACATTTTATAATAAAAATTGTCATGAGAATTCCCATTATAAGCAGCGTGATCAAGATTATTCTTGTTATTGATAATAATTATTCTAAAAAATAGATTTGATTCATTGTAAAAATATTGCAATAAACTATTATAAAATTCTTTGTCTTTAGGAGAAACTTTACTCCACTTCAATTCTGAATTTTTATTATATTTAGACTGTATTTCTTTAATTTCATTACTGACTCTTATAACCTCAGACTTAGGGCACCATAATGCTCCAATAAACATCACATTATTTCTGTCTTTTTCCAAGTGACAACTTTCATCACAATAAATATTATATTCTAGCATGTCAATATCCTAAGTAAAAATTCTTAATTTAAGATCAGATAAATATCCTTCTTTCACAGAATACAGTATATGATCTGTGAAAATTTATTCAATAGAGAGTCTTTCGTAAAAATGTAATTAACATATTAGAAATTTTAATTTTTATCTATAAGGATGAAAATATATCAAAAATATTTTCTCTGAATTTATTAAAAATTTTTAAAGATATTTTTTTGTTATTTTACCACACTAATGTAATGTAGGGCAAAAAAGTAATTGATAAGAATAGTTTGAAGTGTATTAGCTAGCTGATTTTTACTTTATTTCTTCGTAAAAACAACTTCTTGATTTTCATTCTCGTGAGCAAAAATGATATCTCCTTCATTAAATTTTCCGTTTAATAATTCTATTGAAAGAGGGATTTCTATTTTTTCTTGTAGTGAGCGTTTTAAAGGACGCGCCCCAAAATTAATGTCCCAGCCTTCTTGAGCAATGCGCGAAATCAATTGCGGAGTCACTTCGAGTTGCATGTGTTGTTGAGAAAGCAAACGAGCATTTAATTTAGCAACATGAATTGAAACAATTTTTTCAATTACAGTTTCACTCAATGCATTAAAGATAACGGTTTCATCAATACGATTTAACAGTTCAGGACGCATAAACTGTAATAATTCTTCCATAACAGCATTTTTTAGTTTTGTGTGATCGCGCTCATGTGGTGGTGCTTCTAAAATACGATGTGCACCGATATTGCTTGTCATGATTACAATACAATTTTGAAAATTAATTGTTCTCCCTTGGCCATCTGTCAGCCGCCCTTCATCAAGCATTTGTAATAAAACGTTGAGCACTTTAGGGTTGGCTTTTTCAATCTCATCAAATAACACCACAGAATAAGGCTTACGGCGAACGGCTTCAGTCAGTTGTCCGCCTTCTTCAAAACCAACATAACCTGGAGGTGCGCCAATCAATCGAGCCACAGAGTGTTGTTCCATATACTCAGACATATCAATTCTAATAATTGATTTTTCAGAATCAAATAAACTTTTTGCAAGCGCCTTTGCGGTTTCTGTTTTTCCCACACCTGTAGGGCCCAAAAACAAAAAAGATCCCATAGGTTTGTTTGGATCTTTCAAGCCGCTGCGCGTCAAACGAATCGCATTTGCGACGGCGCGGAGTGCATGGTCTTGTCCTACAACACTTTCTTGAAGTTCTGTTTCTAATTGAAGTAGTCTTTGTTTTTCTGCAGAAAATAATTTTTGGACAGGTACCCCTGTCCAGGTTGAAACAACAGCTGCAATATCCTCTGCATCAACTTCTTCTTTTAAATACACAGAGGCGTCACTATTTTTAGAATCTGATGCGGTGTTGGTCAGTGAGCGAAGGCGTTCTTGTAATTTGGGCATTTCACCAAATTTAATTTCACTCGCACGAGCATAATCTGCATGTCTTTCTGCTTCTTCCATGCGCACCCTAGCATTTTCAATTTCTTTTTTAAGTTGATTGATTTCATTCACGCTTCCTTTGGCAAGCTGCCATTTTTCGCGTAAATTTTTTGCATCAACTTCGAGTTCTTTTAAATGGGTTTCAATTTCATTTTTTTTAGTTATTGACTGCTTATCTGTTTCTTTTGACAAAGCAACCAATTCAATTTTAAATTGCGAAATTTTACGCTCAATTGTATCAATTTTTTCGGGAACACTATCAAGCTGAATTTTAAGGCGACTTGACGCTTCATCAATAAGGTCAATTGCTTTATCTGGCAAAAAGCGATCTGGAATATAACGATCAGACAATGTGGCTGCAGCAAGGAGCGCATTGTCTTTTATGCGGACTCCATGATGAATTTCATATTTTTCTTTTAAACCACGTAAAATTGTAATCGTATCTTCTACGCTTGGTGGATGAACCATAACAGGTTGAAAGCGACGCTCTAAAGCAGGATCTTTTTCGATAATTCGGTATTCATCAAGAGTTGTAGCACCAATACAGCGCAGTTCACCTCTGGCAAGTGCTGGTTTTAGCATGTTTCCTGCATCCATTGAGCCTTCGCCTCCACCAGCTTTTACCATTGTGTGAATTTCATCAATAAACAAAATAATTTTTCCCGATGCATCTTGCACTGCTTTTAAAACAGCTTTAAGGCGTTCTTCAAATTCTCCTCTAAATTTTGCGCCGGCAACCAGTGATGCAATATCCAAACCAAGAATTTTTCTGTTTTTTAAGGTTTCAGGGACATCTCCCCGAATAATACGTTGTGCGAGACCTTCTGCAATGGCTGTTTTACCAACGCCTGGTTCTCCAATTAAAATTGGATTATTTTTGGTACGACGCGAGAGAATTTGCACAACGCGTCTGACCTCGCTGTCTCTGCCAATTACGGGATCAAGTTTATTTTCTTCAGCCAATTTTGTAAGATCGCGAGCGTATTTTTCTAGAACGCCAAGTTTATTTTCGGGTGATTGATCTGTCACGGTATTGTTACCTCTGATGCTATAAACAGCTTTTTGTAAAGTACTAGAATCTAAATTAAGTTTTTGAAATAGTGAATTTAAGGATTGTTGTTTACTAATTGGCGCAGCAATTAAAAAATGTTCAATTGAAATAAATTCATCGCGTAACTCTTTTCGTATTTTTTCTACAGATTCTAAGTAGGCGGTTAAAAAAGGGCTGTTGGTTGGATCGTTTCCTCCAGAAACTTTTGGTAAAAGATCAATGATTTTTTTAAATTCTCCTGTTACATTAGAGATTTTAATTCCTAAATGCTGACACACCATTTTAACAATTTCTTCTTCTTCTTTAAAAATCGTATAGAGAATATGGGCAGGTGTCAGCTCTGGATTGCCGTTTTGTTTTGCTAAGGCATGAGATTCATTGACGGCTTGTTGTGCTCTATGTGTCAATTGGAGAGCCATAAATTATAACTCCTTTTTTTATTATAATATAAGTCTTTTTATGACTCAATTCTATATAATTGAGGAGAAGATCAATCCCCCATCGTTGTTAAGATGAGACTCCTAGTTTGTTTGTCAAGGACTAAAACTCGAGTCATTTAGGTATAATTTTTATGTTCTTCCCCTTTCGATAAAAAAAGTATGTGGTAAATGATAAAATTGCTGACAGTCTCTGCGTTTTAAAGTTGCGTAAAGAGTCAATTCAAAAAAAGTAATTTTTGATTCATGGGGTTAAGAAGTGAATTTGATATTAAGACTTGCATTAAATTTTATTTGTAAGAAAAATTCAAAATTTTTAAGCTTTACCTCAATAGTTTCAGTGCTAGGAATTGCTTTTGGTGTTGCCGCATTTTTGGTCGTCATTACTATTTTAAATAGTTTTCAATCAGAATTAAAAAGCATAATTTCTTCTACAAATCCTAATATTATTATTTATTCTCAGTCTGGAATTAGCAATCCAATGCAGTTTGAAAAAAAATTAGAGTCCATCATTCCTGCGCCTATTCATTCAATGAGTCGCTTTATTTATCAGGAGTCTGTGATGGGATTAGGGCGTCAGACGTCAGCTGTTTATATTCGTGCTATAGAAGGCACAGCATCATCATCAAAAGACAGTTTGCAAAAATACATCAATCCTATTGATGCATTAAAAACCCTAAATGCAATAAGCCCACTGATTGATCGCTCAAGAAATACAAAAGATGATACCTCTACTCCAGAATTGCTGCCGCATGTCATTTTAGGTAGTGAATTGGCTGATTCTTTAAATGCGAAAATTGGCGATACGGTCACTCTCATGACTTTTGCTCATGAAAATGGTCGGGTAGGCATTCGCTATAACAAATTATTTGTCACAGGTTTTATTAGTACGGGTTTGTCTGAGTATGATAAAAAACAGGTTCTCATGAATTTTGAAGATGGAGTTAAACTGTTTGGAGTAGAAAGCTGGGCAAGTGGTATTGAAATTCGATTACAAAATTTAGATGATGCCTTGTCCGTTTCTCAAGAATTAAATAGTTTGCTTCCTTATAATGTCATTGCTTGGCAACAAATTGATAGAGGTTTATTTGAGCAAATTGAACGTGATGGAACTGCAATAAAACTTATTGTTTTGATTATTTCTTTTGTCGCTGGATTTAATATTATTGTTACATTAAGTTTAACAGTTATGGATAGAGCTCCCCACATTTCGTTGCTGCGCGCATTAGGTGCTACAAAATCTATTATAATTCGAGTTTTTGTGTGTTCTGGATTTGTTTTGGGTGTATTGGGTTCTTTGACAGGCGTATTATCCGGTCTTCTTATTTTAAAAATATTTGCTGGAATACCTTTAGGAGATTTTCAAAAATTTTATTATCTCAAAAAAGTTCCGGTACAAATTGATTCGCATTTGATTCTCATCGCATTGTTTACCTCTATTTTGCTTTCATTTTTTGGAGCATTATACCCTGCATGGAAGGCGTCTCGCGTCTCGCCGATGCAGGGATTGAGTCAGACTTATTAAAACAAAGGAAATATTTATGTCTTGTCATCTTGGTTTTGCAACAGCCGATGCAACACAACCGTCTTCGCAAAGTTTGGGGCGTGTTTTTGAATCACGCAGACGATCTTTATATAAAGGAGGCCCTAAGGTTTCTCCTGTTGGATTTGGCACATATCGAGTTGGTTTTGCAAAACAATTGGGCTTTCCCGAATCGGCGAATGCTTTAGAAACCGCTCTGCGTAAAGGGTTAAATTTAATTGATACTAGCTCTAATTATGGATACGGCCAGTCTGAGTTATTAATTGGCAAAGCGTTGAGTAAATTGATTGCAGAAAAAGTGATTCAACGAGAAAATATTGTCTTGGTCTCAAAAGTTGGCTACATACAAGGGGCAAACATAGAATTAGCAAAATCGCTAGAATTACAAGGAAAAGGTTTTCAAGAAATTAGTAAATTTGGCGAAGAAACGTGGCATTGCATTCACCCTTCTTTTATTTACGATCAAATTGATCGAAGTTTAAGTCGTCTCGGTATAGAAACCTTAGACGTTTATTTGTTGCACAATCCTGAATATATGTTGAAACGTTTTGAACTTGATGGCATGGCGCAAGAAGAAGCACACACTATTTTTTATGAACGACTGCAAAAGAGTTTTATGTGCCTTGAGCAACTTGTTGCTTGTGGCAAAATAAAGTCTTATGGCATCAGCTCTAATAACTTAGGTGCTCCCATCGAAGAATTTTCTGCTGTTTCTATTAAAAGAGTGCATGATATTGCCAAATCAATTTCGTCTGATTCTCATTTTAAAGTTGTGCAAATGCCAATGAACTGGTTAGAAGTTTCGCCCGCTTTGTATGACATTGAGGGTACTGGTGAATCCACTTTGTCTTATGCCCAAAAGAATGACATCGGTGTCATGATCAACCGTCCTTTTAATGCGATGTTTAATGATGGGCTTGTTCGTTTGACGCGACCTAATATAAATCAAAAAGAGACACAAGATTTGGATGAGGGGATGCAAAGAGGGTTGGCAAATTGGTCAAAACTCGCTCATGATTTGGAAGCATTAGCAAAAATGCAATTAGAAGATGTGCCAGGCTATGATGATGCAACCTTATCTCAATATGTTGTCGCAACTCTCGCTTGGTATCCAGGGGTGACCAGTGTGCTTTGCGGAATTCGCAAAATAGAATACGTCACAGATGTTGAAATCGCATTACAACGCCCTGCATTGCCTAGAGCAAAAGAACATTTGGTTGATATTTACGAAAACTTAGAATTTACAGTTTAAGTTAAAGCAAAAAGCAACTTTGCGGAGAAAAATCATGAATGTAACCCAAGAATTTTTGAAAATCGCATTAGCAACAGGTGCACAGTGGGTGATGTATTTGCTGATTTTGTGTAGCATATTAAATCTAGCTATTATTATTGATCGCATTATTGCATTGCAAAAAACTCGAGGAGATTTTGGAGAGTTTATTAAAAATCTGACAGAACGGCTAAATTCTTCTGAGCCTATTGAGCAAACGTCAGCATGGTGTTCTGGACACAAAATGCTTGAAGCAAATGTTGCTGCTATTGGATTAATGCGTGCTAAAGATAGTATGAAAGCCGCAGAAGAGTCCATGAACGCCACAATGATTGCAGCCAAAACTAAGTTAGAAAAAGGGACGGTTGTTTTAGGAACATTAGGCAGCAATACACCATTTATTGGATTATTTGGTACAATAATTGGAATTATAGAAGCATTTCATGCACTTGCTACCGCAGCAAATCCCGGCCCCGAGGTTATTATGTCTTCAATTTCTGAGGCATTGGTGGCAACTGCCCTTGGAATTTTGGTGGCAATACCAGCTGTTGTTTCTTACAATTTTTTTAATCGCTCTATAAAAAAGAAAATAGCAAACAGTGATGCAACGTCTCGGATTATCATGACCCACTTAGGTTCTAATAAAAAATAAAGTTGAGGTGTTTGTTTATGGCTGGTAGCAATAAAATTGGTGGCGATGATGAGCCAATTGTTGACATCAATATCACTCCATTTGTTGATGTGGTTTTGGTGTTGCTTGTTATTTTTATGGTAACAGCGCATTTTTTAGTGAATAAAGGCATGAAACTCGAACTTCCTAAAGCAGCTTCTGCAGAAAAGTTAGAAAATCAAAAAACTTTTAATATCTCTATCGATAAAAATGGAAGCATTATGCTGGATGGAAAAATTGTTGCCATAGAACAATTAAAAGAAATAGCAAAAAATGCAATTCTGTTAAAACAAAAAATTGTAGCAATGATTAGTGCTGATAAAAGTGCGGAATATAACTCAGTTGTAACAGTTATGGATGCACTGCGGACTGAAGGCGTTTCTGATTTTGCTCTGCAACTTGATCCTATTGTACAAAAAAAATAGGTTATCTTTTTGTTTTTTAATGCGGAGCTTTTTTTAATGGTTAATTTTACTCAGTTAGATGATAAATTGTGTTCTCGAGTTTGGGTTCAAAGTATTAAAAGCACTCGAAAAGATACAGAAAAAATAGGCATAGAAATGGAAATGCATGCCTATGACACGCAAACTTTATCTCCAATTGGTACCTCCTCTTCAAAAATTGAGATCCAAGCCTTTTTAAAACGTATTGCAGAAGTGTCTAATCCTTTAAAAATTAAATACGACGAATCCTCCTCCTTAATTACAGATATTTTTTTTAAAGAGGGAGGAAATGTGAGCGTTGAACCAGGTGGGCAGTTAGAATTTTCATCGGCTCCGTTCGAAAAAATTTCTGATTTGGTGACAAATGTTGTTCATGGATTAAAAATTATTGAAACTGCTTCAGATGGAAATTTGGTTTTTTTATCGCATGGCACAAATCCAATCGCTTTAGATGATCACCCTTTATTATTGCCAAAAGAACGTTATCAAATTATGACGCGTTATTTTCAGTCTGCACCGCAATTACGCGGTATAGACATGATGCGGCATACAGCAACAGTTCAAGCAAATTTAGACATTTTTGGTGATAAAAACTGGCAAGATGCCGTGAATTTAACCTTAATTCTGATTCCTCTGACTAGACATCTTTTTGCAAATTCAAAATTTTTCAAAAATAAAAAAATAACGACTTATTCGGAACGCCAAGAAATATGGAAAAAAATGGATCCCTCTCGTTCAAGAATACCCGCTCAGTTATTGTTTGCAGAAAATATAGAATGTGCGTATGCACAGTGGGCCAAAAAAGCGTATGTCTTTTTTATTGAGGGTTTACCAATTCACGAGCAGCCATTGTACCAGGAGTTAACTTTTGAGCAATGGTTTAAGAATGGGTATAAAGGGACAAGGCCAACAATTGAAAGTTGGGAAAATCATTTGGCAACTTTATTTCCCGATCTCCGTTTGCGTGATTTTTTAGAAATTCGTCATATTGATGCGCAGCCTTTTGAGCATTCTTTAGCTCCCGTCGCTTTTTTTTATGCATTATTAAAAAACAATAAAACCAGAAGAAATACCTGGAAAATTTTAAAAAAATTTCATATTGATTTGAATAATATAAAAAAATCCGACATCAACAATCTCGAAATTTCTCATGCTCTGCTTGACTATGCAGAAGATGTGCTGCTTTCTCTCAATGAGACAGCTGGTATGAAAGCCGTTTCAGCTTACCGAAGATTTATCGCTCAAAAAGAAGATTATTGGCAAGAAATCGATGCTTTTAACTTTGTTAGAAAAAATGTCACGTCAAAGCCTTCTATTGATTTTTTAAAATTTCTTGTATAAGAAATAATGACAAATTTATCGAAAAAGGTGAATTGTGAACGTGCATTTGAGTAAAAATTATTTAATAGGTGTTTTTGAGATGCTGCTTGCCAACTTATTTGTTGGCATTAACGTTGTCTTAAATAAATTTATAGTCGGTAAGGTGCCTATTCTGGTTTTGCTTGAAATTCGTTATTTATTTGGAATTTTAATTTTGTTTTTTGTTACTTACATTGTTAAAAGAAATTTTGCTTTTTATTTAACTAAAGAAAGATTTTCTAAAAAAGACTGGATAGTTTATTTATTAATGGCTTTATCTGGTGGGGTGATTTTTAATTTAATTTATATTTTAGGTCTTGACAAAACAACAGCAACATCTGTCGGTATTATTGGGAGTTCTCTTCCTACATTGATAGCAATATTTTCTTTTTTTATTTTAAAATACCCATTAAAAAGAGTGCATCTGGCTTCAATTGTTTTAGTTTTTATCGGTGTTATGTTTTTAAATATTAATAAAATACATCTTAATGGTGAGTTATCACTTCATGTTTTAGGTTCATCAAGTATGGTGATTGGGAATATTATTGTTTTTATTGCTATGATACCTGAAGCATTATTTACTGTATTTGCAAAAATGATCAATATCAAAGTGTGTCCGTTAGTTTCTGGATTGCTCATAAACTTATTCAATGCAATAGTGTGTTTGCCTTTTTTTATTTATTATTGTTGTAATGGTTTTAATATCTTTACTTTAGAGGCTAATATTTGGGTATTTAGTTTTTTGATTGGATTATTTAGCGGGGCTTTGTTTTACGTATTTTATAATAAAGGGATCGCTAAAATTGACACTAGTACTGCTGCATTACTAACAGGAGTTGTTCCTATTAGCGCTGCAGTATTTGCAATACTTTTACTTAACGAGCCTTTTGGATTAAATACTTTTTTAGGGATATTTTGTGTTTTAATTTCTATTATTATTGGTGTTAAGTATAGTGAAACTTCAAAGGTGTTATTTCATAGAGTCCGATAAAAGTATTAGCATTTCGCTCATTTGTGCTACAGATAACGTTTTTTGATTGTCAGAAACTCTCACATAGTTTTCATCCAGTATTTTAAATTCCCCAATAATATCACTTTTAAGCACAAAATAGGGGGTTAAAGCATTGTCTTCTTTAGTGCTTCCTAAATGTTGATAAACACGGGTTGCTCTGTACATATTTAAAGTATCAAAAGTTGTATTTGGTTCAATTAAAAATCCAGCATTTCCTGGGATATATATAAATAAATAACGTTTGTCTTTGTGTGTTGTATTTGTTTTATTTTTAGATTCGTCTGAATACTGGCCAAATAATATTTGAACTTTACTAAAAAAAAGATCATCATCAAGATCTTTTTGCAATGTTAAATATTTTAAATCTTGTTCGAGTTGAGATTTAAGAGCAGAAAATAAGGTAAGAGCTACTTGCTTTGTTTGTAATTGTGCATCAATAATTCCATGTTTTGATTTAAGAAATAATTTCGTCAAATCCATAAGAGTGCCTACTTTTACCTATGGTGTCTGCATAAGATTTGTGTGGATGAAAAAGAGAACGAGGAACTTCAATAAACAATAAATTTGTTACTGCAGAGTTTCCAATAAGTTCATACAACACAGTTTCATGGTAACACACTGGATTCCCCATGTGTTCCCTTTGTGTTAATAACCAAAAACGTTCGTCAAAAAGTTTTGCATAATTAACTTTTTTTCCTATTTTTTCTTTTTCATTTTTAGAAATATCATGAGTTCTTAACTCAAAAAATACCAATACAGGATTAAAGTGAGTGACTTTACCATTGTCACCAAAATAATTTTTACAATCATTTTCTGAGGCATGAGGCATTTCTAGACATAATTTAATATTTGAGTTGTCTTGTAACTTTACAAAAACGGGACCGCCTCCTGTATCATTTTTTTCTTTTTGAACAACGCCAAAAACGGATAAAGGATTTTCTAATTTATCTAAAAGTTGTATCCATGTTGTTATATTATAATTTTGAAATTCATCTAATGGCCAATGAAATAGTTGTCCAAGAGTTTTTATAATTAACAAAAATGAAATAGATTGTTCTTGTTGATAACAATTTAATAATTCTTTATGTAAAGAATTATTATTTATAAGCTTAGAAAAATAAAGCAGAATATTAAAAACTTCAATGTCACTAATTTTAGCTTTATGGAGATTATTTTTATTTTCTACTATGATTTGGATCTGTAACCGCAAATATTCTAGACACTGGCGCACTACTTTAAATACTTTACTTAAATTTAGCAATGCATCTTGCTGCGTTTCTTGTGTTCCAATAATATTATCAATATTTCTGATGTGCAAACATTCAGCTTCCGGAAAGCTATCTGCGATATCATTAAAAAGGTGAATAAGCTCTCCATGTCCTGCAGAAACAAGAGAAATATTTCCATTTGAATCAAGGTAAGGCTTTCCATCTATATGAAAGCGAATTGTTGATAAATCAAAACCTTGTTCTAAAACAATCCAGTTATTGACATAATTTTTATAATTTACATTATTATCAATGTTGGATATATATTTTTGATCGGTAAAATTAGATATTATTTTTTGAATTTCTAATTCAAAATTATTTTTCATTTCTGGTGGCACAATTAATACATTTCCTAAAGAATGAAAAAGATGAAATTGTTCTATAATTTTAAGCTTTAAAAAAGTATCATTCTCATTTGTAGCAGGAAGTAAAGCTTTAGGGATGTTTTGATAGTTTTCTAGTATAAAATTAGAAATTGTATATGTTACCAAAATATTGTTAATGTGTTGTGACTTTATAATTGTATTTTTATTAAATAGTTGTGATTTTATAAAATTCACAGTATCAAAAATAGTATTGTTATTTTTATATAATTTTGAATTCATAGTTTTTTCTAAAAAAGAACTCAAAATAAAATTATTTAAATAATCTATAATTTGATTTCTTCTTTTTTCATTAATAATAATTTCATTTTTATTAATAAGTTTTTTTAATTCAGGAACTGTTTCTTCAATTGAATTTATTAATTTTTGTAAGTCACAAAAAAAACGTGCAGCAGCTCCTGCAGCAGGAATACATGTTACCAAAGAATTGCGGATCCATTGTTTTAAACATGTTGATTTAACAAAATTTAAATCAGTGTTATTGGTAATTTCGTTAAATACGGCATTTGATATAATGCCCCCATTTTCGATTGTGCATGCATCAGAAATAGGGATTGTTGTTTGAATATTATTATTTATTGCGTATAAAATACGTGAATGATGTATAGAAATTCGTTGAAAATTTAGTTTTTGATTATGTAAGTGTTTAGGTGTGACATTCATGAAGTTTTGGAAAATGTCTTGCGGTATGATTTCGTTTCTAAATTCCATTCAAAGTCTCCTAAATTTTCATAATAAATTGAGAAGATAGCATAAAACTTAATTAATGCAAAAAGAACTTGACCATCAATTTATACTTTGATTGAAAAGAAAACACCATTAAGGTGGGTAATATTAAGGTAAAAAAATTATGATTCCATTTTACGGTCAAAAAAGAGTTGCACTTGTTGAACTCCTCTCAAGTTTCTTTGGAAAAGCAAAGGCGCAGTTGCGCGCCGATACTATATTTCGCAATATTTATAAGCATAAAAAAAGTCAAGTTGATCATTTTATTGAGCTGAGTCAGGATGTTAAGAACTGGTTTGACGCACAGTTTTCTCTCGATTTGCCTTTAGAAATTGCCGAATATCAATGCAGTTCGCATGATGGTTCTGTTAAGTTTGTGATGCGCCTTAAACGTGATGGCAAGTTGATTGAAAGTGTTTTAATTCCAGAAAGAGGCAGACTGACCCAATGTCTTTCAACGCAAGTCGGTTGCGAGCAAGGTTGTCGTTTTTGTCAGACTGGTCGTATGGGGTTACAAAGGAGTTTGACTTCTGATGAGATTGTTGCACAGGTGCTTCTTGCAGAGCGTTGGCGTTCAGAAAATTTTGTAAATGATTTGTCTTCTTATCCTAGAGTGACCAATATTGTGTATATGGGAATGGGTGAACCTCTTGATAATATAGATAATGTGTTAGAAAGTACCACAATATTTTGTGATCCCCTTGCACTCAACTTTTCGCCCAATAAGGTTACAATCAGCACTGTCGGGCTTCTTCCTCAACTACAAAAAGTTCTTAATTATTCTAAAGTTGCGTTGGCATTGTCTTTGCATTCTCCTTTTGATGAGGAAAGAAGTAAAATTATGCCGGTTAATCTTAAGAGTCCCATAACCGAAGTTATTTCTGTATTAAAAGACTTTTCACAAAAATTCCCAAAAAGAAAATTTATGATTCAATACACATTACTACGTGGAATTAATGATACAACGGCGCACGCTCAAGCATTGATCGCATTGCTCACTGGCATATCTGTAAAAATCAATTTGATTCCATTAAATGAGCACACAGGCGCTTCATTTCGCCGCCCTGATTTAGGCAGAGTGTATGCTTTTCAAACCGAGCTTAAAAAAGCGGGTATGGTGGCTACAGTGCGTTTGTCAAAGGGAAGAGACATTCAAGCAGCGTGTGGTCAATTAATCAAAGATAAAATGGCAAAGGAATGAGTCCTGTGAATTTTTTTAATCAGCCTATACAAATTGGTGATTTAGTTGTTAAAAATCGTGTCTTTCTGGCTCCTCTTGCAGGAGTTTCTGACATTCCTTTTAGAAGAATTTGTCAAGAAATGGGTGCTGGATTGACTTATGTAGAAATGTTATCTGCTACGGCAATTGCATATCAAAATAAAAGAACTTTTGAAATGATGGCGCGCCATGCACAAGAATCTGTGCTTGGGGTTCAGGTGACAGGTCCTTGTTCCGAACAAGTGGCCTCCGCCATTCGCTATCTTGATAAGCAAGGATTTGATACCATTGATATTAATATGGGTTGTCCTGTTAAAAAAGTCGTCAATGCAGGGTGCGGCAGTGGTTTTCTCAAAGACCCGCAACGCATCACTGAAACAATCAAACAATCACGGGCAGCAACAAATCGCCCTCTTTCTGTAAAATATCGCATTGGCTATACTCGGGATGCTATTTCTGTTTCAGACACCACAGAGCGAGCGTTGCTTGAAAATGTTGATATGTTTACTGTGCATGGCAGAACGCGTTCTGAAGGCTATGAAACTCCGTGTGATCATAAAAATATTGCAAAAGCCATTGAAGTGGGCAAGCGATTTTCATCAAAAGTTGTTAAAGTGGGCAATGGAGATCTTTTTTCTTATTCCTCTGCATATTTGATGCAACACAATACACAATGCGATGCTGTGATGGTCAGCCGCGGTGCATTAGGAAACCCTTGGATATTTCAAGAAATATTAAACAATAAACCTGTTGCCCCAAGTTTCGCAGAATGGTTAGATTTGGTGATGCGACATATTTCGTATCAACAAGAGCATTATGGCAATAATAAGCTTGCTGCAATTTTAGCGCGTAAACATTTGCTTTGGTACACAAAAGGTTTTCCAGCAAGTAAAGCAGTTCGTGAAACATTAAATCGTGTAGAAAGTTTAGACGCCGCTCGCGAAATTTTAAAAAACTACGCAGCAAATATTGCAAATAGTACTCTAAGAAGTTTTTCAAATGGTTCGGAAGCAGTGCAAAGTTCTTATGATCCAAAATATGAAATGGATCGCGTTTTGGATCGTGGTGTGGGAGCAGAAGACTTGATTGTCAATTAAGGGATTATCTTCCAATTGATTCTTTTAATCACAGCTAAACTGGATTTTTCTTTTATTGCAGGTTTGCATTTTAAGGTTAATGCTACTTTTAATGCGACACTATCAACATTATAACCTGTTCCTCGCACCAACTTTGCTTTTGTGACCTTGCCATCTCCATCAATAGACACATCAATCGTAACAATACCACTTGTCACTCCTGCTTGAGTGGCATCATCGGTTAAATTGATTTCTGGTAATGTGCATGCCGCCGACTTATCGGCAACAGTTTCGTTCGCGTAGGCTTCATTCTGATCGTTTTGTGTTGTTTGCTCTGTTGGATTGGGTTGTGGGTTGCTTGTAACAGGTTGCGGTAGTGGTTTTTTTTGATCTACAGCAATTTGTTTTTGAACTTTTGGAGTATTGGGTTTTTGTTGTTTTGGTTTTGACTGTGGCTTATTGTTAACAATTTGTAAGTTATTATTTGTAAGAGAAATAGAAATTGTTTCGGGTTCAGGGACATGCATAAAAACCACTGCAAAATAAATACATGAATGTAAAAAAAAACTAATCAATAGAAAAAATGCAATATTTTCTAGTTTTGTTTTTTTGTTAAATTCAAAAAAATATTCCACGCTTTCTCCAACATCAATTTATGGAAAATTTTATCATTTTCCATTTTTTCAGCAATAGCATATGCAATTTTTGCTTCTCGAGTGATACTTTGGCAACTTAATAAAATATCACATCCAGCCCAAAGAGCATCTATTGAAGCCAATTTTAAAAAGTTATCCTCTTCATGACTTGAAACGTCAGAGCTTTCAGTAATAGATGATTCAATTTTTCTTTTTAAATTATAATGCTCAGCGATTGCATTCATTCGCAAGTCATCACTTAAAATTATGCCTTTAAAATTTAAATCATTTCTAAGATATTTTGTTAAAATAGTTTTGCTTAATGTGGCAGGATTTTTTGGGTCTAAACTTGGAACAATAACGTGCGCGCTTATAATAAAAGGAATATTGTCTTGAATGAGTTTTTGAAATGGTATCCACTCTCGTTGTTTTAATTGTTCTAGGCTAACATCACTCACACTGAGTTCTTTGTGGGAATCTGTTTTGGTGTTACCGTGTCCTGGAAAATGCTTTGCACAAGAAAAAATATTTTCTTGCATTAAAACATGATTTGCAAAACTTGCAAACTTAGTTACTGTTTGCGCATCTCTACCAAAGCATCGATCTCCAATTACAGGATTATTTGGTTCTGACAGGATATCTGCGACAGGACTAAGAATACAATTAACTCCAAGACTTTTTGCAATAAAAATTTGGTGTAAAAGTTGTCCTTCAAGTCCTATTAAATCATCATTATCTGCAAATTCAAGTGCTGGTTTTCCTCTAGGAAAAGGTAACGGTAAGCGAGAAACTCTTCCTCCTTCTTCATCAATAGAAACTATAAATGGCATGCGATAATTTGATTTTTTTTTTGCAATATATTTTTTTAAATTTGTAATGAGTTGCCTAGATTTAGAAAGGGTCTGAAAATTTCTTTTAAACAGAATGCATCCTGATGGCTTGATGATTTTAAATAATTCTTTTTCTTTTATACTAATGTCATCACTAGCGAGTGATGGCCATAAAAAAAATCCAGCTTGCTCAATAGTTGGTAATGAATAAAAATAATCTTGAAATTTTTTTGGAACAATTTGTTGTGTCTTTGATCTCACATTAGTATCCTCCTGACAAAGAATAGTATTATATTTTTAAAAAAGGAGTTAATGATTATGACAGATTTTATCCTTTCTATTGACGAAGGAACAACAGGAATACAATCTTCTTTATTTAGTATGAATAATTTTAGCATGTATGGAAATAACAAAATTGAGTTTCCCCAAATTTATCCGAAACCAGGATTAGTTGAGCATAATCCAAACGATATTTGGGAAACGACATTAAAGTCAATTAAAAATTGTCTTGATCTCGCAGTTTTACAAAACCATGAATTTTTAGTTAATAAAATAGCTGCTATTGGTATTACAAATCAACGCGAAACATGTTTAGCATGGAATAAAAAAACCGGCGAAATTGCAGGGAATGCGATTGTTTGGCAAGATAGAAGAACCGCAGAGTTTTGCGACGCATTAAAGCGAAACGAAAATATTAGAAAAAAAATTTTAAGCAAAACAGGATTGGTCTGTGATCCCTATTTTAGTGCTTCCAAAATGCACTGGATGCTCGAACATTATCCAAAAACAAAGCAATGGTCATTAATGGGTGATCTTGCATTGGGAACAATAGATTGTTACATTATTTGGAAGTTAACAGACGGCGTATCCTTTTTTACTGATCATACAAATGCAAGCCGTACAATGTTATACAACTTACACACTGGTCAATATGATGATGAACTTTTAGAGTTATTTTCTATTCCTCTTCAAGCTTTGCCTAAAATACAACCAAGCATTGGTTACTTAGGCGCAACAAAAAATGTGCATTATTTGCCAGATGGCATTCCAATTACTGGCAATTTAGGCGATCAGCAGTCTGCATTATTTGGGCAAAATTGTGTGCAATTGGGTGAAGCAAAAATTACGTTTGGCACAGGCGCATTCTTGTTGATGAATACTGGTGAAAAAATTGTTGAAGCCGATAATGGTTTAATTACAACCGTTGCCTATAGCACAAAAGTAAAAAGAATTTTTGCGCTAGAAGGTTCTGCTTTTATTGCGGGTGCCGCAGTACAGTTTTTACGAGATAATTTTGGTTGGATTAAGAATTCTGCAGAAAGTGCAGAACTTGCAATAGGCTATCCAAGAGATGAAGATGTGCTATTTGTGCCATCATTAGCAGGGCTAGGAGCGCCTTTTTGGAATCCAAATGCAAAAGGTGTGTTGTTTGGATTGACGCGGGGTTCACAACAATCTCAAATTATTCGTGCTGTTTTAGAAAGTATTGTCATGCAAAATGTGCAGCTACTCAGGCTTATGGAGCAAGTCAGTGAACATAAAATTACGCGTGTTGGTGTTGATGGTGGTGCATCGCAAAATGATTTTTTAATGCAGCTACAATCTGATATTTTACAAACAATTCTTGTAAGACCAGCAAATATTGAATCAACATCATTGGGCGCCGCAAGAGCTGCGAGTATTGGAATTTTAAATGAAGACGTTTCTTTTACTAAAGCGGAAATCGGTAAAGAGTTTTGCCCAATCATGCCCGAAGCCATTGCCAATGCAAATTTGTGTCGATGGCTTCAAGCGGTAGAGTGTGTGAATAATTTTTATAAGTAACTATTAACGATTATAAAACAGCATCTACTTTTTGCTCTGGCGTAATACTGTTTCTTTTGACACCATATGTATTGCCCCATAGAGCCGTCATTTGAGATTGAATTTCAAGAAGTTCTGGAAAAAGAGAGCGAGAAATTCTGTTATTTAATGCCGAAACAATGTTACCCTTTAAAGAGTATGCATTTAAGCCAATGCTTCTTCCAATAAGTTTTATATGAAAATAAAGAAATTTGTTGTATTTGTCGTCAAGTTCTAAAAAAGCTTCAGCAATTAAGTAAGTATCACAGTGATTGAAGTTTGAATTGTAAATTTTTTCAATTTTTTCATCAGAATTTTCTAAATAAATTTTTTTAAAAGTTTTCCATAAAATTGGTGCAATTTTTAAGAAACTATTAAAACCTGGTGAATCTTGTCCACTACCATTACCCAACTTTAATCTGATTTCTTGGTAAGCTTTAGGCGACATGGTGTGAAGGAGTTCTATAATTGATAATATATTAGATTGAGCTAAATGAGCACGCTGAAAAAGAGATAATATTTTATTTACGTTTTGTTCGAGAAGATTTTTATGAATTTCAAGTAAAGTATGATTTAATAATTTAAACATCAACTCTTCGCTTTGATGTACTATTTGAAATTGTAATTCATCAGGATTGCAAAGTTGTTCATGTGATGTTTGTAGTGAGAGAAGTTGTTTGGTTTGTAAATATATTTCGTAATCACTATTTCCCTGTGTTTCAATGCTTCTAATTAACTCATGATTTAACTCTGTCATGTTGTGTCCTTTATCATCCGTGAAAGTGTCCACTGCAAAATAATTTTAATATTTTTTTGATAACATATTTTTTTTAAATTTAAAAATAAAATTTCATTATGGTAAATTATAAGTGAAAGATACGGTTGCAGGGGTCGTTGCAGATTTATCCGAAGCTAGAAATCCTTCTTCATCGTTAATATAGGCCGATATTGTATAACTTTGTCCTTGCGAAAGTTGTACTGGTTCAGTAAAAAAATTTGAGTAAAAATTTTTACAACTTTGCATTTGATAAATGATTGTCCCTGAACTTAATTTGATTTCACATTGAAATTTAAATTTTCTTTTGTTAATCAGTTCGTTTGAATTATTTGTGATTGAAGATGGATAAAGATTAAACATTCCTGTTGTAGAATTTGGCGCTTGAATGCTGTAATTTGCAATATCGGGAAACCGAGGATTTCGTAACAAAACATCTCTTCGATATGCAATAGTTTGTTGGTTGTTTAAAAAACTATCTGTCGCTTCATTCATTGGAGAATAACTGCCGTCAACCATAAACAAATTATAAAACTTAGCGACTGAAGCGTTTTTGGTTAGAGTCGGTTGAATTGTTTGTTTGATCCCATCCGTTGAAACAATTTCAAAGTGAAATTGCGAAGAATTAGAATAAATAGGGATATTGATTGCAACGCGGCCTTCGCTATCGGCTGTATCTGAAAATGGCGTTTGTGTGCAAGGATCGCTGAGCTTTATTCCGCTTATAGGATCAATATAATAAATAGTCGCTCCTGCTGCAGGATTTCCTAAAATATTTTTAATTTTAAAGCCAAATTTATCAAAAGTAACAATATTAAAAGGATTTGGAAAATTAATTGGTATGGATGTTGTATTTTCATCTATTGTCAATTCTGTTTCAAATTCAGTATACAAAACATTTTCTGTTTCATTTTCAGAGTTATTATTAGAATTTGTATTAGAACAATTTGAAGGTGTTGTCGTTGTATAACCCATAGCTAAAAAACCTATTTTTATAGAAATTTTTCCAATTGGTAATGAAAGACTATTTGTACCAGATTTAAGTTCTGTATTTAATAAAAAACCACTATTATTTTTCATAGAGACTGGAATTTGAATTGGCCTAATAGATAGATAGCTGGATTTGTTGTTTAATGATGAATTTAAATGGTTTGGTTGATTAATTGTAATTTTTGTAAATTTAATTTTATTAGGAGAACAGGATTCTGTGATAAAAATTATAACAAATAAATACAATGCTATAAATTTTAAACCTATACGACTTTTCACGTTCGACTTCTTTTAATCAGATAGGGTTTACTGGATTGTAATTTTATCGGATATGATTTTATCTTGATTAAAAAAAATTTTTAAATTATTAGAATTTAATAAAAAATAATATTATTCATCAATTATATGAAGAATATATCTTTTATTTTGTTTTGCTGCGCCGCAATTTAAAATCGTGCGAATTGCATCTGCAGTTCTGCCACTTTTTCCTATAATTTTACCGACATCTTCTTTGGCGACACGCAATTCTATCACATTTGTTTGGGTTCCATTAATTTCATTGATTTCAACTTTATCCGAATTATCAACAAGAGATTTTGCAACAAATTCAATCAATTCTCGCATGGAAGAGGCAGAGGGAGAGGACATAAAAAGAAACTCCTTGTTAATTTAAAATACCGAGGCAAAAGAGACTCAAATATATCTATTTGATTTTATTGGATGTCATGCCCTATGGGCTTTAGCAACCAAGTCATATGTGTCTATCAACATCACATATGGTCGCTCAAGTTCCCATTAATCTAAACGATACCATAGATATAACTGATATGCGGAGGAATATCATTGGCTGTTGGGCAGTTTGAGTTAAAAAATGGATATTTGTTTGTTCTTGCCGAAGCTGCCGGTGGTATTTACAATGGGAGTCAATTGAGACTTATTTGTGATGTTGCTGATGATGTGTCGGTTTTTTTGAAAGTCACCGAAGATCAACGCATTGGTTTTATGGTGCCAAAAGAGAAACTTTTAGAACTTCACGCAAAACTAGCTAAATCAGGAATATTATTAAAACATTATCGTAATCATTCGATTCTATCACCTAAGGCATGTCTTGGTGAATTGTGCTCCAAATGCGAGCAGGATGCACTTGGTGATGCTATTGATATTTCACCTTTTTTAAACGAAAAATTTAAAGATTCTTTTACTGCTTTAAATATTGGAATGAATGGCTGTGCTGTCGCATGTGTGGCATCGGCGACTGATGATATTCATATTGTTGGCGATTCCCAAGGTTATAATATGAGTATTGGAGGCCGCACTTCTGGGGAACCGAAACTTGCCGAATCGGTGATAGAAGGTATTCCCAGAAGCAATATTGGGACAGCTATTTCATTGGTGTTAGAAACATACTCACAAAACAAGCAGGGTGCTGAAAATTTATCAGATGTTGTTTCTCGAATTGGCTTGCAAACTTTTAAAGAGGTTTTAGAAAAAAATCAGATCACGAGTGCCCAAGCAGTTCCTGCTGCAACAGAAGACGCCGCACCAGCAGCAGAAGGCATGGAAGAATCGTTAGAGGTTGCGCCAGAAGAGCCAGTTGTTGGGGATGCTGCCCCAGCAGCAGAAGGTGTGGATGAATCGTTAGAAGTTGCTCCAGAAGAGCCAGTCGTTGGAGATGCTGCCCCAGCAGCAGAAGGCGTAGAAGAATCGTTAGAAGTTGCTCCAGAAGAGCCAGTCGTTGGAGATGCTGCCACAGCAGCAGAAGGTGTGGATGAATCGTTAGAAGTTGCTCCAGAAGAGCCAGTCGTTGGAGATGCTGCCACAGCAACAGAAGGCGTGGATGAGTCGTTAGAAGTTGCCCCAGAAGAGCCAGTAGCCGCAGAAGCAGTACCTACAGAAGACACTCCTGATGAAGAAACTCCTTTAGATGTTTCAAGTTCTGAGCCACCTGTGTCCGAGGCATCATCTGAAGCGGCTATTTTAGAGTCTGATAGCGCTTCTGCTGAAGAATCTACTGATGCAAGTCCTGTTTCTGCCGAAGACGAAATAGCGATAGATGATGCTTCAGGAGGAAACGAAGCCATGAGCGATAAAGAAATAGCGGTCGAAGAAGGGGCTGTGAGTTCTGAGACAGAAAACTCCTCGGCAGAAATTAAAGATCTTGAGATTGTTGATGATACTGCTGAGGGCGCTCATTCATCCTCCGAATCAAGCGACCCGCAGCCAGTTGATCATGGAATGGGAGATGATGATCCCACAGGAAAAGGTGGTGCATCTGCTGTATCAGACAATTCAGGAGATGAGGTTGCTCCAATAGGACTTGATGAGGATGCTGATCCGTCTCACATTCCAACAAGCAATAAAAAAACTTCAATCCAAGTTAAAGGAAATTATTTTTCAGTTACATTATCAGATGGTTCCGATTTTACGATTCCATTTAAAACAATAGAACCAGGTAAAATTATAGAAATGCAAATAGAAGATGAAACTTTTTTAATAGAAAATATTGATGGAAAATTACAAGTTAAATATGGCGAGTTTGAGATTCATGTTCCTTTTTCCCATGGGGCTGCCGGCTTAGAAAGCGACGATACCGATTCTGCGGCTTAGTTTTCGTAATTTTTTCTAGTTCTTTTTCAATTTCAAGTAATAATTGCGGACTTTCTTTAGTCCAAACAAGTTTGTTTGGAAAGTTTTTTTTATACCATTTTAATTTGATTTCAGTTTTTTGATAATAGGTTTTATCACTCAATAGTCCAAAATGTTCCCAGTAGTAAGTTTTTTTCCCATGATAAATTGTAAAATCAGGATAATATGTTTTACCATCGGCGGTTAGTGGTTTTTCGTAAAAAAAAGTAATTTTTTGTTCATATAATTTTTCTGCAATAAAAACTTCACTTTTACTTCTTACTTTTAATCCAAAAGAAGTTAAAATATGCGGTGTTCCAAATTTATTGAATTTAGGTTTTGGTGTCTTAAATAAAATAAGTTTAAATTTTTGTATAGAATTTTTAATAAATGCGAAGCATTTTGTTATAATAAATTGAAATAAAATTATTAATACAGTATAAAAAATAAAACTAGTAAATTTATATAAGCCTTGATTTTGAAAAAAATAAGCTATCATAAAAAATATTAAAAAGCAAAAATTTATTATTCTTGTTTTAACTAAAAATTTTTTAAATAAAGAATGAAATAAAAGAATTAAGCAAGTAAAAACAATAAAAAATATTATTATTTTAAAATAATAAAACCAATCGCTATTTATCTCGGATAAGCTGCTAGGTAACATCCTTGTTCCCTGATATATAATTTAGTATAAAAAGACTATTTTTTGAATGGTCTTACAATCATTAAACCTAAGATTGTGCAAATTACAATTGATGCAACAACATCAGCCGGCCAATGAGCTTTTGAAAAAATTCTTGAAAAAGCAACGTAAAAAGCCAAAGGCAATACCACTAAAGCATATTTCCAGCCATACCGAATGCTTAAAAACACGCCTCCCAAGAATGCACCTGCTGTATGCCCACTTGGAAAGCTCATGTCTCCTCCTCGTGGACGTGTTGTATTAAAGCCAAGTAAGTCACTCAAACCAAGTTTGAGTGACCATATGATAATTAATACAGCAATTAAAAATTTTAGCATTTGTTTCGTGCCAAGAAAATCTTTTTTCCATAATAAAGGAACAACCACATAAAAAGGCAGTGCAAGTTGTAATATTGTTCCAATAGTTTCAATCCAGAAATCAAAATTTTGTTGATTGTAATATAAAATTTTAAATGTAAAAATACAAAATAATAGGAATGCATATATTATATTAGCATTTGTCTTGTTAATTTTTTCTAATGAATTGTATAATTTTTCTTTCATAGATTAGAAAAGCTACCTGATTTGTAAAAAATTTAAAATATTTTCTGACATTTTTTCGGGCGTAAAACCAAAATGTTGTGCCAATTTCTGGGCGGGTGCCGATTCTCCAAAATTCTTTAAACCAAAAATCTTTCCATCCCTGCCAACAATTTCTCCCCATCCCATGTGAGAGCCTGCTTCAATTGCAATGACTGGAATCTCTTTTGGCAGAAATTTGTTTAACCAAATTGGATTTTCAGGCAGTCTTTGCGGAATTGGCGCACTGATCACGCGAATAGAAATAGGTTTTTCATTTGGTTGCTTTTCTAACAGTGATGCTGTTTGGAGAGCGAGTCCGACTTCGCTTCCCGAAGCAACAAGAATGATTTTTTGTGCGTGAGCTGTGTTATTGAAATCTTTAACGATGTATCCACCGTTTACGAGTCCTTCATTGATTGTTCTTAATGTACGTGGCGAATCAATCAATTCGTCTAAATTATTGAGGTCTTGACGTGTTAATAAAAGTGCAGTTGGTTGTGACGTGCTTGAAACCGCAAATTCCCATGCAGCAAATGTTTCTATGGCATCAGCTGGTCGAATAACGTTTAGGTTAGGGATTGCTCTCAGTGATGCTGCGTGTTCGATAGGTTGATGGGTAGGGCCATCTTCTCCAACTGCATAGCTATCGTGAGTTAATATAAATAAAGTTGGGATTTGCATTAAAGCTGCTAAACGGATTGCTGGGCGCATGTAATCAGAAAAAACGACCATTGTAGCACAGTATGCACGCAGTCCTCCATGCAAGGTAATGCCGTTGCAAATGGCTGCCATGCCATGCTCACGCACACCAAAATGAATATTTCTGCCAGAAAAATCTGTTGCCGTTATAAACGAAGTATTGGGTAAAGTTGTTGCATTGCTACCTGCAAGATCTGCAGATCCTCCCACTAATGTTGGATCTGTGGCTGCTAACGCACACAGAGCTTTGCCACTTGCAACACGGGTTGCCATTTTAGCGAGCGCTGATTGCCAAGTATCATCATTAATTTTGCTGTTTATTGCTTTATTCGAATAAAAATGCAAGTTCCAAAGTTTTAGTTTTTCAGGGGTTTCTATTTCCCATTGTTGCATAATTTTTTCAAACGATTTTTTCCAATCTAAAACATGTTCTGAGCGAAGTTCCATCATTTTTTTTGCAGAAACGAGGCAGTAATCAGGAACAAAAAAAGGTTCTAAATTTGAAATTCCTAAATGTTGTTTTGCTTCTTTGACATCGTCTTCACTCATGGGATTGCCGTGAATTTTTGGTTTCCCTTCCCACTTTGGAGAGCCTTTGCCAGGTATTGTTTTGCAAATAATAAGCGTTGGTCCTGTTTCACCTTGAGGACGATTAGCGTTTGTTAAAGCCGTTTCCATTGCTTGAGAGAGGGAGTCAAAGTTGTTGCCATTTGCATAGAGAACATTCCAGCCGTAAGCTTCATAGCGTTGTGCAACATTTTCAGAAAATGAGATGTCAATTGTTCCATCAATAGTAATGTTATTCGCATCATAAAGGGTAATCAGTTTATTGAGTTTTAAATGCCCAGCAAAGCTTGATGCTTCGCTGCTCACACCCTCCATCAAGCATCCATCGCCTGCAATGACAAAAGTATTATGCTCAATCAGTTGATGATGTTGACTATTAAAGCGGGCTGCGAGCATTCTTTCAGCAAGCGCCATACCCACTGCATGAGAAATGCCTTGGCCTAAGGGGCCTGTGGTGCATTCGATACCTGGTGTATGCCCAAATTCGGGATGCCCTGGGGTAAGGCTGCCTATTTGGCGAAATTGAATAATTTCTTCTATAGGAAGTTTATACCCTGAAAGATGCAATAAAGAATATTGGAGCATGCTTCCGTGGCCTGCAGACAACACAAATCGATCGCGATTGAGCCATTGAGGGTTCTGAGGATCATGGCGCATCACTGCAAAATAAAGAAGGGTGCCCATTTCAGCACCCCCAAGTGGTAAGCCAATATGACCAGATTTCGCTTTCAAAACGGCATCCATGCTCAGTAGCCTTACTGCAAGCGCAATATTTTCTAACTCTTTTTTATGTTTTGAAACAAAATTTGACAACATAGAGACTCTCCACTTAAGAGTTGTTAATCTTCACATGAAAACGCCACAAAACTACATTTTGTGTTTATTTTTTTCAATCTCTCGTCACCTATTTTATCAATTGGTGCTTTTGGAACCGCGCTTCGGCATTGAAGCAAAAATTGTTTTTAGCACGTCGCTTGCTACTGTATTTGCAAAAGACATGACGGCATTATCAACAGCTTCTTGATATCGCAGAACATGAAGATCAGGAGTCCATTGCATGTATTTTACTGTTTTGCCGTCTGTATCTCCAATTTCATGAAAAGAAATTGGTTGAATATTTTTTGAACTGTATTCCTTAGCCCAAATTACATTTCCAGTATTGAGGTCTATGGCTTTAATTTCAGCAATAAGTGATAATTCCTCTTTTGCAGGAGAAATGTTTGGTTGATTGAGTGAATAAGGGACATTTGCTTGATTCGTCAGTTCTGGATGAATTTTAGAGCATAGATAGGCACCGTTTGCAATCGAAGCGGCAGAGGGATTTTTGCAGTCATCTACAGCAATAATGTTTTGCAAGCGATCTGTTATTTTGATAAAAAGTGCCCATTGAGCATGATTGATATCTGTTAACTGTAAATCTGTTCTTAAAGAAAGTTCTTTACGGATAGCTTGAGTTAATCTGCTAGAATTGCCAGAATAAATAGAATTATCAATTGCTGCTGGCACGTATACTTTTGCATACTCTTCTGGGATGTGATTTTGAAAATTACTAAACCCAATAACGCAGGCAGAGCAATTTAATGAGATCACTAAAAGAATAAAGATTTTTTTTGCCATTTTAAAACTTTTTTTAAAAAATGTGTTATTTAGGAACATAAATTTAATTAAGAATGAATTAAGCTTAAAAGTTTTCCCTCTCTGTGTAGTTTGTTTGTATCATCAAAACCACCAATAAATTTATCGCCAATAAATACCATGGGTACAGTTCGCCAACCGTTATTTTCTTGCGAAAGTTTCGCTCTGAGTTCAGAATTGTTATCAAGATTGATTTCTTCGTATTCAATGTTTAAATTTTTAAAAAGATTTTTTGCAGAGTTACAGTATGGACAAACTGTTGTTGTGTAAATTTTAACTTTTTTCAAGTGATTCTCCTTTGAATTGAAGCCAGCAAGCAACAAACAAATGCTGTTTTAAAATAGAATGTTAAAACTAACAAGGCTTGATTGTCATCTTTTCTATGTCCGATCAATTTGTTTAATATCTGATATTTATTAGAGTGTTTTCATAAATTTTTCTAAGAACCCCTTCTTCTTTTAAACTTCCTTTAATAAAAACAATGTTTTTTCCTGTATAAGGAGAGAGAGTAAATTTTTTTATTTCTTCAACATTCATAATTTTAAATATTTCATTTGCCTGAAAATGATCTTGACTACCTACAATAATAATTTTGCACTCAGCCAGCTCATAAAGTTTATCACGCCAAGTATAAAATGAACTGTTATCGAAATCAAAATTATAAATTTTTGGTTGATGTTTAAAATGAAATGCCATTTGTGCTGTCCAAAACCACTTGAGTGAGGCAATTTCATACTCATTGTCACATTTTTTTGAAACTAATTCATTTTGTTTATATTCATTTAAGGAAAGCAATATATTTTGTTGATCTTGCATAAAAATTTCTAAGTCTTTCCATATATAAAACTGAAAAAGAGTATCAGAATTTCCATTAATGTATGCATAAGTTCTTATTATAAAATTATTAATAAAATTAAAACTCAATAAAGTTGGAATTATAATTGAAATTGCAAATGATAAGTAAAATAATTTTTTCCAAATTGATTTATATTTTGATTGTAAAGGCTTCCAATTAATAGCAAATGCAGGGATTAAAAGTAAAAATCCAGGCATAACCCAGTGAGCAAGCGTTTGTTTACCCATTGAAGATATTAAAATTATTAAAAATAAAAAATAAAACGGGATTATCGAAAAAATTGCAGGAGAGTTATAGTATTTGTTTTTTTTGAGTTCTTTAAATGAAAAATAGAGTAAAGATATAAAAAACCAAGGCATTAAGTAAAGTGAAATACCGAGAAAAAATTTAAAAATTGTATAAAAACTAAAATTAAAATCAGAAAATCCATGTTGCGACTGAAAGCGAAATGAGGCATAATTGTTATTATAATTCCAAACAAAAACAGGACTGGAAATTACAATAGAAACAAAAATTGCGACAAACCAAAATTTATAGTCTTTAATGCTTGCACTAATGCCGCGAAAAACCAATGTCGCTATAAAAAAACCAATAGAAATTGGTAATGCATGATATTTTGATAGACCTGCAAGACCAAGAAAAATTCCCAATAATAAACCGTCTTTTATTGCTAAGGAAGAATTTTTATGTAAAGCTTTTCGGTTTGCTTTTAATAAATAAAATAATGCTCCAGAAATTCCAAATAATAACGGACCATCTGGAATTAACATCATTCCTTCAAGGCTAAATATAGGAATAAGTTGGCTGAGTATAAAAATAGAAATAACAGTTTCATTAGTTAATTGTCGATTTTTTATAATTTCAATTTCTCGAGCACATAAAATTAAAAATATAGTTGTAAAAAAATAAAAAATAGGAATAAATAAACGTACCCCAATTTCTCCAGAAAAAAGAAGTCCTCCTAGAAATGCGATCCAAGCAACAAAAGGTGGGGCGTCAACATAACTTAATTGTAACTGCCTTGACCAGTCCCAGTAATACGCTTCATCATTACCGATTGGAAAATTGGCAGACCAAAATAGTCTTAGTAAACAAGTCGCAATTAAAATTACCCATACCCAACTTTGTTTCCAATTAAATTGGCTATTAAACTTAATTTTTGTAAAAATATTTTTTTGAACGTACTTTTTGAACACAGTGTTTCCTTATCTATCAAATCTTCTTTCAAACAAGAAATAATAATTGTTAATTATCGAGTTGGCAAATTTTTATTTTTCTCAATTTTATGCTATCTTTTATCGTTGCATGATCATTGGCCGTAAAATTTTTTGTTATTAATTTTTTATTTTAGGTACAATTTTATGTTTAAAAATCGATTATCAACGATAATTTGCTTATTTTTTGTGCAAATTGTGTTTTGTTTTTCCCATGCGAATGCATGTGTTAAATCTCAAGATTTAAATAAAATTTGTATTGAAGGAATTGTTAAACAATTGGGATCAAAAAATCCTATTGCCGACGCGTTGATTATTGATCAAAGCAATCGTAATTCATTTGTTCGGACAAACAAAGATGGTTCGTTTGAGTTTTATATTGACAAATCGTCTTCTGGAATTTTAATTCGTGCCGACAATTTTCAAGATTTAACAATTGAAATTAAAAATGGAAAGCTTTTATCATCTTCTCCGTTTCAATTAGAACCAGCTCCCGTTTATGGGGGATTTGGAGTCATTCGAGCCAAGCAAAAAAATGAAATTTCCCAAAATACATTTCAACAAGAAGAATTTACCCAAACTCCAGGAGCGGGGCGGGATCCTGTAAGGGTACTGCAAACATTGCCCTCTGTTCTTCCTGCAAATGTAGGAAGTGCTGATCTGGTGGTTAGAGGTGGTTTGCCTGGAGACAACTCCTTTTTTTATGATGATTTGGTCTTTCCCTTTATTTTTCATTTTGGAGGTGCAGAAACAATTATTCCTCCAAAAATGATTGAAGCAATGGACTTTTTTCCAGGAAGTTTTAGTTCAAGATATGCAGATACTATTGGAGGAGTGATTCAATTAAAAAGTCAGAATACAACTCCAGAACGGTTGTCAGGTGAATATGATTTAGGTCTTGTTCAAACAGGAATTTACATGGAAGGGCGCCTTGATGCTCCTAAAACAGATACCACACAAACTCAGTCCGAAAATGTAACGCAACAAAACTCAAATGATAATGCCATAGGCTATAGACTTGGATTTAGAAGAACATATCTTGAATTATACAAACCACTTATTCAAAAAATCGCAGGGTCTTCAAGCTTTGTGACAATTCCGCAAGCAACGGACTATCAGTTGGTACTCAATGGCAATCATGCGTTAGGGACTTGGCAGGGTTATCTGGTTGGTGCAGCAGATAGAGCGTCTTTGTCGGCAAGCCTTGGTGACAGCACAACCGCAGATGGTAAAAATAAATTTTCTTTTTATAGCTATTTGCAAGTTTCTGGCGTGCGTTATAATTTAAATTTAAGTAACGATGTTGTGGTAAAATTTGTTTTTCAACAGCGGTATTTTTTATTTCAACAAGATATATTAGGAAACACATTAGATATCAAAAGCCATTTGTTTGGTATTGGCTTAATTGTTGATAAAAAAATAGATGAAAAATTATCATTTGGCGTGGGAGTTCGCCCAAAATACACCTACAATACGGTAGGCCTAAATGTTGTGCAATTTCCAAGCGGTGATCCCACTGTGTTTTTTGATCCAGAATTGGCTCCTCGAGTTTATCAATATTTAATACTATCACAATTATATGGCGATCTATTTTTTGATGTTACATATTCGCCAATTAAAAGCTTGACTGTAAATCCTGGAGTTAATGTTTTAATAGGAACTAATTCAAATCAAATAGGTATTGATCCAAGAATTGGCATTCGGTACGAACTCATAGAAGATCATATTTTAAAATTTGCTGCTGGATATTACAGTCAAATGCCTGCAGTACAATATAGCAGTTCATCTTATGGCAATCCCAAATTAAGCTTAGAAAGAAGCGCACAACTTGTGGTTGGATATGAAGTCAGTTTTTTAGAAAACTTTTCGGCCGATATTCAACTGTGGAGTAAAACAAGCCAGTCTTTAGTTGGTATGGCAGTAGAAAATCCAAATAATAAATTTGAAAATTCTATCAGTTCTCGCGCTAAGGGGCTTGAGATTTTTATTAAGAAAAAACCTTCTGATTTTTGGTTTGGTTGGTTGAGTTATGGAATCAGTACCGCAGAAATTAAAGATCCACTAACTGGCATTTGGCGTTATTCAGAATACGATAGAACGCATTCTCTAAATATTGTTTATGGGCAAAAAATTACTGGAAATTGGAAAGCTGGCGCAAAGTTTCAATTTTTAACAGGAGCTCCATATACTTCAATAAATTCTGGAATTTTTAATCAAAATACGGGTAAATATACACCACAACCCGATGGCAATATATATGGTATTAATAAAAATGATGCAAGAAACCCATTTATTATGCAAGTTGATTTTAGAACTGAGTATGATTTTTTGTATCCAGATTGGACCTTAACAACCTACTTAGATATTTTAAATGTTTTTAATAGAAAAAATGTATCTTTTGTAACGTATAATCAAGATTACTCAAAAAAAATAGAAATAACGTCACTGCCAATAATTCCAACAATTGGAATTATTGCAAAATTTTAATTTAGGGTGCTTTATGTTTTGTCATAGAAAAAAAATTATAGTGAATTTGCAACTATTTTTCTGTTTATTTTTTGTTGGATGCAATGATGGCAATAATGAATATTATGTCATTAATAAAGTGCGTGTTGTCGCTGGTGTGTTTCAAGATAGTACTCTTATTTCTGGTGGAAATACTTTAACCAATACGTCAACACAACAATTCCCATTGAGAACTGGTTGTGCAACAACTCATTTTTATTTGCTTGTTGTTTCTCCTACCGCAGAAACACCAACAGTCACGTTAAACAGTATAAAAGGATTTCCAATTGGCAATAATTATTTAAGTGGTGGCGGTGGTGCACGAGGAGTGTCGCCTGGTCAAGGCTCAGCGGTAACGTTAGCAAATTTTTTGTCACCAGCATCCACTCCAAGTGTTACAATTCAGTCAGCTCCATTTCGTCTCACTGTATTTGATTATGTTGTAAATTGTGCACATTTAAGTACAACAAATTTAAATTCTTATTTAAATTTGGCTAAGGATGTACCTGGTTTTCAATTGAATTATACAGCAAGTTCTGCTGTTTCGTCTGATAATGGTTTTTATTCGTTTTATTTTTTGCCAGATTCTTCGGATGGATGGTGGGCAACGGCACCACTCACCACATGGGTATCAGCGTCTAAAATTGCGCAAATTAAAAGTGGACTTGCTATCACAAATAATCCTATTCAAATTTCTTCTGTTGCACCAGCAAGTTCTGCTACAATTCCAGCAAATGAGGAAACAAACATTACTGCAAATTTAACGTTTCCTACTGTTCCTTCAGGTAGAGATCCGAATAATACATTGTTTAACTATAAAGTGCGGCTGCAATGGTATGTGAGTTCGGGAGACCTAAAACTTGATACTGCAAATAACACCAATTGGAATCCAAAATCATCAGCGGGTAGCTCTGTTGGTGGTTTTGTTGTGGTAAGAGATTTGCTTGGCGGTATCGATTTTAAATTGCTAGGACCCTTTACAACGCAATAGTGATTTACATATGACAGAACCCTTGCGTCATAAATGTTGATTTGACGAGGTAACAGTTGAGGTTTGTTTAAGATGATTCAAAATTCTTTTTTTTCTACGGAACAATTCCGTCATGCTTTTGATGTCGTTTCCATCGAAAATGCCCTTATCGATCTTCTTGTTCGCGCTAATGATTCAGACCTAAAAACTTTTGGAATGAACAAAGGTGTGATGCAGTTAGTCGATGAAGCAACGCAAAAAAATGTTTTGCAAAACTTGGGTAGTGTTAAACCAGAAGTTGAGCTTGGGGGCAGTGCATCGAATGCCCTGAGGGGGATGGCAATTTTAGGTGCCAAAACGAGCTACAGCAGCACTGTTGGCGATGATGCGTATGGGCGCGCTTTTGCAAAAAGATTAGATGAACTCAGTATTGAAAACAGGCTATCAATTGTTGACGGCGTTCATACAGGTACGTGTCTTGTTGTTGTGACTCCAGATGGTGAACGGACCCTAAATACCAATTTAGGGGCGTGTCTTTTATACAAACCGAGTTATGTTCCTTTTGACGACATTGCAAAATCAAAGATCTTTTTTTCTACAGGTTATATGCTTGATAGTCAAAATCAAATTGATGCTCTGAGTGCAGCCATTGATCATGCATTGCTGAATGATGTAAAGGTAGCGTTTGATGTTGCAGATCCGTTTGTGATCAAAAGACATGGGCGAGCTCGAATCATGTCACTACTCGAAAAAACGCATTTGGTTTTTTTAAATGCAGAAGAAGCAAATATTCTTTTAGAGAAATCTCCTGAGGCGGCAGCTTTAGAACTAGCTAAATTTATTCAAATTTCTGTTGTTAAAGATGGTGAAAAGGGCGCATACATTGCCTATGATGGAAAGGTTATATTTATCCCTGCAAAAAAAGTTGAAGTTGCCGATACTACGGGTGCAGGCGATATGTTTGCCGGAGGTTTTATGTTTGGCTTGTGTCGAGGTTTAAACCTTGAACAATCTGGTCAAATCGCAACCCTTTTAGCAGCAGATACAGTGTCTTATATGGGGGTTCGACTTTCCTCAAATATACGTGAGCAGATTGCGGCTATTATGAAATAATGTTGTCTCTTTGGTTCATGGAGATTGCGTAAGGTGAATAGCAATTTTTTTAAACTTAATGATATTAAAAAGTTAAATATATTTTTTGCTATTTTATTGATTTCTAACCAAGTTTCTCTTGGCAAACCAAAAGAAAATTTACTTTTACAAAAAAATGAACATATTATAAGCCAAAATTCGTCTGATGTGCATAAAAGCCCGCTATTCCAAAAAACGTTCAATAGCGGCCTTGCTATCACAGTTCCTAAGGCGATAGACACGCAATCACAATCAAACTCAATACAAAATATTCCTTCCGCTTTTATTAGCTTGACGTCCTATGAACCCACTTATGCAATGGTTGTCGAAAAAAATCTTCACAGGCTGAGCGTTTTTAAGGTGACGCCGAGTGGAACATATTCTCTTGTAAAACGTTATCATGCTTTAACCGGTAAAGAACCAGGGGATAAAAAGTTTCGCGGTGATAACCGCACTCCTGAAGGCATTTATTTTATTGTCGGCCGCAAAGAAGGCTCTACGTTAATGCAACTTTGGGGTAATGCAGCGCGCAAGTACGGTCCAAGAGCTTTTGTGCTTGATTATCCTAATATTTTTGACAAAAGACAACGCAAAACAGGATCTGGTATTTGGATTCATGGTGTAGATAGTAACGAAAGAATGCAGCGTCCCTTTGATACAGAAGGGTGTGTTGCTTTGCGAAACGAAGATGTGCTCGATATCACAAAATATGTCACGGAATTTAAAACACCTGTTGTGATTGTTTCAGAAATGCAGATGGTGAGTTACGAGTCTGTTCAGCAAGAAAAAGAAAAAGTCATAGATATGGTTGAATCATGGAGACAAAGTTGGGAAAAATCTGAATTTAAAGTGTATTTGAGTTATTATTCTGAACATTTTCGCTCTCTAGGAAAAAGCAAAAATGGTTGGTTAAATATGAAAATGAACTTATCCAAAATTCGCCAAGGTGATATTAAAGTACAAGTCAGCGAACCTAAAATATTGTCATTTCAAAATCAATTACTTGTAGAATTTTTTCAAAAATATACCTCTCCAGATAAGGTTGATTTTGGCAGGAAGTTCTTATATCTCCGTAAAGAGGGTGATGAGTACAAAATCATTGCTGAAAAGTGGTACGGCGCTTCAAAGGCAGTCTCTGATTTGATTGTGTTAAACGATAGCCTCAAAAAAAATAGAAACTAATAGTCATTAAATTTTTTAAGCCTCCATTTTTCTGTTAGTGTGAACAACGTTATAAAATATATTTCTTCAAATTGAGGACGTGTAAGATGGCCTGTAGGACAACAATGCAAACAAGACGAGTTTATCTATATGGAGCATCCGTAGTCGCTCCAGGTGCTGCAAATTTAAAAGAGTTTTTATCGTTGCTTTCAGAAAGCAAATGCTCATTAACTTTAAAAAAATCTTTTTCTGACTTGTTTTTGGTGGGTGTTCCAACGTTTGATTTTTCTCAATATAAAACATGGTTGGACAAGCGACATGAGCCCAAAAGATTTTCATTACTGAATGAAAAGAGTGGCGAGGTGGTTAAGTTTGCCATAGGAAGTTTAATTGATGCACTCGAAACCAATCCTGGATTAGAAAAGGCATTACAAACTTTAGATCCTAATTTAGCAATTCATTATGCTCATGGTTTAGGTGATATTCCAATGATTTGCAAACTTTCGCGCCAAACTGATGCAGTATTTTTTAAATGGAATGCGTTTTGGGCAGATCCTGCAAGAAATCAATTGTACCAAGAGTATCTAAATAATAAAATTGAATTGCACGATGTTCCAAAAAATCCAAATTCTTTTTTGTCAGATTCTTTTGAACGCTATGAAGCGTTGCAAGTATGGAATGCTTATTGGGCAGAAAAGTCGATAGAGTTAAAAAATTTATTAAACGAATTAAAAGAAATTGAAAGCCATATTGTTCAAGGCGAAGATATAGAAACGGCAAAATTATCGTTAATTCGTTGGAAAACAAAAGCGAAAAGAAATCTCTTTGAAAAATATCAATGCCCAACACCTCCATGGGAAGCGGCCTCTCCCAATTTACTCTGGAATACACAAAGCGTGCCGGCATCTCAGGTCTCGATGTTGTTAAATTTGCATGGAGTTGCCAATGGGTTTGCTGGTGCATGTGCGTCTTTTGGTACCCTGGTTGAGCAGGCATTGTATGATATCCGATCGGGTAAAATTGATGCGGCAATTGTTGGAGCATCGGATGCAGTGCCATCCGATGAAGTGATCTCTGCATTTTATAATGGACGTCTTGCGGTATTGGGCGATTCTCCTAGTATTCCTTTTTGTGATCTGCGAGGTACTCATGTGTCTGGAGGTGCTTGTACGTGGATTATTGCGGCAGAAGATGCCATGTCTCCTCTCGGCGTAAAGCCGCTTGGGGTAGAAATTTTAGGGGCAGGAACCAGCAGTGATGCAGAGCATATTATTACACCTTCTAAAAACGGTCCAAAGCTTGCTATTGAGAGAGCTTTTGCCAATGCACAGGTTGTTTCTTCACAAATACAATTATGGGATATGCATGCCACTGGAACTCCAGGCGATTGGAATGAATTTACCCTAATCGAAGATTATGTGCCGCAATCTGCTTACATTTCTGCACGAAAAGGAATTTTTGGGCATGGAATGGCGGTATCGGGAGGTTGGGAGCTCACCGCGCAACTTTTAGGAATTCAATCCTTAAATTCTAATACCTACCGTTTGTTACCTTCTGGTATTGATCCTAAAAAAGTCAATCCTAAAATTCTTTCATTGAAAAGAAATTTGTTACTTAATAATTTTCAAGATATCTCTGTTTCAGAAGAGGGATTAATTTGTGGTAAAATTAGTTTAGGGGTTGGAGGGACAACGAGTTGTGTCATTGCAAAGGTAAAGTTATAGAAAATGTCGTCCAATCGGCGTCACTAGTAAAACTGATTGTTCCATTGTGGTTTTCAATGATATCTTTTGCAATGCTTAAACCTAAACCAGTACCATGTCCAGAAGGCAAACTTGTAATAAAAGGTTCAAAAATTTTATCCTGAATTTCTGGTTTTACAACACTGCCGTTATTTATAATTAAAATATTTACACCGCCATTTTGGATGTCTGTTTGTATTTTAATCATTCTTTCTGAGACTTTTTGACTTAAAATAATAGCATTAATTGCATTATAAAAAATATTTAAAAAAGCTTGAATTAAGTCATATTGAAAACATTGAATTTCAACGTTTTCAATATTTTCAAAATTTTCTTGTACTTGAATCTCATAAGAGTTTAACGGGTCATTCAATGAGCTTAAAATAAAAGAAAAAATGCTTTTGAGATTAAAACTCGTGAAGCATTCTGTTTTGTATTTTTCGGTTAAGTAGTGTTTTACTTTTTTAATTTTTGTCGCAAAATTTTGTTCTTCAGCGGACAAAATATTAAAATGTTTTTCGAACTTGTTTAACATCATACTATCTAAAAATAAAAAACGATGTTTAAAATAAAGGTTATTTTGTGCATCAATTAAATTTTTTTCAAATTTTTTCCAGGGTGTGATATTTTTGGATATGACTAAAGTCATATTTTCACCATATTTTAAGTTTAATGGTATATAATTATTTTCAAACCATACAGGATTGCCCATAGAATCTGTCGTGGCTTCAATATTTATATTTTCTTTTTCTCTAAATTTTTGAATATTTTCATAACCGGGGAGCCACAATTCTTTATTTTCAATTGATGAATTGATTTTTTCGATAAGTAATGGTGGATTAGAAAGACCTGCAAACTGGTAAACGGCAAGATTTACAAAAACAAAATTTCCAACTCTATTGATTATAGAAATTAAGTCTGGATCATGATCAAAAACAGTTTTCATGAGACCAGTATGGAGTAAAAAATCTTCTGCAGAAAATTCTGTGAGTTCTTCACAACAAAAAGCAAAAGCTTGTTCTGCTTGAAGATAGGTGATTTTCCAGCGTGTCCGTGAGGTGATAACTGGAAATCCTGTCAATTCAAGCAGAACAGTTTTTTGTATGGAATCTTTCATCAATTGATCAAAAGTTGCTGCCAATTGCGCAGCTTCAGTTGGAACCAGTTGCGGAAAGATTTCTTTGTCTTCATATAAGGAATATTTTTTTGCAGCACTATTAGAAATTAAAATTTTACCACTTTTATCAAGTAAAATAAGTATATCTTTAGAGTTGTTGAAAAAAAATGAGTCTTTCATATGTTTTTCAAGTTCCATTTTAACATAGGATCATGTTTATCAGGGATCCAAGTGCCTTTAGGGCCAACCACTGAAATAATAGGGATATTTTCAATTAATAGACTTTGTAAAACTTCACTGACTTGTTCTGCTGTAACAGCGTTCACCCGCTCAGAAAATCTTAAAAAATTATCAAAATCGAGTCCATATACATCACTCATGGCAAGCTGTGACGCTTGGTAATTATGATGTTGAGATTCGATACTTTGGGAGCCTAGCACTGAATGCTGCGCTCGTTTTAATTCTTCAATTGAAGGCGGCTCTTGCGCTAGTTTTTCGATATGAAATTTAAGTCCTTCAATGGCTTCCTGAGCTTTATGGTATGTGGTGGCAATGTATGCCGTAAAAACTCCTGCTAATACATTAGGTGATTGCGAAGCACTTACAGAATAAGCTAAAGATCGTTTATCGCGTAAATCTAAAAATAGTCGACCACCTTGACCCGCTAAAATATTTGCTGCCAACTCAAGCGCTGTTCTTCTGTGATCAGAAATACTAAATGAGCGAAATGAAACAGTGATATGGGCTTGTTCGCGTTCAATTTCATCAAAACCAACTTGGGGATCATTGATTTTAGGAAAAAGAGGTGCGGTTGGTTGAGTCAAAGTTTTTTCTTGATAGTCAGAAAGAAAAAATGTTTTAAACTCAGACTCTATTAAGTGAACAAATGATTTAAGATCAAAATCTCCTGCAATAGAAAAAACAAATTCCGTTGCCGTAAATAACTGTTTCCAAATATCCAGTGCATCATTCTTTTGAATATTATTTAAAGACTGTTCGTTGCCAATTCCAATAAATGAATAAGAGTGATTTGGAAATAATAAGGGTTGAGAAATGCGGGCAAGACGTGCAGTAGGGCTATCTTTTTGCGCAATCAATACTTCTAAAGTTTCTTTGTGGGTTCTTTGCCATTCGCTTTGCGAAAATTCTGGCCTAAAAAAGCAATCCAAGAGCATTTGCGCTGTTCTTAAACTATTTTCACTAATTGAATCAAAACGCATGCCAAAAAGATCTCGTGACGAAAAAGCACTAATACTTGAAGCGTTGTCTTCTAATTCTTCAATAAATTTTCGGTAGGTTTGTCTTTGTGTTCCTCTTGTCAGCATGCTCGCCATGAGGCCACTGACTCCATTTTTTTCTTTTGGTTCTCTTACATAACCGCCTTTAAGAAGCAGCATACCGCTGACTATAGGGAGTCGCGATGATTTTCTAAAGTTTATTTTTAGAACCTTGCCCAATGGGAGCTCTATTTTAATTTGTTTTACTGCATTGTTGGAGTGAGAAACGTGATGCGTGTAGGACGATAGCCAGTTTTCTTCGGCAGTGTTTGTTGTGCTTCTTTTCTGAATTTGGTGGTCTTTTGGCACTTCACTATGTTGTGCCATTTTAATTGCATCAAACAGTGTTTCTATTAATATTGCTTCTGAAATATCTGGCAATGCATCTTTTGCAATTGCTAAAGAAATTTGAAATTGCCCTGACTCAAGTTGGGAGAGAACCTTTTTTGCGATGTTTTGAACATGTTCAGGAGTCACTTGAGACACTGAGCTCATATACATGTTTTCAAATTCCATTTTGAGAGATGTTTGTAGACTCATACCTGCTGAGCGTGCAATACCATCCATGCTTTCTCTGGAATAAATGCGTTGTGCCTTAAGAGTGTTTAACACGCGATTGAGCTCGTCACGCGTTGGTGGCACTTCTGCAATTCTTCTAATTTCTTGTGCAATGATTTTAATTGCTGAAAGTGTATTGTGAGCGCGCGCAAAAAAACCAATTCCAAGTAAGCCACAAGGATATTTGGGTGTGTAGCAGGAGCAGTCAATGCTTGTGACCAGCTGCAGCTCGTCTCTTAAAATACGTGTTAAGCGAGATGTGTCAGATTCTCCTAAAATTGAAGCAAAGACATCCCATAATGGCATGTCATGTTCTTCAAGAACGGGTGCTGGGGTCGCAATTTGCAGGCGCGCTTCTTGCCATGCGCCGCGCTCAATTTTAGCAGTGGGTGTTTGCAACGTTGTCTCAGGAAGAGGTGCTCGAAAACGCTTTGGCACAGAATGCGGTGTAAATTCTTTAGACAGTTCTACTAAATGGTCGTACATTGTTTGGGAGTTAAAATCACCGGTCGCCACAAAAATCATATTATTTGGCAAGTACCACTTTTTATAAAATGAATAGACTTGTTCTCTTGTGAAATTTTGGACAATATCTTGATATCCAATCACCGGCGAAGCCATTCGTGTTCCATTGTAAAATAAAGAAAATAAATTATGCGAGACAACAGCATTGGGATTGTCGCGACTACGTTTTATTTCTTCGATTATAACTTCTAATTCTTTTTTAAGCTCTTCTTGTTCAAGCAAACTATTTTGTACAACGTCAAGTAAAACTTCCGCGCCTTTTAGCGCAAAAGGGGCTGGAGCGGTTAAGTGGTAATTGGTGTGATCAAAGGTTGTGTAGGCGTTAATATCACCCCCTTCAAACTCAACGATTGATGCAATTTGCCCAGAATTTGGAAACTTTTTTGTTCCTTTAAAAAGCATATGTTCTAGCACATGGGCAAGACCATTTTCTTTATAAGGTTCTGCTTCTTCGTCGATAGATCCAACTTTTACCAATACTTGAATTGAAACGATGGGGGCAAAATCTGATGGTTGTAAATACACTTCCATCCCATTTGGTAAAAAGCGGTGAATAATTGGATTTTTAATATTGTACATTCGCTAATTACTCTTTCATTGTTTTAAGATAATCAATTGCTAAACGCACGCGTCTTTGCACAATATCCTTGCCCAATACCTCGATGCATTCAAAAAGAGGTGGTGTTTCCTTGCTACCTGTTACTGCAACACGCATTGGCATAAAGACATCTTTCGGTTTAAGTTGTTTTTCTGCAAGATATTGGTTAAAAATATTATGAATTTCTTCATGAGTCCAATTTTCGCAGATATCAAGCTTAAGCACAAGGTCATTCAGATAGCCGGCAACTTCTGGTGCTGTTCTGCCCTTTGGTACCAGAGGGGCATTGCTATAATTTAAATCACCCTGAAAAAAGAACGCTGTACTGTCTATAAAATCTTCAAATTTTTCGACGCGTTCTTTAACCAATGGAATAATTTTTAATAAATAATTGTCAGAAAAAACAACATTTTTTAAATGAGCAAGCCATTTTTCATCCGATTCTGCACGCAGATATTGTCCATTTAACCAAGCGAGTTTTTTTAAATCAAAGACAGGACCTCCTAAGGTCATTCGTTCCCAAGTAAAGCCTTCAATCATTTCTTGAGTCGAAAACTTTTCGCAGTTATCGCCAAAATTCCAGCCCATGAGCGCTAAGAAATTACGCAGAGCTGCGGGCAAAATTCCTTTTCTGCGATAATAGCCAATTGAGGTTGGATTTTTGCGTTTAGAAATTTTTGATTTGTCTGCATTGCGAAGGAGCGGCAAATGACAAAATTCAGGTTTTTCCCAACCAAACATATCATAGAGCATCACGTGCTTTGGAGTAGAAGAAATCCATTCTTCTCCTCGAATCACATGTGTGATTTTCATCAAATGGTCATCGACAACGACAGCCAAATGATAGGTTGGAAATCCATCAGATTTTAATAACACTTGATCATCAATACCATCATTTTCAAACTCAATGTTGCCACGTAATGCGTCTTTAAAAACAGTTTTGCCAGTTGTGGGCATTTTCATACGAATAACGTGCGTGTGTCCTTCTTGCATTTTTTTTGCAACATCCTCTTGTGGGAGATCGCGGCAGAGTCTGTCGTAGCCTGGAGGAAGTTTTTGTGCTTGTTGCGTTTTGCGTAATACATCAAGTCTCTCAGAAGTGCAAAAACAACGGTAAGCATGGCCTTTTTGAATGAGCATTTCTGCATATTCATGATAAATTTGTTTGCGTTCACTTTGTTTATAAGGTCCGTATGGTCCGCCAATATCTGGACCTTCATCCCATTCAATACCCACCCATTTTAGTGCATCAAGGATCATTGCTTCACTATCGGCACGGTATCTTTTTTGATCGGTATCTTCAATTCTGATAATAAATTTTCCGTTTTGCTTTTTTGTAAACACATAGTTAAAAAGTGCTATGTATGCGGTGCCAATATGGGGATCTCCAGTTGGGCTAGGCGCTATACGGACTCGAGTTTCTCTGGTATTGTTGGTTGAAGTCATGGAAAAGTGCTCCTTATCTGCATTTGGGATTGTTATCCCACAATCTATGGCATTACCTCATATCGTATTCGTTTGGCAATCAGAGTTATTATTGTCTAAGTTGCAAAAACCAATGTGATTCGTATACTCATCTCGTTAACGTAATATCGTCACATTTACTGTTAAGAGCGCGCTTTTGTATTTGCTATAAACTCTTTGAAACTTAGGATTCACAAACAATGCTTGACTCTGATAGGGAAAGAGGGTTTTACTTTCAGTTTTTAAAACAAGATATATTAAAAAAAGATATCTGGTCTCCAGATAAAATTGTCTTTGCTAAAAATATCAATTGTGCAGCAAAACTTTTTGTTGAATGCCATTGCCAAGAAAAAGATTATATTCACTCCATTCATAAAAATTCTCATGATGAATACGAAGTGATTGTTAGAGGAGAGCATAATTTTGAATGCAAATACAAGGCAGTTAATTTTGTTGAGCTTGATTTAGAAATTCCAGCGTTTTTAAGATAAAAAAAAGTCAAAAATGAAAACTAAAATAAATATCATAGCTTATTCTAAATTTCTTAAAAACTATTGCTTTATTATTAGTTTTTATTTGTCTTATGGACGATTGGCTTGATATTTTTTAAGAATATTTTCATAACGGCTTGTTTTTTTAAATTTTTGAATTGCATTTTTAAGCTCGACTTGATTTTTTTGGGACATGTTAAGAGTTGAAGCAAGCCAACCTTCAACTGCAGAGAGACCTTTACTACTTTTTACCAAATGATCAATTTTTAGTTTTTTAACTACAAATTTTGCTTTAACTTGTGGAGAGATCACTGCTTCAATTTTATTTTCAAGTAACAGGTTGTAACATTGTGTTTCGTCTTTGCATGAATAGAAATTTTTTACTAATCCATTGGATTTTAAAAAACTCTCTCCTCCTCCTCCTGCTATGGCACCAATTTTTTTAATTTGTTTTAGATCTTCGGTTTTTTTAATTACAATAGAATCATTGAGATTAGTGAGTACAGGTTCATCTCGAAAAAGTGAAACAATCCAAGTATAATTTTTTTCTCTTGCTGGGGTGCGTGATAGATAAAAAAGTAAATTATTTTCTTCTTTATTTTCGTGCGCCCTTTTCCAAGGAATTTCTTTATTATCAATAGTTAATTTTATGTTAGAATTGTTTAATGCTTCATGAATAATTTCTAAAAATATTCCTTCAGGGTTTTTGTTGTCTAGCTTAATCGTATAAGGAGGATTAATTCCTAATGAAATGTGATACTCTGAAGCTTCTGCAATACAAAATAAATTAGATAAAAAACTTGCTAAAATACAGATAGTGCGTATACATCTCAAACGTAACATACTTTATCCTCTCTGACGGTATTTTTTATTATTCATTATTTATTATTTGTGTCTTGATGTAATTAAATAAAGTCAAAATTTTGTCTAAAAGTATAGAGTAAAATTCAAAATACTTTTTTGTATATTAGATAATGTTTTTTAAGGCAAAAATGAATTTGTAATAGAAGAATTAAAATCTGGGATTATTTGAATTAATTTTGATTTTTTCATCCAATTTGCATAAGTAACAAATTCTGTTACATTTTGTTCACCCCATTTTTTGCCTTGAGCTTGAAATAATGAAGACAACATTTTTGCTGATGCGTAAACCAGATCTGAATCCATTTCTGGAACAGATTTTATAAAAATTTTAGCTGCTTCAGTTGGGTTTTGGATGGCAAATTGGTATCCTTTTGCGGTAGCCTTCATAAATTGTTTAATACGTTTTGGATCCTGTTTAATAAGATTCTTACTTGTAAAAATTAAAGGAGAAGGTTTGTTGAGTTCAGGAAAGTGTTCTGCTGGGCAATAGGTTTGTACTGAAACTTTTTTTAATTGTGCAGCAAGAATATTCCAAGCAGGGTATTCCCAGGTAAAATCTATTGTTTTTAACGTAGCAGGCAGAAAATCAAATGTGCCAATAGTTAACATTTTTAATTTCTCAAATGACGCATTATTTTTTTCAAAAATATATTTTAGTGTGGCGTGTTCTTCTGGGCTTCCCCAGCCGCCGTATCGTTTTCCTTCTAAATCTTTAATTGTTTTAACACCTAATGAACTGCGCCAAACAAAACAGGAGGTATCTTTATAAATAATTCCAGCAACTGAAACTAGCGGAATATTTTTATTTTGAGCATAAATAAATTGGTTTGCGTAACCAATTCCAAAATCTGCTTTGCCTACTGCAACCAATGCAACTGTGGATGATTGTGTGGGATTGATGATGTTAAGTTCTAATCCTTCTTCTTTGTAAAATCCTTTTGCTTGCGCAACATAAAAACCCAAATGATTGGTATTCGGCTTCCAGTCTAATAATAGGGTAACTGATTTTTTTTGATTAGAACTGCCGTTTTCTGTTGCATAACAAAAGTTGCTGGTACAGCAAAATAAAATGCTGCTAATTTTAAAAATTTTATTGAAAAAAAGACTCATAATAAATCCTTAATTTAAAGAAGAATTTAGAGAGACATCAAGCGTCCAATTTCCATTTCTTAAATTAATGTCACCTTCTTTGATTTGCAGTGGCTCTGAAAAAAATGGCGCTTCATATAACAGTGTTTGATATTCGCCATTTTCGCCAAATAGATCTATTTTTCTTTGACGAAACTCTTCAATAACGTCTTTGTCTAAATCTTTTCCAAGAAAGTCTCGGGTTAAAAATTTTTCGTTGACTGCAATAATTTTTGCTTTAAACCCCATTTCTAAAAACTCAGAAAGCAATCCCTCTTCGTATCTTTCCCACAATGGAAAATAGCCTTTAATGCCTAAATTATGGCACAAGTTTTCTAGTGATTGTTTTGCTAAATTATGACGAATTGTAGAAAATATCAGAGTATTCATTTTATGTTTTTTTAAACTATTTAAAGCTTGGCTAAATGCACTTTCGTATTCGTTATACGAAGTATTTAAAATGAGCAATGGTTGCTTTATAAGATCTGCTTGAGCACGTAAAATTGAAGGAGGTAACAATTGTAAATGAAAGGTATTAAAATCTGATTCGACGGTTGGAGTGACTAAGCATTTGACTGTATAATTTTTTAGCGCATGCAAAAGGGTTAAGCTTGACTCATGGCCGCCCGTCCAGGTGCAAAGTGCGTTTTTATGTTCCAAATTTATGCTCCTTTTTAAAGAAAATGATAAATTTCTTGACAATTGTGAACTATAGCAAATTACTTTTGTTTGACAATTGAAGCAAAGCAATCAACTGCGATGAAGTTGTGACAAATTTGTGTCTATTTGATGGCGTTTTTTCGATAGACCAGTTCAATTGCCAAATTATTTTAACAATAATCTCCTACAAATTTAGATATAAATGAATTAACGCTTTATGCACGTAACGGGATGGCCTAAATCGATGTTGCGTTTTTGTTGTATAAAGTTAAAGGAGCAGTTTTTATGCGTTTTAGCCTTGGCCGGCTGGTTTGCGTTTTAGCAATACTGAGCTGTGTATTTATAAGTGTTGTGGCAAAGGCTTCTAACCTTATTACTGGTGCTGGCTCTAGTTTTATTGCCCCTGTTCTTTATAAGTGGGCTTCTCAATACAAGAATGAGACTGGTGTTAAGATCAATTATCAATCTACAGGCTCAGGGGCTGGGATTAAACAAATCCAAGGTAAGATAGTTGATTTTGGTGCAACAGACATGCCATTAAATTCTGAAGATCTTGAAACAAAAGGATTAACGCAGTTTCCAGCCGTGATTGGCGGTATTGTTATTATTACCAATATTCAAGGTGTTTCTCAAGGTCAGCTTATTTTAAATGCACAAACCTTAGCAGAAATTTATAGCGGCCAGATCAAAAACTGGAATGACAAACGCATTGCTGAACTCAATCCTCATGTGACTCTTCCAAACAAGGGAATTATAGTGGTTTATCGTTCAGATGCTTCCGGGACTACTTATAATTTTACCTATTTTCTAGAAAAATCAGCTCCAAGCATTTGGAAATCAGGATCGGGTACCGCGATCTCTTGGTCTAGCTCAATTATGGGAGTTGGCGGTAAAGGTAATGAAGGCGTCACAAACATGGTAAAACGTGCGCCCGGAGCAATTGGTTATGTAGAATATGCCTATGCACTGCAAAATAAAATGGCTTGGACAAGAATGTTTAATGCAGAAGGAAAGCTGGTTCCACATCTTACAGAAAGTGAATTTTCTGATGATAAGAAAGTCAGTCAGGCGTTTCGTCATTCTTTTCAAGCAGCAGCGCTCAATGCGGAATGGGAAAAAACTTCTGGAATGGGTGTTTTGCTTGCAAATCAAAATGGTGCTGCGTCGTGGCCAATTACAGCGGCTACGTTTATTTTAATTGCAAAACAACAAGAAAATGCAAGTATTGGAAAAGATGTCTTAAAATTTTTTCATTATGCTTTTACAAAGGGTGCAGAGACAGCTGAGTCTTTAGATTATATTCCAATTCCTGAAAAAACTGTAAAACTCATCGAAAAAAACTGGTCAAAAGAAATAAAATCTTTAAAAGATAAAAGTTCCCTTTGGGATTTATAGTCTGTAATTTCTGTTTTCAAGTTTTTAGGAGTGCCGTTTTGGGAGACTTACTTTTTTCAAATCTGACAAGGTTTTTTGCTTGGTTTGCATTCTTGTTGCTTATTTGTGTGTTATTTTCACTTTGTGTGGCAAGTTATCCTTCAATTCAAGCATTTGGATTTCACTTTTTAACAAGTGATGCATGGGATCCGGTACAAGGTCATTTTGGAGCCTTGAGTGCCGTGTGCGGAACATTGATGACATCATTGATTGCGATGGTGTTAGGAGTGCCTTTAAGCCTTGGTATTGCTGTGTTTATTTCAGAAATGTCGCAAGGTAAAATTTCCAAAACTGTAAGAACTCTAATCGATCTGATGGCAGGAATTCCTAGCATTATTTATGGAATGTGGGGATTGCTCGTGCTCGCCCCTTTTTTATCAAATTATGTGCAACCTTATATTTCTGATGCAGTTCAGGGTATTCCTATACTCGATAATCTTTTTGGTGGTCCACCATTAGGGATTGGTATTTTTACAGCAGGTCTAATATTAGCAATTATGATTATTCCTTATATTTCTTCTACTCTGATTGACATGTTTCGCTCTGTTCCAGCTGTTTTGAAAGAAGCTGCATACGGAGTGGGCGCAACACGCTTTGAAGTTGTGAGAAAGGTTATTGTTCCTTATGTCCGCAAAGGGATGATTGGTAGTATTATGCTTGGCTTGGGTAGAGCTCTTGGTGAAACCATGGCTGTTACTTTTGTGATTGGCAATTCTAAATTCCTAACAACGTCTCTTTTTATGCCTGGTACAACAATTTCGGCATCCATTGCCAATGAGTTTAACGAAGCAACAGGAGTTTTATATCCTGCTTCTTTATTAGAATTAGGAATGATTTTATTTGTTCTTTCTTTTTTAATACTGGCTTTCGCACGATTATTTTTACTTCGGATTGATAGAAAAAAGGCGGGAGCTAAATAATGAAAAGAAAGCAATTTGTTAGAAAATTATCAAATAAAACTTTTTCATTATTGTGTATAACGTCTGTTTTATTTGGAATCACAATTTTAAGTTCTATTTTTTATGCACTTATTGTTCATGGTTTTCCTGCAATAAGTGTTGATTTTTTTCTTGAAGACACGCCGTCCCCAGATTCTCTTGGAGGAGGTTTAAGAAACGCAATTTTTGGTAGTTTTATTATTACTGTTGCGGCAGTGATTGTTGCCACTCCAATGGGTATTTTAGCAGCAACATTTTTATCGGAGTATGCAAGAGGCCGTAAAATTGCATCTGTTATTCGTTTTGTGAATGACGTTTGGCTGAGCGCTCCTTCTATAATTGTTGGTTTGTTTATATATACCGTTGTCGTGCATCCTATGGGGAATTATTCTGCTTTAGCAGGTGCAATTTCGCTTGCAATGATTGCATGTCCAATTATTACGCGCAGTGCTGAAGACATGTTAAATCTTGTGCCCAATGAGTTACGAGAAGCTGCAATTGCATTGGGTTTACCCAAATGGCGTGTTGTTGTCCATGTTGCCTGGCGTGCTTCAAGGCAGGGAATGTTAACAGGAGTGTTGCTTGCTATTGCGCGTATTTCTGGAGAAACAGCACCTTTACTCTTTACTTCGTTAAATAATCAGTTTTGGAGTACAAATCTCAGTCAGCCTATCGCAAATTTACCTGTCACAATTTATCAATTTGCGATGAGTCCCTACCATAATTGGCAAGATTTAGCTTGGGGTGGAGCGTTGCTCATTACTGTTGTTGTATTATTTTTAAATATTTTAACACGTTCTTTTTCTAAAGCTGGGGGAAAACGCTCATGAGCTTTTTTTCAAATATTTTTCAATGCTCAAAACATTCTGGTAAGGCAGCAAATGCTGCTGCAGATTCTTCTAGCAACTTAGATAATCTTGTTGTGCTTCGCGAGGGTGCGCATATTTCTATTGAAGATCTCAACTTTTATTATGGCAACAAGCACCGCTTAAAAAATATTAATATTTCATTTCGAAAAAATAAAATCACGGCATTGATAGGACCATCGGGCTCTGGTAAATCCACTCTTTTACGTACAATTAATCGAATTTATAGCTTATATCCAGAACAAAAAGCTTATGGAAATATTCTGATTCAAGGAAAAAATATTCTTGATTCGAGTGTTGATCTCAATGAATTGCGGACAAAAGTTGGTATGGTATTTCAAAAACCAACGCCATTCCCTATGTCTATTTTTGAAAATATTTCTTTTGCAGTCAAAATGCACGAACGTTTGAGTAAAAAAGATTTGCAACAACGCGTTGAATGGGCTTTGCGTGCTGCGGCATTGTGGGACGAAGTCAAAGATCATCTTCATCATTCTGGACTTGGACTTTCTGGTGGGCAACAACAAAGACTCTGTATTGCGCGCACGATTGCAGTTAAGCCAGAAATTCTTTTGCTCGATGAGCCATGTTCTGCTCTTGATCCAATTTCTACGCAAAAAATTGAACAGTTGCTTTTTGAACTCAAAAAAGATTTTACCATTGTGATGGTCACCCACAACATGCAACAGGCGATGCGTGCGAGTGACGATACGGTATTTATGAGTCAGGGTGAGATTATTGAAGCGAGTGATACAAAAACCTTTTTCTCAAACCCTAAAGACAAACAATCTCTTGATTATGTTCATGGTAAGTTTGGTTAAGAATAAAATTTTAAGCTGGTTTTATATCTTTAATACTTCGTACTAAGCTTTCAAATACAACGGCTTTATGAAGTTTTAGGACAGAAAAAGTAATTTCGCCATTTTGTTCAGCAATAATTTTATGATCGAGCATTTGTGTGAGTAATGATTCTCCATCTTGACGTCCAACTTCTGTTTGCAACAACAATGCGAGATCCGCTCTCTTAAATTTTTCTAAATTATTATTTTTACGACTAATACGCGTGAGCGCGCTCATCCAAGGATGAAATTTTTTTGGAGTAAAAAAATTAAGTCCTTTTTTTACCACATCAATAGAAAAAACGGCAAAATCATGAATCATAGATTCATTAGGATTTACCAGAATTGTTCCAAATTTTTTGTCATCAACCTCTTTAACGAGCCCATATTCTATAAAAGATTTGTATATTTTTTCTAAATAATTAAAATCTTTATTCAAAATTTTTTCTGCATAAATTAAAAAATCTGATGTAGGATAAATGGATACATTGACATCATTTTTTAGGCTATTTTTTTTTACATAGCTCGATAGCAAAAAAGCCAATTGTGCAGAGTGATGATGCGATGTGCCAATGCTTCGCAATAAGTTTTTTTCATGGATCTTTGTTTCGGTCAGCAAATTATTCACGTGGTTTAAACGTCTTAGTGCATCTTTAATGACAGCTTGGCACCAGCCTGGCAAATTTTTAAAAGATTCACTCATTCCAGAGTTTTGGTAAAAAACTAATGTTGTCTGTTTGAGAGCACGGGCAGATGCTTTACGAGTTTCATTAGAAAAAATTGTTAACGTCCCAAGGACTTCACCAGCCACCAGTTTTCCTAAAACAATAGGCATATTTTCACGAACACGATACACTTCTATTTCACCTTCTTGAACCAGATAAATGCCATCAGATTTATCGCCCTCATTAAAAATAACCTGTTCTGGGGCGAAGGTTAGAGTGTCTGGAGCAGTCATGATGACGCTCCATTCCAGGTAGGTGGTAAGGCTGCTTTCAGTGCTTCAATAATTTCTTTCCGATTGAGCTTGCCAACATAGGCGTCTGCGCCTGCTTGTTTTGCTCTATCGCGATTGACATCACCCGTAAGACTAGAGTGTAAAATAACAGGCATTTTTTTGAGTTTTTCGTGGCCACGAATGCGTTTGACAAATGAATATCCATCGAGTTTGGGCATTTCTACATCGCTTACAATCAGCTGCACTTTGCTCAAATCAGAACCGTCTTCACAGGTACTCAATTCGCGCCATGCTGTTTCGGCGTTTGTGTATTCAATAATATCAAGCTGCATACTCCGTAACAATTCGCATATTGCTCTTCTTGCAGTTGGTGAATCGTCGACAACCATAATCAGAGGTCTTTTTGAGTTTATTGGAGCTCCAACAGCTGGCGCAGTACCATTTAAGGAATTTGGTAAAGGCATTGAACTTTCTATCGCAAACGAAGAGGTTCCTTGGCCACCGCTTCTCGCTTCTATATCTAAAAGAATTCTTTCAAAGTCTAAGATAAAAATAAAATCTTGATTTTCAATAAGCATCATTCCTGTGATTGTATTGAATGCATCGCTTGTTGGTGGCAAGACTTTGTCCCAACTGACTCTACGGATACGCCGAGTTCCTGCAACAACAAAACCTGCTTTGCGACTTGAAAACTCTGTCACAATGACTTGACTTGAAGGTGTCACAACTTCTTCATTATAGCCTAAGGCTTTTGCAAGGTGGATTGCGGGGATGGGAGCGCCTCTCAGGTTAAAAACACCTAAAACTTCGGGGGTACTTGTTAAACAAGGGACAATTGTTGGCAAACGGATCACTTCTCTCACTTTGGCAACATTAACGCCATAAAGAATAGGTGTTTTACGGTCAAAAGACGGCGATGCGTTGGTCTTTGTTACTGTAAATTCAATAAGCTCAAAGATGTTGCTACCTACTTGAAACATAGGTCTGCCGATATTAACCACGTTGACTCCCTAAAAGCTATTTGGCTAATAGCTTGTATCGGAACTTCAATTTATTTCTAGAGTTGGGCAAATTATTCGGTGGTCTTTTTTTCTGGGGTCGTTATTTTGTCAATGTCATTAACGCCTCGAGAAATACTTTCGAAAATTACTCTTTTTTGCAGTTGTGAGGCATTAAGGATAATTTTCATGTTTTGCTGATCGATTCCTTTTTCATGAACAAGTTTTAAAGAGAGCAGTTGAATCATAATTTCTTCGCCATCGTTGCGACCAAGCTCTTTACCAATCAGTCCAGGAAAAGTTTGTTTTAAAAATACGCCTTCGCTTTCTTTATAACGCCTATTTATGCGAATGAGACCACTTATCCATTTGTGACTTTTAATTGGAATAAATCCTCCAATCCCTTTTTTGGCGATTGAAGCAGAGTAAACAGCAAAGTCTTCTATTAATTGGGGGTTTGGTTTTAAAATAATATTCCCATATTTTTTATCAAATACGATCTTAATTAAGCCACCAGATGAAAATAAGTTAAACATTTTTTCTAAATAATCAAACTTCTTATTTAGAATTAATTCTGCATTGATTAAAAAAGATTTTAAAGGATAAATTTTGTTGTCGTCATGTTCAATCGTGCCTTGACGGATAAATCCAGCTAGAAGGTATGCAAGTTGTGAAGCATGTTGATGTGGTGAACCAGTCGTTTTAATAAGTTTTTTTTCGTTCTTTTTTGTTTCGATCAGTTGCTGTGAAAAGTATTTCACTCTTTCTGAAGCCGACTTAATAAAAATGCTCACAATGGGATTTACTTCATTAAAAAAAGGTATAATTGTTTCTACAGGATAAAAAAGTGTGACTGTTTGAATCACAGTTCTGGCAGTCACAATGTGTCTTTCTCTGTTAATTAAAGTGCTTAAGCCAATGATTTGACCTCTTGAAATTTCTCCTAAAGAAATTTCAAAACCCTCTATAATTTTAAATAGTTCTACCTTTCCTTCTTGGATAACATAAATTCCTTTTGTTTCGTCCCCTTCTTGTACGACGATAGTTTTTGGAGGTAGCACTATATTTGCGTTTTTCACTGGCTTATACCTTTTAAATAGAAACTGACGTTAAGCTTTTCGGTGCTAAAGTAAAAATCTATATTTAGTGAATTTGACTGTATAATTTTTGCTTTAATGTTTGCCAATTATTTATTAGAATACTTTTGTTTATATTCTGTTAGATTTTTCTCCAGGGGAGAGTTATGATACTCATTGAAATTTTTTTTAAAATCGCATATTATCTTTTATATTTCTATATGTTAACTCTAATTATTTCTGGGGTTTTAAGTTTGGTGGGAGCAAATCCGCTAAATCCTATTGTCGGTTTTTTAAATGCAATCACTCTTCCTCCGTGTCGTTATATAACACGAAAATTTCCGCGACTTTTAGTGAGAAGTCAACAGGGGTATTATGATCTGTCACCTGTTGTCCTAATTTTGTCGATTGGAAGTTTAATGATTGCGATTCAAACGATTGCAGCGCATCTTGGTTTTTATGTTTAAATTAATATTCTGCAGTTGGTATTTTTAACGATTGTTGCTTTGAAATCGAGTACCGTTCGCTCAAAACTTCTTTTGTTAAAATTGAGAGTTGATTTGCCATTTTGAGAGAAAGAAAATCAGAAAAACTTTGTAAATCATCGTAATATATCACTTGAGGAGTTATGCTTTGCTTTGCGAGTGTTGCAACTTCAGTGGCTGCTTGACTTTTTGTTCCTATGGCATCAATCAGTTTTAAATTTAACGCTTGTGGCGCAAGAATAACGCGCCCATCAGACATGTATTTCATGGCGCTGTCTGTTGTTTTGCGAGCAGATTTAATATCATCTACAAACTGAATTCGCGTTTCTTCAATAAGTTCTTGTAAATATTGCTTATCTTTTTCTGTCATAGGGCGGGCAGGGGATCCGGTATCTTTAAGAGAGCCAGTTTTAATGACTACGGGATTGATTTTTAAAAATTGAAGCAATTTGTCTGCTTCAAACCCATTCATGATAACTCCAATACTCCCAATCAAACTTCCTCTATTTGCAATGATTTTTGCAGCCGAGGCACTTGAGTAATAAGCACCACTTGCAGCCATATCTCTGACATATGCCACAACAGGTTTTTGAGTATTGATGCTTTTGATTGAGTCATAAATTTCTTGGCTTGCCACAACAGAGCCGCCAGGGCTATTCACTTCTAATAAAATTCCTATTGCATTTTTATCATTTTTTGCTGTTTCAAGTTTTTCAATTATTAATGTAGACATTGTTGTATTGATTTCGCCATTTAATTGAATGCCAGCAATGTAAGGTAAATTTGTTGTTGGAACAACAAAAGAAGGCCCCAGTTTTGAAAGTGGTTTGTTAAAAGAGGAAATTGATTTTATTCCTGATGAAAAAGAGTATAAAGCAAAGCCAATTGTGAGTATAAATAAAATAAATAGTGTTACAGATATAGCACCAATTGTTGCAAATACTGTTTTTAAAAAATTGATTACTGTACGAAAACGGCCTGAAGAAGGTGTTTGGTTTTCATCAAATTTTGAGCTCATAATAACCTTTCATAAAAATTTGCAATAAAAAACTCTTGGGACTGTGTCACAATACCACAGTGTTCCAAGAGTCCAATTTTTTTAGTTCAAAAATTAAGAAAGCTTAGTTGCTATCTTTTGTTGCTTTTGCTCTTGCAAATGCTTCGGCAAAGCTATTTTGTGGCGATGCTTCGTTATTTAAAGCAGCTTGAATTGCTTTGTTGTGTGTCTCATCAAGACCACGAGTGGCTGCTTTTTGAGACAATTCAAAGCGACGTTCTGCATAGTTTACACTAAGTACAACAAAGTCAAGGTCTGCATCAATTGCGATATTTGGATTTTCAAGCTCACTGGTATGAACCAAGCCTTCAACTCCTGGTGCAATTTCAACAAATGCGCCAAATTCAGCCATACGAGTGACTTTGCCCTTGCCTTTAGTTCCTGGAAGAAGTTTTTTTGCAGCAACTTCATAAGGATCTTCGCCAAGTTGTTTAATTCCTAATGAAAACCGCATGTTTTCAACGTCAATTTGCAACACTTTTGCTTCAACTTCGTCACCTTTTTTGAAAAGGTCTTGAGGATGTTTAATACGCTCTGTGTAGCTAATATCTGAAACATGGATAAGGCCATCAACACCTTCTTCAATGCCAACAAAAATTCCAAAGTCTGTAATATTGCGGATTTTGCCACGAATAACATCGTTCACTTGGTATTTTTGAGTCACAATTTCCCAAGGATTCGGTTCAGTTTGCTTCATGCCAAGAGAAATACGGTGGTTTTCGAGATCAACAGCAAGAACAACAACGTCGACTTCGTCTCCGATATTGACAATTTTGCTTGGGTGTTTGATGCGGCGATTCCAAGTCATTTCTGTAACATGGATAAGTCCTTCAACACCTGGTTCAAGCTCTACAAATGCGCCGTAGTCTGTGAGGCTCACAACTTTACCGCGTAGGCGTTGTGCAGAAGCATATTTTTCTGCAACAGAAACCCATGGGTCGTTTTGAAGTTGTTTAAGACCAAGGGAAACGCGGTTGCTAGATGGGTCAAAACTCAGAACTTTAACGTTAATTTCGTCACCAACATTAAGAACTTCTGAAGGACTGTTTAAGCGCCCCCATGACATGTCTGTAATGTGAAGCAATCCATCAATACCGCCAAGATCAATAAACGCACCGTAGTCAGTAATATTTTTAACAATACCAACCATTGATGAGCCAACTTGAAGTCCTTTTAAGGTTTCACTGCGCATGCGCTCACGGTCTTGCTCAAGTAAAACGCGGCGAGATAATACAATGTTTCCACGTTTTTTGTTAAATTTGATAATTTTAAAATGAAGAACTTGACCAAGAAGTTTTTCAAGGTTGCGAACAGGTCTGAGGTCAACTTGTGAACCTGGCAAAAATGCTTTTACACCAATATCAACTGACAAACCGCCTTTTACGCGGCCAACAATTTTACCTTCAACAAGTTCGTCTTTTTCAAATGCTTCGGAGATACGATCCCAAGCCTTAAGCATGTCTGCTTTGTCTTTTGAAAGAACAAGTTCGCCTTCATCGTCTTCAAAAACGTCAACAAAGACGTCAACAACATCATTAACCTTAAGCGAAAATACACCATTTTCGGTTGTAAATTCATTTTTAGGAATTTCGCCCGCAGATTTGTGGCCAATATCAATGACAACGCTATCATCTTTAATTTCAATAATGCGCCCTTTGACAACTTGACCTTCTTTAATCACATTTTGTGACTCTTCTTGTGCTTTAAAAAGAGCAGCAAAACCATCAGGAATGTCTTCTTGAGATAAAAAGTCGACATCTTCGTCAAGCCATTCTAGGGAATTGTAATTGATTTTTTTCTTTGAAATATCAGAATGAAGACTTGCCATATTGGGGAAATACCTTTCTCAATAAAGAGCCACGTGTCCCATTTGTGTTTTTTGTGGGGTTTTGTGGGAAAAGCTAATAAATTAGCAATGTTAAATAAAATACACGAATTCGTGCATAAGTCCGTGAGAACTTAGCATATTCGTATTACTTTGTATAGTTGTAATTGTATTTACTTTTGGAGTCAGGGAGTTTTGAACAAACGTTCAAAATAATTTAATGACTCTGCAATTCATAAAAAAACTTTTTATTGAAATCAGTCATAATTGAAGGCAAAAAGTCTGAGCATAGTATTAAATATTTGCAACTTTATTTTTTTATGCCATACTAAAAACATCAATTAAAATCGGGGTTAATAAATTGTACTATTTTGTTTTGATTTTTTTCTTATTGACGCAAACGAGTAGAGCAGCAGAATTTAAACCTATCTTAAATTTGTTAGCGCCAATAGGAATTTTGTCGCCTAAAATTATTTCGCAATTTGAAGAACAAACAAAAACCCATATACGAGTTGAATTTGTTGGTAGCCGATTTGAATTTGAATCCAGATTGCGAGCGGGACTTAGAAGCTATGATGTTGTGATAGCCGATGAAAGGGTTCTTCAGAGATTGTTTTTATCAAGATTATTACGTTCATTAAATGATGAAATTGTTTCGTTAAGTAGTAATAACCCAAGCCTTCCATTGCAAATGCGTTCTCGTTTAAATGTTGATGGACGTTCCTATCTTACGTTATTGGTTGATCCGATGGGAATTGTTTTTAATAAAAAGAAATTCCCTCTAAAGGTGGAGCAACCATCATGGAATTGGTTAATATCTCCCGATAAAATACCTTTTTGGCGTCAAAGGGTTTACGTTTCTAATATCCCTAAACAACAACTACTTATTGCGCTACTAGCAACTGGAAAAGAATTATCGGCTTCATCTTGGTTTATACCTGAGCCAACCATGAAATGGTTACAAAAATTAAAGTTACAAAGTGCGAATATTGATTATCCTCTTGAATTGGCATTTTTAGGCAATAAAATTGAAGCAGCAACAGTATTTCGTTCGGATTACTTAAAGATTAAAAAAGTAGTACTTGATTTAAAATTTGTTGTACCAAATGATATAACATATTATGATCGATTAGGTATTGGTATTGTTTCTGATACTGCGCAAGAAGTTCTTGCCCAAAATTTTATAAAATTTTTATACAAAAATAAAAATAGTTTAATAAATAATGAAAACTATTTATTAACAAATATTGTAAAATATGATGGTCAAGATGTTAAAAATTGGATTTTATATGATGATGAATTACCCTTGTCTAAAAGAATTGAAAATATTTTAAACGATTTTTATAAAAAATAAAAAAACTATTTATTTTCAATTATTTTTTTGGAAATAAGTCTATTAATCATTCTTTCTACATCTAGGACAATAATAGAATCATCGGTTTCTTTAGAAACTCCAATTATTTCTTTAACATCTTCATGAAAATTATTATGAGAGTTTTTAATAATATAGTTTGGTAATAAAGTTTTGTCATTTTCATCAATATGCAAAATACTTTCTGGATTATCTATTATTAATCCGACTTTTTTTTCATTAAGATGAATAATGAGTATTTTTTCATCTTCTATATTAGATGTTTTATCTATCTGGTAATATTTATTGGTATCAATTATAGCAACCATTTCTCCTCTTATGTTTACCATTCCTTTTATAAATTCATGTGATCCAGGAGGTGTGATATATTGTTTTGGTTTGTTAATTATTTCTGTGATATTTTTAAGGTTTATTGCAAATAAGTTACTAATTTTAAATGTGATATAAAGATTTATTTTTCTTACTTTCTTTTTTTCATTATCACTTTCGTTGTGATTGTATAATTTTGAATATCCTTCTGTTATTTCAGAAACTTCCTCTTTTATAAATAGTTTATCTTGTTCTAAAATTAAAACATCATCTTGATCTTCTCTAACCAAACAGCCCTTATAAAAGTTTTTATCTTTTATTATAAACTCTGAAATTTGTTTTAAATTTTCTTCATTATAAGAAATAATACTTTCTAAATTGTCAATTAGTAAGCCAAACTTATTTTCATCCTTTTTTAATATTAAAATTGTATTTTCATTTGATTTTTCTTCTTTTTTGTCATTTATATTCAAATATTTAGCAAAGTCAATAATTGGAATTTTTTTATCTCTGAGAGTAATTATTCCTATACACTGTTTAGAAACGAATTTTGTTTTTTCAATTTCCATAACTTTAACAACTTCATCAATTTTTGTAATATCAAATGCCAGTTTAGCATGCCCTAATAGAAATGAAATACATTTTTTTATTGAGATATTTTTAATTTTTACTTGATTTTCATTAAGTTGATCGGTATTGGAATCTTTTTTTACTTTTGGAATATTTTCTTGATTGAATAAATCAAAAGGATCAAGTACTTGTATTATTCTTTCTCCATCATTCAGTTTTATTGCAGCATTAATGAGTTTAATTTGTGACTTATCCGGATAATTAAAAACTTCTTTATCTTTGTTTCTGAGTCTTATAATTTCACCGGTATCATCGATTGTGATGCCTACTTTTTCGTTATTTTTATTAATAATTGCAATTTTTTGATTTTTTTCTTTTTGTTCTTCATTAAATTTTAATAATTCTGACAAATTAACTATTGATATAATTGATCCTCTCAGATTAAAGACTCCAATCAAGTATTTGGGTGATAAAGGAAGTTTTATAAATTTTTTAGGAAAATGAACGACTTCTTGAATATAATTCGCATCCACAGCAATTTCATTATTATCTATAAAAAATGTTCCGTAAAAAACAATATTACTTGATTTTTTTTCTTCATTATTTTCCAAATAAATTGCTCCAAATCTTGAAAATTTTTAAATGACCATATTTATTTTATCGATTTTTAATAATCAAAAATGAGTATATTTATTTTTGAATTTTAAAATATTTTTTAAAATTATTTATAAAATTAATAACTTATGCTATAATTTTTATGATTAAGATGAGGCTTTAAATTTATGTCTGTTTTGATTTGAGTCGTGAGTTGCATGCGTATTTTTTAGTAATATGTTAAAATTAAAAGAAATTTTGAGTCATGTTTCAGCGAAAGGAGCTCTTATGACAAAGTGCCCATACACTTGGACAAAAAGCCTGCTCAGCCGTTTTGCAACAAAGGGTCATGAAGCATCTCAACTTCGAGTGACTGTATTAAAAAATAACCAGTTGGCAGTAGATACAGCACTACCAGCTCATAGTGCACGATGGCTTGTCGATTTGATTCCAGATGATCTACTTGAAAAAATTAGGCTTGAGGGGATTCCTATCGAACAAATTCAAAAAGAAATTGCTCTTCAAGAAAAGTTATTCCCAAGAGAAATTTTTACTTTAGTTGAGCAAAATAGAGAGGTTAATGTTTGGCTTGAATAATATTATTTTAATTAAATAATATTTTGATACTGTCTTATTTGGTAAAAGAGGGTTTTTTAATTTATGGATTTTTTTAGGGTCATTGTAATTATTGCATTGTTTGTTTTTTCATATTTTTATATCTCAAGATTTTTATTAATAATATTTAATAATAAAAAGAAAAAATTAATTTATTTGCTATTATTATTGTTTTTTTTACTGATAAATTTTTCTTTCTGGGGCTCATTTTTTTATCGAAATACATATCGCTCAATACCAGAATACTTTATTATTTTTCAATGGATAGGCTATTGTTTGTTAGGTGTTTGGCTTTTTTCTTTAACTTGTTTTTTTATAACAGATTTTATATTTTTAATAAAAAAAATACTGAATACTTTGCTGATTAAATTTAATGTTATAAAATTAAAAACTGAAGTTGATTATAAAAAAAGAAATTTTCTGCATTTTATTTCATTGGGAAGTGTATTTATTTTATCGGGAATTTCTTTTTATAATGCAAGAAAGATCCCAAATGTAAAGAAAATCTTTATTCCTATAGGTAATTTGCATCAAGATTTAAGAAATTTTAATATTGTGCAACTTACTGATTTTCACATTGGGCAAACAATAGGGCTAGAATATGTTCAAAATGTTGTTGCTGCGGTCAATGCGCTCAATCCAGATCTCATAGTGATTACTGGTGATCTTGTGGACGGTTTTGTGCATCAATTGCAAAAGGAAACTGCTCCATTAGCGCAGTTAAAAGCAAAATATGGTGTTTATTATGTTACAGGCAACCATGAATATTATTGGGATGGACCAGGATGGATAGCTTATATGCAATCTATTGGCGCAATGTATCTTGGAAACGAGAATAAAACAATTAAAGTTGGCAGAGCGCACATTGTTATTGCTGGATTAACCGATTTGCAGGCAGAGCGTTTTTATCCTGAACACAAAACCGATTACAAAAAATCAATTGAAGGAGTCCCAGCAATGGCTGATCTTAAAATTTTACTTGCGCATCAGCCAAATAGCGCTTTTGAGGCTGCAAAATTAAATTATTTTGATTTGCAGATTTCTGGGCATACGCATGGAGGACAAATGTGGCCTGGCACATGGCTTGTAAATTTGATTCAATATTTTAAACCAGGTTTAACACAATATGAAAATATGCAGGTTTATGTCAGTCGTGGGACGGGTTATTGGGGGCCGCCTGCGCGACTTGGTGCAGAGTCTGAAATCACTCATATTTATTTTAAGCAGGCTTAATATTAAAGTTTTCTATATCAGATTCTTCGTATTGTTTTGTAACTTTAGGTATACCAGGAATGTCCAAAAATCTATCTGTACCCATTTCATAGACTTTAATTGGATCAATGTGTTTGTAGCGATAACTTCTAATTTCGCAATAGGCCAGTCCATGAAGCAGGGGGAGTAAGTCATAAAAAGGTGTTTCAGGGACAAACGGCGAAGCTTCTAATTGCATTCCTAACGACATAATTAAATTTCGCGAGCTGATGACTCTAGGCATTTCTGCTAGTTTTTTAGTGACATTTAAAAGTTCTATAGATCTTTTTCTCCCAGCATTTTGAATTTCTAATTTTTTATTTGTTACTGATGAAAGCAAGCTATTCCTTCTGCCTAATTCATCTCTCCAGTCTATTTTATTTTCCGCTTGGCAAAAGTTATTGCCTCTTAAAAATTCGTGAATATTTTTTTCGATAATATGCCGCACAAGTTTGGAATGCAAAATAAAAGTTTTTGTAAAATAATTTTTTCCTTCATAATTAATTAATCGTCCATCAAAAATTTGTTTGATATCAAATCCTGCAAAAGAGTATTCCGGTAATGGATAAACTGTATCAATACGGTTTGCGATTAAGTCTTTCACAATTAAGCAGTCGTTTTTATGTGCTTCAACCTGAAACAAAGAATGTCGAAAGTTTCTAAATTGTTCAAATTTTCCAATATCTTGAAGTGAATAGCAGGTTTGACCATTGTAAAGAAAAGTTTCAAAAACAGTTGCACCAGAAAATCCTTCAGAGAGTCGATATTCAAAAATAAAAAACTCTTGAAACGATGACATGCGTTGTTCAAAAAACGGATCATCGTCATTCACTTTTCCTGTTGAAATTGAAAAAAGTTCTCTGGCTATTTGTCGTTCGTGTTTAAATTCTGGTTTTAAGGAATACTCAGAAAAAATTTTTATAATGTCTTGACAATGATTTGAAGGCATAATTTCCTCATCAAATTCCTTAAAAAGACTTATTTAAATTTAAAAAATCTTAATTTGACTCACCAAAGATTATATTTTCGGTTTGTTTAGAAATATCTTTAAGTACTTTACTAATTTCTAAAACCTCAGAGGCAGCTTTAACAGATTTTTCTGCATTTGATAAGTTATTTATTGCAGATGAGTCAATTCTTGCCATTGCTGATGCAATTTGCTTGACGCCAATTTCTTGTTCTTTTGTGGCTTCAGTAATTTGTTGCATTTGGGTATTGATGTTGTTGACATCAACTGTGATTTTTTCAAAAGTTGTTGCAACAGTTTTGGTTTTTTCTTGACCTTCTGCAACCCTTTGCACAGTAAGCTGAATCACATCTTGAACGCTCACGCGACTTTTTTCTAGGAGTTCTCTAATTTCGTTAGAAGATTTACCGCTTGTGTTTGCAAGATTGCCCACTTCTTCTGCAACCACTGCAAAGCCTTTGCCATATTCCCCTGCTCGTGCCGCTTCGATTGAGGCATTCAATGAAAGCAATTCTGTTTTTGACACAATTTCATTGATAACCATTGTTTTGCTTTCGATTTGTTTAATAATGGTTTCAATATCAGAAAGCCGTTGGCTTGATTCCTGAATGGCTTCCATAGACGAGACCATTCTTTGCACTGCTTGCCCGCCGCTTTCGGTTCCTTCGGCAATAACGTGTGCCAATTGATCGGATTGCTCAGTGAGTTTAGACGTTCTTGCAATCATGCTTGTCACTTCGGCAATTGCCGCAGCAGTTTCTTGAATAGAATCTGCTTGTGCTTTTGAAGAATTGCCAACATCTTCACTCATTTTTGTGAGGTTAATTGATTTTTGTTCCATTTCATTTGAAGAATTGAGAAGAGACGCCGCGAGTTTTGCTAAGGGAACGGTAATCGACGCAGAAAATAAAGAGGAGATAACTGATAAAAAGACAAAAATTAATGCACAGATTATAGACAGCTCAATAATATACTTATATTTTTGTGCCTCCACATCATCCATGTAGATTCCAGTTCCAACATACCACTTCCATTCCGTGATAGGTTTGGTAAAAGAGACTTTTGGGAGAAATACATCTGTTCCAGGTTTTTTGGCTTTGTAATAAAAATAATCGCCAGGACTGCTTTTTGCCATCATGTCATGCAGCTTTGCCAGCATATCTGGTGCTGTTTCTTGCAGTTTTCCTTTGTTTTCTGGACGGGTAGGATTTACAATTTGTCGTTGATCGTAATCGTCAATAAATAGATAATTTCCATCGTCGTATCTCATCGCTTCGATGTTTTCTGCTGCGGCTTCCATCGCTTCTTCACGAGTCATTTCGCCGTCTTTTTCAAGTTTTATATACTTTTGTACAATTGTTGTTGCTGTTTCTGTAAGTGATCTAATTTTACTTTGTTTTTCTAGCATAAGACGGTCGAGGGCGTCGATGCATAAAAACAACAGTACCAATATAAAAATGATAATTGTTAGAATATTCCAATAAACCATTTTTTTCTTAATACTGAGTTTTTTAAGCATCTAAAAACCTCGACCCATTTTTAGTAGTTAGGAATACACTTTCTACTTTAATTCCAAAAAGTGGAGTTTCCAAGCTTTTGAAAGATATTCTATCACTTTTTGAGCCCTTACGCTATTCCCAGCGTCATCAAGCGGTGGTGAAAAAACTGCAATCGCAAATTTATTTGGGATAACGGCAAGAATTCCCCCACCAACACCACTTTTAGAAGGAACACCAACGTTAACCCACCATTCACCGCTTGTTTCATACAAACCATTGACTGCCATTTCAGCAATCACGTCATTTACGTATTCTGCTGGTAGTATGCTTTTCTTTGTAATTGGGTTAACTCCTTTGTTAGCAAGAGTAGCCCCAATGAGAGCAAGTTGTTTTGTATTAATCATAATTGAGCATGCTTTTGTGTAACGCTCTAGGGCATCATTAGGATCGCTGGCCATCATACCATAAGAGTTAAGAAGCCCAGAAATGGCTTGATTTCGTTTATTGGTCGATGTCTCTGATCGATAAACAGCTTCACCAAAATAAGGTTTGCCGTCGCTGAGATCACGAACAAACCCGAGAACTCTATCCCATTTTTCAGCACTTGTTTTTCCTTTGATAAAGCTTGTTGCTTGAATTGCACCGGCATTCACCATAGGATTTTGAACGTGGCTAGGTGTGGTCTCGATTGCATGAATTGAGTTAAATTTTTGCCCTGTGGCATTGAGCCCTAACTTAAGATTAACGCTTCTCCCATTGTCTTTTAAAGCCAATCCATAAACGAGTGGTTTAGAGATCGATTGAATAGAAAATGGAGCGTCGGCATCCCCAATATGGTACATTTTGCCATCTATAGTCATAATTACAATTCCAAACAGAGCAGGGTTAACTTTTGCTAAATCTGGAATATAGCTTGCATTTTTTCCTGTGTTGAGTTTTTTAAAACTATTGTAACTTTCTTTAAGTCCTTTTTGAATTTCTTCTTGTGTTAAAGCATAACTACTAGAAAATGCTGTAACAACGCCCAAAGTTAAGATCCATTTAACTTTTTTAAAAAATGTTTTTTTCATAAAACATCTCCTTTAAAGTTTAAAAAAAACAAAAAAATCATTAATAAAATAAATTATTTTACCTCCTTGCTTAGTGATATCGTAAATTTTGAAATTTTAATTAGAAAAAAAAGGTAAATTTTTGTATTTATTGTGATTTATATTAAAATTTGTATTTTGATTGAACGGTTTAGAGTTTGTTCTCTTTTGTTTTCAAAAATGTGAGTGTTGCTAATGATAACGTAAATAAAATAAGCATATACAATAAAAAAGAAAATAAAGTATTATTGTAAATTATTGAAAATCCAGCAGAAGAAAAGGCGCCAAGCGAAAAGAAAATAAAATAAAGTAACGCCGATGAAATTCCTTTTTCCATTTTTGTAGAATCGAGAATGACTCGATTGAATGGAGATGAAAACAACCCATAACCAAAGTTAAATATTGAAATTGTAATTATCAATAGTATTAAATTATTTGGATACACAATAGTGAAAAAAGTACTAAATAAAATTCCAACAAACGAAATAGAAGATCCTAATACGCCGTCCACTAAGTTTTTAACATAAGCTTGCCTTAGGTTTTGAATTCATAATTGACTTGACAATTTTTTGTGTTAATTGATTCCAACCACTAGAGCATTTTTGAACGAGATCTTCATAATCTTTATAAATTTTAAATGATAAGTGATTCCTTTTAAAATAACTCCATAACCTTTCAATTGGATTTAACTCTGGAGAAAATGAAGGTAAAAAAATAAATGATATATTTTGGGGTAAAATTAATTTTTTGCTTTTATGTGCACTAGCTCCATCTAGTATAATAATAATATGCTCATTCTTAGGTACGGTCTTGGAGTACTCATTGATAAAAATTTGCATGTTTTCAACATTTAAATTTGGTAATATCATTCCAAAATATTTGCCCGTATCTTTGTTAGCAGTAGCATACATCCATGAGTTTAAATAACCCATTTGAGTTTTAAATTCTGGTCTGATTGGGAAAGGACTCCAAATACCAGCTTTTATTGTCATTTGTCCAAATCGTGATTCATCTTGAAAATCTATGTTTATTTTTTTTCCTGGATTTTTTACTTTAATTTCATTAATTTTATTTGGTAAATCTTTAATCCATTCGGCCATTTTTTCTGGATCATTTTTTATATGCTTTGTTCTTGGAACAACTCTTCTTATTAATGTTCTTTGAAGGAACTTGTATAACCCACTTTTACTAAATTTTTTTTTAATTTCGTTTTGGATTCTATAATACTATTTATTATTTGAGCATGAACAACTTTTTCCTCATTAAATTCAGAATTTAATTGAATGATTTCAGTTTTTAAAATTTCAACTTCTTCTTTATTTACAAAGGATGGACGACCAGAACGTGGTTTATCAAGTAAAAAATAAATACCATTATTCTTATAGTTTGAAACCCAATAATTTGCCCGTCCTCTTGAAAGGCATAATAAAGTTTCAATCTTTTTTTCAGAAAATCCTACGGAATATAAAAAAATTATAAATAATCGACGTAAAAGATTAAAACTTAATTTATTTTGAGGTATTCTCTTTAAATCATCCATAAGTTGTTGTACATTATACGCCGTCCACTAAGTTTTTAACATAAGCTTGCCTTAGGTTTTGAATTCATAATTGACTTGACAATTTTTTGTGTTAATTGATTCCAACCACTAGAGCATTTTTGAACGAGATCTTCATAATCTTTATAAATTTTAAATGATAAGTGATTCCTTTTAAAATAACTCCATAACCTTTCAATTGGATTTAACTCTGGAGAAAATGAAGGTAAAAAAATAAATGATATATTTTGGGGTAAAATTAATTTTTTGCTTTTATGTGCACTAGCTCCATCTAGTATAATAATAATATGCTCATTCTTAGGTACGGTCTTGGAGTACTCATTGATAAAAATTTGCATGTTTTCAACATTTAAATTTGGTAATATCATTCCAAAATATTTGCCCGTATCTTTGTTAGCAGTAGCATACATCCATGAGTTTAAATAACCCATTTGAGTTTTAAATTCTGGTCTGATTGGGAAAGGACTCCAAATACCAGCTTTTATTGTCATTTGTCCAAATCGTGATTCATCTTGAAAATCTATGTTTATTTTTTTTCCTGGATTTTTTACTTTAATTTCATTAATTTTATTTGGTAAATCTTTAATCCATTCGGCCATTTTTTCTGGATCATTTTTTATATGCTTTGTTCTTGGAACAACTCTTCTTATTAATGTTCTTTGAAGGAACTTGTATAACCCACTTTTACTAAATTTTTTTTTAATTTCGTTTTGGATTCTATAATACTATTTATTATTTGAGCATGAACAACTTTTTCCTCATTAAATTCAGAATTTAATTGAATGATTTCAGTTTTTAAAATTTCAACTTCTTCTTTATTTACAAAGGATGGACGACCAGAACGTGGTTTATCAAGTAAAAAATAAATACCATTATTCTTATAGTTTGAAACCCAATAATTTGCCCGTCCTCTTGAAAGGCATAATAAAGTTTCAATCTTTTTTTCAGAAAATCCTACGGAATATAAAAAAATTATAAATAATCGACGTAAAAGATTAAAACTTAATTTATTTTGAGGTATTCTCTTTAAATCATCCATAAGTTGTTGTACATTATTCATTGTGCTGCAGTGTCCTTTTATAAAAGAAAGTACGAATGTTAACTGCAGCATATCCTGTTTTCAATATTCATCAATTTCCGTATAAATATTTATTTTTGGTTATCTATGTTGCCAACAAACTTAGTGGACGGCGTATTATTCATTGTGCTGCAGTGTCCTTTTATAAAAGAAAGTACGAATGTTAACTGCAGCATATCCTGTTTTCAATATTCATCAATTTCCGTATAAATATTTATTTTTGGTTATCTATGTTGCCAACAAACTTAGTGGACGGCGTATAATACGATACAAAAAATTGGATCTTTAAATTTTGTAATAAAACGTAATAAAAATGTGCCAATAATAAAAGATAAAAAAACAGGAATTTGTATTATACTAAATTGGTTGATATCTAATTGAAAAATTTTCATGAGTACTAAAGGCGAGCTTGAAATCCAAACCATGATGGCACCAAACGCTAATCCGTAACTTAAAGTACCAAAGATGAAATTTTTATTTTTTAATAAATTAAAATAGTTTTTAATTATATTATAGATTTGTATTTTTTGACTATTATATGGAGATAAAGTTTCTGGCATTGTAAACCAAATACCAATTAAAGATAAAAAAGATAACAAAAATGTAGAGACAAAAATATAACGCCAACCAAAAAAAGAAAAAACTAAACTGCCAAACAAGGGGCCAATCATCGGTGCAAAGAGTGTGATAGAGGTCATCCAAGAAATCACATTTATCGCAGCTTTGCTACGGTAGAGTTCATGAACACAGGCATATCCTACAACACTAATAAAACATGGCCCCATTCCTTGCAACAGGCGTGCGAGAAAAAAAACAGGAGAATTTTGCGCAAAAATTCCAAGCAAATTTCCTATCAGCACAATAAGACCGCCAGCAAAAAATACCGGTCTTCTTCCAATGCTATCAGAAATAGGGCCTATAAATAATTGGAGTGATACTGCGCCAATTAAATAAACAGAAAGTGACAGTGAAATTAAATTTTGTGATTCATTTAACTCTTTAAATACCTCAATGAGTGCGGGTAATATCATGTCATTAGACATGTATACCGCAAACTCAAAGGTGACTAAAAATGCAAGAAAAGGGAAATAATGATTTGTTTTACTCATTATTCGACATCGGATAGATTTAAAATAGCCATAAATGCTTCTTGCGGAATTTCGACACTTCCAACTTGTTTCATGCGCTTTTTACCTTCTTTTTGTTTATCAAGAAGTTTGCGTTTACGAGAAATGTCCCCACCATAACATTTTGCTGTCACATCTTTTCGCATTGCGCTTAATGTTTCGCGTGCAATGACTTTGGATCCCACTGCAGCTTGCAACGGCACTTCAAATTGCTGACGCGGAATCACTTCACGAAGCTTTTTCACCAACAGGCGTCCTCTTTCATAAGCGCTACTTCTATGCACAATACAAGAAAGTGCATCTAGGGGATCACCATTCACCAAAATATCAAGTTTAACCAGATCACTTTCTTTGTAATCCAAAAATTCATAATCCATGCTTGCATAACCACGAGAGATACTTTTAATTCGATCAAAAAAATCAAAAACCATTTCGTTTAAAGGCAATTCATATTGCAGCATGACACGATTTTGGCTTAAATATTCCATTTTCGTTTGAACTCCTCTTCTCGATACCAAGAGTCCCATAACCGTTCCAAGATATTCTTGTGGTAGATGGAAAGTTGCTTTCACAACAGGTTCATAAAATTTTACAATTGAATTAGGGGGAGGCAAATTAGCTGGGTTATCAACTCGAAGTTCTTCACCTTTTGACGTTTCAACCAAATACACGCACGTTGGAGCTGTAAAAATAACATTCATGCCGTATTCACGCTCTAGGCGTTCTTGAATAATTTCCATGTGCAATAAACCCAGAAATCCGCAGCGAAAGCCAAAGCCCAACGCAACAGATGTTTCGGGTTCATAACTTAAAGAACTATCATTAAGAGTCAGTTTGGCCAATGCATCTTTAAGTGCTTCAAATTGGTTGGTTTCAACAGGAAATATACCTGCAAATACCATTTGCTTGGCTTTTTTAAATCCAGGCAATGGTTCTACTTTGGATTGAGCCAGACAAATTGTATCACCAACTCGAGAGTCTTTTACATCTTTTATGTTTGCAATGATGTAACCCACTTCTCCTGCGCTTAAGCTTTCACGTTGGTAAGCTTTCACGCACATAATTCCTACTTTTTGCACTTCGAATGTTTTGCCTGAGTGCATCATCATAATTTGATCGCCTGTTTTGACAATGCCATCAACAATGCGCACCAAGACGACAACACCTTGATAGGGATCAAACCAACTATCAAAAATTAACGCACGAAGATTTTGGCTACGAGTGTCATGAGGTGCAGGAATAAACTTTATAATCGCTTCAAGAATATCTGGGACACCCATACCTGTTTTTGCGCTGCATTTGATTGCATGGGTTGTATCTATGGCAAGCTCTTCTTCAATTTGTAAGCAAACTCTTTCATAATCAGCGCTTGGCAAGTCGGCTTTGTTGATAACAGGAACAACTTCGACGTTATTATCACTCGCTAAATAGACGTTTGCGACAGTTTGTGCTTCGACACCTTGCGTTGCATCGACAACAAGTAAAGCGCCTTCACATGCAGTTAAACTGCGACTGACTTCGTATGTAAAATCAACATGACCAGGGGTATCAATAAGATTTAAAGTGTAAACTTGTCCGTCTTTAGCAAGGTAATCAACTGTTGCTGTTTGAGCTTTAATTGTTATTCCGCGTTCACGTTCAAGGTCCATGCTATCAAGAATTTGTGCTTGTTTTTCGCGGTCTGCAACAGCTCCAGTTAATTCAAGAAGTCTATCTGCAAGCGTTGATTTACCGTGGTCAATGTGTGCAATGATACAAAAATTTCTAATGAGACTTGGTTCGGCATTTGTGGTTTTACTCATTCTTTTCTTCACCTTAACTAAGATAAGCCTGTTTTCAGCCGATATTGCAAGCGGAGGAGAACAGGGGCGCTATTCGTCCTGGTTTCGCAATTGCTATTATGCGCTTACGATATCAATATTTAGCTTTAGCAAAAATATTCTGCATAATGCTACCGTCATTTTTAAATTCCTGCCATTCTGCAAAAGAAATTCACTTGCCTTCTGTGCCTCCGCTTGCAACAGATGGAGATTATGTATTTATTCCAAAAACTCGGTTGTGGTTTGATGTGTATGATGAAGGCCAATGGCGTTTTATTACACAGGGGACAGACTATATTGATGGTAGTCACTTGAATTCTTTATCTTCAATTTGGGTATACCAATTTATGCCTCTAGAGATTGTTGTGCTCGATAATCCGCAGGTTGCAATGCAAGCCCGTTTTGCCTTTTCTCAGGGAGATGGTCTTATGTTTAAAAAAACAACTGTTTTTTTACCCTTTAACGAAGCAGTGGTGACAGATGACTTTGATGGGTTGCTTCCAATTTGTAATGAAAATGAATTTAGGGCGATTGTACGTATTATAAGTCCCTTAAAATACATTGGAATTTTAAATAACGAAATTATGAATGCAACAAACCAAAATGTTTTGCATTCTTGGTTTTCTTTAGGAAATGTAGTATGTTTAAAGGTAGTTAAAAAGTAATAGAATTAAAATGTTTTTGTATTTTGATTTTATTTTGAGGAGTTTCATGACTGTTAAAAAAGATAGGGTAAATTCTATAATTATAATTTTTACTCAATTTATTTTTTTTCACTCAATATGTTTTGCTGAAGTGTGGAAAGGGGCTTGTGAAAGAGATTTTCCTCCTTTTAATTTTATGAAAAGTGGCAATCATATTGGAATGGATACAGAAATTGTTGCATTAATAATGAAAAAATTAAATATCAAATTTACAATTGAAACTGACACTTGGGATGGGGTCTTTCATTTACTTAAAAAAGAAGAAGTGGATTTTGCGTGGCAATTTGTTGATACGCCAGATAGAAGAAAATTATTTCATTTGGTAGGCCCTTTTCGCTATGGTTTTGATACCTTTATGGTACGAAGTGACTCAAAAATAACCAATTGGCATCATGTAAATGATTTTCGGGGTATGACAATTGGGGTGATTCGTACTTATAGTTATACCCAAGAATTTGATCAATTTAAAAACTTTAAGCGCAAAGAATATATTAATGTTTCACAACTTGTTCAGGGTTTGGTCAATAAAGATGTTGATTTTATTATTGGTGATTTTTATTCATTAACATACATGTCTAAGAAATATAAACTTACAAATAAAATTAGATTTTTGCCTTCTTCAATAAAAAAAATACCAAGATACGTTGCATTTTCTCAAAAAAATAAATCAAAATCAATTATATTTGAAAGTGTTTTAAAAGAAGTTATGGCAACTCAAGAATACAAATATATTACTGATAAGTATATTAAAAATGAATAGAGCAGTTGTTAATTTAAAAAATTTTAAATTTTTAAATGATTATGACCCGACTCCGATAAAACTCTGCCGCGCGCAGTTCTTAAAATAAAACCTTTAAATACCAAATATGGCTCGTAGACATCTTCTAATGTTGTTTTTTCTTCGTTGAGTGTTGCTGCAATCGCTTCTAGACCGACAGGTCCTCCTTGATATCGAGTTTGCATGACTTTTAAAAACTCTCGATCCATATGAGATAGTCCTTCGTGGTCGATTCCTAGGCGATCAAGTGCATAGTTTACAATTGCACAGTCAATTTGATTTTTGCTAGACACAATAGCAAAATCTAAAATTCGTTTTAACAGTTGGTTTGCAATTCGTGGTGTGCCACGACAGCGTTTTGATAAAAGTGATGCAGCGTCAAGGAGCAATTCTGTTTTCATAATGTTTGCGCTGCGCATTAAAATTTTTGCTAGGGAATCGGGGGTATAGTAATTAAGATGTTCCTGAATCCCAAAACGATCTCTTAACGGTGCAGAAATAGCGCCAGCTCGTGTGGTGGCGCCGATAACACAAAATGGGGGAAGATCAAATTTCACTGTTCTTGCAGTAGGCCCTTGTCCAATTAAAATATCAAGTCGCATGTCTTCCATTGCGGAATATAAAACTTCTTCCACGTTTGCTGGAAGCCTATGTATTTCATCGATAAATAATATTGAATGAGGCTCTAAACTTGCTAAAATACCCATCAAATCTGCAGCCCGTTCAATGACGGGTCCTGACGTTATTTTTAAGGGACTCCCCATTGTTTCTGCAACAATGCCTGCCAACGTCGTTTTTCCAAGTCCTGGAGGACCATGAAACAAACAATGATCCAACATTTTTCCTCTGAGCTTGGCGGCTTGAGTGTAAATTTTAAGATTTTCACAGATACGTTCTTGCCCAGGATAATTATCAAAAGATTTTGGTCTTAGGTTGATATGTGGTTCTGTATCATCTCTGGCAATCTCTGTTAGTGATACGGATGTTTCAAATTTAGTATGTACATTGGTATCCATATTTGCAATTTACCTTGTTGAGTTTTCAATTCATATGCTGAATAATACGCTCTGTAAGTTTTGTTAACGCTTCTTTTAGTCCAATTTCAATTGTAATTGTTTCTCCATCGTTCATACGACGTTCAAATGAATGCAATACATCAGAAAATTGTTTATCTTTATATCCTAAATTTGATAGCGCACTTTTTAAGTCTTCAATAAGCTGTTTTTGAATCAATTTTTTATGAACATTTTGTGATATTTTTTGAATTTTAACATCATGTAAAAGAGAAGTGTCTTGATTAAAAAGTTGGCCATTTAAATCAAGTTCTTCATTTCTTCTTGCTAAAAGTTTTTGCATTTTTGTTTTTAATTCTAGTATGAGTCTTTCTGCTGTTTTTACTCCTACTCCTGGTATTGCTGTGAGTTTTGCAACTTGTCCAGAAACGATAATTTCACATAGATTTGATCCGTCTGTCGTGCTTAAAAGTGCAAGAGCAACTTTTGGACCAACCCCAGAAACGTTGATCAATTCTATAAATACTTTTTTATCAAAAGACGTTGCAAATCCAAAAAGTCTAATTGAATCTTCTCGAACATGGGTTAAAATGTGGATTTGAGTTTCTTGTTGTAAAGAAGGGAGCTGACACAAAGTGGTTGCAGGAACTTCTATTTCATATCCAACACCTGATGTATCAATTATTATTTTTTCTGGTGATTTTTCAATTAGGATTCCGCGAAGAAAACCAATCATGTTTTGTTCCTTTATCTTTATGTCAAGCAACTTGTTTAAGGACGAAAGTTGTTATCTCAAATATTTTTAAAAATATGTTTAATTCTTAAAACATATTTTTTTATTATGTAAGTCTTAAATTCTTCTTTTGTCAAACATTGTTTCAAATTGGAAATACACTGATCCCTATCTTTCACCCAGTTCAATTGTAATATCAGCGGTAAGTCCAAATTCAGTGATTGTTGATTTCACAATTGGTGTGTTTAAACTTCTTTGAGAATAAAATAACTTACTGCCAATGTAAAAAGACGAATTTTGCTGACTTAATTTAAAAGCCGCTTCATACCCATGGGTTGGTTGAATTGGTTTATAATTAAGAGGAGCGGTAAAAATATATGATCCTTCTAGTTGTGCTTGCAGAGATCCAAGTTCAAAGAACGTGTAACCAATTGTTAATTTTGGATTGAGTGACGTAATTTTTGTATCAACTAAACTATTGAATCCTTCCATTGTATAAATAATATCTTGATTTAAAAAAAGATCTCCTTTAAAATAAAGACCAAAAGTAGTTGTATATTCAAGACCCATATTTAAATGAATTAATCCAAAACTCATATTTTGATCATCATAAATAGGAGACTCTAAATAAATTAAATACAATAATCCTCCGCCTAGATATGTAATAAATTGATCTGTCCAATTTGTAATTTGATAAAGTGAGATGCTTGGACTCGCTGCCGATTGAAAACTTGAATATCTATTTTGTGCAACGAGATATTCTCTGTTTTTTAAATACTTAACAGTTGTTAAGAGGCGCAAAGATGTTGGTAGATGCCATTCTGCATAACTTTGTATCGCAACTTCATTTGAATATATAGATTTTCCAGAAGAATTTTTTGCGACAACAACATAATAATATATTGTACCAGAATTGATATTTCTGTCGCTAAATTCTACTTCATTAATGTTATCTTGAATTAAAGCATAATCACTTTTTGATTTTTGAGAACGATAAATTTCATAAGTAATGTCTTCTTGTTCAATTTGATCCCAAGACAAAATAATAGTTTTATTTTCTAAAACAGCGATTAGATTATTTGGTGCTGGAGGGATTGGTAATTTTTTCTTTTTAATTACGGTGGTATTTTTTTCATTATCCACATCTTTAAAATTAAAATAATTATAGTAATCTTCTATATTTTTATATGCATCACGAATAATTTCTTCTTTTCCTTGGCTTTCAGGTTTATCAAATATATTTTGGTCATTTAAATCAATAATAGATGATTTTTCGTTTTCTGGTAGAAAATTAATTATTTCTTGAATATAATTATCAGGAACGGGAAGGATAATATACTCATTTGGAAAAATCAAATCTCCTTTTGTTTTTATTTTTTTAGGATTTAAAAATAAAGTTTTAGGAAGACTTCCATTTTTTTTATAAATTGGAAATACTTTGTATTTATATAGAAGCATACTAATCATGTCACCTTTTTTTACTTTATATAACAAAAACTTTTCTTCACGAATTATTGTATGGTTAGTTATTTTTATTTTTTTATTTCCGTAATTTTTTTCTTCTGGATCTGTTACTTTAACAAAATTTTGTAAACTTTCTTTAGTTGGAAGTAAAATGGTTTCTCCTGGGTGTATTCTATTTCCTCGTGCCTTTGACTTTGCAGGGTTTAATATTAAAAATTTTTCTAGGGATCCATTTTTACCATAAATAGGAAAAAGTTTATTTCTTTTTAAAACAATTTCTAGTCGATCATGTTTTTTTACTGTATAATATATAAATTGATTTTCAAAAGAAAAAGTTGGATTTTTAATTAAAATAATATTTAAAAACAATGTAATTAGTATTAACATTAATATTTTAAATAAATTTAAATTATTTTTCACAATTAAACAATCTTTCTAATACTAAAAAATTTATAAAACCCCTTATATTTCGGGTTGTTATTTGTAAAGTTAATATTGGCAAAAATGCCTCTAAAAATGATTTGACTAGGAATTTGTTTCCATAAAATTTTATAATTACTTTGTCATTTTTTTGTCTTGGCTAGGCAGTTTTTTTTAATTAAAATTATTACTATGAGTTTATGAATTTATTTTGAGGTTTTATAAAATGATTAAAATTAAATTAAATATTTCAAGAAAAAGCGTGTTATTGTTTTTGAGTGGTTTTTTTTTAGGGGTGACTCCTGTAGTAATTTTGTTTTTTAAAAGTTCTAACGAAAAAACTGTCAGAGATGAAAGTTATTTTGGCAAACCCATTATTGAAGTTGATGGAAAACAGTGGACAACGTTATCCTTACCAAAAGAATCGGTTGTTGAATATTATAATCTTCAAAGTAATATTAATAGCGCAGAAAATCATTTTGCTTCGCAAGCAGCGTTAAGACTTGTGCTCGCAAAAGATCAAGGAAAAAATATTGGTTTGGATACTTATCCAAGTTTGAAAGAGCTACTCGACGTTCAGCCCATAGATGATAAGGACGTAAAAAAATATTATGAAGAACATTATTCAAAGATTGGACAAAACTATGATAAAGTTAAAAATCAATTAAAACAACAGCTTTATAATCAAAAAATTTCGGATTATTCTAATAATAAAGTTCGTGACTACATAAAAAATAATAGAATAAAATTACTTATAAATAATAATGAACCTAGTCTTTTTAATATTGATGTCTCAGGATATCCCATTAGAGGTAATAAAGATTCTGATTTGGTGTTTTTAAATATTTTTGATTTTGTAGATTCTAAAAGCAGAGTTGCTGAAAATGAATTGAGAGAAATATATGATAAGTATTCTTCAAAAATTAAATTTATTAGTATTTTTTATCCTCTCTATCCCAGTGGTTTAAGTGGAATGTTGGCTCGTGGAGCATTTTGTGCAAAAGAGCAGGGAGATGATAAATATTGGAAATTTCATGAGAACGTTTTTAAGACACCAATGTCATTTCTTGAAAACAGTATTAATAATATTAACAAAACTCATGATTTGATATTAAGATTGGTAAAGAGTGCGAAGGTTGATGAAAAGTTATTTAGTTCGTGTTTGTCTTCTGATGAGTCCACTCATTATATTCAAAATTTACGATTTAAATTGAGTGCGACAGAGGGGTTAAAAGGGGTACCATCATTTTATTTTAACCGTAAGAATATTCAAACTTCATTAAAAGATTTTAATAAGTTTTTAAACTCACAGTTTTAAAAAATTCTGCTTGTATCAATAATTTGAACAACAACTTATTTTGCATACATATTTGGTATTTTAAAAGAAATACAGATATTGTTTATGTATAAATTAAGATATTATAATTATATAAAATTAATAAATAGAATTTTTTAATTTATGGGAGTTTATTTGTTTGCAGCGAAGCAAATTTTTAAAATTATTGTCTTTTCTTTTGTTTTTATCAATATTAAATATTTCATGTGATTACAATCCTTTGGGCGGAAAAAATTCTTATATTGATGGAGGCAATACGCCATTTTTATTATCACCGTATCCATTTTCGTTTGATGGAGTACTGGCTAAAGATGGCGAGGTTGTTTTAACGTGGAGCGAGTCGAAATTTGCGGATGATTATTCTGTTGTATATGGCACTTCACCAAATGACTTTTCTTTACAAGCAAGTGGCTGCACAGCTATAAAAATCAGAACATGCACAATTGGGAGTTTAACGAATGGAACGACGTATTATTTTAAAGTGATTGCGAGAAATATTTATGGAAAATTAGGAATCAAAAAAAATGTCGCACTGACTCCCAATCCCTTTCATCTAAAATTAGCAAATGCGACGAATGCGGTTTATATTTCGTGGCCGGATAAAGATGGTGCGCTTGGCACATCGACATATACGTTGCAGTATGGGACATCGCCAGGTGTGACATCGACTATTGTGCCCAATATCACCAACGGATATTTATTACAAAATTTAGTAGATGGGCAAAATTATTATCTTACAGTGACAATTTCAAATACAGCGGGAACAATAACAAGTTTTGAATCCTCGATTTTGGTGATAGCACCCCCAGGAACGCCAACTTGGAACGGGACTGCAACAGTGAATACCAGTACAATTTTAGTCAGCTGGAATGCGGCTTCGGGTGCAGGGAATATAAAATACACTGTGCTTAGAACGTTAACACCAGGAGATCCTTATTCGGCATCAGAGGTAGCCGGTTGTATCAACATCACAACTTTATCGTGTACAGATTCCGCCACAGGTTTGATTCCGGGAAATCATTATTATTATCTTGTTTATGCAACGAATGAAGGAGGCAATTCACCAAATTCGAGCAAATTGGATGTGGTGACTGTTCCCAAAGTTCCGGCAAATTTGATTGTTCAGGTAGAAACGTCGAGTTCGAATAAATTGTTGTGGGCGAGGGCAGAGGGCAATGCCGATATTGATTTTGAGATTTATCGTTCGACCACAACGCCTGTTGTGCTCAATCCCAGCAATAAAATTGGCACTGTGAATTCTACGTTTTTATCTCCTAATAATTCCTACATTGATAGTGCAACTTTTAATGAAAATACAATATATTATTACACAGTGATTGCAAAAAATGGCAGTGTTTCTTCTGCGCCTGCAATAGAAAGTGATCTTCCATCAGAATTGTTGACAGCGCCTTCGGTGATTAATTTTCCTTCTGTGACATCGGATGCTATTAATTTAACCTGGAATTTTGTAACAGGAAATGCGCCTGTTATTTATAATTTGTATCGTTCTTTACAAAGCAATCCTGTGAGTTGGGATGGGCCTATTTATACTGGTTCCAATGCATTCTTTAAAGATCCCAATGTCAATCAAAACACCCAATATTATTATAAAGTTTCTGTGAAAAATTTAAGACAGGGAGCTGTTTCGCAGTTTTCCAATGAATATTCCGTTGTCACGGGTTTGAGCGCCGCGCCTATTTTGCAAGTTCCTACACAAATCACAAGCAGTTCTGTGAGATTAAATTGGGATTTGTTGCAAGGGAATGGAGCTGTGACGTATGAGCTTTATCGAGCCACAAACAGTACCGGACCTTGGGGTTCGGCAATATTTTCTAATAATTCTGCAACAACGTTTCAAGATAATGGTTTGAATGAAAATACTATTTACTACTATAAAATAACCGCAACCAATAATGCTCCGGGTGCCACAGCCATTTCATCGGATGCGGTGCAGGCAACAACTGCCAATGCCACGCCGCCATCTTTTATATTACCTATCGCCAATATTACCGCAGATTCAGCGCAAATCAGTTGGAACGCAGCACCTAATAATGGAAAAACGATTTACAAGTTGTACCGTTCTACAACAGGTACTGCTGGAAGCTGGAGCTCACCCATTTATGAAGGAACGTTAACAACGGTTACTGACAATAATAATGGTGTTGGTTTATCAGAAAATACGGATTATTTTTATAAACTCGAGTTAACAAATGATTCAAAGGGTGCTGTAATTTTAGAATCGACACCTGTTACCATAACCACAAATTTTAAAAATGCCCCAACTATCACAACAAGTGATGTTGGGGTTAATTCTTTGAACATACAGTGGAGCAAAATGAATGGCACAGGTGCTGTCACGTATAATATTTACCGTTCGACCGCAACACCAGTTGATACATCGGGCACTCCAATTTGTACAAACCTCACTTTAACGTACACCTGTACCGATTCAACAGTTCAATCAAGCTCCCGTTATTATTATGCGGTGAAGGCGACAAATAGCACCAGTTCGATTTCTGCAACAAGCAGTCCTGTTGTCACGTTACCCTCTACTCCGAATGCACCCACAGTCACCGCAATTGATGGCAAAGTGACTATCACGTGGGCACAGAGTCCTGGAACTGGGGATACGTCGTTGATTTCCTATATTGTACAAAGATCAAGGCTCATTGGCAGTGGTTATCAGGATGTGATGGGGTGTGCCAATGTTTCCTCTGCGTCATTAACATGCACAGAGAATGTCGGTCCTGTCGATGGCAATCCTTATTATTACACTGTGAGAGCAAAAACTTTAACAGGGCTATCGGCTGCGGCCAGCACACCCTCCGCTGTGACTCCCATAACTCCCATTGTTGCGGTGAATGTCACAGTAACCCCCACACAAATTACGTTAAGTTGGAGCGGAGGAATTGGGCGCACCACACAAACCGTGTACTCATCCACAACGGCAGTGGGCTCTGCCCCCGGTAACGGGGGATCAAGCACAGGTTGTGTCACGTCTCCCTGCAATTTTCCTGCGACAAGTGGGCAAATTATTTATTACACAATTGTTGCGAGCAATGCGAATGCGTCCACAACATCAAACGAATATGTTGCTGTTGTGCACCCTTCGCCGTTAACCAAATTGGAAGCTCTCGATGGCGCGATTAAAATTTCTTGGAGCGCTGTGGCGCAAGCAACAAATTATAAAATTTATTTTTCAGATGTTTCTGGGCAAGCTGTGTCGGGAAATCAATTGGGTTGCGATGCAGGGCTTTCTTTAAATTGTACGATTTCTGGGCTAATAAATGGGCAAACATATTATTTTGCACTGGTGATCACCCGATCGGTGGGAGGTGATTTTATTGGTACCGAAGACGCTGCTGTGCCAATTGGCAAATTTGATATCACACAATTGGTCGCAACAGGATCTTCATCAGCTGAAATCACTTGGTCGCAATCCCTTGGGGCGACAAGTTATGATATTTCGTATGGAACGTCTTCCGAAAATTATACAACCACCTTGCCCACGGTGAGCGCAAACGTCGCGCTGCCTTACGCAATATCGGGACTCAAGGTGGGAGAAACCTTTTATTTTATGGTGACTGCAAAAAATGCCTACGGTTCTGTGCGTGCCAATCAAGAAAAAGTTCTGCAAACTCAAGCAGGAGTTCCTACAGGCTTAAAAATAACGGCAGCAACAAGCACTTCGCTCACTTTAAATTGGTCTACAACGGGCAATCCACCAGTTACGTATAAGGTTTACCGCGCCAATGGAGTGGGGGCTCAGTTTGTGCCAAACCCAAGCACTCCTGTGTGTACAGTTTTGTCTACAGCGTCTCCAAGCAATGCTTGTATCGATACGGGATTGCAACCCAATACGGCTTATTACTATGTGATTACAGCAACAAATTCACAGGGAGAGTCTGATTATTCTCCAGTTATTGATGGTGTGACCGCGCTTTCTGCATTGCCGACGTTTGATGCTGCGACAAATGTCACTGATACCTCATTGACGATAAATTGGAATGCCTTATCTGGAAATGGTGTTGTGAGTTATGATCTAAATCGTTCTCTGACAGGAGCAAATGGGTCATGGACAACCGCACTCAATGCCGCACCGAAAACAGCATTGAGTTTTGCAGATTCTGGTTTAACCGAAAACACAACATATTATTATCGCTTGATTGCAACAAATAATTCTATCAATACGGCCTCTGTGACATCTGCAAACTTTAGTGTCACAACAAATTTAAAAACAATTCCAATTATAACAAATCCTGCGGTGTCTGTGACACCTTCATCGTTGATTCTCAATTGGACGCACCCCGGTGTGAATTCGTCTAATCTTGTTTATCGTGTCTATCGTTCTGCAACAGGACTGAATAATAGTTGGGGATCACCAATCAATACGCCAACATTAAATGTTAAAACATTTTCTGACACAGGGTTATCAGCCAATACAAAATATTATTATAAAGTCACTGCCTCGAATGATGGTGGTGTCACAGAGATTGCATCGAATAATTATGATGTGACAACAGCCTTGCTGACGATACCAAAATTTGTCGACTCAGAAACGCTTGTCACGACAACAACGGCATCATTAACGTGGACTCAAGCCGAAGGCGGAGAGCCCGTTACGTATAAACTCTACCGTTCTACAACGGCAGGAAGTTGGGGAACTCCAATTTTAACGTCGCCGACTGCACTCACTTACACCGATTCGGGTTTGACTCCAAATACAAAATATTTTTATAAAATTACGATCACAAACAACGCACCTGGTGCGACAGAATTGAGCTCGAGCGCGTATGAGGTGATTACGGATTTGCTTGCAAACCCAACGTTTGCAGCAACGTCTAGCATTACGGCAACGTCAATGACAATCAATTGGAATGCGTATCCAGTCTTGGGTGCAACGGTGACCTTTAAGCTGTATCGTTCTGAAACAGGGAATGGAAGCGATTGGGTGGGTCCAATAAATACCCCCTCATCAAGCACAAGCTATAACGACACAGGTTTGAAGCAAAATACAAAATATTATTATTTATTAAAAGCAAATAACAATTCTTTAACCGCCTCAGAAAGAAGCAGTGTCAGCAATTTGCAGCAAACAACGCAAATATCGGAAAAGCCAATTTTAACGACAATCAACACAACAACGAGCGATGCCACATTGCAGTGGGAAAATATCAAAGGTAATTGGAATGTGACCTATTCTGTTTATCGCTCTACATCGTTGCCTGTCAGCACTTCTGGCGCTGCGGTTTGTACAAATCCTTCAGCAAATACCTGCACGGACAATGCGTTAAGTCCTGGAAATATTTATTATTATGTTTTAGTTGCCAATAATACAGTCAATCAAACAGTGTCTGATCCCATTACAATCACAACAACGCCCCCAGCTCCTCCCGCACCGACTGCTGTTGCAGTCGGTGCTGTCGTGACACTCACTCTTTCTCCAGTGACAGGAGTGGCCAATCCCTCGGCAATCACATACACCGTGCAAAGAAAATTAGCAGTTGGTGGTACTTTTAGTGACGTTCCTGGTTATTCTGCCGTAACAGCAAGTAGTTTGACGGTGACAGATTTTCTTGGTGTGGTAGATGGGGTCACCTCTTATGTGTATCGCGTGATTGCAAATCTCGCTGGTGCGAGTTCTTCCCAACCATCTGCAACAGCAACAGTGACTCCCATTGCGGTGTTTCCTAATCCAACACTATCGTCGACGGCAACAACAATCACATTATCTTGGGTAACTCCTGCAGGGGCTGCGACGTTTGAAGTGTATACGTCGACGGTTGCAGGAAACTCCAATCCCACCACGGGTGGCGTACTTGTACCAAGCTGTACGTCTTCTCCTTGTACTTTTCCTGTGGGAACCCTGGGGCAAACGGTTTATTATTCTGTTTTAGCACAAAATACGACAACAAATGGTGTGGCAAAAAGAAAATCAAATGAAGTGTTTGTGACTCCCATTCAGGTGAATGACATTCAGGTTATTGCTGCCAACAGCAAGGCAACCATTCAATGGAGTTTGGTCGCCGATCCCAACATTACCAATTATACAGTTTATTACGCAACCACTGCAGGTGGTTCATTAACATCGGGCAAAACATTAGGGTGCAATGCCGGACTCACAGCAACATGCGATGTGACTGGCTTAACCAATGGGCAAAAATATTATTTTTCATTATTTGTCACGCGTCCTATAGGGGGGAATTTTCAATCTTCCGAAGTGTCAGGAACTCCTGTGGGGAATTTTGCCATCAACTCGGTGACGACAACGACATCGAGTGCCACATTAACGTGGCAAAAATCAGTGGGAGCCACAAAATACAAAGTCAGTTTTGGCACGCAAAGCGGTGTGTATACCAGTGAGACAATCGTCAATTCCACAGGTGCCGCAACAGAATCTTATACCATAACTGGTTTAAATTCTGGGGTGTTGTATTACTTTTATGTGTCTGCACAAAATGCTGACAATGGATCCGTAGGGGCAACGGAAGAAAAACTTGATGTCACTGTGCCCATTTCTCCAAATAATTTTAAAGTGAGTCAAACAGACTACAACTCTGTTTCTTTAGAATTTAGCAATGATTATATTTCTGTTCCGTTGATTTATAAAATTTATCGAGGAGCAAGCGCGACGTTCAATGTCACAGATTCGGGTGTTGTTGAAGTGTGCGCAATTCCTGTTACTTCAAGCGCGCAGGCTGTGTTAAACTGCAAAGACGAAAATAGCCCCGCAGTTTCTGAAAATAAAATTTATTATTATAGAGCCGTTGCAAATACCAATCCAATTAATGGTGTGAGTGCCAAAACCTCAACACCATCTTCTGTTGTGAGTGGTGTCACGCAATTCAATGCAGCAAGCACTTTTGCTGTTGCAGTCAAAGCAGGAACGTTGTCTGCGCAAAGTGTCACATTAACGTGGACGTTTGATGTTGGCACCGAGAAAATAGACTATGACGTTTTTCAGTCAAGCACGGCAAATGCCATTGCGAGTGGCGCCTTGATCAGTTGCACACCCGTGTTGAGTTCTGCGTTGCCATCAGCAACAAATCAATGTGTGGTCAATGGATTATCAGAAAATCAACGTTATTATTTTGCAGTGCGAGCAAAAAATGGAGCACCGAGTGGACGTCCTATCATTTCTTCTGATGTTCTTGTGGTCACACAGTTTTCCACCACAACATTCCCTGTCACGTTATCGAGTGTCAATGATGTGTCTGCAACTTTAAATTGGACGTTTCATATTGGCAGTTCGAATGTTGATTTTGTCATTTCTTCTGTTGTTGGTGGCACGTCAACTGCTTTGCTGGCAGCACAAATTGCCACGTGCACGCTGACAAATTTAGCACCCTCAAGCACAGAGAGAAGTTGTAACATTACAGGACTGTCACAAAATACAAATTACAAGTTCACAGTGCAAGCGGTAAACAAGTCAACTCCAACGGCATCGACACTCACCTCGTCTGGGGTGGATGTGATCACCGCATTTGCTCCTGCTGCCACGTTTGCCATTTCTGTGACCACAGTGAATAGTGGTGATGCCTCAATTCAGTGGACATTGGGAATTGGGAACTCGAGTGTTGATTACACGGTTAACATTAATAATGTGGATATTTCTGCGACAAATATTACGGGGTGTACGCTCACAGCCCAAGCGCCCAGTGCAACGTTAAATTGTAAAGTTTCTGGTTTAACGTTAAACACATCACAAGTGATTTCTGTCAAAGCCAAAAATGGATCTATTGGCACGAATTCGCAAATTACTTCCAATTCTGTGACTGCTGTGACGCCCTTTGCGGCAGCTACGTCGTTTACAATTACAAATTCAAATCTTACGCACAATTCTGTGACGTTAAGCTGGGTATTAAATGTAGGGAGTGCTGGAATTACGTATTCCATTACTGAAGCAAATAGTTTAACGTTTTCGCAATCATGCTCTTTAACATCCATTCCACCCGCAAATACAATAACCTGCAACATAACAGGGTTAACCGAAAACACAAATTACACCTTCAATGTCACTGCGACAGGGCAAGCTACTTTTCCTTTAGTCACTGGCAAAAAAACAATTCTAATTGCCTCTGCTGTGTTAACCAAGCCCTTTACCGCACCCACAGGTTTAACCGCAACAATTACGGGTTCTGGGCCTTCCGCCATTCAATTGAATTGGAATTTATCATCAGGCAGTGGTTTGACCTACACGGTATTTGTTGCAGAAAGTCCCACCGCTGTGACGACCACGAGCGAAAAGTTTTGCACGAACATCACATTGAGTACCTGTTCGAATACGCAATATGCGGGAGCGGCATTAACAACAGGAAAAACATATCAATTTATAGTTGTGTCAGAAAATGCTTCGGGTCAATCCAACGCCAGTGCCGTGGCCAGTGTGTTATTCAGTCCTCCCATAAACTTAACTGTCCCAACCATAACGGGAACAATTCCTGCTTCGGGAATTATGCAAAATTCAGGCACAGCTTTAACAGGCGGATTTGGCTCGTGGGAAAACACAGGAGCGGCCTGCACGTACAGGTGGTACCGCAATGGCCTTGGGATAACGACAGGTCCAAATGTCACAGGAACGATTTCAGCGGCGTCGCCAAGTACCAATTATACAACGCAACCGGATGACAAATGCCGGGTGATCACGTTTGGTGTCAGCTGTACCAATGGCCTCGGGACAACAAATGTTTTTAGTGCAGGGCTCAATTCAACATTTGGCATCAACACGCAAAACATTGTAAATGAGTATTCAACACGTGTTGGCCCTTCGGTTACCGCTACAGGTTCTTCGCAAATTAAAGGATTTTTAGATAGTTTGATTGCCAAAAGTATTCCGCTACCCGATTATTTTTATGCCATGCGCAGTTATCAAAATGCAGCCACAGGCACAAAATTGTATGACCTGTATTGCCCCGCACAAGATGCCTCTTCCATTGTGTACAACACGTGGGATACGCGTGGCATTTTAAATACCAATATTGCTTCACAAATTGCTACAGTGCCAAACGTATTTTCTGGCAAACCGTCAACCATTGCTGCAATTGCGGCAACACCCGTGTTTGCCTCAAGCTTTCGCGGTGTTTCGGGCTATGCCGGAAGTGATCCCAATGTCAATACCTCGTTTGGTTACGCCAACGTCGCAAACGCTCTGAATGTTGGAAGTGGAATTGAAACCTCTTCCGTCAAATCTGTCCCTTTGCTATTGCCTGGCTTGTATGATTATTTTGGTTTTTATTCCAGTAGCCCGAACTATGGTTTAAAGTTTGCCAACTCTTTTGCACAACCTGCTGCTGCAAAAGCGACTTTTAATGCCACTGGTGGCTTAATTTTAGGTGCATATAACAATAATCCTATTTTTTTAAACAATGGGTTAAATTCTTTTATGCCTTTTGCTGCAGCATGGACGTCAACGGCTTTAACTTTTCCTCAACAAGAAGATGTCCGCAAAGCCTATTATCCGACAATGGGAGTAGGCTTGCATAAGTTTGTATATGTCATAACTTGGGAGCCAAATAGCACTGATAAAGATTCTTTACACCGTTGTGCCTTGAATATTTTTGATGGCAGTATTCAATCGTGTTCTGTGGTGGTTGCTCCTTTTGATTATGGAACTACTGTCTATGTGCAACAGATTGGCCAAGTAAAAAAAATTTATTTTTCTTTGTATATGGGTAAGATTTATTTGTGTTCTCTTGACGAAATTAATGGAACTGTAAGTAGCGGTAGTGCAATAGCTGATTGCCCATTAATAAGAAATGCGAGCGGCACAGAATTACGGGGTTTAGCAATTTATGCTAGAACAACTCCATCAATTCCTACCAATATGTATATAACAAATGATTCTGGCAAAAAAATTTATAATTGCAGTTTAAATCCAGATGGAACCATTGTGACAACTCCTGCGTGCTTAGAAACAAGCACTTCTTCTTTTACTGGAAAACTGCTGGGTGCGACTGTCTTTCAAAATTATTTGTATGTTGGGACACAAAGCGGAGAGGCTTTGGTGTGTCCTATTAATACATCTAATGGAAATTTAGGCACATGCACAAGGACAGCAAGTACCAATGCAACAGGAAACTCATCATTTGCTGCCATCGGTTATGCAAGATCTATTAAATTTTATGACACCGGATCAACAGTTTTTGCTTATATTAGTAATCGTAGTAGTAATGAAATTTATAGATGCACTTGGAATAGTTCTAATGGTTTTTTGCATACGTGCTCTACTGTTTCAGCAGGTACATTACAATTTCCAAGTGGTCTTTTTATTTCAAAGAGTTTAGATAATGTGGCGAGAATTTATATCACCAATATAAAAATAGGTGCTACAGGTCCTTACAACCCTTATTTGGTTATTTGTCAAATTAATAATTTAACAGGATCTCTTGGCGCATGCGCAACAACTCAAACAAACCCAACTCCATTTGGAATTCAAAGTGCAGAAGATATTTATATCCAAGATTTTTAATTGGGTAAGTCTGTTGCAAGCGTAAAAGAAATGCCAACTTCTGTGTAGTTAAAATTAATCGGTTTGATCACTGTCCAATATCGCGAAAAATATAAGCGGGATTGAAATTCCCAATCTTCATTTTGATGATTTGCAGTGACCGCAAACTCATAACCTTTACCAAAGTTTGCTTTGTAAACTTCATTTTCAAACGGTTTGTGTAAGGAAAATCCAAACTCTCCATAGATATTAAAATATTGATTTTCAAATAATTTGTAACCACCAAGTAATTTAAATTTAGTTGTTGGAATTTTTTCGAGCATGATTGTTTCAAAATCGATAGCTCTAAATACCAGTTCATCTCCATAGTTAATATCAAATTTTCCATAAATTTTAGGGTTAAACTGATATTGAATTCCTGCATTTAAATGAATGAGTTGAAAAATACTTTCTCCAATAACAATAGCGGTTTCAGATTGCATAATTTGCGAAGCCTCATACCTAATACCGAGGTTGGTGCGCATTAAGGAGTTCCAAGTTTGAATAAGTCCTAACTCAACTCTTCCTAAAAGCCGAGATAATAACACGGCTCGAGTTTGTGATTCTGGATCTTCATCAATGATTCTTAAATAATGAGATCCGATTTCTGAATAAACTTTTTGAAAATTTTTTTCTTCATTATTTTTGGAAACTGTAGTAGTTGCAACAGGTTTTTCAAGACAGAGTTCTTCTCCTTCACTAAAAGTATAATTGTTTCTTGTAATGTGTTTGTTATTTTCTAAATTTTTTTCAAATGATCCTTCTTCGCCATAAATTGGAAGCAATTTATTTTTTCTAAGTATTTCTGTATAAGTTTCGCCTTCTTTTGTTTTGTAGTAATTGCATGTAATTTGCTTTTTTTCTGGTTCTTTTTTGATTATTAGTTTTTTATTAGTAATTTTGGGTTTAATTGGAGCAATTATATTTTTTTCTTTTAATTGATCTTCATGATTTTCTTGATTTTCGTCTGATTTGTCTTGTTGAATTTTTAAGTCTTCTTGTTTCTTTATGTTTTTTTCTAAGAATTTTTTGTAATTTTCATTAAGTGAAGGATCATTTTCTACTATTGGATTTTTAGAAATTAATGGCGCAAAGTTATGTTCAATTTGTAATAATTCATTGTTTTCAATTTTTTTTGAATCTTCTTCATGACTGTTTGATTCGTTTTCAATTTTGTTAGGTAAACAAAGTATTTCTTTGATTTTTAAAAAATTAGCATTTTTTGTTTCTTTATTGTTAATAGCTAAGGTTTTATTAAGGCTTCCTTTTTTTCCAAAGACAGGAAATAGATGCTGGCTTTTAAGAATGCTGATTAATGTATCACCTTTTTTTACTTGATATGTTGTGCAATTTTTATTAGAAAATTTATCTTTTTCTGCTGTTTTTTTTATCTCAATATTTAAACTTTTATCGCCAATTTTTGGTAGGCAATAAACTTGACCTTTTTTAATTAAATTTTTTCTTTCAGAATTTTTTCTGTTATTTAATACATAAAATTGATTGAGAGAACCATTTATTCCAAAAATTGGATATATCGCATTTTTTCTAAGAATTTTTATAATATAATCACCGTTTTCAACCGTATACAAGTGACAATTTTCTTGATTTATTGTTGAGTCTAAATCTTTAGAATAAATTTTAAAATTTAATATTGTTAGTAATAATATAGTTATTACTATAATTAAATTATTGTAAATTTTAAATAAAATTTGTTTACTCAAAATAATTTTTCTCACTCTTTTTTTACTATATATCTATTCGGAATTTTTAATTTTTTTATGATTCTGTGTTTAAACTAGAATCAAAAAAATGATAACTTTGGGCAGAATTTTTTATATAAAACTTGACATTTATAATGAAAATTTTACCTTGTATTTTTTGGATTTAGGGAACTGAAATTATGTTTAGTAAAATTTCTGACAATATTATTATGAAAGCGTTAGAATGGGCGTATGAAAAAGCAATTTCTCAATCACTTCCTGGAGTCGAAAGTGCATTTTCATTAGCCAGCAGTTATCAAAAAACTGCAGGAAATTTAGAACAAAAAATTGATTCTCTGATTCGATGGCAAAATGCAAAAGCAGTTGCAGTTGGTTTTGGTTCTGGTTTGGGTGGAATAATTGCAGTTCCTATTTCAATTCCTGCAAATATTGCCGCTGTTTTATTTGTTCAAGTAAGAATGATTTCTGCAATAGCACATATGAATGGTTATGATTTGCAAGATGAGCGAGTTAAAACAATGATTTTTGCTTGTATGTATGGATCAGGGGTAGAAGAAGTTTTAAAAAGTTTGAACCTAAATTATGATCCAAACTTTAAAAATATTATTTTGCAAAAAGTGACTAAAGAAACAATTGTTAAAATTAATAATGCAGTAAAAATTCGTATGTTTTCTCGTTTTGGTACTCTTGGTCCAATTAGTTTTGGCAAAGCCGTACCGCTTTTAGGTGCATTTGTGGGAGGAGCGTATGATGGATTTTGCACTAACGCAATTGGCACCAATGCAAAAAAATTATTTTTAAAAAAAATGAGTTTATCTGGCAACACATAAAGAGAGTCCTTCTTCTAGAACATCTTTTGGAATATGACGACCAATAAACACAATCCGCGTTTTAGGTATATCGTTTGAATCCCATAACCGGTCTTCTTGGCTACCCATCATTGTATGCACACCTTGAAACACAATTCTCTTTGACTCACCTTTAACATATAAAATACCTTTATAACGAAGGATTTGATTGCCAAGTTCCGACATTAAAAGTTGCATAAAACGATTAAAACGCTCTAGGTCGAGAGGTTTGTCTTCTTCAAGATAAATACTCTGAATGGCGTTATCATGCGAGTGTTTATGAAACTCTTTTGTAATTGTAGGATCGATTTCGCTTCTTGCATTGAGATCAAAAGCATTGATTCCAATAATCTCATCAATTGGAACGTTAGAGTTTTTAGTTTTAAAAATTTTAGCAAGATTATTGATAGTTTTAATTTTTGTTTCAACTTCTTTAATTTTTTCTTCTGTAATACAATCAATTTTATTTAATAAAATAATATCTGCAAAGCCAATTTGATCTTGGGTTTCTTTTATTTCAGAAAGATTTTTTTCAATGTGAACAGCATCTACAACAGTAATGACAGAATCAAGATAAAAAGATTCTCTTAATTTTTCATCCATAAAAAAAGTTTGTGCAACAGGGCTGGGATCGGCCATTCCAGTTGTTTCTATGAGCAAGTGATCAAACTGGATCTTTTTTTCAAGAAGTTCAAGGCAGATTTTTGTTAAGTCTCCACGAACTGTGCAGCATACGCAACCATTGTTCATGATTTTAAGCTCTTCTCCAATACTTTGGACTACAAGCTCAGAATCAAGATTGATATCGCCAATTTCATTTAATATAACAGCAATTTTTTTTCCATGATTTTCGTTTAATATACGGTTTATTAAAGTTGTTTTTCCTGATCCTAAGAAACCAGTGACAACAGTGACTGGAAAAGTTTTTTTATTCATGTTGAAACTCCAAAAAGGGATCTTTTAGCAAAATGCTATAAGAACATATTTATACCAGAGTTGTTTCCCAAGGGAATACAATTTTACCAGCATCTTTGAGTTCCAACGCTTTTTTTACAACTTCTGAAACCGCTTTTTCTACATCTTTTTTAGGGTATTTGCTGTTTTGAATGTCTTCTTCTAAAATATGTCTTCTTTTTTTTGACATGGCTAGTAAAAATTTTTCTTTTATTTCAGGCGTTTCCATTCTAAGAGCGAGAGCAATGGTGGTGTCTGTCAATTGTGAGCACAATAAAGATAAATATTTTGGATCCAATTCGGCAAGTCTACTTAAAGAAATCAAACCATATAACAGTTTTTCTGCAAGCTTAGGATCTTTTTCTTCTATTCCCTTTAGCAGTTTTTCTCGTTGTTCAACAGATGCTGCTTGGAGAACGTTTAATATTTTTTCGTATCCTCCTGGAGATGTTTCTTGAATGGCTCTATTTTTTTGGAGTTTATCTAATTCTTCATGAACATTTTCTAACTCTTGAGTATCTACATAATTCATCTGGCTTATTCTTAAAATAATTTCGCATCGCACATTTTCATCCAATAACTTAAATAATGCAGAACTTTTTTCTGCACTGCATATCGATAAAATAAGAGACATGGTTTGTGGGTGCTCATTTTTTAGCCATCTTATTAAAATTTTTTCATCAATTTCTAATATAAGCTTTCTAATTTCTTCAATTATAAAAGAATCAGACAGTGAGTCTATCCATTTGTCATCTTTAAGAGTGCTGTTTGCTTGTTTTAATATTTTTTTTGCATTTTCTAATGTAAATTTATTATGTTCAGAATCTAGATCCTTAATAATTTTTAAAAACTCTTTTGCAATCTTTTCAATATCACTTTCTGTAAGATATGGCAGTCTTTGATAAGAGCGTAAAATTTTTTTTACTTCATGCTTTGGTATTTTCTGAATAATTTTTCCTGCATTGTCTTCTCCTATTAAAGCTAATATTGCTGCAGCTTTTTGTCCTGGAGTCATATTTGTATTTCCTTAGAAATTGCTTTTTATGGTACTAAAGATTACTTTATCATTATCCGGTTTTTTTCTAAACTCTCGAGGCAATGCTATGTCAGTTAATAATCAATTTAAATATACAAACCTTAGTGAAATTATTATTGATAATAAAATTTATTCACGTGTCACTTCTCATCTTGTTTTGAGCGCACATTTAAATGCTGCAAATAATCTTTTTGGTGGAATTCTTGTACAATGGGCAGATGAATGTGCAGGAATTTATGTTATGGAGATTTTAAAAACACACCATATTGTAACCAAAAAAATTTCAGAAGTGTTATTCAATGAACCTGCAAAATTGGGAGATGTGCTCGAATTTTTGTGTGGTGTCAAGTCTGTAGGAAAAACGTCAATCACGATTGAGTGTATTACGCGCGCTAGAGAAATTGATATGGAAGATAGGTTGCGTACTATTTTAAAATGTGACTTCGTTTTTGTAAAAATTGATAAATTTGGCCGGCCTACGCAACACAATTTTACTCTGCCAGACAGCAACTCACAAAAGTAAGACAATTGTTGGTGCTAGCGCCAACTTAAAGGATGTTCTTTTAATTCTTCTGCTATCACAAAAATTTCTCCTGGAAGAGGCGGCAAGGCTTGTTCATCCGCATTTCTTTCGGGATATTTTGGAAATAAGATATATCCATCAAATGAGCTAACAAGTGGGCTGTTGTTATTTTTAACTCCCAATAGCATTCCTTTCTTTATATATTGTAAATTTATCAATCCGTTAATGAGTTTTTGTTCTGGAACTAAAAAAGGCTCTCTGTGAGTGATCATTAAAAACTTAAAATCATCATTTTTTTTAGAGAGTTTTTCAATTGAAAAGCGAAATTGGTAAACTTGATCTATAAGGCGTAACGCGCGTTTCATGATTTGTAATGCATACTGTTCTGATTGATAAGAAAATCCCTGTTCCCCTAATTCTACAGTAAACCCTATGTTTCCTCGTTGCCGTACATATTCGTCGCTACACATTCCCGCAGCAGAAAAACGCCTCCCTTTTTTTCGAGTTACAAATATATTTGCAACACCCGTGGCTCGCGCAAAAGTAGCAAAGTTTATCCATTTCAAAAATGTAAAATGGCTTTAAACATGGCATGATTGTTTGATGAAAATCTATAAAAACATTAGCTTCATTTAAGCATAACTGAATTTCTTGTGCGCGATTTTTTTCTAAACTAAGAGACTGAGTTCCATTATTGTTTTGCTCAAAGCAACGGTTGAGATCGTCTTCTAAAAATCGTTTGCGTTGCTGAGCTGCGGCAGCGTTACCGAGTAAAAAAGTAACTTTACCTCCAAATTTTATTTTTTGCGATTCCAGCAGTTCAATGCATTTGATAATTGCTGGAAGAGAGCCAACTTCATTGCCATGAATCATACTCGAAAATACAATATGACCAGGATGTTTATTGAAATTGATTGTTACAGAATTAGGAATCTTGCCTTTGAAATTATTTTCAAAAGAATTAAATTTTTTTAAATATTTATCTAATGTTAAAAAATAGTTATCCACACTAACACCGGTAGTTAAAATATATATTGATACAAAAAATCTTGAACTCTGCACTAACTTATTAACACGAGAGTCGTTCATCGGCTTAACATTTCATATATGCCATACGCATCAAGATTTATCTATCAAAAATGTTTGACAAATTACTTAATATATTTTAATATCACACTTTATTTATTTTATGAGAGGTTCTTTTGCCAATTTATTTATATGAACCAACAATTTATTCTGATCAAGATCCTGTCAATGAATGTTGTTTTTTTGATATATTGCAGTCGTTGCATGAAAATCCTCTGCAAACTTGCCCAACATGCGACCATGCTATCCATAGAGCTGTTACATGTTTTAGTATTGCAAAACCTAACATCACTTCCAATCCAAACAATGATCCTTATTCCGCTTTTTCTAAAAACAATGATTCATCTGCAGCAAAAGCTGCAAAAATGGCAATGCGGCATATTTGTAAAAGTGGTTGTTCTCATTAAATCAGCGTTCAAAAAATAGCACTGTTTTTGGCTTTTTTTGTGCATCGCGGATAGATTGATCGCCTCGTGCTAAAGCTGTAGCTGTGGTAATTTTCCCTTTTTCGACTTCAAATATAAGTGTTGAAATTTTTTGTAAAATCATAAAAATTCCAAGACCAGCTCCAGCTGTTTCATTTTTGATATTTTGCGTTTCACGAAATCCAAGGCCAAAACGTATATATTTTGTAATGCCTTCACTTTTAAATGAACCAAATTTATCTGAAACTGTTAAAAATAGATTAATATTATCAACAATACATAGCAAATCTATATATTCTTCTGGTTGCAGGGTAATGGGTTTGGTTCTGTCTATTGTATTTCTATTTGGTGAGGCATCCCAAATTGCATTCATTAAAAATTCATCGACAATATCTCCAAATAGTTTTGCATATGAACTCAATCCAGCAACAAATTTATCTTTATGAATGTCTATTTGAACCTGAAAAAATTCGGTAACTTTTGTTTGAATATTTGGACGTTCGGTTGAATCAGCAATAGTTAAGTTTAAAGTACTAACGTTCTCTTTTTGAAATTGTTTAAAAAAATTGTTAAAAGTCCCATTTTTTTTGAAATTTAAAATATGCTCAATAATTGCAGCCAAAAGATCGTTATGAATGCTCCCAATTAAATATCGTATATTCTTCATTTCTTCTTTAAATTTTTCAAGAATTGGTAGGTCGGAATGATTTGGAAAAATTATAAAATTTGCTGTTACATTATTACTTGTAAATTTAATAAATTCCTCAAAATCAACAGCATCACCAATAGCAAAGTAACATGGTTCGGATATAATATTCTGCGCAATTATACTGTTTGATTCATCATTTTTAAAAACATACGTACATTTTTGACAAGTTTCTGAAATGATTTTTAGTTGATTATCATTGATGTTTTTTCTTAAATTTTCGGATATATAAAAATACAACGTTGTCATTATTTACCTTACTAAATAGATTTATAAAATTCTTACTTTTTTTTATACTGCGGTCAAATAAAATGTCGAAATTTTAATAGGTAGATTTTCTATACAAGAAAAAAAAGCAGCTCATTTTGTGAAAAATAATGAAAAGGCAAATTTTGCCCGTTGAATTCTAAACTTATTTCAAAATTAATTTTATTATTATAGCATAAGCATCCAATTTGCAAATAACGTGTTTGTTTATTAACTCCAATAGAAGATAATAAATTTTGATTGAGAGGATTTATGATTTCCAGGTATGTTTTAATTTGTGAAATATGCTGATTTTTAAAAACACCTGTTTTGTAATCTAGAATTAATATTATATTTTCAATATTTCTAAATTGATTTAAAAACTCATCAAATTCAATTACTTTATTTGTATTGATGCAGTATATTTTTTTAATATTTAATTCTAAAAAATTATCAAAACATAAAATACTTAAAAAATCAATAATTTTTCTTGATGTTTCTATAAAATTTAAATGATTATTTTTTGGAGTCCAAATTTCTAACTCATGAAAATATTTAATTGAATTCTTTTCTACTAAATTTTGAAATGAATTTTTAATTATTTTATTATTTTCAGCTGCTGCATGAAAATGAATACCCTTTGTTTTATTAATAATTTGCTGTTTTTTTTGTTTAATATCACAAAGTATATTTTTGATCGAATATGGAGTATAGTTTTCTAAAATAGAAGTATTAGAGTCATTATTAATAACTTTACTTAAATCAAAAAAATTATAATCAATACTCTCAAAATCAAAATTAGTTGTATTTTTTTTCTTTGACTCTAAGTAAATATTTTCAATAAAATTTGGACCATAATCATAATATTCAACACCATTATTTTTATTAGTTAAAGGTTTTGGCTCAATTTCTTCTTGTTGAAACCACGGTTCAGAAATTGTATTATTAAAATTTATCTTTAATTTTTTATTTTTTGTTTTTAAATTTTCTTTAAGTTCAAAATTTAAATCTAAATACCTTAAATAAACGTCTTCTTCGAGGTATTTTTGAAAAGAAAAATTTTCATTTGGTGAATAATTTGCTAAAATATCTCTATAACCATGTTTTTTTTGTGTTTTAGGTTGAAAAAGGATAAGTGATTTTTTTGCCCGGGTAAAAGCTGTATAAAAAACTCTTTGTCTTTCAAAAAGCTCTTCTGCTTGTTTTCTAAGTTTTGAAAAAAAGCATGTTTTTTTAAAGTTTCCTTTAGAATCATAAATTTTTAGATTATCAATTTCTTGGAAACTAGGATTTTTAATCCAGTTAACAATCGATAATTTATTATCATCTTCGTTTAGCCAACAAATATCCATATGATTGTCGCTAAGATACACATTAAAATTATTATATGTTTTTGCTCTGCCAAATTTTGGATAAAAACAGACATAATCCCATTCAAGACCTTTTGCCCTATGAACAGTTTTGACTTCAAGAAAACAGTCTGATATACAATTTTCGCTATCCCAAGCCTCTATTTCCCAATCATTAACACAATTAGGAAATAGCAAATTTTTTATAATTGTGGATTGATTTTCTTGTGCTCCTAACAATGCTAAAATTTTATTTTCAATTTTATCTCTAAACGTTGGCGATTCTAGTTTTTTTGATAATATACTAGAAAACAAGTCCATTTTTGCACAAAAAATGCTTGCTTCATAACGACTTTTTTCATCAACATGAAGTAAAACTAACTTCCAACGCAAAACTTGCCAGGCATAAAAAAAATTATCTTTTGCAATATTTCTATAAGAGTTAAGTAAGTTTATAAAAGTATTATCGAATGACTCATTTTTTTTGGCAAAGGTAAAGTGCATTTCAATTTCTTCGTGAGTTAACGGAGAAATAGGGCTTTGCATTATTAAATAAAGATCAAAATCATCAGCTTCTCCTACAAGATATTTTGCTAAACACAAAGCAACTTGGTTTTCTAAAAATCGTAAATTTTTAATATCTTTTTTCGTAGTACTTTGAACTGGAATACTATTATTTTTTAAAACTTCTGTGATTTTTTGAACATCATTATTTTCTTCGCATAGTACTACAATTTTATCCCAATTTATGTTATTTTTAGCTTGAAATTTTTTAATAAAATCTGCAAAAACAAGAAGTGAATATTCTTCAAATTTAATATTATTTGTATTAATATCAATATTTTTTAAACGATCTTTATTTATAGATGTTGTTACTATATATATAGAAGATGGTATTTCATTTTGAATTTCAGAATCATTTTTTGTTTCTTTTTCACCGTATTCAAGTGCGTTAGCTGGAATATACTTTTTTAAAGATTGATTGTAAAAGTAAGAATTTTTAAACTCAATAGGGAAATTTGGATTTTGCCATGCAAAAGAAATATCTGAAAGTTTATTAATTTCTTGTAGAAGAGTTTTATTTGAGCGAAAATTTTTTTTAAGTTCTATATGCTTCCAGGTATGTTGTGTTTTAAGACTTTGAAAAACATCGACACTAGCATTTCTAAAGCCATAAATACTCTGTTTAGGATCTCCAACCACGACCATTCGTGCTTTAAGTTCTAGCACCATATTAAATAAAATACTATGTTGAATAGAATTTGTGTCTTGATATTCATCAACAATTAATTCTTTTAGTTGAACTGGAATATTATTTGACAAGTTTTCACTTAAAAAAACAGTTCTATCAGCATAAGTAAATTCGCCGCGCTGGATCCTTTGCTCATAAAGAGTTCTTGCAATTTTATGAAAATTATCTATTAAAAAAGAAGTTGCTGGGTGCATTTCTTGTGCTGCAATTCTTAGTTCATTTGTGTTAGCAGCAAGAAAAGTTTCGGAACTCATGGTTTTTAAAATATTATCAATTGTTCCTTGATTTTGAATAAAACCTTTTTTTAAGCCACCTGCTAAAATAAAGTCTATTGCATAAGATAAATTATCTTTATCATGTAACGTGTTATTTAAAAAAAAATGAATAGCATTTAATGTATCTTGTTGAACATTGATTTCGTCAATGAGTTGTAGTTTAGGTGGCATAGAATATCTATTATTTTTTTTAGATTTTTCCCACCAAGACGGATAAATACAGTTAACCAAATCCGAAAAAAAACTATCAATTGTAGAAATATTAACAAATGAACATAACTCAGACAATTCTGGAATTTGCAATAATTCTTTTTCAATTCTTTTTTGAATTTGCGTTGTTGCGTCTCGAGAAAATGTGACAATATAAATGTGTGCTGGATTGATTTTTTTTTGCCTGAGAAGCCATGTTGTTCTTTTGGTCAATACCTCAGTTTTACCTGCACCAGCACCGGCTTCAATTAATAAATGTTGATAAGTATCTTTAGCATTCGGAAAAAAATCAATACATTGAAGTTGTTCTGCAGTAAATTTATTCATTTTCTTCGCAATCTCCATCTGAATTAAAATTATTGAGCACAACTGCAGGACAAATTTTATTAAAATCACAAAAGTCACATGTTTTAGTATGAAGCGGATTAGGGTAAAAATTACCATCTTTTAGGCGTAAGGCATACTCGCTATATTCTTGAAATAAAGAATTATAAATTGATTCACTTGGTGTTAATTTAGGGGTAAAATTATATGATAAAATTGGGTTAGAGAAGTCATCTAAATTTTTTAATTGAAATAATGAAAACGAATGAATACTGTCTCTATAGTCTTCATCATCTAAAAGATGATTTTTTGACCATGCTAAACAATATAAAGCTCCTTGAACTGAAAGCTTAGAGGATTTGCAATTTTTTAAATCAGAAGGTAACAAAGCGAGTTTTTTTTCTGTTTTTGAAATTTGTGTTGTTTTATAATCAATAATGTGAAGGCCGTTGGGTGTGGCATCAATTCTATCAATTTTTCCAGAAAGATTAACGCCTCCTAAGTTAATATTTACTGGCCTTTCTCTTTCAATGCCAGTTAAACAATTGGTTAAATTTTCTGCTAATTTTGCTTCAATTTTTAAAAATCTGAAAAATGTTCTTTTAACAACTTCTCGAAATTGTGCTAAATTAAATTCAGACATATTTTTTAGATTAATAGGTTGCCAAATAATATTAAGGGCTTCTTCAAATGCTAATTTAATTGAATTTTCAAACAACGTCCCATGTTTTTCAATTTGGCAATAAATTGCTTTAACCCAAATTTCTTTTTTACTGGTAAGAAATAATTTTTCATTTTTTAAGCATTGAATAATGTCATTGTATATTGGGAGCATAACTTTAGCATAATTAGCGTTTCCTAAGCTTGATACAAGGCGAGTCATAAATTGCTCAGCAAGAAAGTGTAAAGAAATTCCAATTTGTTCATTTTCTGATTTTAAAATGTCATATTGATTTTTTTTAATTCCAATCACTTCTGATAAGAAAAACTGTAAAGGACAATTCACATATCGTTCAAAACCAGTGATTGATATTTTATTATTAGAAGTATTTAAATATTTTCTCCAATCATTCAGTAATTTTTTTTCATTTTGAGGAGAAAATTTTTTAATTATCTTACTAACAGGAGTTTCAATAAATTTTTTTCCAAACTTAATAATATTTTTTTGAGGTTTGAGATAGCTCGGAAAATTATCAAGTTCATTAATACTTTCAAGATAAAAATCAATAGTAACTTCATGACTTAAAAGATTTTTCCAGAAACCACGATACATGATTTCGCTTGCAGGATGGTCAATTTTTATATTTTGTTTTTTTAGTAGTGAAATAGCGTTATTTAAAACTTTAACATGAAAACTTGAACTAGTTGGTGCATGAATACGACCAATAATAATTAATTTATTTGGATTGTTTTTACAAGAAAAAAGAGATAATACCTTTGGAAAAGAAGCAAAAATATTTTCTAAACCTAAGTTTACAGTTTCTTTTGAAGCAATTTTTTTAAAAAGTTCTTCTAAAAAATCAATACTTAAAGAATGACCTACAATATTATATTCTTTTCCTATATTTTTTAAATATTTTTCATTAGTTATTAGCGATATATATTCAATAAAGTCATTGTAATTTTTGTCAATTTGTGGAAATACTTCTGAATATTTTGTAAAATTTTTATCATTATTTTTCCAAGCATTATAAAATTGTTGAGAAATAGGATACGCTCCATTGGCATTTAGATCTATTTCGCAAAGTTTTCCAGGATTAAAATCTCCTAATAGGATAAAATTGTTATTTTCAATTTTTAATTCTTCTACTTTTTTTACAAAGCAGTGTTTATTTTCTGCCACATAAAAACTTATGTTATTATTATTTAATTCTTTATTTGTTTCAGAAATTATAAAACGAGAATTAAAAAAACAAGAATTATTTTTATATAATATATCTCTTGTTTTCAAAATATAATTTTTAAATTCTTCAATAAAATATTTTTGAAAATTTCCTGGTTTTATAGCATTTTCGTGATTGTTGTTATTGGTTATTAAGTTGTTTTGAGTTTTAAACTCTGGTGCAGAAATCCAAAGAATATTTCCTGATAAAAATTTATTAGGGAGTACGAAATTTAAATGAGGATTTTCATTGATTTCATGTATATGTTTTATGTAATTAAATTGTAAGTATTCAGTCACTAAATTTTGTAGTCTGCAGTAGTTATTAAGTTCATATATTGCGTAATGATATGTGGCTAATATTTGTCTTAAAGAAGATTCATTAATTTCTTGAACAGTATTGATATTTTCTTTATTTTGTGTATTAATAAGTAATTTTGCAAAATTGTAATCTTCTGGCCATTGAAAATCAATAAAAGATAAAATTTGTTTTGCAATAGGTAAGGCATCGTTATTAAAATAGCCATAAAAATAAAGGATGTATTCAACTAATTTTTCTTGAGTCGTAATATCTAAATATGGTTTAAAAATAAAACTAGGAATTTCATTTAGAGTGTTTTTTTCTGTTGAGCTTGCAATGGAGGCGCAAAAATTTCTGGCAAGTTCATCAAGTGTGTACATAGAAATTCCACATAGTGTGGAATTATCATTATGATTCAGTATTAAGTTGATTTCGTAAAATAACTGATTTCTGACACTAATAATATCTTCTTTGCGTTCACACACCACAGAATAAGACAAATCAGAATTTTTTGAAAACCCTTCACAAAATAAATTTGCAAATTCTTTAATGGCTTGATAGTGATTTAAAAACGGAGTTCTTTCAAAAAATTCTTTCTCCATATAAACCTTTATTGCTAAATAAATCGTTTTTTCTGTAAGTTTTTGTTATATATTGAACTCGCTCAATCACATCGTAGGGCGTTTTTATGCAAAAAGCTCCATTTTTGATGAGTTCAATTGTGCCGCAGCTATTTGCTCTATTGATATCGCCAGGTAAAGCTCCAACATCAATACCAAGATCAAGTGCTGCATGAGCTGTAATCAAACTACCACTGGTAATTTTTGCTTCAATGACTAGTATAAAATCAGCAAGTGCTGCAATTGAAATATTTCTACGAGGAAAATTCCATTTTTGTGCAATGTCTTCTGAATTGAACTCACTCAAAACTAAACCTCGATTTGATGCTGTTAATGAATGAAATAATTTAATATTTGAGGCAGGGTATGGTTTTTCTATACCACTGCCAATGACTGCGCACGAGCTACCATATTCATGTCCGACTGCGTTGGCAATAGCATCGATTCCTAAAGCTCCTCCTGAGACAATTGTCATTCCATGTTCGGCAAGTGTTTTTGCAAAGTGATGAGTTTGCTGGCGGCCATAATATGTTGGACGTCTCGAACCAATAATCGCGACAATTGGCTGATTGAGAATTTGAATGTTACCCAAATATTCAAATGCTAAAAGTGCAGGATGCATAAAAGGTTTGCTTAATATTTTTTCGAGTTCAAATCGAGATATGATATTTTTTTTATTAGCATTTTTTTCTTCTATATTGATATTGAATTGTTTTTTTATAAAACTTAAGTCTACCAAATGATTATTAGAGTCGTTTTTTAAATATTGTGTTATAGTTCTTAATAATTTATGTTTTAGTTGGGTTTGTAATAACCAATATTCGGTATTGTTGATTTTGTTGTTCATTTTTAATTCTTTCTTTAAATGAGATGTTTTTCTGATTTTATAAAATCAGTAATTAAAAATTTAATTAAAAATTTAATTTTATTTAAAAATTTTTATTTTTGTTCAGAAAATAACAGATTTTGTTCACATTTTAATATGTTCAAAAAAATGACATATGTATTTAATTTAAAAATTAAAATTTGCTTGGTGAAATATTTGACTAGAAAAAACTGTTATGATTTACTAGTGAAATGAATTAGTAATTAAATTATTATATTACGTTTGTTTTGTCTCTTAAATTTGTTGTTTTGTTATGGAGTTCAAAATGAAAGAGAGCAGATGTCCATATCATGTTAAGCAAGGGGTGGTTGATACACATGGAAAAATAGTTCTTAGCGATGTGTGTGGGGTTAAATCTGCTTGTGGAGCGTTGTGTGCATTTGCACCGTTTAAAGAAAATTCACATAAAGAATGTCCACGGTTTTTGGCTTATGTTAAAGGTGCTGAACGTCAAGTACTTGTTCCTAAGAACGATTTGGAGTATTTGCCAGAAGTCAGTGGGTTAGGAAATTTTAGCGAGATAGACCTTTTGTGAACACATCTTCAAGTACTTATAGTAAAAGAAGCCGCATCAGTCAAGAATTGGTTTTGCTCGATGCAATAGGAACCGAAATTGATTCGCTTGATATGAGTACAAATGCTTACTTTAAGCTTGCTCTCTTTCTGAATATCCCTTCTGGTTCTCCAGAAATTTCAGGGTCTTTTAACTTTATTTTTAAAATAATCCTGGCTCGTACTACAAAATATTCTTTTAGCCGATTTTTCTTATTTTTTTCTTACTCATACTTTAAAAAACGATTTGTTTATTGTGCTCTCGAAGAAATTAAAAGTCGCCGAGCTCAATGGCTGTTAGACAATTGTGCTGCCAATGAGTTGGCAGCTCTGGATGCTAAGGCAACGCAACATTACTTTTTAACTTTAGAGCGAAAAGCTTTTGAAAATTATATTAACGGATGGAATAATTTACAAAATATATTAAAAATTGAATTTGAAAACAATCGTAAAAATACAATTGTTCGTTTTATAAAAAAATATTTTCATTTTTTTATCTTTTGGAGTTTGGTTGTATTGGCTGTTTATCTTGGTTTAAAAATTACGGCTACCGAAAATTCGTTAACAATTTGGGAGCAGCTAAAAGAATTTTATAATTTTATGGTTACTTTTTAATTTGGAGAGTAACCATTTTGTTCTTCTTTTTGCCAATCAAAAGGAGTAATTTCCTCTGAATTTGTTTTTAAGAATGCCATGGCATTGTAAATTTCATATATTTTAAGAAAACCAATAAACCCTTTTGTAAAGTCTGAATTTGTACCACTTAAAATAGAGTTTTTAGAACTTTGAGATAATTGACTAGGCATTGAATTTTGTATCGGTCTATTAAAACTATCAACTGATATTTTTAATTCGTTTATTTCATAAAGTATCTTACTAAGTTTAAAATAAATTTCTCGATATGTCTTGTTGGTGTTAGGGGTTACTAATAATTTATGAAGTGTACTTGTTGAATTGATAATATCAATTCGTTTTTGATCAAATAAACGTGCTACTAATGTTTGAGACATAGAATTATCATAATAACCTTTTTCAACAGTATTAATGCCTTTTACAATATCATTATAAAATGGTGATTTAAGGTTAAAATCTATCTCAAGGAATTTACGATATTTAGTAAGTAATTGCTCTTTATATCTTTTGTCATGCGTCAACGTAACAAGAGATGGGTCTTTTGGTGCCTCCTCTGCCACTGCAGAGGGCGGAGTGTAACCACTATTTTTTTCTGTAATCCAATCAGTATCAATTATTTCTTCATTATTTATCGTCTTTTTATTAAATTTTATACCATTGTATTTTTCGTTAATTTTTTGAAACCCAATAAATCCTTTATTTGGATCTGCATTAGTTCCTTTGATAATATCATTTTTTGCTTTTTTCGTCATTGGTGCCATATTTAATCGCTCAATAAAGTTATCAGTAATAGTTTTTAGACCTTTAATTTCTTCAGTGAGCTTACTAAGTTTATAGTAGAGATCTTGGTATGTTATTGTCGTATTTGGAGTTACAAGTAATTGATAAAGATTACTTGTAGAGTTAATTATATTAATTCTGGTTTGATTAAATGTTCCTCTATCTAAGTTTCTTTTAGCGTTATCATAATGTATTTTGTCTTCCTGGTTAAATTTTGTAACAATATCATTTAAAAATGGGAGATTAAGATTGTTATTAACTTCAATAATTGTACGGTATGCAGAAAGTAATTGCGTTTTGTATATTGCGTCATTTTCTATACTAACTAGGTCAGGCGGGTTAGGTTTGGCCTTAACTTCTACAACCTCTGCAACTACAGGAGTTTCTGGAGCTACTGCAGCTACAGGAGTTTCTGGAGCAGGCGGAGCTTCTGGGGTAGGTGCAACAGTGAGTTCAACAGACTCAGAAGTTCCTGTTGACTCTGATATCACACTTGCATTTTCTTTTTTGCCGCAAGAAATCCCAAAGTACAGTAATGACGCGGTGAGTGCTAATCCAATTATTATTTTCTTTTTCATGCAAACCTCTTTGCCGTTAGTTTGATAATAAGGTCGGTATTTTTTGTAGTTTCTTAAGATTTATAAATTGGGTTCACAAAAAAAAATGGGTGATTTGGTTCCTTGTGGTTTTAAAAATTTTAAAGAAAAACTGAAATAATGATCATGAGATTTCGCCGCGGTATGGTAAAATGCATATTTTCATTATTTGGAAAATAGCCATTTTATTGTTCTTTTTTCCAATCTGCGGCAGTGATAACAGTATCTTTTGGATTGATTTTGGTAAATACTATACTATCATATATTTCCAAAACTTTTTTAAAGCCAATAAATCCTTTTGTCGAATCTGTATGAGTTCCATTGATAATCATTGTTCTTGCATTTGCTGATAGCAAATTTGGTTGTGGTAATAGTCTATTAAAATCATGAACAATCATTTTTAAATTACTTAATTCATCTACAACTTTACTAAGATTATAGTAGAGTTCTTGATAGGTCATGTTTGCATTTTCGGTTACGAGTAATTTATAAAGCGTACTTGTTGAATTGATAATTTCAATCCTTTTGGTATCAAATTTCTTCTCTTTGAATGCGGCTTCTTCCAACGTTTGATAATTTTTAATGTCTTCTGCGCTAAACTTATTAACAATCCTACCTAAAAATGGAATTTTTAGGTGATTATCAACTTTAAGAATCTTATTGTACGCGGTGAGTAATTGTTCTTTATAGAGTTTGAAGTGTGCAAATGTAACAATGTTAGGATTTTGGAGAGCTTCTGAGTTTTTGATTGGATTTATTTCATGAGTCCATTCTGATCTACTGATCACTTCCTTGCTTTTATTGATTTTTAAAAATTTTATATTATTGTATTCATCAAATATTTTTTGAAAGCCAATAAATCCTTTTGTCAAATCTGTATTGATGCCATTTATAATTTTATTTTTTGCATTATCAGATAATTGAGAACTTTTAATACTTTCAATAAAACTACTAACAATTGTTTTTAATTCATAAATATTATCAATAGTTTTGCTAAGCTTATAATATAGTTCTTGATAAGTGATATTTGTATTTGCGGTCACGAGTAATTCGTAAATTGTACTTGTAGAATTAATAATTTTAATTCTTTTATCATCAAATATAGATTGTTCTAATATATTAGTTATTATATTTCTAGATAATTTTTGATCTTCCACACTCAAACTTTTAACAGTTTCTTCTAAAAATGGAAGATTCAGGTGCTCATTAAGTAAAAACAATGATCGATATATATCGAGTAATTGTTCTTTATAATATATATCATGAGATGCAGTAACTTGGTCGGGGTTTATTTTAGCTCCTGCAGTTGTCGGTGATCCTTGTGGGCGAAGGCGAGAATCGGGGGTATTTAATTCGGAAGTTGTGTTCGTATTTTCTTTTTTACTGCAAGAAATTCCAAAGTACAATAATGATGTGGTAATTGCAAATCCAATTATAATTTTCTTTTTCACACAAACTCCTTTAACTAAAATCTATTTAACAACAGTTGATTTATGCTTCGGAATTTTATTAATTTTAATTAGGTAAAATAACAATATTGCAAATCATTAATTTAAAATATTTTTTATTTTGCTGAATGGATCGAAGAAAATTAGGAGTAAAGTTGAGTGTTTGCAAAGTTGTTTATTGAGTTAATTCAAACTTTAATGTTATAAATTTATTATAAATTGTTTGAAAACCAAGAAATTCTATCCTTGGATCCGAGGATGATCCGTGTAAAAGTGCACTTTTTGCATTTGCATCCATAGGAGAGTTGTTAATAGCATTAATACAATTAAGAATTATATTTTTTAATGTATTAATATTTGTTGACAAATGTTCTAGCCTTTTAACGAGTTGGGAATAGGTTAGTTTTGGATCGTTTCTAACTGCTTTTTGAATATCAATGATACTATTAATTTTATTAGGAGCAATAATATCAATTAATAAGTTATCAAAATTGTTGGATTTTAAAGTTTGTCGTTGGATATCACGGAAGATTATTTTATTGTCTTCACCCAACATATTTAATGCAGCATTTAAAGTTCCTTTTTTAATATTATTATCGATTTCGGCAATTATTGTGAAGGCGGAAGTAAATTTGATATCATAAATTGTTTTGTCACTTTCTTTAATAACTTCTGCACTCAATCGATATTCAGGATTAACTAAATTCGTTGCATTGATTGAGTCAAATAGGTTGTTAGCAAATTCTTTTTTTCCGCATGATATTTCAAAGTATATCAATGTAGCAGTAATTGCTAATCCAATTATAATTTTCTTTTTCATTTCATACCTCATAAAAATTAATTACTCTCAAATTCCAGTATCATTTGAGAGTAACAGAGGGGAATTTTGCAAATTGCAACAACGATTATTTAAATCCCATAACCATATTGTACAAATTGGATCAGGCTTACAGTAGTGACCATAATCAGGTAAAAGTTGTTCTGCATTTTCAAAAATTGAAACTGAAGTACTATGCATATTATTTGAAGAATTGTGTTCTTCTTTGCTATTCGCAATTGGATTGTGTGATTCTTGTTTATTTGAATGCAGTATTTCTTTGGATTCAGAAATTGAAGAATTGTTTTTGGGAACTTGAATTTCTGTTGTTGAAGGTTTAAAAATTTGTGTTTGTTCTGTTTTTTGTGGTTTGTCAAATTCAAATGGATTGTTTGATTTAAACAAAACTTCTTCTTTCTTTTTTGGTGTTTCTAATTTTTCTTTTTTAACCTCTTTGTTGATTTCAGATGCAATGGGTTTTACTTTTTGAACTTTATCTTTTGTGATTTTATCTTTTTGAATTTTTGTAGCTGATTGCGATTTATTATTTTCTGTGTTCATCAAGTGTTTAGGAATTATCAATATTTCACCAACAAAAATTAGGTTGCCATTATGCGTTTGTTTCTTAGGATTTAATTTTAGAGCTTCGGCAAGTGCGCCAGTGTTTCCATAAATTGGTTTAATTCTATGTTTTTTAAGAATTTTAATCAGCGTATCATGCTCTTTAACCTTATATTCTATTGTTTCTGAATTGGTTTGAGCGTTTAGAAATGGAACAGATGATAATAAGCAAATCGTTAAATGTATTTTTAATAATATTATGATTTTTAACGCTATTTGCATCCGCAAATTCTCCAGCACATAAGTCAATTAACTGACATTTTGTTCGGAAAAATTTTCAGCATTCTAAAAGAAATTTAATAAAATTAATAAGAAAAAAGATAAGACATTCTTAAGTTGTTTAAATTTTTGAAGAAAAATTTTGATGACTCAACGAGCACGATGGAGAGTGAGCTATGAGCTTGGGAGTTCCCAAAATATCGTAATGATTTAAATCTGTTCCACATTCAGAACAGAGCCCCTTGCAATTTGGGCGGCAAAGAGGCAACTCTGGAATTGCGCAGTACAAAGTATCCAACAGCAATTCATCAAGTACTATAGTACTTCCCTGAAATGTATATGTTTCTAAATCTGATGCAGAATACTCAAACTCTTCATCGAGATTTTGCGAATGTATGCCTACTTTATTAAACTGCGTACTTTGATAAGAGTTTTTAGAAACATAAAACGCATTCATTTCGGCAGAAACCTCGTCTTCAAAATTGTGAAGAGAACGAACACATTCTAGTTTTATACAAAAGGACAAGCGTCCTTGAATACGAAATAACGCGTCTTCTCTTGTAATTGTTATGGATCCAAATATTTTGGGGTTTCCAAGAGCGTCATTTGCAATTTCATTTTCGTGAAAAAAATGCGCCATGCCATCTGTCATGAGCGATTGAAAATGTAGGTTGCTGCTGTCTGGGTTGGGGAAATTGCCAAAAGTGATGTGCAGTGCTTCGCCAATTTTTGATAATGGTACTGAAATATTGCTTTTCATGAAAGTTATCCTAATTTTTTTCTTAAAGTCTAAATTGAGGCAGCAGGGTATTGCCCAATAATTCCTCTTAAAGCAGCTAACAGATCTTATTTTCTTTTCCAAGTTCTATTTGAATGACTTTTCCTTCTCAATTTTAAGCCAAAATAAAGTTCCAATTGAGAGTGCAATTTTTTTTTAAAATTAAAAGTCCATGTAAAAAATGGCTCTCAAAAATGCCAGTTTTTACTTTTGGTCATTTGTACTAAAAATTCCTGTTGTGCATACATTAAAGAGAGCGAGTTAAGACTTATCATTTTAGCATTTTTTGATAGTTTTTGCGCATTCTCTATTTAATTTAAAAAAAAAGCGGTGAAAAAGGGTTAAATTTTTTTAATTTTTTATATTAAATTAAAAAATACCAAAAATACCTATTTAACATCTTACATTTTTGGTATTTTTGATGTCAAAAATACATTTTTGGTATATGATTTAAACTAATCGAGAACGTTTTAATAGGAGTCAAAGTTTGTGATTAAATTAACAAAGATTGATGGACATGAAATTCATATTAACCATTGTAATATTCAATGGATTGAAACACTTCCTGATACAACAATTACAATCTTAAGTGGTGCTAGAATAATTGTTAAAGAGTCGTTAAATGAGGTGTTGCGGCTAATTGACGAAAGAATAAATTACGAAAATAGTTTTTGTTTAAACAATGATTTTAATATTTCTCATATTAATAGCGAAAAATTGCCTCACATGACATAATCACGAAATTTGCAAATTTAAATGGAATTATTTTTGATGCTTTCCGATACTTGATCAAAATGAGGAATGATTCGGTGCATCAAGTCTTTTGTTACTTTTTACTTGGATTTATTATTAATTTATTTATCAATTTTAAGTTTCTGTATGCACAAAGTTGGCCAACTTTGTACACACAAGAAGACATTATTCCGCAAAAAAAGAGTGATCTAAAAGAAATTGAAAAAATTAAAACAAAAAATATTAGCAAAATACCAGAAAATAAAATTAGAGAAAAAATATTTAATTCTTATTATTTCATCTTAGATTTTGTAAGTAGCACCAAAGGTGAATTGCCAAAAAACTGGATAGATTCACAAAAAGAACCAGAAAAATCTTTAATCTATGGTTTTCCTCCAGAACTTAAAAGACCTTCTGTTCCAATTTACTTTCCTGCTTTTAATTTAACAAAGCTGGCGTTTTTTATATCTGATGATCCCTACATTTCTAGGCTAAATATGTGCCAAGACTTTTGGATTCAAAATAGACTTCAAAAATCATATGATTGCTTTTTCTTTTTGCAAATGGACTTAGCAAAAGACAATGTTCCAATTTCATCGTTGATTCGATTGCAAACAAATATCCTACAGGCCTTTCTTTTTTTACACTTAGCGACAAACGATGTGAATAATTTATATATTTGGAATGCAAAAATTGTGCCGCCTTCTCCCCAAGAATTTGCCGAAGGTGACCATTATGCAATGGCTAGAGTGTTGTTTTCTTATATTGCTACCAAAGTTGATGACAGCACCTATCTTCCAACTAAAAAGAATGCATCTGTTATTAATGAAATTTATGATAATATCTATGATTCACCTGTATATTTTAAGGTGACTACAAAGATAGCCGGAAAAAAAACAAGTATAACCCACTTACAGGAACCTATCGATTCTATAAAGTGGATTCAAACAGTTATGCCATTGGTGTATTATAATTCGATGGTGATGAACCAAGGTGTGATGATTTGGGATCGAGCATTTACTTCTGCGTGGAAATTAGAAAACTACTACGCGAGGTTTGACTACCCAAAAATGCCAGAAGGCTCACCTTTGGTTGTTGAGTCGCCAAGCAAAGTGACTAGCCCAATTTTTATAGCACCAAGAAATAATACCGACATTTTAAGTTCGGCAGACTTGTTTCGTTCTCTCGCTATGCTCATTGGCAAAGATCCTGGTAAAGCATTTGAACATACATCATCGGGAATTTTCCGGAAAGCCCATCCCGAATTAACCGCGCTGCACTTTCATGTTACAGGGAATACATATTTTGATTTGGATTTGTTACGTTGGGCTCGTCGGTCGTATTCTTGGGCCGAATTGTATTCAAAGTCATTTTCTGAAAAAGTTCCGAGTAACTTAATCTATGGCGCCGAAAGTGCATATTGGGCGGGTCAATATGAAGTTGCAAAAAATGCTTATATTCAGTTTTTAACTATAGCTGGAGATAAAGTTTATTCACCTTGGGCAAATTTAAGACTTGCAGAGATTGAAGAGCTCAATGGAAATCAGACGTTTGCTAAAAATAAATATGAGCAGATTTTAAGAAATTTCGACATGCATCCTGTGGCTGATGAAGCACAGGTAAGATTATTTTGTCTTTATGAAAAAAATCTTACTAAAAATGCAAAAATGGTTGAATACAATAAAGTATTAGAAAGAATTAAAACAGCACGCGATGTCCTCAAAAAGCAGGCAAAAACATGTATGCTTAGAGCTGATTTAACAAAAATGCAAGAAGAGTCATTTAAAGATAACAAAGCTTCTGTTGAAGAAAAATCAAATAAACAAATTGAGGCAATTAATAACTTTGCGAAGGAGTTTCCAAATAATGAATTTATGGTGTTATTTACGGATAGAATAAAAGAATTGGAACTATTTAAAGCACCTCTATTTGCAGAGCACAACAAATGCACTCAACTCATCGATTTTTTTGTTAAAAATAGAGATTCGTTGAATAAATTATCTCTTAATAATCATCATTTCATTGGTGGATTGAAATGGGATAATGCTGATCGTTTAAAGGTTCTGCGGTGTGCTGCTTTTGTGGGAAATATAGATGTTTGGAAAGAAATGAGGAGTCATGAAGTCGGAAAAGATGGCGTGCCTCTGCACTCAACTTTTTATAATCTTTCTCTTAAACCGTCTGTCAGCAATGCATTAAAAGCTTATATGCAATTAAAAAATACGAGTTCATTATGGATTAATAAGGTTAAAAAAATTGAAAAATCGAGTTTTGAAGTGATTGATCGTGATGATTTTTGGGAAATGCTGACGTTAAGGGAATTACTGAAATACAATCTAACGATGTCAGAGTCTGCGCAGTCATTGATTGATAATGCAGTTGCAGTTGATATGTTTGCCAACCCTAAACTCATTTATTCTTCAGACACATTTTGTTTTTGGATGTTAAAAGCTTCACGTCAATTTAATACAGCAAACTGGGAAAGCATCGCTAAAACAAAAACTAAAAATGAATGGACACTTTTGTTAACTGATGAAAAAATTCAAAAAAATCAACCATGTGAAGCTTCTTTTGCCAAAAAATTAAATACTCATGCATTAACCAATTCATCTGTTTTTTTAGATACATACATCTTGTTGCCGTTTTTAGAAAAGGTAGGGGTTGCAGACGCTTCTGAAGATTGGCTGCGGTATGTGCAGAGAATAGAAAAAAATTTAGGATCAAATAATCCTGAAATTATTAATATTTATAAAAATTTATTGGATAAATCCAAAAGTGCTCTTGTCAAGGAAGCGTCGAGATTATGGATACAAAAAAACATTCCTTCTGAGTCTGAGAAATTATTGTGGTAGTATAATTGTTAACATAGCATTCATTGAGGTGTGCATGGGTGATTTGATTGAGTTCTTGAAGAAAAAGCAACAACGAAGCAAAAAAAAGCAAACAGCTTCATCGAAAAAGCCACCAGATGCTCAATCAATTAGGTTATGGCGTTTTTCTATGGAAATTGATGACTTAATTAAAAAAGGAGTTGTGCATGATTCTTTATCTCCAGACGAAATTGCTGCTGTGCTTTCACACAGATTAGGAACCTTGATATCTTGTTGCGATCAACCAATAGAATTAACTAGATTTTGTAATGATATTATTGAAAGATTAAATTTACCAAAACCAAAAACAGGTGAGCCTGCATGACGAATCCATTAACCTTTGAGTGGAAAAAAGACAATTATGTTGCCATTAGTGGAATAGTTGACGAAAATGCGGATTTTAGTGAATTGTATTTAAAAAAATTTGAAGTGTTATTTATTGATCTTAAAAAAATATTAAGAATGAATAGTAGCGGAGTTAGAAATTGGGTGATTGCCCTCAATAAATTAAAAGATGTAGAGCTTCATTACATCAATTGCTCCTTTCCGGTTGTTGATCAATTGTCGATGGTTCCTGAGTTTTTAACAAAAAAAACTTTTGTAGAATCATTTGATGCGCGGTATGTTTGTGAAAACTGCAACACGTCATATGTTTTTACATTAATTGTAGGTTTTGATATCCAGGCTGGTTTGCCCCAATATTTAGATGGTCCAGATAAATTTTGTTCAAATTGTAAAGCCAAGCTTGAATTTGATCACAATCCTGATAGTTATTTATATTTTTTAAGTAACCTAAAAAACACAAAAAAATAACAGCATCAATTTATTATAAATTCACTAGTGTAAATTTTAACAACACGATACAACTACTATCTTGTGGTTTCATAAGTATGGAAAGGGGTATTATGAATAATTATGAAAACGAATTTAATTCTTGGTTACTAAATTTAAATCCCTTCTCTCTTACAAAAAATGATGATTTAAAAAAAATTCTTATAGAAAAAAATCAAGAAATATTTGATTTTACGATTGGAGATCCCAAAGAGCCAACCCCTGAGTTTATTCGTAAAGCATTATCGCAAAATATTGATGCAGTAAGTCAATATCCATTAAATAATGGAAGTTTAGAGTTGCGACAAACATGTTCAAATTGGGCACAGCGGCGATTATCTGTTGATTTAAATCCAAATTTACAAATTATTACTTCAAATGGAAGTAAAGAAGCAATTTTTCATATTCCCCAAATTTTATTTAACGCGGCTTCTGCTAAAAAAATTGTTGTATTTCCTGAACCTGGTTATCCAGTCTATAAAGCAGGAACAATTTTAGCAGGAGGTGTTCCCTATGCCATTCCGTTGAGTAAGAAAAAAAATTATGTATTTGATCCTCAAGATATACCAAACGAGATAGCTCCCCACATTGCTGCTGTTTGGTTATGTTACCCACACAATCCTACTGGGGCAACAATTTCATTCCAACAAATGCAAGCAATATATGAATGGGCTTTAAAATTTAATATCATTTTATTATCGGATGAATGTTATATTGATATGTTCTATCAAGGAAAAGAAAAACCACATTCATTTCTTGAAATCGCAATAAATTTTGATTTAAAAAATTTAATTTGCTTTTTTTCATTGAGTAAAAGAAGCGGAATGACGGGGTATCGTTCTGGATTTGTAGCTGGTCAAACGGAACTCATTTCTTTATTTGCAAAATATCGTTTAAATGTTGGTTTAGGAACACCAGATTTTGTGCAAAAGGCTGCCGTTGTTGCCTGGCAAGATGATAAGCATGTGTTGGAGAGAAACTCAATATTTAAACAAAAAAGAGATATTGTTGATAAATTTTGTTTAAAAAATAAAATTAAAGTTTTACCGAGCAACGCAACTTTTTATGTGTGGGGAGAGATTCCTAAAAAATTTAATTCTGATAAAGAATTTATAGAAGAGTTATTTATGCAAACTGGGATTCTTTTAACTGCGGGATCGAGTTTTGGAAACTCATGTTTTAAAAACTTTAGAATGGCCTTGGTTCCAACTGTCGAAAAAATTAAAGAATGTTTAGAAATTTGGCAAGAAAAAATTGATTTGGGAGAGTTTAAATTATGAGTTTAGATGTTGAATACGAGTTAAAAGAATTAGAACATAAAATAACAAGTGCATTTAACGATATTTCATTATTGCAAAATTTAAACATTCAAGATGCAATTGCAAAATGCTTACGCTTGATAGAATCTGGAAATTTAAGAGTGGCGTCACCTAAAAACTGGCACGTCACTGTGGTGAGGTTGAAATGGTGATGTTGCAAGATTGGGTAGTGCATAGTTGGGTTAAAAAAGCAATTCTTCTTGCAATGAAAATTCGAACATCAGAAACATTTTATTGGGATTTAAAGAGTGCAGCGTCTTTATCAAATCAAGGAAGAGTTCATGCTGGGACATTGAGTTACCACGATAAATTTGATGTCCGTCGTGATTTACCACAAAATGGTGTTCGCAATGTGTATGGTTCTATTGCGCGAGAAGGAGCCTACGTCGCAAAAAATGTAATTTTGATGCCCAGTTTTGTTAATATTGGAGCTTGGATTGGAAACGGTACCATGATTGATACATGGGCAACAGCAGGGAGCTGTGCGCAAATTGGCAAAAATGTTCATGTAGCGGGCGGTGTTGGAATTGGCGGTGTGCTTGAACCAGAAAATGCAAGACCTGTGTTAATTGGCGATAATGCTTTTTTAGGCAGTCGTGTGGTTGTTGTAGAAGGAACTGTTGTGGGAGAAGGAGCCGTACTTGGTGCCAACGTTTCGTTAACCTCTTCGACGCCAATTTATGATGTCACTCAAAAAGAAAAGGTTGAATACAGGGGAATTGTTCCGCCCCATGCCGTTGTTGTCGCTGGCACTCGTATGAAAGCATTTCCTGGTGGAGAAGTTCCGCTGCAATGTGCTTATATTATTGCATACCGTAACTCTAAAACTGATGCAAAAATAAGTTTAAATGATGTGTTACGAGAAACGGGAATTCCCATTTAAATTGATTTTTTCCATGCTAAAACTTTTTCTAGCCATCTACTTAACGTTGTAAATGCAAAGCAGATCACAAAATAGACTATTGCAAGAAAAATAAAAATTTCTGCCGCATAGTTTTGTGTTCTATTGTTAATTTGTTGCGCAACTTGCGTAATTTCAGAAACACCGACAATGTAACCAAGCGAAGTGTCTTTAATTAACGAAACAAATTGATTAACAAATGAAGGAATCATGTTGCGTAGTCCTTGTGGTAAAATAATATATTGCATGCACTGCCAATAAGTTAATCCACTTGATAATGCAGCTTCAGATTGACCTTTTGCAATGCTTGCAATTCCTGCTTTAACAATTTGGGATATATAGCAAGAAGTGAATAATGTTAAAGCACAAATAACAGTTCCATTTTCAGGAAATTTTCCGCCTGATACGACAGGTAGCAAAAAAAACATCCAAAATATTACCATAAGTAGTGGCATCGCTCGAATTACGTTTACAAATATATTAACAGGTATTCGAATATATTGATTTCTTGAAATACATAGTAATCCTAAAATTAAGCCGCCTACGATTGAAAGCAAAACAGAAATGAACGCTAAAATTAAAGTTAGTGCTAAACCGCCTAAAGGACCATCAGGGTAACGGCCAATCATAAGTTGAACAAAGTTATTTGAAATTACTGAGAGGTCTAAAAAGCCATCCATTTAATATGACCCTCTTCCAATAGGATTAAGTACCATTTTATCGTATAAAGAAACGACTACGGAAATAGTGATTGAAATACATATGTAAATTAAAGTTGCTGCAAAAAATGCTTCAAAACTTTTAAAAGTTTGGCTTTCAATTTGACGAGCTTGATAGGTTAATTCTGCAACTCCTATCACCATCGCCATTGATGAGTTTTTTGTTAAATTTAGAAACTGATTGATAAGAGGCGGAATAGTTAATCGAACTGCTTGGGGGAGTATGATGTAGTGCATTGAACGGATATAAGAAAAGCCACTACTTCGCGAAGCCTCCATTTGTTCTTTTGGAATAGATAGAATTCCAGATCGAATATCTTCAGCAATAAATGCAGATGTGTAAAATGTTAATGCGATCACTGCTGCTGCAAATTCAAAATTTAAATTATTTAACCAATCGTTGATTGCTGTAGGCAAAATTTGGTACGAACCAAAATACCAAAAAAAAAGTTGAACAATTAATGGGGTATTTCTAAAAAACTCTAGATATGCTTGGGCAAGTAATCGAATAGGAGTGAAGTTTGCCATTCGCATTATTGCTATATTTAATCCTAAAAAAAATGCAAGAATACAGGAAATAATTGAGAGTTCGATTGTTGTTACCAATCCACTAACAAGCATTTGACTGTATTTTTCATTTAAAAGGAGAGAAAAATCAAAATGATAAGAAGACATATTTTTTAAATCCTGAAAGGTATTCGTTTAATTTAAAAGTTAAACTTATTACAAGGATTTTAAGGTGTGATTTTAAAATCCTTGCTTAAAGGAACAGTAGAATTAGGTCCAAACCATTTTTTAAATATTTCTGAAACTTTTCCTTTCTTTTCCATATCTAAAAGCGTGCTGTTAACTAATTTTAAAAGCTCAGGATCTGTATTATTCACACCAATACCATAAGGTTCTTTTGATATATCGTATAATGGAATTTCAAATTCTTCTCTACGTGTTGCTTTAGATAAAATTCCCGCTAAAATTGATTCATCTGTGGTAACGGCAAAAACTTTACCTTGTTGCATTGCAAGAAAAGCTTGAGGGTAATCATCGTAAGACAAAACTTTTGCACTTGGCAAAGCTTTTGCAACGTTTAGTTCAGACGTAGAACCTTTAGTTGTTCCAATTTTTTTGTTTTCCAATTCTTTTAAGCTTTTAGCGCTTCCGCGCTTAACGATAAATTTTTGTTTTGAAATAAAATAAGGATAACTAAAGTTAATTTGTTTAGCTCTTTCAGGAGTGATTGTCATTGTACAAATTAATAAATCAACATTTTTTTCTGTTAACATAGGTATACGATTTGCAGACGTAACAGGTTTGAGTTCTAATTTAACCCCTAATTTTTCGGCTATATTTTTAGCAAAATCAATATCATAACCTTCAAGCTTTCGTGTTTTTTCATTCACATAGCCAAATGGATAGAGGGAGTCTTTAACTCCAACGACCAATGTGTTTTTCTTTTTAATATCTGCAACATCAGAATGGCTCTTAAAATGATAAAAAACGAGAGGAATACTTGTAATAATTAATGATAATAGAAAACGTCTTGGATACAATTTCTTCATTCGTTAACTCCTTCTTTGTGTAAATTTATGATTGCATTGGTGTTAATACTTGTTTTAAAAACTGTTGTGCACGTTCTGATTTTGGCCGGTTAAAAAAATCATGTGGTTTTGCAACTTCAACTATTTTGCCAAAGTCTATAAAAACAATACGGTCGGCCACTTCTTTGGCAAAACCCATTTCATGTGTGACAACCATCATCGTAATATCGCCGCGAGCAAGATCTTTCATAACTTTTAAAACTTCTCCAATCATTTCTGGATCAAGGGCAGAGGTTGGCTCGTCAAAAAGCATAATTTTGGGTTGCATCGCGAGTCCTCTTGCAATGGCAACGCGTTGTTGTTGTCCTCCAGAAAGTTGTGCAGGATATGCGTCTTTTTTACTTTCTAAACCCACTTTTGATAAAAGCTCTAAGGCTAATGATTCTGCCGCATTTTTTTTCATTTTTTTAACTTTTATTGGGGCTAAAGTAATATTATTGAGTACAGTTAAGTGCGGATAAAGGTTAAATTGTTGAAAGACAAAACCGACTTCGCTTCTGAGTTTATTAATATTGGTACTGGATTCTGAAACATCTACCCCGTCTACAATAACACTGCCTTTATTAATGGATTCTAATCGGTTTACTGTTCTGATTAAAGTTGATTTTCCAGATCCAGATGGACCGCATATGACAACCACTTCCCCTTTACTAACGGTTAAATTTACATCATCTAGTACATGATGATTTTTGTTATACCATTTATGAACGTTTTTAAATTCAATCATAGAGTTACCTTTATTCATTTTTTCTTATCGTAACATCCTAAAATATACTAAATATATAATTTGAATTTTTTTGACAATCAAAAAATCAATCAATAGTGCAATTAGTAATTTATCAAGTTTTATATTTTTATCAAGTTTTTTAGTAATGATGATCGATGATTTTTTAACTTATTTTTTTGTCATTATTCAGTTTTTAAATTTATACAATTTAAAATTTTACCTAAATTGTTAATTGCCAAAATATTAGACTTAAAATATTTTTAATTATATTTGAATATGGTATACTTTTCGTGTGATTAGAAATTCTATGCAATTAATGATTTTTTGTTTTTGCTAAATTTTAATAGAATTACAAAAATATTTAAATAGGGGATAAATTGTAATGTTAAAATTTTCGATACTCAAATATATTTTATTTATATCTTTTTTTTATGTTTGCTTTGCGAAAGCAAATACAGAAGATATTACTTTGTATGTAGAAAACTTTCCTTCTGAATCAATTAAAATAAGCAAAAATCTAGTAGGTGGAATATCTGGAGAAATTGTGACCAAAGCTTTTAGTGCTAAAAATATGACATATAAAGCAGTTTGGACTCGTTGGAAAATGGCGCAAAACTATACACAAAAAAATTCGGATAAAAAATCATTTATTATGCCACTTACACGCAATCCAGAGAGAGAAAAGAGTTATAAATGGGTTGTAAGCTTATATAATATAGATACTGTTTTTTGGACTTTGAAAGGGAGTAAAAAATTAAATTCTTTAGCAGAAGCTAAAGGTAAAAAAATTGGTGTTTTGCTTGGTTCTTCTTATGAAAATAAACTTTTAAATCCAAAAAGTAACTTATTGAGAGAAGATATTATATCTGTTCCTTATGATTCTTTTAATTTAAAAAAACTACTTTCTGGTGAAATTCAAGCATTTTATGAAAGTATCATTGGTGGTAAGGCTTTAATTGAATCAGAAAAATTATATTTTTCTGATTTTGAAAACGGAAAAACTATAGATACAGAAGAAAATTATCTTGCAACTTCTCACGCTACTCCCGATGCTCTTGTGGCAAAAGTTAAAAATGCTGTCGAAGAATTTAAAAAAACTGATGATTATAAAGAAATAATAAAAAAATACACTGCTAAATAATTTTTCTTCGTTCTTAAAAAAATTATCTTTATGTCAAAAAAATGTTATAGTCACTAATTTTGTTTCATTTGTTAAAAATAAACAATGATATGATATCTATAATAATTATTTTTAAGTGGAGGTGATTTATTTACTTTCAAAAAAAAATGAATAAATTAATCATATTTTTGATTTCTATTTTTAGTGTGACTTTAGTTTATGCAGAAGAAGGCACTGTTGATACTTATATTAGCTATGGTTATACAACAATTACGATTGAAAACAGTAAGTATAAAGGTCATACAGCGTTTTGGAAATTATTGATCCCATTTACATTAGTCCCTGATCTTTATCTGGGATTAGGGGTTAAATTTGATCATGCTGATGTAGAAACACCTTCTTTGTCTCCACAGACTCATAACAATCATTTGTATGAGTCTGTGCAAGCAGGTTTGGATTTTGCGTATAAGCTGCAAACAGAATTTGTGGATTTTTTATTAAATCCATATATTTACTATTCATTTTATGATACCTGGTTGCAAGTCACTACAACCAACACCTCTAGACAAGCTTATGAACCAATTGTCTCACATAACGTAAATTTTGGTGTCGGGTTTTCTATTCTTTATAAATATGTTCCTGAATCTGATTCTTTTATTCCTGGTAGCTGGTATTTGGGCCCTTCTTTTTACTATACATGGGCATATTTATCTCGTATGCCACAAAAAGATGATAATGGAAATTTATACCCAGCAAATGAAGGAAGTTACAGTTATTACTCAGTAAACTTTACGATTGGCACGTTTTTTTAATTGATATTGCAAATTGGTGGTGTGGATATGCTTAAAAAAAGGTTTCAATTTCTATTAATTTTCTTTTTATTTCCTTTATTTTTTAATTGTAATAAATTGAAGGATTTGACTGATCCTTATGTTCCAATCTCTTTAGATTCTTTTAAATCCTTAGATAGTTTAACAGATCAGGTAAAGGCTTTGGGTTATGTGCCAAGTTATACTTCTCAAGGTGGCGAATACGGATTAATTAGTGGAGCAGATTTGGGTTTTTGCGTTGTGATGCGAACAGGGAGTGTTAAATGTTGGGGTTTTAATGATAATGGGCAACTTGGTAACGGTAATCAAATTAACCAAAATACACCTGTGCTTGCATCAGCATTAGGAACAGTGTCAATTTCAGGAGGAGCTTTTGAGGTTGCAGTGTCTTCTGGGTTGGGCACTTCTTGCGCTTTTTTAAGTACCTCTTCTTCAAGTGTTGATTTTAAGTGCTGGGGTGGGAATGGTGCTGCCCAATTTGGTACGGGTTCTACGACTCCTGCTTTTAGTACGACTCCAGTAAGTGCAACTATTTTAAATGGTAAAAAAATTAAACAATTTACAGTAGGTGATGATCATGCTTGTGTTTTATTTGCAGATGATAGCTCGGCACTGTGTTGGGGAAAAAATGATTACGGGCAACTTGGCGATGGAACAACAACTAATAGCTTTACAACAGGTGTGAAGCCTACTGGTATTACAGAAGCTATCCGTTCGATTGCGGCGTCAGATAAAATGACATGTGTTGTTACATTTTCTAATAATGGTTACTGTTGGGGTAATAATGATGTAACTGATACTGCATATCAAAATTTTATTTTGAATAAAAATCCATCATTAATAGTTTCTGGCGCTGCATATGTATCGGGAGGTGATGGATCGCATATTTGTTTTATTATGTTTGATCAAAAGGTACAATGCCTTGGGAGCAATAATAAAGGGCAGTTAGGCAATGGGAAACAGTCTAGTACTTTAGGATCAATTACTCCTGTTCAAGTATCAAATTTATCTGGTGTGTCAATGATTGTTGCAGGAACTCTGCATACGTGCGCTGTATCAGGAAATAACAAAGTTGTGTCGTGTTGGGGAGATAACACTAAAGCACAACTTGGAAATGGTGTATCAGGCACAGACAATAGTTTTACTATACCTGTACAGGTACAAGGATTGCCGGCAAATGCACAAATTGTTGATATTGCTGCTGCCGATAATGTGACCTGTGTTTTACTTTCAAGCGACGATGTTTATTGTTGGGGTAGCAACGCTGGCGGTTCATTTCCAGATCCTTTAGGGGTTGCCAAAACAACAACTCAGTCAGAAGTTGCAATTAAAATTTTAAATAGAGCCGATCCTTAGTTAGCTAGACAAAATGTGTTTCTAGCGACCAATTACTCTGCCCCCACAGACGCGCCAGCTCCCCGACGGGTTGCTTTATTGGCTTGGTTTGATGGCGGCAGTGCTGCTGTTGAGCCGGGGAGTGATTTTGTTTGCTCGTCGCTCACGTTTTGTTCTCCGCTTGTTTGTGCTTTGAGCAAGTTGGCTTTGGCACGCACGGCAGCTTCAATTTTTGCCATGGTTTCTGGGTGTTCTCTCAGATATTCTTTAGCATTTTCTCGCCCTTGGCCTAAGCGTTCGCCATTGTAGGTAAACCATGTCCCACTTTTTTGAATAATTTCTGCTTCAGGGGCAGATGCCAAATCGAGAACGTCGCCTTCTTTACTGATTCCTAGCCCAAACATGATATCAAATTCGACTTCTTTAAACGGCGCAGCAACTTTATTTTTAACCACTTTGACTTTGGTGCGGTGTCCTGTGGTATCATTTCCACTTTTGATTGCAGCCGCTCTACGAACTTCGAGCCTTATAGAAGAATAAAATTTTAGCGCTTGTCCGCCTGTTGTGGTTTCTGGATTTCCAAATACAATTCCAATTTTCATGCGTACTTGGTTGATAAAAATCACACAGCAGTTTGTTTTAGAAATACTGCTTGTTAATTTGCGAAGCGCTTGGCTCATGAGTCGGGCTTGGAGACCCATATGGCTATCACCCATTTCTCCTTCAATTTCTGCGCGTGGCGTGAGCGCTGCCACGGAGTCGACAACAATGAGATCAACAGCCCCGCTGCGTACCAACATGTCTACAATTTCTAGTGCTTGTTCACCATTATCAGGCTGAGAGACAAGAAGATCTGACGTGTTGACTCCAATTTTGCGTGCATAGCTGACATCCAACGCGTGTTCTGCATCGATGAACGCTGCAATGCCTCCTTTTCTTTGACATTCAGCAATAGCGTGGAGAGTGAGAGTGGTTTTGCCGCTTGATTCTGTTCCATAAATTTCAACAATACGACCTTTTGGGATACCTCCTATCCCAAGAGCAACATCGAGGCTCAGAGAACCGGTTGAGATGACCTGAACTTCTTGAGCGATTTTTGCATCGTCGGAGAGGCGCATAATGGTGCCTTTTCCAAACTGCTTTTCAACGGATTGAAACAATGTTTCTAGAGCTTTGAACTTATTTTGGTTTGTTTCATGAATAGACATGGTTTCTCCTTTTATTGCAAAGATAATTGGCACGTGTTTAGATATAGAGAGATACTCAATAACGTGCAACCAATCATGTATGTTAGTTTTCTTTTATTAGAAGACAACCATACTTTTGTATTGTCCATCTTTTTCATAGCTCTTGTTCAGTTTCAATTCAAGTCGATTGGGTGTATTTCCTAAAGTGAATATTTTAAGAATTGAGGTTGTGTTATGGTCGTGCGTAAAAAATTTGAAAAAGTGGTCGCGGTTTTATTTGGAGGTCGTTCCAGTGAGCATGAAGTGTCATTGCGTTCAGCACTGTTTATATTAAAAAATATGCCTGAAAAATATGGCATTGTGCCTGTAGGGATCAATCGAGATGGCATGTTTTTTAGTTTAGAAGGTGTTTTTCAATCTGACGATTTTGCAAATTTTGCTCTAGAGGATCTCGTCACAATCACACAAGGCAACAGCCCTTTTGCAATGCCAAATATAAAAAACCAAAAAACAACATTATTGCCTTATGTTTTAGATAAGCTCCTCGATGATGCTCTCAGTTGTGACTATGGTTCTGCAACAGATAAAAAACCTTATCGAATTTTAAACTTTGATGCGAATTGTATTTTTCCTGTTTTGCATGGTCAAAATGGAGAAGACGGGCGCTTTCAGGGTCTGTTAGAGCTTGCTGAAATTGCGTATGTGGGCTGTGATCTGCGATCGAGTGTTGTGGGTATAGATAAAGATATTCAAAAACGTCTTGCTCGCGATGCAGGCGTTGCGGTTGCAAATTATTGCGTTGTGCAAAATGAATTATTTTTTGAAAATAAAAATCAGATACTCGAACACATTGAACAAAATATCAGTTATCCATGTTTTGTAAAACCAAATGCGTTGGGATCTGCGGTTGGTACAGGAAAAGCGCACAATCGGATACAGCTTGAGCAGCTTTTGCACGAGGCTTTAATGTTTGATCAAAAAGCATTGGTAGAAGAGATCATGGTTGGCACTGAGGTTGAGTGTGCTTTTCTTGGTAGTTCTTATAAGCCCAGAATTTCTATCGCAGGAGAGATAGCGCCAAAAGATTTTTACTCTTATGCAGAAAAATACGATAGCAGCTCAGAGGCAGCATTATTTATTCCTGCCCGGTTGTCATCGGAAAAAATGCATGAACTGCAAAACAATGCCCGAAAAATTGCATTGGCCACAGGCATTTCTGGTTTATGTCGCATTGACTTTTGGAATTGTAAAAATACAAATAAGTTCGTGTTTAATGAAATTAATACCATGCCTGGTTTAACCTCAATTAGTATGTTTCCAAAGTTATGGGAGCAAGAAGGTGTTTTTGGTAAAAGCTGGATAGAAGAGTTGATAGAAGCTGCATATCAGCGTAAAAAACGTTTAGATAACAGTCAATACGGGATAAAAGCGACTACCTAAAAGTTAGCGACAACAAAAGCATAAAAATGACTATTGAAATCTGAGCAAAAATCAGATAGCACAGAGCGTGTTTCCCGTCCTTTGTTTTGGACTGAAATTTTAACCATTTTTATGTTAAGTTGGATTAATCATGACAATTAAAGACCTCTCCCGTGTAAGAAATATTGGTATTTCTGCCCATATCGACTCCGGAAAGACAACTCTTTCCGAACGTATTCTTTTTTATACTGGGAAAATCCATAAAATTGAAGAAGTTAAGGGAAAGTCTGGTGTTGGCGCAACAATGGACAGCATGGATCTTGAGCGTGAAAAAGGGATTACGATTCAATCGGCTGCCACATTTTGCCAATGGAAAGATAACTGGATCAACCTTATTGATACCCCAGGCCATGTGGACTTCACAGTTGAAGTGGAGCGTTCCTTACGCGTGTTAGATGGTGCAATTCTTGTTTTGTGCTCGGTTGCTGGAGTGCAGTCTCAGTCAATTACTGTTGACCGCCAAATGCGTCGTTATCGTGTGCCTCGTATTGCATTTGTTAATAAAATGGATCGGGCAGGTGCAAACCCATACCGCGTTTGTCAACAACTGCGTGAAAAACTTAATCATAATGCTTGGATGGCTCAAATGGCAATTGGTGCTGAAGACCGTTTCCAAGGTGTGGTTGATCTTTTAACCATGAAAGCTTTTTATTTTGATGGCTCAAATGGTGAGAACGTTCGCGAAGAAGAAATTCCAATCGATATGATTGAAGAAGCAAAAACTCGCCGTAGCGACCTTATTGGTGCTCTTGCTGATTTTGATGATGGTTTGGCTGAAAAGTTTTTAAGTGATGAATACGTTACAGCAGAAGAAGCTGCTAAAGTGATGCGCAAAGCTGTTATTAGCTTGCAATTTACTCCTGTATTCTGTGGTTCTGCGTTTAAAAATAAGGGTGTGCAAATATTGCTTGATGCTGTGCAATCCTATCTTCCAGCTCCAAATGAAGTGATGAACGAAGCCCTTGATCAATCGCAAAATGAGGCGCCTGTACAACTTAAGTCAGATCCTGCATTACCGCTTGTTATGCTTGCCTTTAAACTTGATGAAACCCGTTACGGTCAGTTGACATTTATGCGTATTTATCAAGGAACAGTTAAAAAAGGCGACATGGTGATTAACATGTCAAGCGAAAAACGCGTTAAAGTGCCACGTATTGTAAGACTTCATGCTGACGAAATGGAAGACATTGAAGAAGCTTCAGCAGGAGATATTGTTGCATTATTTGGTGTTGATTGTGCTTCTGGTGACACGTTTACAGATGGCAAGTCTAACGTCACAATGGCTTCGATGTACGTTCCAAATGCCGTTATTTCTTTGGCAATTGCGCCTAAAGATAAAGCTGGGCAAACAAACTTCTCTAAAGCTTTGAATAAGTTTACTAAAGAAGATCCAACTTTCCGCGTTTCTCGCGATGAAGAATCTGGAGAAACAATTATTGCTGGTATGGGTGAGCTCCATCTTGAAATTTATGTAGAACGCATGAAACGTGAATTCAATTGCGAAACCATTGTTGGTAAACCTCAAGTGAACTTCCGCGAAGCATTAACTCAACGCACAGAAATCAATTACACGCATAAAAAACAATCTGGTGGTTCTGGGCAGTTTGCGCGTATTATTGGTTATATGGAGCCACTTGTTGATGCCGGTGATAAGGTTTATGAGTTTCATGATGAAACCGTTGGTGGTTCAATTCCTAGACAATTTATCCCTGCTTGTGAAAAAGGTTTTGTTGAGCAAATAAAAACCGGTCTTTTGATTGGCGCACAAGTGGTTGGTGTTAAAATTATTGTTAATGACGGTTTGCATCACCCAGTAGACTCAAACGAAATGGCTTTTAAAACATGTGCGATGACTGGTTTCCGTGAGTCCTATCTCAGTGCAAAACCCGTTATTCTTGAGCCAATTATGAAAGTTGGTATTGAAGGACCAGAAGAGTTTCAAGGAACAATGATGGGTCTTATCAATCAGCGCCGTGGTGTGATTATGGGATCATCTGGAAATGGTGGTTATTGCCAAATTGAAGCTGAAGTTCCTTTAACAGAAATGTTTGGCTTCTCTACGGATTTGCGTTCGGGAACTCAAGGTAAAGGTGAGTTTTCGATGGAATTTTCAAAATATGCTGCAGTTCCTCGCAACGTTCAAGAAGATATGGTTGCAAAATACAAAGCAAAAAGAGCTGCTGAAAATAAATAAGTAGCACTTTATTTAAATAAACTTTGGAAACAGCCTAAATAAAGATAATGTTTTTATTTAGGCTGTTTTTTTAAATATTTGGGTTTAGTTTTATTTTGAAATTTTTTAATTTTATTTTCTTTTAACAAATTTTTTGATAGTTCTTGAATACTCTCAAACATTAATACAACATCTTGTTTTAACAAATTTAAGATATTTTTGCACTGTGTGATAGAATGCAAGTTTTGTTGAATTTTATGATCAAAATGATGATCGGTTTTTGATTTTTCATTTATCAAAATTTTTAATGTAATATCCTGCTTGTTTATAATTTCTTTTATGGTCTGTATTTCTGCCTTATTTAAAGACTGAGCTTGGTTTTGTTTTATGTTGTGATGCATCTCTTGGGCAGATCGGAGAACTTTTTGTCTTAGCGGTAAAACATTTTTGCTGCTCTTTAAATACGTGCTGGCATGATGCTTTGAGTTAGAGTCTAATAATTCTTGTTGGTTATTTTGACATTCAGTTGAAGAGAAGACTTTGGTTTGAGGGAAAGTCGGTTGAGGTATGAGCTGCTGGAGTCCTATTTGAGAACGTTGATGCGAAAGAAGGTCATTGAGCCTATAAAATAATCTATTTCTTGTCTCTATTTTTCTTCTTTCAAATGCAAAAACCCCTTTTTGAGTGAGCTGTGAAAGTCTTGAGCGGTTTACTCCTAAAATTTGTGCTGCTTCTTCTGCGCTAATTGTAAAGCTTTCGTTGACTTCTTCGTTATTTTTGGCACTTTGTGGTGCTTGGTAGCCATTTATACTTGGTAAGTGAGTGTTGGCTTCGGTGTTTTCATTCATTTTACGGCCTCAGTTTTAAATATCTAATAATAATGCATTATTAACTAAGTTAGCTGCTAAATCATGATATCATTTAAAAACATACCTTGACTAAGTGAGAAATGTAACCTGTTGGTTAAAATACCTTTTGAATTGTCTTGTATAGCCTTAATTTTTATTGATTTTTATACTTTTTTAAAATAGTTATAATTGTTACTTAAATCGACCTAAAAAGCGGTTGTCAGGGGTTTTTTTGTTTTTTCTAAAATCTATGTATAAAAATTTGATGCCTGTATTTTTGTTATCAATTGCGTTGTTCATTTCTGGTTGTCGTTCATCTCAGATAATTTTAAATACTGAATTGGTTGATACTAATATTAAAGGTAAGTTTTTTTCAAAAAAAACGTATGTCTTGTATGCATCTGATGACCCATATTGGTTGCCTTATTTTTCTATCCCTTTTACGCAACGAATTGGTAAAGAAACAGCTATTGAAGCGTTGCATAATTTAGAGTTGAATCGTTTTTGGTTATTTAATAGTATTGCAGATAAAGAAAAAATTCACTTAGAAGAACGATTTACAAAATATTCTGAGCATTTAAAAAATTTAATAGATTCTCAAGAATTTGTAAAAGCAGAAAAACTTTCTCGAGAATATATGCAAAATGCAGTCGAGTTGCTTGCAGACAATCAAATGTCAGTTGCATTTTCTTATGGAAATCTTGCATATTGGGCAGCTATGGCACAAATTGGATATTCTGATTTGCGAGCCAAAGATTTTGCATTAATTTTTGAAAAATATTTGACTTTTCGTATGAAAGAGCTTTTGGTCTTAGAATCTGAAGGAGAAAAAGTTGATCATCTCACCGCTCTTGCGGCTCCGTATTTGGTTAAACAATATCCTGTAAAAATTAAAGCATCAAAACATTGTGTGGTATTTGTAAATGGACAAGAAGTTAAAACAGCTGTTGTTATGCTTCCTCCAACTATGCCAAGCGTCCTTTCTGCAAACTGCACGCATGGTACCTTTTCCCGTACTTTTTCTTCTGATAAGGTATCGTTTATTGAAGTTACGCCATCTTTTCGATTTGTTTTTGAAACAATGCCTGCTCTTTCGGCTTTACCAAGACAAAAGCTATATGATCTCAATGCGTCTTTTGTACTCTTAATTTATTGGTCTCATGCAGGAAAATATATTGATTCCGCTTTTGTTGATACAAAAAAATTTTCAATTATAAAAAAAATAAGAGTTCCTTTGCGTACAGAAGAAGATCGACAACAAACTGGAGATAGTCTGATTCGTTTTATAAATTCCATAGATATTTTTTACACCAACACCCAATCGATAGACTTGACCTCTCCTGCAAATTGACTTATCTCGTTGATTAAGAAATAGAAATCGCTGTCAAAAGGTTGTCATTCTTCAGGCACCTTTTATTTTCGTTTTTAAGAGTTTTTTTGCTTATTTTATATGCTTTTTTTAGATTATTACCTAAAAAAATTGAAGAAAATTATAGCGACAAATTTCACCGTGACGCTATTGACAGCGTCTTTTCGGATGAGCTAACACTATATATAACAAGTGTCGGCATTTTCATCCTACTCTATGTAAGGTGCCGCAATTTTTTCACTATAGAAGATTTGCGGTTGATGAATTCCTACGGCATGCTACACCATTCATTCATACGGTGTTATGAATTGCAGCTTTTTCCAAAAATAATGAAATGGAATAACGTGTACACCATTTGGAGAAGATTTACATGGCAACATCCTCTTACAGGCCCTATCATCCTAAAGTCAATTTTTCTGATTTAAATCTATCGAATGTTAATTTTTCTGCTTCATTGCAGAATATTATACTTGATGTTCGTCCATTGATTGAGTTGGGTAGGGAGTATTCTTATGTTGCGGCAAGTGTTTTGTCTGAACAGCTGCGACTAGAAGTTTTTAGCACAATAGGCTTAAAAACTGACATTTCGAGTTTGCCAGAACAACAAAAACAATACCCAACACTTGCTGATTATGTACATTACGGAACAGAAAATGGCCAATTATCAAGACGATTGCGTGAGCTCGATTTGATTTATTTAAATTCTTGTATTCGTCATGAGCGTAATTATTTGTTTGATTACTTAGGTGCTCATACTCTTTATGATCGTTATTTACTGCACAAAAAAGGAATGCGCTATGAAACATTTCAGCACTTTTGGATGCGCATTGCGATGGGAGTGGCATTAGCCGAAGGGAATGCACAAGAGGCAACACAACGTGCGGCAGAATTTTATGATGTGATTTCTCAAATGCTGTATGTTCCAAGTACTCCTACATTATTTAACTCAGGAACCAATCACTCTCAAATGTCTTCTTGTTTTTTGACAACAACTCAAGATGATTTGCTTGATATCTATAGACAGTATTCTGATAACGCAATGCTTTCTAAATATGCGGGTGGACTTGGCAATGATTGGACAAATATTCGTGCAAGCGGTAGCTGGATCAAAGGAACAAATGGCCGTTCACAAGGTGTGATTCCTTTTATAAAAGTACAAGACTCTTCAACTATTGCAGTTAATCAAGGTGGCAAGCGCAAAGGCGCTGTTTGTGCGTACCTTGAAGCTTGGCATCTTGATATTGAAGATTTTCTTGAACTCAGAAAAAATACAGGCGATGAGCGCCGTCGTACACACGATATGAATACAGCAAGTTGGATACCTGATTTGTTTTTAGAACGTGTTGAAAACAATGCTGATTGGACTCTGTTTTGTCCTTCAGAAGTGAGTGATTTGCATGATACATATGGTATTACATTTAAACATCTTTACGAAGAATATGAGAAAAAAGCCGCTTTAGGACAAATGCAAAATTATAAAAAAGTTTCTGCAGTGCAGCTTTGGCGTAAAATTTTAACGATGATTTTTGAAACAGGTCATCCTTGGGTTACTTTCAAAGATCCATGTAATTTACGCAGCTCGCAACGTCATGTTGGTGTTGTGCATAGCAGTAATTTATGCACAGAAATTACATTAAATACCAATTCAGAAGAAACAGCTGTTTGTAATTTGGGTTCTATCAATTTAAAAGCAGTTTTTCAGTCAGAAAATCCAGCAAAAACGCTAGCAAATGCGGTTAAAGTTGGAATGCGCATGCTTGATAACGTGATTACAGAAAACTTTTATCCAATTGCTTCTGCAGCCACAGCAAATCACCGTCATCGTCCTGTAGGTTTAGGGTTTATGGGATTTCAAAATGTTTTGTATATGAAGAAAATTCCATACTCCAAACCAGAAGCTTTATGGCTTTCAGAAAAAATAGCAGAATTTATTAGTTATCATGCTGTCAAAGCTTCGGCAGAATTGGCAAAAGAACGTGGTTCTTACTCTACATTTTTAGGATTGACATGGTCAAAAGGACAAGTTCCTAAAGACACCATAACCGAATTGGGGGCTCATGTTTTATTACCAACAATCCCATCAGAGTTTATAGATTCTAAGGGTCAGTCACAATCTTGCGAAAAATTACTTGCTGCAGATGGATTCAATTTTGATCTCAATTGGGATGAGTTACGCACAATGGTTGCAAATGGAATGAGAAACAGTTTGTGTTTGGCAATTGCACCAACAGCGACAATTTCAAACATCTCAAACTGCACACAATCCATTGAACCTACGTATAAAAATCTCTATGTTAAAAGTAACATGGGCGGTGATTATACGATTATTAATGAATATTTAATTGATGATCTCAAAGCTTTAGGATTGTGGAATGCAGAACTTGCACGTGAGCTCAAACGATATGATGGTTCTTTAGAATCTCTTAATTTACCACTCGAGATCAAAGAATTATACAAAACAGCATTTGATATTGATCCAGAACAATTGATTCGTTGTGCTGCGGTTCGTCAAGTGCATATTGATCAAGCACAAAGTTTAAATCTGTATATGTCTGCTCCAAGCGGTAGAAAAATTGATGAAATGTATCGTTATGCTTGGCATTGTGGTTTGAAAACCACTTATTATTTAAGAACAATTGCAGCTACAAGTGTTGAAAAATCAAGTCTTTCTTCTAAAAAAAGAAATGTGACCTTGTCTTCAGAAATTAAAGCGTGCTCGATTGACAATCCAGAATGTGAGTCGTGTCAATAATCAGTCATGGTTTATAAATTTTTTAGGAGATAAAAATGTTGATAAATGAAGTAAGACCGCAGTTGATGCCATTTCAATATCCTTGGGCATGGGAAGAGTTTAAGAATCTTTGTAAAAATCATTGGCTACCGCAAGAAATTTCGATGTCATCAGATATTGCGCAATGGAAAAATCAAGGCTATTTAACTGATGATGAACGTCATTTAATTAAAAAGATTTTAAGTTTTTTTGCAAATACTGATGTGTTGGTTGGTGATAATATCATTATGGCTATTTATAAGCACATCACAAATCCTGAGTGCCGTCAGTATCTAACAGCTCAAGCTTTTCAAGAAAGCATTCATTCTTGGAGTTATTCTCATATTGTTGAATCGCTTTCTATGGATCAGCAAGAAGTTTTTGGAGAATTTAAAAAAGTTGGTATTATAAAAGATAAGCATGATTTTCAAGCTCAATTTTTTGAAGGAATTTTAAGTGAAAATTTTACTACCAAAATACAGCAAGGTCGCGCGCAATTTTTAAAAAATCTTTGTGCTTATTATTTAGGTATGGAGGGGATGCAATTTTATAGTGCGTTTGTTTTGTTACTTAATTTTAAACGCCGTAATCTTTTAGTTGGTACAGCCGAACAGCTTGAGTATATTGTGCGAGATGAAAGTTTGCATTGTCGTTTTGGTACAAAACTTATAAATCAATATATTGAAGAAAACCCTGACATTTGGACAGAACAGTTAAAGCACGAAGTGTCACAAAATATAGAGCATGTTGTTGAGCTTGAAGACGCTTTTGTTGCGGATGCGTTGCCACGAGATATTTTAGGACTTTCAAAGCAACAGTTTTCTAAATACATTCGCTATATCGCAGATAGACGTATTGAAAGCATTGGCTTAGATCCCATTTATGGCGAAGAAGAAACTCCATTTCCATGGATGAATGAAATTATGGATCTGCCAAAAGAGAAAAACTTTTTTGAAACCCGTGTGACGGAATATCAAACAGGTTTTGGATTAGAATGGTAATCTGTCAGTATTGATTGATCGTAAGCGTTAAAGGAGGTATTTTAAAATAAGAGAAAAAAAATAAGGATAAAAGTATGGTGACAAAAAAAAAATTTAAACTATTTGCGATGCACGCGTTGGCTTTTGTCAGTACTTTTTCGTGCACAAATGAGAAATCTGTCGATTTGATTGTTGATGTGCCAGAAATGTTAAGAAAAGATCGTATTGCAAGCTTTTATGGCACCGATGCAAAAAAGCTGTGTGAGAACTATCGTAAAGTCTATGCAGGGTTTTGTGATGCGATAAGTCAGTCGTATGTAAAATGCTATGGCTTAAATGAAAACAAATACAAGTTAACCTTATGTGAATAACCTTTCCTTTATTTCCTTTCAAGGCAGGCTTCCTATTCTTTCGTTGCAATTTTACTGAGGAGATGATACGTCCAAGGTCGCATGAAAAGGAGTTTGCTTTATGAGTAGTATGTATGATACCCGCGAATTTCGCAGGGGGCTAAAAGTTCTTATCAATAATGATCCCTGGATAATAGTTGATTTTCAACACGTTAGTCCTGGAAAAGGTGCAGCATTTACCCGCACAAAAGTAAAAAACTTAAGAACTGGTCAAGTTGTTGAGCAAAACATTAAAAGTGGCGACAAACTTGAAAAGCCTGATGTTGAAGAGAGAAATATGCAGTTTCTCTACAATGATACAGAGGGTTATCATTTCATGGATACAGCAAATTTTGAGCAAATTTCCCTTTCAAATGCAGAGGTTGCTGATACAAAAAATTATTTAATTGAAAACTCTGTGATTAAAGTTGTATTTTTTAACGGCAAACCAATTGGTGTTGAAACAGATACTTTTGTTGAACTTAAAGTTGTTGAAACAACTCTAGGAGTCAGAGGGGATACGGCAACAGGGGGCACCAAGCCTGCTAAGCTTGAAACGGGTCTTGTCGTAAATGTGCCTTTTCATATTCACGAAGGGGACATTTTAAGAATTGATACACGAGAAGGTGTCTATGTAGATAGAGTAAACCGAAAATAATTGGTTTTATTTTAAATAGCTGGGTACTTGTGATTTTCGCAGTATCCAGTTTTTTTTGGAGTAAACTTAAGTACAGTTTTCAAGCTATTGACTTTACGTAAAGAATTATGGAAATCTATATATTGTTATTGACGTTGTACTTTAAAAGTATTTTTTTAAATATATCAATAGAAACATACGACTTCTTCCGTTTTGTTTGACTCGGAAGGAATAAATTTAGAGGAACTACAAGAATGGTTGATGTGGCTAAAATAGAAAAATTAATGGCTTTAATGGCAACACATGGTTTTGATGTGATACAGGCGGAGTCTTCAGAAGAGAAAATAAATCTTGCTCGAAATGTTTCGCAAACAACAGTATTTCAACCACAAAACTCTCAAAATAATACTCCTACTCCTGAAATAAAAACAAATTCGAATGCCGCATTAGAAGTGCGACAGGAAAATCAAGTCTTAACAGCAAATCAAAATGCTTCAAATAATACTCCTCAAGGTGAAACAATCACAAGTCCATTTGTTGGGACATTTTATAGAGCACCCAGTCCAGATTCTGATCCATTTGTAGATGTTGGCGCAAAAATTAAAAAAGGACAGACACTTTGCATTGTTGAGGCAATGAAACTCTTAAACGAAATTGAGTCAGAAATTGATGGCGAAGTTGTTGCAATTCTCGCAGAAAATGGAAAACCTGTAGAATTTGGTTCTCCATTATTTATTGTGGCTCCAAGTAAATAAAAAATTAAAAATAAGCGGATATCAAATACTATGAAAAAGATTCTTATTGCGAATAGAGGTGAAATTGCTGTTAGAATCATACGAGCATGTAGAGAACTTGGCATCAAAAGTGTTGCAATATATTCTCAAGCTGATGCTCATAGTTTGCATGCAAAATTAGCAGATCAAAGCATTTGTATTGGTCCTGCAGAAAGTAAAAAAAGCTATTTAAATATTCCAGCAATTATTGCAGCTGCAGAAATAAGTGGCGCTGATGCCATTCATCCGGGGTATGGTTTTTTATCAGAAAATGCGTATTTTGCAGAGGTCTGTAAAAAGTGTAAATTTACTTTTATAGGCCCAACACCAGAGCAAATGAAGCAACTCGGAGAGAAAGTTGCCGCACGTCAAGTTGCGCGAAAGGCTGGATTGCCATTTTTACCAGGTTCAAAAACAGCGATAGAAACGATAGATGAAGCAATTGTCACAGCAAAAGAAATTGGCTTTCCTGTTATTTTGAAAGCAAGCGGCGGCGGTGGTGGACGTGGAATGAAAATTATCTACAAAGAAGCCGACTTAGAAAAAGCGTATTTGACCTGTCGAAAAGAAGCAGAAGCGGCATTTGGAAATTCAGAAGTTTATTTAGAAAAATATTTAGAAAACCCTCGTCACGTAGAAATTCAAATTGTTGCAGATAAATTTGGCAATATTGTCCATTTAGGAGAGCGTGATTGTAGTGTGCAGCGCAGACATCAAAAAGTGATAGAAGAAGCTCCTTGCAATTTATTATCTGAAAATGATCGCAATAAAATTGGTTCCTACGCCGTAGCATTAGCTCGAGAAGTGGGTTATCACGGTGCAGGTACAGTTGAGTTTTTAATGGACGATGATAGGAACGTGTATTTTATGGAAATGAATACACGAATTCAAGTTGAACATCCTGTCACAGAACAGGTTACAGGAATTGATCTGATTAAAATCCAAATTATGGTTGCAAGGGATCAAGAACTGCCTTTTACACAAAAAGACATTAAAATTAAAGGACATGCAATCGAATGTAGAATTAACGCAGAAGATCCTAAATCTTTTGCGCCATGGCCTGGGAAGATTACTGCGTATTCGAGCCCTGGCGGTTTAGGGGTTCGAGTCGATGGTTTTGTGTATCATGGATATACTGTGGTGCCCTATTATGATTCTATGCTAACTAAGTTGATTGTGACCGCAGACAATAGAGAACTTGCTATCAAAAAAATGGAGTGCGCATTGCAAGAATTTATAGTTGATGGAATACGCACAAACATTCCGTTTCATTTAGAAGTCTTGAAGCATCCTGAATTTGTTCAAGGTAAGCATTCAACTCGATTTTTAGAACGCGCTGGCTTTATAAAATAAAGATAACAAAATGAGAAGGAGCTAAAATGCCGAACCACGATGATTTGTCCTCAATATTGGAAGCCTCTACCCAAAAAAAACTTTTTGATCAACGAATTATTGTCCTTTCTGAGGCAATTCACGCGGCATCTGCTAAAAAAGTGATTGAACGTCTTTTAGCGTTAGAAGCGGCAGATCCTACAAAAGAGATTTGGTTGTTTTTAAACAGTCCAGGCGGAGAGGTCAATTCAGGATTTGGAATCTATGACACCATTCGTTTTATTAGACCGGATGTAAAAATAGTTGTAACTGGACTCGCAGCGAGTGCTGCAACGGTTATTTTACTTGCTGCTGATGCACAATATCGTTTCTCGATGCCAAACTCAAGACTGCTGATTCACCAACCATTAATTGGTGGAAATATTCAAGGCCAAGCATCAGACATTGAAATTCATGCAAAAGAAATTTTAAAAACCAGAGAAAAAATTGCAGAACTTTACACTAAAGAAACCAAACAACCAATTGAACGTGTGCGAAGAGATATCGAACGAGATTATTGGATGACAGCGCAAGAAGCACTCGAATATGGACTTTTATCCAGAATAATTACTTCTTGGAATGAAGTTCGTTAGTTTATCAACTCTAGCAATATTAGTTCTTATTAGGTGATAATGTCAAAAAAATTTTTTCCTGCAAAGTTTTTATTTTTTTTATGTATTTTCCTTTTTTATACCAGTCAAGCTTTTTCATATGGATCGTATTTATTTTGTATTAACAAAAACGTTAATAAAAGATATCTGACGATAGAAGGAATTGGTTGGAATTGGGCAAAAGGTGAAGACAAAACAAATATTTTAGAAGAGTATAAAAATTTTATCACAGTTTACGACAACAACGGAATATGGATAAGTGGCTTTGCTGTTTTACCATCGTATTCTAATGGATATACTCTATCATTAAACGATACTTTTCAAAGTAAAAAAGAAGCAAAAAAATTTTGCATTACATTAATTAAAAAATGCCAACAAGATTTTGGAACAGAGTTTTCATTGTTAGGAGTTTCTTCGTGGGATATTCCTAACTGGAACTGGGGATCAATTGCTATTAAATATGGGCTATTAGGGTGGGGTGTTTGTGATAATTGGGAAAGATTACAAGACTTTTATCTTTAATTTAAATTAACATAGTTTAGAGCAATAAGCAGCTATTTTTTTTGCAACTATTTCAGCTTGCTCTAAGCAATCTGCAACCGCCGCTGTTTTTAAGTAGTTGCCTGTAAAAAATAATCCAGGAACCAAAGCTTCTAGTTTCCAAACCGCCTCATGAACTCTATCTTGATGTTCTGTTTGTAAAGGAATATAATTTTCCCAGTGCTTTACTATTTCAAATTCAAATTCGGTATTTTCGGGAAGAATTTTTGATTGAAAGAGTCGTTGTTTAGCAATGGCAATAATTTCTTCATTAGATATATGATTAATCTTAGGATTGCATTCTCCACCAAGCAAAACACGATATAAAAAAGCATTTTCTGGCACATGAGCAGAGTAGGTTGAGTGAATAAATATCACACCTAAAATATCTTGAGACCATTCTCCAGCAAGTGCTCCAAATCCTTGTGGATACAAATTATGCAAAGGAGGTACTTTGCCGCCTAAACCAACTACCGCAATACTGTGTGAATCTATTTTTCTTAAAGTATTGAGTGCATGGTTTATTTCTTCTGATGAAACTTCTGAAGACTGTAAAATTTTAAAGTTATCATCACGCCATGGTTGTCCTGTATAAACAACAATATCGCAAGCAAGAGTTTGTAATAAACTGTTGAGATCTAAACTTGAATTTGATTGATATTGAATGTTAATTTGAGAATTATTTTTTTCTATAGAAATTACATTACAAGATAAATGAAGTACAAATTCAATATTATTTTTTTTACATAAATTTTTACACTCTTGCAAAAGAGTATGCGTAAAAAAGCTCATCCCATCGCGAAAACTTGCTAAACCGCTAGTTGATTTTTTAGATTTTTTTTGAAATAAATTACTAAATTTAGAAAATATAAATCCTTTTAATAAGCTACCATAACCGATTTCAATTTGTTTTAATTTAGGTAACACATGCCTTACAACAAGTTTACGAGATCCTCCACCCCATATCCCAAAAGTTACGGAAACAAGAAAAGTTTGTGCAAATTTTTTGCCAAAATGACGTTCAAAAAAAGCAAAAAGTGTTTCGTTAAAAAAAACTTCTAAATTACTAGGTTTTTTTAAAAAAACTTCAGAAATTATTTTAAACAAATCAGAAATAGAAAGTAACTTATATTTTAATAATTTAAAAAAGTTAAAAGTTAAAGGGACACAAGCATTGGGAGTCATAATAAATCGTTTTTGTTTTTTAGGATTGGGTATAATAAGATCGTGTTCAATTCCAAGCTCATGAATACAATCAGAAAAAGGCTGTCTTGTGAAAAGAACTCCTTGTGCACCATGTTCTAAAAGAAAGCCATTAGATTGAGTATGTTGTAAGACACCGCCAATAGTGCTATTTTTATCGATAATAATAATTTTAGAAAATGAAGCTGCAGAGTTTTGGGCAAGAAGTTGCGCAGTTCTCAAACCAGAAACACCTCCTCCAATAATAACAACAATTTTTTTATGAGCTTGATACACAAATACCTCTGGCACGTTAGAAACAGCGGCTAGTTTTATTTATTATAAATGAACAGTCAAAAAAAACTTGATAATAATTCTCAAGTGCATTAAATTAGAAACCGAAGTTGAAAAATAACAAATATGTTCAGGGGTATAGCAAAATGCTGATGTGTTTGTGTTATGGAGTTTCGTGCAATCAAATAAAAAAAATTGTGCAAAGTGGTGTTGATACCATTGAGGGTGTGCAAAAAGAATGTGGCGCAGGAAGTGGATGTGGCTGTTGTTTACAATCATTAGAAAAAATTGTAAACAAAGAGCTTACAAAAATAGTAGAACTTACGATGAATGCTCAAGAAGCTGTTGAGCCAAATAATACTCATAACCAATGCTCTTTATTACGTTAAGTTGTGTTTCTAACCAATCGATATGCTCTTCTTCGTCTTCTAATATTTCTTCAAGAAGTTCTCTGCTTGTATGATCTTTTGCAGCAAAACAAACATCAATACCTTTTTTTAAACGTTCAACTGCTAAGAACTCTAAAGCTAAATCAGATTCAATTTGTTCCTTTACGTTTTCACCAATATTGAGCTTATCAAGCTTTTGTAAGTTTGGTATGCCGTCTAAAAATAAGATTCTGTCTACAAGATTTTGTGCATGTTTCATTTCATCAATTGATTCTTTGTATGTTCTTTCAGCAATTCTGTGGAAACCCCAATTTTTACACATTTTTGCATGAAGAAAATATTGATTAATTGCAGTTAATTCCCCTGTTAAAACTTCATTTAAAGCTTTGATAACTTGAAGGTCGCCTTTCATTTATATTCCTTTACAAAATTTAATAAAAACAATAATTATAAAGAGTTCTATTAGAATCAAGATTGAACGTTAACAATCTTCAATTAAATTGTCTATTTTTTCTCGTAATCATTATTTTATAAATTTAACATTTTGAAATTATTAGAATATAATAGAATAATAAGTATCATTTATTAGTTTTGTTAGACAAATTTCTAATTTTCATATAAACCATGTGTTGCTATGACACTAGAAAGACTTTTGCTTTAGAGAGGGGAAATATGCAATTTAAAAGACAAATAGGTGCTAGCGGAGTCTTATTTGCTTCAATTGGAGCAATGATAGGTTCTGGGTGGCTTTTTAGTTCTTTATATGCTGCCCAACTCGCGGGTCCTGCAGCAATTGTTTCTTGGATCATTGCAACTCTCTTTATCATAATAATTGCAATCACTTTTGCAGAATTAGGAACATTATTTCCAATTGCTGGAGGTATTGCAAACTATCCATTTTTTACACATGGTAAATTAGCAGGATTTTTACTTGGCTGGATTTCTTGGCTATCATTTTTAGTTTTGACTCCAATTGAAGTGCAAGCAACAATTCAATATATGACCAACTTTTTTCCGTCGCTAACGCGAGTGGAAGACAATATCCATCATTTAACTGGTTCTGGTTACATTACAGCAATCGTACTCATGTTGGTTTTGGTTTATATTAATACACGTGGCGTAAAGTTTATGTCAGAAACTAATAAATATTTTAGTATCTGGAAAATTGTTGTTCCTTCTTTAGCGATTCTTATTTTTTTCTTAAGTTCACAAGGCACTCAAAATTTAACTCTCGAAGCCACGGGGGGTTTTGCTCCGTTTGGTTGGCATGGAATATTGTCTGCATTGGCAGTATCTGGAATTGTTTTTTCGTTTAATGGATTTCAAATTGGTATTATGATGGCAGCCGAAACGCGCGATCCACAAAAAAATATCCCTAAAGCAATTATTGGCTCAGTGTTATTGGGCGGAACGATATATATTTTATTACAAATTTCTTTTTTAATGGCTGTACCTGGACAATCATTACAAAATGGCTGGGCAAGTTTGTCTTTTACGGGTGATGCAGGACCTTTGGCTGGTTTAGCTTTAGTGCTCGGCGTGTCTTGGTTAGCGTGGACTCTTTATATTGATGCCATCGTTTCTCCAATTGGTGCGGGTATAGTTTATACAGCTTCAAGTGCGCGTGTTTTGTATGCATTGAGTGCTAATGGCTACATACCAAGCCAAGTTAAAAAAATCGATAAGCGTGGTATTCCTATCACGAGTGTTTGGGTCAATTTTGCATTAGGCATGCTCGCGTTTTTGCCATTTCCTGGGTGGCAAGGGATGGTGGGATTTTTGTCTTCAACCATGATTGCTGGGTATGCAATAGTGCCTATTTGTATTCTTGCACTAAGAAAACAGCAACCAGAATTACACCGTCCATTTAAATTACCAATGTATAAAGTCTTTTGTTTTATTGCATTTTATATTTGTAATCTTTTGCTGTATTGGTCTGGTTGGACAATTATAAGTAAGCTATTTGTAGCAGTAATAATTGGTTTCTTAATTTACTTATCACGCCTTATTTATCTTAAAGAACTAAAAGACAATTTGCCGACGTGGAAAAATGCAACTTGGATTTTATTTTATTTAGCAGGCTTATGTGTTTTAACACGATATGGTGAATTTGATGGTGGATTAAAAATAATTCCTGTTGGTATAGATTTTGCAGTATTGGCGGCATTTTCAATGATAGTGTTGTGGGCATCAGAAAGATATATGCTTTCGCCTGAACAAGCCAAGAAAAATATTTCTCTCATTCTCGCAGAACAACAAGGTTCAAAACAAGTCACGCATAGCTATGATGTTCAACCAGAACCATGTTCAAAAGAGGGTTGAATTTTTTGTTATAAAATTTAAATTCATTTTTTTAATGTCATTAAAATTGATTGAGATCAAATCGATCTAAATTCATCACTTTTGCCCATGCATTAATAAAATCTTGAATAAACTTATGCAATCCATCACTGCTTGCATAAACTTCTGCAAGTGCACGAAGCTGAGAGTTTGAACTAAAAATGAGATCAACATAAGTGCCTGTCCACTTTTGTTTTCCAGATTTGCGATCAAATCCTTCAAAAATTTCAGGATGAGATGTCGATTTTTTCCATTCAATACCCATATCAAGAATATTGATAAAAAAGTCGTTGTTTAATACTTCTGGTCTTTTGGTGAGTATACCATGAGGTGACTCATCATAATTTGCATTTAATGCCCGCATGCCGCCAATAAGTACTGTCATTTGAGGTGCTGTGAGTGTTAGTAGATGTGCTTTATCAATAAAATTTTCTATTGAGGCAGTCTCACACCCTTTGTAGCAGTAATTACGAAATCCATCTGCTCTCGGTTCTAACACAGAAAATGAATCTACGTCTGTTTGATTTTGTGCTGCATCCATGCGCCCAGGAATAAAAGGAACCTCTGCATCAAACCCTGCTTTTTTTGCGGCGGATTCGATTGCCGCACAACCACCAAGCACAATAATATCTGCAAGTGAGACCTTTTTGCCGTTTGATTGATCGGCATTAAATTCTTTTTGAATTGTTTGAAGTTTTGCTAACGTTTTTGAAAGTTTTGAAGGATTATTCACCTCCCAATCTTTTTGTGGAGCCAGTCGCAATCGAGCACCATTAGCACCGCCGCGTTTGTCACTACCCCGAAAATTTGCTGCAGCAGCCCATGCTGTGACAACAAGTTGCGAGATCGATATTCCTGATGAAAGGAGCTTTGATTTTAGAGCTTTGACATCTTGTTTGTTAATCAAAGGATGATCCACTGGTGGAATTGGATCTTGCCAAATTTGTGGTTCTTTTGGGACTAAATGGCCAAGATGTCGCGTGAAAGGTCCCATGTCACGATGCGTTAATTTATACCAAGCACGCGCAAAGACATCAGCAAACTCTTTTGGATTTTTTAAAAAGCGACGCGATATTTTTTCGTAAGCAGGATCCATTTTAAGAGCAAGATCGGCTGTTGTCATCATAGGTGCATGGCGTTTTTTAGAATCGTGAGCATCGGGAACGTCATTTGCTCCTGCGTTGCCTTTGGGTTTCCATTGATGGGCTCCAGCAGGGCTTTTGGTGAGTTCCCAGTCATATTTAAATAATGTTTCAAAATAACCATTATCCCAACGAATAGGGTTTGGCGTCCATGCTCCTTCTATGCCACTTGTTATTGCATGACCACCTTTTCCGCTACCAAAACTGTTTTTCCAGCCTAATCCTTGTTCTTCAATCCCTGCCCCCTCGGGCTCAGGACCTACATGTGTGGCGCTTGCTGCTCCATGACATTTGCCAAACGTGTGTCCTCCTGCAACCAGGGCGACAGTTTCTTCATCGTTCATTGCCATTCGGGCAAATGTTTCGCGAATATCTATTGCTGAGGCAACGGGATCGGGTTTTCCATTTGGCCCTTCAGGGTTTACGTATATTAATCCCATTTGCACTGCGGCAAGTGGGTTAGCGAGCTCACGCTCTCCACTGTATCGCATATCACCCAACCACGTTGTTTCTGAGCCCCAATCGATATCTTCTTCGGGTTCCCAGATATCAACACGACCTCCAGAAAAGCCAAATGTTTTAAATCCCATTGATTCTAAGGCAATATTACCTGTAAGAATGAGAAGATCTGCCCAAGAAATTTTACGACCATATTTTTGTTTAATGGACCAAAGAAGTCTTCGCGCTTTATCGAGATTGGCATTATCGGGCCAACTATTAAGAGGGGCAAAACGTTGCGCCCCTGTACCAGCGCCACCTCGGCCATCAGAAATGCGATAGGTTCCTGCGGCATGCCAAGCCATTCTAATAAATAGTGAACCATAATGCCCATAATCGGCAGGCCACCAATCTTGAGAACTGGTCATTAGGGTATGAAGATCTTGAATCACGGCATTTAAATCAAGACTGCTAAATTCTGTTGCGTAATTAAAATCACAATCCATTGGGTTACTAAGACTAGAGTGTTGATGCAAAATTGATAAATTCAATTGATTTGGCCACCAATTTTTGTTGCTTTGGCCTGAATTGGTGGTTTTTTTATTTGTATTCGATGCAAAAGGGCATTGTGTTGCTGAAGACATTGATTTCTCCTTAAATGAATGATTTAATTATTTTTTTATACAATTTAAATTAACATAAATAATTCTAAATTTAAATTAAAAAAAATACAAAGAATTTCTTCATAAGGAAATCAATAATTACTTATTTTCATGCCTCCTCATACTCATTAGTAATGTTACAATATCATTTGATAAGGTTATAAATTTTGATTTATTTCCAAGCGTAATCTCTTCTGAAACATTTTGATTGGCATCTGCTTTTTTTATAATGTTTGCTGCCTCTTGATGAAATTCAGTGTGAGCATGTTTTAATTTTTTAAAATTTTCATCAGCAGAGTATTTTGATCCACCTTCTCCATAAATCCATTTTCCCAGATCACAAATATTATCTTTACAAACATCATTATGATCTAATGATTTATTAGGGTTTTTTAAGTAAACACTCAATTTGACTTTCCAGCCTGCATGGGCTTTGATTGCATCATCAAAATTCATTCGCTCTCTCCTATTGCTTAGATAATTAAATTTAGCAATTGCCTTATTTTTTAACATTAAAAGTAGAATCATTAAATATAAACATCTAAAAATATTAATAAATATTGTAAAGTGTCAAAAAATTAACTTCTTGATTTTCTTCCTAACCTTAATTTTTAACTCTTTTTAATTTCGTTGTGTTAATTTACTAAATTTAAGTATAAATTTAGTAAATTAAATATAAATTTATACTATTAAATTTAGTAAATTAAATAAATCAACATGTATAATTATTTAACTTATGATAACTAGCATTATGATGTGTGAAAGTTTTGGAAGAATGAATTTTAATCCAATTTGGAAATTTAGTACCTCAAATAGGGGTATCGACCTGCTTTGAGAAATGACGACTGGTTGCAGATGGCGGCTCAAAAGGCCTTTTAAAGGGAAAAAAATTATTTTCTGGCTTCAAGTGGCGTCAAAACGAAGCTACCGGCTTAGAGGTTCAATATCTTTGCAACAGAACCAAGAATGAAACTTCATTGTGAGTTTACAAATATTTTAAAGCCATTCTTGATCAGAATTTACATTAATAATAGCTTCCGGTTCAAATGGAAAAATATCTGATAGAGTATCACAATAATTTTCTTCAAAATTTGCAATCACTTTAGGGCCGATCATTATTGCCAAGGTAACATATGGATAAATATATGAAATCATCATATTTATACAAAACTTAGATTCACTATGCATAGTTGGTTTAAATTTTCCAAACCGACGTAAATCTGAATCGAAATTAATATTTTTATTTTTTAATAACTGATATAAAAAATGTTTATATTGAGAATTTTCTATATATAAATCTCTAAGAAAATTTTTATAAGTAAAATATTTTGAATGATCTTTTATAACTTTTAAAGTATTCCGAATAGCTATTAATGTGCCTTCTGATCTTGGAAGTGAAGCTAAAATACTGTTTCCAAAAAAAGCCTGATGGGAATAGAGTTTATTAATATAAGGTAAATCGATTTCTAATTTTTTAGTATTTTTTATTTTGAGCACTGATCTATTGCTGTTTAGATTGTTATTGTAGTTTGCTTGTTTTCTAAAAGTATTATCGCAATCAATATACATTCCTCCTTCTTTATATAGAATTATGAGTCTCAAAATATCACTTAATGTCGCAAGATTGCCTAGTCTTTTGCAAACGGCAAGATCGTATTGTGGAATTCTGCGATCAGAATAAAAAGAGTACTCTAATATCAAAGTATCAACTAAAGTTTTTCTTTCAATAAAATCTAATTTAGGAAAAAGGATTTCTTTGCAATATGAGTCTAAGATTTTAATATCATAAAAAAACAATCTTTTCATTTGAGTGTTTAACGAATATCTTAAATAATTACGAAATCTGATCTCATTCTTAATAGGTTGATCTGTCCAAATATAGATTTCATTATTGCTATTAAAATATGGATAAGAAATATTGTAAATGTACTTTTCTGGAAGTAATGAACCTATCCAAATATAATGAATTTTATTAATAATCATAATATATTCCATGGTCTAAAATATCGAAAAACTTTCAATATGCCACAATATACTTATAATTTTTTTAATAATTTTAAACAATATATTTTTAAGGTTCTGTCGCAAAAAGATTCCAGATGAAATGGCCTTTTGAGCACCCAGCTGCAACCAGACGTCATTTTATAAAATGCGTCACTATTTATTTCGATGGTTGGAGAGCGGTAAGGATCTGCGCGCCGCGAGGCGCGCAGATCCTTACCGCTCTCCAATAACGAATTTTTAGATTAAACTGATCAAAATTTTAATTTTTAGCCTAAAGGGAGTTATCGATGAAAAACATTAATGTTGTGACTTTAGCAATAATTACTTTTTCTTTGTTTTTGTGTAGCGCATTTTTAATTGGGTGCAACAAAAATAACCCCTCAAACGGGACTACATTAACGGTTTCGTTTGCCACTTACACCGCTTTAAACAAACCAAATTATATAAAAAGCCCTATTACTGATTTTATGAGCAAAATCTTTATTAAGCCAGCAATGGCTGCAACAAGTAATATTTCACTTTGTATTAAAAGAGTGCGTTTTAAAAATTCTAGCGAATCCGAAGCGTCCGATCTTTCCCAAGACCCTGACAATGATGATGTAAGTGGTGACGATCGTGTTGGGCAAAAAGGTTTTTTAAATGTAACGAGCGGTGGCTCATTTGGAACCGTGAATGTGCCAAATCCTAAGCCTGTAACTCGTTTTCGCATCTATATCGATAACCATTGTTCAGGGCATTCTGCAGCGTCTTTTACAACAGCAGCAGTTTCTTTTACTACAAATAGCAATTTTACTATGGAGTTTCGTAGTTCTAGCGATATCAATCTTTCAGATAGCAAAACGATAACTTTAAATTGGCAAGCCATCAATACGGCTCTCAATGCACTAAGCGCTGGTGCGAGTGATTCAAATATTACCAATGCATTAAGCACTAGAGGGTCTATGAACTAGAAGCTGTCTATGTACTGATTAGCAAACTGGGTTATAGTTCAAAATGTATTATCAGCCGAGAACATGATGCGATGCAGTTTTCGGTGCTGCGGAAAATAGTCCTCCACCGCGTAGTGTTGTGTGGATCGATTATTCCATACAACTAGGCCTTATGAGCCGGACGCTGCAACCAGACGTCAGTTCTTTATAAGCTATTTATTATAAAGGAAATTTTTTTATTTTCTCGTTATAAGCAGCTTGTGCTTCATGAATAGTCAAACGTGAGTAAATTTCAAGTGATTGTCTAGTTTCATGCCCAGAATAGGGTTGAATAAGAGCATCATCAATACCTTGGGTCTTAAGCCATCGAAATAAATAATGACGCATTTTATGCGGAGTTAAATTTCCCATTATATTTGCTTCTTTTACATATTTCTTAAACATTTTTTGAATACCTCTAGTAGTATATTTTTTATGCCAAGAAGATTCAAATAAGTATATCCCATTTTTCTGTTTATTTGTCTGCATGTATCCCATGAGTATTTCTTTAAATTGACTTGGAAAAGGAACTATTCGATCTTTTTTTCCTTTACCTTCTATAACTTTTATTTGACATTTATCAAAATCAACGTCTTCTAATTTTATATTAGTCAGTTCAGATACACTTATTCCGGTGTATAGAAGAGTTTTAATAATCAACATGTCTTTGAAATTTTTTGAATTCCAAACAGAATTATAAAATTTTTTAAGTTCTTCCTCGTTTGGAACATAAGGAAGTTTTTTACTTTTTTTCTCCACTTTGATTTCTAGTTCTTTTCGTAAAAATTTAAAAACATCTTTTAAATAAAAATAATTAGGAAACTCAGATTTTAATATTTTAGCAATTTCTTTAGCTTTTTTGGGTGGAGGTGTTCTTTTAATGTCTAACATTTTTACCTCAAATTATGCTACATCTGATTCTTTTAATGGAATTCTTAGATTCATGTCTAATGTAAATTTTCCATATGGGTTAAGCTGTTTATATAGTAATGGAGTTATAGCTCTAAAATCATCTTTTTGCATGAGACTAAACCAATAGCTTTCAGATAAGACATCTTGAATCATAAGAGTGTTAATATATACTAACGATGATTGCAGTAGATGCAATGCCAATACGGAAAGTTCTTATTCCTCTATGCGATTTGATGCAAATTCGCTGTTTTTACCATAAAAAATTTTTCTTTTTTTGAATAACCTAGTTGCGTGCATATGTAATCAGAAATGGGTTTAGGAATTTCACTCATAGATTTTGGAAATCGTTTTTCATTTCTATAAAATGTAATAAGAATTGCGAATGGAGGAGTTGTTTTTTCCCGAATATCTTTTAAAAGAACAAGTTCTTCAGGTAAAATTGTATACTGCTCTTCTAATTCTTGATCAGACCATTTTTGCTTCATTTATTTGCAATCCTTAACGTGTAAAAAAGTTCGCAGAAGTAACAGAGTACAAACTTTTTAAGTGTTTAAATTTTTAAAATTAAAGAGTTGTGAAAGAATAATCTCAAAATTCAATTCGAGTTCTTACCTTACTTGACAAATACGAACTTTGCAAGATAAAGTTAAAAAAGTCTGCATTTTCTTATTCTTTAGGAGTAGTTTGCTTAAATGTTGAAAAGGTATAAATACACTCTACTATCTTCTATTTTAGAGTAATTCTATTAAAATTTAAATGAATATGTATCATATATTTATCAAAAATAAGTTAAAATGATTTCTTGGTTAATCTAAATGGAGAATAATTGCTTTAAAATGAAAAGAATAAATATTTTTAACAAATTAAAATTTATAATTATTTTACTAAAGAAATGAAATTTATGAGCATATTAATCGATACAATTAGAATTGCTGGTTTCCGAGGAATTAAAAATCTAGAAATATCCTTATCTAATGTAACAATTCTAATTGGAGCTAATAATTCCGGTAAAACCTCTATACTAAAAGCATTACATTTAGCACTAGGTGACTATTTTCGATATTTATCTGAAGAAGATTTTCATATCAATTTAGATGAAAATAGAGTTCAAGAAATAATTGTTGATGTTAAGATTATTCCAGTTGATAATAATAAAAATCGAACTCAGTTATTTAATGACAATTGGGCCATGGAATTTAGTGATAACATACAAACAGAATTAAATGGTGATCAATTTTTTGCAATTAGAACAAAAGTGGCATCAAATATAATAAATAAAGGTAGTTTTGATTGCAAAAGAACTACATTAAAAAAATGGCCCTCATTAAATGAATGGTTAACAGAAAAAAATATTGAATCTAAAATATCAAATAGAATTGAAAATATTAAATTTATATCTATTGATGCTCAACGTGATATTCATACAGAACTTAAAGAAAAAAATTCATTTGTAGGAAGAGTATTATCTCAAATTAAATATAATCAAGAAGAAGTTAATAAATTAGAATCACTTATTCAAAATATTAATCATGAAGCTGTAAGTAAAAGTCATGATCTTAATAGTTTGAAAACAAATTTAGAAAAATTAAATCAATCATTTCATGGTTCTGGTAATGCTGAAATTACACCATTTCCTAAGAAAGTTAGAGATCTTTCAAAGCATTTCTCAATACATTTTGGTGAAAACCCAAATAATACATTTTCTATGGAGTATCATGGAATGGGTACAAGAAGCTGGGCTTCCATTCTTACAGTCAAATCATTTACTGATTTAATGGTTGAAAAAAATGCTGAAGAATCTAAAGCATTTTTTCCAATTATTGCGGCTGAGGAACCTGAAGCTCATTTACATCCCAATGCTCAAAAAACTCTTTATCGTCAACTTGTTGAATCTGAAGGTCAGATAATTGTTAGTACTCATTCTCCTTATTTAGCTGCAATAGCTAGTCAATCCGAGTTAAGATATCTTAAAAAATCTTCTGATAATATAGTGGCTTTATTTCTAAGCTCAGAGCTTGATACAGAAAGCAAAAGAAAAATTCAAAGAGAAGTTATTTATTCCAGAGGAGAAATTCTTTTTGCACGGGCATTGATTTTATGTGAAGGCGAGACAGAAGCTCAGGCTCTTCCTACTCTTTTTCATAAGTATTTTGGAAAAGAATCTTTCGAAATGGGTATAAATTTTATTGGAGTTGGCGGTTCCGGAAATAAATACTTTCCCTTTTTATCTTTTGCTAAAGATTTTTCAATTCCTGTATATATTTTTAGTGATGGTGAAAAAAAAACTAGGGATGATCTAAAAAAAGTTTACGATAAAGTTTATGGTAGTACTGATGAGGAAATTAAGAATTATCCAAACATAACTACTCTTGATGGAACAGATTTTGAAGGATATTTAATTTCAACAAATTATAGAGAAATCATTGAATTAACTATAAAAGAATTAGATGGTTCAGGTGCTATTGATAATTGGATTTCTAAAAAAAATGGAACATCTAAGGGCAGATTCAAAACAAATGAACCAGTTTGCAGAACTTGTAATCAAGATATTTATAATGATAAAATTAGAGATTATACATCCAATCCAACATTTTATAATAATGCTTTAATAGATATTTTAAATGATAATAAAACCAAATATGCACCAGAAATAGCTAAAAGAATTGTTGAATTAGAGATTGAGAAATTTCCTCCAAAGATAATTGAATTTTTCGATAAAATTAAAAATGGGGTATTGAAATGACTACATTATCAATTGCACAAAAAGAAATTGTTCATGCTCCAATTGGTGTTTCTCTGCAAGTATTAGCAGCTGCTGGATCAGGTAAAACTAGAGTATTAACTGAACGAATTAGCCATATTTTTCAAACTAAAATTAAAGAAGGCATTATTGCACTCACTTTTACTAATAAAGCAGCTGAAGAAATGCTTCTTCGACTAAATAATTTTGAAGGGATTGAAGATTGTTGTTGGATTTCTACTGTTCATGGAGTAGCTCAGCGTATCTTAAATCAATATGGACATACAATTGGTTTACCATCAGAATTGCACATTTATGATAGAGAACAAGATTGCAAAACTGTTTTTTTGCAATCTTTACGTAATAGAGGAATCAATATTGATGAATTTTTAAATGTGCATGATAAAAAAACCAAGAAAGAGCGAGAACAAATAATTCAAAGATATATGGAACAATTTTCTATTATAAAAAGGGAATTATTAAATGAAAATGAGATTAAAGAGAAATATATAAACAGCAAAAATTTTTGGCAAATATTTGTAGCTTATCAAGAAGCATTACTGGAAAGCGGTGGAATAGATTTTGACGATATTTTAGTTTATTCTCATCGAATTCTTCTTGAACAACCATGGTGTGGAAAAATATATCGAACTAATTATAAACATATTTGTGTTGATGAAGCTCAAGATCTCAATAAAGCTCAATATGAATTTATAAAAGCTTTATGTAGTGACGAAATAACAAGTCTTATGATGGTAGGAGATCCCAATCAAATGATTTTTGGTTTCAATGGTTCCTCAAATGATTTTTTTTGTACTCAATTTGTAAATGACTTTAATCCATTGAAATTTAGATTAAATGAAAATTATAGAAGCTCAAAAGCCGTTATACACTTATCTAATAAGCTGAAGCCAGGATCTCAAATCGAATCCGATTTTGCCTTAGATGGTAAAAGATTTTTTCAAAATTTAAAAGATGAAGACTCTGAGGCATCTTGGATTATTGATAAAATTAAAGAATTACTTCAGATTAAAAATGATCCCGAAATTGAGGGGGATATAACTTTAAATAATATAGTTATAATTGGAAGAAACAAATTTGTTTTTAAGAAACTTGAAGAGTGTCTTAAAAACAACAAAATAGCTTATTCGCTAAAAAAAGGAGAGAGACAAGTAGAACCATCTTCTTTATTTGGAAAAATACTCGATTCTTGCTATTCGTCTCAGATTAAATTTAAAAGATTGGGTTGATGGTAAAAAATTATGTTCGGTTTTAAAAATAAATCCTCCAGACACTTGGGGAAATGAAAATATACTTCAAGAGCTCGTTCCTAAGATAATTCATCAAAATATTTTATTTCCTGAATTGCAAATAATGCTTTTAAATTTGATTCATAAATTGGATTTAAATGACCCAAATATAACTAAATTCTGTATTGAAATTGAAAATAAAATAAAAGAACTAGTTGCCAAAAATTCTCAAAATTCTTCTTTATTAAATGAACTTGACATTTCCTTAAATGAACTTAATGAATTTAAAACAAATTGGATTATTTTTAAGAAAAAAGGCCTAGGAATATCTCTTAGTGCTTTTCGTAATGCAATGGCACTTGGTCAAATAAATGAGGATTATAAATCAAATGGATTAACTTTAAGTACTGTTCATACAATGAAAGGATTAGAAAAAGATATCGTATTTCTTATAGGAATGTGCGAAGGAGTTTTTCCTGATTATCGAGCTCGCAATAAGAAAGAAATCGATGAAGAAAGAAACAGTGCCTTTGTTGCTATTACAAGATCAAGAAGATGGATTTATATTACTTATCCAGAAACAAGAATAATGCCTTGGGGAGACGTAAAACCCCAAACCCAGTCACGTTTTATCACAGAAATGCTTTCATAATCCTATCAAACAGAAATGACGTCTGGTTGCAGCGTCCAGCTCAAACGGCCATCAAAAAGTGAATCACGTCAAAATTCTATGTCGCATTTAAATGCTGATCAAAAAGAAGAACTTAGGGCGGGGCTTTATAAGATCATTTCAAAATACAAATCTATTAAAATTATAGCTGTAGTTGTTGATATTAAAAAAGTATATGAGTTAAGTTATGTATTCACACAAAACGATCTCTACTGGTACGCTTACAAACAAATGACCGAACGTTTTCAATATTACTTGCAAGATCTTTCAAGAATTATAGGCGGAAAAATAAATGATATCATTATATGTGATCACCGCATGCCAAAAGATGATGATCAACTGAGACATTTGCATCAAAATCTACTTCAATCAAATAAACCAAGCTCTGCGTTTTATCAAAATTTAATTGAAGGAGTTTTTATGGCTCCTTCGCATTTAAGCGTCGGAATACAGTTTGCAGATCTTGTAACAGGAGCTGTGTATAGAAAAATTTCAAGAAATGACAATAGATTTTTTGAGCAAATTGAAAATTCTTTTAGAAAAAGGCCTGATGGAAAAATTGAAGGATATGGCTTTATCAAATTGCCAAAATAAGAAACGGCGCCGTGTTGGTTTACCATATCTGCAAGTATCGACGCAGTCACAGCGTATATTAATAATATCACACTTGCTACGATTTTCAACATAAATATAATAAGAATTTTTCCATTTTATTTCAAATTGTTAATTGATTTTTTCGCAGAATAGAGATGAAAGATAAAGAGTATAAAAGAAGAAAAAAATTTTAATTTCGAGAATATTGAAAAAATATTGCTCGTTTCATCATTATTTAAATTCGCAAGTAAAGCCAAAGAAATATTTATTAAATGTTGTTGTAATAGTTTTATTATAATTACAAAATTCTGTTTGACGCGATATCGCAGTATCATACTGAACTTTTTCAAAAACTTCCGCTTCTTGATAAACTCTGAAATCTAATATGTAGCCCGATTTGCATTCATTTTTTACTTTTTCAACAGATCTATAAATATCATTTGGGTGTTTTCCATTTCTACCATTATCTTTAACATATGCAAAACATTTTTTTTCGTTTTGAGGATAAGAAAAATCTGGAAAAACGAATAAAAGTAACAATATAAATTTAATCATTTAAAAATCTCCCATTCTATTTATTAATTATTTTAAATTTTTATGAAAATATTTCAATTTTTTGCTGAATCAGAATGAAATAAATTATCAAAAAAATGACAGACTCAAAACCTTGTTCTATTCAAGCTAAGCAGCAAACTTCGGAAGATGGGAATATTTGGAGGAATTTATGAGGCGAATAGTTACCGTTTCTTTGTTACTTGTGTTTCTTCTTTCTTCAGTAGCAAGAAGTGAAGAGAAAAATTCGGAGTTCAAGTGGACTTTGATAATCATCGATCAAGTGACTACAGAAAAGAGAATATTTAACCCAGATGAAAATGTTACGTAGACTATACCCAAAGGCATTATTCTAAAGACACTGAAAAACAGCATATCAAATTGTAGTTTTATTTCCGCGGAAGATCTTTCAAACGCAGTATACATTAGTAAGAAAAAAATTCTTATATGCGAAAATAGTAAACGAAATATCTCATTTGCGACATCTATTGTTTGTCTGTATAATCGCGACAAAAGTATTCCTCCTTATCTAGGTTTTTCTCAATTATTGTTATTTGAATCAAATAGATCTCATCGAATAAGTTTAATAATTAAGTGTGATAAAATGTAAAATTATATAAAAAATCTGTTATATTATCTTGTTCCTTTTAGATTCTACTTTAGAAAAATGCTTCTACCTGTTGACAACATACAAGAGGTTTTAATATTATTCACTGAAATTTGGGAGCAATTCTGTAGGGGAAGTTGTAACAACAATTGATCAACTTATTAACCCAGGATCTCATTTTATAGAGAGCAAAGAAAATATCAAAATCAAAGATAGACAAGACTTACATACTAAAGTCATGATTACAATGTTTACCCTATGAACGAGAGCTTAACTCTCTTCGTACAAAAGAGGCTTTGGCATCTCTCAAAGCAGAAGGAATTAAATTAGGGAGACCTAAAGGAAGTTTTGGAAGATCAAAACTTGATGGAAAAGAAATTGAAATAAAGAAACTATTAAGCCTTAACGTATCAAAAACTTCAATATCTAAAATCTTAGAAGTGGATCTTTCAACTTTAAAAAATTATATTGAAAGAAGAAATTTGAATATAAAATTAAACCAGTAATTAATTATTTATAAGATTATCATAATCTAGAGAGTGTTATTCAAAATGCGTTTTAATATTCCTGACCATTTATATAAATATAGACCACTTAACTCTAAGATTTGTCTTGATAGATTAAAAGATATAATTTTAAATAAAAAATTATACTTTCCAGAATTTACTGAATTTAACGATCCTTTTGAATTTGAGCATAATTTAACTTTTAATTCACAAAATAAATTTGATAAGATTAAATTTATTGATAATGCTATTAATTGTAATCCATTATTTGGTTTTCTTGTAAATTGCAAAAATAATAAAGATAAAATTAACGGTTTTGAAAATTATATTAAACAACATGATTTATTAAAGTCTTTTACCCAAGTTTATCATCATGAGGCAAAAAAAATCGGAGTATGTTGTTTTTCTGGAACTAATGATAATATAAATTTATGGTCAAACTATAGCTATTGCCACAAAGGAATTTGCTTAAAATATAAAGTAGGTAATAAAAATAAAATTATTAAAGTTGAGTATACTTCAAATCCAGAAGTGTCATTTTATGACATACCAACTATTCATGACTATTATAGAGAAATGAGTAGGTTTAAGTATAATAAGTTTTGGGATCATGAAGATGAATATAGAATACTAAATAATAAAGGTAATCATGATTTAAATGATTTAGGATTACAACTTGATTCTATATTTTTGGGTATTAACTTTTATAATAACCCTATTGCAAAAGATTTTACTATAGTATTAAAAAATATCTTAAAAAACAATAACATAAAAATATTCAAAGCTAATAAAGATAGGTTTAATCAATACGGTATTAAATTTAATGAATTAGATATAAGAAATATTGAATTAATTCTGAACACAAAATAAAATATTTGTTAATTTTTTTTAACATAAAATTAATCGGAGCTAGAATACAAAAATCATTATTTTTAAATAAATAATAGCTTTCTTTATCGTTCTGCTTAAAAATTATCTTTGTAAATTGTGCGTATCTTGAGAAATAGCGTTCGGTTGCAACTACCAGCTCAAAAAACTGACTAAAGTGATGGCTGGGAATTTATAGTTGATTGCATTTATGCCGAAATATCTGATTATTGGAGGGCAGATGACAGGACGTAATCTAGTATTGTTTTTTTTTATAATATTTTTGAATGGATGTGTAACAATTCATCTTGAGCGTGCTCGTTCTAAAAAAGTTGAGTTAGGTATGAATGAAGAGCAGGTTCACAGTATACTGGGTCGACCACATCATGTTCTTAGATGGGGTAATGAGGTTTTGTATTCTTGGCAAGATGTAGTAGTTGTTTTTGAAAATGAAAAAGTGGTTAATAAAGCATCATTTGAACTAAACAAAAGATTTCAGATTCAAGTAGAAGGATTTGTTGGTAATATACCAGTTAAAAAATTAACAACAATAGAGCCTTCTGTGGAGGGAATAACTAAAGATAGTTTAGAATTCTTGCCAGTAAAGAATCTTGTAGTAAAAATTTTAAAAGAAAATGGCTATAAAGTAACTGAAGATAAAAAGAAAATTGATACTGTTGTTTTTGTTAATTTTGGAGTGAGTGCGCCAAAAACAAAAACATGGAGTGAACCAGTATATGATTATGTGATTCGACAACCTCAGCAATCTACAACAACTCATAAGGTTTATAATTATTATGGTCAAAACTTAGGGGAGATAAAATCACAAACCACATCTGGTAACCCTTTACCAGAGTTAGTATATCGTGGTGAAAGAATTAATTCTATCGATATTACAACTTATGTAAGACATTTAATTTTAGAAGCAATTGACTATAAGCATTTTTTGAAAACTAAAAATATTAAACCATTTTGGAAAGTTTCAGTTATTAGTGAGGGTGGATCTAACGATTTAAGGAAAATATTACCTTATTTGGCTGTAATTGCTCGACAGATTGTAGAAAAAGATACTTATAGAAAACTGAATGGTTTTATTTTTGAGGGTGATCCAAGAGCAAAGTACCTAAATGAAAATTAATAACGAATAGTTACTAGTTTGGTTGCAGCGTCCAGCTCAAAAAGCCTACTCTGCTAGGGAGTGTTCTCAAATAATGAAGTAGACTTGGTTTTTGGCATGCTTCTCACAAAATTATGGGCTTGGAGGTAATACTGAATCTATCAAGAAATTTCATGTTGAAGCAATAAAATACTGGCGCAAAACGTTATCAAATAGAAGTCAAAATAGGAAAGAATGAATCAATATCTTAAAATATTTCAAATCCCATTTCCAAAGCTTAAAATACCATTTATTAAAATGGCAGATTATGTCTTGCTATAATTAATTTATTGAAGAGCCCGTTGCAGGAAATCTGCACGCCGGGTTCTGTGAGGCTAAGGAGAGTTTAATAATTCTCCTTATTACTCGACATGCTAAATAGACCCATTGATTGATTTATATATTTAATAATCCCTTTTAATTTAATATATACTTTGAAAAAAAGAAAAAAAATCCAACAAATTTAGTGTATAATGTTGTCAAAATTTTCTCATAAAGAATTTACTATAAAAAGTCGAAAAATATTTTTTAAGCAATTAGTATTTATTAAAATACTCATTTAGAAAAAAGGTATTAATAGTATGAAAAAAAATATTTTTTTTTCAATTTTAGCATTTTTTATTTCACTAGCAGTATTAATAGTAATTTCAATTATAAATGGAATTATTATTAATGAAAAATATCCTGTATTTTTACCAGATTTAATTTTAAATTTTGATTACTGGGATTCAGGTTCTGTTTATGCAACTGGAACTTGGATTATAGAAAATCTAGAAAATGATAAACCTGCAATACCTGATCAAATATCTAAAATTATTTGCAATAGAAAGTCACAATTTTGTGAAATTGTGACAGCGAGTATTTACAAACAGCTATTGAATGTTGACAATGAGAAAATGAGTATTGTAAAATGGGATGACACAGAGTTAATTTATGGTAGTAGTTATTTGTGTGTTCGATATGTTTATTCAATTAATCGTCTAACTGAAAAAGTGACAGGAAGTCGCATTAAAAGAAAAGATATTCAAGATTCGATGTGCAATATTGTGGAAGAAAAAACTTTGAATCTTAAATTAGTAAATGGAAGTGAACTCATAAGAGAAGCTAGAAAAAATCATAGTTTATCAAATTTTTCAATGCTTTTGTATCCAGCTTTAATATTTATATTTTTACTTTATTTAATATGGAAAAAAATCATTTTTAATAAAATTAAATTATAATATTAGGTAATAAAGTATTATATATTAAAAAATGCCAGTTAATAGTTGAAAAAATAGGATTAACGAAAAGTAAAGTGGTGGCTCAAATTTTGATGAAGGGATTGGGTATAAAGTGAAATACCTTAATATAAACTAGAGTCATAATTAATGGAGGTTATTAATGAGATTTTGTTTTTTTATAATTTTAATATTTATAAATAATTATTCATATTCATCTCAATGGATTTGTAAAGAGGAAGTATTAAAAATAATTGAAGATACATACGAATTGTGCGGAATTGGGGAAGGAAGCTATCGAGATACTGCAATAATAAATTCATTAAAAAATATATTTGAAAGATTTGATTTGGTTTGCAACAATTCTTATGGTTGTAAAGAAAATCATAAAGAAATTGAAATATTACCAAGTCATTGCGAAAGCAATAGTGAAGATAAAATTATTTGTTATAGATATGTTTATATTACTGTTAATAAATTAAATTTTTTTGAAAAGTTTTTTAATAAATTTTTTAATCAAAATAATACTGAATATTTAATAAATAATCAAGATTACGAAGAATTTAAAACACATACCGCACCAAAATTAGAAAATCTTAGAAAAGGAAGCGAAAAAATATATATTAATGAAAAAGATGTTGTAGTAAAAGATGTTTTAGTAAAAGATGTTGTAGCAAAAGGGTTTGATAATATTGTAAAAATTTTAGATATTAAAACAAAAAAACCTGTTTCAGGTATAATAATTAATCTATATCAAAATGGTTCTATAGCAGAAATAGCATCTTCAAAGAATGGTTTTCTTGATGGTTTTACTCGTTTTTACCATCAAAATGGAAAAATTAAAAGTGAATTATTTTATAAAAAAGGCATTGTGTATGGTATGGCAAGGCTTTTTTATGAAGATGGATTAAGACAGTGTATTACAGATTTGAATAACAGAAAAAAATGTTATTATAATAGTGGTGAATTAGAGACTGAATATCTAATTAAAAATAAGACTATTGATGGAGATTATAAGCGTTATAACAAATATGAAAGATTAATAGAGAGAGGTCAATATTGTAGTGATGAGCGTTGTGGTATATTTCAGACATTTTATGATTCAGGAAAATTAAAACAAGAATTAGAATATATTAAAGGAAAAAAACAAGGTGAATCTAATATTTATTTAGAAAACGGTAAATTTTGTGCAACTTTTATTTATAAAAATGGCATACTTATTTCTGGAAAAGCTAGTACTGGTAGAAAACTACATTACAGAGAGCTATACGATTCACAAGAGTCCATCGACTTACTACAGAAAGTGAATTGCCGTTAATTAGGTAAGCGGTAAGGATCTGCGCGCCGCGAGGCGCGCAGATCCTTACCCGCAATCAGCAAAAAGTCAGCTTTTAATATCCGTGAAGTAATACGTCATTGGAAATTAAAGCACTGGACTCAATCTGACATTCGAGAAATTGCTGAAAAGTTAAACCCTGTAATCAGTGGGTGGTTAAATTATTATTGTGCGCATTATGGTTCCAAAGCACTGCAAATCATAGCGAAAGCAGTGAATTCTCATCTCATCAAATGGGCAAAAAGGAAATTTAAGAAAAATAGAGACAGTTATAATAAGTCTTGTGAAATGATTAAGAGATTGCACCAGCAGTATCCGAATCTATTTATTCATTGGGCACGTTGTAAAACCATAATCTATAATAGCTGAATAATGGGAGCCGTATGAGCTGAGAGGCTCACGTACGGTTCTGCAAGAGGCTGGGGGTGAAATTCCCCTGGTCTACTTACTCCGCCTTTTTTCCGTTTCAGCGGCTCGGTACCCCTGCATAACCAAAATTTTTACGGGTAAATTTCATATAAAATATAAATAAATTTTAAAAAAATAGGAAATTATTAATTATTTTAATATTTTCCTTTAATTATAAAAAAATTATTCTATGATAATTTTTTTATTCATAATTTTTTGAAAGGAAACTCAAAATATGCTTCAATTAATTAAAAATTTAAAATATATATCATTATTACTATTTGTTTTTATTTCATTTTCATTTACAAACTCTCCTAATAAAAAAACAGTACTCTTAACAAAATTCCAATTAATAATAAAGAGGTAAATATTTCAAATGCAATGAAGCATTATAAAGTACCAGCAATTAGTATTAGTGTAATTGAAAATAATAAAATAGATTGGTTATACTCCTATGGGTATATATCAGAAAATAATAAAACTAAAATTAATGAAGAAACTCTTTTTCAATTTGGTTCAATATCAAAAGCAGTTACAGCGTTGGCGGTTGTTAAATTAGTTGATAATGGAATATTAGAACTAGATAAAGATGTTAGTTCTTCTTTAAAAGGTTGGAAAATCGAGAAACCTGTACAGTTTAAAAATCCAGAGATAACTCTTTCTTCTTTGCTAAGTATGACTTCTGGAATTGGTATAAGTGGCTTTTATGGTTATTCACCTAATGAGAAGCTTCCTACACTGATTGAAATATTAAATGGACAGAGTCCAGCGAATAATCTTCCTGTTAAATTGGAAGTGCCAACATCTGAAAAATATAGCTATTCAGGTGGTGGTTATCAAATAGTAGAGCTGCTTATTGAAAGCGTCACAGATAAATCCTTTCAATCTGTTGTGAATGAAGAAATATTTAAACCTTTAAATCTTAAGAATAGTTTTTTTCAAGCTCCTTTAAATAGTGATTTATCAATAAATGCTGTTCACTCTTATAATGAAGAAGGGAAACCATTTTCTTATCCATGGAGAGTCGTGCCTGAGTTTGCTTCAGCTGGATTATGGAGCACTCCAGCTGATATCTCGCAAATATTAATTGAAATTATGAAAGCATATCAAAATAAAAAAAGTTTATTTTCAAATCTCAATATTAAAAAAGCGTTGACCAAACAAAAAAATACGCAATATGGACTTGGTTTTGTTATATCTGGAACTAATGAAAAGCTTCGAATTGCAAAATTAGGACAAAATGCTGGATATCAAGGCTGGATCGTTGCTTATCCAGCTAAAGGCCAAGGAGCTGTAATTATAACTAACTCAGATAATGGCCGTGAACTTGCCCAAGATATTATTAGTTCAATCGCGAAAAATTACGATTGGCCGTCAGATGAAAAATTAGCTGATGCCTGGATGCTTAAATAACCACTTTTTTTAGACAACTTTACATGTTTCGCAGTAAGATGCCGCGCCTTTCTTTTTAGGCGATTAAAATCTCAATTCATTGATGATGCTCTTAGTGAACCTTATTCAGGTGATGAAATTCGACAATCCCTAGAAATCTATTCTCGATTAGCCATTCACAAAGCTCAAACAGTTTATGCAGATAAAATTAAAAAAATTATTGTATAATTAAATAGGATTATACTCCAACATATTTTCCAATTTTATAACTGTAATTGTATCATTGTACGAAGTTCCATCAATAAACTTAAAAATAGGAATATGATTTGGATCTTGAGCTGTTGCAACTTCATCAAAGAGAACAACTCCAATTCTCTTCATTTTACTACTAGACGTAACAGATAATAGATCTCGTTTGTCATCATAAATTGCTAGTACGTTTTCGCACCAAATTTCTGGTTCATGTTGCCCAGCTTCATATTCAAAACCAGGATACTTTGAAAAATAACTCCATACCTTAATGCCAGAAACGGAGGGATTATAGTTTACTTTACATACCCCAGTACCTTGCATATAGTGATGATTGATTTTAATAAGATAATCACCAGCAATACCTAATTCAAAAGGATTGGCTCCAAATTCTAAATCAACAACTGGAACATTGTTGTCTATATTTATTGGTAAGAATAAATATTTTGTAGTTAAATTCTTAATTCCTACTAAGATAATAGTTTTTAATGCATAAACTTTTTTGAGATATTTTTGATTGAATTTTTCATGCTCTCCTTTGATATTTTGAACAAACTCTGGACATTTTTCATTCACGCTTGCATTAAAACAACCGGCAATAGCATTTGAATTCAAATCCAATAATTTATCATAGTTGCTTATTAATAAATTTATATCACCTATAAAATCTACAGGTATTCCTTGAAAAATTTCTGGTTGAGCTCGTAAATATGAAATGTATTTTGACAAATATTGTTTATTTTCTAAGTCTGTTTGAACTCTCTTTATTAGGTAATTGATATGTTCTCTTATTTGAGGTGAAAGATTCACCAAATCATAGCCAATTCCATATGTGCTATAACTTTCTGCAACAGGGTTGTAATAATAAATAGCATCTGGATTTTTGATATCTAACCCTTTTTGAAATTCATCTTGCGCATACTCAATAATTCCATCTATAATTTTGCTACAAGATTGAATATCATCTTTACCACATTTGCTAACAGCAAAAGAACCTTCAATGGGTTGACCAAAAATTTGCGCAAGTTTTGAGGGGTCGCCACCATTTTGCAGCGCTTTTACGCTCAGAGTTGCAGACATCTCACTTGTGCTTAAGGTTTTTTTAAATGCCGCGGTAATGCTCGCAATTCCTTTTATACCGCCTTTAAATTGCGCATCAAATTCTGTTTTATCTTTTGCGGAACCAAATTCTATGCTAACAGTTGTAATTAAAACAGCCCCTGCTTTGCTACTGCGGATAAATGCATCTCCACAAACTTCGGTAAACCTTCCATTTGCTAAAGCACCACGCCCAATGTTGTTGAGTAAATCATTTCCGTATAAATCAGGAATTTCATATTTAGCATTGGCAGAGAAGGTTTGCACATATGAAAAATTTTCACTGTATCTTGAATTGCTCACTTCTTTTAAATAATTTGCATTGGCAGTTGCTGAAAAAATTCCATAAGATACTTCGGCTCCTGCCGACACATTCAATACAGATTCAAGCTCTTTTGTGCTCACAGCTCTTGTAAAATTAATTTGACCGGATAAATTTTCAAAAGTGATTGTTCCTTTTTCTTTGCTATTTTTAAAACAATTGTTCTCTCTTGGCATTCCAAATACTTTAATAATTCCATTCCCTGGCGTTGAATTTTCGGAAACAGTTGAGCTCATTGGTTCTGGGGTTTCTATTGTTGGTGTTGTTTCTATTGAAATTAAATTTTTTTGATCTACTGGATTATTATTTAAATACGAAGAGTAATTAAATAAGTTGAAAAAAATAAATAAATACAAACTATCAATCATTAAAACTTCCTTTCATTATTATTGATAAAATAATATTTTTCATAATATAATTATAAAAACTCAACTTTTCAATTTTTTGCAATTAAAACTACCAAAAGAATAAATGACGCATAACCTGGAGTCAAGAAAAAAGAACAGGTTAAAAAGGTACCAAATTGAGATTACAAAATTATTTTTAATTATTTAAAGACATGGTTTCTGCCGACACCTCGCTTACTATTTCATATCCTAGAACTAATTTTTATGTTTCATCAAATTGGTCTATTGCTATTAAAAAATATCTAAATTTTTGTTATTAACGTATCGGTTATTAAAAATATTTTTAAAGTACCATTATTAAGGAGTTTGTCATTATGACTTTTCAAGGAAAATTATCTTTTAAAAATAAAAATATTCTTATTAAATTTGAAAATTGCTCATGTTATTATTGTTTAAAAACTTTTAAAACAGCAGAAATCGATGAATACATTGATGATGAAAGCACTGCCCTATGTCCTTATTGTGGAGTTGATAGTGTTGTCTGCTTTGAAGATGGTTCTTTGCCTTCAATTGAAGTATTAAAAGAATGGCATCAATTCTCTTTCTCAAGTACAGGAGTCAGTTTTAACGAAATTAAAAAAAATAAGGACCGCGTAAAAAGATTAACATTATTAGATAATGCAAAAATATATACATTAAAAAACAGTAAAAAATTATTCTTTTTTATTAAAAATATTCTAATAAATACAGCGGATACAGGAGAAATCCAGGGCTGTATTTTATTTGACATTGAAAATCAAAAACAATTGGTTTATGAAAAAAAATTGTTTTCTGATTTATTTTTAGAAATATCTTTAAAAGAGAAACAGGATTTTTATTCCAATTTAAGTGCTCGTTGGAACTATAGACTTGTGTATTCAACAAATGAATTGCGTTTAGCTATTCATGAATGTTATTATCCTAAAATAAGTTATACTTCTCTTCCTACTGAAGTTAGCGTTTCTATTAATGAAACTAATCCCGAAAAAATTAAAGATGATTTATTAATGCTAATAGAAAGAATGCAAAATGCATTTGCTCAGCCAGTTGTTTTTAATGAAGAAACTTGATTTAGTGGTATCTAACCGCCAGATTTTTATCACAAGATAACTTTATAAATAATTAACATTTTTTAATAAATTTCATTTTAAGATTATATTTTTTACGACTTATTTTTAATGTTCACTTAAAAAGTAGTAGTAGGATTTTTCAAAGAAAATTAATAGTACCTCCCAGCAGATATAGATTGTCGAGATCGATCAGAATTTTGATAAATTTAAAATTTTTCAAATTTAAATAAAAAATTGCTTTTTTTTGTTTTAATATTTTGTTTATTCAAAATTTTTTTGTTTGTAAGCAATCTAAAAAATCAAGGAGGATTTATGACTAGCGCCACAGCGATACCTATTAGCCCTAATTTACAATTGGTTTATGTTTCAGATATTGAACGTTCAACATATTTTTATAAAACAATATTTAAGAAAGATCCCGTATTCATTAGCCCACGCTATGTTGCTTTTTCTACTTCAGGTGAAGCGCTTTTTGCTATCTGGACTGGTGGTGATAAGCCCGATCGTCAAACTCCTCGCTATTGTGAAATTGGTATAATGCTTCCTACCGAACAAGATGTGGATAATCTCTATAATGAGTGGAAGATAAAACCTGATATTCATATAGTTAAGGAACTTTATACAGAAGGATTTGGTCGAACTTTTCTAATTAACGATCCAGACGGTCATATTATTCGCGTCTGCCCTATGGATTGAACAATTTATCTTAGTTAAGTTTCTGCATTAAATATATGCTAGTTAATTGTTAAAAAAGAGCTATTATGTGCTTAGTCTACTTTTGCTCTTAGATTTGGTTTTAGTTTTGACAAAAGAAATTGTATGCCTTTTTTTATTATTTTTGTGGCAATAATATTTTTAATATCTAAAAAAAACAATCAAAATTAGGTTTGGTTAATATAATAGGTTCGCGATCTGTAACAAAAATTGTATGCTCAAATTGTGCTGCTCTATAATTTTTATTAATAACTAAAGTCCAACCATCTTTATCTTCGTGCGCAAACTTTGCGCCAGTAGAAAGGAATGGTTCCACTGTAATAACCATTCCTTTTTTTAAAATTCTTTTATCTTTGGGATCAAAGTATGAAGCAATGTATTTCGGTTCTTCGTGAAGCGCTTTTCCAACACCATGACTTCCTAAGTTTTCGATTATATTATAATCATATTTTCTCGCAACTTTTTGAATAGATTTGCCTATTGCCGATAATTTTGCACCATCTTTTGCTGCAAATATTCCTGCATACATTGCTTCCATTGTTGCTGTACACAATTTTTCGTAACTCAATTTTGTAGGAGGTATCATAAACGATCCTCCTGTATCTGCAAAGTAGCCATCTAATTCAGCAGAAACATCAATATTAATCAAATCTCCAGCAGAAATTATTTCATTTGATGGAATTCCGTGCGCAATTTTGTGATTTAAAGAAATACAAGTATAACCAGGAAAACCATATGTGAGTTTTGGAGCAGAAACGGCACCGAATTTTTCTAAATAAGAACCACCAATTTTATCTAGCTCTAAAGTTGTCATGCCAATTTCTGCTTTCTTTTTCATATATGAAAGCGTATTTGCAACAATTTTACCAATTTTTTTGAGTTTTTCTAGGTCGGAAATTGTTTCAATTGTCATAAAAAGTCCTTAATTAAAAATTGCAATAAGTTATTTTACGTAAAATCTGCTTGCGCATCTTTCTTTGTAAAAATCTTTTTCTGAGAATGACTTAAAATCATTTTTCTGTAAAGCAAAAAAGACATTAATGAAAAAACAAAGAGACTACTAACTTCTAGGCTAAAACTAATATTTTTATTTATAAATTTAAAATAAGTCACATAGCCTAATAAACAAATATGAGAAGGTAAAAAAAGATGATAGATAGGATTAAATTTGATAGTTTTAAATTTTATATCCTTAATAATTGTGAAAGATAAAATTACAAAAAATATTATCATAACAATACGTATTGCTTCCCAACCGCACCAGACAAACATTAAGTTACAAAAGAAGAAACTTAAGAATGATGTTAATAAATACCTTTTCATTTTAAATGACGTATTATTAAAATTAGAAATTCTAAGATAAATTACATATAATGGCACATAAGACATAGTTAAGATAATAAGTCCACATAAAATAACAATCATATAACTCCAACTTGGAAAGAAATAAATAAAAAATAGACCAATAAAAAAGTTTATTGAATTTGAAAGGTATGGTGACCCAAATCGATTTCTTATAGATATAAACTTAGGTAATATTTTGTTATCTGAAATCTCTGCCAATACGCGAGATGCAGCTGTTTTGTACCCAAGTCCTGTACCAAATGGAGAAATAACAGCGTCAATATATAAAAAATAGCTAAAAGATACAAAACCAAATATACCTAACAAACCAGCAATTGGTCCCGAATCGCCTGCAAAACTCAATTGACTCCAACCATCATTTAAATAAGTATTAGGAACAGATAAATTAAAACTCAACTGAACCATAACATAAATAATTAGTGCAATAAAAATGGAACCAAATATAGCTCGTGGTATACTTTTTTGCGGATTTTCTGTTTCGTTAGCTAAAAAAATCACGGTTTGAAAACCTATAAAAGAAAAGGCAATACCACACGTTGAGATAGCGCTAAAAGTATTTTCTATCCCTTCGCTAAAAAAACCGGTAGATAAATTATTAAGTACATTACTAGGATTTTGAAACAAAACATAAATAAATATGCATGAAACTGCAACAGGTATTATAACTTTTACAAATGTAATTATTTTATTTACACGTCCAACTGTATTAGAGGAAAAAATATTAACCAAAAACATTATAAAAAGAAGAAAAAATGAAAGTAAGAATCCTAAATAAGAATAAGAAAATTCTTTTGAACTTTGATCTTTTATCCAAGGTAAATAATTTGAAGCATACTGAACTGTAGCTTGCACTTCTATAGGAGGAATTAGAGTTGTCCATATCCAAGTAAGAAGGCTAACTAAAATATTTCCATTTTTTCCAAAAGATCCTTTTGCAACTTGTGTTAAATTATTAAATTGTTTATTTAAAGACACTTCGGCGTAACAAAGTGCAATAATTGCCAACATGAAACCGCCAAGAATCCAAGAAATTACAGCTGAATTTCCCGCTGTTTTTGCTGTAAAATAAACCCCATATAACCAACCCGATCCAATAATCGATCCAAGTGATAAAAAAAACAAATTAACTGATGTAATTTTGCGCATTTATTTTCCTTTGCATATTTTTAAAATATAAAATTTATAAGATAAAATAATTGTTGAAAAAAGTTTATAAAAATAAATACTATTTGAGCGTTAAGTAATTAAGAAAAATTATAAAAATAAAGTAAGCATATAATCTCCTATAGAAGCTAAAATTATAAATATTATTTTTTTAAATATTTGTCAATATCATTTTTTAATTTTTCAATATTAATTTAAAAACAAAAAATTTTATTTTAAATAGATAACCAATAAAATTTTTGCAAAACAAAACATACAATTTAATAATAAAAAATAAAATTTAGATATCATATTAAGTAATAAATTTTAAAATTGGGGGTCTAAATATATTAGAAAAATCCAAAATCTTACATCAAGCCTAATAAGATTTTGCAAACCACACTTTTCGCGCTGTTGGTTTATGAGTATAAAAACACTTTCCAAGAGAAGTATTATCTGTATTTTTATCAAAAGGGATGCAGCGTGTGGTGACAGCTATTTTTTGTTTAATTTCTTCTTCTGCTTTTGGATTGTCGTCAAAGTATGCTAAATAAAAACCTGGTTTTACTTCAATATTTTTTTCTAACTCTTGAAATGACTGAATTTCAAAAGTCATTTCTGAATTTCTAAGTATTGCCCTATGATAAAGATTATTTTGAATTTCTGATAACTTATTGGGAACGATATTTAAAATATCTTCAAGCTTTACAACAGATTTATGCTCTTCTTCTCCTTTATTTTTATCGCGCCGAACAATAACACAAGTTTTTTGCTCTAGGTCTCTTGGTCCAATTTCAAGACGCAATGGAATTCCTTTTAATTCCCACTCTGCAAATTTAAAACCTGGAGTGTGGAATGATCTGTTATCAAAATGAAGAGAAAATGTTTTTTTCCATTCGGGAATTAAATTATTTAATAGATTTGATATTTTTAAAAACTCTTCTTCTGTTTTATAAATTGGAATAATAACTACTTGTGTTTCTGCAATGCGAGGAGGCACAACAAAGCCTTTATCATCAGAATGCGTCATAATAAGCGCGCCCATGAGCCTGGTTGACACACCCCACGACGTTGCATGAACGTATTCTAGCGTTCCTTTATCAGTTTGAAATTGGACATCAAACGCCCGAGAAAAATTTTGTCCCAAATGATGAGATGTGCCAAGCTGTAATGCTTTTCCATCTTGCATGATAGCTTCTATTGTATATGTATGCTTTGCTCCAGAAAATTTTTCGAGTTCAGTTTTTCTGCCAATAAATACTGGTATAGCTAAAATTTCTTCACAAAAATTTTTGTACAGCATAATCATTTGCATCGCTTCGTGTTCAGCTTCTTGATCTGTTGCATGCGCCGTATGACCCTCTTGCCATAAAAACTCTGTTGTTCTCAAGAACAAACGCGTTCTCATTTCCCATCTCACGACATTTGCCCATTGATTATATAAAAGCGGAAGATCGCGATAACTCTTAATCCATTTTTTATATTGCGACCAAATCATTGTTTCTGATGTGGGGAGAATATCCATTTGGTTTAATAATCATACATCCTTTTACAGGAGAATAATCAGCTAAGTCTGCTTTAGTGCATACCTCAATAAACCATTGTGAAAAATCTTCTTTACGCGATAAAGATATTCCTTTTTCATTCATTTGTAGTACCTCAAAAATTCATGAATATTTTTAGTAATAAGGTAAAATTATTTATATTTCAATTTTAATTCAATTTATTTTAAAAAATTGGTTATGATAAGATAGAAGTATTGATGTTGTTTATTTAAATTAAAATTTACATTCGATTAAGTCTTAAAGAATTTATAATAACCGAAACAGAACTAAAACTCATTGCAGCAGCAGCAAAAATTGGACTTAAAAGCACACCCCAAAAAGGGTATAAAACTCCTGCAGCAATAGGAACACCAATAATATTGTAAACAAATGCAAAAAATAAGTTTTGCTTAATATTTTTAATGGTACTAACGCTTACTTTGCGAGCCTTTAAAATTCCAGTTAAGTCGCCTTTAACAAGGGTTATATCAGAACTACTAATGGCAACATCAGTACCTGTACCCATAGCAATACCGACATCTGCTCTTGCTAAAGCAGGAGCGTCATTAATTCCATCTCCTGCCATTGCAACAATATGACCGTTATTTTGTATTTTTTCAATTATTTCTGCCTTTTGATGTGGTAATAAGTCTGCATAAAACTGATCAACTCCAACGCTTCGTGCAACATGTTCAGCAGTTTTAGAGCTATCACCAGTAAGCATAATCACCTTAATGCCACAATTTTTTAACTCTTGAATTGTAGCATGTGCATTTTCTTTTATTGGATCAATGACACCCAGTAATCCTAATAATTTATTATCAAAGGCAACATAAATCACTGTCTGCCCTTCTCTTCTAAGCATATCAATTTTATTTTCAAAATCAGATACAGAAATAGATAAATCCGCCATTAGCGCTTTATTGCCAATCGCAATTTGATGATCGTTAATTTTTGCAACGGCGCCTTTACCAGTGATCGATTTAAATTCTGTTGTAGAAAACAATTTAATTTGTTTTTCATGCGCTGCATTGACAATTGCTTGTGCAAGTGAATGTTCACTTAATTGTTCGAGACTTGCTGCATACAAAAGTAATTCATTTGTTGATATGTTTTTTTCTAATGAATTGATGGTCACTAATTGAGGTTTGCCTTTTGTTAAGGTACCAGTTTTATCAATCACAAGTGTATCAACCTTTCGCAACTGCTCAATTGACTCAGCATTTTTAAATAGAATACCAAATGTTGCTGCTTTGCCAGTTGCTACCATTATAGACATCGGTGTTGCCAATCCTAATGCACATGGACATGCAATAATTAAAACTGCGACTGCATTGATAATTCCATAAGCAATGCTAGGTTCGGGACCAAATTTAAGCCAAATTAATAATGTAAAAATTGCAACTAAAATGACGCTAGGCACAAAAAAAGCGGAAACTTGATCGGCAATCTTTTGAATAGGCGCTTTTGATCGTTGCGCTTCTGAAACAAGCTGTATGATTTGAGATAAAAGTGTTTGAGATCCAATTTTTTCTGTTTGAATGAGTAAAGAACCTGTTCCGTTAATTGTTGCTCCTATAACTATATCTCCTTTGCTTTTATCAACCGGTATCGATTCACCAGTTATCATTGATTCATCAATCGCAGATTGCCCAGAAATCACTTTGCCATCAACTGGTATTTTTTCTCCAGGTCTAACAAAAATTTTATCTCCAATAGTTATGTTTGTAATTGAAACTTCTTCATGCTCGCCATTTTTGTTAAGGCGTAAAGCAGTTTTGGGGGCTAAGGTTATTAAGGATTGAATTGCTGAATTTGTTTTTTTTCTTGCTTTGAGTTCTAGAACCTGGCCAAGTAATACTAAAGTTACAATCATTGATGCAGCTTCAAAATAAAGTCCAACCATACCAGTCATTGGATCTCTAAAAATTTGCGGAAAAATTTTTGGAATAATAACAGCTATAATACTGTAGAAATAAGAAACCAAAACACCGAGTCCAATTAGAGTAAACATATTGAGACTTTTATACTTAATACTTTCAAAAAAACGAATATAAAATGGCCATCCACACCAAAAAATAATTGGAGTTGCAAGCAATAATTCAATCCAAGGAATATAATTCATACTTATAATTGATAACAGAAGGGAGCTGCCACCCATTGAAATAAATAATAATGGAATACAAAGAATAGAGCTTACATATAATCTTTGTTTCATGTATTGCAATTCATCAAATTCAATTTTAGTATTTGATAAATCTATATTTACAGGTTCTAGTGCCATTCCACACTTATTGCAGCTACCAAAACCAATTTGACGAACTTCTGGATGCATAGGGCAAATATATTCAAGACTATCATTATGTTGATTTTGCTTTGTATCACTAGATTCTATTGAATTTAAAAATTGATTTGGTTGTAATTGAAATTTATCCTTGCAATAAATTGAACAAAAATAGTATTTATGATTTTTATAATTAAAGCTTCCACCTTTTGGATTAGAAGGATCAACAGTCATTTTACAAACTGGATCTTGAGTCAAGCTCAAATTATTGTTAATATTTTGCAAGCTATTTTCTTCCATAAATTATGCCTCATATAATTTTCTATTAATTTTTATTTTATAGTTAGTAATTTTTTATCTTTAATTATAAATACTGATAAGAAAATTAACATTAATCCAGCAAATGGCATTAAATAAAAATTTTTAATCCATTGCGATAAAATAACTCCCTCTCCAAAATTCAAACCTATACAAATACAAGAGAAACAAAAAACAATTAAAAAAACCATGTTTTTATAAATATTGCTAATTGATATTAAATATACTAAAGGAAATAGAAAAATATAAATACTTCTTCCATTAGATACTAGTATTGGTATTAAAGCACATAACATAGAATAATCAAACTTAATTTTTTGTGATTTTGGCAAATTTTTAGCTGTAAGCATTAAATACCAAGAAACAAATAATCCTAAAATAATTAACACAAAAAGATGTACTATTTTATTATTAATTATAAAAAAGTATCCCAAATATTTATCAAAAAAAGTAAATATAGACACATTTTCAATATTACCAATTTCACTTTCTCTTAATATTTCTAATTTTAGCTCTAAATACCAGTAATAATAATTAGTCATTAAATTATTAAAATTATAATTAAACAGGGGAGTAAAAAATAATACAATAGAAGAAAAAACAATATATAAAACCTGTTTAAATTGTTTTTCAAAAATAAAATATAATATAAATATCAAAAAGTAGGGCTTAATAAAACCTGATAAAGCAATTAATACAGAAGATAATAGAGTATTTTTATTGTTAACAATCAAAGAATACAAAATCAAAAAAAGTATTAAAATATTTACTTGACCTAAATGTAACTCCCTAAAATAATGAGAAAACATAGACAAAACGATGAAAAAAACTATATAAAAGAGATGATATTTAGAAATTGAATTTTTTGTATATGATTTAAATAATTTAATGCTAATAATAAGATTTAAATACATTAATAATGAAATAAAAAATGAATAAAATATTTTAGCAATTTCAAATGGAACTAGCGCAAATGGAATAAATAACAGCGAAGCGACTGGAGAATATTTGTACCTATAAAAACCATCTTCTCCAGGTCTGTATAACAACTGCGAATTTAAAAATCTATTTGCACTGTTATAATACACCTCAAAATCACTTTGCCAATAGCGATTGTTATTGATTTCTAATAGTATAAAAAAAATTGTAAAAATAACAAAAAAAAATAATAATTTATAATTATAAGAAAATTTACTTGACAGTGCTTTCATTATTTACCTTATTGGCAATATTAATTAATAGTTAATTATATTCTAAGAAAAAGGCCTCTAAAATGCAAAATAAACAGCTCCAATAATACAAATGAGACTAAAATAAAAAATTCAGCTATGACTCTTAATTGTGCAGTTGACATAACCTTATATCCAATGCGGTTGGCAGGTACTTGCAGTAGATATTCGAAAAATGCAATAAACCATGAAACAAGTATGGCTTGCCAAATAGCAGAATTGGAATGTTTAAGATGTGCATACCAAGCAATTATCATTATTGTAGAACTTAAAAACAGTAACCCTATAGATATAATATATTGATTATATAACACACTTAATGACCTGTAATTGTATTATTAATTTATACATGCTAACTTGATATTTAAAATTTGTCAATTTTTTAAATTACTTAAAAGTTTTAAAATAAGAATGATTTTTTACGTTATATAAAATTTACTTAAATTTTCTAAAGTGATTTTAATTTTTTTATAGTTTTTAATTAGAGCTTCTTTGCATGAACAGATTATGATTTAAATTATTCATGAGGTGGATGGGAATGTTATAACTAAATGTATAAAGGAGGATCTTGTTATGTCTCTTTTTAAAAAACCATCTTTTTTAACTTTGCGCAATGAAGCAGATAATTTTCATTTGCTACAAACAGAAATGAATAGATTATTTAATAATATTTTTCGTGATAATAGTGTAGACATGCTTTTGCCAGCATCTGGGTTATCATTAAAAGTAGATTTAAAAGAAACTAAAGATGAAATTATTATTGCAGCGGATATTCCTGGGGCTAAAAAAGAAGATATTGATATCTCGTTTTCAAATAACTTATTATCAATCAGAGGTGAAAGAAAATTTGAAAGCGAAGAAACAGATTCTGAAAGACCTCATATAAGAGAGCGTTTTTATGGAAAGTTTGAACGTAGTTTTGCAATCCCAGAAAATTGTATCGATAAAGAAAATATTTATGCAGAAATGAAAAATGGGGAGCTGATTGTAAAATTAAAAAAACTGCCAGAAATACAGAAAGAAGTAAAAAGAATTCAAATTAAATAGTTGTATTAATCTACCCATCCATCTTTATTTTGAATAAAAATTGCCATAAAAATACTCAAAAAAACATCTTTTAATAATTGTATCATTGTTTTTTATTTAGTATTAATCTAAATTACATTTGGAAATTATACCTTTTTGTATTGTTACAGGTAATATAAATGAAAAAACTAATCAATGGAATTGCTGATTTTAGAAGGAATGTATTACCAAACTATCGAGAAACATTTGCAAGGTTAGCTCTTGGTCAATCACCTGACACGCTTTTTATTGCATGCTCTGATAGCAGAGTGGTTCCTAATCTTTTTGCCTCGAGCGATCCTGGCGATCTTTTTGTAGTCAGAAATGTTGGCAATATGGTTCCACCATGTGGTGAAAATGGAAGTTCTATTGGCGATGAATCCGAAGCCGCTGCAATTGAATTTTCTGTTTTAACGCTTAATGTTACAAGCATTGTTATTTGTGGTCATTCTGAATGTGGTGCTATGCAAAACTTGCTAATAGACAGAGCCACTATACCTTACCCAAATTTGAGATCGTGGCTACAATATGGTGAAAGTGCATTAAAACTTCTAAATAATGGTTTTATAATTAATAAAGGATTAAAACAGCATAATCAACTTTCTCAAATTAACGTATTAGAACAAAAAAAGCATTTAGAAACATATCCTATTATTAAAGAAAGAATCAACCAAAATAAATTAAGAATTTATTGTTGGTGGTTTGATATTGCAACGGCTGATGTTTATTCTTTTAATGAAACTGAAGGCCTTTTTAAGGTGCTGGATGACGAAGAAGCAAATAGACTATTAAGTCTTATTAACACAAATATTTAAATTTAAGGTAGCAAATGAATAATATGATTGTCCTTGGAAAAGGTTATATTGGTAATTTTATTTATGAAAAATATAAAAATATTATTTTTACAAAAAGAAAAGCTATTTCTAATTCAGAAATTAAATTTGATTTAAATTTACAAGAAACATGGAATAATTTACCCTCGGTTGACAATGTTTTATGGACTTTTCCTGCATCTCAAAATTTGAATGATATCTCTTTAGCATTAAATTTTTATGATTTTTATTGTAAAAATAAAAAAACAATTATTTTAAGTACCACGTCAGGATACATTAATAAAATTCCCGATGAAGTTATAACTGAAGATAGCCAATTAGATTTTTCTATTCCAAGAATTCAAGCAGAAGAAAAACTTCGCATAAAAGGAGCTTGTATCTTACATTTAACAGGGATTTTTGGACCAGATAGACTACCAATTAATTGGTATAAAGATCAAAGAATTCAAAATCCAAATAATTTTGTGAATTTAATTCATGTTTACGATATTATCGCGTGCATAGAAAATATATTTAATAATTTTCGCTTTTCTGCAAGATATAACTTATCTAATGGATACTATAAAAGGCATAATGAGATTTTAAATAAACTAAAAGAAAATAACCTAATTGAAAAAGATTTTACGCTCATTCAAAAAAGCAATATTGATATATGTAAAAAAGTATCAAATTATAAGGTTAAGCATGAGATACTGGGTGAGAACTATAAATTTATTGATTATCCTTAATTAATTTTTTGATTTAAATGTTTTGAAATCTTACTCCAAGCATTTAAAGTTTCTGCAACACTCCAAGCCTGAGCAATACAACCTCTTGCTATAAATGGATAGTTGCCATCAAAAATTTCACTGATAAAACCAATTCCTGATTGATTAATATGCTTTTCTAAGGGTTCTAAAAAAGAAATTGCAACATTAGCATTTTTTGTTACGTTATGAAAAGCTATAGCATATTTTCCTAAAAGCCATCCCCAAACTGTTCCTTGATGATAAGCATTATCCCGATCCCACGGAGTTCCGATATAAAGTCCTTTATAATCCTTAGCATCTTTAGATAACGAGCGTAAACCATAATAGGTTAATAACGAACGACCACAATGATCTAAAATACTTTTCTTTTGAAATGCTGAAAAAGGACAATGATTTAATGAAAGAGCGATAATCTGATTAGGTCTTAATGATGTATCATGACCATCCTTTGAATTTAAAACATCATAACAGTAACCCAATTCCTCATTCCAAAATAATAATAAATTTTTTTTAACTGTTTGAGAAATTTGTAAATATTTTTCATGCGGGTACTTTAATTCAAGACAAAGATCCACAAAATTTGTTAACGCATTGTACCATAATGCATTGATTTCAATTGGTTTACCAACTCGCGGCGTCACAACGTAATCACCAATTTTAGCATCCATCCAAGTAAGCTGGGTACCATTTTCTCCTGCATAAATTAATGCATCATTTGGATCACAATAAATATTATATCGCGTTCCTTTTAAATGATTTTCAATAATTTTTTGTAAATAAGGATACAAAAATTTTAAGAAATCTAAATCTTTAGTTGCAAAGTAATATTGAAAAACCGCTTCAAAAAACCAAAAAGTTGCATCTGCGGTATTATAATCTGGTAAATGATTATTATCAGGAAAGCGATTTGGAATCATACCTTGATCAATATATTGCGCATAGTTTTCAAGAATTTCGCGCGCAATATGATATTGCTGCGTTGCAAGACATAAACCAGGAAGACTTATCATTGTATCGCGTCCCCAATCGCCAAACCAATGATACCCGGCTATAATTGTTTTATCAGAGGATAAATTATTTTTTTTTGCTCTATTAACTATAAATAAATTTACTGAATATAGCAGCTGCTCGATCCATTTTGGAGTATTATGAACTTTCTCTTTCCATCCATCAATTATAACTTTATTGCTAATTTTAATTTCATTTATAATTTTGTAGGGTAACTCAACATTATTGTGTTTGTCAGCATTAATAACTATATAATTGACTTCATCTATATTTAAATTAGAACTAAAACTAGCACCTAATATATGATCTTCTACATAGTCAAAACCGCGATTTTTCTCTTCTAATAGCTCATAGTTAATATAAGTAATATTTTTTACTTCTTTGAACTCCATATTACTAAAAGATTCAAAAATTTTCTCTTTATTTTCGTTAAAAAATTCAATATCTTTAGAATTAAATTCCGCAAAAATATTTGGATTTTTTTTAATTTCATGAATATTTCTATTATTTACAAAAAGATCACACTTTATTTTAAAATTTGGTATAATATCTGCGTAATCATGACTTATTACTTTATAACAAATATATACTTGATTTTTTTTTAATGGCATAAATATTTTTTTTTCAATAAATAATTTATCGCATCGAAAAATCCAAGTTGGAATATTTTCATCTAAGAAAAAACTATCAATATATTGATATCCTGCAGGATGAATTGCCTCAGAATTTCGCCATCTATTTGCACTTAATAAAAATTCTTTATCATTAATAAAAATTGTTTCTTCTATTTTAGATACATAATATCTTCTATCTAATGGAGGATTTTGCGGAGTAATAAATAATCCATGATATCTTCTATTTAGTATCCCAGAAATTGTTCCTGAAGAATACCCACCCAAACCATTTGTGACAAGCCATTCGTAATCTAAATTTTTAAGAATTTGATTATTATCAAATGTGGAAAAATTATTTTTTGATAAAGTTGTATTTTTCATTTAAAAACCCTACCAGTTACTTTAATACTCCACATCTGCAATTACTGCGCAGCTCGTTTTTCTTTTCTTTGTTTTATTTCCATAATTGTCGTTGAATGCAATGGCTGGGCTTTTTCTTTAGGATTCATAAAAACTTTTGCAAAAGCAACTGCAATAGCAGCTTCAGAAAATCCAGAAACAATCAAATCAAGCTTTGCACTATATTTTGCAATATCACCAGCAGCAAAGACTCCTGGTAAATTAGTTTCCATTTTTTCATTTACTTGAATTCCGTTACCAAGCAACTCTACACCCCAATCTTTAATTTTTCCAAGAGAACTATGAAATCCAAACATCACTATTGCATCATCAGCTTCAAGAATTTCTTCATGGTCATTATCAATATTTTTAATACAAACCTGTTTTAAACGATTATTCCCAAAAAATCCAACAATTTCTGTATTTAATATAATTCTTGCTGATGTTTTTTGTAACTTTAAAATTGAGTCATCATGTGCTCGAAAAGCGCTCGAACGATGGATTAAAGTTACAGATTGAGCCAAATGAACGAGTTCATTTGCCCAATCTAACGCAGAATCACCACCACCAGCAATAATCACGCGTCTATTTCTAAATAATTCTTTTTCTAGCACTGCATAGCTAATTCCTTTTCCTTCAAAATCAAGAGCACCTTTTGCAGTATGTTTTTTAGGAGTATAAGAGCCCACTCCAGCAGCTATTATGATTGTTTTGGTATAGTGAATTTCTGATTCTGTATGAATTTCCCATATATCTTCTTGAGTATTTCTCTTTAAAATTTGCGCATTTTGATTAAGACAAATTTCAGAGTTATAAGGCTTAATTTGCAAAATTAAATTATCGATTAGATCTTTTGCAAGTATTTTTGGAAATCCAGCTACATCATAAATATATTTTTCTGGATATACAGCAGTTAATCTACCTCCAAGAGCTGGCATAGAATCTATTATCTTACAACTAGCATTTCTCATACCAGCATAAAATGCTGCAAAAAGACCTGTAGGACCGCCTCCTAAAATTGTAATATCAAAAATTTTTTTTTCTTGTAACATTGAATATCTCTTATTAAATAAATTTAACGATGAAAAAATTACTATTTTTGCATTTGGTTTATTTGTGGAATAAAATCCACAAGAATATTTCCGGCTTCTTTAAGAATAAAGTCATTTTTTTGCACAACTTTTGGTGAAAAATCAAAGGATGACTCTTCTTCTTCTGGCATTTGCTTTAAATCAACTACGCCTGACTTTACGACATCTTTTTTTGAATGACTTGTTTTTTTGTCTTTTGACACTAGACTTTCATTTTCTTTAAGAGAAACTAATGTATTTTTAGCTTGTTTGTCTTTTTTAGCTTTCTCAATCGCTTCTAAGATTTTTTTAAAGTCTGGAGATTTTTCTACACGTTGTGTACTTATTTTGTTAAGTTTTTGAATTATATTTGATAAGTCTTTTTCTGGTTTAAAATCTCTTGAAGCTTTAATTGTTGTATAGGGAAGTGCGTAATCATTTTCTTTTTCACCAATATCCATAACATCAATAATATCAGGAATGATTATATCTGATAACACACCTTTTTCTTGGTTACTTTTACCGCTAGGTCTAAAAAATTTAGCAATTGTAACATGAATTGCCCCATCTGTTGGTCTTCCACCAGAACCTGGCACCTCAATTACAGTTTGTACTGTGCCTTTTCCAAATGTTCTAGAATCACCTAAAATAATACCACGTCCATAATCCTGCACAGCGCCCGATAAAATTTCAGAAGCTGATGCTGTATATTTACTCACTAAAATTGCCAATGGACCTAAATACAATGGTTCTTTGACTTCAGACTCCAATGTTCTCACTTGTTTTTCTCGATATTCTACCTGCGTGACCACTGGATTTTTAATAAATAAACCAACAATTTTTTGTGTTTCAGAAAGATCTCCGCCACCATTTCTTCGTAAGTCAAGTAGAATTCCATCGACCTGTGCTGCTTTTAATTTTTTAACTTCTCGCGCCATATCATTAGAAGAACTGCGACACGTTATAGGACTTTCTTGACAACCTTTATAATCAATATAAAAACTTGGCAAATTTATAATCCCAAGTTTGTACTTACCTTGTGTTATAACCTCGCTTTTAGCTTCGCTGTCTTTAAAATGAACAACAGCACGTTTTAAAATGATAGAAAAACGATTTATTTTACCATCGACTTCTTTTCTTAATATAACAAGTTTGACATGCGATCCTTCTTTACCACGAATAAGCTGAACAACCTTAGAAAGATCCATTTCTATAACATCTTGAATACCTGATCCATCTCCTGCATCGACCGCAACAATTTTATCATTCTTTTTTAAACGACCATCTTTTGCCGCCGCTCCCCCAGGTACTATGGCATCAACAATTGTATAGCCATCAACACTTTTTAATGTCGCACCAATCCCAACAAATTTTAGACTAAATCCAATTTGAAATTGATCATTATCAACAGGAGTTAAAAAACTAGAATGAGGATCTAAAGAAAGAGCAAAAGCGTTTAAAAATATAGAATAAATTTCATCTGTTGTTCTTGCTTCTGCATCTTTTTTAATCATTTCATACCGTTTTAATAATCTTTTTTTAATTTTTTTTATATCATCTGATTCTTTCATATTTAAAAGTATAAATTTGATTGTTTTTCTCCAGCGATCTTTTAATTCTGCGGTTGACTTAACCCATTCTATTTTTTTGCGATCTGTTTCAATATATTCATCTTTTGTAAAATTTGGTTTTTCATTCAATTCATTTTCTGCAAGTATGGTCGCTTCTTTTAAACGTATTTTATACCGTTCATAGATACCTTTTTCTCCATTGATTAAGCGACAATCTACGTTATTAATTTTATTAAAAATAATCGGCTCTTCTTTTTCTCCTTCGTGATAATAAAGCCTCTTAAATTCTTTAATGTCTTCAAAAGTAAAATAAAGTTTGCCAGGATCAAGAAAATTAACAAATGTTTCAAAAGTTCTTTTTGATAATTCAAGATCAAGCTCACGATAGACATAATGAGATTTTAGAAAATCTCTCATTCTTTCTGACAGCATAGAACAGGTTAAATAGCCAACATTTTTTTTTGCTGGTTTTTTTATTATTTCTTCTGAATTAGCAACCTGTGTCAGTGTATTAAAGCTAAAATAATGACCAGCTATAATAATTAAGGTAAAAAATACAGAAAAAAAGAAAATTTTTATTATTCGCAAATACATGAAATCATGCTCACTTTCGAGTTGGTATCCTTAAACTTCGTCTTGAGTATCGCGATGGAATAGCAGACGCTATTTCATCATCCTTATCTGTGTATACAATTGTTTTTTCTTGTCTATGAAAAGAATGAGTAATTGTTGAATTACCTTTAAAATGATTTGTATTTTGTTCACTAAAAGCTAAACTATCATTAGTTTCCACAAATTTACCGTTATACCAACAAAAAATCTGCTCCTGATGAAAACGCACACGTGCTTCACCTATGGCATCAATTTTTTCGTTAACATCATCTAAGCGTGATTTTATACGCTCAAAATTGTCATCAAACAAAGCAACAGCCAAAGATCCTTCATTCTCATCTGCTCTAACCGTAATGCGATGAGAAAATTTTTGCTTTAATTTTTCTCGTAAGGAGCGTAATACACGATCGCGATCGGTCACCATAATTTCGGGATCTAAATCAAGAACCACATAAAGTGAGGCTAAGTACATGGCATACCCTATCAATTCAAGGGTTGAAGAAAAAGAAAATAACAAGTCCCAACCTACATTGAGAGATTGGAATTCGCAATTTTTAACATGCTCTGAACTATTCTTTCCTATTATGCCATATGGTCAGATTTTTTCAAACAACACTGATTGGCCAAGCTTAAATGAACTGAATTATTACAAGCCTCAAGGTCTTATCACTCGCTCGGGTTTAGAAATTTTTTTTATTTTACAAAAAGGAGCACGTCATAAAGTTGGTTTAGATAATTTGTATGAGCCAAGGATTTATCTAAAAGGCGAAGTTAAAACTCGCTCAAAAAATTGGCATGATTTTTTTAATTCTCAAATTTGGTATCATTTTCCTAAATCTAAAGCAGCTTTAAATATGCGGCATTTTATTGCATTTGATGAAATTGCACAATTTCCTTGGTCAGCATCTCCAATCAGCCGAAGCAGAGAACAAGATTTTCTAACAATGTTTGATGAAGGAGGATGTGCATTGATGTGTTCTGCTGAAAGATCAATGCCTTTTATTTTTGGTCATGCAACTTATGAACAAATTGTTTACGGTAATCTTGATTTATCAATGTGTACTCTTAAAATCCAGTGTGATGACAGTTTTTTTAATCTTAACAGCATTGAGCAAATAGCGTACGTTGATCATTCTTTGGCTTTGTTGCTTGCAAACCGAAGCTTATATAAAAAAAGTAATGCCTTTTTTTCTCTGTCAATCACTAAAGCAAAAGAATTTTTACTCAATTTGAGTCAATTCCAATTGCTTTAATCCATTCGGGTGTGTTTTCAATTATTTTTCTTTGATTGAGATCAAAAAAACCTAATGTAAATAATGCAAGAGTACAGACTTCATTTTTAGTATTGATAATTTTTTGTTCAAGCTTTAAAATTTTTCTATTAAAGTCAACGCATTGTGTTTTAATTTGGATTTTTTCACGAAGTTTTAATTCTTTCATAAATTTTAAATTAACTTCTAATATAACTGGACCTTTTTTATATTTTTGAATTTCTTCGAGGCCATAGCCGTTGTGATGAATAAATTCCCAACGTGCCTCTTCTAAAATTTTTAAATACTCGGCATTGTTTACATGCGCAAAAGAGTCCAAATGGTGCTCTTTGATAATCATTTCATAAATAAACATTTTACTATTCATAATACTTACTCTTGAATGTTAAAATAACCATTTTGCATTTTTACCTTCTTCTCTGCTATAGCATTTTATGAATGTAAGTACAAGTTTACTCAAAAGGGTCATTACATGAGAAAAGTTATTTATAAAGTAAGTTTATTAAATTGTTTTATATTTGAAACAGGCATGGCTCAAGAAACATCGAGTGCTCTTATAGAACTCAATCCTTTACTTATGGTCAATCAAGGATTTGGAATAAATTATGAACTCAATATATTTGAGAATCATTTTATCGGAACTGATATTGAATTTTATAAACAAAATCCTTTTTCTTCAGATTCTGTTCAAACAAAGCGTGAGATATTTAGTATTGTTCCTAAATGGCATTATTATATTTTTAGCAAAAATCCATTAGGACTATTTATCGGATTAAAAGCTCGAGTTTTATATATGTCAGAAGAAGTTAGAGATAATTTTAATAAAATTGAGAGAGAACAAATTAATTTTTCTCCTGCATTTCAATTTGGCTATCGTTTTACAAATAAATCAGGACTAACTTTTGGTATTTACATAGGTGCTGGAATGAAATTATTTTATAATCCACTTAATAGAAAAGATCTATACAGTACGGTTGCAAACAATCCAGAATGGATAAAAGCAATGAATTATTTAGAAAAAAATAATTCAGTTTTGACTCAAGAATTTGGTTTAACTCTTGGATATATATTTTGATATTTTAACGTCCCCCTCCCCATACTAAAAGAAGGAGGAAAATTGATTGCTATATTAATAATTTATCAAAAAACAATCATTTAATGAAAATTAATGAATACTAAATTTATAATTAATAACAGATCCACACTCTTTTTTTACTTCGTCAAGACTTAAAGAATTTTTTGCAATAAGATTATTATCTCCTAAAGTTTTTTCAATAAAATGAGATAAAAAGCAGTGGGCATAGCTTGAAGGGTGTGGATTATCCCAAAAAATTGCGTTTTTATTAGATTGAAAATCCTTAGCTTTCATATCATTAGAACAAATTTTTGTTCTTTCAAAATCTTCTAAAGTTTTATTAAAATTTGGATTCCAATAGCTGAAAAAAGTGACATTAAATAAAGGAGCACCAGAAAAACAAGGTTTTTGAATATATATATTATTTTGATTAGGAATCAGCACTTCTGAATTTAAATAGGTAAACCCATAATCGAAAGATTTTGTTTCATCAAACATATGCTTACCATAAAGCATGTTATTAAGTTGCAAATTAACATCAATTAAAATTATCTTATTTTCTATGGTTTTATTAATCTCTTCAATTTTATTATTTAGATGTTTATTGTATTCATAAACAGCCTGTGTTAACTTAATCGAAAATTCTTTATATCTTTCAGCATCGTTTAATATATCTTTTTTGTAAGTTGTTGTTAAAACATAAGGCGTATAACCAATATTTGGTAAATTAATAACAGCAAAATTTTTAGCACCTTTCTCAATTAAAGCTGAATATATTTTAGTAACTCCAGCTACCGATTCTTCAATAATTTTATTTTTTCCATAAATACTATCAGGTTCATCAAAAAATTTATTTACAAATTCACTAGAATTTAGAACAGAAAGAAAGTCATTAGCGCCTATCCATATAATGTATAAGGTATCATGAACATTATGATTTATTTCTCTTTGCTCTAAATTTTCTTCTCTAAAAGAAGTATTTGAAACTGATATTTCTTTATTAAAGTAATTTAAATAATTTTCTAAATTGCCCGTAATTAGTGCTTGTCCCCATAGCTTTATGCCATCAACAAATTTATGTTTAAAGTCTATGGTTGTTGCGCCACCATATGAAAAATTTAAAATTGGTATTTGAGTTGCTTTAAAAAGATAATCTGGCCAGATAAAACCATCAGAAAATCGACCAAACCAATAAGGAAAATCTGGAATATGACCAGTTTTATACTTTAAATTTCCTTGATCTGATAAGCTGTCTCCAAAAATAACTATTTGTTTAATATGATTTGGTAAAACTTTTTCTTCAGGAGGATATATTAAAGCTTGGTTTGTTTCAATTTCTATAATTTGTGTTGGAGTTTTTTGAGGGATTTCAATTGTTGAGGCTGCTTCGCGAATTTCTTGAGAATTGAGATATCGTATAGGATGGTAAATAAAATTAACAATAGACTCGCCAGAAGCAATAGTTTCATGATACCGGGCGGTAGGAGTGCCACTTGAAAAAGCCCGCACATCATATAATGAAAAATTGAGTCTGCGAAAAACTGTGTTTAAGTAATTTTGTGATAAATTATTAAGTGCTTGATTACAATAATTTAAAATATTATTTTTATTACTAATATCTGTAGTAACAAAACCATTAATCACCTTACCTTTAATTGAAATTTCTTGATGATTGGAATCTATTGCTGTGACAATATTATTTTGTCCAACTAATACTTTTGAGAGAGCATAATTAGAATGCTCAGAATAATCTCCAAATTTTGGATTAGAATTATAGTAATAACATGCAATTTTAAACTCAGGCAGGCTTTCTTGTGAGAAGGCAGAAAAATTTAAAAAAAAACTGAAGAAAACAAATACTTACTATATGATAAACGCATATTTTTCCTCTTATAGGAGTAAACAAAAAAATACAATTGATTTAGTGGTATTAAACAATACAAAAAATCAAAGTTTGTATATTAATCAAAATTTTAAATGTCAAATAGATAGAGTTTGTATAAATATTTAAAAATATTATTAATAATATAATTATATTATTATTTTAGATTTATGTTATTATTAATTTTAATAATATAAAATATTTAAAAATATTAATAATTTTTACAAATAAATTAGATTTTTTGTAATTTTTTTTTTATTTTTTGTTATCTGAAGTTTTTCCTGCTGGGGCAAAATGACTATCATAGCATTTTTCTACATCTTCTTTTGAAAAATATTTATTTTTGCATTTATTGCAAACATATTTTGCGCCATCTCTTCTATATTTTTCACTTTTAATTCTATCTTCTTTTGGATTCATACTCATATGACTAATCTCCTCTTTTTAACAATATCGGTTAATTCCTAAATAAGCTTTAGGTAACTGATTTACTTAAAAAGATTTTATAATTTATGATTTAAAATGAAGTTGTCAGATAATTGACTAAATTTATTAAAATTTAGAGACTTTTAAATTTTCCGATAGATTATATAAATAACATAGAAATGGTGTTAAAAATGGGAACAGAAAAAGTTGTTATTTTATTAGATGACATGGAAGAAATTCATCTTGTAACAAAAAAAGTTATAGAATCGATAGGTTATAAAGTTGTGTGCTGTTATAATGTTGATGAACTCATTACTCAAATTTTAGCAAATATTCATAGTTTAAGTTTAATACTTCTTGATATTTACATGCCAGACAAAAACGGATTTGCGGTGATGCATAATATTAAAGATAGATTTCCTAAAAGAAAATTTAAGGTCGTTTTTTTTACTTCTATTAAAGAGAAAAAATACATCATGCAAGGCATGAGCTTAAAAGCAGATGGATTTATATTAAAACCTTTTAAAATTGATGAATTTAAAGCTAAAATTCAAAAACTAGTTAATAACTAGCAAATTTTTTAATTATTACTAAATTGCACCCCTTTTTCGATTCTAGGCTCCGCCCCATCATAATGAATGACTTTTGATTCTGATTCTATAAATGTTGCAATATTTACAGGTCGATTCCAAATTTTAAAGATATTTTTTAATGTTTCTACAGCCCAATCTATTTTTAAATCTTTTCCTTGATGTCGATGTCTCAGTAACAGCTCTCCTCGGTTTTTAAAGTTGCCATCAACAACATCAATAATAGGTTGTCCAAAATTTGTCATAGAGTCGAGCAAATCTTTTTTAATCGTTTTAAAATCACGGTCATGAATAATCGCTTGACCGGATCGCCTATCTTGCACCCATGTAAATAATTTCGCATCTTCACAAAAGTCTTCATCTAAAAATTCATCAATAAAAGTGATATCGTTATGAAATCTTCTCACTTCAAATAATTTTTCCATTCCTTTATTTGCATTTTTATTCCAATTTCTTCGGACTTGCGGATCATCACACAACGTGTATTCCAAACCAAATTGTCCACAGTTCCAACGCTTTTCTATATGCCTCATGAGCTCTACACCAAGTTTATAAGGATTTAAACGTTGTCCTGACATTTGCACAACTCCAGCATAGTGATCGCAATAATCAATCACTTCAGAGTCTTTTAAAACAAGCTGCGTTAATATTTTAGAATGCCAATAAACAGCCCAGCCTTCATTCATAATTTTTGTCTGTCCTTGAGGAGCAAAATAATACGCCTCTTCTCGAACAATTGATAAAACATCCCGTTGCCAAGAATTAAGGGGTGCATACTCTAACAAAAATTTCAACACATCACGCACAGAACTTTCTGGAAATTTTTTTTCTTTTTCTTTTTCGAGAATGACTTTTGCCTGTTGCTCTTTAACGTAACTATCAGGATTAATATAGCCTTCCATATAGCCGCGCAAAGAAGGAAGTTTAGGAACAGGAAGCTTATCAGGAGAAATCAAACTTTCATCATAATTGTCTTTATCCTTTGGCCTGTACTCACGACGAATATGAGGACCATGCTGATCGATTAAGTTTTCTAATGATAGACAAATATCAATAAAAGATTCTACTTCGTCATGACCAACTTCTTCAATATATCTCCGAACACGACTCCCATGATTTGCCATTTCATCTAACATTTTTCTGTTTGTATGAGCAAAACAATAATTATTTTTAAAAAAATCACAATGCCCATAGACATGAGCTATCACAGTTTTTTGATCAACTAACGAATTGCTTCTTAATAGATATGCATAACAAGGATCATTATTAATCACCATTTCATAAATAAGGGATAAGCCATATTCATAACTTTTTGCAATGCGCTCGTATTCCATACCAAAACGCCAATGAGGATAACGAGTCGGAAAACCACCATACGCAGCGATTTCGCTCATTTGTTGATAATCAACCATTTCAAAAATAGTGGGAAAAAAATCTAATCCTAAGTTTCGCGCATGACTTTCAATTTCTGAGACAATTTCTTTTAATTCAGGCGTTAGCTCACTGGTTAATCGAGGATCCATAACCATAATTATTTCCCCTTGCCGAGAAAGGATCGCAAAGCATTCATAATACCATCTCTGTCTTTTATTTGATGAATAATAACTTTTTCATTTTGATCGCCATAATGCTTTTCTAAATCTTTTAAAAATTGTCCGCTGCCATAGCGACTTTCAACTTGACCATAAGAAAATAGATTACTTGATGGGAGTAAAACACTATCCAATAAATTCATACATTCATTGGTGTCATTGCCACTCCAGTTGTCACCATCAGAAAAATGAAATAAATAAATATTCCATTCCGAAGCGGGATAACTTTCTAAAATAATTTTTTCGCATAATTTGTAAGCACTGCTAATTAAAGTTCCGCCCGATTCTTTTGTGTGATAAAATGTATGCTCATCCACTTCTCGGGCAATGGCATCGTGAATAATAAAACGCGTATCAAGGTTATCGTAGTTATGTTTCAGCCAAGTATTTAACCAAAATGATGTGAGTCTTACGATTTCTTTTTGCTCGTCACCCATTGAGCCAGAAACATCCATCATATAAATAATTGCCGCACTGGCTTCCGGTTTTTCTTCAATACGAAAACTACGATACCTTTTGTCGTCTTTAATTGGAATGACAATGGGTTTGTCTTGCGTATAGTCACCTACGCTAATTTGTCTTTTTAATGCTTCTTTGTAGGTTCTTTTAAAATTGCGTAAACTCTCTGGTCCGTTTCTAAGCACCCCCTGATATTTGTATTTTTTTTGGGTAATATTTTTTTTGCCCTTGTCTTCGATTCTCGGTAAACCAAGTTCTTCACCTAAAATTCCAGCTAATTCATCGAGGCTGACATCAACTTCCATACTGTGTTCACCTGGATTTTGTCCCGCCTCTCCTTCGCCAGGTTGTGGTTGTCCTTGATTTACTGGATCCCCTGGCTCTCCATCACCTTGCCCCACACCCCGTTGTTGATTACCGCCAAATTCAAAACGCGGAAGATCAATTCTTGGCAGTGGAATTGAAACCTGTTTATTTCCTTGTCTGCCAATAAGCTCTCCGGATGAAATAAAGCGTTTTAAATTGTCTTTAATTTTTCCTCTGACTATTTTTCTGAAACGGTTAACATCAGTTTCCATTTTCATAAAATTTAGCCTTCTCTAACAAGAGGTTTTTAAAAATTTTACAAAACTAATTTAAGTTTCTTTTAACATCACCACGCGCAAATATACTTGCAACAAAATGCAATGCATCAGTTGAACAAATATCGCAGTATCCATAGTTTTTAATTAATCTATTTTTAACAACATCTATTTTAGCTTGTGTTTCTTTATCAACAACGTTACTCACTAAACTTGTTAATTTAATAGTATCTTTTTGATCTTCAAATAGTTTTAGCTCTAAAGCTTTATGCAATCTTTCATTTGTTTTGTAATCAAATATTTTACCCTCAAGTGCCAATGCACCAATATAATTCATGATCTCCCGTCTAAAATCGTCTTTACGACTTTCAGGAATATCAATTTTTTCTTCTATACTGCGCATCAATCGCTCGTCAGGCTCTTCACTCATTCCTGTATACTTATTACGAACACGTTCTTTTTGGGTGTATGCTTTTACATTATCTATATAATTTCCACAAAGTTTAGCAATCGCTTCTTCATCTGCAGAAATTGCTCTTTGTACTTCATTTTTAACAATATCTTCATATTCTTGTTTAACAACTGCCAAGAGTTCTCTGTAACGCTTTTTAGTTTCTTCATCACGAATTAAGCTATGGTTTTTTAAACCACCTTCAAGTTCATTTAAAACAATAAATGGATTAATACATCCATTTCCTCTATCTTCGACTAAAGAGTTTGATAGTTTATCTTGAATATAGCGAGGAGAAATACCATCCAAACCTTCGCGTAACGCATCTTTGCGCAATTCTTTTATATTATCTTCTGTATAACCAGATAACGTTTTACCATCATAAAGCTTCATTTTTTGCATAACAGTTAAATTTGCTTTTTTAGGTTCCTCAAGTCTTGTTAAAATTCCCCACATAGCTGCTGTATCAATTGTGTGTGGAGCAATGTGAATATGAGGCACAGTTTCTGGATTAAAGTCTTTACGATAAATTTTAACTTCTTCTTTTAATTTTGTAATATAAGGAACATCAATTTTAACAGTTCTATCTCGCAACGCTTCCATAAATTCATTATTTTGCAGTTTGCGATACTCTGGTTCATTGGTATGCCCAATAATCACTTCATCAATATCTGTTTGAGCAAATTTTTTGGGTTTAATTTTATGCTCTTGCGAAGCTCCAAGTAAATCATAAAGAAAGGCTACATCAAGTTTTAACATTTCTACAAATTCGACTATACCTCTGTTAGCAATATTAAATTCCCCATCAAAATTAAACGCGCGCGGGTCTGAATCCGAGCCATACTCTGCAATTTTTCTGTAATTGAGGTCTCCAGTGAGCTCAGTAGAGTCTTGGTTTTTTTCATCTTTAGGCTGAAAGGTACCAATACCAACTCTGTCTTTTTCAGAAAGTAACAATCTTTTTACTGAAATATGACTTTTAGTTAGCTTTTCCCAATCACCATTATACTGACGCATCAATTCGTTATAAACATAACGGCATGCAGGACAAAGACCGCCATCTACATGAATACGATCTTGAAATCCTTTCCCCTTATTTAATAAACTAAAAACTTTTGCACGCGCTTCTTCGGGAATTAATTGCAGAGGCTCTTCATGAATTGGGCATGGCATTGTGTCTTCCATTTTAAGTTTATCATGAAGATTAATCCACTCGTATGTATACAATGCACCTTCTGCTTGATGTGAATACCATTCAACACCTTTTTTTAGTAATCTGGCAATCGTTGATTTTGCGCTACCAACGGGACCATGTAACAACAAAACTCTCTTTTCTGGACCATAACGAAGAGATGCTGCTTTAAAAAAATTGACCAATTTTGAAATATGCACATCCAAACCAAAAACAGCATCTTTACCATTATTCAATGGATCATCAAAAAACTTATAATGAATCAGCTTTTTCTTGTGTTCCACATATTCATAAGAGCCAAAATGCATGATAAGATCATAAATTCTTTGAAAAGCTGTTCTACAAATTTTCGGATTTTTTTCGACCATTACAATATAATCAGAATAACTTCCTGTCCAATTCAACTCATTAAATAACGTTGGGCTATAAACTTCCCTAACAAGTTCAAAAACTTTTTCAGTATGAAGCTGCATGAAACCTCCAATGAGTGAGGAAAATTATGAAAACAAGATTATATCAAATTAAATAATGTCGCAAATCGTAATAAAAAGCATTTATTGATAAAGAGAACTTATCAGACTCGATCTGGTTTCTTGAATTTTAAGTCTATTTATTTCTCCATTTGTTAATTTTTCGCCACTTGATTCTGTAAACGGTTTATCGAGTATTGAAAATTTTTTTAACGTTACGTTACGAGGTAATGTTTCGTTAACTTTATCTACAACTTCTTGCACCTGTTGCCGAATTTTATCTGGAGAAACTCGAAAATCAGCTAATGCATCGTGATTTAATACTATTAAGGCTGATAAATAAGGCATCTTATCTCCAATGACACAGGCATCGGTTATAATATCATTTTCTTTTAGCAGCTGCTCAAGACGAACAGGAGACACTACAGTACCGCCTAACGTTACAAACAAATGACGTTTTCTTCCTGTAATTATAAAACCAAAAGGAGTCATTTGCGCAACATCACCCGTTTCTTCCCAATTTCCACTATTTTCAAAAAAACTTGATGACAGTCGATATTCTAAAGTTGAATGTGCTCCTAATCTAAAGTTTACATGAGGCAATGGTGTTCCAATTACTTTAAAATGCGGAGTCAAAAATAAATTACTCGATAACATTCCTGCAGCATGTGTGGTGCCATAAGATTCAATTACAGGAATACCCAATTTTTCTAAAGTTCTCACATTTGCTTCTACTGCTGGTGCAAGTCCATGAACAACAAATTGTAAATCCTCAACAGCTTCTTTTAAAAATGATTTTCCAGAAATAAATCGAGAGGCTTTTCTTAAAGAACTTTTTAAGGCGTCAAAAATTCCTTCTGGAATTTTCATAGCTCTATTGGAAGCAAGCAATAACTGTGCTTTTTCAATTTTTTCGCTAACCTGAAATCGCGGATTATTTGTCAATCTTTTTTCGACTGTTTCTATAAAAGAAGAAATTTGTTGGGTTTCAAGAGTGCTTGCAAAAATAAAACTAGGCCTTAAAATTCGTAAATTGACTTCCCAATCGGCACTGGGATTTGGAAATCCAATAATTCCATTTTTAAGCATGGCACAAAAACGACTCAAATGGGAAAAAGGATTACTTGGAATCATGAGCTCCATGCTTTTCCAAAATATTTGCTTAGGAAATTCTGCATGAATAATAAAGTTTTGTGCTGTAATGACTAAAGCATCAGGTTGTAATATTTCAGGTTTTTGAAACCCATCATGGCCAAATGAAACAAATGAAAATCTTCCTGGCTTAATTTTACGCCAAGGCGAATCTTCTGGTAAAATAGTAAAATTTTCTAATATACTTTTGGCATTATTATTTATTATATTATCTTCAGAAAAATCTTCTGTTGGCAAAGTTTTAGTTTCTCGATAAAGAGATAATAACGGTGGCTCTGGATGTTTATCTTGAGGCATCCATGCTGCAGTTGAAATATTTAAAACGGGAACCGAAAAGTCATCCAATTGACCAGCAAGCTCATCAATATCTGTCGCTATTGCAACACCTTTAAAATAATTAACGCACCACTTTAAATCATTTTTAGACATGTGTGGTGGTGCAGACATCACATCCAATCCTGCTAAAACACCTCCTAAAGTTGCAATAAATGTATTATACGAATTGCGACCTAAAAGGATAATACTTTGTCCATGAACACGTTCTGAAATTGGTAATAAATCTGCCCAATATTGCGTTGCACGCCCAAGATGTGCACAAAAATCCTTCCCTGATAATTGATGCCACGCCCCATTACAGTATGTTCTGACAGTCACAAAATTTATTTTTACAGATTGATTTAATAGTAAATTAAAAAACGCATCCGCGCCTTTAAACAAATGATTATATTCAATGTTTATTTCTAAATCCTTAGAACTTTTAACCGTCATAAAACAAAATCCAATCTACGTATCAAACAACTATACTACGCGAATTTTGAGGTTTTAAGAGAATAACATTTTTTTTCACATCAAAATATTTTCTATGAGAACGAACTTGTATCGCTAAATCAAATTCTGGAAAATAACCAGTTAAACTATTGCCGTAAGTACAACCTGTATCAATTCCTACACAAATTGGTCTTCCAGATGGTAAAGTTTTTCTAAACAAACCTTGCTTTGCATCATGACCAAAGACAACTAGTGCTGGTCCATTATGCAGTTCATGCCAACGAAATTTTTCTTTTTCGCTATTCATATTTTGCTGTTCATTGCTAAATTGTTGTTTTAAAATTTCTGAACGGTAACCTGCAGGAACCACCACAAGCTTTCTATCATCTGTATTTTTAGAATCCCATTTTACATACCGGGCTGTTAACAGCATTCTTTCTGAAGTGCCGAGTAAACCTTTTGTTGCATCCAATCCCGCGTGAACAATAATTAATGGATATTCTGATTCCCAATTATTTCTATTTAAAGCCGAAATTATTGTTGTTACAAAAGCATGTGGAAGATTACAAAGAAATTCAAAAATAGCTCTTTTATGATAGCGAATAAGATGTAAGGTTTGTTTTGTATGTTCTGCTAAAGTACGAAAACTTCTTTTGTGTGCAAATTGGATTGTAGACCATAATGCCCAATCGTGATTTCCTTTGATACATAATGCAGAATATTGTTGAATTAATTCGTAGACACCAACGGGATCTGGGCCTTTTGTAAACAAATCACCTACTAAAATTAATTGAAACTTTGGAACATGTTTTTTGGCAGATTCTATCAGTTCATACAACTCTTTAGCACACCCATGAACATCTCCTACAATAAAAAGAGGCAGCCGCTCATTAGAAGGCGCCAAGCTTTTTATAATAAGATTGTTTGAACTATCCTGCAAATGACGCTCCTGAATTTAATGATCATGAATCTCATGCAATATCACTAATACTAGTATTGTAGGTTGCCACAAAACAACTTTCAATACTTGAATACGCCTAAACAAACTATTTACCGCTTTTACGAACAAACTCTTTAACAATTATATTTCGTAAAATTTCGCTCGTTCCTCCACCAATTTCAAGGAGTTTTGCGTCTCGCATCAATCGCTCTACTGGAAACTCTCGAATATACCCATAGCCACCAAGCACTTGAATAGCATCTAGAGCCACCTTAGTCGCCATTTCTGATGCAAATACTTTTGCCGCAGCAGCCTCTTGATTGGCACGACGGCCTTCTTCAATAACCTGGGCAGCTTCATAAATAAAGGATCGAGCGGCTCTATAACCAATATACATATTTGCAACTTTTTCACCGACTGCTTGAAAGTTGATTATACTTTCAGAAAACTGTTGTCTTTCTTGTGAATATTTTAATGAATGATCAAGACATGCGCGTGCAATACCAAGAGCCATTGCACCAAGCCCAACGCGTTCTATATCTAAATTTTTCATCATATGTTTTACAGAAGAGCCTTCTTCTCCTACTAAATTTTCTTCTGGAACAATACAATCTTTAAAAACGAGCTCTCCGGTTGGACTTGCACGCATTCCCATTTTTGACAACTTTTTACCTACAGAAAAACCAGGAAAACCTCTTTCAATAATAAAGGTAGAAATGTCTGTACGATTTTCTCCTGTACGCGCGTAAACTAAAAAAACATCCGCAACAGGTCCATTTGTGATAAACATTTTAGAACCATTTAATATATAATGATTTCCTTTTTTAACAGCACGGGTTCTAAGACCAATGGCATCCGAACCTGACCCAGGTTCTGTCATTGCCATGCCGCCAACAGATTCACCTGAGATACAATTTGGCAAATACCTTACGAGTTGTTCTGGAGAACCATTTTGCGCTAGATTATGAACAAAAAGTAAAGAATGGGCAAGATAACTCAAACACGTACCGGGACATGCATAACTAAGCTCTTCCATAACGGCAACAACTGAGACAGCCCCTAATTTTGCCCCACCAAATTCTTCCGGACAGGTTAACCCCAAGATGCCAAGCTCGCCTAACCTACGAAAAATTCCCGGAGCAAGTCTTTCTTCACGATCGAGCTCGTCTGCATAAGGAGCAAGCTCTTTTGCTGCAAAGGCTCTTACAGTCTGAATAACTTCTCGAATTTCTTGTGCGTTATTATGATAACTTGTCATAAAACAGTATCCTTCCAAATAAATGAGTTCATTCAAGCTGAATTGGTCGTTTATTTTTAGTTGCTCATGACAATAATATTTAAATAATATTATGTTTTTAATTCTATCATAGCCATGACATCAGAGCCTGACAAAATTTGCCCTTGTTCAACAAAAACTTTTACGACCAGACCTTCTCCAGCCGACTTTACTTCTAATTGCATTTTCATCGATTCTACGACAAAGAGGACTTGTCCAGAAAAAACTTTTTGTCCTTCATGGACCAAAACCTCAAATACCTTACCTGCCATAGGAGCACGAATTTCGCCACTGTCCAAAGAATTTTTATGATTTTTCCCTACAATATAAAAAGGGCATTCTAATTTTAAATATTCTCCACATATATTTATTTGTATATACTGCTGTGAGAGTCTAATTGCAGAAAATGGAATTTTATAATTTTTATCAAACATGGAATTAATAAAATATTTTTCCATAATTTTTGAGACATTTTCCGATTCAATATATTTATTTTGAAAAAAATTAAATATATCAATTGATTCAAGAAAAAATTTATTCTGTTTTTTTGTTTTATGGATTTTAAAATTAATAGTATTAATAGAGGCTTCGTAAAATTTAGAATAAGCTTTCAATTTATCACTTTGCATCGCAAAGACATTGTTTATCGTTGCCAATTCTGTTGCTTCAACAAAGCCATCTAACAGTAAAGAAATTTTTTCTCTAAATTTATGACTTTCAAAAACATTTAATAAAAAATCAGGTAATTTGGGCTTAATTAACTGAGGCAACTGTGCCGCAATCCAATTGGTGGCGTGTTTGCCTTCTAAAAAATCTTTATGTTCTGCAATGTGCTGTAAAAAAGAAAGATTGGTAATACAACCAAGAATCTCAAAATGATTCAAAGCTGCTATCAATTTCTCAATTGCCAACGCTCTATTTTCTCCAGACACAATAAGTTTAGCTATCATAGAATCAAAATTTGGATTTACTCTCGCTCCGCTTACAACACCAGTGTCTACACGAACATCGTCTTCTCTAGGCTCTTCGTAAATTTTAATTAAACCTGGTGTTGGTAAAAAATCATGACTTGGATCTTCCGCTAAAATTCTTGCCTCAAGCGCCACGCACCGAGGTGTTAATGTATAAAAAGTATTTGCATCCGGAAAATGATGCGGCCAGTTTCCTTCTGCTAATTGCAATTGTGCATCAACCAAATCGACACCATAAACAAGTTCCGTCACAGGGTGTTCAACTTGCAAACGGGTATTCATTTCTAAAAAGTAAAATTGCCCCACAGAGTCCATTAAAAACTCTATTGTACCAGCACCCCTATATTGTGTTTCTTTAACAAGTGAGAGAGAGGCTTTTCCCATTGCTTCACGTTGCTGTAAAGAAATAGACGCAGAAGGAGCTTCCTCTATGACCTTTTGATGTCTGCGCTGCATGGAGCATTCTCGTTCTCCAAAATAAACTCCACCACCCTTACCATCTCCAAACACTTGAATTTCTATATGTTTAGGAGAACTTAAGTACCGTTCAACAAACACAGTGCCGTCATTGAATGCAGACTTCGCTTCTTCTGATGCTCTTTTAATTGCATTGGGCAATTCACTCGCATCCTCTACAATGCGCATTCCGCGTCCACCACCCCCTCCACTCGCTTTTATTAAAAATGGTGCAATAATATGGCGCTGCTTTAATTCTTGTGCCCAACGAGATTGAGGGATTGATTGCAAATCATGCGATAACAATGCAGTTAATGTTGGCACACCACATTGCTGAGCGAGTTTTTTTGCAGCTTCTTTACTACCTAGTGCTTGCATATTTGAAACTGTAGGACCCACAAACACAATTCCTGATTTTTCAACTAAAAATGCAAATTGACTATTTTCAGATAAAAATCCATATCCTGGATGAATAGCATCTGCTTGCCATTCCAATGCTTTATTCACAATATCAGTGGCATTCAAAAAACTCGAAACTTTTAATACAGCATCCGCTTCCTGGCACACCAATGAGTCCAAATCATCTGGTGTTGCAATCACGGCTACAGTATATCCTCTTTGCTTTCCTGCTTTTAAAATACGTCGAGCAATTTCTCCTCGATTCGCAATGAGAAGTTTTTTCATTTTATTCTTGTTCCCTTACACTCCAATATGGATCTTTTTTTGCAAAAAATGCTTCAATTCCAGCTTTTCCTTCATGGCTAGAGCGGGCAAGTGCAATATGTTTTGCCGTAAATTCAATTTGCGTTAATGAAGGTAACGGAGAAGCATTAAGTATAAGTTCTTTAGTTCTTCTTGCAGCATGAGGTCCTGCCATCAATAATTCATACATAATCATTTCATTTTTTTCTTTTAAATATTCTTGCTCAGTGACATATTGAATCAACCCAAGCTGCTGAGACTCATTTGCAGAAAATCGTTTTCCTGAAAGCAGAAATTGCGATGATGCCGCTACACCAATTTTTCGCACAATATAAGGACTAATCACGCCTGGAACAATTCCTAAACGCACTTCACTTGTTGCAAAAACAGCATTCTGTTCTGCAATTGTTAAGTCCGCGCATGCCACAAAACCAAAACCACCACCAATTGCCGCTCCTTGAACAATACAAACAACAGGACAAGGAAAAGCTGCAAGAGTAAAAAACATTTTTCCTAAATTCAGAGCATCTTGTAAATTTTTTTCTTCACTTTGCTGTGCTTGTTGTTTCATATAAATCAAATCCGCACCAGCAGAAAAAACTTTTCCTTCACCTTCAATAATTAATAACCGCATATCTTCAATTGAGGTTATTTGAGCTAATAAATTAAGTTGTTCGGTAATTTCTTGAATCATATTTTCGTTAAATGCATTTCTGGTATCAGGACGAGAAAAAACTATTTTTTTTACGCCATGTTCTTTATCAATAACTTTAATAAATTTACCATTAAAACGTATTGTCATGCCATATCCCTTCTGACAAGTTCACCTGCACATGGTTTGTTTTCAGGTTGAATTGTTGCCAAAAGGATTTCTGGAATATCAACTTCGCATCTTAGTAAAGCTTGACTAAATGTTTTTCCTTGCGCATCAATTTGTAGACTTTTTGTACCACCACCACCAAGCGATTGTTCTAACAAAAAATTTAATGCCCAAAGATTAGGTACAAGGTAACGGTGCACTTCGCCTTTACATAAACTATGAAACCAATCATTTACTTTTTCTGCAGTAATATTTTCGCGAAGCCATACGTAGCACTCAGGACTTCTACCAATTAACCCTATGTTAACGGTATCTCCTTTATCGCCACTTCGAGCATGAGCAATTTCCATTAAACATACTTTTATAAGTCGAGAGGTTGACATAATACTTACTAAATTTGAACTCCAAAGATCTGTGGGCGGTTCTTTAATCACACTTTCCCCTTGTGTGACAGTCCATTTTAACTCTTTTTTTTCTGAAATTAGCTCACTTTTATCTTTTTCATATTGTTGCTCATAAATAAAAATACTTGGTAGCGCATATTGTTGAGGAATAAGTGCTGGCCAGTAGCTAACTACTTCTGAAATTGTAGGAGCTCCTCCTGTTACGGCAACACCAGCTGGCCCACTTAAAATCATACTCGGCAACAATTTTCTAAATATATTTAATTTTTCTTTATTATTATCTCTAACTGTTAATTTAAGTAAAATTTCTATAGCATCATGTTTTTTGAGCATCCCTTTATGAGTGCTATCATCACCAACGTATTCTGTATTTTTAAAATCAACAGTTTTATTAAAGCCTGCGTTTAATAACTCATTTTCTAATCGGATCCAAAATACTTTTGCAAACATTTCTGCTTTATTTCTTACATCTGGTCCAGAAATTATTAAAGTTCCAGAACATTTAAAACCGTCTTCATAGGCAATACTAACTTTTAAAAAATCTGTTGGTTTTTTTCCTTTAACACCCGAAATTTTTACTCTATCTAAAGAAGATGCATGAATTTGAATTGTCGAAAAATCAGCGATGACATCTGGAGTAATATAGGCTTGAGGCGAACCCATTTCATAAAGCAACTGTTCACGTACTGTTTGACAACTCATGTAACCACCAGTTTTAGGGTGCTTGGTCACATAAAATGATCCATCAGGATAACATTCAACAATAGGAAATCCGATATCAATGAATGTTGGTACCTTTTGCCAATCTGTAAAGTTTCCGCCAGAAGCTTGAGCACCACACTCTATAATATGACCTGCAACAATTCCGTGAGCAAGCTTATCGTAATCATCACTTTTCCATTTAAACTCATGAATCATCGCACCCAAAGTAATTCCTGTATCTGTCACCCTCCCACACAATACAATATGAGGATCAAAACTTAAGGCTTCTGCAACTGGTAAGGCTCCAAAGTATGCGTTTGCGCATAAAACTTTATCTGCATAATTTTCAAAATTTTCTTGGGTTTCCATATTTTTAAAATCAACACCAGACTGCCGCAATTTACTAATATTTTTTAAAATATCATCACCATTAATGACTGCAACCTTTAAGTTTAAATTTTTTTTCCGCGCTAACGCAAACAATGCTTCAGCGCATGCAAGAGGATTCACTCCTCCTGCATTTGTAATAATTTTAATTTTTCTTTGGACGCAATCCGCTAAAACTGGTTCTAAAATATTTATAAAATCTTTAGCATAACCCGCTGAAGGATCTTTAGTCTTTTGTTTTTGCAAAATACTCATGGTAATTTCTGCTAAAAAATCGATAGATATATAGTCTAATTTTAATTCGCCATACACCTGTCTCCGCAATGCATAAGGATCGTCACCCCAATAACCTCCGGCATTTGCAATACGAATAAACTCTTTTTTTGACATAAATTTCTCCCAATGCAGACAATCTTTTACATTCTCAATATTCCTGTTTTTGTTTCTTCAAGCGGGGAATTTAAACAAATGGATAAGCTTGCAGCAAGAATAGCACGCGTTGCTCGCATATCAATAACCCCATCATCCCAAAGTCGCGCAGACGCAAAAAAAGGATGTCCTTCTTGTTCATATTTTAAGCGAATAGGATTTATAATTTCTTCGATTTCTTGAGCAGATAATTCTTTCTTTTCGCGCAAAAACTGTTCTTTTTTAACAGTGAGCATCACTTGTGCGGCTTGCTCACCTCCCATGACTGAGATTCTACTAGAAGGCCAAGTCCATAAAAATCGAGGCGCGTATGCTCTGCCACACATACCATAATTGCCTGCACCATAAGAACCACCAAACAAAAATGTAATTTTAGGAACTTGTGCAGTAGCGACAGCATGCACCATTTTTGCGCCATCTTTTGCAATTCCAGAGCGCTCATATTGTGAGCCAACCATAAAACCTGTTATATTTTGTAAAAAAATGATAGGAATTTTTTCTTTAGTACATAGCTCAATAAAATGCGTGACCTTAAGAGCACTTTCGCTAAAAAGAACACCATTATTTGCAATAATTCCGCATTGAATACCTTCTATATATGCAAATCCTGTTACAATAGTGGAGGCATAACGCTCTTTAAATTCAAAAAACCGACTTCCATCTACAATTCTCGCAATAATTTCTCGTATATCAATTTGTCTTTTTAAATCTCTAGGCCAAATACCTAAAATTTCATTTGGATCATAAGCAGGCGGTTCAGAATTTTTTAACGCAACTTTTGCTTGTTCCTTTTGGCCTAAATTTCTAATAATATTTTTTACTATAAATAATGCATGTTGATCATCTTCTGCAAAATGATCTGCCACACCACTCATTTCTGTATGGACTTTTGCTCCTCCTAAAAATTCTGCCGTTACATCTTCTCCCGTTGCAGCCTTTACTAAAGGAGGACCACCTAAAAAAATTGTTCCTGTTTTATTTACAATCACAGTTTGATCACTCATTGCAGGAACATAAGCGCCACCAGCAGTACACGATCCCATGACCGCCGCAATTTGTGCAATTCCTAGAGAACTCATTTTAGCTTGATTAAAAAAAATACGTCCAAAATGTTCTTTATCTGGAAAAACTTCAGACTGCATAGGAAGGAACGCACCACCACTATCAACTAAATAAATACAGGGAAGTTTATTTTCTAATGCAATTTCTTGTGCTCTTAAATGCTTTTTAACAGTTAATGGGTAGTAAGTTCCACCTTTAACTGTGGCATCATTGGCAACAATCATGCACATTTTGCCCGCTACTTGTGCAATTCCTGCTACAACTCCTGCGCTTGGTACGACATCTTCGTAAACGTTGTGTGCGGCAAGCATTCCTATTTCAATAAATGGTGATTCGGGATCGCACAAATTTTCAATACGCTCACGAACAAACATTTTAGATTGATTAGCATGACGTTGGCGCGACTTTTCACCTCCACCCATTTTTATTATATTTTGTAATTGAATTAATTCAGTACAAATTTCCTGATTTTTTTGAAAATTCAATTTGTATTCTTCAGAATTTAATGAGATTTGGCTTCTTATAAAAGTCATTGATGATCCTTATTTATGTCAAAAAATACCAATTACATCAAAATTCGATCCAAGTTAAATTACCTACCAACAAAAGCTTACATCTTATACAATCTATTTTATTAAAAGTCTTTAACTTGCCTATATCTTTTAAAAGAATCAATTGTCTAATCACTCATGGTATTTATTTTGTTGGGTCGAGATGAGCAATTTAATAATAGTATGCTAAATATTTGTTGATGAGGGGGGCAAGGTTAAAATTTTTTTGCCTTATGTTTTAGAAATATAAAATTTGCGATATCATTGTATGCAATAGAAAGAACACCCTTTGAGCTATAATTTTAAAGTTTACGCAAGGTTGGTATGAAACTTAAATCAATTCATATTTCAGGTTTTAAAAGTTTTGCAGATCGCGTCAATATTCATTATCATGATGGAATTACAGGAGTTATTGGACCAAATGGCTCTGGAAAATCAAACATTATTGATGCCGTTCGCTGGGTTATGGGCGAACAAACTGCAAAAAGTTTAAGAGCTGATGATCCCACTGATATTATTTTTGCAGGATCTCAAAGCAGAAAACAACTCAGTCTTGCAGAAGTGACTCTCGTATTTTCAAACGATGGCCGTCATTGTCCTGCCGAATTTATGCACTTACCAGAAATTTCGATTGGCCGAAAAATAAACCGCGGCGGCGAACGCGAATATTTTATGAATCGTGAACCATGCCGCTTAAAAGATATTGTCGATTTTTTAATGTCTATTGGTCTAGGATCAAAAAGTTACGCCATTATTCAACAAGATAAACGAGATAGAATTATTCAAGCATCTCCAGAAGACTTAAGAGAAATACTCGAAGAAACAGCAGGGATTACGGTATTTAAAGTACGCCGTAAAGAAGCAGAAAAAAGAATGTCATCAACTCATGAAAGACTAAAAAATTTAGCTGAAATAGAAACAGAATTAACAAGACAAAAAGAAGCTCTTGAAGAGCAGGTCGAAAAAGCAACACAAAAATTAAATTTTTCTCAAGAGTTAAAAGAAAAAGAAATTCAACTCATTAAAAATCATATCGGATTTTATCGCAGTATTGTAACAAAAGTAAAAAAAGAAATTGATAGTCGCTCCTCAGAAATCCAGCGTTCGAGTATTGAAGCTGGAGAGTGGGAAGCGCGCGCAAATGATTTAAAATCACTGCAGCTTGAACTCACACAGCAAATTAAGTCAACAGAAAATCAGCTTGACGACCAAAAAATTACTCTTACAAAATATCAAGAACGACTCGAAAACTACAAACGTCGTCATGATGAACGCATTATTCAAAAAGATAAAATTAAAACTGCTCTCTTAGAAGAACAGCAAAACGTAAAAACTGAAGATACAAAACAAGCACAGTTAATTGAAGAAATTGAAAAACATGGTGATGATTTACAAAAAATTGATAATGAAAATGAAGGCCTCCAAGAAAAACTCGAAGAAATCGATGAGTACTTACAAGTAGAAAAAATGCGTGGTGATGAAATTCGCTCAGAGATGAAAGCCATAGAAACCACCCGCAGCTCATTGCGTGCAAGAAACGAAGCCATTTTAGACACCATTTCTCGTTATAATCAACATATTCAAAAAACAAGCGAAGGACTTCTTTCACATGGTCAAAATCGTGGACAGATTGCAGCTGATAGAAAATATGTTGAGGATAGCCTAAACAAGGTTTCAATTGGGCTAAATGAAGTTCTTGCTAATAGAAACAACATTGAAATTGAATTGGCTCAAATTAAAAAACAATACGATCTCGCACATTCGGAAAAAGAGGAATGCAAACAGCAACATTTAGAGATCAGCAGTAAAGCTAATATATTACAAAAAATTGTGGACTCCAATCAAGGTCTTTCAGATGGAACTTTAGCGTTACGCGAAAAATTATCGAATCTTATAACAGGATTTCTTTTTGATTCGATTTCGCTTCATAAAAATGATGAAGAAGTTCTTGAAAATGCAATGCCATATTTATTTCAATCCGCGTTAGTTGAAAACAACGATAGTTTTATTGAAATTGTTGACAAAGTAGAAGAAATGTCTATTTCACGAGTCAATCTACTTGTTAAAGATTTGCTCTTTCCTTTAAATAGCAGCGAAGAAAACGATAAAAAACAAATTCTTTCAATTGCAGGAATTCGTTGCGTCGGTAGCCGAATTGAAAATTGCAAATGGCACTCCATCCAACACATATTTGATCGTATTTTTATTTGCCAAGATGAATGGGTATTGCTAAAGGCAAAAAAATTATGTCAGTCGAGTGAGCATTTTATTTTTGTCACAGAAAGAGGGACTGTTGCAGCGGGAACATTTGGTATAAGTTGTGGCGCATTTCAGGACGGAGCGTCACACGGAATTTTACAGACGCGTCGCGAATATGCAGAAGCACTGACAAATAAAGAAAAAATGCAAGAAAAACTCGCAAGTTCTGAGGGGGCTTTATATCTACTTTCTGAAAAAAAGAAAGCAATTGAACAAAAAGTAACAGATATCGCAACAGCCCTTGAAAAAGAAAAAGTAGAATCTGTTAAACTTTCTAGTCAGCTCGAAAATTTTGATTTACAACTGAGGCATATTGACGAAAATTTATCTCGATTGGAATCAGAAAAATTACGGCTCAGTGAAGAGTTATCAGAAGCCAAAGAGTCTTTTGCTAAAAATCAAAATCATTTAGAAAAGCTCGATCAAGAATTTTCCACGCTACAAAGAGATTTAGAAGAATTTGATATTTTATTTTCTGAAAAGAAAGAGTTTAGAGATGAAATTTTAATTCAACTACAGAGTAAAAAATCGGAGCGCGCTGTTATTGTTGAAAGACAAGCTAACAACAGAAAATACTATGAAGAAATTTTACTCCAAATTAAGCGTATGCAAAATAAAGTTGAAAATTATATTTCACAATTAGAAGAGTTTGATTTTCAAATCAATCATGATGCAAACGAATTTTCAAATCTTGATTTTGAAATTACAAACTTACAAAGAGAAGTTAAAATTTTTGAAGACAAATTAGAATTTTTAACTCAAGAAGAAACTGAAAATTCTGAAGAGCTTAGAGTTGTAGAAGGAAAATTAAAACAAGAAAAAGATTCTACAACATCAAAACAAAAATTTATTACTGAAAAACAACTCGAACTTGCGCGTTTTGAAACAATTATAGAAACAGCTTTAAAAGATGCTTCAGAAAAGTTTCAGCTACTTCCAGAAGATATTCCTTTTGAAGCAAATCCTGACCAATCTATTCGTAATCAAATTGAAGACAGAATTAAACAGTTACAGCAAGCCATTCAAGAACTTGGAGCGGTCAATGAGCGTGCCCTCGAAGAATTTAAAGATGTCAGTGAACGTTTAAATTTTTTAACAGTACAGAAAACTGATATTGAAAAATCGATAGAAGAATTATTTTTATCGATACAAGAAATTGAAGAAACTACGAAAACAAGATTTAAAGAAATATTTGATAAAGTCAATGTTGAGTTTCAAAAAGTATTTCCTGTACTATTTCCTAATGGCCATGGCGAACTTCACATGTTAAATGATCAAGATTTGTTAAATACAGGCGTAGAAATTCTTGTTCGATTGCCTGGTAAAAAAATGCAAAATATGAGCTTATTTAGTGGTGGAGAAAAAGCGTTAACAGCAATTTCTTTAATTTTTAGTTTACTAAAAACAACTCCTGCTCCGTTTTGTTTTCTTGATGAGGTGGATGCACCATTGGATGAAGCCAATGTGGGTCGATTTAACGATGTCCTAGACGCTCTAAGTCATGAATTTCAATTCATTGTCATTACGCATAATCGCAGAACCATGGAAGTTTTAGATACAATTTATGGCATTTCTATGAGCGAACCCGGAGTTTCAAAACTTGTTTCAGTTGATTTAAGCGATGTACCAGTACATCTTAGGAAAAAGCAAAAAGTTGCAATACGCTCAGGAGCAAGCGTAAGTATTTAAATTTCAAATTTATTATAGAAATTTTATATCTTTTTTAATATTCTTTTTTAAAAAACAGAATAATAGTTGATTTTTTAATTGAATCAAATAATAATTTTTATTATATAAAAATCTCCAATAAATATTTTTATACTAAGATTTAGGAGGATTAAAAATGAATTTAAATTTTTTTTCACCATACAAAATTTTATTAATTTTAATTTTTCAAACATGTCTAAATTTGTTTGCCATTGAAATAAAAACCGCTTATCATTATTTAGAAATAAATGATAATTCGATATTTTTAGTAAAAAACAAAAAAAATAATTTTGACGCTAAAATTGCGAAAAATATTTTTAACCAAAACACTTATGGTGGAGTTACAGAATCATATCAAGATTTAATTGATTTTTTTATAGACATCAAATCAAATGATAAAAACTTAAAAATTGTAATTAAACCTAATCAAAAAAAGGTCTGCTCTGAATTAAAATTTAATATTATTAATTCTAAAATTAAAATGATCCCAACAAAATATGAACTAAACTCCGCTGTAAATTGTGAATATGAAGTATTAAAGCCAAATGATGATAAAGTATTTGAATTTAAATTACTATTCAATCACACATTTAAACATTGGTGTACTTCAGAAAAGGAATCTGATGCAAAGTTCACAGCATTAAAAATTTCAGAAGATTGTACTATTAAAGATCCTTCGCAAATTTATTCTATAAATTTAAATTCAAGCTCAATTAAAGATATTAGCCCTGTTTCTGGATTTTTAAATTTAAAATATTTAATTTTAGGGCATAATAATATAGAAAAATTAACAAATGGTATACTTGACAAGCTTGTAAATTTAAATTGGCTTTGGTTAATGCACAATCAACTAAAAGAAATTTCTTCTGAAGTTTTTAAAAATCTTGAAAAACTTGACTGGCTTAGTTTATATAACAATCAGATCAGTTTTATTTCTCCTTATGCATTTAAAAATTTAAAAAATTTACAGGGCATCGAGTTATCAAATAACTTACTAAAGACATATCCAATTGGCTTAATGGATTCAATAAATTTAATAAGCATAGAAATGGATTCAAATGAAATTGAATCCGTCCCAGAGAATGCATTTAAAAATTTACCTCTTCTTACAAATATTTCAATTGCTAATAATAAAATTAAAAATATTCCAGAAAATTTATTTGCAAATAATAATAATCTATATTTTGTGAACTTATCTAATAATATAATTAGTAATTTACATGAAAAAACAAAATCTGATTTAAAAAAGGTTGAAAATGTAAATCTTTTTGGGAATTCTTTAAAATTAAGATAATATTTTAGCCTCGTGTTTTAATAATGCCTGCTTTGTATTAATGCCCCAGCGATATCCAGACAATTTACCATTACTTGCAATCACTCTGTGGCATGGAATAAAATATGCAATTTTATTTGAAGCACATGCTCTAGCTACAGCTCTAGTCGCATTTTTATTCCCAATTTTAGCTGCTAGTTTAGAATAACTCATTGTTTTACCATATGGAATTTCAATCAAATTATTCCAAACTTTTTTTTGAAATTCTGTTCCATTTAAATTTATAGAAACAGGGCAAACATTTGTTGGATATTCAATAGAATTAATAATTTCTTGAAACCATATTATATCATTTTTATTATTAGAAATAATTAAATTATTTTCAGACATAATACAAGATAAATTTTTTAAAATATCATCTTCAGAATCAGAAAAAATTAATGCATTTAACTTATTATTTTCAAATGCTATCGCAATGTTTCCAAATTTACATTTTGAAACTAAATAATACATTTATTATCCTTAAAATTTAAAAACTAGGGAAGATCAAAAATTAAAAATTGACAAACACTATTTTTAGTAGAAAATTTAATAATATCACCTTCTGTGATGGCAATACCGTCACCTTGAAATACTTCTAAAGAATCATCAATAAAAAGACTTCCTTTGGCTATTTGTATCCAAGCATGCCTTTCTGTTTTGATTTTATACTGAAAATCTTGATTTTCCAATAACATTCCCTGATAAATTTTTACATCTTGCTTAATTGTTAAGGATTCTCTTTCTCCATTAGGCGAAACAATTAAGGTTAATTTTTCTTTTGAATGTAAAAAACTTTTTTGTTGATAACTTGGCTCTTGATTTATAACTGCAGATTCAATCCAAATTTGTAATAGGTGCACGATTTCCGTATCTGAATGATTGAATTCGCTATGCCGAACACCACTTCCTGCGCTCATCACCTGCACTTCACCCGCAGAAATAATCGCACTATTTTCCATACTATCTTTATGCTCAAGCACTCCAGATAAAATATATGTTACAATCTCCATATTTTTATGACCATGGGTTGGAAATCCTTTACTTGGTTCAACTTTATCTTCATTTAATACACGCAGTTTTCTAAATCCCATATTTTTAGAGTCATAGAATTCACCAAATGAAAATGTGTATTTTGCATGCAGCCAACCAAATTCAGCACTCCCTCTTTCTGAACTTTTTCTGACAATTTTCATAATTAAGCCTGCTTAAATATTGTTTACTGTATGATAAAACTGAGCATTGACATTGAAGCATTCTGAAATTCTTCATAAATAAAATTCACATTTTCTTCCTTTTCTTGGAGTCCAATAATATAAATAAGTGGTAAAAAATGCTCTTCAGTAGGTACTGATTTTTTTGCATTTTTTCCAAATATTCTTCGATATCTTATTATTGAATTGTGATCCCGATTTTTTAGAGCTGTTTTAATATTATTATCAAAATCTCTTGCCCAATCAGGAGTTGCAGCATTTTCTTCAGGACTAAACGAAAAAAAAGAATGAACAATATTGCCACTTCCTATAAATAATATGCCTTCATTTCTTAATGGCTTGAGCAATTGTGCCATTTTATAATGATCGGCAGTCTTAAAATTTAAGTTTAAACTTAATTGAATAACAGGAATTCTAGCATCTGGATACAAATGCATAAGAACGCTCCAGGCGCCATGATCAATTCCTCGTTTTTCGTCTATTGAAACTTCATAATCTAAAAGCATATTTTTAATTTTTAATGCGAGTTCTTTATTTCCTTTTGGCTCGTATTTGATTTTATATAGATCTTCTGGAAATCCAGAAAAATCATAAATTGTATTTAATTTTTCTGCTCCACTTATCCAGACACCTTCTGTATTCCAATGTGCAGAAATACAAACAATTGTGTTTACATTTTGTATCAATGTTTTTCCAAAATGTTTAATTTTTTTAACATAATTATTTTCTAAAATAGCATTTTTAGGGGATCCATGCCCAATAAAAATTAATGGCATTATTGAAGACATAATAATATTCTCCATATTATATATAAAAATATCTTAATGCATAAATTTGTAAAGCAAACAATAACAAAAATATAATTAGCAAGTTTTTCCTATTAAATACTTAATTTTTCTAGAAAATCTGAGTTTGAGTCATTTATCTATAACTTGCAGTAAAAACTTAAATTTGTTACCTGAATCAGGTGTAAACTTTTTCATGGAGCTTTTTATGCAAAACTTTATTTTTATGCCTCTCAATCTTAATGCTAACGAAGCCAATCGTATTTATTGGAATGAGCAATATTTTTCTGTAGAAGGAGTTTTACTATTTCCTAAACAAATTGAATCTGTTGACGAAGCTCTCAATTTTGCAGAAAATTGTACTTTAATTTTAAAATTAACTCCTTTCAAAAATCAACTCAAATCCAAAATGCTTGCAAGTCTTGCAAACATGGAAAACACCCAAAAATCTAATGTTATAGGCATCACGGTCGAACTCAATATCACAAACCAAACTGTTACCAAAATTGCTGATTCAAGAGAAGTTCACACGACTTTAAATGAAGAGGGATCAGGAAATATCAATCCACAAAACAGCCATGCTTTAATTTTAAGTGATAAAGAATATGCTGAACTCAAAAATGCCATTGAAACTCTGATGAAAGGTAACCTACAGTCTCACCTCAGACAACCTTTTGTGTCATTCATACCAGACTTTGCAGACGAGCAATGGAAAGAAAGACTTCCTAAAAAGCAAAATAAGTCAGCCCTAATTCCTTACCAGGCGGCATTTCCGTTTTCTGGAAATATTGAAAGAATGATGAGCAATACTGTTTTTGCAATGGACGATCTTTATTGTGTCAATCCACAGTGCCAATGCAATGAAGTCACATGCATTGTATTAACTTTTGATCCACAGTCGGGCAGAGAAGTCACATACGGTGGGTTTAAATATAATTTTGAAAAAAAATCATTTAAAAATTTACCAAACTTTCCAAATAATTTTAATGCACAAGAATGGTTTAAGCAATTTTCCAAAAGTTTTGCTATAAATCTTGCGCTTGTCTTTCAAACTCGCTACAACTTTTTAAGAAAAAATATTCAAGCCTAAAACTATTTCTTTTTTGACTTTGTCTTCTTTTTTATTGTTTTTTTGGTGGCTTTTTTAGTTGTCTTCTTCTTTTTTGCTGGAGATTTTTTAGTTGTCTTCTTTGTTCCTGTTTTTTTAGTCGTTTTCTTCTTTTTTGCTGGTGCCTTTGATTTAAGATATTTTGCAAATGACCATGAATAGCCATCCAAATCAACCACAGAACACACTCTATCGCCCCAGTATGTATCCTCTGGCGACATCACACTTCTGGCACCATTTGATATTGCTTTTTCATAAACTTTATCGACATTATCAACAAATACATAAAAAGATTGCGAAGCGTTGACATTCAACGTTGAAGGCGATCGAGATGGATTGCCAGCACTTCCTTCAGGATGTAGCATAAAAAGAACTGTATTTTTATGAAAAAAGTTCATATGACTGATTTGCCCATAATTATCTTTCATTCCTTTAGCTTTAAAACCAAAGGCTTTAGAATAAAAATCCACTGAGCGATCGAGATTCTTAACTGCTAAATATGGTGCAAGCCATGGCATACGTGCTGGACGAGGATCCATGTTATTTTCCTTTTTTAAAATGTTGAACTCAATGACCTATTTGCAAGTTTTACAAATGCTCTTTATGAATTCAAGATTAAATCGGAAAAATATTTTCTGGGTGGTAACTATTTGACAATTTGTTTACTCAAAAGACTTCATGAACTCTAGCATTTGAAAAGCTACCGCGTTTGTTGAATATCTTTTAATACAATTGGTAACTTGACTTTTGTCATTTTTTTCATTGAGTATCCCGTATTCAGGAAGTATTAAAGTTATTTCATGACTATGTGAGTTTTTTTTATCTTGATTGAGATAAAATTCAATATCATGAACAGTTATTTTTTTATGAATAGGAATCGAAAAATTTTTACAAATTGAATTTATCAAATATTTATAATTACTGATAGACTTTGGCCAGTTAATTAAATTTGCTGATAATAAAAATTGAATTCCATACAATACAGCTATTCCATGAGGAATAGAATAATTTTTAGATTGTATGCAGATACTCTCTAAGAAGTGTGCAAATGTGTGCCCAAAGTTAAGGATGCTTCTAAACGAAGTTAGCTCTAAAGGATCTTCTTGAGTGATAAAAGTTTTATACTTAATATTCTTTAATATTAAGCTTTTGAAATCATCTAAGGATGCTGTTTCTGTATAAATTTTTTCAAATATATAAAAATCTTCTAAGAAAGTACCAAAAATCCATGAGTGCTTTAAAGCTTCGCCTAAACCAGAAATTTTTTCATGAAAGGGCAAAGTTTCAAAAAACTGTGGAACAAATAAAATTTCCTTAGGTTGAGAAAAAAAACCAATTTGATTTTTTCCATAAGGCAAATAATTAACACTCGTTTTTCCGCCAATACAAGCATCTACCGCTGCAAGAATAGTTGTAGGAACATATACAACTTCTTTATTTAATAGCTTACAAGTAAAGCCAACAAGATCAAGAATAATTCCACCACCAATAGCATAAATTGTTTGCACTTTTGGTTGTATTTTTTGCATCAAATCAAATACGGTTTCAAGAGTTTTGTTACTTTCCTGCGATTCAAAAATAATAAAATTAAAATTTTTAATAGCATCATTAAAATCTTCGTGCAAAGTTAAAAAATTTTTATCAATAATTAAAAACAGTTCATCTTTTTTTTGAGAATTTAGCTTTATAATAAAATTGGAAGTATTTAAAAAAGAAATTTCATCATGAGATTTCTTTTCATTTTTATCTAAAAAAGAAATAAAACCTCTTTTATATATTTGACACGCAAGTTGGTACGCCTCATCTCTGTCGCTAATTTCTTTTTTTGGAACAGAAAATCTTGTATAACCAAGTTTAAAAAATCTATTTAAAATGTTTTTTAATTCATCAAAAAATTGAATAAAAGCATTATCAATCATTGTTAAAATTTCTTAAATTTATATGCCTGATTTTTTAAAATAAAATCTGCAAGCACAAGCCAAAACATCGCCTCAACTAAAGGAACAGCTCTTGGTAACACACAAGGGTCATGGCGGCCTGCCTGTGGAATAAATTTGACTTCTTCAAAATTTTTATTCAAAGTTTTTTGCGCCTTAAATATTGTAGAAACAGGTTTAAATCCGACACAAAAATCTATAGGCATTCCATTAGAAATTCCACCTTGAATTCCTCCACAACGATTGGTTTGAGTCACCACATCTTCATCATTGTCCTTAGTAAAAAAATCATTATTTTCACTACCGCATAAATACGTCGCAGCAAGGCCATTGCCCATCTCAAAACTTTTGCTTGCCGGAAGACTAAGCATAGCTCTTGCCAATTCTGCTTCAAACTTATTAAAAACAGGCTCTCCAAGTCCTTTTGGAATGTGTTTGGCAATGCAGCGCACCACTCCTCCTAAAGAATCTCCATCTGCTTTGGCTGCTAAAATCTTTTGTTGCATCTTGTCGGCTGCGTTTTTATCTGGACATCGAATTAAGCTCTCTTCTACATTTTCTTGCGTTAATGTTTCAATATTAACTTTAGCTTGAATGTCTACAATTCGATCAACCCAGGCAACAGCATCTAAGTTTGAATAAAATGTTTGCACAAATGCTTTTGCCACTGCTGCTGCAGCAACTCTACCAACAGTTTCTCGCGCGCTTGCACGTCCACCTCCGCTTTGTGCAACAATTCCATATTTTACAAAAGTGGTAAAATCAGCATGTCCTGGTCGAAATATGTTTGCTAAATCATTATAGTCATTAGTTTTTTTATCATTATTGCGAATTATTATCGCAATTGGACTTCCAAGAGTGACACCAGATTCTAATCCTGACACAATTTCACACAAATCGCTTTCAGCGCGTTGCGTGGTATAAATACTTTGTCCTGGTTTTCTTCTATTTAAAAAAGCTTGAATAATATCTGTATTTAATGAAATTCCAGCAGGACAGCCATCAACCACACAGCCGAGTGCAACGCCATGGGATTCACCAAACGTTGTGACTCGAAATAGATTTCCAAATGTATTTCCCATGTTATCTTTAAATGCCTTATCTATGAGTTAAAAGATATTTGAAAGCCTAATTGTTGAACAAGCTCAAAAAAACGTGGACACGTTTTTTCAACGCAAGATGGCTCTAAAATACTAACACTTTCACACATTGAAGCAATTAAAAATCCAGCCATCACAAAACGGTGATCATTCCACGTTTTCCATTCACCTTTAATTTCATGAAAATTATTTTTAATTGGATACACAATAATACGATCATGATATTCTTCAATTTTTAAATTTAAATTTTTTATATTGGCAACTAAACAGGCGATTCTATCACATTCATGAAAACGAATATGCGCTATCCCATAAATTTCAATTGGTAAATCAGAAAATAAAGCCACCACAGCCAAGGTTAATGTTTGATCACTAAAGTTTGATAAATCAAAAGAAAAATTTCCTGTAATTTTTTGTATATTATTTCTACGATAAACTGTTGTTGCTGTTTCAGTTGATATGATTTGAGCGCCTAATATTTTTAATGTTTCAATAAATTTATAGTCGGGTTGAAGTGTATTATGACCTATATTCTCAATATGCAAAGAAAAATTATGTAAAAATGCTGCTGCAATAAAATAACAACAGGTGGATGCATCGGCTTCTACAGAGTAGGTATCCACTCCTAAATTACGAACAGGATGCACGATAAAACTATTAAGATCTTTATCATAATTAATGTTTCCGCCAAACGCTTCTATGGTTGAGAGCGTCATGTTAATATAATTTGGCTGTACAAGCTTATTGATTCGTTTAATACAAATAGAATTTTGTGAAGCGCATGCTGAAAGTAGCAAACCACTTAAAAATTGCCCAGAAATTTCGCCTCCTATTTCACAGGATCCCATCAAATGGCTAGAAGAAATTATAAAAGGAAGCCGTATGTCAGAAATCTTTGCATTTAGCATTGTTAATGCAGAAATTAATGGTTCTAAAGGTCTTGATTTTAATTGATCATGAGCATCACAATAGACCTTAATTTCTGGAAAACTAGAAAATGTGTTTTGCCAATTTAATATGACAGCGGGAAAAAATCTCGCAAGGGTACCCGCTTTGCCAAGAAAAATTTTAAACTCTGAGCCTGTAAAGTGTAAAGGCGGAGTGAGTCTGACAGAATTTTTATCTTCATCAATTTCAATGGTAAATCCAAGTATTCTCAATGCTTGCAAACCCCAAAAAGTATCTTCTGCAAACAAACAACCATTTAATGTTGTAGGTTTAGAACTCATTCCTGCAAGCACAATGGCGCGATTGGTAAAGCTTTTAGAGCCAGGAATATGAACTTTTTTTTGCCACTCTTCATGATAACTTTTATAAGCAATACGAACTGATTTAGTTTGAATATTACTATTATTTTGAAAAAAAAACTGCTTATTATTAATATCATTAGTCATACGATATTCACTATAAATAAATACTTTTTTATAAAAAATTACATCAATGCTTTAATGGTATTGATATCGTTTGCATTGCTATTTTTTTCATTAACGATATGCAAATGGATGTCTCGTTGTGGAAAAGGAATAGAAATCCCTGCATCATGAAATTGCTCTTTGACTGTTTTTTGTAAGTAAAAATTGACGTCCCAATAATTATCAACAGGGATCCAACATCTTAACATTAAGTTAACAGAATTATCAGTTAAAGAATTTACAACAATGATGGGAGATGGATCTTTCAAAATTCGACCATCTAAATCGGCAAGTTTATTTAGTATGGAACGTGCGTCTTCTACTTGATTTTTATAAGCAATCCCTATCACAAAATCAAGTCTACGCGTACCATTGCGAGTATAGTTTTTAATTGCAGAATTCCATAGTAAGTTATTTGGCACAAATAAAAACAAACCATCCCCAGTTTTTAACGTTGTAGTAAAAAGATTGATTTCTTGCACAGTACCACTATTACTACCACATTCAATATAATCGTTAACTTTAAAAGGTCTCAAAAAAATTAACATAATACCAGATGCAATATTTTGTAATGTATCTTTTAAAGCTAACGCAATTCCTAAGCCAGCAGTTCCCAAAAATGCAATAATTCCATTGGTGTTGGCTCCGAATATATTTAAAATTATTAAAACACTAATTATGAATGCTGCATATTTTATAATAGTAACGGTTATGGGAAGCAGAGTTGGATCTATTTTTCTAACTTTGGTGTTTGATTTACGAACTCCACGTATTATCCAATACGCTAAAAAATACATCAACACAGAGACAATAAGAGAAAGAAACACGTTATAAGATAATCTTCCGAGATGCTCAAGGTGAATGTCATTGATAGTCATAATGAATACACTTCCTTTTAAAATTTAAAATATACGGTTTAAATTTTAAGTATGCTTTGAATTTTACAATTTGGTGCTGCATCTAAAATTTTTTTTGTACCATTTAAAAATGTCAATTCAGATAAAAACGAGCAACCGGCAAGCACCGCATTTTCTTTTTGAATAATTTTGGCAACCGCGCACACTGTACCACCTGTGGCAATAATATCATCAACAATTAAATATCTTTCCCCTGGCAAAATGGATGAGGCCTGAATTTCTAAACTGTCTTCACCATACTCCAAAGAATAAGTTTCAGAAACAACAGAACCTGGAAGTTTGCCTTTTTTACGCGCTGGAATAAATGGCAAATTCATTTCTAATGCAAGAGGCAACGCAAAGAAAAAGCCACGACTTTCAACACCAATAATATGCTGTGCAGCAACACTTTGTGCAAACATAGCCATATCTGCAATAATCCGCTTCATCAGCTGTGCATTTTTTAGAACTGGATTGATATCTTTAAAAATAATTCCTGGTTTTGGAAAGTCGGGAAAATCTTGAATTGTATTGAGTAAATCTGTTGTTAAAGTCATTTTAATACCTTCTAATACCTGTCTATAATTTATAAAATTTAATCAAAATCTTCTTGCGCAGACCCTTTTCCTTTAAACTGCCCCGAAGCCGTTTGTCTTAAATACTCCAAACTAAATTCTTCAAGGTCACCATCTAAAACAGCTTGGGGATCTGAACTCTGCGCTAATGTACGAACATCTTTAACTAATTTGTAGGGATGCAAAACATAAGAACGAATTTGCGAACCAAATGCATTATCCATTTTTGAGTCTTCAATCGCTTTTGTTTCTGCTTGTCGCTTGCTGATTTCGACTTCATATAATTTTGCTTTTAAAAGCTTAAGACATGTTTCGCGGTTTTGAATTTGGCTGCGTTGTTGTTGACTCTGAACAACAATACCAGTTGGAATATGGGTCATACGCACAGCTGAATCTGTACGATTAACATGCTGTCCTCCTGCACCACCTGCCCGATATGTATCAACTTTGAGATCGCTTTCTTTAATTTCAATATGAATATCATCATCAATAATTGGACTGACAAATACAGAGCAAAACGAAGTATGTCTGCGTGCATTAGAATCAAAAGGAGAAATTCTAACCAAACGGTGCACTCCATTTTCAGATTTTAAAAAGCCATACGCAAATTCACCTTCAACCGTTAAGGTTGCATTTTTTAAACCAGCACCTTCACCTTCGAGTTCATCAACAACTTCAGCTTTAAATCTTTTGGAATCACAATAGCGAATCAGCATGCGCGTGATCATTTGTACCCAATCACACGCCTCGGTTCCACCTGCACCTGCATTAATTGTAATAATGGCGCTATTTTTATCAGTTTCACCGGATAATAGGCGACGAATTTCTAACTGCTGCACTTCATTTTTAAGCTGATCGAGAAGTTGTTCCGCTTCAATATGCGACGACGCGTCGCCTTCTTCAGCAAACTCTATTGCAACCAAAGTGTCTTCGATATTTTTTAAAAGATGATCACAAAGAATGAATGCATCTTCGATACTCTTTTTTTCTTTTAATAATGTTGATGATTTTTTGCGATCATTCCAAAAATTGGGATCAGTATTAATTTCTGAATCAATTTCTAAAACCCGTTTTCTTTTGAGCGGAGTGTCAAAGATACCTCCGAATAGGTTCAAATTTTTCTCGAATCTCTTGTAATAAAGAGCGTTGTACTTCGCTCATAGATAGCTCCTATTCATGACATTAAGCATAAAAAAGAACCCGTCATTATTTTTGCTGATCAGACGAGCTCTTTTAAAATATAATGGCCTACAAGTGGCCTTCTGAGGACGATATGGTATCTAGAACTATTGTGCAACTTTTTTCTTGGAGAAACGAGATGACAACTGCTTGCCCCATCCCTATTCATGATCAATTGATTGATTGCGGGTTTGCTGAACTCGGTTACTTTAAAATTATAATTCTTGGAATTGTTCAAGGGGTTACAGAATTATTACCAATTAGCAGTACGGCTCATCTCCGCATTGTTCCTGCATTTTTAGGATGGCAAGATCCAGGCACACCCTTTACCGGAGCTGTACAGCTTGCGAGTTTTTTTGCAGTCATGATATATTTCCGAAAAGAAATTGCGAACATATTTTTTGGAACATTAAAAAGTATTCGTGAAAAAAATTTTTCTTCAACCGAATTTCGCTTAGGAATTGGCATCATTATTGGCACAATTCCTGTAGGGATTATGGGATTGCTTTTAAAGTCAACATTAAATGCTCCTAACTCGCCTCTACGGTCGATTTATGTTATAGGAGTTGCATGTATGGTTATGGGAGCATTGTTTATTGTAGCAGAAAAAATTTGCAAACATGAACGAGATTTTTCAAAACTAACATTTAAGGATTGTATTTTGGTAGGCTTATCACAGGTTGCTGCTCTGATTCCTGGTGTCTCACGTTCTGGAGCAACCATTACAACTGGATTATTTTTAGGACTAAAAAGGGAAACAGCCGCCGCGTTTTCATTTATTCTGGGAGTTCCGGTTATTGTCGCAGCAGGATTAAAACAAATTCATGAAATGTCTCTAGCAGGACTCACAACACATGGCTGGAGTATATTAATAGTTGGTCTGATTACTGCTTCAATTGCTGCTTTTGTAGCAGTTTTTGGGCTTATGAAATACCTTGAACAGCGCTCAACTTTAATATTTGCTTGGTACCGTTTAATATTAGGAGTTATCCTAATTGCGGGCGCAAGTTTAGGATGGCTTCATTAAAAAAAGTTGGAGCTCGATAAATTTAAAAGGTATTCGATGAATTTTATCAATTTAAAAAATGATGTTTATGATTCTTGGAACCCAACGAGTTGGGTCAATTACAATCAATCTCAATTACCAAATTATGAAGACACAAAGGCACTTGAAAAATCAATTAAATTTCTAAAAAATGCAAAACATCTTGTTTTTGAATCAGAAATTTCTTTACTACAGAGTTTTATCAGTGACGCTGCCAAAGGCAAAATATTTCTGCTTCATGCAGGCGACTGTGCAGAAACATTTGAAAGTTGTACGACTTCAAACGTGATAAAAAGAGTTTCTCATTTAAAAAGTTTAGCAACATTATTAGAAAAACATTTAAATATCCCAGTTGTTATTATTGGTCGCATAGCAGGACAGTATGCCAAACCTCGTTCGCACGAACTCGAAACTATAAATAATATGCAGTTACCCAGTTATCGTGGTGATATTATCAATGATATAAAGTTTTGTCCTATTGCGCGTCAACCCAATCCAGAGCGATTAAAAATAGCTTATAAAAACTCGAGTACAACGTTAAGTTGGATTAAACAGCATCTTCAAAATGAATATTTATCTTTCCAAAATGCGCGATTTTTTATCTCTCATGAATCTTTATTATTAGATTACGAATCTTCCTTAACTCACAGATCTTATAAAAACCCAAAATGGTACAATTATGGAGCGCATTACTTGTGGCTAGGAGAACGTACTCGCAATTTAAACAGCGCACATGTTGAATACTTAAGAGGAATTTCAAACCCAATTGGAATCAAATTAGGCCCTAACACGGATCCTCATGAAATTATCAAACTGCTTCCAATCTTAAATCCACAAAACGAACCTGGAAAAATTAATTTAATCACACGCATAGGCGCAAATTTTACTCAACAGGTTTTAAAGAATATTATTCTTAAAGTCAATCAATCGCATTGCCATGTCACATGGAGCTGCGATCCAATGCACGGCAATTCGTTTTATACGCCTTCGGGAATTAAAACACGAAATTTTCTAGAAATTTGGAATGAATTGAGAGAAACTTATTTAATTCATAAAGAACTTCAATCCAATTTAGCTGGAATTCATTTAGAATTAACTTTTGATAATGTTACAGAGTGCATAGGCGGAAATACTAAAGTGACAGAAGAGTCGCTTCCATTAAATTACACTACATTTTGCGATCCTCGATTAAATTACTATCAAAGTTTTGAATTACTTGAAAAGTTTTCTCAACTTGGTCTTTAATTTTATGATGTTTGCGGCAACGTGGTTCATACCATTCTGAAGTTCCTACCAAAACAAGTTCTTCATTTTTTATTAATCTTTGACTATAATACGCTTCGTCACCACAATTAGAACAAATTGCCGTTAATTTTTTTACTTTATTAGCAATTGCAAGAATTTTTGGCATACATCCAAAAGGTCTCCGCTTGTAGTCAAGATCTAATCCAGCAATAACAACTCGAATTCCCTTATCCATCAGCTGTTCAATAACATCAACAATATCATCAGAAAAAAACTGTGCTTCATCAATACCAATTACATCAATTTGATCTAAATTTTGTAACAATATTTCAGAAATATTAGAAATAAGACGTGATGAAATTTTTTGTGAATTATGACTATATAATTCACTTTCAGAATAACGAATATCAGATGAGTGTTTAAATACCAAAACATTTTGTTTAGCAATTAAAGCTCTTTTCAATACCCGAATCAACTCTTCAGTTTTGCCACTAAACATACATCCACAAATAACTTCAATAGTACCCGTTACAACTTTATTAGCCATGTTGACTCCGAAAATTAAACCATATAACAACAGCTTGGCTAATATAAAACAAAAAAAATTGCAACCCTAACATTTTGCGCATTAGAATTGAGATCTTGATTGAGAGGAAAAATGATGACTACAAAATTAAACAAAATTCATGTTGTTATTATTGGAGCTGGCTTTGCAGGAATCAATGCAGCAAAAAAATTAGGCAACAAAAAAGAAATTGAAATAACTATTATTGATAAAAAAAATTACCATTTATTTCAGCCTTTACTTTATCAAGTTGCGATGGCTGGTTTAAGCCCAGCAGAAATAACAAGTCCAATACGTACAATTTTGGCAAAATATAAAAATATTAACGTTGTTTATGCAAAAGTAACAGATATAAATTTAAATAGCCAAACAGTTCTCACAGATTTCAAAAACTACAAATATGATTATCTAATAATTGCAAGCGGTTCTTCTCATAGTTATTTTGGTAAAAATGAATGGGAAGATTATGCGCCTGGAATGAAAACAATAGAGCAGGCTACAGAAATTCGAAGGCGCGTATTAACTGCGTTTGAACTTGCAGAAAGAGAAACAGATAAAAATTTAATTGATAAATTTTTGACTTTTGCGGTCGTAGGCGGCGGACCTACTGGTGTCGAGATAACAGGATCACTTTGTGAAATTGCCCATTTTACCTTAAACAAAGAATTTAAAAATATAGATCCAAGACAAACAAAAATTTACCTTATTGAAGCAGGACAAACGATTTTATCCTCTTTTTCTGATAAGCAGGCAGCAGTTGCAACAATGCAATTAAAAAAAATTGGTGCTTCAATTATAACGGGAAAACGTGTTGAAGATATTTCTTCTGATGGAATTTTAGTCAATTCTGAATTTATTCCTTGCTATACTGTGATTTGGGCAGCTGGTGTTCAACCTTCTATACTAGGAAAAAAATTAAACAGCAAACTCGATAAACAGGGGCGCGTCATTGTTGAAGCACAACTCAATCTCAAAAACTATCCAAATGTTTTTGTTATTGGTGATCTAGCCCACTGCCTGGGTAACAAGCAAAAACCCCTTCCAGGTTTAGCGCCTGTTGCAATTCAACAAGGTTGTCATGCTTCTAAAAACATCTTGCGCAATATCGCTCACAAACCTATGCAACCATTTCAATATTTTGACAAAGGTCAAATGGCCACAATTGGTAGAGGTTCTGCAATCGTAGAGTTTGCGGGATTGAGTTTAAATGGCAAGATTGCATGGTTTGCTTGGTTATTGGTTCATATTTTATATTTAATAGGATTTAAAAACAAATTTTTTGTTTTATATCAATGGGCGTGGTCCTATATGACTTATGGTCGTGGAGCAAGACTCATTACCAGTAGACAATGGAAAAACAAAACATCATAATTTTTCAAACATGGAATTGCCTAAGCTTTTTAAATTAAAAGATTTAGGGTCAAGGCTATCGCTATGACCTATGATCAATACACCACCCTTTATCAAGCGCATAACAAGCTTTGCAATAATTTCTTTAACTTTGTCAGGAGTAAAGTAAATAAGTACGTTTCTGCAAACGATTACGTTGTATGTAGGCGACATGTTTTGAAGCTTAATAAGGTTGTCAGTATAAAAGTGACTTCTTGATTTGATATTTTGATCTACGGTTATGGAGTCCTCTTTTTCCATTTTCTTAACAAACTTTTGATAGTTTGGTCCTATTTTTGCAAAATCTTTCATTGGGTATAGTGCTTTTTTTGCCATTTCAACAGATACGGGGTCAATATCAAAAGCTTGATATTCATAATCAAAGCCAGAATTTTGACTTCTAAACGCTTCTAACACAAGCCCAAAAGAATACACTTCTTCTCCTGTAGAACAGCCTCCGGAGTGCATTTTAAATTTTTTTGTTCCTTTAAATTTTTCACTCAAAAGTGCTTCAAACTTTTTATAATGCGGCATTTCTCTAAACCACTCGGTAGTATGAATGGTAAATGCACTAAGAAGTTGCGCAAACTCTTGGTCATCGGCAATTGCTGATTGTAGATATTCGTCTAATGTGTTCGATTTTTTAACTTGAATCCGTCTTAGTACGTTTGAAATAATAATTTCTCTACGATAAGTACCAGACTGACAATTTCCAGTCATATTTTCTGCCATGGCATATATTTTTTCACGATCTTCGCCACTAAACGCATCTATCGTCATCTTTGAATTTCCTTCTTATATGATGATTAGGAAGGCTGCATTGCAGATTCTGTCTCAAGCGCATTTTTCACAACTTCCTTAACTTTATCGGGAGTCAGCTCAATTCTCTTTAGCATCGACATTTCAATTCGTGTGTCTCTTTTGTACTCTTTAAAACCAAATCCGTAACTATGAGCCAAAATGTCTGATAGATTTAAAATATCGACCAATTTATGCATATCTAATGGCAATGTTTGGCGTTCATCGAGTTTTTTTGTATCGTGATAAGCAATCAGCTCTTTCACTCTAACAGGAATTTCCCAGGTATCTAGTGCACGACTGCCAAGCTTACAATGAGGCTCAAGGCCCAATTCTTTTTCTGCAGATGCAAAATCAGTTTTATTTTCAAGAACGTATTTGGCCAATTGTGTAAAGTTTTCATTAAATAAACTTGCCATAATTGCAAGTCCAACATCATGCATCAAACCTGCCATTTGAATATCTGCAACAGAATCTGGAGAAACAATTTTTGAAAATTCAGCACATAATAGACTTACAAACGAGCAATGACGAGTAAAGCTTGTAAAATCAAAAGAAAGAGCGTCCTTAAATACAAAAGTGTTTTCTAGAGCATGAATAACCATCAATTGTCTTAAATTATCGTGACCAATTCTAAAGATTGCTGTTTTTAAATCACTTGTTGGAATGACCTTTGCCTAATAAAAACATCCCAGAATTGGCTAATTTTAAAATGCTTGCAGAAATTCCTATATCTCTTGATAAAGATTTTGCCAATGCACCAGAATCTGCATTAGGATTATACAAATAAACCAAACATTCTCTTGCAACTTGCGGCATTGCTGGAAGTTTAAAATCATCTGGTAAAAACATTTTCATAAGTTTCGCCTTCTTTTAAGATGTCATGAATGCGATAACACATTATTTCAATGTTAATTTCGTCGAATTTAAATAGCATATTATAAAGCAAATTTTGCAGTGTTTAAATATAAATAGGAAAATAAATACTGGAATAAAAAATCGACTTTAATAGATGAAATCAATACTTTATATAACGTAACTAATATTGATTGCGGTTACACGTTATGATTGTCTTCTTCTGATCAATCAACAAATAATTGTGCCACAATTAAAATTGAAGTTAACACCATACAAACAGCACCTAACCACGATTTTAAATAGATAAAAGCAATAATAGTTGGTAAGGCTAAAATCAAACCGTAGGCATTAGCAGCAACATTTTTTGCGCTTTGATGAAAGCCAGAAATCGCATAAATAAAAATCATCAATGGAAAACCTGTTGTTATAAAAATAATCCATGTTCTATCAAGGTTGGCATTTGAATTAAAATGAGGGATAAGTTTAATAATTCCAATAAAAATTGCGATTAAACTAAATGCTGCAGCCAAAAAGGAAAAAGTATTTTTTTTCATTTTACCCCCAAAAAAAAGAGATTCTTAAGTTCAGCATATCTACAGTCACTTAAGAATACTCTTTTTTTTTACTTTAACAGCCCCTTTGGGGCTGTATCAGGCTGAAACAGTTACATTAACTGATTATTTTTAATAATCACATCGGCAAGATTGGTTGTGTTATAATTAGGAATTTTATACGCAAGACATGTACGCTTAAATTTTTGGTAAGTAACCCATGCTGTAAGACCTTGTTTCTTATATATTTTATAAGCACAACGCGCATTTTTTAACGGATTATACAAATCTCGTTCATTTAAATTACACTCTTCAGTCCAGATATCATTGATTTGTAACAATCCATGGTCTTTTGTGTTATTTGTATTATGACGGTTAATCGCTTCTGGATTAAAGTTTGATTCATATTCTGCTAAACATGTTACAACAGGAACGATTTCTCTTGGAAATCCTGCTCTTTCAAGTGTTTGTGCAACTTGCTCGCGTGTCATATTTCTTTTTGTTTTAGTTTTGGCTTGACGTCCCTGGTACAATCCAAAGGCGTTAAAACTCATCAATAAAACTAAAATTGTAGTGAAAAACTTCATGTAATACCTCTTCATTATTCAATTATTCTTTAATTGAAAGAACTATATGCTTAACTTATAAGCAGTAATACTATCCAAGCAATAACTATGCCAATGATATGTATTTGAAATGAATGATTTTTTATGGAAAGATAAACTTCAATATGATTAAAACTAAGACACTTTATTTTCGATTGTAAAAAATTTATACAATTTGAGAGCAAAACAAATCACTCGTGCTGAATGCAAATTTTTGCGCGCTGCGACTACAACCCCGAGAGACTAAAAATGCATCCACTCAATAATATGACAAAAACACCAGAAACAGATACACTAAAAATATTAGAAAATGCAATTAAAAATTCTTCTTCAAAAAATACAAAACTCAAAAAACAAGACAATCAATTTGCTATTTTTAGGCTACTGAGCACAATCACATTTTTAGCTTTAATTGTAGGAGCTTTTAATAACCAAGAACCAATAATTAATTTTATTTTAATATTAACTTTCTTACTATATTGTCTTTTAACTGCATGGATTCATAGTCTTATTCAAGATAAACAAAGAAAATGGAAATCGATAGAAACAAGTATGCAACTTCAACAAGCACGCATACAAAGAAATTATGAATTTCTTGAAAACCACAAGGCGCCATGGCACAACGATCTCATCGAAATTCCAAAAAACCACCTCTACGCTCATGATCTTGATATCCACAATCAACTGTTTCTACTTTTAGACACATGCAGCACCTTTCAAGGATCAAAAAAACTATTGAAACTACTCATAGATGGAGGAACAACGCTTCCCAATGCAGCGGATACAAAAAAACGATCCCAAATTGCTTCAGAAATTTCAAAACACTCGCAATTTTTAAAACGTTTTGAGATATTAAAGCTTGATGATTTATTTTTACAAAAATTTTTCCAAAATAAACAAGAAGAAATAGAAACCAATAATAAAGATATCCATGAAGAACAAAATCCTTTAAAAGAAAAATTTGCAACTATTTTTCAATTACTCTATTGTTTTATCTGTATTGTAGCATGGTTTATCATCTTATTTCCTGCAATTATTTTATTTATTAAAACACAAAACACAGAAAATTTATTACAACCTTTATTTTTTTATGCATTTTTTATTTTATTTGGTATTGGAATATTTAATCCAACAACAAAAAAAGCTATTAAAATATCGCAAGATACTAGATTAATCGAAACTGTCATTTTATCTTTAAAACGCAAAAGAAAAACAAATTTTGAGCAATATTTTTCATTTCTTGAAAAAAATGCCTCTCTAAAACTAAAAAAAATTAATAGCTTAATTAACATTCTTAATTTAAGAGGAAATCCAATTTTTTGGATAACTCTTCACATTTTTTTACCTCTTGATTCGATATTATGTGTAATTCTAATTTATCAATTAAAAAAGATTGAACCTCATTTATCAAAATGGCAAAATGAATTATATGAACTCGATTTACTTTGTAGTTTTGCACGACTAAAGCTCGAAAATAAATTGTGCCACTTTTTAACGCCTGAAGAAATACAACTTGCAACTACAAATAAAATTGTGTTTAAAAATATTGGACACCCGCTTATTCCAGAACATAAAAGAATTCTAAATGATATTTCACTTGACTTGAAAACGCCCGTTGTGCTGCTTACAGGTAGCAATATGTCTGGCAAAAGTACCTTTTTACGAACTCTTGGGATTAATTTTCTATTATCAAACATTGGAGCTCCTGTTTTTGCATCGCAATTTATTGCTAAACCTGCAAAACTACTTTGTGCAATACGAGTTGATGATTCTATAGCCGATGGAACGAGTTATTTTTATGCAGAAGTAAAAAGATTAAAACAAATATTAGAAATTCTTGAGAATAAACAAAATTCAAATTCAATTTTTTTTATTGACGAAATTTTTCGTGGAACAAACAACAAAGAAAGATATATTGGGAGCTTCAATATAATTAAAAATTTATTTGAAAAAAATACCTTTGGCTTTGTAACCACACACGACTTAGCACTCACTGATATTGAAAATACTGATTCTCGACTAAGGAATATGCATTTTAGAGAGTTCATAAACGAACAAAAATTAGAATTTGATTATAAAATTAAAGAAGGACCTTGCCCTACAACAAATGCATTATTTATCATGAAGCAAGAAGGATTACCAATTCCTTAAAAACAATGTTTACAATGGGTTTTGACACAATTTTTCTAACCAATTTATTTTTTTATAGCCATTGTTTTCCTTATCAAAATATTTACACACTTCGCTTTGTGCAGGATTTCCATTAGCAATAATTAATGAATTTTCATTTAATTGAAATAGCGGTGTTAAATTATATATATTATTATTTTTAATAGATAAAACTTTTATGTTATTTAAAAACTTTAATGAATCAACTTTTTCTATTAGATTTGAACCTAAAAAAAGCCACTGCAATTTTTTTAAATTTTTTAAAACATTAACGTCATAAATATTATTGTTTGATAAACTTAATACAAATAAATTTTTTAAACTCCCTAATGGATTTAAATCATTAACTTCATTATCATCTAACCAAAGCGCTCGTAAATTTAACAAACTGGCAATAGGTGACAAATCATATAATTTTTGGTTAGACAAATTTAACATTCTAGCGTTTGATAAAGTTTCATCCAAAAATGCATATTCACAATTTTCAATCTGCATTACCTTTAAAACAGCATTCACTGTTTTATTTACTCCTGTATTTGATTTTCCATTCATACTACACCAAGAAGTAAACATTCTATTTAATTTAATTAATAATTGAATTTCATTTGATTTAAATTTGTCTTTTAATATTATTTTACATTCAGAGTATGTTTGCATATTATTAAGAGGATCTTTTATTTCTAAGTAATTATTTGATAAAGATATTATTTTATTACAAAATTCTGGACCGCTAACAACTTCAAAACTATGAAATTTTTTATAAATATTAATTTGAGAAGAAATATTAACGAGTTTATTATTTTTTTCTAAAAAAATCTTATTATTTGAAAAGAAAATACTTAGTTCTTTTTCATTACAAAATGTATTTAAATGATATACTAAAATTATTATAAGTACAAAGTAGCAAAAAATGAGGGGATTTAAAAAACTAGAAAGATATAAAAATTTATAATTCATAAAAAACAACCTCAATAAAAATAACTTCATCAATACAAATAAAAGTATATAAGATTGTTTTCAATGAATTAAATTTTTGTCTTTAATCTTGACAACACTATAATTTTAATTAAATAGATAAAATTTATTCTAAAAAATTAATTTTATGTGTTGCAGATTCTGAGACTTCAAAAGATTTTCTTAAATATATTGAGGTTGTTGCGGTAGATTTATGATTTAAAAGTCTTTGAATTTGAATAATAGGAACACCTTTTAAATGTAGTAAAGTAGCTAAAGAAGTTCTAAAGCTATGAGGACTAATATCCTTAAGAATACCTGATTCTTTTGCAGTAATTTTAATCATATCAAAAATTGAACTTCGATTTAGTTTTGTTAAATTTTTTGACAATTGAGTTCGAATTAAAAAGTAATCTTCTTGTGCAGCATTATTTCTAAATTCATTTTTATAATTCATTAGCACTTGTGCAGTATTAGGATGAATTATTGGAGAATGCGTAACGTTACCTTTGGTAATCAAATGCAACCGCCACGACTGACCTGTATTCTCTAAATCTTTAATTTTTAATTCACATAACTCCTCTGCTCGCATACCAACAGTAAATAAAACGTGCATAACAGTAAATCTCAGTCTCCAGACACAATAGGATCTTGATGTTTTAGATCTAGATATCTGAAACTGCTTTTTAGCATATTCTAACAACTTTAAAATTTCTTCTTCAGTTAAACAATTGGTTTTGCCTCTTTTATCAATTTTTGGTTTTTTAATTAATTCAAGAACGTTTTTATCCACTAAACCTCTTTCTCTTGAAAATGATAAAAATGATGATATTGACGACAATTTTCTTGCAACTGAAGCAGAAGAAAAATCGGATAAACTTTCTTTCCAAAGAATAATAACTCGTTCTGTAATTTTATGTAACGAATCAATTTTTAACTCAAGCGATTTAAATGCAAACAAAAAAAAGTCATTCAAATCTTTAGCATAAGACTGCTTCGTATTTTCACTATTAAAAGATTCTAAAAACCAATTAATAATTTCGATGACCTTAGCATCTATATATTCTTCTTGATAAAATATAGTTCTTTTAGAATAAGTAAATTCTTTAAAATACTCTTTATTCATTATTATGGCTTTCATCAAGTTTGCAATTAAAATTCAATGAATCAAACTAATTATTTTTCCATCTTTTACAAATAACTCTGCAGGAAATGGTCGTAAATTATAATTACTTGCCATTGACCGGCAATAAGCACCTGCTTCAAAAAAGGCTAACCAATCTCCCTTCTCCACATCTGATAATACAGAATTTTTAGATAAAAAATCCCCACTTTCACAGATTGGACCCACAATATTCCAACTCCTTAATTGACTCGTAATTCTTTTGTTTAAGTCTTTTTCATTAGTAAAATTCACAATTTCACAATGATGCTTAGCATCATAGATACTTGGTCTTGGAAAATCGTTCATCGCTCCATCAACATAACAAAACAAATGTTCTGGTGAATTCTCCTTTTTATACAAAACTTGTGTTAAAAATATAGTAGAACTTGCAATAGTGCTTCTACCTGGCTCCAAGCAAACAAATAAATTTGAAAAATTTTTTTGCCAGAGTTCCATAAGACTTGGATAATAACCTGCCTCATTAATAAAAGTTGTAGAAATAAAACTGACATATTTTTGAATGTCTTGTCCGTTTAAAGGAACCCCCTGAACAGAAACACCTAGACCACCTCCAAAATCTATAAAATTAATATAAATTTTGTTATCAAAAAAGAACTGACAACATTGAAGAATTTTTTTGATAACTAAAGGAAAGATAGTATTTTCCATTAATTGAGAACCAACATGAACATGCACACCTCTCAAAGGTGCAATCCATTTTTCAAAATCTGAAATATTTTGAAAACTTTCTTTTTTATTAAGCAACCAATTTTGAAAATGCTCAAATAAAATACCAAATTTAGAATTTAAAGAGCCTGTTTTTAGATGAGGATGTGTTTCAATTTCTAAGGCTGGATTTAACCTTAAAGAAATGATTGGGACTTTATTTATTAAATTATTTTTAACTTCCATTATAAAATATAATATTTCTTCAAGTTCGAGTAAGTGCTCAATACTTAAAAATCCTAATCCATTTAAAATTGCCTCTTTCCAATCTGATTGTTTTTTTCCAACTCCAGCAAAACAAATTTTCTTTGGAGATATACCAGCTTGAATTGCCGCTTTCCACTCTCCAATAGAAACAATATCAATTCCTGTATTTAAATCCTTGACTTCAGCTAAAATTGGATATGCAAAATTTGCCTTCATTGCATAAAATATTTCATTATTTTGAAAATAGCGACTTAATTCTTCTTTATATATTTTAATTCTTTGCTTGAAAGCATTTAAACTTGTTACATAAATTGGAGAATAATTTAATTCTAGAATTTTAGATAATGGAACAGAATCAATAACAATTCCATTTCCGTTAATTCGTTGATCTAAACTTGATAAAGCAATAAATGGTCTCATTTTCATACCTTAAACAATTAGATGAAAACTTTATCAATTAAAAGATAAAGTAAATTCATTTGTAGCAGTTAATGATACCAATAGTCCAGTTATTTGAGAATTTTATTTTATAAATAATTATATTAGTTATAAATTAAATTAACTATCAATAAATTATTATTATATTTTTTTATATTAATTTTGTAAAAAACGAATCACTAATAAAGCAATGTCATCTTTTTGTGGCACTTCTCCAAAAAAGGTATAAGCATCATTTGTTATTTTTTTAGTAAAATCATTTATTTCCAGCATGCCATGTGTTTCCATAGATTTTTTAAACTTTTTAAAACCATACTCTTTCTTATCAGGAGATTCTCCTTCAATAATTCCATCAGTGTAAAAAACTATCTGTTGTCCTGGCAAAAACTCATATTGCTCAACTTCGTAAACTGTTCCTTTAGTAAAGCCTAATCTTGAATTAGCAGGAGGATAAATATACTTAACTTCGACTTTTGCGTTTTTTAAAGTAATCAAAGCAGGAGGAGTATGTCCTGCAGAAGAGGCAAATATTTTTTGTTCCTTAAAATCAATCAATGCGACTACCATAGTCATCAAATATGTCTGTTTTCCTGTTTCTGTAATGCATTCATTCATAAACTCAAGCACCTTAGCCGGAAAATTATGCGAAATATCAGCCTTGCCCAATTTAATAAACTGCAGTAACATATCTGCCGCACCTCTACTCACGGCAGTAATCAATGCTGCTGGAGTTCCATGACCTGTTACATCTCCAAAAAGTACTAATATTTTTGAATCAGAAACTTCGTACACACCAAACCAATCTCCACCGCATTGTCCGGCATTTTTAAAAAAAGTACTGTAATTAAAATAATAATTTTTTGGTATATTTTTAGATAAAATTGCGTCTTGCACAGCACTTGCTAGTTCAATATCTCTTTCTAAGTTTGCCCTGTTTTTTTCATTTTGAATTCTCCAGTCGTTTTCGATTGCAATTAACAGAGAACTTGTAAGAGTTTTTATGATCTGAATACTTTCATCATTTAAACTTTTTTCACTACTTTCAAAATACAATTCAATAATACCTATAATAATATTTTTTGAATTATTTAATGGAATCATAATTATACTATCTTTAACGGGATCGCCAAGAAGATCGACTTGTCTTTCAAATGTAAAAATATCTGATTTTCTTGTAATATGATCGAAAATTTCATTATCATATGTTATTTTCTTATTATTAGAAACACATTCTAACTCTCTAATAATTTTATTAACTTCTTTTTGAGAATTTAACCAAATTTCTACTTTTTTTAGTTTCACTAAGTTTATTAAATATTTTTCAAAAATATTGATTGCATCTTGAATATTAATACATTTAACAATAATTTGAGCAGCATCTGATAATCCTTTAATCAAATTTAAACTTTGCTCAATTTTATTAGTCATAAAATTAAAATTCGTTGTTAATTTATCAATTTCATCTCTGCTATTTGGGTTTTTAGGTTCATCAAGTTTAGTAAATTCTCCTGCTGCAATATTAAGACTTGCAATCATAAGTTTACGAATTGGAGAAATAATTTGCACTTCTAAAAACAAATATGTTAACAAAATAATAATAAAACTTAGGCCTATGGTTAATAACACAAAACTAATTTTTTGATCCATTAATCTTTTTGCAATATAATCAGTTGTAAACTCTAAAATTACAAACCCTAAAAATTTTGGTTCAGAAATTTCTGTTTCTTTCCACCATAAGGAACCAACCATTCTATAAGTGTCATCTTTAATTTTTATCATAGAACTAACCATCTTAGATGGAACTGGATCAAAAGGGCGTCTACTATCTGATAGTTCTTTTAAATACGTTTTATCGGCATCTTGAATACTATCAATTTCAATCAATTCTTTTTTATTAGAATCACCTATCTGGTAACGCATCCCTGAAAAAAAATGTCCCTCGACGTCATACATTTTTATTTCTAAAATAGTCGGCAATTCAAAAATTGGTTTCATACCTCTTAAAGAAATATCTTTATCAAGTTCCCAAAGTGATTTTGATAAAAAACCAATCGAGTTTGAAAGTAATAAAACATGGTTGCCTTCTGCATCATTGATAAAAGATTTTTCCGCTTTATTTATTTGATAAAAACTATAAACCGACATAACACCAAAAGTTACAAAAAGTAACAATATTATGATCTTAGGGGCTAGTTTCATTATTTCTCCAAAAACTATAATCAAATAAAAATTTTATATAAATGAATATTATAATTATACTACCCGATAAATTGAAGAGACTCTATAGTAAAATTTTTTTAACTCGTGATAACTGTTATGAATTTGGCAAACAAAACAAAAAAGTGGCATTATCAACAGTTCTTATATGGTATGAATTTAAAGCAGATAAAAAAATGCATTCACCTTTTGAAATTGTGTTAAAATCTAAGGCTTTACTATTTTTGGCAATTTCCAAATGCCCTTCTACAAGAAATAATAATCGATAAGTATTTATTGGTTCTAAAGATAAAAGATGATTTTTATTTAATTTTACTCTTGTTGCTTTAAATTCATTAAAGTTACAAACAAGTTCTTCACAAAAGCCTTTTTCATTGTTAAGAAGTTGCAAAGTTGTTTTTTCTGGAGGAAATAATTTAAGTTTTTCAAATGCATGCTCAGTATCCCAATGATCTTGAGTTAATACTTTTTGCGCAAAACTAATAATCATTCTTTCATAAGTTGGAGTCTGAAATTCAATAACCTTTACACCATGCTGCAGGGCATGAGGAATAAAAGTTGGAACACAAACCACATCACCAACTTGTAACTCTAGAAAACCGCAGTATTCATCCATTTCTTTCCGTTTTATTTTTTCTTGGTGAATATCATCTTTTGGAATATCTGTCATCCATTCACGAACTGTCTGGCTCAAAATAGGGGCGTTCAAAGCGATATTATTTTTTTCTCGAAAACTATCGAGTAAATTGTCTATCTTTCTTCTAATTTTTTCGTATTCTTTAATGGCTTTAAGAAAGCAGTTTTTAAATTTTGTGATATCGTTTGAAAAAAATTTAAATTTTTCTTGGTTTATTCCCATCTTAATGCGAGCAGGTTGTGAACGTATTTCTGTTACAACATAAACTTCATTTTTTTCTGTATGCATTTCATAATAAAGATCGCCATATACTTCTTCTGGCAAGGGATCTAAAATTTTAACTAAACTCAAATCTTTTAATGTTTTATTTTTACCTAATAAAGTATTAGGTAAAATCGAAAAAAGCCAAGTTAGAGGTATTGCATATTCTCCACCAAATGGTTTTATTAACGAAACACCTCGAGCTTCAAAACCCGTAAACCATATTTCTTTTCCCCAAGGTTTTGCAATAAAAACAGGTTCAAAAACGTATGGTTCACCAAGAAAAAAACATTTTTTATTTAATTTTAAATGTTCATAATTTTTTTTAAATTCATTAAAAACTAAAATATCAAAATTCTCGGTTATGGTGTCTTTTTTTATGCCAAATTCATTTGTTTTGGCTTTGTTGTCTAAAATTGGTGCAATATGCAATGAGTTTAACGACAACTCATTAGAATGCTGCACGTGATGAAATTCAAAAATGACTTTTAACCATTGTTTTTTGTTTAGCCAACTTTCATCAAGTAAATATGTCATTTCAAAATAAACGTCTTCAAGATTAGGATATTTTTTTAATAATTTATTTACATTAGAAATAAGTGTGATTTCTGGGTTTTCAAAGGTTTGAAAAAAAAATATGCCACAATTTTGATCACCCGCTGTGTTAGGTTCAATTGAATGCATACAGACCTTTCATTTTGAGTTAGATTGACACTCTGAACAAAACCAAGAACTTCTTCCTTTTTGCACAATTCTTTCTATTGTGCCAGAGCAGTTTTTCTGCAAGCATTTTAACCCCGTCCTTCCATAAACTCTATGCACATGTTGAAAAGACCCTTTATCTCCATTTAATGTACGGTAAGACGAAATACTGGATCCCCCCATTTCAATTGCCAATTGTAATATTTCAGGAATTGCTCGAGCAAGTGACTTCCATTGTTTTACCGAAATTTCTGCGCAGTTTTTTAATGGATGAATCTTTGCAATATATAATGCCTCAACGGCATAAATATTACCAATTCCACCAATTAGTTTTTGATCCATTAAAATATCTTTGATAGACGTATTTTTCTCGCGAATTAAAGGTGACAAAAATAGCTCCAAAAGCTCACTTTCTTGCAAAGGATCACAAACTTTTTGTGCAGCAGCACTTTTATCCTTTATTTTCCAAAAACCAAATCGACGAGGATCAACATACGCAAAGCCTTCTCCGTTTTCAAAAAAAACGGAAACATGTTGATGTTTTTCAACATCGATCGAAAGAATTGGCTTAAATGCGCCTGACATCCCAAGACTGATTGAAACACTCCCATGATTTGTTTCTAAAACAAGCTGCTTGCCTTCTCGATAACATTGAAGAAGTCTATTACCTGGCGCAAAAATTTGTTTTAGCTCTTTTACTTGAAAAGGATAACGCAAATCTTCACGATGAAATTTAATATTTTTAAGTGTAAGTCCTACATAGGATTTTTTAATTGCATTGACAAACCCTTGAACCTCTGGAAGCTCTGGCATAAATCTCTCTTTCAATTCAATTAAGGAAAATTTTTTATACTTAAAAATTTCATACTTAATTAAAAAATTGGCGCAATACCAAACTTTATAAAATTTGGCTAATATATGAAAAGTCAATTTAATCAAAGGAAAATATATGAGTCAAATATTTAGAATTGCAACATGCCAGGCGATTAGAGAAATTATTGAAGAAAGCGCATTAGAAGGACGCTTTGGACTCATTCTGACAAATGATGGGGTAGAAAAAATCGCCAATCGCGTGGTTGATCTTTTTGAAATGACGTTAGAACTTCGAGCAAAAACTCACGAAATGTTTGCAGGAAAAATGCCAAGCCAAGACAACCAACAAAATAGAAAAACACGTTCTCCATTTTTTCACAGCGATGAACAATCGCCTTTTCCTCGATCAAAAAATGCTGCGGAAATCTATGATTTTGGAAGTAAAAAAACAGATAATTTAGACTCAATTCCTTTAGCGCCCAACCAAGATGTCAAGCTACCACGCAAACGATTTGGATTATCTTTAGAAGAACGAGAAAAACTCAGACGTTAAAAAATTAAGAGCGTTTGTTTTGTAACCACCTTACAAGTTTTAAAGCAAAAACTCTGGGCACAATTTTTGCAGAACAAACACCAAGATGATTAAAAAGGCCTGGAATTATAATTCGCTTAGAATTGAACAAGGCTTTATAGCCAATTAAAGCAACAGTTGCAGAATCTGCGGTCAATTTAGAATTAAAAAGTATTGAATCTCCATCTATTTTTGATACAGCCTGAAAACCCGTTTGCGTTGGTCCAGGGCATAAGGTTGTTACCGATACACCTGTACCAATCAGTTCATTACTTAAAGCCTCACTGAATGACAGCACATAAGATTTTGTTGCATAATAAACAGCCATCAAAGGGCCGGGCTGAAAAGCGGCTGTAGAAGCCACATTTAAAATACGACCATATTTTTTTTCTATCATTGGATTGACAAACAAATATGTGAGCTCTGTTAAAGTTTGAACATTAACCTGTATCATATTGGATTGTGTCTGCAGAGGAATATCTTTAAAAAATCCCAACGCGCCAAAACCAGCGTTATTCACCAAATAATCAATATGAATATTTAATGATTGAACTTTTTTAAATAACTCTAGAGCGGCTCCAGGTTTTGCAAGATCACAGGTAATTTGTTTGCAAAAAATACCGTATTTTTGGGTTAATTCTGCAGAGATATTTTCTAATTTTTCTGTGCTTCTTGCCACCAAAATGACATTAAATCCATCTTTTGCAAACAAATGGGCAAACTCTAACCCAATCCCACTAGAAGCACCTGTAATTAAAGCTGTAAAATTACTTTTCGACTGCAATTGATTTTCCATGTTTTGGCCTCACTCCACATTGTTTTAACAATGAAACCATTTTTAAAAATGCAGCGAGATCTCCATTAATCATGACCTTTTCGGCAACAAAAGCAACATGACCTTTGAGAGTTCCTGTTAGAAGTTTATACAAAGTTTTAGAATCTGTTAAGATTGTTGCACGCGACAATCCTTCAATCACATTGAGCAACTGAACTTGTGAAATATTCCAATGGCAATCCGCATCTAATGAAAAGCAAAAACTGCCATCAGATTTTTTTGAAACACACACAGACCAACAATCGCTATCGTCAACCATAACAATAAACCGTGGCTCTCCATCAATTTTAAAAAGATAATCTCCCTTTAATGTTCGCCTATCATAAAAATTTAATTTTCTTAATTCTTGACAAACCAAATTTCTAAAAGAATTCGCAATTGCCCACAAACTGTGATCTTCATAAGCATGGCAAGAGCTTATTTGTATTTCTTGAACCAATTCCAACACATTCCCCTTATAAAATTTGGCATACTCTCACCGTGACCAAGAAAAATGAAGCTTAGCTTCTCCTGAATTCATCGAAAAAAGAATAGTTCTATTTTCTGACTGAGGCAAATGTGGCGTATTTTCTTGCTTTGAAAAAAAGCTTTTGACATCTTTACCTTTTAATATTTGGTAAGGAAGTTTAAAAATAACAATATAATAGCGACTCCATTGACTGCTTAATGGAAAAAAAGGAGCAAGGAGTTCATTACGAGAAAATGCAACAATTCGATGTGGTGCTGCAATAACAGTATCATCTATGGATAACGTTAAGTGCCATAAACTTTGATCAGTCAAATCCATAAAAGGTTTGGTTTTCGCAAACAGATCAATCACAATGCTAATACTATCTTGAGAAGTTATAATATACGGATTGCTTTGTGCGAATTCACTTTGCAAACGTCGTAAACGTATTTTGTATTGTTCTTCCATTTCTGGCACAACAAGAACAGCTGCTGCAAGAACTTGCAACTCAAAATTATTATAAACGCTAACTTGTTTTCTCCACTTTTCTAAATTTGGCGAGTAATCCAAATCATCAAAAGGCGATAGCGGTGCACTCATTTTTTGGATAGATGTTGAACACGCTGTACAAAATAATATTAAAAAGCTATACGCTGTAATTTTGATAAAAAAAGTTCTAGTAGGGATGATAAACTCTATTAATTTCACTAGCACACCTTTATTAAAAATAAAAAAAACATTACTTTAAGATAATGCGTTGAGCTTATATGTATAGTCAAGATCGAGGGGGTGCAAAGTGAAACCATTAAAAACTTTTTTCATGGAAGATTTTTTAGAAAATAATCGTTTTCAAGCGCAATTCAATCTTGGTGAGTCTGGAGGACGAGCTAGAACTGTGCAAGAAATATTATCTCTCTCAGATCTATCAACAGAAGAGGGAACAAAAAAATTTTTTTCTCTCACTCTATGTGATAGCCCGAATCGCGGCCGCAATGATTTGCGGCAACTCATTGCAAATTTTCATCCAGGTGCGAGTATTGATAATGTTTTGGTCACAACAGGAACAAGTGAAGCGCTTTTTTTATTATTTAGAAATTTGCGGCCTAAAAAAGTGGCCTTAGCATTGCCTGCGTTTCAATTACTTTACGAACTTCCACTTGCGATGGATGCTGAAATTGTCCCGCTTCCTGTCCGGTTTGACGCAAACGGCGCACCCTGGATAGACGAGCAAGAATGGTTAGAAATTATTGCAACTTCTAAACCCGAATGTCTTTTGATCAACAATCCTCATAATCCATCTGGATTGATTTTTGATTCTGAGTTCTTACAGCAAGTAAAACAAACAGCAAAAAGCATTAATTGCAAAATTATTGCAGACGAACATTACAGATTTTTATCGAGTCCGTATGATGTTCTTGCCCCAACTCTGTATCAAAATGATGGCACTACGTTTGTCACAGGTTCATTTATAAAATGCTTTGGCACCCCTGGCCTTCGCATTGGATGGTGTATTGGTCCTAAAGAGGCTCTTGATGCAATGCAAAACGAAAAAAATTACACCACTCATACAGTAAATCCAATTTCAGAATGGATTGCATTTGAAGTGCTAAAAAATACGCAAAGCTTTTTGTTTCAAGAAGTCAAAAAAGAATGGATTCAAAATAAACAAATTTTATCTGAGTTTTTACAAAATTCAAAAACTCTTTATGGCATGGCACCGAATGGAGGGCTTGTTTCTTGTCTGGGCTTTCAAAATGCAACCTCACTCGAACTAACCATTCAACTCATCAACAAATTTTCATTAGAGGGAATATTTGTTTTACCATTATCAAGTATGGAATTTGACAATTATTCTTTTCAGCAAAAAGAATTTTATCAAAATAAAAAACTCAGTGGGCTTAATAAAGGTTTTGGTTTTCGCTTAGGACTTGGATGCAACCCAAAACAATTTGCAGACGCTTTGCATAAAATGGAATGTATTTTGACACAAATTTAAAAGTGTTCAGATTGCAAGTAAGTTTTTATAGCTTGTAATGTTTTCAGAATATCTGCCTGATCTGTTTTTAATGATAAAGAAAAACGCACAGCATTTTTTGCCATTTGTGGTGATTTTCCTAATGCTAAAATCACTTTTGAAGGCAAGTTGGCCGCACTGCTACACGCAGAACCAGAACTTGCACAGATCCCAGAAAGATCAAGCTGGACGAGTAAATCTTCACCACTCATTTTTTTGCCAGTAATAGAAAAATTAATGGTATTTGTCACCGAATTTTCAAGAGATGAGTTCATCTCTAAGTTTGGCAACAATGAAAGATTGTAAAAAAATTCGCGCCTCAGATTCTCCATGTTTTGCACTTGCTCAAACCAAAACGGTTGCAATATCTCTTCTGCTATCAGACCAAAACTTATAATACCCGGCAGATTTTCGGTTCCTGCGCGTCTATTTTTTTCTTGCGCACCGCCGTAAATAAATGGTTTAAACTTACGTCCACGCCGTAAAATTAAAGCACCAACTCCTTGCAAAGCCCCAACTTTGTGCGCAGAAAGCGCACACGAATCTATGCCATCAGAAAACCAAAGTGAATAAGGTAATTTGCCATAAGTCTGCACCGCGTCCACATGAAAATGCAAATTACGAAATACGTCTGTTGTTAAACTTGGATCAAGACGCAAACTGAATGCATCAAACTCATCTTTAAGAGTAGGATCTGCTAAACTCGACCATCTTTTATAATGCAAAAAATCTGCAATTTTTTTAACAGGCTGTATTGTTCCTATTTCATTATTTGCAGCCATTATAGAAAGTAATGTTGTTTTTGTAGTGATACTCAAAATAGCGTCTTCAAACGACACATAGCCACTCTTATCAACAGACAGTTTTGTTAATTGCAAACCTTCTTTTAATTGCAGCTGCTCTAAAGGCTCACTGACTGCTGGATGCTCTATATTAGAAATAACAGCATGTTGTTTATTGATAGCGATGTTATTGCTATGCAATACACCAACTGTGCCAAGATTATCAGCCTCGGTACCGCCCGAAACAAATATCACATCAGAAACATCGACTCCCATAGAACGAGCCACAGATCGCCGTGCTTCAGTTAATGCTACTGAAGCATTACGACCAAAGGCATGAGGACTGGATGGATTGCCACTATGCTGTTGCAATTTTTGAAAAACTTGCGCCAAATGCTCTGCTGAAGGAGGACTTGTTGCATTATGATCAAGATAAATACGACTCACAATGTCTCCGAACGGGAATGCAAAACAGTTTCTCTTTGTTTTGTTATTGCAGATTTTCTAGAAGTTAATAGATGTTCTGCAATATCTTTTTTTCTTCAAGTGCAAATTTTAAGACCTGACCCAAATGCGACACCAACTCCACTTTCATATCTTTTAAAATTTCGACAGGTATTTCTTCGAGATCATGCTCGTTATCTTGTGGAATTAAGACTTTTTGGATTCCATAACGATGTGCTGCAAGCAATTTTTCTTTTATTCCACCAACAGGTAACACGTCGCCACGTAAAGAAATTTCACCAGTCATTGCTAAATTGGCAGCAAGAGCAGTTTCCGTAAATTGACTAATAATGCCTAAAAATGTTGCAATACCTGCACTAGGTCCATCTTTTTTTACAGCGCCTTCTGGAAAGTGGACATGCAGATCTTTTTTTGTGAGTTCAAGAATATCAATTCCTAACTCTGCAGCATGCGCGCGAATATACGCATACGCTGTTTGCACAGATTCTTTCATGACATCACCAAGCTGCCCAGTAATAGCGAGTTTTTCTGTTCCTGGAGAACTTGCAGCCGTTTCAATATACAACACATCACCTCCATTTGGAGTCCATGCAAGTCCCGTAGCTACGCCTATTGGTAATGTTTCAGGTCTCTTTTTATCAGAAAAAGGAAATGCTCCAATCATTTTTCGTACAGTTTGCAAAGTGACTTCTTTGCTTTCTTTAACAACTGGAGAAGCGAGTTCTTCTGAAGCATTAGGTTGAGGTTGTTGATTGCAATAACCAGACTCAACGCACTCACGAGCAATGCCTCTGACAACACCAGCCAGTTCTCTTTTTAATTGACGAACCCCTGCTTCACGCGTGTAATGCTGAATGATACCTTTCATGGTTTCATGATCAATTTTCACATCGATATGACTTGCTATTCCATGATCTTCCATAACATGAGGCAACAAGTATTCAAACGCAATGTGCTTCTTTTCTTCAAGGGTATAACTACTTAACTCGACAACCTCCATGCGATCACGCAAAGGGGCAGGTATAGAATGCAATGAGTTTGCTGTAGCAATAAAAAAGACCTGACTCAAATCCAAAGGGACATTGAGATAATGATCCGTAAAAATATTGTTTTGTTCAGGATCTAAAACTTCTAGTAATGCACTAGACGGATCGCCGCGGCCATCTGAAGCAATTTTATCGACTTCATCAAAAAGGATCACAGGATTCATCGTTCCTGCTTTTTTAAGAGAGTCTGCAATTTTACCGGGCATACTACCGATATATGTTCGGCGGTGCCCACGAATTTCCGCTTCATCACGCACGCCACCAAGTGCAATACGAATAAACTTGCGTCCTAAAGCTCTTGCAATGGATTTTCCAAGACTGGTTTTTCCGACCCCAGGAGGACCTACAAATAATAAAATTGGACCTTTAATAGAATTTTTTAGTGCACAAACAGCTAAAAATTCTAAAATTCTTTTTTTAACTTTATCAAGTCCAAAGTGATCTTTATTTAAAATATCTTTTGCTTCATGAAGGTCAATGCGCTTTTCATCAACTTTTTGCCAAGGAATATCTAATAACCACATTAAATAATTATGACAAATCATATATTCGGGAGAACCAGGCATCATCATTGCCATACGTTCGGCCTCTTTTATAGCCATTTCCTTTGTTTCAGCAGACATTTTGCTTTCAAAAATTCGAGAGTGAAAGTCGTTAGGGTCTGAGGTTTCAGAGACTGCACGTCCATCGATATCACCCAACTCCTTTTGCAAAAGTCTGATTTGTTCTTTAATAAAATATTTACGTTGCTGTTTACTCAATTCTGTTTTTACGTCTGAATTGAGTTTTTTAGTCATTTCTAATATTTCAATTTCTTTGACCAATAAAGAATGAATATGCCCTAATCGTGCGCACATATCTTCTATTTCTAGGAGCTTTTGCTTAGCAGGAAAGTCTAAACTTAAGTAAGGAATAATTAAATATGCAAGATATGTTGCTTCTTGCATATTATCGACAAACATACTGACTTCTTTGGGCATGTTTGGAGACAAATGAATTGCCTTTTGCACAAGCTGCTTCATAGCTTTGCCGAGGGCTTGTGTGTCGAGATCGAGAGAGGTATCAAGTAAACTTAACTCATCTGGTAAAAACTCTACTTCAGCTGACAATTGGCCTAAAGTGGTGTTGACATATTTTAACACTTTAAAGCGTCGTGCCCCTTGAAGAACGGCACCATGGGACCCGTCCGGAAATTTGACAATTTTTAGAACTTTAACCTCAGTTCCGTATTGGTACAATTCATCATGAGGAGGGTTTTCGTCCTCGGGATAAATTTGCGCCAAAATGCCCATATTTCCACCGATACGCACGGCTCTGTCCACAGTTTCTGTTGTCCACTCTTTTCCTGCCGCAAATGGAAGAACATTGTGTGGAAATAACACAGAGTTTTTAACTGGAAGAATTTTAAGCACATTAGAAGAAACTTCCTTTTTTTCTACCTTAGACTTAATTTCTACCTGACTTGGGACTGCTTTTTTGGGGCTTATTTTTGCTTTTTTAGTGATGACTCTAACCTTTTTGTTAATAACAACAGGAAGTTGAGTAGAATCTTGCTTTAGAGAATCGCTATTTTCTTCAACTTTTGTTTTACGTGTTTTTACTAACTTATTATTTTTTTTGTCTTCCATGATACCCTCTGATTACCCTTGCCATTTAAACTTAAAATTGGCTAAAGGAATTTAAAATCACTCCTTTGCGAATATGGCCTTCATTGTGATTCTGTCAATATCTCAAAAGAATCTTGTTATTCAATCGCTAATTTCTTGCATCTCTGATAAAATGCTGCTAAACGCTTTAAGCTTATAGGTTGTTGTTTGGTACAAGTACTAAATTTCAATTCTTTTTATTTTATAAAATAATAAAAATGTGCTTGGAGGTTTTTTTTATGTCACGTGTATGTGAATTATCCGGAAAAGGCGGTCTAGTTGGAAACCGTGTTTCTCACGCTAAAAATAGAACCAAGGTTCGTCTTCTTCCAAATTTACAATCAAAGAGCATTTACGCTCCAGGTTTGGGCAAGTTTGTTAAAGTTCGCCTAAGCACCAGTGCACTTCGCACTGTTAATAAAATTGGTATTGAAGCTTACTGCTCTAAAAAAGGCATCGTTATCAAATAAGATTCCTTTTTTATAAATAAACAAAACCCCTTGTCGTAAATCGCGACAAGGGGTTTTGTTTATTTATTTTACAATTTTTTTATATTTGTATAAATATTAAACACTTTCATAATTATAACATATTGTTATTGATGAATAAAATACTGGTATAAAACTTGCTTGCTCTTTTGAGAGATTGGTTCTCATTTTTTCCAATCAATTTTTCTTTAAATTAAATTTTTATATTGGATACAATCGTCATGATTAAAAAAGGTTTATTATTATTTATTGCTGCTTTCTCATGTTATCTTTACGTCTCATGTACAAACGAACAGCCAAAACGCATCAACAAAAACCATCAAAATTGCAAAAGCTATATTGACAAAAAAAATGGAAAAAGCACTTGCAACCCAATTGGGTATGAAGACACTCCTTCATAAAGATTTTAAGTGTATTTATAACAATAATTGACATAAGATTTTTAAATTGCATCGCTACAGATACAATTTCCATTAAAATGATTTTAAAATAATTGACAATTAATGATCCATTAATAATAATTTATTTCATAGATTTATTATTAATGGATCATTATTTATGCTTAAAAATTATTTAGAAAAATTTGAGCTTATAGAAAAAAAATACCCCGGTAAAATTAAAGACAGTATTACATTTAATTTTAATAAACATAAAGGCCATCTTGTTTTTTCTTGTCTTATTCATGGCAATGAGGTGGGAGGATTGCCAGCATTTTTAAAAATCATTGCCCTACTTGAAAAAAAAGAATTGCAATTTCATGGTAAAGTGACTTTTATTATTGGCAACAAACCCGCAAGCTTAAAAAATAAAAGATTTGTAGAACGCGATCTCAACCGGTGTTTTCATAACTCACTAGAATTAAAAACGTGGGAATCTTATCGCGCGCAAGAAATAAAAAGCGTCGTGAATGAGTGCGATGTTTTTTTTGATTTTCACCAAACAACTCGTCCCTGTAAAACCCCTTTTTATATTTTTGCTATGCATAAAAACAGTTATTTATGGGCAAGAGCTGTGGGCTTGAGTCATATTTTTGTAACAAGAAGTTCTACTAAAGCATTTTCTCCAGAAGGAATGTGTTCTGACGAATATGTCAGAAACTTAAATAAAATAGGCATAACTCTTGAGCTTGGCGAACAAGGATTGCACAAAAACGCAGAAGATATTTGTTTTTTGGCAATGAAAAGATCGTTATATTTAATGGATGAAATATACCTTCGTAAAAAAAACTTGTCTTCTCTCGCCAAAAAAAATAACGACTTCAATTTTCTTAAAATTTGTTATTCAGAAAAGTTTGATCATCCACAAAAACGACTTGAAGAAGGTTTTGTCAATTTACAAAAAATTTCAAAAAATATGCTTATGGGTTATTCCATATCTGAAAAAGCATTTTTTGCCCCTTCTGATGGATATATTTTATTTCCTCAATATCCTAACAGAGACTCCTCACTCATTGCCACCGAGGAGTTAAGTCCTTATATTTATGTGTTGGCTTCGAAAATCAAAAAACTAACATAAATTGTAAGCAAAGCGCCTTGCATTTTCATGTCTCATTATGCTTTACAGTTGAAGTTAACCTGAACAGGGCATGTTTTCATTCCACCAAGAGGTGAACATGACACATTTTGCAAAAGTACAAGCAACTCGAGGCGCCTTTTTAAGAGCAGACCTTACGGTAATCTTTGTTGTTATCATTTTAGGATTTGGGTTTGCTAATTTTCTCAATACGGGAAGCTCTGCGTATCTTGAAAAATTTGAAATCGATACATCGCTTTCTTCTTTACCAAATTATGCTTCCCTTTCTCTTGTACGAAGTCTAATTGCGCTGATTTTAAGTTTTATATTTGCTATTATTTATGGAACAATTGCTGCTAATAATAAATCACTAGAACGTTTTTTAATCCCTCTTTTAGACGTGCTCCAAAGTTTACCTGTGATCGCTTTTTTGCCAGGTTTTGTGCTGGCATTAATATCCGTATTTCACAGCAGTCGTTGGGGATTAGAACTATCATGTCTTTTAACAATTTTTACAGGACAAGTTTGGAATCTCGCTTTTGCTTACTACGAATCGCAAAAAACACTGCAACCAGAATTTAAAGACGTAGCTAAAATATATCGCTTATCAGCACTGCAAAAGTTCTTTTTTGTCGATCTGCCTAATGGTTATCGACCTCTCATTTATAATGGAATGATGTCCATGGCTGGCGGTTGGTTTTTTTTAACCACCTGTGAAGCATTTACGATTGGTCATAAAGATTTTCGCCTACCAGGTCTTGGAAGCTACTTGTCAGAAACATTTGCAACAGGAAATTATTTTAATTTTTGTGTCGCACTTGTTGTGTTATTGGTTGTGATTATTGGTTGCGATTTTTTAATCTGGAAACCATTGATTGCCTGGGTGACACGCTTTCGTGATGGCGATGACACTCAAAGTTCAGGCGAAGAAAGCTGGTTTTTAAATGTAATCAGACAAACTCGAGTTCCAGATTTTATTTCTAATTTCTTTAAAAAAAGTATTTTATTTTTATTTCCTAAAGCAGACATTCAAATTTCTGGAGCAACACGTAAGTATTTAATTGATAACATAGACAAATGGGGCACAATTATAAGTCCTAAAAATTGGTTTTCTGATGCCAATGTCGATAAAATAAAACGCTCCTACATGCTTTCACTTATTGTCACATTCGCAATTGGTGGATTGGTATTTTCACTGTTACCTAAGCTTCCCTCTTTTGGCCAATCCCTTGCAACAATCTCAAGCACAGATTGGTTTCATTTGATTCAAGCAGTTTTTTTAACAGGTGCGAAAGTTTTTTCTGTAATTATTATTAGTAGCATTTGGACTATTCCTGTGGGCCTTTGGCTTGGACTAAACCCCAAACTTGAACGATTTTTTCAACCAATAATTCAAAATTTCGCTGCTTTTCCAGCACCAGTATTGTTTCCTTTTTTAGCATTGGCACTCAGCCACAGCCACCTGCCCTCTTTTCTAAACGCGACACTTTTAATGTGTGTCGGAAGCCAATGGTATATTTTATTTAATGTGATAAGTGGCGCTTCTCGTATTTCTGCTGATTTAAAATTTGTCACCCAAATTTATAAATTTTCTCTCTGGCAGCGATTTCACAAACTCTATTTCCCAGCTATTTTGCCTTCTCTCGTAACAGGCTGGATCACAGCTGCAGGTGGCGCCTGGAATGCAAGCATGGTTGCTGAAATTGTGAACTTTCCTGGAGGATCTTTATTTTCTTTTGGGATTGGAGCAGAGCTTGTTAATGCTTCGACGGAAGGAAACTATCAAAAACTCATTGCTGCAATTATTTGTATTGTCGTGACACTCATTATTTTAAACAGAACACTTTGGCAAACCTTACAAATTTATGCTGAACGGGTTAAGGATTAATAATATGACAAAAAAGAAAATCATACTCTCAGTGCGATCTCTTTGCAAAGATTATAGACGACCCAGCGGCAACATGTTTACTGTCTTAGAAGGAATCAATCTTGACATCTATGATGGCGAATTTTTAGCTCTGGTCGGTTTGTCAGGATCTGGCAAGTCAACCTTACTCCGTTGTATGGCAGGACTCCTCAACCCCGATCGCGGTACTGTGACTTACGCCTCTCCATCCCCTGAAAACATGCAACTCAGCGCATATGTGTTTCAAAATTTTGCGCTTTTTCCGTGGATGACAATTCGAGAAAATATTGCAGTCTCCATGCCAAAACTTTCTAAATTTGAACAAAACGACCGTATCGATAGAATGATACAGATGGTTGGTTTAAAAGGTTTTGAAGATGCTTATCCTAGAGAATTGAGTGGTGGCATGCGGCAAAGAGTGAGTTTAGCAAGAGCAATGGTGTCTGACCCTATGATTATGTTTATGGATGAGCCCTTTTCGGCACTTGATCCACTAACAAGTGAATCATTAAGAGCCGAACTTGTGCGTATTTGGTCGCAACAAGATAGAAAAATACGATCCTGTGTGTTGGTCACCCACCGTTTTGAAGAAGCATTGCAACTCGCTGATCGCATCTTAATTTTATCGTCTAATCCAGGAACTATTTTTCGCTCAATAGAAATTCATCTTCCAAGACCTCGTATGCCAAACTCACATGCTTACAAAGAAATTGAAGAACAGCTCGAAAAAGCATTTGGTCAATTGCACCTTGATAAAGTAACAGAAGATAGCGAATTTGACACGCAACAACCTGACAACCAACAAAATATTATTATCAAAACCCAAGATTTTAATCAAAAAAACAAATTTAATACTCCAAAAAATGTTTCTGAAAATCGTAACAATAAACAAAATTCATTGCCGAAATCCCGACGCGTAAAACCCCTGATTAATACAAACCTAACCCTTGTCGAAGGATTAATCAGTAGGTTGAGTACTGAGGTTGAAACAACAGACCTTTATGATTTGTGTGAAGACATGGGGCAAAGTGTCGACCAAGTGTTGCCCGCGGTTGCCGCAGCAGAAACTCTGGGGTTTATCACAACCCCAGGAATTGTTGTGGTGCTCACAGAAGAAGGACGACTGTTTGCCTTAGAGCATGATGCAGAAGTTCGCGGCAACATTATGCGTAACGCTATTTTAAAATTACCTGTTGTTTATTCTATTTATGATCTGGTGCAAAAGGCGGGAAAAGATGGCTTAGAAGCTGAAATCGCGATTGAACAAATTGTCATGATGCTGCCATTTGAAGATCATGATGTCCAATTTCAAACTCTTTTAAAATGGTGCCGCTATGCAAATTTAATTGTTTATGATTCAGATGAAGAAAAATTGTTTATACCCGATTAAATTTGTTAGTTTAAAGAACTGATACCCAGGGAAATGGCTGATTGCAAGGTGCAAAGACATTCCTGTTAACTTTCCTAAAAGGATTTACGAAAATTATGAGCGATAATTTTACTTCTATTTTTCAAAACAACTCTGGTTATGTTGAAGAAATGTTTGCGCGCTATTGCTCCGACCCAAACTCAGTAGGCATAGAATGGCGTTCTTACTTTGAAGGATTTCATGAAGGCTTTAGCACAGCATCGACCCTTGCTAAAGACAACGCTCATTATTATACGCTGCTTCAAAAAATGAGTGAAAATACCAAACAAGATTCGACTCACACAGGACAAAGTCAATTATTAGATTTTGATCTCAAAGTGATTGCTTACATTCAAGCATGGAAAAATCATGGACATCTCAATGCCAAAACAAATCCTCTTAATATTCCTATCGTTCCTGCAGTCACTCTTTTACCAGAAACATATGGAATTCAAAAAGAAGATTATTCTAAAAAAACAACCGCAGGATCCATGTTAGGCTTAGGGACCTTAACCTTTAATGAGCTTGCAAAAGCATTGGACTCCCGCTTTGCGGGACCTGTTGGTGCTGAAATTGAGCACATTGAAAATCCTGAGGAAAGAAAATGGTTGCACGAAGAGTTTGCAAAAATTTACACAAGCATTCCAAAAGAAGCGCAAAAACAAATTTATCAAGAACTCGCTAAAGCAGACGCTCTCGAAAAAACAATCGCAACCAAATACATTGGCAAGAAAAGATTTAGTATTGAAGGTGCAGATGCCCAATTTCCTGCTGTAGAAAGCTATATGGATGCATGTGCAGATTTAGACGTTAAAGAATGCACTGTTGCCATTGCGCACCGCGGGCGACTTAATTTTTTGGTCAATGTTGTTGGCAAACCTCTAGAAAATTTGCTTGCAGAATTTGAAGGCTACCCACATGACGGTCTGCAAGGAGACTGTGACGTTAAATATCACTACGGCTTTGAATCAGAAAGACTCACACGCAATGGTAAAAAAATGCGGGTTTCTATGCCTTTTAATCCAAGCCACTTAGAATATGTTGGTTCTGTTGCAATGGGAGATACCCGCGCACGCCAAAATGTTTATTACAATGGTGACACTTCTCGTGTTGCCTCAATTGTTTTACATGGAGATGCGGCATTTTCTGGACAAGGAGTTGTTTTTGAAAATGTGCAAATGATGACTTTAAATGGATATTCTATTGGCGGCACACTTCATATTGTTGCCAATAATCAGGTTGGATTTACAACCGATTATAAAGACTCTCGCTCAGCGACTTACTGTACCGATATTGCAAAAGTAACAGGTTCGCCTGTTTTTCATATTAACGCAGATCATCTCGATGCATTGCATAATTTAATGGTGATGGCTGCTCGTTACCGTAATAAATATAAAAAAGATTTTTATATTGACCTTGTATGTTTTAGAAGACATGGACATAATGAAACAGATGAACCATCTTTTACACAACCTTTATTGTACAAAGTAATTAAAGATAAATTACCTCCTTATGAAGAATATGCAAAATATTTAGTAAACAAAAATAATTTTAGTGAAGATGAACTAAAATCTATTTATAACAATTACCGTTCAGAAATGAATTCTATCTACGATAAAGTTAAAAATGATCATTTAAAAATACAGCAATTTACTCCACTTCGTGATGCAGGAGAACTAAAACTCGTTCAAGAAAAAGAAATGTTAAAAACGTTTAATACACAACTTTCTGAATCTCATTTAAAAGAATTGGCATTAAAAATTTGTCAGCTGCCCGAAGGTTTTACGCCCAATCCAAAGCTTGCTCGTATTATTGTTGCCGATCGCAAGGAAATGGCTGAGGGTCATAAAAAATTAGATTGGGGTATGGCAGAACTATTGGCGTATGCAACACTTCTCAATCAAGGGTACCAAGTGCGTTTAGCCGGAGAAGACGCGCAACGCGGGACATTTTCGCATCGCCATGTCACGTTAATTGATTATGAAACCGGGGCTCCTTACACATCAATCTCTAACTGTGCTGCAGAAAATGCAAAAGTAGAAGTTATCAATACTCTTCTTTCTGAAGAAGCGGCAATGGGGTATGAATATGGCTATGCCGTGCGCCTCACTAAAGGAATTGTTCTTTGGGAAGGACAGTTTGGTGACTTTGCCAATGGTGCACAAGTGATTATTGACCAATTTATCGCAGCGGGCGAAACAAAATGGGCGCAAACTCAAGGCTTGGTACTTTTATTGCCACATGGCATGGAAGGACAAGGCGCAGAACATTCGAGTGCACGTTTAGAACGTTTTTTACAACTTTGTGCAAATGGCAATATGCAGGTTTGCTATTTTACCAATGCAGCACAAATTTACCATGCGTTAAGACGTCAGGTTTTACGTAACTTTAGAAAACCTTTAATAATTATGACGCCAAAAAGTTTTTTAAGAAGTCCACGCGCCGCAACCACATTAAAGGATCTCGCGTCAGGACAATTAGAAGAAATTATCGATGATTCAAGACATACAAAAACAAATTCTGTTGAACGTTTATTATTATGTACCGGAAAAATATCGCTAGATTTATTTGATGCTCTTGAAAAAGAAGACTATAAACAAAAAGCAAATAGCACAGCAGTTGTCCGTCTTGAACAGCTTTATCCATTTCATGCAGAAAAAGCAGAAAGCATACTCAGTCGTTATAAAAACTTAAAAACAATTGCCTGGGTTCAAGAAGAACCTGCAAACATGGGAGCTTGGGGCTTTGTTAAAGACGAACTCGAAAAAGTGATCAAAAAATCAAAACTGAATCTCGAACTGCAATATTTTGGACGCACTCGCAGAGCAACACCCGCCGTTGGTCTTGAAAAACAACACTTTGTTGAACAAGAAAAATTAATCAAAGCGGCGCTAGAATCAACAACAAGTACAAGTATCTAAAAGATTGTCTCCAAAAATTGTTGTTTTAATATTTTGACTTGTGCTTTAATTAAAACAACATTAAACTCTTTAAAGTTTATTTAATTTTCTTATTTAAATTGATAAAATGGAAATTTTAGTATCTCATTACAAGGCTCCATAATAAGAGGAACAGCATGTCTGATAGTTCAAAAAAAATTAAAGTTGCACTGACAATTTTTTATATTATTTTAGCTCTTGTTTTTATTGGTTACGTTGCAAAAAGAATTTTTATTTCTCACATTTTATCAAATTTAACGCCACCTTCTCAAGTGGTTTCTGCAGCAGAAGCAAAATTTGAAAATTGGCAGCCTTATCTTTATTCTGTCGGTACATTAAGTGCAATTAATGGTGTTGACATCAGCGCCGAAACTGCGGGTCATGTTAGAGCAATCTATTTTAATTCTGGTAAATTTGTAAAGCAAGGCGAGCCACTTATTCAACTTGATGATTCGAGTGAACAAGCACAATTAAAAGATATTTCTGCGCAATTACACCTTGCACAAGTTAACGACAAACGCATTAAACAACTGTACCAACAAGGTGCTGCATCCCAGTCAAATGTTGATGATTCTAATACTAAAGTAAAACAATTATTAGCAAACTACGAAAATGCACGTTCTTTAATTGCCAAAAAACTCATTAGAGCGCCTTTTAGTGGCAAAATTGGCATAAAACAAGTAAATATTGGTCAATATATTGCGGCGGGCTTTGCCTGCGCAAGTTTGCAAACAGCAAATGCACTTTATGCACAATTTACATTACCACAGCAAGATGCAACCAAAATTAAAGTTAATCAGGAAGCAATTTTAACTGTTGATGCCTACCCGGGTCAAATTTTTACAGGAAAAATTACTGCTATTGATTCTAAAATTGATGTCGCAACACGAACCATTCAAGCCCAAGCAACAATTGAAAATCTTGAAAATAAATTGCTTCCAGGTATGTTTGTGTCAATTAAAGTGTTACTTCCTATTATTCCAAACTCAATTGTACTTCCAGAAACAGCTATCACCTATTCGCTTTACGGAGATTCAGCATTTAAAGTAACATTAGATAAAGAAAAAACAAAAGATGGTGAATTGCAAGGAACTGTTAAAAGAGTTTTTGTCAAAAGTGGCGAAAGAAGAGATAATAAAGTTGTTATATTAGAAGGAATAAATGCTAGTGATTTGGTTGTAAGCAGTGGCCAACTGAAACTGTTTGATGGCTCAAAAATAATTATCAATAATTCTGTAAATCTTTAAATAGCAAGCACTCCAGAGGGCATAAATGAAATTTACTGATATTTTTATTCGCAGACCCGTTCTTGCTTCGGTAATTAGCATCCTCATTTTTATGTTAGGTTTAAAAGCACTATTTAATTTAGAAGTTCGGCAATATCCTAAAGTCGAAAATACCGTTATTACAATTTTGACTTCGTATCCTGGCGCCAATGCAGAATTGATTCAAGGTTTTATTACCCAACCGTTGCAAACCTCTGTGGCATCTGCTGAAGGTATTGATTTTATCAACTCGACAAGTTCTCAAGGATTGAGTAAAATTGAGGCACATTTAAAACTTAATTTTAACTCACTCACTGCCTTTACGGACATCTCAGCTAAAGTGAATGCAGTGAGAGCCTTAATTCCAAAGGAAGCAAACGATCCGGTCATTAGCAAAACAACGGGAAGCTCTGTTGCTTTGGTATATATTAGCTATTCCAGTGACAAAATGACCCGTCCCCAAATTTACGATCTGTTAAATAGAGTTGTGCAACCAAAAATTCAATCGGTTGCGGGAGTATCCAGCGCAGACATACTTGGTGGTAACCCTTTTGCCATGCGTATTTGGCTGCGACCTGAAAAAATGGCCGCCCTGGGAATTACGACAGAAGACGTCACAAATTCTCTGCGAGCAAATAGTTATCTCTCTGCTGCAGGACAATTAAAAGGCGAATTCACAATTACCAATGTCAGTGCCAAAACCGATTTGCACAGCGAAGAAGAATTTAAAGCACTTGTTGTTAAACAAAATAATAGAAATTTGATTCATTTAAGAGACGTGGCTGACGTTGAATTGGGATCGCAAAGCTACGCATCTTCTGTGACTTTTAACGGAAAAAAAGGAGTTTTTATTGGTGTGCAAGCCGTTCCTTCGGCAAACCCTTTAACTGTCGTGAAAGACGTGCGTGCTATTCTGCCAGAAATTGAAAAAATATTGCCACCTAGTTTAAAGCAAGAAGTTGTTTATGATTCTACCGAATTTATTTCTGCTTCAATTCAAGATGTGATTAAAACACTCATAGAAGCTACAATTATTGTTGTGTTGGTGATCTTTTTATTTTTAGGGACTTTTCGATCTGTTAGCATACCTATTGTCACAATTCCGTTATCGCTGGTTGGCGTAGCTTCAATTATGCTTGCAATGGGGTATTCTATTAATCTTTTAACCCTTCTTGCCATGGTTTTAGCAATTGGTTTGGTTGTTGATGATGCAATTGTTGTTGTGGAAAACATCCAACGCCATATTGAAGAAGGAAAAACACCATTTCAAGCATCTCTAATAGGAGCTCAAGAAATTGCGTTACCTGTTATCACGATGACGATTACCCTTGCTGCGGTTTACGCACCAATTGGATTAATGGGAGGATTAACAGGTGCATTATTTAAAGAATTTGCGTTAACTCTTGCCGCAACTGTGATTGTTTCAGGCGTTGTTGCTCTCACTTTGTCTCCAATGATGTGTGCACAAATTTTAAAACACGAACAATCTGATTTTAAGCTTGTGAAGTGGATTGATAAAAAATTTAAAGGGTTACAAAAAGGCTACGAAGAAACTCTGCATGTCGTTTTACAAAGCAAAAAAACAATGCTAACTTTTGCTGCAGTGGTTTTAACAAGTACTTATTTTTTATTTACATTAACTCCAAAAGAACTGGCACCTAAAGAAGATCAAGGATTTCTTTTAACAATCACCAGTGCTCCTCAGTATGCAAATTTACAATACTTAGAAAAGTATACCCACGAAATAGACAAAGTCCTTTCAAAATTTGATGAGCGCGCCGCAAATTTTAACATAAACGGTATGGGTAGCGAAAATACTGCCTTTACAGGAATTATTTTTAAACCATGGCAAGAAAGAAATCGCTCGACATTAAAGATGTCTGAACCAATTCAAAAAGAACTTGCAAAAATTGCTGGCGTCAAGTCATTTGTTATCCCCTTGCCCGATTTGCCAACAGGAAGTGGCGGCTTTCCTGTACAGTTTGTGTTAAAAACAACAGATGATTACACTGTGCTTTACAATACAATGGAAGAACTGAAAGTTGCGGCCAAAAAAAGTGGTTTATTTATTGTCACAGATAGTGATTTAAGCTTTGAACAACCACAGTTAAATATCAATATTGACAAGCTCAAGGCATCAGAAATGGGAATCACAATGCAAACCATTGGTACCACACTTTCTACAATGCTGAGTTCAGGTTATTCAAATCTTTTTAGTATTAATGGTAGAAGCTATCAGGTGATTCCTCAATTAAAAGATTCTGATAGACGCTCTCCAACTGATCTGAATAAAACATATGTTAAAAATAACAGTGGTACGCTTGTTCCTTTGGCTAATTTTGTAAGCTATACCACCACGACTGTGCCCAATTCTTTAAATCAATTTCAACAATTAAATTCTGCCACGTTTTCTGCTGTGATGATGCCAGGACAAACAACGGCAACAGGCTTAAATTTTTTAAAAGAAACCGCAGATAAAATTATGCCTCATGGCATGACCTATGATTTTTCAGGTGGTTCTCGTATCGAACAATCAGAAGGAAATGCTCTATTATATACGTTTGCCTTTGCATTAATTGTGATCTTTCTAGTTCTTGCAGCACAATTTGAAAGCTTTAGAGACCCTTTAATTATTCTTGTGAGTGTGCCTATGGCAATTTGTGGAGCTTTATTGCCTCTTAATGCTGGATTGGCCACAATTAATATTTACACACAAATTGGACTTATCACTCTTATTGGCTTAATTTCTAAACATGGAATATTATTAGTTGAGTTTGCAAATGAACTCAAACACAAAGAACACTGTGATGTTGTCACTGCTATTAAAAAAGCAGCTTCTGTGCGGTTGCGTCCAATTTTAATGACAACAGCTGCCATGGTTTTAGGAGTTTTGCCATTGGTATTTGCATCTGGAGCGGGTGCGGCAAGTCGATTTAATATTGGAATAGTAATAGCCTTTGGCTTATCAATAGGAACTCTGTTTACATTATTTATTGTGCCTACAATGTATATTTTAATTTCTAATAAAAATCGTTAGTTATTATAAAGATTCATTTAATTATAAATTTTTAAATTTTTATTTTAATATTCTTAACATAGACCTACAAAAAACTGAGTTTTTAAATTATTGATTTATGATATCAATTAAAATATAGTGTTGGCTTAATTGCATTTTTAGCAATTTTATAGAAGGCGCCTGTTTCTTTCTAAAGTTAAATTTCCAATTTAATAAGGAAATCTCAAACCATGACAAAGGTAACAAAAATAAACCTATTATTTCTTTCTTTAGGTTCAATTATTGGTTCTGGATGGCTTTACGGTGCATTTTATACAGCAAAAACAGCGGGAAACTCTGGAGTTATTTCTTGGATTCTTGGCGGAATTATGTATGCTATTATTGCATTAAGTTATGCTGAAGTTGCATTAAATAAAAATTTTAATAATCTTTCTGAAGCAGCTGGCTTTACTTTTGGTAATAGTGGCAAAACTTTAGTGAGCATCTTAACATGGATCTGGACTGCGCTAATTCCACCTATCGAAGTCCAAGCAACAATTCAGTACGCTTCAAACTATTTTCCATGGATCAAAGGAGATTCTAAAGATTTTAGTTTATCAATATATGGAGTTTTGTTTGCAGTTTTTCTTATGTTTGTTATGTTTTTTATAAATATATTTGCTATCAATACTGTTGGAAAATTTAATAAATGGATTACAGTCTTTAAAGTGATTGTTCCTTCTGTCGTAATTGGCATTTTCTGTTATGTTATCTTTCTAAATCCGCAGAATGCAATGCAAAATCTAAGTTCTGATATCTTTAGCAGCGGTATGAGTGGAACATTAACAGCAATTTCTTCTTGTGGTATTGCATTTTCTTTTATTGGATTTCAAACAGCAATTTTTCTTGCAAATGAAACTGTCAATCCCCAGAAAAATGTTCCTTTTGCTGTATTTGGTTCAATATTTATAGCATGTATTATTTATGTGTTACTCCAAATTACATTTAACTTATCAATTCCTTCACAATATCTTTCAAATGGCTGGGAAAACTTAAACTTTAATGGCGATGCGGGTCCAATTGCTGGTTTACTTGCAATTTTTGGTTTTGTCTCAATCAGTCTTTTTTTATATGTTGACGCCATTATTTCTCCTTTTGGTACAGGATTGAGCTACAAAATTTCGGCATCTCGTGTACTGAGCGATATGGGAAGTTCTAAAATTTTGCCTAAATTTCTCTCGCTTAAAAATCGATTTGGCTCGCCATATGTGTCAAACTTTTTAAATTTTTTAATTGGTGTTGCATTTATATTAAGTGTTTCTGGTTGGCAAAATATGATTACGATATTATGTGGACTCATCATTTTAACAACAACGTATGTTCCCTTATACGCTTTGTATGCAAGAGGCTCCCAATATTTTGAAAGTAGTTTTAAAACTAAAAATTATAACTTTATTTCTTTTTTGAGTTTTTATTTTTCTAACTTAATGCTTGTTTGGTGTGGCTGGGAAACGGTTAAGTATATTTTAGTCGTTTTTAGTATCCTCTTTGTATATATTTTAGTCAAAGATATTTTTAAAAGAAATTTTCAGTTTAATTCAATTTTTCATATTCTTATACCAATACATATGTTTTCTATTGGTACAACAACTTATTTAAAAATAAATATTGATTCTGTTTATTTTGAACTTGTTAGTCAGTTTTTAATATCGTTAATATTAATTGTTTATTTAAAGTTTTTGATTTTAAAAAATCCAGCAGAAGTAAATAAAAAAGAAGTTACGTTTTAAAAATAATAATTAAAACTTACAATTTCCAGGCGTACGCGGAAATGGTATCACATCACGAATATTGCCAGCACCTGTGATCCACATAATCAATCGCTCTAAACCTAAACCAAATCCAGCATGAGGCACATTGCCAAAACGGCGTAAACTTACATACCAATCCATATGATCCGTATCGATTGATTTTGCCTTCATGCGCTGAATGAGCACATCTTCGCGATCTTCACGCTGACTTCCGCCAACAACTTCGCCAATACCAGGCATCAACACGTCCATAGCTCGCACTGTTTTGCCATCATCATTGAGATACATGTAAAACGCTTTGAGTTCTTCGGGGTAATTGTAAACAATGGTTGGAGATTTAAAGTGTTCTTCACATAAGTAACGCTCATGCTCACTTTTTAAATCGCATCCCCAGTAAACAGGATACTCAAATGTTTTATTTGCTTTTTGTAAAATATCGATAGCTTCAGAATAGCTCACTTTAATAAACGGATTATCTATTGCCATGTTAAGGTATTCTCTTGTATTAATTTGATGTTTTTGAATACAAACATCCAAATCATCGGCACAATTGTGCAAAACATCGGCAACAACAAAGCGAATCAGATCTTGAGCCAGTTGCATATTGTCTTCTAAATTTGCAAAAGCAACTTCTGGCTCGATCATCCAAAATTCTGCAAGATGGCGCGATGTGTTTGAGTTTTCTGCACGAAATGTAGGCCCAAATGTGTAAACTTTATTTAAACCCATTGTCAACAATTCACCCTCTAGCTGACCTGTCACACATAGCATTGCAGGCTCTGCAAAAAAGTCTTGGGTAAAATCGGTTTCACCATTTTTGTTTTTAGGCACTTTAGCAAAATCAAAGTTTGTGACTTTAAAAGATTCTCCAGCGCCCTCGCCATCTGCCGTTGTTAAAATTGGTGTGTGCACATAACAAAAAGCACGCTCCGTAAAAAATTGATGAATGGCATAACTCACACGACTACGAATTCTAAAAATACTTGCATAGGTTGACGTTCTCATTCGTAAATGAGCAACTTCTCGAAGATATTCGAGTGACATTTCTTTTTTTTGCAATGGATAGGTTTCTGGATCAGCAAGGCCAAATAGAGAAACAGCTTGTGCGTGCAACTCGTATTTTTGTCCTTTACCTGGACTTAATACAAGATTTCCTTGAACTTGAATAGAACAGCCTGTGGTCAGCTTTTCAATGTCGCTATAATTTTTTAAATTTGCATCCACAACGATCTGCAACGATTTCGCACATGTGCCATCATTAAGTTCAACAAAAGAAAACTTTTTTGAGCCTCTCCGCGTTCTGACCCACCCTGCAACAGTAATTGTTGAAGGAGGAATTTTATCGTGATGGATGTCTAAAATTTGGGTTAGACCAGAAAGTAAAGTTGCCATTATGTCACCTTTGAACATTATTAAAAATAGGTACACGTAAAATAATTTGGGATTAAATAATTTTTTGATACAATATAGGTATCAAAACATCCAATCAAAGGCTTAAAGTATGTCATAAGCCTATAAAAATCGCAATAGATAGGAGAATTCCTTTGATGGTATTAAAAAAAACCTCATTATCTCTCAATTTATTGTTGCTGCAAATAATCGTTTTGATTCAAATATTTTTCTTTAATTTCAGCACCTTTGCTAAAAGCGGAATCACATTTGAAAGACAATTTGAAAGAGATTCTGAACGTTGGACGTTGACAACCAATTTTACAGAAGGAGGAAAAAATAAAAATATTAATCTTTTATTTAGGCTTTTTAATGATGGCAAGAGCTCTAAATCACGCCCACGCTTAGAACCATACCTTTATGGATTTTGGTATAAAGGATTACAAAATAATGGGACAACCTGGGAAGCCACAGGATATGGCGGTTTTATTTATTTTAACAACTTTATCTCGGGTACGTTTAACATCACAACACCAAATATTGTCCTTGGCATTACTGGCGAAAGCCGGGACGAAAGAAAAAAAGGAAATGGCATTATGACATCCTATGGGCCATCTCTAAGATTATTTGGCTTAAATCAACAAGATACAGCGCTTTATCTCAATTTTAAACATACCAAACGAGAATTACAGGGAGTTGCCTATCAAGAATGGAACTGGGAAGCGGCGGCTGTCATCTATCTTGCTCATAATCTTAGAGCTGAAGGATCGTGGCTGTTTTCAAACAGCGACTGGCGTGCCTCCCCTTCAAACTTTGCCGAACAAAAGGGTTTTAAAATTGGTGGAGGCATCGAAATTGGGATTTTACGGATTGACGGATTTTATGAAAGGACAATGTACACAATAAAAGATCCCACAGCTCTTGCCGATGCCAGCAAAGCACAACCATTTGATGAAGCTCGCCAAGTGATTAAAATTGGGATATCTTTGTGAGTTTCAAAATTACAAATTTACTATAATTCTTGATACTTTGCTTTTAAAAATCGTCTATTTTTTGTAAATCGCGCTCTTACATAAGAATCTAGGGAGGATAAAAGTTCAATATTGGCAATTTCTAATCTATCTGAATTTAATGTTAAAATATATTGAGTTGAACCAAAATTAGCTTTACTTTCTAAAAAATTAATATTTTTTTTCAGTGTATGTTGATCAACGTCTAAAATATTATCATGTATTAAAAATCCAGGATGATTTTTTTGAGTATATTTATTAAGTAAAAGAGAAATATCATAAATAAAAACTTTCTCTCTTTCTATACTATGACTTCCATCATCATCAATACGCATCACTATTTCAATAACTTGTTTTTTATTTGTATGTTTTATTTGAAATGAAGCCTGTTTATTTCCTTGAATATATTCATGAATATTTAAAATATTTTTTTGAAAATCATCAATAATAAACTTTTTAGATTGAATTTCAGACTGTAATTGAAGTAAATTTGCTTCTTTTTCACTTTTTAGTTTTTGTTTTTCATATTCCAATTTGTCATATTTATCAACAAAGCTTTTTAATTGCGAAAGCTGTGTAGTTTTTTCTTTAAATGCAGCATAAGTTTGTTTTAAATTTTTTAATTCACCTTTTTGATCTAGAACGGCTAGATTTTCAGAATATTTTTTATCCAGTTCGCAAAGCTCATTTTTAATTTCATTTAACTCTTTAGTTAATAAATCTTTTCTATCTTTAATAAGTCTGTTTTGAAACTCGTCTATTCTTTCCTTAAAACTTATCACTTCAGCCAAATCTTTTGATATTAAACTTCCTAAACCATTTTTAATTTGCTCGTAAAACTCAGAAATTTCATTTATATCAATGTCAGCTCTTTGCGAAACTAATTTTAACTTACTAATATTATGTTTTAGTATTGTTTCTCGACGACGGAGTGCTTCTATTTTTTCTTCTAACAATATTATTTCATTTTTAACAATTTCATAACCAGTTAAATTTTCTAATCTATTAATACTATTTTCAATAGAATTAACTTCACTATCAAGTTCATTTAAATCAGAACGCGCGTCATCAATATTCTTTTGCCGAAGTAATTTAACATTTTCTTGAATTCTCAAAATGTCATTCGATATTTCTTCAATTGTCTTTAAATTTTGTTTTATTTTTTCATATAAGTCAAAATTAATTCCAAATAAATAAAGATGAGGTGTATAATTTTCAGGTACACGTAATTTTGTGTCATAACAATTTATGAGTGATTTAAATTCAGACTTTTCATCCCGGATAAGAGGTCCTAACATAATTCTAAATGAAGGATAGTTTATAGACAAAGTTGAAAATAATTTTTCAGTTAAATACTTAGTGGCATCTTCAATTTTAGTGAATTTATGTTCTTTATTATTAAAAATAATTGTTGGTTGTTCAGACTCCTTGATTGAACGCTTGATAGTATAGGATATTTCATGAATCTCAAGATCTAAACAAATGAAAGTTTCTGGAGAAAAAACTTCTTTTGGTATGAGAGAAACACGACTGTCCGATTTTTTTTTCAATAATGCAAAATTAATAAATTCAATACAAAGTGATTTGCCTACACCATTATTTTTATCACTTAATTCGCTTTTTTCTCCTAATATAATATTAAACCCATCTGAAAAAATTATAGGATCAATCGTTTTTGGCAAAGTATAGAGTTGTTTTATTTTTAACATGTCGCTCTTTTTATTATATATGAGTGTTCAAAATCAATTATGTCTAAACTGAACAAAAAAAACATTGCAAAATATAAATTTTTTGAATTAAACCACCATTCATTCTTAAAATGATCGGCAACATCAAAAATACTAATTTTAACTGACTTCTTTTTTTCCATGTACATTAGAACATGATAACCTAAAACCGGAGGAGAACTCATTAAATTTTCATCTTTATGAAATAGAGCAGTCATAATTATTCCTTTTTATTAGGAAAAACGTTACATCGTATTATTTGATCAACCATAAAGAATTTTATTGCATTTTCATCATATTCAAGGTTATCATTAGTAAAATATTTTGTGTATTTTTTAACAAGTACATTAAGTGCATCCTTAGCATTACCTTCATGTTCAGAAAGAATATTATCACTACATAACTTTAAGTGCAATCCAAGACGCCGAATTCTTGTAGAACCTATATTTGACATTCTCATGACTTCATCTAGCACTTTACCATATTCCATATAAAGTTCTTGATATTCATTCTTTAAAAAAACAGAATGCTCAGAAAATCGATTATTAATTTTACCATAAGGATCTGGTTCTTCAATAAAACCATTGCCCGCTGATGGTTGATTTTCGTCGCTAAGATAGTTTATTAATGAAATAAATGTTTGTATTTCTTTTTCTAAAATTTTTTCTCTTGATAAATTTACTCTGATTTCTTTACTCAAAAATGAACGGACTTCTTTAATACGATCAAGAGAAAAACCATTAATATCACGAGTAATTTTTTTTATATCCCAAATATCTTTTTTAATATCAAGCTGATATTTTCCTGGTTCTCCTATAAAATTATACTTATGATTTATTTTATTTGTTAAAATTAGCATTATAAGACGATCATAATTATGATATAATCTCTTTTTAATAAAAGCTGTTACAGTTGTTTTTGTTTTACAAAGATCGGGTGTTGAAGTAACTTGAAATGCAATTTTTTTTGAACAATCAGCAAGATCGATTGCGCTTGCATTATGGTCAGTTATATTAATGTTTTTTAAATTATATCCGTATAATAAATTTAAAAAATCTCGAAAAAAATTTTCTGAATGGATATTTATGTCATTAAGATTTATGGAATTTGAGAGCTCTATCTTCTTACTTAAGATAGAAAGTAGAGTTATAATTTCATCCATGTCATTTTTGCGTTCGATGATACTATCTCCTATATATTTTCTACAAAGATGCAAATATTACAAAAACCCTTAAAATCTATTAGATGATATTTATCATCTAATAGATTTTAAACAGAGAAAAATAGTTTTAAAAATTTAATTTTGTCAAGTAAAGTCATATTTAGTTTTTTTTAACAATTAAATTTACATAAACTTATGTGAGCTTAATGGTGATGTTTTAGAACACTCAACAATAATTCTTTCTGCGATCTTCTGCAAGGGTAGCACCACATCAATGGCTCCTTTTTCAATTGCAACCCTTGGCATACCAAATACAACGCTTGTTTTCTCGTCTTGTGCTATATTAAAGCTTCCTGCTTTTTTCATTTGTAATAAACCATTAGAACCATCTGATCCCATCCCAGTTAAAATAACGCCTAAAGCTTTTTTACCAAGGTGCTCGGCAACTGATAAAAATAATGGCTCTGCCGAAGGACGAACTCCATGAATAAGAGGCCCTTCTTTAATTTTAACAAACAATTCGTGGCCAATCCGAGACACTTCCATATGCTTATCGCCTGGAGCTAACAGTGCTTTTCCTGGTTCAATTTTTGCATGATCAACAGCCACTTTGACCTCAAAACGACACACATGTGCTAGTGTTTCTGCATAGCTTTCTAAAAATTCTTTTTGCATGTGCTGCACAATTAACGTAGCAGGAATATTTGCAGGCAACTGACTTAATACAAATTTTAACGCTTCTGTCCCACCAGTTGATGCGGCAAAAGCCAAAAGTTGAATTCTTAATTCTGGAGGCAGTAATTCGATATTTTGTGGCTTAGGAGCAAGTTTTTCAATAATTTGATTAGAACAAATTGCAGACGACACTAAACGAACTTTGGTAATAAACTGTTGTGCAACTTTTTTTATATCTGTCCCCGGAGATAAAATTTGTTTTGGAAAAATATCGATTGCTCCCAACTCTAAAGCTTTTAAGGCATTTTTAGAATTTTCTGTTGCAAAACTGCTGACAATAAGTGTTGGTGTGGGTTGCTCTTGCATTGCTTGCTGCAAAAAAGTCAAACCATCCATTTTTGGCATACGCAAATCTAGCGTCATGACATCTGGGCGTAATTTTTTTAATAGCTCTAAACCCATAATTGGATCGGGAGCATCACCAACGACCTCTATTTTTTCATCATAGGATAATAGACTTGTAAAAAATTTGCGCATTGAAATAGAATCATCAACAATTAATACACGAATTTTATTTGGATTACTTACAGAAGTATTCAAAAAATCTCCATAACTTTTGCAGCAGAAAAAATGTATATAAATTATTATAATTTGTTTTTTGCTGTTTGCAAAAGAAATGCCAATTTTAAGAAGGTGTAATAAAACGAGCCTTTTCTTGCAGTGCTATTTGTAGTTTTTCTTGTAAATAAAATACTTGCATTAATGAAAGTGCCTTAGCAGGGGCGCACATTCCTGTTTGTGTTCTGTCCTTATGCAAAAAAGCGTCGGTTATGGTATTCTTGTGAAGTTGGCCATTTGCAATTTGCACTGCCGTCCCAACAATATTACGAATCATATTTTTTAAAAAACCATCCCCCCAAACATCAACAACCAACAGCTCCGGACATAGAGGGTGACTCCAAGCATCAATATTAAAAATCCGTCGAACCGTTGTTTTAGCAGAACAATCAGACGATCGAAATGCTGCAAAATCATGCTCACCAATAAATTCTTGCAAAGACGATTGAATATCAAATAACGAAAGCTTTCCTTTAACATGCCAACATCTGGGAGTATAAAAACTATGCTCTGCAAAGCCATACCAAATTAAATAACGATAATGTTTGCCCAAAGCATGAAAACGAGAATGAAATTCTGATGCTACAAACTCAGCCGCATAAATTGAAATAGAAATCTTTAAATGAGAATGCAAAATTCCATTTAAACCCTTTAAAATTCTTTCTTCCGTTAAAACCGTGTCCGTATAAAAATTTAAAACATAATGCTGTGCATGCACACCTGCATCCAATCGACTGCAACCAACCAGTTCTACCTTTTCGCGACTTAAAATAAACCAAGCGTTTGTAAGGGCTTCCTGAACAGTAAAGACATGAGGCTGGTACTGATAACCACTAAATTTTTCTCCATTCCATGATACTGTTAATTTTAAGTTCCGTTTTTGATTCTCAATCATTTAGTGTTCACCTGAAAGCAATAGAAGTTGTTCTTTTAAAATTTTAACTTTATCTCGCAATTCTGCCGCAAGCTCAAAATCAAGTTTTTGAGATGCTTTAAGCATTTCTTTGTGCAATTTTTGAATATGTTTTTCGAGTTTTTTGGGATTTTTTAATATTTCAAAATTTTCGAGATGAGAAACTGCTTGCAATAGTTTCTCTTGAAAATCATCTCCAAAATCTAAATTATAAATTTTGCGTAAATTTTCTGGAATTTTTTTTAAAATTGTTTGCGGAGTAATATCATTTGCTGAATTATACTCTACTTGCATTTTTCTCCGTCTTTCGGTTTCTTCAATACAAAATTTCATACTGTCTGTTAACTTATCAGCATACAAAATCACTCTTCCATTAACATTGCGCGCAGCACGCCCCACAGTCTGCACCAAACTTGCGCGACTGCGTAAAAAACCTTCTTTATCGGCATCTAAAATTGCAACCAATTCGACTTCTGGAAGATCAAGACCCTCGCGCAAAAGATTGATACCAACAAGAACATCAAACAATCCAAGTCGCAAATCGCGCAAAATTTCAACACGCTCTATACTGTGAATTTCAGAATGTAGATATTTAATTTTAATGTTCATTTCTGCAAAATAAGACGTAATATTTTCTGCCATTTTTTTTGTTAACGTTGTAACAAGCACTCTGGCTTTATTGGCTACCACTTTTTGAATTTCAAATAGCAAATCATCAATTTGCCCTTGAGCAGGTTTAACCTCTATTTTAGGATCAATCAGTCCAGTTGGGCGAATAATCTGCTCCACCACTTCTGTACCTGCTCGTGCCAATTCGTACTGTGCTGGTGTGGCAGAAACGTAAATAGTTTGACCCATTCGCATTTTAAATTCATCAAAATTAAGTGGTCTATTATCGAGCGCCGAAGGCAAACGAAAGCCAAAATGAACGAGAGTTTCTTTTCGTGAACGATCGCCACGATACATACCGCCAATTTGCGGAACCGTAACATGACTTTCATCAATGACAAGCAGATAATTTTCTGGAAAATAATCAAGTAATGTGGCTGGAGGCTTTCCTGGTTGTCTGCCATCTAAGTAGCGTGAATAATTTTCTATCCCTTGGCAAAAACCAATTTCTTTAATCATTTCGATATCATGAAGTGTTCTTTGTTCTAGCCTCTGGGCTTCAATCAGTTTGCCTTCAGTTTTAAACGCATCACGACACGCAATGAGATCTTGACCAATTTTCAACACAATGTCTTCGATCTGTTCGTCATCCATAACATAGTGAGTTGCTGGATAAATATGAATTTTTGAAACTTGTTCAAGGATAGTGCCTCGTAGAGCATCAATTGTTGCGAGTTTTTCTATTTCATCACCCCAAAATTGCACCCGAACTGCTTTTTCATTTTCGGAGGCTGGAATAATTTCAACAATATCACCACGCACACGAAACTTGCCACGTTCTAATGAAATGTCATTTCTTTTATACTGAATAGCAATTAACTGGCGAATAAAATTGTCACGCGAAAGTGGTGTATTTTTAGTTAAAATAATTCGAGAATTTAAATATGCATCAGGCGCTCCTAAACCATAAATACAGCTGACTGAACTGACAATAATCACATCTTTTCTTTCAAATAAAGATTTTGTCGCACTGTGGCGCATTTTATCAATATCATCATTGATGGAAGCAGTTTTATCAATAAATGTATCTGTACTTGGTACGTAGGCTTCTGGCTGATAGTAATCATAATAACTAATAAAATATTCTACTGCATTATTGGGAAATAATTCTTTAAATTCTTGAAAAAGCTGTGCTGCTAATGTTTTATTATGCGCAATAACGAGTGCTGGCCTTTGTGTTTTGGCGATAACATTTGCAATTGTAAACGTTTTCCCCGAACCTGTAACCCCTAATAAAACTTGTTCAGCAACACCATTTTCTAATCCATTTACAAGTTTTTCGATGGCTTGAGGCTGATCGCCCATCGGCTTTAACGACCACTCGGTTTCAAATTTTTCATCGCTCATTATTTAACCTTGTTTAAAAAATTCTCAATTGAATTCAAGAATCATGTTTGCCACCGCTTTGGCCCAAATAGGATGCGAATTTAATGACGGCACCAATAACAGTTCTTCGCCTCCAATAGAAATCCACTGTTCTCGCAAGCGCATACCAATTTCTTCAATGGTTTCAAGACAATCTGCAACAAATGCGGGACACATGACTGCGATTTTTTTTACACCCTGCTGCGCTAAAGAATGAAGAATTTCATCAGTATAAGGCTGAATCCAAGGTGTTCTTCCGAGCCTTGATTGAAATGAAGTGGCATACTTGTCTTTCAACAAACCAAGACGAGTGGCTATTGCAGTTGTTGTAGCGTAACATTGTGCACGATAGCAATAAGAATTATGAGTGTTCATTTTATCACAACAATGTTTATGATTTAAGCAGCTTTTTTCTTTTGATTTGTCTGATTTTTTAACATGACGTTCAGGTAATCCGTGATAACTAAATAACACAAAATCGGGTTGAAATTCATTAATTTTTTCTTTTGCGATATAAGCAATACTGTTAATAAATTCTTCTCTTTGATAAAAAGCAGGGACATAAATTAATTGCGGCACATTCCAAAATGAATTGACAATTTTGCCAACTTTTTCAAAAACTGTTCCTGTTGCTGCAGAAGAATACTGAGGGAATAAAGGAAAAACAATTATTTTTTCGACTCCTTGAGCAACAAGTTTTTCAATTGCACTTTGGATAGAAGGATTTTGATATCTCATACATATTTCAATTTGAAATTGAGAACCTAATATTTTTTTTACCTCCTCTTTTAAACTTTTGCTATGAACCATGAGTGGCGATCCTTCGGACAACCAAATTGACTTATACGCCTCCGCTGATTTTGGGCTCCTAAATGGCAAAATAATAAAATGCAATAACATAAAACGAACCCAAGCAGGGATATCAATGACTCTAGGGTCAGACAGAAACTCTTTGAGATAACGTTTGACATCTTTTACAGCAGGTGAATCAGGCGTTCCTACATTAACGAGTAAAACACCAGTAACTTTACGAATTGTCATTTTTTCTTCCTAATTTAAAATTATATTGATAAAGCAAAAACTAATAAGTTTTTTACCCAAAAAAGAATTAGCATAGCATAATAACCTAAACCACTTTTCTTTAAAAAAAGATTTAGAGTAAACAACATACAAATCTTATTATTTAATTTTTTTATTTTTCTATTAATTTTTATTTAAAATTTATTTAAAAAAATAATTTTTCATGTTAATGCAAAATCCTATTTTTTGATGTTTTAGTAACATCAATTTTTTTAGAAAAAAAAACACGGAGGTTTTATGTTTTTTAAAAGAAAATTAGGTAACTACACGACTTCAGTATTGTATTCATTATTAGCGGGAATCAGTTTGCAATCCTACGGATTAAGCAACCAAATTTACTGTACAAATTCAGAAAATCATTTCAATCAAAAAAAGTTAAGTACAATTCCTAACTTTAGTTTTGAAACACTGTTTACTCCTGAATCAAACTTAAATTTAAATGGCAAAGCGACAGAATTTAAAACCATTCAAAATGAAAAATTTGAACTGTTTGAGGTTTTACTTCCGCGGCATTACCGGGAATTAGACTTAAAAAATGGACTTGTAAAAAATTTCTTAAATGAAATTGAAAATAAATTATTAAACTCAACAGAAGAAAGAATTTCTTTAAAACGCCTTGTTAACGTATTAAAAAATCAAGTATTTATTGAAGACATTACAATCAACCTATTTTTAGATAAATTGACCCAAGAAATTAATGAAAAATTTGATGAATTTTATAAATTCGATAACTTTAGCAAATTAGACATTGAAAATATAAAAAGCAAAATAAGTATTTTTGTTGCAGATTTTAAACATAAAAACATTGTAGACATAGAACAACTTGATAATTACACAAATTATTTGCTATCAGAACTTGAAATCCCTAATAGTCACTTATATAAAATTATTAAAAATCTTCCAGAAAAAGACAAGAAAGATGTCATTCTAACTCAACTTAGAACTCCTAATAGTAAATTATTAAATCACTTAAAATATGTTAAAAATTTACTTCCATTATCTAAACAACAAAAAGAAAAAATTCGCAATAAAATTAAACAAGAATTAGAAAATTATGATAGTCAGCTAAATTTGCACCTAGAAAAAATTAGAGAAAAACTATTCGACTCTCATATTATCCACGATGATGTATTAGAAGAGTATCTAGCTGCATACCCTAGAACACATTCTGATAGACATGAAACTCAATACTACTATCAAATTGAAACAAAAAAATTAAATAGTGTTTGCGCCAAACTTATTAGCACATGTACTCAAAGTTTTGGTACAAAATTTTCGATCATCAATGCGCACTCTTTTAATTATAACAATAATAAAGAATCAAAATGGCTACCAGTAAAAATTAACAATTCTGTTTGCAGTAACTTTAGCTTTAATAATAATAAAAATTTAAATATTCCTGCTAAAATCATTATTGACAACTTAATTTCTGAATTGATTTTTGAAAATCTATTTAGTGTAAGTTTTAATAACTTAACATTTCACAAAAATATTCATGAACGCGGATTGCCTTCTAGAAATAAAAATAGTGGATCAAGTCAATCCACGACCTGTGCACTAAAACCGAGCGCAGATGAAACATTCAAAGACGATAACAACAACGAACCTGCCACAGACAATGATGGCTGGAGTGTTGCATATCGCAAGTCGCCAATACCTGAACGCTTTATTTACAAAGCACTAGAGATAGTTGATAAATTAAAAACTCGAGACAGAAGCGTCTTAAAACAAGGTAAGATGTTTAAAAATCACGAGAAAAGACTACCAAATGGCGGCTACTACTATGAATTTGATGTTGTTTGTGAAGAACAACGGGGACGCCGGGATGCCAAACGTCTTGTAATAAACATTAATAATCTACAATGGTGGTACACAAAAGATCACTACCAAAGCTTTGTCTTTGATAGTCAAAAGGATAAAGATATTGTTGAAAGAGTTATAAAAGGCTCAAAACAATAGCGAATACAAAATAACTTTTTAAGTTATTGTTAAAAACCATTCAGGCAGACATATTTTCGTCACTCGAAACAGATCCTCTTTCTTGCCGCATGTCTGCCGGATCATCACACATAAAATTACTAATATCTAAGCATTCTTGCAAAACATCTTCAAGATGCGACACAAACTTCACATCTATTCGACGTCTTATCGTAAGCGGAAGTTCGGCAAACGATCCTTTGTTTTTTTCTGGTAAACACACTTTACGAATTCCAACGCGCAATGCTGCAAGGATTTTTTCTCTGACTCCTCCTATTGGCAAAACCCTTCCATGTAACGTTATTTCGCCAGTTACGGCAACATCTTGCTTTACGGGTTGCTCAGTAAGAGCTGACACCAACGCCACACCAATCGCTGTTCCCGCACTAGGCCCATCTTTAGGAATCGCACCCGCAGGAACATGCAAATGAATATCTTCTGTATTAAATTTGTTGGGATCAATTTTTAATTCTTTTGCTAAACTCCGCACACAACTTAACGCGGTCTGTGCCGATTCCTTCATGACCTCACCAAGTTGTCCAGTTAAAATCAACTTTCCAGAACCTGGTAGTAGCTTAACCTCTAGTTGTAAAATTTCGCCTCCAGACTGGGTGTATGCAAGTCCAACTCCAATGCCAATACTCTTTTTTAAGATATCGTGATCGTCTGTAAAGTAACGCTCTTCACCTAACAATTCTTTTGCTATTTTTGCAGTCACTTTTACAAGTTTGCGATCTTTACCTTTTTCGTCATTCTCTGCAATATACCTTGCTAACTTCCGTGTGATCATTGCAATATGTTTTTCTAAACTGCGCAATCCCGATTCGCGAGTGTATGCGTTAATCACTAAGTTAACCGCAGCATCATGAAACTGCACCAATTCTGGATTGAGTCCATTTTGTTCAATTACTTTTGGAATAATATATTGCCTTGTAATTTCGGTTTTTTCTTCTTCACTATAGCCACTCACTTCAATAATTTCGAGTCTGTCTCGCAGTGGTGCAGGGATTGTGTCTAACCGATTGGCATTGGCTAAAAAAATAATTTGACTCAGATCAAATGGGACAGATATGTAATGATCTGAAAAATTACAATTTTGTTCTGGATCCAACACTTCAAGCAATGCGCTAGCCGGATCGCCTTTATAATCAGCACCAAGTTTATCGATTTCATCCAACATCATCACAGGATTTCGGGTACCAACTGTTTTCAGAGTTTGAATAATACGACCTGGCATTGCGCCAACATACGTACGACGGTGCCCCCTGATTTCTGCTTCGTCACGAACACCACCTAGGCTAATACGGACAAATTTGCGGCCTAATGCACGCGCAATGCTGCGCCCCAAACTTGTTTTGCCAACTCCTGGAGGTCCAACAAAACACAATATTGGGCCTTTTAAATTTGGATTGAGTTTTTTAACTGCAATATATTCTAGAATTCTATCTTTTATTTTATCAAGACCATAATGATCTTCATCTAATATTTTTTTACAATGGGACATTTCAATTTTTGAATCGCTGCAATTTGTCCATGGTAAATCAACCATCCATTCAATATATGTTCTTGTTAATGTTGCTTCACTGGAGTCTTGATTCATGCGCTCTAAGCGTCTCACTTGCTTTAAGCTTTCAGCTTGACCTTCAACGCTCATTCCTGCTTTTAACACTTTTTCTCGGAGATCTTCGATTTCTTCTTTGCCATCTAACTCACCAAGCTCATGCTTTAATGCTTTTAATTGTTCTCTGAGATATTGTTCTCTCTGATTTTTTGCGGCTTCGTCGCGCACATGATTGTAATACCGAGATTGAGTGTAAGACTCTAATTCCCGAAGAAGCAGTGTGTGCACCTTTCTAAGACGCTCAAAAGGATCTGCCGTAGCCAAAACTTTTTGCGCATCCACAATTTTTAATCCCAAATTGCTGGCAACCAAATTTGCAAGTCTTCCAACATCTGTAACATCTTCAATGAGCATTAACAGATCGGGAGAGATAGAGCGCCCAAGAGGAGCGATTTTTTCGAGCTGTTCTTTAACAGAACGGCATAATGCATCTCCTTCTTGGGAAGGATCTTTATCTAATAATAGTTTCATATTTACAATTGGATAAGGCTCAGACTGTTTTAATCCTAAAATAATACCTCGAGATACCCCTTGAATTAACACCTTTGTCCGGCCATCGGGTAACTTACGGGTGCGCATCACAGTGGCTATAGTTCCCACATCATACACATCAAATGGCGGAGGCGTTGACACTTTTAACTCAAAAAATGAATCATGCTCTCGATTGACTTCTGAACGAAATGCCGACAGAAAAATAAATCTATCTTTAGCACACGCAGCATCGACAGCTCTCATACAGATATCTTCTGAGACAAATACTGGAATAATCATCTGAGGGAAAACAACAATATCTTTCAACGGCAACAAAGGAAGACTATCTGCGACTTTATCGATTCCTTGTGTCATAAAATAAATTCCCCAAATACATTATTATGAGCAGTCTCAATATTTATTCTCTTATTTATTTTTACAGAAATAATAAAACCGTGTGAGTCGCAAAAATGGCGTGAACATGAAAAATTTTGCAGAGCTGCGAGACAACACCGCAAAATTTTCGGGGAAAAATTAATTATTTTATTTTTTTGCAGACGTTTTTGCTTTAGCCGCAGTGGTAGAAGCTGTTGAAGACACAGAAGATTGAGAACGCGAACGTTGTTCAAGTCTTTGCTGCATTTCTTCTTCAGTTAATAAAACTCTATCTGGCATTTTACCTTCACGAATACATTCTGCAGTAACAATAACCTGCTTGACATTTTTTTGTCCAGGAATATCAAACATTGTTTCGAGCATCACATCTTCAAGAATTGCGCGCAAACCACGCGCTCCCGTTTTTCTTTTAATCGCTTCTTGCGCAACAGCAATGAGGGCATCTGGAGTAAATTCTAATGCAACACGCTCATAACTAAACAATTTTTGAAATTGCTTCACAATTGAGTTTTTGGGTTGTGTTAATACTTGAACAAGAGCCGACTCATCAAGCTCAGCAAGGGTAACAATAACTGGCAAACGACCCATAAATTCTGGGATCATCCCAAACTTCAAGAGATCTTCGACGCGCACTTTAGCAAAGAGGTCTGTCACCGACATTTTTGCTTTATTTTTAATATCCGCACCAAATCCCATTGCGGTTTGTTCCATGCGGTTTCTGATAATTTCTTCTAGTCCCGCAAATGCACCTCCACAAATAAACAAAATATTTGTGGTATCCACTTGCAAAAACTCCTGCTGTGGATGCTTACGTCCACCGCGCGGTGGCACATTGGCAACAGTGCCTTCAAGCAATTTGAGCAACGCTTGCTGCACGCCTTCACCTGAAACATCTCGAGTGATTGAAGTATTTTCACCTTTGCGAGCAATTTTGTCGATTTCATCAACGTAAGCAATGCCTTTTTGCGCTTGTTCAACATCAAATTCAGCCGCTTGAAGCAAGTTGAGTATAATATTTTCAACATCCTCACCAACATACCCTGCTTCGGTCAAGTTTGTTGCGTCAGCAATTGTAAATGGAACCTGCAGAATACGTGCCATACTTTGCGCAAGAAGAGTTTTGCCTGAACCCGTTGGACCAATTAATAAAATATTACTTTTTGCGAGTTCCACTTCTTCTTTGTTTGCACTCGCGCCATGTTCAATTCTTTTATAGTGATTATGCACCGCAACAGACAAAACTTTTTTTGCTCTTTCTTGGCCAATGACATATTCATCCAACACTTTTTTAATTTCATTGGGGCTAGGGACGCCTTCTGCAATATGCGAAGCATCATCCTTTTCCATTTCTTCTGCGATAATTTCATTACAAAGTTCAATGCATTCATCGCATATATAAACATTTGGACCTGCAATCAGCTTTTTAACCTCTCGCTGGCTTTTACCACAAAAACTGCAGTGCAAACCATGAGAGCTTCCCGATCCGCCACGTCCTGACGAATATTTAATTCCTTTTTTTATCATATCCATTCACTACCTAATCTAAAGGCCCGTAAAAGCAACGCGGTCCGCTCGCGGCATCAAAATATCGTCCACCAACCCATACTCCTTAGCTTCTGCTGCAGACATAAAAAAGTCGCGATCAGCATCGGCTTCAATTTCTGCTACATTTTTACCTGTATGAGCTGCTAAAATCTGATTTAATCTATTTTTCAAAGATAAAATTTCTTTTGCTTGAATTGCAATGTCAGTTGCCTGCCCCCCTGCTCCACCATGAGGTTGATGGATCATCACACGACTGTTAGGGAGAGCATACCGTTTTCCTTTTGCTCCAGCAGCAAGCAACAACGCGCCCATGCTAGCGCACTGGCCAACACAAAAAGTTCGTACTTGAGGACGAATGACTTGCATTGCATCATAAATTGCCAAACCTGCAGTGACACTCCCACCTGGGCTATTTATGTAAAAACTAATATCTTTCTCAGGATCTTGTGATTCAAGAAATAGAAGTTGCGCAACAATTAAATTTGCAACTTCATCAAAAACAGGAGTTCCAAGAAACACAATGCGATCTTTTAAGAGGCGTGACCACACATCATAAGAACGTTCGCCGCGATTCGTTTGCTCGACAACTATAGGGACAAGTGGCATAAATCTTCTCCAAAAAATGTGTGGTAACCAAAAAATTAAATTCACTAACCAACAATAAATATATCCTAGAGTGACTTTTCCTGCAAAGATGATAGAAAAAAACTTTGTGAAGGAATTTCCCTGTTGAGCGCGTTAAGTATAATTTGCATAACGCACAAAGCAAGAAGTTACTTTTAACAACCTGAGGACACAATGAACCCCACGATGATTTTTTTCATGGAGCAAAAATGACTTTACCTCGGCCCGCAAACAAATTAAATATTGGAAATTCGCACATTCGCATGCGGAGGCTTCGTACAAATCCAAATATCCGCTCACTCGTAGAAGAGCATTGTTTACATCGATCAGATTTCATCTATCCAATTTTCATTTCTGAAAAAGGAACAAGTATTTACGAAATTCCTTCACTCCCAGGAATTCATCGTATACCTCTACAAGACTTAATCAATGAAATCAAGGAGATTAAAGAGCTTGGCATAAAAAGCATCATGCTTTTTCCAGTGATTGATTCTTCTTTAAAAGATTCAATTGGGTCAGTAGCTTATCATCCAGATGGATTAATTCAGCGCGCAATTCGACTTATCAAAGAAACAATCCCCGAAATATTGATTTTTGCAGATATCGCTTTAGATCCCTATACAACCCATGGCCACGATGGAATTACCGATGACAACGGTTATGTGCTCAATGACGAGACTGTCGCGGCACTTTGTAAACAATCTCTCTCTTACGCAGCATGTGGAGTGGATTTTGTCTGTCCAAGCGATATGATGGACGGCCGAGTGGCCGCAATCCGCGCAGCACTCGATCAAGAAGGCCAAACCGCAATAGGAATACTCGCTTACAGTGCAAAATTTGCCTCGGCATTTTATGGCCCTTTTCGAGATGCCATCGCAACGGGGGCTCGCAACATTGATAAAAAAACGTATCAACTTAGCCCCAATAATTCGCGCGAAGCAGTTCGTGAAGCAATCTTGGACATAAGCGAAGGCGCTGATATTATTATGATAAAACCAGGATTGCCTTATCTTGACATCGTAGCGCAAGTCAAACAAAAAAGTGAAGTTCCAATTGCAGTGTACCAAGTGAGTGGAGAGTATTCGATGCTAAAAATTGCTGCACAAAATAACATAATTGATGAGCATAAGGCCGTATACGAAAGCCTTATTGCCATGAAACGCGCTGGTGCTGATATTATTATTAGCTATTATGCCAAATGGGTTTGTAAAAATTTATTATAAAAGATATTGTTAAAGAATGGAATTAAATCATGACCACCTCAAAAAAAATCAGTGCAAAACTAAAGCTAGAAAATGGTATTGAATATGTTGTTTTTGCCAGCAGATGGCTACAAGCTCCATTATATATAGGTTTAATTGCAGTACAAATTATCTATTCATATAAATTTATTATTGAACTTATTCATATTGTGCAACTTGCAAATACCAGCACAGAACTGCAGTTACTCTTAGGAATCTTATCTCTTGTCGATTTTACAATGGTTGCTAATCTTTTAGCGATGGTGATAATCGGAGGATATGCAACTTTTGTAAGCAAACTCAATTTAGACAATCATGATGACAAACCAGATTGGCTTGAGCATATTGATCCAGGTACAATTAAAGTGAAACTTGCAAGTTCATTAATTGGGATTTCTAGTATTCATTTGTTACGTACTTTTATTGACATTGCGGAATCAGACATAGAAAAAATAAAATGGCAGATAATTATTCATATTACTTTTATTGCTTCTACTGTTTTTTTAGCACTAAGCGAATATATCATGTCAAAAAAATATGTGCAAAAAGGACATTAATTTTTTTAATGTCATAGTTTTTTTATTTTTTTATGTTACGATTTAAACGCTTGTTAATTTATTTCACATTAACTATAAGTGTGGTAAAAGTATGAAAAAAATATTATTTATTTTACTCAGTCACATTTTTTGCTTACAACTTTTTGCCAATACAAAAAATACGGCGGTTTTTGGAGTTTCACAAGAACTGCCTGGTATTATTGAAGAAGAGGATGATGCAAAAATAGTTGGCCGCTTTTTGAACGCGTTCAAAAAGCGTTAAAAAAAGCCGATTTGCCCGAAAATATAGCATTATATCCTTGGCCAAGAGCTTATGAGATGGCCAAAAAAAATAAAAACTATTATATTTTTCCAATAGCTAAAAACGCTGAACGCGAAAAACATTTTATTTTTGTGGGTGTTGTGTTTAATATCAATACCTATCTTTATCAAAGAAGCCTATCGGATATTAAAATTAAAAATCTTGAAGACGCTAAAAAATATACTCTTTGTGTTGTGAGAAATGATGTTCGAGATCAATATTTAATAAATAAAGGATTTACAAATATTATTCGTTTTGCCGATCAAGAAAGTGTTGTCCATGGTTTAAATACTCGCAAATGTGATCTGGCAATTTGCTCAGAAAACATCGAGTTTATTTGGAAAAAAAATTTAAAAGAAAAAACCGAAGGGCAAATCAAAAAATTATTTTTAGTTAAAGATATTGACCCCAAACGTTACCTTGCTTTTAACAAAGATTCTGACAAAGAGTTGATTGATAAGTTTAAATTGGTATTAAAAGATATGAAAATTGAAATTAAAAAATAAATTAAATTCATCACCTCTCCTTAATTTTTAATTAATAGCTAAATAATATTTATAATGCGAGGAAAATTTTGGAACAAATTGAAATTAAAAAGTTACCAGAAAATCTTATTAATCAAATAAAAGCTGGAGAAGTAATAGAAAGACCATATAATGTTGTTAAAGAATTAGTCGAAAATGCGATTGATGCAGCTGCCAACCAAATTTATATCGAATTGCTTGATGGTGGTAAAAAACTCATTCGCATCACTGACAACGGCATTGGGATTGCCCCAAATCAACTCCTTGTGGCTCTAGAACGTCATGCAACCAGTAAAATTACACAATTTTCTGATTTAGAATCTCTCTCGAGCTTTGGATTTAGAGGAGAAGCGCTGCCGAGTATTGCCTCAATTTCTGATTTTTCTATTAAGTCTAAACCAAGACAATTAGAAAAAGGCAAAGAAATAAAATTACACTTTGGCAACACCATGACCGAAAATGAAATTCCAATGAACACAGGAACAATCATTCAAATAAACAATATTTTTGAAAATGTTCCTGTTCGCTTGAAATTTTTAAAATCAACAGCAACAGAATTTGCACATATTCACGATTTTTTAACTGCAATCGCTTTAGCAAACCATAAAATTTCATTTAAATTTTTGCATAACAGTAGAGAGGTTTTTAATTATACTCAAAAAAATAGTGTTTTAGAACGCTTTCAAGAGGTAGTGGGAATAACGGAAAGCAAAAACTTTTGTGAAATCAATTTTCAAAGAGGCTCTTTTTGTTTGCAAGGCTTTGTCGGCTTACCGCAAATCGCAAAACAGACACCCAGTCATTTTATGACCTTTGTGAATGGACGCTATGTAAAAGATAAAGTCATCCGTTCAGGAATTTTACAAGCTTACCAAGGATTAATTTTAAAAGGTTTGTTGGCTCCTGCTATAATTTTTGTGACAGTTGATCCTGCATGGATAGACGTGAACGCGCACCCTTCAAAAACAGAAATTCGATTTTTTGATCCCTTGGCAATTCAAGAATTGATTTATCTAGGAATTGAACACAATCTCAAACAAGAAATTCAAAAAAAAGCGGTTGCTCCAAGTATTGATAAAAAGGTGTTTACCGAAAATTACGGTATGACTTTCTCTCCTTCTTTGTCAAAATTATCACAATCCGTTTTTACTCCTAAAGAAACAAATAATTATACCAAGACAGCAATACTAATTCCAAAATTTGAAGAAAAATCTTTAGGCACACAAGTTGCAAAATTAAAACAAAATCTTCAGTACAATACAAAACCTACTTTTGAAACTATTTTACCAACAGGGTCGCCTAATATATTTGAATCTGCAAAACTATTAGGACAATATGCCAATTGTTACATTTTAATAGAACTTAACAGTGAATTGTGGATTATTGATCAACATGCATTTCATGAAAGAATTTTATTTGAAGAAATATTAACAACTCACTTAAAACAAAAAATTGTAAAACAAGATCTCATTACACCAATGATTATTCCTTTAAATAAAGTAATAAGTACAATTATTTTGGAGCACGAAAAACAAATTAGCTCTTTAGGTTTTAACTTTGAAGTGTTACAAAATGGGAATATTGCAATACATAGCTTTCCAAACCTCTTGCAATTAAATAAAGTAACAGAAACTTTTGATGAAATTATTGCAAGAATTATTGCAATTCATGGCTTACCACAGTCTGAAGTGCACCCAATTCTTGAAAAAGCTGCGAGCCTTACTAAAGGGATACAAAATGAATTTTTACGATCTCCTACAGAATTAGGTGAAAAAGAAGTCTATCATATGCTATTTGCAACAATGGCATGCCACAGTGCGGTGCGCGCAGGAGATCCTCTTAACGATGAGCTGATAAAAAGGCTGTTAAATAGAGCGAAAGATGTTGATTTTTTTGCACATTGCCCGCATGGAAGGCCCGTGATTCGAAAATTTACCAATAAGGATATTGCTTCGTGGTTCCAAAGAATTTAATTGACTCCACTCCTTTTTTTGCGATTGTGATCATTGGCGCAACAGCAAGTGGTAAAACAGCTTTTGCGCATTCTCTTTTTCAAACACTCAAAGAACATTCCATTGATGCCTCGCTTGTAAACTTAGATGCATTTCAAATTTATAAAGGGATTTCTGCCGGAACCGCAAAACCTTCTCTCTCTGAAATAACCCAATTTGATTATCATTGTCTTGATATCGCAAATCCAAACGAAAACCTTGATGCCAATACCTTTGCCGCTCACGTTAATAATGCGTGTACCCGTATCTGGCAACAACAACGTATTCCCATCTGTGTTGGCGGAAGCGGCCTATATCTCCGGGCTTTTCTTCATGGACTTGATCGTTTACCGGGTCGTGACCTTGAGTTTCGCAACTCTATTAGAAAAAAAGCGGAAGAGAAGAGCTGGGCATGGTGTCATGAAATGTTAAAACAAGTTGACCCAATTCGTGCTGCTGAGTTGCATCCTAACGATAAGACACGAATTGAACGGGCGCTCGAAATTTACCACATTACAGGCTCTCCCATGAGTTCGTTGCGCTCCAAAACAACCTCACTAGAAGTACAAAATTTGCTATTTCCATGCCTCATTATCCACATGGAACCTTCTGATAACATTTTAAAGATGCGTATTGAAAAACGTGTTCCAGAGTTATTTCGCTCTGGCTGGTTAGAAGAAGTGAATGCATTGATAAATCAATATGGCCTAAATCCATTAAAAGAGTTTCATAGTATGAAAGCAATAGGATACAATGAAGTGATAAATTATATACAATCTCATGAGTTATCTAATTTCATTGAAAATACAGCGACGCTCCCGTCTTCTGAGTTAATTGTAAAAATTAGTACACTAACATGGCACTACGCAAAAAAACAAAGAACCTGGAATAACAAAGAAAAAAAGATCTCTCCATCTGCGATGGAGAAAATTTCGATTTTAATGTCGCTATCAATAAAATTTTAAAATTTTCTGTTGATCAACATAATTAATAAATTGTTTGAACATCAAGACTACAAAGAAACAAAATTACACAATTGTTACTTTTTTGAAAAAACATTTTATGTTTTTACCAGAAATTATTGACTATCAAAATATATTGAGTATAAAGGTTGCCATACACTTATATGGTGTTTATTTAATTAGTTAGGAGTTCTTATGTTACAACTCACTCAAGTCCAACTCAAAGTCCTAGAATATATTTTTCAACACATTAAAACCTCTGGAACTCCACCAACAATTCGTGAAATTGCAGGTTTTTTTGGATGGAAAGCAATTGCCACTGCCCAAGATGTGATTGCTGCATTAAGAAAAAAAGGAATGCTTCATTCACCGCTCCCAGGTAAATCAAGACAATTTGTTCCCACAAAATCAGCAACAGACTTTATAAGTCAACGGAATCTAGCATCCTCTCAAGAACCTGAATCATTGGTGGGCAAGACAAACCTCAGCAAGAAAGAAAGCGCTCCAAGTTCTTTAGAAGTTCCATTATTGGGATCAGTCGCGGCAGGTATTCCTTATGAAGCAATAGAGCAAGGAAATGATTTTATTTTATTTCCAAATGTTTCAGCCAGTATGCAAAATAAAAAATTATTTGCTTTAAAAATTGACGGATATAGTATGATAGAAGCAGGTATGTTACCTGGTGATATTGTTTTAGTAGAAAAAAATCAATGCCCAAATAATAATGACATCGTGATCGCATCGATTGCGAATTCAGAAACAACTATTAAAAGATTTGTAAAATATGGCTCTAAAATTTACTCAGAAAATATAATTAAACTCAACTCAAACATTCAAACGATCCCACCCCCAGCGCTTCTCGTTGCAGAAAATCCAAGTTTTTTACCAATTGCTTTTGGTCTTCAAGAAACAGACAAAACAATCGGAATTGTCCGTTCCTTGTTTCGCCCAAGTGTTAACAATATCTAAACTTTAACACACCATAACTTTTTTAAAATCCTCTTGCCATGTTAGTCAAATACCGTTAAGCTTATTGGATTATGCTTTTTAGCCTAACAGTTAAAATATTATCTGTTGCCAAAAAAGTAGTTCGGTCATGATTTTGATATGGAGAAGTGAAATGCTAACGCGACCACCAGTTTTATTGAGGTCTTTAATACACAATATAAAACGTAATATATCAACTTCTTTGATGTCTTCTTATTTTGCCTATCGATTTTATTATTAAAAAATCCTTTTATTAAAAATTTAATATTTTACATTTTTTTTCTTAATACTTTTATTTTGTATGTAAGAAAAATTTTAGGAGTGTTGTTATTATGAATAAAAAAACGCTTGGCATTATGTTGTTACTTATTTGCTCATTGCTAGCAATAATAATATTAAAGAGACAAAAAAAAGATACAAATAAACAAATAACCATAGGAATACTTCAGTATGCTTCTTTTCCAGCTCTTGATGATGCAAAAAAAGGATTCTTGCTGCAAATCAAAAAAGATTTTGGAGAAAACGTCACTATTATTGAGCATAATGCTCAAGGCTCAATAACACAAGCACAAGCTATCGCTGCAAGCTTTAAAGCAAACAAAAATATTTCTGCTTTTTATGCAATTGCATCAGCATCTGTTCAAGCTCTTAAAGCTGAAATTAATGATAGACCTATTATTTTTGCAGCAATTACAGATCCAAATAAATTGCACCTTCGAGAAAATGGAACAAATATCACTGGTACAACTGATATGGCAAATATCGAAAAGCAAATTAACCTAATTCATAAATTATTACCTAACATAAAAAAAATTGCGATTTTATATAATCCTGGAGAATTAAATTCTATAATTTTAGTAGAAAAAATGAAATCAGAATTAATAAAATATGATATTTCTTTTCAAGATAATGGAGTCAACAGCATCAGTGATGTAGCAGCTGCTGCGATGCATGCTGCACAAAATGCGGAAGCTATTTTAATTCCAACAGACAACACAATCTCTGCAGCGTTTCCAATTGTAAAACAAATCGCCAATAAAGCAAATAAACCAATTATTACAACCTGGACAGGAGAAGTGGAAACACCTCTTTTGCAGTTTGGCGTTGATTATATTCAATCTGGAATTGAAGCCGCAAATCTTACAAAAAAAATCTTAATTGATAAATTAAATCCTGCTGAAATCGAAATTATGACACCTAACAGTAAAGTTTTAATTAGCTCTGTTGAAGCAAAAAAATTTAACATCATAATTCCACAAGAGCTCAAAGAACACGTTATTAACAATTAAATTAATCCTTGTTTTTATCTTATTTATTTTTAGGAAGTGATTATGTCTAGTTTATTACCAGTATTTATAGGAATATTAGAACGAGGATTAATTGGATCAGTTGTGGTCATGGCGGTCTATCTTGCATCTCGTATTATAAAATTTGATGATTTTAGCATTGAAGGGACATTTGGTTTAGGAGGCGCTATCGTTGCATGGAGTATTTTAAATCACAATTTAAATCCATGGTTTGCTCTTATCCTAGGAGCATTATGTGGTGGATTATTTGGTATCATAACCTCTCTCTTGCATACTAAGCTTGGACTGAATCGTTTAATAGCAGGGATTGTGATTACCACAATGCTTTTCTCTTTGAGCATAAACATTGCTTCTGCTAATGCAGCATTAGGAACAGCGACCACAATTTTTACTCCATTGAATCACTATCCATATGCTACTCTTGGTATTTTAGCTTTTCTTGTTTTTAGTATTGCTGTTATTTTTATATGGTACATGAAAACAGAAAGTGGCTTTCTATTAAGATCCACAGGAATCAACGAACAGTTTGTGACTTCACTTGGCAAATGCGTGCCACTTTATATTGGAATTGCATTATTTCTTGCAAATTTTCTAAGCGCACTAGCGGGTGGACTATTTGTACAGTATAGCGGATTTTTTTCTGCATATGGGAATGTCGGTATTTTAATTGCGGCATTAGCAGGCTGTATGATTGCTGAACTCCTTGCAATTAATATGTTTATAATGGCAATTGTCGGATCAATTTTTTATCAATTGATTATTGCGACAACAATTGAATTACAAATTGAACCTTCATGGCAAAAATTAATAACAGGACTTCTTATTGTTGCTATTTTAATAGTAAAAAAAATAAAAAAATAAATTTATTACTTGACAGGATTAAAAACTATGTTTTCTCTTAAAAATGTTTCTGTAAATTTTGGGGAATTTACAGCACTACATAATATCAATTGCAATATTAATGAAAATGATTTTATTTTAATTTTAGGACATAATGGCGCAGGAAAAACGACTCTGTTTGATTCTGTTTCAGGAAAAATAACACCAACATCTGGAAAAATTTTTCGTAATACTCAAGATATCACAAAGATGTCAGAAATGAATAGAGCCAAATTTATGAGTAGAGTATTTCAAAATACGTATTTAGGATTGGTTGCAACCATGACTGTTGCCGAAAATTTAGCGATGGCACTTTTAAAAACTAAAAATGCTGGGTTTAAAAAAGCGATTAAAAATTATCCAGAATATCTTGTGGAAGAAACATTAAAACCACTTGGCTTAAGATTAGAAATGCACTTAAATACCCCTATTGGACAACTTTCAGGAGGACAAAGACAAATAATTACCATTATTATGGCGACACTATGTGAACCTGATATTTTGTTATTGGATGAACCTACCGCAGCACTCGATCCCGTTTCAACAGAAAATCTTTTACAGTTTGTCCATAACTTTACAAAAAATAGAAAAATTGCAACATTAATGATTACTCACGACGAACAAAAGGCACAATTTCTTGCAACAAGACTTTGGAAACTCAATAAAGGAGAACTCATTGAAATTTAATTAAAATAAATTTCTGTCTCATAATTTTTTGTATAACAGTCTGCATTATTCATTTTCCAATCCATTCTATTAAATTTACCAGGTGCATAGGCAGAAATAATAAAAATACATGCCATTTTATTGTTTGGCACTTTCCATATTTCTCCATCATTTCTTACTGCTGTTATTGAATAAATTGATTGAAAAAACTTTTCTTTATTTACTATCAATCCAATTTTTTTATTTTTTAAATTTTCGATATTAAATATTTTATTGATTTTTATTTCTTTGCATTTATCATCAACAAACTTAATATTATTTTCATACAACGTTGCAAGCTGTATATTCCAATGATAAGTTGGATCATTATTTACTAATGTAAACCAAACATGAACTTTAGTATCTTCATCATAATTATAATAAGCAGAACATTGATTATTGAGCTGATTTAATTTATCATCATAAAATAAACCAAAAACTTTTAATGTTAAAAATAAAAAAGGAGACATAAGTAAATAATTTCTTTTCATAAATTTTCCTATATTAAAAAAAAATTATAAATTTAAAACATCTTTCATGTCAAGATAAACTGTTAAAAATTTGTACAATATTGAATTTTGACTTAGTATAAATTTAGTATTACTTTAAATTTATACTTAACTTAAATTGAAAGGACGATAATGAAATATAGTTTATTTATTATTTCAATATTTTTTTGTAATTTAGGATTTTCCAAGACAATGATTTATGATTCCTTAAAATACCCATTGGAATTTTGTAGCCATTATATACTAGCTTCTGTGAATGGTTATATACAAAATTCACAATCAGATTTAATTATACCAGAAAAAGAATTTTTAGGCGAAAATTTTTATTTAAGAAAAACTCATTATGGATCTTATTACTCTTTAGGAATAGTTGAAATATCGACAAATGATAAAAATAAATGTAAAAAAAATATTTACACAAACGATCCATTCTATATTATATTTAAAAACCAAATTTTTGCAAAAAAAAAGTACTTATCCATATCTGACCAGAATTACTACTATTTAAGCGAAAATCCTGAAAAAATGTTTACTTTTTTTATGGCAGAAAAGCAATTTGAAAATAAAGGAACGGCTGTTTATCTAAATTACAAAGATAATTTAGATAATAATAATTTTATAAATTGTGTTAATGATTACTGGTGCAGAACTTCGCCGCAAATTTCCGCATTATTATCTTTACGATTAATACGGGTATCAGTTGCAAAATATGAAAAAGCCAAAGAACCTACAAATTTAAAAAATCCAACAAAAAATTCAACAAAAAAACCAACAAAAAACCCAATACAAAATCCTTAAATTATTATTATAAATACGGAAAATTATCTTGAATGTATTTTTTAGCATGATTTATACCTTGCATCACCTCAGACGTTCCTGGACCAATTAATTTCATTTTTCCAGGATAGGTGACAATATCACCCGCAGCATAAACCCCAGGAATTGAAGTTTGTCTATTATGATCAACAATAATAGAATTGTTTTCCATTGCAATTCCCCATTCTTGCACCACTTCCAAGTTAAACAACAAACCTATCGCAATAATAATTTCATCAATTTCTAATTTTTGTAACTCACCTGTTTTGGTGTTTTTAATTGTTGCTGATTTTAAATGATCTTGACTGCCTTCTAATTCACAAATTTCTGAAAAAGTACGAATTTCTGCATTTGATGAATAGAGTTTTTTTGTTGTTTCTTCATGAGCATTAAAACGATCAGATCTGTGCAACACATATAAATCTTTACATTCGTTCACAATCGTTAACGCCAAATCTAAAGCACTATCACCGCCACCAACAACAAGCACTCTTTTATTTCTAAACGTTTCTAATGAATGCACACCATACCAAACGCCTTTGCCTTCAAAATCACGCAGATTTTTTATATCTAAACGACGTGGTATATGCGCTCCCATCCCCAAACACAACACAACTGTTTTTGAATGCATCACTGTGCCATTTTTAGTTTCTACACATAAAATATTATTTTTATTTTTACGAATCAACACAACATCTTCATTTAAGCTACTTGGAATATTGTAAGGTGTTGTTTGCGCATATAGATTTTTATAAAGATCTTTACCACGAATTGCAGGTATACCAGTTATGTCATAAACCCATTTTTCAGGATAAATAGCAGTTAACTGTCCGCCTAACTCATGTCTTCTATCAATAAGTCTGACAGACATGTCTCGTAGTCCCCCATAATACGCTCCAAACAAGCCTACGGGGCCTCCACCAACTATAATGGTGTCATAACATTCTAGAAATCCGCCGTTCACTAAAAATCCTCCTAATAAACTAAATGACCTCTTAGAATCAGTGCCTCATTCTAGGTCTGAAGCCTGCTTCCTCAAGCTTTTCAAACAGTGAATACTGATGTTCCGAATTCCGGGTTTCAAGGGAAAGCTCTACATCAACATCACCCACACTCACTTCGCTGTAAGTGCGATCATGAACAAGATCAAGCACATTTCCTTCTAGTGCTGCAACACATTCAAGAAGTTTCTGCAAACCCCCTGGACGATCACTGACACAAACTGTAACGCGCAGCATCCGCCCCGTAATATTTAAACCTCTTGCAATCACCCTAGAGATCAGCTGTGGGTCAATATTTCCGCCACTCACACAAACAATAACCGTTTTTCCTGCATAGTACTCAGGACGTTTTAAGATATCTGCAACTGGCGCAGCTCCCGCACCTTCGACAACAATACGCTCTTGTTCACATAATCCTAAAATTGCTTTTACAATAGAGTCATCGGAAACTAGTGAAAGATTCTCAACATACCGTGTCATATAATTATAATTGAGATTTCCAATTAAAGAGACAGCAATCCCATCTGCTATGGTGCCATGCAAAGGTTTCGCAATGGCTGTTTGCTCTTTATTTTTTATACTTTTTAAAGCAGAATCAAAAAACTCTTGTTCTACCCCTATAACACTCCCACTGGTTTTTGCTTTAAGCACAATTCCTGCCCCAGCAACTAAACCTCCGCCACCAACACTACACACAAAGAGATCAACATTTCCAAAGTCCTTTCCTGTAAATTCTGAAAGCTGAAGTAAAGACTCATAAACACACGTTGCCTGACCAATTATCACGTCATAGTTATTATAAGCATGAATAAAATGTGCTTTTTCTTTATTGGCAAAAGTAATCGCGGCTTCACTTGCTTCTTCTAAATTATCACCCACCAAATAAAGTTTAGCTCCCAACTTTTCTGTTGCATCACGTTTAACAAGTGGGGCTGTTTTAGGCAAAAATATATGCGCTTGGCAATTTAAATTTTTTGCCGCAAACGCGACACCTTGTGCGTGATTTCCAGCAGACGCTGCACACACTTTAATCTCTTTAACTTCTTTAATTCCATCTGCAAAATATCTCTGAACAACATTATTGATTGCATTTAATGCGCCTCTTACTTTAAATGAACCATTAGGATTTAAAGATTCTAACTTTAACCAAATATTACCGCCCGTTAAGTTACTTAGCCAGGGAGAATGACGTAACGGACTTGGCTGCATAAATTTTAAAATTACAGCTCTATAGACTTTTTGAATTTCTTCAAAGTTTACTTTTAAATTATCTAGATTTTTATTTTCACAAGATTTTAATAATTTTAATAATTCTGGAGTCATAACACCATACCTTTCCATAGAAAAACAAAAAGTGGTGAAGTACGTAATTGAAATTGCCTTATTTGTTGTTTCTCTGTTACCATATCACTTGCTGTTGAGATAATAAAATTAAGGACTATATTTAACATGAATTTTGAATCATTATGTGAAGTGTTTCCCAAAGATGAAAAGTTATGGCCTTGCCAAAAGCCGTCTCGGGCACTTCCTATATTTTTAAAAAGTTATTTACGCCAAAAATTTGGTGGTTTTTTTTCTGCAAACGACTTGTTTAAGAAACATTCTCCATCACGCATTGGAATCACTTCGCGAAACTTTGAAGATGGCGATCCAATTTCAACAATATCAAAACAGCATTTCATGAAGACAGATGAAGTTATTACTAGAATTGACTATAGTTATGGAAGACAAAAAGCAATTGGAATTTTTCATGTTTATCAAAATATGACTTATCAGTCTGAAAGCAGCTCTATTAACAAAGGGCAATTAGGTAACGGAGTGATGGGAGTTTTAGAAGAAATTCATACCAGCCTTTCCCAATCATTTCATATTATAAAAGCAAATAAGCCTGATCTCCTAGAAAGCTGTAAACCAATCGAATGGTATTTAAAAAATGCCGATTATATTTACTTTTTAACTGATTTTTTATTTGATAGTTCTGATGTTATCTCTTCTGTAGAAAAAGCACTAGAAATAATTAAATTATTTAAAATCAAAAAATCAATTTTTTTAATTATCAGAGACCCAGAAGAATTTCCTGATAAAAAGAATATTATTGAAGAATTATATCCTTGGAAAGAAGAAAAAAATTTAAAACACACCTTTTGTTTTAGCGGCGAAAATTATGTAAATAATATATATTATCAAATAAATTATTTTAAAGAAAAAACCAAAAATTCAAATCATACAATTAAAGTTATTTACCCAAAAGAATCAATTAATATACTAATTGACTATATTTTAAAAAATGTACTTGGGAAAATAAAATAATGTCAATTATAATAATATCTTCTTTAATATCTCTAATAACAATTGGCATTCTATTTTTTAGACCTAAAAGTCCTAAAAAAAGAAAAATCCCCTCCTGGTTTTTAGGGAAAAATTATAAAAAATTTATTCAAAACAGATTATTATTTACAAAGCCGCCAATAGTTTTAATTATTGTTATTTTATTAATTACTTTATTATTTGGAATTTGTTATTATCCTAGAACAGAAAAAAACATTGCAATGCTTAGCAATAAAATCGCGTTAATATGGATAGACCCTTCATTGCAGGCAAAACTATCAAGATTAAATTCAAATTTTTCTGCAGAAGAAGAAGCTAATAAAATTTTTAATCTTGGTTTTGAAAGTTATGGATTAAAAAATTTATTTACCGTTGAAGATGGCAAAATAACTATAAAGTATAATATAGAATTTTTAAAGACAAAACAAGATTATATTAACTTTTTTAATGATGCTCAAAACTCTCCTGTTTCTCCATTCCTCCAATCAATTCATCTAGAAAAATTAGAAAAACAATTTCTTGATTTTAAATTATTTCAAAATAAAAAATTAACTCTTATTGCATTTTCAGATGGTAATTCAGAATCACTTCAAGGACTTTTCTCTTTAAAAAAGTTTTTTAATAAAGGGTTGCTTTTTAAAAGCTCAATATTTATTGACAATAATGAAAACGAAAAAGAAATTATACCTAATGAATTATTTAGTCTTTGGAATGAAAAATCAAATTCTTCATCGGACTTTTCATTTTTTAATAATAAAAATTCATTGATTCCAGATAATTCTAGACCTCATTTTTTTATAAAAAATTTTGATTTTGAAGAAGAAAAGTATAATTTACTTAAAATTAAAGAAACAGAAAAAATTCTTCCTCTTTTTATTGGATGTTCAGATAGCTATCCTAGTCCAATTGAACTTGATTCGTTTTCTAGCCTTAGAGTTTTAGTAAGTTTTTTTAGTAATAATTTTATTGAAAAAATTTGTGAAAAACAGACTGAAAATTCTATAAATAAAAAAAATATATGGAAATATCGAAATTCTACAGTTTGGGTTGTTCCAAATAATGAAAATATTAACTCTGCAATGAGTAATGATCTTACATTTTGGATTCCAGAAGGATTTGATCTCAATTTTGATACTCTTGTCTACACTGCTGGTCATTTTTTTGATCAACAAAACATAGATAAAAGTATTATTCAATTAGATAATGGATCAATGCCAATTACCTTACATTTATCTGCCCCGCCTCCAGCGTCTGAGCTTGGCATTCAATTTCCTGGTGATACCAGAATTTACAAAAGTTACTTTAAACCACTCATTAAAGCCCATGATGGAACAATTCTTGCCTGGAAAGCATCTTCTCTGCCAATCTTTTTTCTCAGAACTGGTACAGCATCACCAAACAGTGAACTTGGTAAATCAAGCACCTGGACTAACTTTTGGTTTGAAGTCTCAAAAAGTTTAAAAAATTCAAATTTAGCATTCTCACAGTTAGAAATTCATGATATTAATAAATTACAAGAAAAACTAGAAGAATCTGAGTTTACTAGTAATACAGTAATTTATGATATACTAGATTTAAACACTTTAAATTTTAAGCCAACAAATTATTTTACTTTAGGTTTATATAAGACTAATAATCCAGAAAAATGGTATTTTATAAAAAACAGTGACAGCGAAAAAAATTCGACTTATATTTCAAAAGATGAGTTTTTTAATTTTTTTTCAACCGATTCCGAAATCAGCAATACAAGCAATTATAATAATATTGAAAGCTCATATTTTAAGTTATTGTCTGCAACATTAGGAATAATTTTACTTTTATTTTTATGGAAAAAAGATAAAAAAATTTTAAAAAAAATAGCTATATTATTAATTTTATTCCAATATGATAATAACATTTATGCACAAAATTTTGAAAGTTTTAATTTCCCATTTACTTCTTTGAATAATCATAAAATTCATTCAAATGAAAATAATAACATAAATTTTAGAATTGCTTGGTGTGACAAAATATTACCTGAAAATATTGAAAAAAATTATTTAAACTTAAGAAACATATTACTAAAAAGAGGCACTATTCATCTACCAAAAAATTTATTACTAAACTCTTGTATTCCTGGACTTTCTGAAATTTGGTGGACTGATAACATAAGTTTAATAAATAAAAATTCACTAGAAAAACATTTATCGAATGGTGGTATATTTATAATTGAGGGTCAAAAAAATTTTCCTCAATTTTTAAATTCACTCAATAATCCAAATACTGGATTAGAATGGGAATTTCCAAACAAACGTGGAATGTTCTATAGAAGTTTTTACTTATTGCAATCCATAGACGGATGTCTTAAAGATAATACAAGAATTTTAATGTTAAAGAAAAAAATCAATGCCCAAGCACCATTTGGTATTGTCACTGAAGCCAGATTTATATCAAATGGGAATGACTGTTTTTTAGAAAATAATGATTACAAAATTAGAAGTTTTATTAATATAATTTATGCATTACTCACTACAGATTATAAAGAAGATCAAATGCAGTTACCAGAAATTTTAAATAGAATTAGAAATCTTGGATTAGAACCATGAAATTGTTTATTTTATACTTTATAAGAGTAATAATTATAGTTTTTTTACTTTTACCAATTATATACCCTTATATTAAAGTGCTTAATAAAAACGAAAGTTATACATCTGTCAATATACTTATTCCATCTGATACAAAGTTAAACTATCAAGACAAAAACTATATTGAAAATCAAGTTTCTTTATTTTACTCAAATGACACTAAAATTAAAAATATTTTTTATGGCTCATCAGAAAATTTGCCTATTCAAAACTTTGAAGATCTCATTTTAAAATTAAACCAATCAAACAATATTACTGTAATAATATCTGAAGCTAACTTATTTGGTGATGATGCTAAAAAATTTATAGATATTATTAAAAATAATAATCTGTATAAACAAAATAAACTATATTTTCTCCCCTTTGAAAATTTACCCAGCAACAATAAAAATATTATTGATGAATATTTGGTATTATCTGAGATATTTATTCCTCAAATTAGTTTTCTTGGAGAAGAAAGTATGGCTCATGTTTCAGTAGTAGGAAAAGGCAAGCCTTCTAGTATTATTGAAGCTGAAATTTTATTACATAGTGGTAGTGCATTTTTAAACTCAAAAAAAATTCTATTACAAGTGACTAAAGATGGTAATATTCAACAATCTATTAATATTCCAATTAATTTTACAAAAACCGGGACTCAAGTCGTGACTGCAAATGTCGCATCAAAGATTTCAAAACCACCGGTAAACACTGGTAGTACTAGTATTCAGGTTGTTTATTCAAAAAGTACTTTACTCCATATTGCTGTAGGACCTGATTGGAGTTTAAGAACAATGAGGCAAAAATTAAAATTCTGGCCTAATTTAGACTTATTAAGTTATTATATATTACGTGAATCACAAAGTGATCAAAGCATTCCAAATTCCCAACTTTCCTTAATTGAATTTCCATCTGATAAGTTATTTGGATCAAGCTTACCAAATTTTCATGGAATTATTGCACAAAATTTTTCTTTTGATACATATTTAGGAGAACAAGAATCACAAAATTTAACAAATTACGTTAAAAATGGTGGTAGAATGGTTTTTTTAGGCGGTCCCCTTTCATTTTCAAGCGAAAATAATCATGTTTCCGCTTTATTTCCATGCACCAATACTCCAACCTGGGACGATAAAAATAACTATAACTGGACTCCTGATTTAAAGCAAATGAATGACAATAATTCAAAATTTACAGAAAGTTTAAGTAAAATTTCAAGTCAATTTACAGCCGTAGGTTGTAAACTTAAAAATAATGCCATTGCATTGGCGCGAACCGATCCTGGCAACCATCCAGTATTAATTGCAATGCCCGCAGAAAAAGGAATTGTGTTGAGTTTTTTATCTGGTGACTGGCTATATCATTACACACAAAAAACAATAGAAAATACTTCAGAAATTGCAAAAAGAATGCAGGAATCTGATGGTATTGAATTTATTTTTAATTGGATGGTTGAGTTTCTTCAAAGACGTCAAGACAGCGGAATTCGGGCTCCTGACATTTCGAGCTCTAGAATATACTCTGATGACATTTATCTTTCTGCTAAAAGACGAGGAGGTATTCAACTTAATAAAAATGTTACTTTAGAAAATAATAAAAATAAAAAAATTTATGGAACAACTTTTACTTTAAATCATTTAGCTAAAGATATTATCAAACTTAATGATCATTTACAAAAAATTTTACCCATTAAATTAGATCATAATAATTTAAAAACGCAATTTGAGTTAGCAATAAATCAAGAAAATAATCATGAAAATATTATGAAGTTTGGGAGTTGGCCTATTTTTAATGGTAAAGCTAAAATTGAAGAAAAATATAATAACCCATTTTTATTTGAAGATGTTCAAAAATTAAACAAAAATTTTTCTCAATTACAAAAAAAACAAACACCTTCTTCTGATAAAGTACCAATCATAAATGCTTACCCCTGGCTTTTAGCCGCAGCACTGTTTTTATTAAGCATTGAACAATTTTTGGCACGTATACTTTGGAAGGAATATTTTGATACACTGTGAAAAAAAAGGTGAGGTATTATGTATCCATATATTCCAAAAAGAAGCGAACCTCGATACGAAACAGCGTTAATCGCATATGTGATACCATACAAATGGATACCTTTTTTTAAAATAAAAGTTGTAATTTTAGATCTTTCATGGAACGGATTTAAAATAGAGTTTCCAGAGAAATTAATTAAAAAATTAAAATATAACTCAATTTTATCTATTAAAATACCAATAACTCAATTTAATATTTCTACAATTACTAAAATAAATTTAAAGATCATGATCAAATGGTTTAATCTTGAAAGCAAGCGGGCTGGAGGAATATTTGCTCATCCCCGAGGAGAAAAAGCCATTGTACTCGGAAATCTTATTCAAAAGCTTGCAATATTAAAGCAAAAAGAAGATGAATTGAATTTAGGGAGTAAGGCTTACGCATCAGCCAGCGGAGAAGAAGCTTCTTAATTTGGAGATAGAGTACTTTATGTTTGACCTATTCAATGACAAAAATTATATTCTTGAAATTCAAAACCCACTTGAAAGAAGCAACACTGATTTTCCGGAATCTGTTTATCCAATATATAACTTAGCAGAATGGCGTCTGCTCTCAGAAAACAGCGCAACAACTCACGATCTTCTAAAATGCAAAGAGAACGAGTTAATTCGCCTAAAAAAACAATCAAAGAATTATTTTGGCACAATTGTCGCATCGGTTGCAGAAGCAAAATTGGCTGCAAATTATGCTGATATTTTATATATTCCTGGTGAAATTTGCAGACAGAGTGACGTTTTGATAGCGTGCGCCCAAACATCATGCGCTTTGGTAATTGAACGCGGTGTATTTCTTGCACCACCTGATATTCAAAGAATTATCGAAAAAACTCACTCGCGAGTTGCAATTGTTGACTGCGGATCTACAAATGGTTATGGCGATGCTATATTAGATCCAAGATCTTTATTCACTTTAAAAAAACTTGCTGTGCCTTTTGGAGTTCATTTGAGTGATCTGCTTGCACCAGAAGGCACAACTTATTCACATCGTCCCCAATGGCTTTCTAATTATGAATTTATTGACTCTTTTGTGCAAACAGCAAAAGCCTTTGAGTCCTTTTTTTATGTTATCAAAAACTATGGAAAGGGTGCTATCTCCCGCAATTCTATTATTGAAAAGCTGTAAAGGATAAAAAGTCAACCACACCTCCGACTAAAGCTAGAGGCTTAAGGAGAGAAACCTCTAAAAGCGGTTGACCAGACCCATCCAAGAAATTGGAGGAGACGTTCTTGTGGAATGGCTAACATAAGTTAGCAGAAATAGGCACTTTGGGATGCGTGCCAGTCCCAAACTCTGCGGTGAGTGTTCATGCAAGCGTGAGGTGTAACGCTGAAGGATGCTCACAAAAACCCACGAGTAACAAGGTCGAGGCAAACTTTAATCAGGCTCGTAAGAGCAAATAGGAAATCAAATGCCACTGGTACTTTCCAGCACAAAAAAGCCACTGATGCCATGCACTCCTAAGCGTGCTCGCTTGCTTTTGGAACGTAAAAAAGCTGCAGTTTTTAGAATATATCCTTTCACGATTATTTTAAAAGATCGCGCAGACGGAGAAACTCAACCATTAGAATTTAAGGCTGATCCAGGTAGTAAAACAACTGGAATTACTCTTGTTTTAAATGGCAAATCAGAGAAAAAAGTAGTGACTGCAATTAACCTTCAGCATCGTGGTCAAACGATCAAATCTAACCTCGAAAAAAGGCGCGGCGTTCGTCGAGGACGTAGAAATAGACATACAAGATATCGTGCACCAAGATTTGATAATAGATCTCGTTTCAAGGGTTGGCTTCCTCCTTCTCTTATGTCACGGGTTTATAACGTACAAACATGGATCAATCGTCTGTCAAAATTTTCTCCAATTTCTTTGTGCGCTGTAGAAACAGTTCGTTTTGATATGCAAAAAATGGAGAGTCCTGAAATTTCAGGTGCAGAATATCAACAAGGAGAACTTCTAGGCTACGAAGTGCGTGAGTATTTGCTTGAAAAATGGAATAGAAAATGCACTTATTGTGAAAAAGAAAATATTCCGTTGCAGATAGAACACATCACCCCACGTTCCAAAGGTGGCTCAAATAGGGTTTCTAATTTGTGTTTAGCATGCGAAAAATGCAATCAAAAAAAAGCAAACAAAGATATTAAAGATTTTTTAAAAACAAAGCCTGAACTTTTAAAGAAAATTAAGACTCATTTGCAAAAACCTCTTAAAGATGCCGCTGTGGTCAATGCAACCCGATATGCAATAGGGAATGTCGTTAAATCCATTGGACTTCCAACAACATTTTGGTCTGGTGGTCGCACAAAGTACAATCGCATTCAGCAAGGTTACAAAAAAGATCATTGGATTGATGCTGCGTGTGTTGGAGAAAGTGGAGAAAATGTTGTGATTCCTGAAAAACTTAAGGCAAAACTCATTACAGCAACTGGGCATGGCGATAGACAAATGTGCCTTGTAAACAAACATGGTTTTCCTCGATCAAAGCCCTCTGCATCTAAATATGTTTTTGGTTTTCAGACAGGAGATATTGTTACTGCAAAAGTCACAGCAGGAAAAAAAGCTGGTTCCTACATTGGAAAAGTTGCTGTGCGTTCAAGTGGCTCGTTTAATATCACAACAAAAAAACAAACAATTCAAGGAATTTCACATAAGTTTTGTAAAAAATTACATGTAAAAGATGGGTACAACTATGCTACAATTTAAAGTTACAAATTCATTCGCAATGCAACCAAACGTCGCACGCAAGCGACTCCTTTGTCTGCTTGCAAATTCACAATTTACGCCTGCATTTCCTAACGGAAAATTGGCTCTTTTAGCTCATTTTCCTCCTCTTCCTAACGGAAGAGGTCTCCAATTCGAGGTATAGGATGAATTTGGATACCACGCTTTTTCCTGGACAGTGGGATGGAGCCATTGTTCCTAATGTTAAACTTTCACGAAAAATGCCATTGATTATTGCAGGTCCATGCATGCTGGAGTCGTTGCATCTTGGGTTAGAAGTTGGTCTATTTTTAAAAACTGTGTGCCAAAAATTAAATTTTCCTTATGTTTTTAAAAGCAGTTTTGACAAAGCAAATCGAACCAGCGCACAAGGTATTCGCGGACCTGGATTAACTACAGGTATTGAGTGGTTTAAACAAATTCGTGCAGAACTTCGTGTTCCGATACTTACAGATGTTCATTCAATCGAACAAATTCATGAAATTGCAAATTATGTTGATATCATTCAAATTCCTGCGTTTTTGTGTAAACAACGAGAATTGCTTGTAGCTGCCGCAGCATCGGGAAAAGTGATCCAAATTAAAAAGGGGCAATGGGCGAGTTCAGAAGAGATGATTGAAATTGCAAATTTTATACTTAAAATGGGCAACCCTAAAACAATCTTGGTAGAACGAGGCTCCTGCTTTGGTTACAACAACTTGGTTGTTGATTTTCGTAATCTTGTTGAGATGCATGCTCAAGGTCATGCTGTGATTTTTGATGCGACCCATTCTGTGCAACTCCCTGGAGCAGCAAATGGCAAATCATCAGGTTTACGCCATATGGTCAGCCATTTAACGCGTGCAGCGGTTGCTGTTGGGGTTGATGGCATTTTTATGGAAGTGCATCAAAACCCTGCTCAAGCCTTATCTGATGCCGACACCCAACTGAATATGGAACAGGCCGAAGAAATATTAAATAGCATTAAATCACTATTATCTTAATTAAAGGTGTCTATATTTATCCTTTTCTAATGTCGGATTTTTGAATGTTTCTTGAATATTACAATTAAATTCCTTAAAATTTTTCATAATAGCAAATTTTTTTGTTGATACTGGGTAAAACTTAAAGACCTCTTCAAGGAATCTCCAGGATGAATATGAATATCATGTTAAATTTTAGAAAGATGATTGCAGAATTTATAGGGACTTTTTGGCTGGTTCTTGGAGGCTGTGGTAGCGCCGTTTTAGCGGCCGCTTATCCGGGTCTTGGAATCGGTTTTACAGGTGTATCAATCGCTTTTGGGTTAACAATTGTAACAATGGCTTATTCAATTGGCTCAATTTCGGGTTGCCATTTAAACCCTGCGGTGTCATTAGGATTGGCAATTTCTGGCAGAATAAAATGGATAGAATTTCCAAGCTACTTAATTGCACAAGTTTTTGGCGCAATTGTTGCAAGCGCAATTCTTTATTTTATTTTTACCGGCAAAGCAGATTTTACAACAATAGGCGGTTTTGCAAGCAACGGCTATGGCGAGCACTCTCCTGGTGGGTTTTCACCAATTTCTGGCTTTGTGTGCGAAATTGTCATGACTGCAATATTTTTATTTGTGATTTTAAGTGTGACAGACTCTAAAGCCCCCGCAGCGTTAGCGCCAATTACAATTGGTTTGTGCCTAACCCTAATTCATCTTATTTCCATTCCCGTAACAAACACTTCGGTCAACCCTGCTCGCAGCACAGGGCCTGCATTATTTGTCGGTGATTGGGCATTGGAACAGCTATGGCTATTTTGGGTAGCCCCACTTCTTGGCGCCACTCTGGGTGCGTTACTTTATAATTTTGTCCACCAAAATCCTCACAAACCATTAGGAGGTATAAAACCCAATCCTGCGCCCCCTGCAAGGGCTACACCACCACCTACTTCTAAAGTTCCACCACAAAAATAATCAAAAAAATTATTTAATACATTCTTTTAATCATAAAAAAACAATTGCAAATAATACCAATTATAAATAAGCAATTTAAATCAGTTATATAATATTTCTGATTAAAGAGGCTAATAATGCACGAATTATTCTATATAAATCAAAGAAAATTTTATTTTAATCAATTATCAAATATTAATTTATTAAAATATGAAAAAAAATACAAAAATCAGGGGCCTTTTTATACCAATGGAAAATTATCTCATGTTTCTGTTATTTCAGAAGGAGCTTGTCTTGCACTGGTTTTGTATTTATTATCATTATATGAAAAAAATATTAAATTTGGAGTCAGATATTTTTACTTATCTTCCGAAAAAGTATTCAAAAATAAAGAAGCATTAAAAAAGATAATGCCAGAAATTTATTTTTGGATGGGATTTCAAGATTTTGCTTTCAATGACTTTTACCAAAAACTAAATCCAAATTTTTTTACTCATCAAGAATTATTAAATAAAAAATTACAAGAACATACACATGTCAAGATATTACGTGCCCAACATTGCATCAATGAAAATGAATTTAATTTACAAGATAAAAAGATAAAACAAGAAATTGAAGCATTAATTAATAAAAAAGATCCAATAAACAATTATTTTGTTAACAAATATAGCTCAAAAAACAAAAGTCCAATTGAAATTATACATAAGGTTTTTATTTTGAAAAATAATTTAAATTGGCATTATTCTGCAAGTTTTGTACTTTATAATACTTTTGATTTTAAAAATAAAATTTTTGAATGCACAAACAATTATATCAATTCATCTCTCTGCTTTAGTATTGGAATTGACTGTAAAAATTCACCTATTGGTCATCAAATTTGTTTAATAATAACTCCACATATTAAAGATAAATTTATTTTATTTGATCCAAATTTTGGGTTGTACACATTTCATACAGTAGAAGGCACTGTAAAAGCAATTTTTGATTTTTCCAAAGCAACTTTTGATGAGAAAAATTTAGAAAACTATAAATTTTATATTAACTTATTATTATTAGCGCATTAATTTAAATAATTTTCCAAACAATAGCTTTTATGCTTATCCATATCTATTGCTTTAACTGCTAGTAAATCAAATTCAAGTAATTTTTTTTGTAAAGAATGCGCAATCCAACAGTGAGTATAAGAAGTTGGATGTGGAGAATTCCAAAATATTGCGACTTTATCTTTACTTCCATGAGCATTAACACATTTATTATACTTCCAAAATTTTTTTACTATATCTCCTCCAGAATCAGAAAATAAAAGATGAGTATAGCCTTGATTATAACAGTGAACTTGTACATATTTATTTTGCAACCCTGGAATTGGAATATTCGAATTGAGTGAATCAAAACCATAATCAAAAATATCATCCGAATAAACATCATAATTATTCATAATTTTTTCAAAATTAGAATACATATCAATTTCTTTCACAAAAATAGAATTGGAATATTTTTCTTGAAGCTTAGAAATTTGTAATCTTAAGTAATTATTAAATCTCTTTGTTACGTCTGTTAATTTTATTGAAAATTCAATTCTATCATTAATATCAGTGGTATTATTCTTATAATTACCTGTTAAAACAACAGGACTTTTTCCTAAATCAGGAAGATTGAAAATAACAAAATTTTTTCCGCCTTTTTTTATAACCATTTCCGCTTGTTCAATTATATTTTGGGCAGCTCGGTACGCTACAAAGTTTGCACGACCATGATCATCAGGGTTTTCAAAAAATTTCTCTCCACGAGCGTACTTTTCAAATTTTTCCATAAAATCATTCGCACCTACCCAAAAAATATATAAAACCTCTTCTGGAGATGTGATAAACTGATTTTTTGTTAAATAATTATTGTTGGTTAAATACGAGTTTAAATATTTTTCCACATACAATTTTGAACTACCTGTTACTAAATTTCTGCCGGACGTAATGACATAGCTTTTCGGTAATTCTTTAATGTAATCATCATTCACACCTTCTGTTTTAGCACCACCAAATGAAAAATTTAATATTGGAATATGAGTTAAGTGTGAAAGAAAATCGACCCAAATTAAACCGTCAGAAAATCTCCCATAAAAAAATGGGTAATAAGGAAACACCTTGGTCCATCTTTTTAAATTACCAGTATCAGATAAACTATCACCAAAGAGAACAATTTTTTTAATTTTTGAATGACTTTTGGTTTGATATGAAAATTGTATTGGATATTCATAACCATTCAAATTTCCCGAAGATGCTTTAAAATCATACAATTTATAAGTAGGTTTTGTTATACTTAAAGAAGATCCTCGTTCAATCGCAAGCTGACAACGGCGCTCAACATCATTATAGGTTAATTTTTTTTCAATAAAAAATCCATCTTGCACATCGCCTGTTAACTTAGTGTAACGGCTATAAAATGTATTGTCATTAATAGCCCAATAATAATTTTTTCTCACACCCAAAGAAAAAATCCATTTACTCGGTAACATAAGTTGTGGATTTTTATTATTAAGTCCTTTGTCAGTGTCATAATAATAACAAACGACATAAAAATCTTTTTCTTTTTCATACTGTGGTATTAGAAATTCTTCATTTTTTAGCGAAAATACGCTGAAATGAAATAACAAAAATAAATAACAAATAAAATATTTGCTCACTGACTCCTCCAATTATTGATTGTCTAATAGAGAAGTACAGGAATTTAACTACTCAGTCAAAATCAATACTTTTTCTTAAATTATTTTATAAAACCAACCTGTTAATTTAAAAAGACTATTTAAATTAACGATGTCATTATCTTGAAAGAAAAATTTTTTGCCTAACTAAGATTGGTGCGTAATGCGTTTTAGAAAAGTCTGGAGCCGTTCTGTTTTAGGATTTGTAAATAACTCTTTTGTGCTGCCTTGCTCAACAATAACACCACCTTCTAAAAACATCGTTCTGTGGGATACCTTTTGCGCAAAATAAAGTTCATGGGTTACAATAATCATCGTCATGCCTGTTCTTGCAATATCAACTAAAATATCAACAACCTCATCAACCAATTCGGGATCAAGGGCACTTGTTGGTTCATCACACAATAAAACCTTTGGGTTTATTGCAAGGGCACGGGCAATGGCCACGCGCTGCTGTTGACCACCAGAAAGACCTCTAGGAAACTTTTCTGAATGGCTTGCAAGCCCCACCCTTTTAAGCAGATCTGCTGCAATTTGCGTGGATTCACTTTTCGATTTGCCTAAAACCAATTGAGGTCCCAATGCGACGTTTTCAAGAGCAGTCATGTGTGGGAAAAGTTCAAACTTTTGAAAAATCATCCCTGTATTGCGTCGAATCATATGCAAGGATTCTTTTGATGTCCGATAGTTAATACCGCAAACCTCAACATCTCCCGATGATATTGTTTCTAGCGCATTGATTGTACGCAAACACGTACTTTTTCCACTGCCTGAAGGACCAATTAGTGCAACAACTTCTCCTTGCTTCACCTCAAAATTAATGCCCTTTAATACATGATGCTCACGATCTTTTGAATAAAAAATCTTGTTTACATTTTTAAGACTAACCACAGTTTCCAAAGACATAATTATTGAGTTCCAAATTAATGTTTTAAACTAATACTTAACCGTTTTTCTAGATAACGGCCCAAAGAACTAACCAAGGTATTAACAACAAAATACAAAAGTGCAATAAAAAACCAAGTTTCAAAACTGCGGAAAGTCACAGTAACAGCATTTTGTGCTTCTTTAGTAAGCTCAGGAATAGCAACGACAGAAAGCAAGGAGCTATCTTTAATCAATGAGACAAATTGACCAATTAATGGAGGTAACATATTGCGCAATGCTTGGGGGGCAATCACTTTTCTTGCAATTTGAAATGGGCTTAAGCCCAGAGCCTTTGCCGCATCAATTTGACCTCTTTCAAAGTTTGCCATGGTTCCTCTAAAAATCTCTGCAACATATGCAGAGCAAAACAAACTCATGGTTAAAACACCCGCTGCACGGACCAGACAAATTAAAAGCAGTTCCAACTATAAAGTATGCAACATAAAGCTGAACAAGAACTGGAGTATTTCTAAAAATATCGACATAAAATAAAGCAGCAAATTTTGAAATTTTTTCTTTTGATGTGAGAAGCATACCAAATATAACACCGAGAATTGACCCAAATATTATACTTTCTATACTCATTTTTAAAGTAATCCAGAGACCTTTTAAAAATAAACCAGGACCGCCTCCTTCTTCACTTGGAAGCCAAATATAAGGACTCAATACTGAAAAATCCCAACTATAATCAAGTTGGTAAAAACTACGAATAATAATTGCAAGTATAATAGAAATTGCAAAAAAAGATAGAAAAGAATAATAAAGAGGTAATTTTTTATCAGGCATCGCGTTTCTTAGTTCCAAGCATAGGATTAAAAAATGAAAAGAAAATTAAAAAAACTCCGTGTGTTTACTTATCAAGAAGAGCAAGCCAGTCCCGACCTTCAAAATAATACTTGATGGCCTTATCATAGCCTCCAGCTTTTTTCCAGTCAGCTAGAAAAGAATTGAAAACGCTGGCTAATTCTTGATCTTTTTTTCGAACAGCGACACTAAAATGATCTCCATTAAATCCGTCGGGGAGAACAAAAAGTTTACCAGGATTATTGAAAGCTGCTAACTTAACATAAGGAGTGTCGTAAATAAAAGCTGTAGCACGACCACCGAGCACGGCATTTACCACATCAGCATCAGCGTCAAATCTCATAATCTGCGCTTTATGAAACAGTTTAGTATCTTGTAAAAAAAGATCGGGAGCAGAACCTGTTTTTACCGCAATCTTCGCATCAGGATTGTTGAAATCCTGTAAGACATTATAATTTTTACGATTTTCTTGAGTCTCTTTTATAGCAATTAAGAACTTATTTTCATAGTAGGAATCAGTAAAAGTCACCGCTTTTTCGCGTTCTTTGGTTCGTGCCATGGATGACGCAATCATATCGCACTTACCAGTTAAAAGAGAAGGAATAATTCCGTCCCACTTGGTGTCCAACATACTCAGCTTTAGCCCCTGAGATTTTGCAAATGCTTCCATCATTTCAGGATCAAAACCAATCCACTTCCCAGAAGCTGTTTTCATTTCAAGAGGCAAATACCCTGACTCTGAGCAAACCTTTAATATTCCTGATTTTTTTATATTTTGCAGAATACTATTTTCTGCATTATCAAAACCTTGCTTATTTTTGGAAGCATTACTTTCTGTGGCATGAGCATAACTCATAAAAACTGAAAATACGACCCATATAGACCAAATCGAAGCTATTCGAATCGATATAGATCTTCGTCCCCAAAAAGTCGAGCTCGCCATAGATGATACCTTTCGTAAATTATTCAGAACACGAAAAAAGCAATGGGCTACTTACCACATAAAACATTGATGAGCAAATCAATTTACGAAGAGAAATTCTCAATTATGTAGCAAAAATCCATTTTTTTTAGATATTCAATAGGAAATTTGTTTCTTATTGTGAGTTTGCCGGATGCAATTAATAGTCATAGAACAAAATGAAATCTATAAGATAATAAAATTATCTTAGCCTTTAAAATGAGGTTTTTACATGAAGCTAAAAAAAATTATTTGGCTTTTTTTATCTGGATTATTCATGGGATGCTCAACAATTATACCCATAAATGCAAAAAAAAATAGCGAAAATCAGGAGCAAAAAAATTCTGCAAGTTTTTTTGACAACCTTTTTTCGCATCATGAATACGCAGAAGCAGATAAGGAAAATAACGCAAATAGACTATCACAAAACACCCTAAGATCTCAAAATAAAAGAATTTTATCTCAAAGATTTCCTTCAAAGGGCCTCATTGAGCTCCCAAATGCAATAGGCCTCACACCTGTCGATGGCAACACCTGGAGGACTTCTATTCATCCTGCAATGGTTTTTGGCATTATGTCCCGAATCATTTCGCAGACCTATATTATTTCATCGATGGATCGCAAAAACTTTAATCTCCAAACAGACTGGGATAAATTTTTTATTGATGGGAGACTTTTTAGAAATAGAATTAATGTGATGGTATTTCCTGTTGGTCCTAAACAAACTGAAGTTGTTATTAAAAATATAGTAGAATATTACACTGGGAACCCAAATTACAAAATGGAAGAAAATACGGCATGGCTCCCTACTCCAGACATCACCGATGAGATTCCAAAACTCGTAGAAAATACAAACCGCCAAACAGCTCTTGCACTGACACAAACAAATCTTAGATAAATATCTGCCAACAACAAAAACACAATGAAAATTATGCCTTATAATTAATATTATTATACCGATTATATAAAAGTAAACAAAAATTAACTTTGGTAACCGAAAAGATGCTCAATTTTTTCTTTAATAATTTTAAAAAAATAATATTATTATCACTTTTATGTATTCATGAATTTGCATTTGCAAGCGGAAATTTTTTTGATATTACTTTTAATGGTAGTTTTCAATCTAGCTTTACAACAAACTACAAATACACAAAAACCTCTTACGGTATAGAACTTGGTATTCCTTTAAGTAGTTTTTTTGAAATTAATATTGGAGAATCTTTTTCAACATCAAAATATATTTATACTGATGAATACAAAACCTATTTAACTAGCAGAGGCATAACTCTTCCAACTGGAGATCTCACCCAAGAATATTTAACCACAAGTACATATGGAAATATTAGTATTGGCTTATTTGGGTATTATCTATCACCATCTATTTATGGCGGAGTGATGAACAGTCAAACACGGTACAAAGATTTTTTTGGCGTCGAAACGACTAACCAAGAAAATCTTTCCTGGGATGCTGGTGCTGCTCTTTCAATAAGGTTATCTCGATATTTAAAATTTAAAATAAATTATCGAATTTCGCCATCAAATATAAAAACAGCTTCTGGCGCACCACTTTACGATCAATCTTATACTGGAGGCCTAACGATAAGTCTTTAAACGATTGAGCGTATAATTTGGTAAATTTCTTAAACTTCCTTGCGCTTCTGTTATCATTTCAAAAATTCGCAATCGATGTTGCCACAAGCTTAAAACTCTTTTTGCAGATAAAAAAATCTCCAATTCAGTACTGCATGCTATTTCGTTTTCATCGACAAACGCTAAAGAACTTTCAAGCATAGTTTCATTTGTTATATTTTGCGAAAAGCACCGCTCAATAATTTTTAAAATACCTGACCATTTTGAAATAAATTCTACACATATTGCAACATGTGTATGAATCTCATTACGCCCTTGATCGCAAAGAAAGTAGCGAATCTCATTTTGTGATAAAGGAGTGGGTGTTTCGCTTTCTATTTCAGAATAAAGAGAATGATATTCAAAAAAGTCATTTAACTTAGATTTTAATCTGGATGACCTTTTTAAGCTTCGATGATGAAAAGTAACTCCACGAATTTTTTGATTATGACGTCCATAGAATGTTCGCATCATTAACGTAACCTACTTTCTAAATAACGGATCATTGGAGACTCCGCGGTTTCTCCTTGACTTTTAAGCTTTGATATTTCTTCTAAAATTTTTTTACGCCAACTCGCATCTAAGGTGCCTTGTGCCGCAAGAATATCCATGGCCGATCTGTAAGTCCTCGCATCCCGTTCCTTTTGCATTTCTTTCTCATTTTCTTCTTCATCTTGCAAGGATAATAATGCTTTCTCAATCGCTTCTTGAGTCATTCTTGTTTCACGCAAACGTTCAAAATTTTTACGTTGTTGCGCTAAGACAAATGTTGACTTTAAGTGTTCTTGTGCTTCGTTCAATGCTTCATTAAACTCTTTGCCAAGAGGTGCAATTTTCTTAAGTAAATCCTTAGAATTTAATAAATGAGATAATATTTTTTGCGAAGGCAACTGTGACTTAGTCTCCTCTAAATACTGATCGGACTTTTGTAATTTGGTTCGTGCATCCATAATAGCGCGTTGTCTGGCTTGTTGTAACAACTGTAAAGCATTAGCTAAATATGCTGTAGAATGCTCAAGTGCGCTTTGAATGCTTTGCTGTGCATCAAGGATTTTATGTTGTTGGAGATTTTTTATAGTTTTTTGGAGTTTATCTGTTGTTTCATCTTTTTTAATTAAACTTTTAATTGATTTTTCTTCCTGATCAGAAAGACTGTTTATCGATTTTTGTAAATCGTCTTTAATCTGATTTTTTAATTGCAATGCGAGCTCCTTGAGCTCTGTTGCGTCAGACTCTAATTCCTTGAATTCTTGCCCTTCATGACTTTTAGTAAAAATTTCATTTTTTAATTTAAGAAGTTTAGCAAAAAAATTGTTTGTTTCACTCGATTTCTTTTGTCGTAACAGTAAATTTAAGGTAGATTGAATTTTTGCTTGAGTGCCATTAAAAAATTGATCTTTTTTAAATTTAATTTGCTCAGCATAGTTTATAGCCTCTATTATATTTTTTCTGACTACTCCTGAACGACTTAGTCTGCTTGCCTGTTGTGCCGCTTCCATTAATTTTACAATTGACTTTTGCTTTGCAATTGAGTTTTCAGAACTTAATAGATTTAACTCTTGTTTTGCAAGAGTTAAATTTTTAATAAGATCTTTTATAATATCTGTTGGAGATTGCACTGGAAAACTTATTTCTTGAGATTCACCAAAATGCTCATTCAAAACTGTTTTAGCAACAGCTTTAACATACAAAATATCATCTGCTAAAAAAGGAATGCCTAATGTTATTAACTCTACATTATCTGACTTAAAACGAAACTCTGATGAGTTTGCAAACTCTGCAATAATTTTTTTAAAATTATAACCAGACTTAGTTCTTACAGAGAGCTCTACACCACTTAGCGGAATTTGAGAAACAGCTTCAATTAAAAAATCAATTTTTCCAATGTTATCTGTGTCTTTACGCTGACTGAGTACAGGCTCTAATTTAATAAGAGGATTATTTAAAGGATTTATTTTAATATTAATGGAGTATTTTTTATTTTTTTTAGTTAACTCCATTTTAACATGTTTTGATTCTAAGTTTGAATTTGTTAGTTTTTCAAAATTTTTTGCAAGTTCTAAATTATCGTTGATTAATACATGGTATAATGAGTCAACAGATGACGACCAGTTTCCTAATTTAGTAGAATAATATAAAGATTTTGGATTAATATTATTCTTCGATAAATCAAAAAATTCAATCGTCCATTCATCATTTTTTTTAAAATTTTCAATCCGTAGTTCTAAATACGATGCTGTATCAACCGTAACTTCTGTATTTGAATTAAAATAAAAATCATCAGATGGTATCCCTAAAAAATAGGGATACTCAACATGTAATACAGGTTTTGAAAATTTTATAGCATGAAGAATTAATGAATAACTATCTTTAAAATCTTGTTGCATAAAAAAATATATTATTCCTAAAAAAGAAAAAACTAATACATAAATTTTAAATTTTAAAATATTAAAATAATATTTTAAATCATGAGAAGATTTAGAAATTTTTAAATTTAAATTAAGACGACTAGGAGAAAATTTTTTAAAAACATAATAACTTTTTAATACGGATAAATTTATCCATTGCAATAATAAATATGTCAATGGAAAACTGAGCCAAGCTAATTGCTCTCCTAAAAAACGATATAATAATAAATAATTAATAGCTAAAAGAAAAAAAGAAAAAAAAAGAAAATAAGTTTTTTTGATCACTCCACCAAATTCCTTAGTCAGAATTAACTGGGCATCTCTTCTCTATAAGGTGACAAATCGGATATAGTTTTTAACACAGAATTTTCATCTAACATCCGCCAAAAAACACCTGCTGTCACTAAGATGTCTCCAATAGAACGGTGCCTTGATTCAAAGCTTAACCCATAATGTTCTGCCAGGGCGTCAAGGTTTCGCCTTTCAATTTTGACTAATGCTCTTGCCATTTTTAATGAACAAAAAACAGTGTAATCACAAGAAATACCTAATCTCTCAGACTCATAATACATCATGCCAATATCAAATTCGGCATTATGCGCAAGTCCAACACAGCCCCGCAAAAAATCATGAAACAATGGGAGCACTGTTTGCAAATCGGGTTGATTGGCTAACATCGTGTTGTCTATTCCTGTAATGGAAGTAATTTCAGGCGAAATGCTCATGCCAGGATTTATAAGATACGAAAATCGGCTGATTTCTTTTCTATTTTTATATTTAATTGCCCCAATTTCTATAATTCTTGACGTTCTAACATCAAGACCAGTTGTTTCAAAGTCAAATACAACGATTGGCACATCGTTTATATCTTCTGTTCCAAAAAAACGTGATCCACTCATGCCTCCCATAATGGCAATGGGCGAAGACGTAAAATTTTCTTTTAGAGCAAGAATGTAATGGAACATACTATTTTGAAATGGTGATGGCATAATTTTAAACCAAATAAAAAATTAATTATAAATTTTTTGTAAAACGTTAATAAACTCAGCGGCAGCAGGGGTTAAGTCCCGCTCAATTGCTGAACAAATGAGTATTGATCGCTGCATTTTTAATCCTTGTACTTTAAGCACATGAATATTTTTTTCATTCCGCAAAGAGTGAGCACTTACAATACTAAGACCAATATTTTTTTCTACCATTTTTATCATACTCTGCGCAGATCTTAACGTCATGACGGTTCTAAATCGAATTCCGAGTTTACGAAACTCCATTTCAATAATATCATGAATTGCACTTCCATTTTCAAATAAAATCATAGGTTGTCTGTTAATGTGAATTGGCAACAAAGATTTTCCCTGTTTTTCTAAGGATGCAGACATTTGGACTAAGGGATTTTCTGGAGCTGCAATCACTTCTAAATTGTCTAAAATTTCTGAATGGATCTTTAAACCAACAATCGGATCTTCACTTGGCGGAACAAAAGGATTTCTTGTAATTAAGCCAATATCAACAGAACCATCATGAAGAGACTCTATCACCGTTGAAGAATCTTTTTCATGCAATGTAAATTGAATTTGCGGATATTTCTTTCTAAATTCTGAAATTGCATCAGGAAAAACCCCTGCAACAGCGGTTGCTCCTCCACCCAAATGCACAAAACCTTCTCTGAGTTCTAAGTGATTTCTAACAGTTGTTTGCAGTTGCTGCATGCGTTTCAAAATATCAACAGAGATACTGTAAACCAATTTGCCCATAGTTGTCAGGCGGACTCCTCGGGCAGTCCGTTTTAACAAAGAACACCCTAAACTTTCTTCTAAAAGTTTTAATCGAGCCGATAGCGCAGGTTGTGTGATATGCAATTTATTTACCGCAAGAGAAAGTGAGCCTTCTTGCACAACCGTCACAAAAGCCTGTAACCTATAAATATCTTGTAACTCTTGCACCATTTACCTCTTATTGTGAGAATAGACACACTTGCAACAATACTGTAAGGATTAATGTCGTCAACAGCGAAAAGTTGAAAGAGTTGTACAGGAAGAAAAACAGTGAAAGAAATCAACATTCAAAATACATCGTCGCAAGAAAACAAAACAAATTTTGCGCAATTAAAAATATGGACTAAAAAGTTTGCTGAACCATTATTGCGTGTTTTAAACACGTCTTTACAAAAAATTACCGCATCAGAACATGGTTACCTAATTTTGAGCGTCTATAAACCTGGAGATGACAAATCTACAGTTCTATTAAGCATGAAAAAAGGAGAAAGTGGTATTTCTACAACCCACCTAAAACCTATTCCACTTAAAAAACCAAACTCTATTGTGCAAATCACGCGCAAATACCTTCAAGGAAGAAGAGTTGTCTCATCCTATGCGACAATTTCACCTATTACTGTTGTTCTTGAGTTTGGTGAAGCAAACTCTAAGGCTGAAAATTTTGAAGAATTACAAAATGGACCAAATTGCCTTATCCTTGATTTGGATCATAAACCGCCAAGAATTATTTTAGCTAAAAAATTTGCAAAAATTCCTGAAAGGTATGTTGAAGAACTGGGACATAATTTTAATCATTCACAAGAATTTTTTGAAAGCTGGTGTGAATGGAGTGAAAATAATACCAAAACCAAAAAAAGAGCATGCTTTACTCTGCCGTTTATTTCTTATTGTCCATTACTTTTAAACGAAACAGTGACAGAGAATACAAATAAATTAGTACAACCAAATATTGTTCCAAACATTGAAAAAAATATTCATTTAATCAAACTCCATCAAGCAACTCATACTTTAACTGGTGCTTTAGAAATTCTGCCTACTCACATACGCCGCAGCGCAAGAACTCGTCTTCAGTTTCTTGCCCGTCGAATTGCAAAACAAAAAGCTGATTTGCCCGATGCACTCGAAATCTCTCGCTTACAAAAGCAAAGTGAAGGATTAAAAACCAATCTTTATTTGTGGCCAAAATCCTCTCTCATTTGGTATGTGCCTCCGCAGTTTATAGAAGAATATAATATGCCCCCTTTTTATTCACTCAAAAAATTTGAAAAACCAGGAGATCTGCTCAGTAAAATTCATAAAGAAATCGACGCCCTAAAAAGAAGACGACAAGAACTCACTACTCGAATTGCAGAAAGCATTAAAGCAGAAGAAGATTTTCAGCAACTCATATCAGAAAGCTCAAATGAATTAAAAAATTTAATTCAAAAATATACTGCTCACAATACATTTAATAGCCAAGAACATCAAAAAATGGCAAAATATACTGTTGATTACATATTAGAAAAAGAAGATTTACCAAAATTATCGAGTCTTTGTCGTATGTTAGATATTAGCTTAAGAGAAGTTGACGCAAAACATAAAGCAAAAAACAATCCAGAAATGCGTCTTCCTTTTCGCGAATATTTATCTACAACCGGAGAAAGAATTCGTGTCTCTAAAACAGCCGAAGATGGTGATAAAATGATCAAAATGATGCCCTCAAATCATACTTGGCTTCACGTATTAACAGGAGAAGGAAGCCACGTATGGCTTGAAAAACTAAAAGGAAGTAAAACTCCTTCGCAGCAAGCGATTCGCGAAGCTGCCATTTTAGCAATTCACCATTCAAAGCACAGTAAAGCCCAAAGCGCCGAAATTCAAATAGCAACTCGAGCAGATATTGAAAAAAGAAAAAACCTTGCTCCTGGAAAAGTACTTGTAAGACGCTGTGAAACAATACTCATTAAATATGAAAATAATGAATTACAAAAATTAACAACAAATTCTAACTAATTTTTCGATTATTTAAAATATATTTGACTGTTTTGGTTTTTACGTTTTGGAGTGCAAGTTTATTTCTGTTAAGCTTATTAAAAACTATTTAATTGAATTACGATTATGTGGAGATTTCAATGAACACCCAAGCTTCTCCCCAAAAACCTAATCTAAAAAATCAATCAAATAAAAAATTATTTCAGCTTGTCGATACTCCAGACGCCATGCAAGCAAACATTCCAGCAAAAACTCCGATTGATCCTTCTATTGCCAAATTAAGTTACGAGCAACTTTGTGCTTACTTAGAAAGTTTAGGATATAAAGCCAAACCAACAGAAACTGCTTTTGCCGATTTAAAAAAATGCGCGGAAACCAAAGAAAAAACATTTAACACCAATTATATTTTACTTCAAGGAAACCCTTATTCTCCTGCAAAACCTGCTACGATTAAATGGTTAAATCCACATACAATGCCAAAAGACTTGGTGCGTCCAGGAATTCCGTTTGGCATTATCAAACAAGCGAGCGATGAATCCTTAGCAAAAAATATTTATGGTCAAGAACTACCAAAAGTTCAAAGTAGTAAAACTCCTGAGAAAGAAATCAAAAAAGTCACAATCACAACTCACCCTAATTTTACCGTAGATGCTAACGGAGAAATAAAATGTGACAAAGGAGGTAGAGCAATCATCGGACCTGACGGTAAAATTGATTTTTCTGAAGTGTATGAAGTGAAAGATGTGCGTCCCGATCAAATACACAAAGTCACTTTTCCGTGTAGTGTTGTTGTAAAATGTGACCTCCAGGGTTTACTCGATTGGACCATTCAAGGAGATCTCACCGTGGAACAGTTTTGGACTGCAGGAAATATTAAAGTTCAGGGAAATGTTATTGCCAAGGGAGGGGTGCAAACCAATAATAATAGCGATGAAAAAACAGCTATAAAAATTAATGGTAATCTTGAAGTCTCTTTTATTCAATCGAGTTGCTTTATTGTTGAAGGAAACATAAAAGTTGACAAAGCGATTTTAGCCTCTCATCTTACTGTTACTGGTAATTTAGAGTGCACGGGAAGTCCTGGAAAAATTGCAGGTTCTGAAATTGTTATGCAAAAAGGTACTATAAATGCAAATATAATAGGCAGCGAGAAAGAAAAACCGACACTCATAAAATACACTGCAGAAGAAGATGCAAACAATTCTAAAGTTGGAACTTTATCTGAGGGAACAAGAATTCAAATTGGCAAATCTAGAATTATTATTAAATTTGATCAGCCTTGGCCAACTGCTAAAAAATAGGTTAGTTAATTACAATGCACAAATCAAAACATCGGAATAAATCAAAACAAAATACTTCTAATATTATTAATAATAAAAAATTTGAAAAAGAAATGATGACTTCTTATTCTCTTGCAACTGATGGCAGGGCAATAGGACGTGATCAAAATAATGTGATTACGTTTATTAAAAATATGCTCCCCAATGAAACAGCCAAAATAGAAATTACTTCTAAAAAATCAAATTTTAAAAACGCGACCATTTGTAAAATTGAAATTGCATCACCTTTTAGGGTAAATCCTCCTTGCAGTTACGTCTCTCGATGTGGCGGTTGCCAACTACAACATGTTTCAAACGAAATGCAGACAATATATAAAACTCAATGGTTTTTAGAAACATTAAAAAGAATAGGCAAATGGGATAATTATAATATTGAACTTGCCGAAAAAAAATTAGAAGTTGTCTATCTCCCCAAAGACTCATACAGAAGAAGAATCCGGTTACATTTTGATGGTAAAAATTTGGGTTTTAAAGCAAGTCAAACCAATTTGGTCACTGATATCAATTCTTGTTTTATAACATCTAAAAGAATAAATAATAAAATACCAACTATTAAAAATAATCTCATTACGGCTTTAAAAATTATCAATGAAAAAAATTTAAGTAAAAACTTTGAATGTGAAATTGAAGCCACAGAAAGCGATGATGATAAAGTTATTCTAAATATTACAAGCCTAAATATTGATCATCCCGCAGAAAAAAAACAAATTGAAAAAATTTTAGAAAAAACACTTGAAATTCAAAATGATCAAATGATTTCAATGAATCATCCTCAACTCACTCGTTTTAAATTAAAAAAACAAAGTTTTATCCAACCTCATAAAGATTGTATTAAGTCTTATTACAAACATATTAAAGAAAGTGTTGCAGAATTTTTACAAAAAATAGCTCAATCCAATAATAATCCTGATACTCTTTTAGCTTGGGATCTTTATGCCGGTGCTGGTGTTTTTTCTGGTATTCCCTACTTTTTAGCAAAAAAATACAATTTACCAATTCGCTGTATTGGAGTCGAAGGCGTTCCTGAGGCTATTGATTCTTTAATTAACAATTATAAAACATTACCCATAGAAGGAATTGTGTCCGATGTTTTTGAATTTATTGAACAGCAATTTAATTTAAAATTGCGTGCAGACAAAACATTTCACGAACCTAATATTATTATTATAGATCCACCACGATCGGGTTGTGGTATCCAAACAATGCAAAAAATTGTTGAAATCTGTAGTAAAAAATCCCAAGTATTATATCTTGCATGTGATCCTGCAAGTTTTGCTCGTGACACATGGGTATTGCTAAAAGGTGGGTTTAAATTACAGAAACTCTGTTTATTCGACTCGTTCGGTCAAACTGTACACTACGAAGTACTTGGCTGTTTCGAAAAATAAAACATTAAAACCTATGGAATTTTATGAAAAATTATTCAAAGCATGCATTTGTGTGCACGTCTTGTGGTGCAATTCATTCTAAATGGCTTGGCAAATGCCCAGATTGTGATGCTTGGAATTCTATTCACGAAGAGATGATCCAAAAATCAAATCATAAATTGGCAGTTCATCCTCATCATGTTGTCCCACTGCCACAAGTTGAAGAAAAATCTGAAAAAAGAGTTTTTTGCGGAGTACCAGAACTGGATCGCGTGCTAGGTGGCGGACTTGTCAACGGCTGCCTTGTTTTACTCAGTGGCGATCCAGGCGTCGGCAAATCCACGTTGCTTCTTCAAGCATTGTATGGCTTAGCGCAAAGAGGCTTTAAAGTGCTCTATGCTAGCGGCGAAGAAAGCAGTACGCAAATAAAATTAAGAGCGGAAAGAATTGGTGCCATACATAATAACATTCTTGTTACTAACGAAAATAATCTCAACACCATACTCGATGCTGCAAAGCAATTAAAGCCGCATGTACTTGTCGTGGATTCAATCCAAACCGTGTACAACCCAGATCTGCCTGGAACACCAGGAAACGTAACGCAAATTAAAGAATGCGCAAATTTACTGATGCAAAACGCCAAAAGTCAAAACATTTCAACTTTTGTCATTGGTCATGTTACGAAAGAAGGCACCGTGGCAGGCCCTAAAGTGCTCGAACACCTTGTCGACACCGTCACACACCTTGAAGGCGACGCATCCAGTGGATATCGTATTCTTCGTGCATTGAAAAATCGTTTTGGCTCAACTGGTGAAATTGGAGTCTTTGCGATGCAAGGACATGGCTTGGTTGACGTTCCAAATCCAAGTGCTGTTTTTTTAGATGAAAATAAAAAGGATTGGGAAGGCACTGCCATTTCAGTCAGTATGGAAGGCTCACGACCAATTCTGATTGAAGTTCAAGTTTTAGTTGGAAAAACATCATTTGCCTCGCCCAGACGACTTTCAACTGGTTTTGATAGCAATCGCTTTACAATTCTTTTAGCAGTCCTCGAAAAACGCGCGGGACTCTTTTTGTCAAATGTTGATGTGTATGCAAATATTATGGGTGGAATTAAAATTTATGAAACAGCTATTGATTTGGCAACCGCAGCAGCCGTAGCATCAAGTCTCTTTGGCAAACCCCTTCCTCCCAAAACTGCATACATTGGAGAAGTCGGTCTTTCTGGAGAAATACGAATGGTGTCTCATATTTTAACGCGTATCCAAGAAGTCCAAAAATTGGGTTTTGAAAAAGTTTATATTCCAATGTGTAATTATCAAATGGAAAAAAACCAATTGCTAAAATTTTTAGAACATCAAGAAAGAAATTTTTTGATTATTCCTGTTGAACATGTGAAAGAAATTTCTAGATTTGACCGGAAATAATTCGCCCATGATTGTGAGAAAACACTTAAAATATAGACTTTATGCACTTTTTGAAATAGCCTACCCAGATATTGTCTTTCATTAAAAAGGCAAGTCGCTATTTTTAATGAGTAATCTTTAATTATTTTTTAATTATTTTCCATTGGTGAATCATGTCCACATTGCACGATCCTTTTAAATCAGAAATTGCGACACTCGCGTATGAAGCACTCAATGATTTAAGTAAAAAACTTAATCTGAGCTTATCAATTTCGATTCTTGAAATTTATCAAACTTTATCAACACCCCCAACCTTTTCTCTTGGACAAGCCGCTCTCCCATGTTTTCCTTATGCTAAAATTTTTAAACAACCTCCGCAAAAAATCGCTCTAGAGCTTTCTGAACGTCTCAATCAAAAAACCAAACTTTTTGTTGAACACGTGCAAAGCGAAGGGGCATATTTAAATTTTTTCTGTAACTTTAATCGTTTGGCTGAACATATTGATAACGAAATCAACAATAACTATTATTTTCATAAAACATTACTCTCAAAACCTGAAATAGAAAAAATTGTTGTTGAATATTCTCAACCCAATACTCACAAAGCAATGCACGTTGGCCACCTGCGCTGCCTTGTGCTTGGTGATGCTGTCTGCAATTTACTGCAATACGTAGGGCATAAAGTTGTGCGTGCAACTTTTCCGGGAGATCTTGGCAATCATGTCGCAAAAATTTTATGGTACATCACGCATCCCACTCCAAAAGCGCTCCCAACAGATCAAAAAACCCGTTGGCTTGGCCAAATGTATGCAGAAGCAGATGATGCATTTAAAGCCGCCAAAGGCACTCCGCTAGAAACCGAAATCAAAAAAGACATGTCTGAAATTCTTGCACAATTGAGCAATGCTTCTGGAATGTATTACGAACTTTGGAAAAAAACTAGAGAATGGAGCTTAGACGAATTAAAAGCAATTTATAGTTGGCTTAATTCTTATTTTGATGCGTGGTACTTTGAAAGTGAATGCGAAAAACCCTCAATTCAATTAGTACAAAAAAAATATGAAGAAGGTTTTTTTGTTAAAGACAATGGCGCCATAGGCATTGATTTAAGCCAGTGGAAGCTTGGCTTTGCAATGCTCCTAAAATCAGATGGCAATGGTTTGTATCTAACAAAAGATATCGATCTGATTATGCGTAAATTTTCTGACCCAGAAGTGACCAAATCAATTTATATCGTTGATTCGAGACAAAAGCTGCATTTTCAACAATTATTTAAAATTGCAGAGCTTATGGGTTATCCGCAAGCAGCAAAATCATCACATCTATCTTATGAAACTGTTAATACAGAAGATGGCAAACCATTTAGCTCTCGTCAGCTCAATGGTTTGCAATTAACGGATCTCAAAGACAAAATGGAAGAAAAAGTAAAAGTTGATTATTTGCAACGGTATCGCGGTAATTGGCTTGACGAAGACATAACACGCACAGCAGAAAATATTACAATTGGTGCATTAAAATATGGAATGTTAAGAGTCGATAACACAACTCAAATTAATTTTTCATTAACAGAATGGTTAAAGCTTGATGGGGAAACTGGACCTTACCTGCAATATGTCCATGCACGTTGTTCAAGTATTATCGAAAAAATTGGCATTCCTGCAAACAAAATCGAATTTTGTTTGACTGAAGGATATGAAAAAGAATTGTTGTTTTTATTGTCACGTTTTCATGATCATGTCTTGCTCGCCGCTCAGCAGTACCGTCCTTCATTAATTGCAACTTACCTTTATGACCTAGCAAAAAGTTTTAACCGCTTTTATGAAAATTGCCCTATTCGAAGCGCCGAACACAACGCCAAACAAAGTCGTTTGAAATTGGTAAAAATTACACAAGCAATTATTCAACAAGGCTTAAAACTACTTGGAATACCAGCACCACAAAAAATGTAAACAAAAGAATTTTTTGTTTACATTTTTGATTGTTATTAAATTTTTTGTTTTTGTTTTTTTACAGTTTCATAGTAGTCAGGAACTTTTATTTTGCCATCAATAATTTCTGCGCGAATGCGGTTGATTTTTTTGATTTCAAATTGACTAATGATGGAGCGGTTATATTTATCAAAAGCCCAGTCAATACCACCATTTCGCAAATCGAAATGTTTCACTTCTGCAGAAAATTTGTCATCGACAAAATCTTTAATTGCTGTATAAACTGCAATATTAACATGCTTCACCATACTGGTGATCACAATTCCTGGCGCTAATTCATTTTGATTTGAATCAACCCCAATTGCATAATGTTTTTTTTCAGATTTTTTTGACATGTTAAGTTGTTTTGCAGCATCAAATATCCCTTGCCCAGAAGGGCCTGCGACCTGAAAAATCACATCAACGCCATTTTCATATTGCAGCAATGCAATTTCCTTCGCTTTGGTAGGATTATTCCAAGCAGTTGGAGCTGTTCCAACAACACCACTGTATACTTGAATTTTTGGGGCAACATATTTTGCACCTGCTTCGTATGCCAGGGCAAAACGCTTCATCATTGGCACATCCATGCCGCCAATAATTCCTACGCTTTTTGTTTTTGATTTCATGGCAGCAATACTGCCCATTAAAAAAGCACCCTGATCTTCTCGAAATAATGCAGATCTCACATTATTATTTTTTGACAAAACTTCTTGATCAATGGCTAAGTATTTTTTGTTTGCAAATTTTTCGGCAAAGTTTTTTACATAACTCGAAGGATTAAAACCAACTGTGATAATAAGTCCACAGCTTGGATCGAGCGAAAAGGCGCGAAGAAATTGCGGAATTTGCTCATCTGATTTTGTTTCTAAAAATTTACTTTCTTTAGAAATATTTAACGTTTCTAGCGCTTGCACAAACCCTTCAACCGCTGATTGGTTAAATGATTTGTCATCTTTTCCGCCTCTATCTAAAATCATACATACTTTTTGCACGGCATGAGCAGATACAGAAAAAAATAAAATAAAAACAAGAACAATATATCTTTTCATTTTTTTAATTTCCAAAACGCCCAAGAAGAAAAACTTGGGCTCTAATATGCTATGGGTGACTAAATAATAGGTACGTTCCAATTTTCAATGACATTTTTTACTGTGCTTAAAAATTTGCCACTATCGGAACCATCAATAACACGGTGATCAAAAGTTAGAACACAAAATGACATTGTTCTAATTGCAATGGCATCATCAATGACAACCGCTTTTTTTTGCATTGCGCCAATGCCAAATATTGCAACCTGAGGTTGATTGATAATTGGTTGTCCAATGACCGTTCCAAAACCACCAAAATTACTTATTGAAAATGTTCCACCTCGAACATCGTCTGGAGCTAATTTTTTATTGCGAGCTTTTTCAGCTAAAAAATTAAGCTCTCGCCCTAAACCAACAAAACTTCTCTCGCTTGCATTTTTGATTACGGGAACAATAAGTCCCCAATCAAGCGCCACAGCACAACCTAAGTTAATATCTTTTTTATAAAGAATAGAGTCATTATCTACGCTTGCATTAACAATGGGAACAGCCTTAATGGCTTCAATCACCGCATGCAAAAAGAAAGGCATAAAAGTGAGTTTAAATCCGTGTGTTGCTTCAAATTTGTCTTTAAATTTTGCACGCAGACTAACGATTTTTTGCAGATCAATTTCTATAGCAGACGTGACATGGGGGCTTGTGCGCTTACTCATCACCATGTGTTCTGCAATTTTTTTGCGCATTCCACTCATAGGCACGCGGTTGACGCGCACACCATCAATAATTCCTTCAGACGCGCCACCGGTCGATTTTACATGTTCAGCTGGAGCCTTGCTAACAGGAGCGCTTGCTGCCGCAGCTGCAGAAGCCACTAACGGTGATACCGAACCACCCGATTCGAGCACAGCCAGGACATCATTTTTAACAATTTTATTTCCTTCGCCTGAACCTTGCAGCTTTGAGAGATCGACAGCGTGTTCTTCCGCCATTTTTCGCGCCAACGGACTTGCCAAAACTTTTGCGGAGTTTTCTGATGAGGGAGCACTTGCCGCAGGTGGTTCAACAGACTCAAGAGAGCGTTTAGAACGACTCGAGCGTGTATTCTCCTCTGCAGGTTGCGATTGCACAACTGCGCCAGGTGATGCCGCATCATCTATCACAGCGACAACAGAATTTACGCTTACTGTTTCGCCTTCTTTTGCAAGTATTTGTACCAACACACCACTGACTGGCGAAGGGATTTCTGTATCTACTTTATCAGTAGATATTTCAAATAAAATTTCTTCACGTTGCACTCTTTCACCAAGTTTTTTGTGCCAACGCGTTAAAGTTCCTTCTTGAATTGATTCGCCCATTTGTGGCATGAGAACATTCTGAGTAGCCATATTTCACATATCCTTATTGAAACTGTTCTTTCTATCAAAAACAAACATATCACATGTTAATTGGATGTCCCATGGCAGCATGTGCTGCTTCTTTGATGATTTCTGAAACAGTTGGATGAGGATGAATTGTATGCGCAAGCTCTTCAATCGTCATCTCAAGGTTATTACCCAAGGCAAACTCAGAAATCATTTCACTAGCCTTGGTATTAACAATATGGACACCTAAAACTTCGCCATACTTTGGATCCACCAAAATTTTTAAAAATCCTTCTGCTACATCATCAATGCGAGCCTTAGCAATAGCAGTAAATGGAAACTTAGCTGCTTTGAAGTTACGACCCGCTTTCTTTAACTGATTTTCAGTATAACCAATGCTTGCAATTTCTGGATAAGTATAAATTGCCGCTGGATTTGTTAAGTAGTTAATGGGATGACGTTTTTTACCAGCAATAATATCAACAGCATACAATGCCTCTGCCGAACCAGTATGTGCAAGTTGCGGAGTTGGAATCACATCTCCAACAGCATAAATACCAGGGACTGATGTTTGGTATGTTTTGAGGTCAACATCAATAAAACCACGATCTGTTAACTTAATACCAACTTTTTCGAGTCCAATATTTTCTATATTTGGCGCACGTCCCACACTTAACAATACCTTATCAAAAATACGGGGAGCACTTTCGCCTTCTATCTGAACTTCAACCTTGTTTCCTTTTGCGACAATAGACTTTGTTTTAGTACTCACCAAAACTTCACAGTTTTGTTTTTTTAGCGCTTTGCTGAGTTCTGCTGCTGTTTCATGGTCTTCTGTTGGACAAATTTGATCTGCCATTTCAAGAATTGTGACTTTTGAACCATAACGGCCATAAGCTGAGGCAAATTCACAACCAATAACCCCACCACCTAATACTGCCATGCTTTCTGGTACTTTATCCCAAGCCCAAATTTCTTCTGAAGTGACAATATTTTTACCATCCACTTTAATATGCGGAAGATGACGAGCACGACTACCTGTAGCAATTAAAATATTTTTACAGGTATATGACGTCTTTTTTCCGTCTGCAGTCACATCAACTTGACCTTTTCCGGCTATGGAACCAAAACCACGAATGACATCAATTTTATTTTTTTTCATTAAGTAACTAACGCCATTTGTCATTGTTTTTACAATTTCATCGCGTCTCTTATTGACTTGCGGAAAGTCGAGTTCTGGATTTTCTGCACCAGCAATTTTAACTCCATAGCTTGCAAATTTTTTTGCTTTTTCTAACATTAAAGCAGACTGCAGCATGGATTTTGCGGGAATACAACCCACATTCAAACATGTACCACCAAGCGTTTGCTCTTTCTCAATCAAAGCAACTTTCATACCAAGTTGGCTACCATAAATTGCACCTTCGTAACCCGCTGGTCCGCTTCCAATAACAATGAGATCATAATTTGTAGACATTAAATTTTTTCCTCCAGTGACATTAAATTTAAAAATATCCTAAAAGACACTTGGAATCCCCCGTTGTTTGTATGTAGTCTTGCCCTTCGTAAAACGCAACCTTGGGAAAGGGAAAATCCCCATGAGTATGATACAAACACCAAACGCAGACTTCATCTGGAAACTATCAGAAAAAACAACTCCTCTAAGAATTGAGTTCGTATGTTCTGGATTAAAAAATAGTGATCTTCCTCCCTCGGCAGCACCCGAAATTGCTCTCGTCGGAAGAAGTAATGTTGGCAAAAGCTCTCTATTAAACTTTTTGGCTGGGCATAACCAATTGGCACGAGTCAGCCACACACCAGGTAGAACACAAACTATCAATCTTTTTTCTGCAGAAAAAGACGCTTTTTTTATTGTTGATTTACCTGGATATGGTTATGCAGAAACACCCCATAAAACAAGGGCTCATTGGGAACAGTCAATGCGTTACTTTTTTGAGGAACGCCCAGGACTTTTTGCAATATTCATGCTGATAGATATTAGGCGAGACGTGCAAAAAGAAGATGAAATGTTATCAAGATGGTTACAAAACCTAGGCTTAAAAGTGATTGCAATTCAAACAAAGTGCGACAAAATCCATAAAAGCAAATGGCAAGGTATTCGCCTTACTCATGCAAAAAATCTGGCACTTCATCCAAGTCAAGTGATCACGACAAGTTCTGATAAAAAAATTGGACTTACAGAAATCTTCCAAACAGTATCTGGTCTCTTAGATTCTTATGACAAAGACATCAAGGAACAAGATCAATGAACACAATGGAACAAAACAAAAAAAAAGTTTATCGCGATGGTTTGGACCTGCTTTCACAACACGATGAGGTGTTATTTCAAGCGCCTCAGTTCAATTATGAAAAATCGGGTTATTTAGAGCCTCTTAGTCGCGATGCGCTCCTCAAGTTTCATCCAGAAGTGGCCCTTTACTGCCCACAAATTCCTCCCAACACAGGAACTATTGCAAGAATGTGTGCAGCGTTTTCTTGCCGTTTGCATTTGATTGAACCAATGGGTTTTTCCATTACAGAAAAAGCGTTACGTCGTGCCGGACTTGATTACTGGGACCATGTCGACGTGTATATTCATGAAAATTGGGATGCTTTTTTAAAAACCAGATCACAACGTCGCTTGATTTTTATAGAAACTGGAGGAGAAAAATCCCCAATAAATTTTTCTTTTTTACCTGGCGATGTGTTGGTATTTGGAGCTGAAACATTTGGGATTCCAAATGAACTTATTGAAAAAGAAATTTCCAATCAAAAAGCACATAAGTTAACAATACCTATGTATAATCGAGGAGTTCGAAGCCTTAATCTATCAAATACGGTATCTATCGCAATGTATGTGGCTTTAGAAAAATTACATTCACAATTTAAAAATTAACATAGTTTTAATACTATTCATTAATTTCAACATTAAATAAACCAACTTTTCCATTATTATAAAATAAACGAATTTGCCACAATCCCGGCATAAAAAGCTGCATGTTTCCAACATTCATACAATTTAGCTCCATTCCATCGGTTGTATGGTGTTTCAAGTTAGAAGGAATCGCTCCTTGCTTAACAATTGGAGGTTGCGCTCCATGTCCCATATCAGGCATGTACAAATCAATTTTAGATATATTTGCAGCATGTTCTGCACACACCAATGCAGAAGCCATGTCTTTTGAATTTGGCTTTTTTGCAAATTGCAACAAACCAAGGAGTTCATCGTGACTATTTTCATCGTTTAAAAATATTTTTCCTGTTTTTTTATCATAGCTAGCTGACTTCATATAATATTCAAAATGAAAAGGTTTTTCTTTGTTTTTTATATAAATTAAAGCTATACCTAAAACTAACACAAGAATACCTAAAATAAACATAAATTTTGATATTTTTGACATTCTTCCTCCACAAAACAATAACTGATCAGCAACTCATACTATGTAACCGTTGAGTGAAAAAAAATAAAGGCCAACCAATAAAGTAATTTTAATTAAGGTGTATATCAAATAGAAATGACTTCTTAGTGGTTAATAAGAAGTCTGATTGTTTATAACAATTTGTTGTCATGAGCTCACTTTGATCACAGTCCGAGAGTTTTAAATGTATGTAAAATGTATTTATAAAAAAATTGAGAAATATCTTATTGATTATGATTTTCCAGACGAAAACCGAACCAAAATGGATTGGTTAGTCAGGTTACGATGGATTGCAATTTCAGTACAATTATTCACACTTTACTTTGCCGTAAAACTAGATTGGTTAAATCAACCTTTTATTACAATTTATCTAATTATCGTTACCAGTTTAATAATCTTAAACACCATACTAGCTTATTACTTAAAATCTCAAAAATCAACATCTAGCTATTTCATATTTTTTCAACTTATTTTAGATCTGATTGAAATCACATCATTGCTGTTAATGAGTGGTGGGATATGGAATCCATTTGCGCAAATTGTATTTTTAAATGTCTTTTTTGGTGCATTTTTATTAAGTGGTAAATATGCATTAATATTTTTTGTATCTTCAATTGTAAGTATATTTTTTCTCCAATTTCCTATTTATATTCCAAAAATAGCACAAATTGAAAGTACTTCAAGTCAATATATTTTACCCGCACAATTAACGGTTTGTACTTTTTTATTTATATTCACTCATTGGCTAGCTTATTCTTTGCGACTACAAAAAAAATATACTGAAAAATTGCAAACTGAAAAAAATCGCTTAGATAATTTAAGAGCTCTAGGAGCACTTTCTTCTGGTTTTTCTCATGAATTTGCAACCCCTTTAAACACAATTAAACTTAAAATTAACCGTTTGAGTAAAATTGAATTTTTAAAAAAACAAGACGATTTTAAAATAATTTTAAATGCTTTAAATCGCTGTGAAAATTCTTTAAAACAAATGCATCTTCACTTATTATCTAATACTAAGGACAATTATGAGCTTAAAAATATTGCTTTTTTAACTGAACAAATTATTAAATTTTGGAACCAATCCAGCAGAAAATCACATTGTTCAATTCATGACAATTGTCTTAATGTGTTGTGTTCAATTCCACTTTTTCCCTTTACTAAAGCAATAATCGATATTTTAGACAATGCAGAAGAAGCTTCGCGTGTTCATTTTTTAAACCAAACTCCAACAAAAAAAATTGAGATTTTTACTGAGATTTGTAAAAAAAATGATTTTATTTCAATAGCAATTAGTGACCTAGGAACCGGATGGCCAGAGGTGGTAAAAACTTATGCCGGACAACCGTTTTTAACTACCAAAGAAAATGGCGTGGGGTTAGGTTTATATCATGGATTTACGTTTGCAGCCTCTGTTGGCGGTAAACTTATTCTAACAAATAACAAAAATGGCAAAGGCGCAACAGCAGAATTTTTAATTCCAATCCATAAAGAAAGTATTCATGATGGAGAACAAGAAAATATTAATACTTGAAGACAATAAAGATTTTAGAGAATCTCTTAGTTTAGAATTTTTAGAAAAAGGATTTGCAGTTTATCAAGCAGAAAGTATTCTCGAAATTCCAAACCATCAATTTAATTATGCAATTATTGATCTAAGATTAAAGCATGATAATGGTTTACAAAGCATTTCTAAAATTTTTGCTTTTTCTCCTCAATGCAAAATTGTTGTGCTTACTGGCTATCCAAGCCTTGCAACAGCAGTTCAAGCAATAAAAAAAGGAGCTGTCAACTATTTAACAAAACCTGTTTCATTAAGCCAAATTGAAAAAGCACTTTTTGAAGATCAAAATCTTAACGATATTAGCGAAAGTGCCACAAATTTTGAAAACAAATTTGAAAATAATTCTCTTTCTTTAGCACGCCATGAAAGAGAATATATTGAGTTTATTTTAGCAGAATGCAATGGAAATATCACAAGTGCTGCAAAAAAATTAGGGCTTCATCGCCAAAGTTTACAAAGAAAATTAAGAAAATACCCACCGCGATTTTAATTTTTAAGACACTTTTTTATTCATGCACTTTATGATCTTTTAATACACTAAAAAATAAAGCGACAACAGAAACTGCAATCATATAAAATGCAGGAGCTGTCTTTAGTTCTGTTTTTTGTATTAAAGTTGTAACAATTAAAGGGGTAAATCCTGCAAAAATTCCAAACGCAATATTATAACTTAAAGACGATCCAGAATAACGAACTTTCGCGGGATATGATTCTGCTAACAGTAAAATCCCAGACGCAGAAGCAGCAGCAATTGCGATTGCAACAAAAGTATAACAAAAATAAATTGAGGCAAAATTATTATCATTAAATAAAGCAAAAGCAGGAAAAGAAAACAAAATAAATAATACACAAGAAAAATTAAATACTTTGCGCGCCCCAATTTTATCGCACAGAATACCAAAGAAAATTAATAATATAGCATACATAAAAACACAGATTGAATTAACTTGTAAAATATCAGATGCCTTAAATGAAAAATAGGTTCTAAAGTAATTGGGTAAGTACATCAAATACAAAGCACTTGCCGTTGCAATCATACAATTTGCGGTTGCCGTTTGTAATAAAATAAATTTATAATCTTTTAAAACAACTTTTAATGGGAGCTTTATATTTTCTTTTTTCATTTTTTTAAATACTGGAGTCTCAGTTAAAAATCGTCTCAAATACACACCAATAAGTCCAAGAATACCACCTACTAAAAAAGGAACTCTCCAGCCCCATGAATTAATAGTTTCTTCGGTCATAAATCGGGTGACAAGAAAACCAGCACCTGAGCCTAAAAATATACCCAATATTACACCACTAAATAAAATCCCACAGGCAAGACCGCGACGCGTTTTATGCGCATGCTCGTAAATAAAAGTAATTGAACAAGGAATTTCTCCACCAATGGCAAGACCCTGAACAAACCTACATAAAAACAATAACACTGCGGCCATCACACCTATTTGCGAATAAGTTGGAAGTAATCCTATGATAAAAGTTGGAGCCGCCATTAAAAAAACGGTAAACGTAAACGAATTTTTACGGCCATTTTTATCGCCATAGTGGCTAAAAACAAAACCTCCAAGTAAACGGGCAAGGTAACCAGACGCAAACACTGAATATGTTAAAATTAAACTGGCAACAGACGACGTGGGATCAAAAAATAATCGAGACATAATTGTTGCAAAGTAAATGTAAACGACAAAATCATAAAACTCTAAAGCACCACCTAATGCAGATAGAATGAAAGTTTTAATTTCTTGCTTCGTTAATGGTTGTGGTTGAGGAAAGTTTTCTTTTTCATTTGCAATTGAAATACTCATTATTCACCTCAAAAATAATAAAAATTAAAAATAACTATAAATTTCATTCCGTTATTTAACCTTAAGTTATAAAAATAACAAGAGGTTTTAAACGGTTTTTAAAATTAATTTTAATTCTCAAGAGTATTTGGAATATTTTCAAATTCATCGACTTCTTCAACCAACATTCTATTTCTTGCATCCAATGGTTCGCGCAATAAAATAATTTGTAAACGCTTTGCTGCAGCGGCAATCGACGGATCAAATTCAACAAGTCGAATACAACTCTGTAAAAAGGTCGCAAACCGAAAAAGCACATTCATGCAATCACCGGCAGAAAAATATTTTGAAGCATGTGCTTCTACCAACTCCTCCCAACTTGTCTTAGGATTTAACCAATGCTTGACTAAAGATGCAGCACCTAAGTTCAATTCACGAAATGTTATTCCAGGTTCAGCCTCATCTTCCCAGCGTTTTAATTTCAATTCATCGTACAATTCTGGAAAAAGAGTACTAGGATAAAATTTATCAATTAAAGAGGGTATATTTAGGTTATTTAAAAATTCAATATCCGCGTATGTATCAGGAATTTCTTTAAAATGTGCGGCGCCAAATGCTGCCATCGCCTGTAAATAATCTGAAAATGTATCTTTGTTTAACGCACCACTTGCAAGCCAGTTTGCAATCAATAATCCACCAGCTTGTGGAAAATGTCTTGCTAAGTTTCCCATAAGAGTTGGCACCGACCCATTTAATGCCCCCACTTTTTGTAAATGATGGACAATTTTATTTAAAATGCTTTGGTTTGCCGCCTTCATCATACTGTGACACGATTTTTTAGCGACGCATTGATAACATGTCGTTGTACTATGCTTTTTTGCTTTTTGAAATAATTCATAGGTTTCTGGAATATTTTGGCATAATAATTTATTAGCCCCAAATTTTTGAAAAAGCGCTCCCGAAATCAAATCATGATCTGCCACAGCAATTTGCCCAGATACTTTTGCTCGCATAAAAAAAGACTTTTGGTAAAAGCTTGATAAATACGCAATGCTTTGATGTTGTCCTAATATCCCAATCACAGTTGTGGGATCAAATTTTAATGAACTTTGACACGGTTCACGATCTTTTGGGCGTTGCAGAGCGTAACGTCCCGCATGAAGCCATAAAGAAAATCCTTGTTTATCATGACCTCTACGCCCAGCCCGTCCCAGCATTTGCATAATTTCAGTATTAGAATAAACAGTTTCACCGCCTTCGCTGGGTCGTGACTCATCAGAAATAAACGCACTTCTGACTGCAAAGTTAACACCAAGACTAATTCCCATTGTGCCACAGCACAAACGCAACAACCCTTCCTTTAACAACGTTTCAACGGCAACACGTCCTGGCGGAATTAAACCACTGTGGTGATAGGCAATCCCATATCGAGTAATGAGTTTTTGCAGTTCTGAAGGAATATATTCAAAACCAGACAGGGTTTTTAAGCGGTCTGTTAATTTAGTGAGATCAAAATTTTGATGTTCTTTTTTTAATTGCTTTGCAAAATTTAATGCTATCCCTTCAACATCACCTCTGCGACCTGCATAAATCACAATTGGTCCCATTTGAAATTTTAGTGCATCAAATATAGGTTTGACAAAAGATTGATAAACTTCTTTTCCTCGAAATCTTCTATTATCTCTTCGCAACTGCCTACTCATTTTAACAAGTTTTTGAAAATCATCTGAGGAAAGTTTTAAATCTTCTGCAAATAACCAACCATATTTTGTGTGAACCATATGCACCAACGGAACAGGACGCTTTGTCACCTTAACGACTTGGGTTGTTTTTCCGGTAAGTCCTTCTATCCAATCAGCAAATTCTTCGGCATTGGGAACACTCGCAGACAACAAAACCAACTGACTTCCTTTAGGAGTTAATATTAATGATTCTTCCCATGCACTTCCACGACTTTCATCCTGTAAAAAATGATATTCATCATACACAACAACTCTTCGACTCATATTAGGCTCAATACCCAATAAACTGTTTCTGTAAGTTTCAAGAGTTGCGAGCATAACTGGAGCATTCAGATTTTCTTTAAAGTCTCCGGTATTGATTCCAACATTTTCACGACCATATTTTTCACTGAACTCTCTGTATTTATCGTTACTCAAACTTTTAACAGGACTTGTATAAATAAGTTTGCCACCTTCTTTCATACGATATTCCAAAAGAGCTTCAATCACTCGCGTTTTGCCTGCAGAAGTTGGCGCATCAACAATGACATGATTTCCTGATAACAATGCTTGAACTACTTCATGTTGCCACGAATCAAGCTCAATACCACCAGGTGTTTTAAATTTTGTTTGATCTAATACAGTTAAATTTTTGTTTTTCTTATGTATTTCTTTGTATTGAGCTAAAGCAAAACCACGAGTTGGAATTTTTTCGTCTTCTTTTTGCGCTGTTTCGTTATTTAATATTTGCGAAATATACTTATCATATTTGTTTTTAACATAAGATTTATTAGGTTGAAATTTTGGCCTAAAATCTTGCAATTTGGAACCAGTATGCGAGCCGCCCTTTGCTTCTTCTCCATGGTGCATTGTTGCTAAACTCATATCTTCGACATTCGCAGTCCCATCAATTAAAGCATTAATTTTTTTTTCAGTTTCGTTGGCTAAAAACCGTAAATTTTGACTTCCTACTTTTTGCTCTAAAAAAGCATCAAAAACAAAATAGGGGTTATCATGACGATTGTGCTTTTGCTCCCAATTGGTTTGATGAAATTGTGTTGAGTTTTTTTTGAATTCTGATGAATCTTCTGCATTAAAGCGACTTTTTTTTGAACTAGAAAATTTATTTTCTGCTCTTGAATTAAAATCTTTACCTTTATAATTGCTCGAATTTACTTTTTCTGAACGATTTTTATTATTTCGCATTTTTTTTGTCAAAATGTCCTCCAAAATATGTACAACAATAGCCAAGATTAGATCTGTCTAAAAATTGCTAATTTGTAAATATACTGAATTTTTATGGAGAATGCTAGAAAACAAAACACAAATTCAAACGTTTTAATAAAATTTTTATAAGATAAAAGATTACAAACTAAAACCAATCATAAACATGAGATAACCACTATCAAAAGTTCCTTTTTCTTCCGTTTGATTTTGAAAAACAACAGTAAAATAATTTTTATACACTTGCCCACCTATTCCAATATGAATTAATTGAGCAATTGTATAGCTTACTAAAAACATCAAACCGCCAGAATATTTTGTAAAAAAAGGTAAAATATACTGATTATCTTTATATTTATTATCAAGCCCAAAACTAAAATTCCCTACTGTATAAATAGATAATTCTTGATATAAATCAAATTTAAAACCAATTCCTGCTGTTAAATCCGTATTGTAAAAAAAATTCGAATCATTTTTATTTACATAAGAAGAATTGATTCCTAATCCAATTATTGGAGATCCAAGAATCTGTTTCAAATAAAGAATAAAAGGCGTTTGCAGTAATAAAACGATTGACAATATAATTACTGTTATTCAGATTTAACAAACGCATGTTCTTTAAATATTCGTTTCCTCCGCCCATAAAAAAATGAAAACTTTTCTCATCTTCTTCTGCATCTTCATTAGTTTCTTGTGCGTGTATAACCACACAAAAAAATAAGCTGAATACAATTAACAGTATTTTTTTTAAGTGCACAACGCTATCCTAAAAATTTAAAGTTTTAAATTTATATTCTAATCTTATAAGCACTTAAAAAGTTTCTCAACGACAGAATTATGATGTATTTTAATAATTTAACCTTTGCTACAATTTTCAATAATTATAGCAAGCCCTTCTCCACCACCAATACATAAACTGGCCATACCCAATTTTTTTTGTTGTTGCTGCAATGCATTCAACAATGTTGTCACAATGCGTGCCCCACTTGCACCTATAGGATGTCCTAATGCGCATGCTCCACCATGAATGTTCACTTTTTCTGGGGGCAATGAAAGTTTTTTTATTGCATACAAAGCCACCACAGCAAATGCTTCATTGATTTCATACAAATCTATCTCTTTCATTGTTAAATTTGCTTTTTTTAAAGCATTTTCCATTGCTGCAACAGGTGCTGTTGTAAACCATTTTGGTTCGTGCGCGTGTCCTGACCAACTGATAATTTTTGCAAGAGGTTTTAAATTATTTTGCTTCATGAAAGACTCAGAAACCACCAATAATGCGGCAGCTCCATCATTAATTTTAGATGAATTCGCAGCCGTTATTGATCCGTTTTTATCAAATGCTGGTTTTAAATTTGCAACTTTATTTAAATCAGAGGCAAAAGGTTCTTCATCTTTATCAATTAGAACAGTTGATTTTCCTTGCTCAACGTTAACAGGCACAATTTCATTTTTAAACAAACCTGACGTTGTTGCATTTTGCGCTTTTAGATAACTTTGAATTGCAAACTCATCCTGTTGTTGCCGTGTAAAGTGATGTTCTTGAACACAGGCTTCTGCACAATTTCCCATATGAACGTGATCATAAGGATCCCACAAACCATCATAAATCATAGAATCCAACAGTTCTTTATGCCCCATTCGCATGCCATCTCGTGCCATCGGTAATAGATAGGGCGCAAGAGTCATATTTTCTTGCCCTCCTGCAATCACACAATGAGAGTCACCAAGCATCACAGACTGTGCAGCAAGAATAATAGACTGCATGCCGCTGCCACAAACTTTGCCAATTGTTACTGCACGAACTGATTGTGGCAAACCTGCATAAAGCGCTGTTTGCCGTGCAGGAGCTTGTCCAACACCTGCAGTTAACACTTCTCCCATCATGATTTCTTCAACCTGTGATGCGTTCAAACCAGTTGACTCCAATATATTTTTTACAACCACAGCCCCCAATCGAGGTGCACTCATATTTTTAAAAACACCCTGAAAACGACCAATAGGAGTTCTTTTTGCAGCAACAATATACGCATGAGACATAAACCCGCTCCTTTTGTTTCTTATTTGTAACCAGCCATAAGCAAAATTGCTTCGTATTCTTTTTGGGAGACTGGTAAAATAGAGAGTCTTTGACCTTTTTTCAACAAAATCATCTCTTTTAAGATTGGATTTTCTCTTAATTCAGCGAGTGCAACAATTCGTGAAAACTTTTTAGGCTTACCAACGGTCACTGCAAACCAGCGAGGATTGTCTTTTGTTGCTTTAGGATCAAAATATTTTGACTTTGGATCGAGGGCTGACATATCTGGCTTTGCCTCTTCAACAATCTCGGCAATTCCTGCTACACCAGAGGGATTCGAATTTGAGTGATAAAAAAGAATTTTATCCCCAACCTTCATTTGATCTTTCATAAAATTACGTGCTTGGTAATTACGAACTCCATCCCAAAATTCTTGTTGCCCAGATCTTTGTTCAAGATCAAAAATAGAAAAAACATCGGGTTCCGATTTCATCAACCAGTATTTTGCACTCAAATCATTAATTAATGTCTTTTTCATTATTTATTTTTTTACTTCTTTAAATTTCCAATGGCAGAGTTTGAAAATTGTGTTAAAATTTTAAGCTTAGCCGCTTCGTGAATTCGATTTTCTGCAAACCGTTTTGCTGCCTCATGAGTTGATACATTTTGTTTATCGGATTGAATAAAAATCGTTTGTAAAGTTTCTGCGATTCTTGCAATTTCTATTTCGACTTTTTCGGTGCTGTATCCTGTAATTTCATTGGCTACATTAATAAGCCCCCCTGCATTGATCACATAATCTGGAGCATACAATATATTTAAATCTTTTAACATTTTTGAATGCTTTTCTTCGTCTTCAAGTTGATTATTCGCACATCCTGCAATCACTTTAGCTTTTAATGCTTGAATATGAGAGTCGTTTAATGTTGCTCCCCTGGCACACGGCGCATAGATATCAACATCGAGTTGGTAAAAATCTTGTTCAGACACTATTGTTGCACCATATAAATTTTGAACTTCTTTTAAGCGATTCTGATCAATATCAGTCACAAAAATTTTTGCGCCCTTTTCGTGAAGCATACGGCACACATGTTTACCAACTGAACCAATTCCTTGAATCGAAACTCGAATTCCTTTCAGTGACTCTTTTTTTAATCGATATTTGACAGCAGCACAAATGCCATGAACGGTTCCTTTTGCTGTCATAATGCTAGGATCACCACTCCCACCAAGATTGGAAGACACACCAGTGACAAATCTTGTTTCTAAACGCACTTGATCCATGTTTACGACATTTGTATTCATATCTTCTGCAGTAATGTAACGACCTCCCAAAGACTGCACAAAACGACCATAACTGCGAAACATAATCTCCGTTTTATTTTTTGGATCTGCAATAATAACCGCCTTGCCACCACCTAAAAAAAGTCCTGCACACGCCGCTTTATAGGTCATACCACGACTCAGTCGCAAGACATCTAATAATGCGGCTTCTTCGTCTTCATAAGGTAACAAACGGGTTCCCCCTAACGCAGGACCGAGAGTTGTATCATGAATCGCAATCACAGCTTTTAACCCTGCCGTGGGATCATGGCAAAAAACGATCTGTTCATGACCCATCGATTCAAGTGATGAAAACAGCTTCATGAATTGCTCCTATAAAAAATTTGTCGCAGTCACTAACACTCTTAAATTACTTAGTTTTTTAAAATAACTCATTTTTCACATAAAATTTTAAAGTTATATATAATAATTACTAATTTTCTTAAAAATAACAAGAAGTCTACCGAAAACAATTTGTCAGAAATGAGTCTCTTTAATATCAAATAATATATTAATTTTATTGGATTAATTTTCTATTTACAATCTGTATTTGCAATTATTTAATAATTATGATATATTATATAATAAGATAACTTGTGCGAGGTTTTTGATGAAGTTTATTTTTAACGGCACAAGCTTGCTACCTGCTAACCCTGGACCGGTTATAATTCAATAACTTGTCCATTTAGATATGGACAAGCTGTATAATTTAGTTTTTATAATAATTTTAAATATATTTATTCAAATTAAATCAAAAAAATTTATATAACGAATAGGTTTATTATGTTTACGACATTAAAAAAAATAAGAAATCATAATGTCATTCTTGTTTTTACAGTGGCATTTGCCATGTTTGTAGATTCAATGAGTTATGGTATTATTATTCCTTTACTCCCCATTTTTTCTGATAAAATTTTAATGCTCAACAACTCTCAAATTAGTTTTTTTGTAGCTTCATATGCAATTGGCTTGTTAACTTTTGTTCCATTTTTAAGTTATATCACTAATATTTTTAGTAACAAAAATACATTACTTCTTGGTAGTATCGTTTTAGTCATGTCAACTTTGTTGTTTCCAATTTGTTATAATTATGAGTTGTTACTTTTTTCAAGATTTCTCCAAGGAGCTTCAGCAGCAATAACGTGGACATCAGGTTTAAGTTTAATTGCCGAAAACGTAAAACCTCAGCATCGCTCAACGGCTCTTGCAACATCAATGGTGGGAGTTTCTGTTGGACATTTGCTCGGAGCGCCTTTTGCTGGTTTTCTTTACGAACTTGGAGGACTGTATCTTCCTTTTTTAGGAGTCATACTATTTGGTTTAGTGAGCATTCTCTTTATTTTAACACTGCAACCAATAACTTCTATTATTTACGATACAAGAAAATATAAAAATTTTAGATTTTTTAAGTTATGTTTAAATTCTCATATTTTAAAAGCACTGACTATTATTGTTTTATTAGAATCTTTTATGCTCTCTTTTTTAGAACCCAATTTATCCTTATTTGTCGCTCGAAATCTTCATGCAAGCAGTGAAACAATTGGATTATTATTTGGAACACAAGTTTTAGCATTAGGATTATTTTCTCCTCTCGCAGCTAAAATCTCAGAACATTACAAAAAGTTACCCACTATACTTTTTGGGTTATTTTTAAGTGGCATTGTTTTTATATTGATGTCAGTTGCGCAATCCATAAATGGATATTTTATTTTAATGGCAGTTCTTGGAATAACTTCGGCTCTTTGTGTAAGTCCTGTGCTGTCGGCATTTGCTGATGAGCTTGATAAATCAGAAATGAGAGGCTTGTACCACACTGCTTACGGTTTTTTTAATTTTATTTATTCTGTTGGTATGCTTGCAGGACCCCTTACAGGTTATATCACAAACGAACTGTTACCCTATTATTTGTCTTATATTTTAGTAGGATTTACTCTTATTTTATCTGTAACAATTTTAATTTTTTATTTAAATTCTAAACAGAGTCGGAAGGATTACACCCTGCAACAGCAGTCCACAAAGCCTGTTCATCCTCTGGAACCTTCGCAAGACAAATCTCAAGATTTTTCAACAACTGCTTAAGATCAGAGTTTGCTAAAATGTATGCAGATTCAATGATCTCTTGTTTAGATTCATAAACTGAATAAGATAAAATCAATGCATTATTAATCTTATCTTTAATAAATGCGTGTTGATAATAAGTACCCAACTCAATACCATTCATAAATGTTTTATAGTCTGTAGCAATTTTATTAAGTTTTCTTTGCCTTTCTGCTAAAAATAATTCTTCATTTTTAAATTGAGGGTTATTTTTAGAATCTTCATAAAAATTAGCCAAATCAATTTTAACTTTAATGAGATACTCTTGAAACTTTTTTTGTGCTTTAAGATTTTTTTGATAATCTTTAATATAATTTACTACATTTAACTTTAACTCAGGATGTGCTTCAAGAAATTGAATTGTCGCTTTTTTTGCAATAAAATCTGCAAGATTTTCATTAAAAGAATAATAGTTTGGTAAATAAAACGTTCTGTGCACAGATTCATGAATCAAAGTTTCAATAAATTGCGCCATTGAAGAATGATCAAGCATTGAAGAATACAAAGGATCGGGCAAATAACCAAGCAAAGAAAATGCTGAGATGCCTCCAACTATTGTATCTAAATTTTGCTCCACAAGGTTTTGTTTTTCAATGAGAGCTTTCTCACGACTAAAAAAACCTAAATAAGGTTGCTCACCAATAAATGGAAACCACCAAGTTTTCAATTTCAGTTCACGTTTTTCGGCCGCCTGCACAATCCACGTTACAGATGATGAGTTGAGCGCAATATATTTTTGATAACTTTTGCCTGGAGTTAATGCCAATTCACGTTTGGCATATTCAAGAACTGAAGGCACAATTTTTAATTTCTCGAGGCGATCGGGAGTTTCAGAATTATTTGCAATCACATCGTCAATTGGTTGTTGTTTTAATAACAATCGAAGTTGCCCATATCCCTGTTCAAAAGAATAGCAACCGTTTAATAGCAATGGAAAAAAAATAAAAAAAATGGATTTCAATTCAAACTCCTGAAAAATTAAAGTCGTTCTAAATTATTGTACTTGTGCAACTTGAGTTTGAAAATCTTTTTGAATTATTTTTTCTGGATAGCGTATCACTCTGACAACTTCTGTTGTTTGTAAAATCTCTTTTCCGGTTATGGGAGTCATAATGGATTCTTTGTCTGATACCGATTTTACTTGTAAAATTGCAATGGGTTTATCTGGAGGTGCATAAGAGTGTTTTTGTCCAAATGCTACAAATTGATCGCCTTCAATCACAGACTGAAGCTTGCCAAGATTTAAAGTAAAGTTATCATTTTCTTTTTTAATAATATGACCTTCAATTGGCAAATTAGAAATCAAGTTTTGATACATTTTTGCAGCCACTTTTTCTGATTCTGCCTCATTCTTAATTGGCATATTTTGTTCAAAAATAATTTTACCGGATTTGTCGTAAATCAGACCAGCTAACGTAAAATCGTTTTCCTCTTCAGACTCTAAATACTTAATTTCCATTAATACATCCAATTCGGATGCAAAAGTTGTATGCGCCCATCCTGTTTTTGCCATTTGATACGGAGAAAGTGCAATGGAGTTTGCCATCTTTAACACGTCATCAAAAATCATCCCACGTATTGAAAAATCATTCATAAATCGAGTAAAAAACTCACGTCTTAGCCTTCGCCAACTTTGATGAGTTTGCAATTCTCCAGATAAAATTGGTTCTACAAGTCCAATAGCAGGTTTATAGGGAGTTATTGAAGAAACATAAATAGTCGGAATATTATTATTAACTGTGTTAAGACTTAAGCTTTTTACTAATGTTTTTGAATCAATTTTTTGAGGCAATGCAAGGTTCTGCTCGATTTCTATTTGTACTTTTTCATCAATTGGTTTTTGCGTCACCACAAAGCCAGATAAGCCGGAAACATCAAGTTTCAAACCGTTTGCTAATAATTTACTTTTGTCAAAGCCTCGACCTATACCATAAGCAAAACTTTGTAACAAAAATTCTGTTGTTATTCCTTCTTGCATTTCAACTGAAAAAGATTTTTTTCCACTGCCCGCACTGAGTGGTTTTAATACAGTCACATAGGATGGCTTTTTAAAAATAAACGAATCGACTCTTCGATTTGTTGGAATTGAGACATTTAACATTCCTTTTGTATCAGAACTTCCTAAATATATGATACTCTGCGAAGCATTTTTAACCGCAAAAACATGAGCCCCTTCTAGTGGTAGTCCTTTTGCCGTGATTGCAATATTCAACGCCTCTTCAAATAAAACGTTTTTATTATTCACAATAGTTTTAAAAGATTCGTTGTTAAATTTTTTATATTCATGAAGATTTTTATTAAAGTTACTTTGAATTTTTGATGAAAAACTTAAAATTTCTTTTGACTGCTCGGGTAACAGCGTCGCCTCCATTTGATCAATTGAAATGGAATCTGTAAGAGGAATGTCTGGAAAATCAAATATAGGTATCAATGGCATTTCTTGTTGTATAAATTTATTATTTATTGCCTGATGTTTTAATTTCCAAGAGGAAAGTTTAATATTTAAAACCAAATCATGATCTTGCCACCATTTTGGTGGATTTAAATATTTTATTTCAGGATAATAAAGTGTTTCTATATTATGATTTTGCACAACAATTTTTAAAATTTCTATTTTTGAAAAATCCAATTGTAACTTCACCAAACCATTTTTAGGTGTTACAACTTCTGTAATTTTAAATGGATCCGATCGATATTTTCCAACCGAGTACAAAGTCACTAAAGAATTTTCGACAGGCATACCAGAATTTTCAACATTGACAGTGAGCGTTGCTTTATGAAAGAAAGAACACGATGTGACTAACAATATAACAATAATAAAATTAGCAGTAAAAAAATAATTAATCATTCTTAGCCTTTTAAAATAATTTAAATTCTATCTACAACTGCTATTCTAAAAAGAATAGTCGTGATTTTGCTGAAAATTATTTGGCTAACAATGAAAATTATGCCACTTCCTGAGTGTTGTTCTTTATCCGTTCGTGTTTGAGATCATGCAATACTTTTTGAATAAATTCTTCTGATTTTTTATTAGGCAACCTAAAACGCAAAGCCAATCTGATTGCAATAAGACAAATTATTGCAATACAGACAAAATCATAACCAAATGGGATTAAGCCACTTCCATTCCCATAGGTTCCTAAATAACTCACTATTCCTATGGCAATCATATAAAAAAGAAGCCACGTAAAACCTATTAAATTAAAAATAAACTTTTCTTTAGCCAAAACTTTATAGATTCCCAAAGCCACAAAACCAATCACAATAACAAAACTTAATTTGCAAATAATATCCCATCCACACCAAAACAACATCAGACTGCTAATATAAAAAGCAGTCATCGAAACGAATTTGTACGAAAAAATTTTAAAAGGTCGAGATAAATTAGGAAAATGATAGCGCAAAGTATATAAAGTAACAGGAATAACGGCATTACACAAACAAATTGCTGCTGAATAAAATGCCGCCATTTCTTTCCAATTTTCTAAAAACAAAAATAACAGCAAAGAAATGACAAAGCTCATTAACAGACCTTGCACTGGCACACGATTGTTTGATGATAAATTCTGAAAAAACTTTGGCAAATACCCATTTTTACTCATACAATAAGAAGCTCGAGCCGATGCAGCCATAAAAATAATACCGCTACCAAATGGAGAAATCAGCGCATCTGAGTAAAGAATGATTCCAAACCATGCAAGACCAATAATAACAGCCAACCCTGCAAATGGTCCTGCCTCACCAGTAAAACTCAATTTATCCCAACCATCCGCAATGGATTCTGGTGGCAATGCAAGAATAAAAGCCAATTGCAATAAACAATAGATAACCATACAAATTAACATCGAGCCTATAATTGCAATAGGAATACTTTTTTGAGGATTTTTAGTTTCTCCAGCTAAGGCAACACCGGGTTGAAATCCATTATACGACAGGATAATTCCCCCTATCGATAAAGATGCAAATAGTCCTTGCAGACCATTAGGAGCAAAGCCATGAATTGTGAGATTCTCAAAATTATGCGACTTGTAAAAAAATAATACAATTAATAAACAAGGGATTAAAATTTTCCAAATTGTGATGTAAAAACTTGTTTTAGACATTATTTTTGCGCTTGTCACATTGATAAAAAGCAGCACAGCAGTTAAAAAAAATGCCACCACATACCCTGACCATGTCAACCGTTCATCCTGAAAGAGAAAGGGCACAAAATTTGCTGCATATTGAATAACTGCGCTTACCTCTATAGGTATTATGACAATAAATGCAATCCAAGAAATCCACCCCAATAAAAAAGAAACAGAATGCCCATGCATAAAAGCCGGAAAAACACTCATGCCGCCAGGAACAGGAAATAACGTTGAAAGTTCAGAAAAACACAAAGCAATTATAATAATTGCCACAGCCCCAATAAGCCATGCCAAAACAGCAGCAGGACCTGCCATTTTTGACGCATACAGCGATCCAAATAACCAGCCAGAGCCAATTGTGGCGCTGACAGAGGCAAAAAGAATACCTGAGGTAGAAATTTCACGTTTTAATCCCATTTAAATCCTCGCGCAAAAAAATCGTTGCGCACGCACCGTACTACAGTTTTTATAAAAAAAAAATTAAAGTTATATTTTTTAAAAGCCCTATTAAAAAATTAAAAACTATTAGATTTTATTAATTTCTTAAATATAATAAATACATAGTGAATACTGCCAAAAATCACTATAAATAAAGGTTAAAAACTTAAACAAATAATGGCCTAAAGCTTTCGGGGGTTGCAAGTTTTACAACCGCTTCAAAAGAACGTGGAATATCAGAGCCTAACAATGACCCTTCAGGAATATATTCAAACAATTCAGCGTAGCTCCTTGATTCTGTATCACTAATTCTACGCATCACATGCCAAGGACGCAGTTCATGAGTGCCTTCTAAACCCATTGCTTCTATTATTTCAACCATACTTTTTATTGTTTCACTATGAAAATGCGAAACTCTTTTTCTTTTTTCTGTAACAACTAACCCTTGCATAAACTCCGGATCTTGGGTTGCAATCCCAGTAGGACAATCATTCGCGTTGCATTTGAGAGCCTGAATACAGCCTAAAGCCAGCATCATACCTCGAGCCGAATAAACCAAATCTGCACCCAGAGCTATTAATTTTATCATTTCAAAACCAGTTGTTACTTTTCCGGAAGACATAATTCTAATTTTTTTTCTCAATCCAAAGCCTACCAAGCTATTATGCACAAACATTAACGCATCAATTCCTGGAGTGCCAACTGAGTTTGTAAACTCTAATGGAGCAGCACCTGTCCCTCCTTCAGATCCATCAATTGAAATATAATCTGGTGTGATGTTTGTGAGTAACATTGCCTTGCAGAGGGCAATAAATTCCCATTTATTGCCAAGGCAAAATTTCAGACCAACTGGTTTCCCACCTGATATTTTTCTGAGTTTACCAACAAAATACATCATTTCAGTGGGCGTAGTGAATGCAGAATGCGCGGGAGGAGAAAGCACGTCTTTGCCAAGCGGTACACCTCGTATTTGTGCAATTTCAGGGGTTACCTTTTTTGCTGGCAAAATTCCACCATGCCCAGGCTTTGCCCCTTGAGAAAGTTTAATTTCAATCATTTTAATTTGTGGCGTGTGTGCAGCTTTTTTAATAAACTCAAGTTCATTAAATGTCCCATCAAGATTGCGGCAACCAAAATAGCCTGTCCCAATTTGCCAAATAATATCACCACCATTTTGCAGGTGATAAGGAGTCAAGCCTCCTTCTCCAGTATTATGGGCAAACCCTCCATCCTTTGCTCCACCATTTAAGGCAAGAATCGCATTTTTACTTAACGAACCATAACTCATTGCAGAAATGTTTAATAAACTTGCGGTATAGGGTTGTAAGCAATCTCTTCCACCAATCTGAATTCTTAAATTTTTAATATGCATTTTAGAAGGTTGGAGAGAATGATTGACCCATTCATAACCCACTTGATAGACATTCTTCTTTGTCCCAAAAGGAACAGAGTCTCTTGTTCCTTTTGCGCGTTGATAGACAACTGTTCTCTGCTCCCGGTTAAATGGCACACCTTCTGTGTCCGATTCTACAAAATATTGATAAATTTCTGGACGTATCGTTTCTAATAAATAACGGGCATGGCCAATCACAGGAAAATTTCGTTTTAACGTATGTGCTGTTTGCAGCAAATCATGAATACCAAGAAATATGATTGGCAGTATAATGATTAGCGACAATAAAAACCAGGGAAAAACAAAAATAGAAATAATATTCAGCAATATTAAAAATATAGATAACGTAATAAATATTTTCCGCATTGTTTCCTCAGTTTGCTAACAAAGTGGCTTTTTCTAATTGCTATTGATAGATTAAACTAATTCTTTTCATAACTAATAAAAGATTTGCGACAAAAAAATGATAGGAGTTTTTTGTTAAATATTCGTTAATTTAAATTATTAAAATGATAAAATCAGATAAGAATCAAAATACCTGTGCTTGCTTCTAATTCGAAAAAGCAATAGATCTGCATAGTCATGGGGGGCACATATGACGGTCAATGCGATTCTAGAATTTAAAAATGTAAAAAAAAATTATGGCAAAAAAAATATCATTTCTGAACTCAATTTTACAGTTTCAAAAAACGAAATCATTGTACTACTTGGGGTCAATGGAGCAGGCAAAACAACAACAATTAAAATGATGCTTGGACTCGAAACACCTTCAGCGGGAAGTATCTCTCTATTTGGACTCAACCCCACAAACCCAGAATCCCGTAAATCTGTTGGAATCACACCTCAAAATCTTGAATTTCCAGAAGGAATTAAAACCTTTGAAATCTTAGATTTTATTCATTCTCATTATCCCAATCCCAAACCTGTAAAAGAAATGATTAAAAAATTTGAACTTTCTTCATTTCTTCATCAAAAAGCCACTAAGTTATCCGGAGGACAAAAAAGACGCCTCGCCCTTGCCCTGGCCTTTATTGGCAATCCACAAATAGTCTGTCTTGACGAGCCAACAACAGGGTTAGATGTGGGTTCGCGGAAAATTTTACTTGAAGCAATTAAAGAATATTCCAAAAATGGCAACACTGTTTTTTTAACAACACATTATCTTGATGAAATTGAAAATATTGCAACTCGAATCATTTTTTTACAAGATGGTAAAATTATAGCAGACGATACTGTTGCTGCAATCAAGTCACTGGCAAACTCAACACGTGCAACAATCGTGTTTTATGCCAGCACTCATTTGGATTTTGCAACATACCGTCACGTTGTTTCTTTTGAAGTTGAAGAATCCAAATACACTCTTCAAACTCATAATGCAGATGCATTAATCTATGAACTCGTTAATAATAAAGTACCATTCAAAAACTTGAATATCATTAAAGAAAGTCTAGAATCTGCTTTTATCAATTTATCTAAAGGAAATACTTTGTGAAGCTAGCTTTTTTTATTTTAAAATTTTTTTCTTGGGTACAGTACGTAATATACCCGCGTTATTTTTTACATTAATTTTTCCACCTTTAATGCTTTTATTGTTTGCTCATCAATGGGAGGGAAAAAATCAATTGGGGGCGGTGATTGTATTTTTTAATTATTCCGTTCAAACCGTTGCACTGATGCTTTTGGGGATGGGAGTCACACAAGAAAAAAACTCAGAATGGGCAAAATATTTAAGAACTTTGCCAGTTAACATTTTACCGATGATCTTAGGTCGAATACTGCATACTTTAATGCTCTCACTTGCTAATATTATTTCTCTCTCAATCGTTTCTATTTTTATTTTAAACATGCATTTATCACCAGATAATTTATTATTTTTTAGTATGATTGCATTACTTGGTGCAATTCCAATGGCACTTTTAGGAATGACTATTGGTTATGCAACAACTCCAGAATCTTCTCGCAGTATATTCACCTTATTAAACTTGCTGTTGCTTTTTGGTGCTTTTGCCTTACCTGACTCTGGAATTTTTGGAATTGCACGAGAATTTATTCCTACCTATCAATGGGCACAGCTTTCTTTTTCGCATATTAACCCATTAATAAACCCGTTAACCCCAAGCTTGTGGTTAACGGGCTACTCAATCATTTTTTTAATTGCATTTCAAAAAATATATTCTCGCTCTGTTAATAAAAATTAAGCTTTAATTTGTGACAAGCGATCATTAACAACAAACCAATTGATATTTTTAAAGAAAGTATCAATATAAGATCCACGATTTGCTTTAAAATCTAGAAAAAAAGCATGCTCCCATGTATCCATAACAAGAATTGGGATGTGATTTAATGGAAAACCAATGTGATGTTCCATAATTTGCACATTTTTTAATTTACCTGAGGTGGTCTCAATACATGTGACAACCCATCCTGGCACCGCAAGCCCTGTCGCTTTGACATCGGCTTTCCAAGAATCAAGACTTCCAAAAGAAGATTTGGCAAGGTTTTCAAACTGCTGCGAAGGCGCGCCATTGGCTTGTAAGTTGTCAAAATACATTTCATGCAAATACGTTCCGTTGTAAGGAACACAATGGCGTCTTTTAAGCTCAGAAAACTCACCGAAACTATAATTAGATAAAGATTTATCCATTTTTTCTAATTTTTCTTCAATTTCATTGAGTTTTTTTACATAACCTTCATACAATCCAAAATGTGCCTCTAACTGCGAATCACTAATTCCATCAAGCTTACCGAGTAAATGTTTAAAACTTCTTATTTCTTTAGCCATAAATATGATCTCCTTTATTCTAATCATCAAGAAGGTTTCTATTAAAACACCAAAATAGTCGAACTGCAAACAACAACAAAATAAGTGTACAAGATTATTTATTACTCTGATTCTCTTGACTTATTGATGGTGTTACTTTTTTAGGAAAAGTTGTAGGATCCAATTTTAAAACATCGCCTACAACAATAGGCCGTTTTTCATCTTCATAACGAATAAATGCAATAGAAGAATCTATCTCTCCCTGAACTTCTGGTAAATAACGAATAACATGAATACGCGCGTCATTAGGACCAATTAATCGCATTCCTATTTCAAGACCGTAAGCACGCCCTCTATCTAAATATACCCAACCTCTAAAACGACGAATGACTTTAAATTCTTCTTTTTTTAAATCATGCAATTCTGGAAAAACTTTATTAACCAGTTGCTCAGCCAGATTTTGTGGATGAAAAGGAGCCGGAACATTTACATTTATAATTTCTTTATTTTTTTCGGCAAATACACCAGAGTTTATTTGCGATTTATAGGTAACAGTAGGCCAATTTAATTTTTTTTGTGACATTTGCGAAACAATTTGCACAATAATCAAGCGATGTGCCCTTCCAGGAAATGGCGCTTGAGATGGACTTTTTAATTCAGAAAGATAATTTCCTTTACAGACAATCTTTGATAAATTGGTCACATTCAAAATTCCTTTTTCTGCAAACTTTTCACCCACAAACAAATCAAAAATATGGCTCATTCGATTTTCAGATTGAAAATCATAAAACGAATTCACTTTAACTGGTGATAAATTTAGAAATGTTCTATTTGCAATATTTTCGAGCGAATTTTGACTATCTGGCAAAGGAAATGGTGCAACATTTTGCGTAAAATTCCATACAGAACCTAATTGCAAACAATCTTGGTACCTTATTAAAGATGATGCTTTCAAATACTCTTGGCTTTGCACACGACCAACCTGAAAAACAAAGTAAGTTGGCAAATAGGCATCAAATTTTTTATTCCAAGAGAAAATTCGAGTACCACGATAAGCTCCTTGTTTAATTTCTTGCACCAGTTGTGATTGCAAAATACCTAGTTGTGAGAGTTGTTTATCCTGATAATCACGCGCTGATTGTTTAATATTAACACTAATTTCAGGATTTTCAGAGATCATCATTGTAGGAGGTAAAATTAAAAAAGGCACAGTGACTCCTAAAAATTTATTTAGGATTATTTTATATCGTTTTCGTCTCGTTTTCTAACACATTGGACTTTGCAAGATTAAGAACTTGAGGATACACAGTAGAAAGCAAAAATCGAACTCCCGTAATGTAACTATTGCCAGCTTTACCACGCCCAATACTTGGTAAAAGTGGGTTCAATTTTATTGTTGCTGCATTCCACAAAATAGACGGAACTGCAGAACGTTTGCGAATTTCATGGACCTCTTCAAGATATTGGGTATGAACTCCAAGACATCGGGTTGCACCCAATTCATCCAAAATGGCGATCATTTCATCACGATTATCTATCGGAATTAAACACACATCAGGGCCAAAAAAAGCATTTGATGCATAAATACTTTTTAAAACTTTTTCAGGTTTCATGTAATGAACGCCTGGTGATACAAAATAACCGTTACCTGAATTGTCAATTGGCTTTCCCCAACGCAAGGTTTCATCCGATTCTCGTGCGGCAATTCCTTGAAACCTTAAAAATCTTTCCCACGAATTGGAGCTACAGAGCGGCTCCATAACATGAATATCCGAGCGAGAAAGATCTTCTCGTGCACCAATAGGCATTGCTTTAATTGCATTAACAAAATTTTCTTGAAACTCAGTAAAAATTGGTTTTTCAATAAACACTAAGTTTGTCGATTCTAATCTTTGACCCGCATCCAAACATGCACCATAAATTATTTTTGCAATTGCTTTTTGTAAATCAGCAGACTGAGTGACGAGTGCCGCATTTTTTCCGCCACCACACAAAACCAATCTCGCGTTTTGTTGATTTGACGTATCGCGTCGAATTTGTTCGAGACTTTCTTCTCCGCCCGTATATAAAATTGTATCAAATTGATGACTTAACACTAACCGACGAAAAACTTCAAAATCACCATAAACAATTTGAATGACTCCAGGTGGAAACGAGGCTTGATGAAAACCACTCGCAAGCAATGAACCTGAAAGTAAACAATGAGACGAAGGTTGCATACACACTGCATTGCCAGCAGCAAGCGAAGGCAACACGCTACAAAGTAAAGAATAAACAGGTAACGCAATATTTGACGATACGAGAACGAGCCCTAACGGTGCATATTGCCATTCCCAACCTTCTTCATCTCTTTTTATTGAGAGCGCTTGTCTACAAAACTCGGAAACAGAATAAAATAACTTTTCGCATAAGTCCCATTCTTGTTCAACGGCAATACGCGAACGCGCAAGCTCTAACATCATGTTACTTTTAATTTCTTCTGAATTTTCTTTTAAAAAGCCAATGAGTTTTTTTATGTAACCTAAACGTTCGTCTAATGATGTGGAACGAAATTTTTTTTGCGCTGATTTCATTCCTTGAATCACAGGATCAACCAACTCCTTGCTCCAACATGCGGTTGCTAAAATATCAATTGGATTAGCAGGATTTTGAATTGAAAAAATTTTTTCTAATTTATGAGTTGCGTAAAAATTACCATTAATATACGGAGGAATGAGATTTAAATTTAGAGACATGCTTTAACCTCCTCAAAATCGCATACAGCTAAATTGAGGATAGGATTTTTAATACCTTAAGGTCAAGAGACGATGACAAATTCTGCTTTAAGTTAGGTAAAGAAATCCACTCTTCTGACTGGGAAAAAGAGAGCTCTTTAAAAAGATCTTTTAATAATTTTGGGTTTGCATCTTCTATTAAAATAACGTGACCAGTAATTTTATGGTGAGTGATTAAGTGTTTAAAATTATTCTCAAGATAATTAGCTGCTAAACCAAATTTTTTAAATTTCAATAATAAATCTTGTAGTGAAAAACCATCTCGAGAGCATACGAGTGGAAATCCTTTTGTATTACTTAATAGTCCATTTTTTCTTTCAACCAAAGAATATTCTAAACGACTCGTATTTTTAAACACAAAAACAAATACAGATTCTAACTGAGTCGTTTTTCTTGGTTTTACAGGAGGACATAAGCTCACAGAATTATTTTTATAAGCCAAACAAAATTTATTAACCGGACATTCAAAACAATTTGGATTACTTTTTTTACAAACCATTGCACCCAAATCCATCATTGCTTGATTAAAATCACCTGGATTGTTATCTGAAATTTTATGGGTGACAAAACTTAAAATTTGATTTTGACCCTGACGATTCCAAACATTGGATTGCAAATTAAGTAAACGACTTACAACACGAATCACATTTCCATCAACACACGCAACACGCTCATTAAAACAAATACTAGAAATAATGGAAGCTGTATAATGACCACAGCCAGGAACTTTTAACCAGTCATCCCTTTTTTTAGGAAAATCTGAATTGTGTTCTTCAATTATATATTTTGCACCAATTCTTAAATTTCTAGCTCTAGCATAATAGCCAAGACCAGCCCAAAGTTCTCTTAGTTTTTCATCAGAACATTCAGCCAACAAATTTAAGTTTGGTAATTCAGAAATAAATTTTTTAAAGCGAGGTAACACAACAGAAATAGTTGTCTGTTGACTCATTATTTCACAAATCCAGGTATGATAAACATTAATATTTTCACGCCATGGAAATTTTCTTTTATGAATTGTGTACCAGGCTAATAAGTTTTGGGTAAATTGCGACATAAAGAGAAATAAACACAAAAATACAGCTGAGTATTTTTGTGTTTGTTATACAGCTCCTTCTTCAGTCATAACTTCATTTGAATTTGAAGACTTATCTGATGAAGATTTTCTTGGACGACCTCTTCTCATTGATTGTTTTAATTTATCAAGTTTACTAGGACGACCGCGTTTCTTTGGAGTTTTCACGACAGCCTTCTTAGGACGACCGCGTTTCTTTGTTGATGATTTAGATGGACGACCGCGTTTCTTTGCAGCAGATGTTTTAGTTGGACGACCACGCTTTGTCGTTTTTTTCTTACCAGCAACTTTTTTTGCAGTTTTTTTCTTTGTTCCTTTTTTAGAAACCTTTTTGCTTACTTTTTTCTTTGTTGTCGTCTTTTTAGCTGTTTTTTTACCAGCAACTTTCTTTTTCTTTGCTACAGTTTTTTTACCAGCCTTCTTTGTTGCTTTTTTTGTACCAGACTTTTTTGCGCTTGCTTTCTTACGCTTTGTTTCAGCCATAAAACATTCTCCTTTCAAAATAAAAATCAACAAACCGTTTTACAAGGACGGTTCAATCTTAATTTAACTCATGCCAAAAAAAAATGGTAGAGGCAATACCATTTTTTATTTATTTTTATTAAGAAATTATTTGTCCTTATTTATCAAGGATAAGTTTTCGCAACAAAGTTTGTAGTCAAAGACACAACATATTACTCTTACAAAAATAATGAAGGAAGAAATTTATGGATGATTATTTTGAGACAAAAAATAAAAATCAAATACTTGGCCTTGTCTATGATTTACCAACAAAACTTAAGAATTCTAACAAAATGATTTTCCCAGATGATGCAAGTGCGGAATGGGAGTCGCAAAAAACAATCGATAAGATTATTGAAACTTGGAAACAACTAGGCTTTTCCATAATTCTTTTTCCACTTGATTCAACATTTCTTAAGAAATGGAGTGAGCTGAGTTCACAATGCACTTTGGTACATTCTTTAGTAGAAGGTTGGGGTTCGCTTGCAAGAGAAAGTTGGATTCCATCATTATGTGAATTAAGTGGTATTCCATTTATTGGTTCTGATCCATTTGCTCATTCAGTTTGTATGAGCAAAACCCAAACCAAATTATTGTGTCAATTTTTAAAAATTCCTGTTCTACCTTTTTACACGATCAAAAATCTGGATGAGATTACTAATATTCCAAGAGAATTTTTTAAAGAAACACATTTTATTAAACCTGATGGAGAAGGATCTGGCATGGGGATTGAAGCAAATCATTCTATTTCATCTTCAAAAACAAAAACAGAAAAAATTATTAAAGAACTACTCGAAAATTATCCTGATGGCATTTTGATTGAAAAATATATTGATGGCCCAGAATTTACCTCAGCAATGATAAATACACCTCCTCAATTTCTGCCAATTGCTCAAATTGAGGTTCCTACAGGTGTTTACGGGTTGTCGAATAAATCAAAGGAAATTATGGGAGAAAAAGTAACTTTTCCAAAAATTAATAAAAAGAATGAGAAAATTATTAAAACTGGTACCGAAAAATTATTTTATTTTCTGCAATTAAAAGATTTTGTCAGAGTTGACTGGCGCTGTGACAACAAGGGTAACGTATTTTTTCTTGAAGCAAATACACTTCCTGGCCTGTCTTTTCATTACAGCGTATTGCCTATGATGGCGCAACAAATTGGAATCAGTTACGTCGACTTTTTTTCTTGCCTTGCTCAATCAGCTCTCAAAAGAATGAATTCAAGAAATCTTTGGTATGGGAAAACGAGAATTACAAATAAAAATTCTCAATTGCAAAAATAGCAATTGAGAATTTTTATAACTTATAAATTTAATTAGTTTTATAGTTTTCCAGTTGCAACCAGTTTGGTTAATTGAATCATGCGATTGCTAAATCCCCATTCATTGTCATACCACGATAATACTTTGACCATATTTTCTCCAATGACTGTGGTGTATTCTGCATCAATAGTGGAACTATAAGCAGAACCATTAAAATCACAACTGACAAGTGGTTCTTCAGAATAACCCAAAATTCCTTTTAGAGATCCTTCCGCCGCCGATTTAAGAGCTTTATTGATATCTGCAGCGGTGACTGTTTTTTCTAATTCAAACGTAACATCAACAAGTGATACATTTGGGGTTGGAACTCGTACTGCAAATCCATGTAATTTACCAGCTAATGAGGGGATCACTTCTGAAATTGCCTTTGCAGCACCCGTTGACGTTGGAATCATACTTAATGCCGCTGCGCGAGCACGACGCAAGTCCTTATGAGGAAGATCAAGAATATTTTGATCATTGGTATAGGAGTGAATTGTTGTCATCAGTCCTTTACGAATCCCAAATTTATCATGAATCACTTTTGTCAGTGGCGCCAAACAATTTGTTGTGCAAGAACCATTACTCACAATATGATGTTTCGCAAAATCATATTCTGATTCATTGACGCCTAAAACAATTGTTTTATCAATTGATTTTCCAGGTGCACTCAAAATTACTTTTTTTACACCTGCTTTGAGATGTGCCGAAGCCTTTTCTCCATCTGTAAATAAACCAGTACATTCTAATACAACCTCAATTCCATGTGCAGCCCAAGGAATTTCTACTGGATTTTTTATTGCTGTGATGTTTATTTTTTTTCCATCAAGAATTAAATTATTATCATTGTATTCAACGTGTTGCTGTGCTTTTCCATGCACTGAGTCATACTTATAGAGATGCGCCAAAGTTTTTGCATCAGTCAGATCATTGATTAAGCAAACTTCAATATTTTTTTCATCCTTGAGTGCTCTTAAAATGCAACGGCCTATACGACCAAAACCATTAATACCAACTTTAATTGACATAGCAAATCCTCCAAAATGTCTTGAAAATAGCAAATAAAGATGTCAAATGCTCAATAATTCACCCTCAAACGAATGAATATCACAAAGACACCTTCTACTTATCTGAAAAACAAAGTAAGCTGCAAGATTTAATTTATCAGAATCATGACTGAGAATTTAAAAGACTTAAAAATTCTTGAATAGTTTGACATCCTGAAATATTTTTACCAGATACATGACAATTTGAAATTTTTATTGGCTCATCGGTAACTACTAATAAATTTGAAAAAATACATTCTTTAAATTTACAATTTTCAAATTCAACCCCCTGAATATCACACGAATCAAATTCACAATCTTGAATATCAACATTTGTCATTGTCATGCAATTCAAACGACTTGCACGAATTGACATTTCAGAAAAATCACATTTAACAATCTGATTTTCAGTAAAATCAGATTCTTTTATTTTTAAATCAGAAAGGGTTGTTCTTGAAAATTTATTATTTTCTAAACGAGCCTCATGAAAAGAAACATTGCTCAAACGAGCCAAACTAAAATTAGAAACACAAAAATCAGAGCGAAAAACTGAAACTTCAGAAAACTGCACAGCAGTAAATTTATTATTTTTAAAGATTGCATTTTCTAAAAATTGCACTCCAAACCACTGGGAGGCAACAACCATATTATTAACAATATGACTATCAGCACAAACACTTACAGCTCTAAATACAGAAAATTTAGAATCTAATCCATTTATATTTGGAGAAAAACCAACATTTTGAAAGTTATTTGTTATATTTTCTTGGATTTTTTCAATTTGTGGAATATTTTCTGATATTTGATGGACAAAATGACTTGAAAATTTTATTAATTCATCAATATTTACTGTTTTCTTTAATTTTTCAAATGCCGATTTAAACCCTTCTTGATTTCCTTCTTTGTAAGTTTGATTAAAATCACCGTGCTCAGAGATTTTTTGTTTCTTTAGCTCATAATTTTTTTCTATTAAATTTTTAGCCTTCTGAACGTTCATACTACCTTTAGATACTTCCTGAAGTATCAATTCCAATTCAAACATAAATTACTGCCCTTTATCTAACTTCCTAATAAGTCCATAACTTAACAAAGCAACGATGAAATTCATTGCCCATGCTGCAAAAATTGGATTTATACTTCCTTTAATCGCAAAACTTCTGAGTGATATGTTGCCAAACCAATACAATAGAGAAGCAGCAATGCAGATAACAATGCCAATATATTTTTCTTCATTGCGCTCCTTTTTTAAAGCAAATGGAATTGTCAAAAACACAAATAACAAATTAGCAAATGGCGTGCTCAATTTAAAATACAGATCAACCATTCGATCTGAAACATTTGCTCCCGCAATTTCTGCTTTATCAATTAATTTTTTTAATTGCCAAAAACTAATTTGACTTGACTCGCTACTTCTCATCAACACCTTCGGTGGAGCAAAATCAACATTAGTCACATACAAAGGCTTAATTTCAGCTTTTAAAGACGATTCTGTTTGAAAGTCAAAATTAAAAGTTAGAGTATCACGTAATACCCATCGGCTAATATTTTCTTCAAAATAACCAGACTTTGCATGGACTATTTGTACAATACTTCCCTCACTATTTGTTTTAAAATATTCAACATTAAAAAGCTCTTGCTTAATTTCATCGTATTCATCAAAATGTAAGATGGTATTTATAGCTTTTAACCATGTACTATCTGTAAATAAAGCAACTGCATTATTTTTTTCAATTTCTTCGTATTGCACCCGGTAAAATCGATTAGAACTTGCCGGTAAAATAAACTCACTAATCATAAAATGAGCAACCATAAATGCAAGCGCAATGCTAATCAGTGGAAACGAAACCCGCATAATTGATAGGCCCGCAGCACGAAGAGCTGCTATTTCACCATGCTTTGCTAAAACCCAGTTAGTAATAATTCCAGCAACCAGTACAACAAAAGGCAGTAGCTGAATTGTAATAGCTGGCAATTGCCAAAAATAATAGCGAAAAATAACATTATGAGGGACATCATACTTATCAAAATAACGCTGACTTTCTTCCATATAAGTTAAAATAAAATAAATCAACAGGACTAAAATAAGTATGGCAATAATATTTTTTAAAAACTGAAAGGCAATATACCACCAGATTCTCATTTTTTATCCTTTTCTTGAGAAGATTTTAATTTTTAATAAATCATCTTTAATAAAAGTTATAAAACTCACAGAGGGTGGATGCCTCAAACGCCAGCGGAGCAGAATACAGCTTGTTAAAATAAGTGCAAGAGGTGCAAAAATAAAAGCAATAGTTGGAGGAAATATTAAACTGGTAGCAAGCTGTTGAGAGAGAGAAACCGAAGAATAGAGGATAAAAATAATAATACCAACTCCCAAATAGACTCCAATTTGTTTTTTTCTCGAATCTTGGATACCTAAACAAATCCCAATTAAAGCCAAAAAAATTGAGCAAAATGGAATTGATATTTGTTTAAAAACATAAACTATTTTTTGAATCACTTCAGGTTTATAACGCCAATCGCTGTTTTCTACTTGCAATCGGTCTATATAATTATACAATTCATTTGGATATAGCTGATTAATATTGTTACTAGAATTACTGTCAATCTTAAATTTACTCTTAAAACTATTTAGCAATGAAATCTGCATTTCAGAAAACTGGGTCACATTCCAATCTGTAAAAGAAGGATATGCAGATAAATTTAATTTTGAATGTGAATTTTCAAGGTTAGAAGAAATTAAACTTTCTTTATTTTGTAAAATAAATTTCTCTAATGATACTTTATTGGTATTGCATGAATAAACATAGCCATCATTTAATGAAAAAATATAGTCTTGCAATCCATTAACCTTTTCCTTTTTTAATGTGCCTGATTTTGCAACAATTACAGAAAAATGTTTTTCATGATTAGACTTCAATCCTATAAAAATATTAGAAAACTCACTTCTATCAGAAGAAACCGATTGAAGATACATGGTTAATTTTGCATTTTCTGGAATTGGGAGTGCATCAAAAACAAAAGACTTTTCTCTAATTGAATTTTGTACCATGGCTTCGACTGCATTCTGTGACTGCAACCATTGAAATTTATTAAAGCTCTTATTTGAGTATGGCTCAAAAAATAACGCAAACCATAGCGAAACAATCATTACAATAATGCCTAAAAATATAGGCATGTAAGACAAACGCAGTACACTCACACCACTTGCCATCCATGCTTCAATTTCTCGATCTGCAGACATTTTTGCGGAAACTAGTGCTGAAGCAAGTAACAAAGAGATTGGGAGTGTTAATTTAAGTACCGAAGGCAAAATAAAAAGCAATAGCATAAAAAAAGTGGTGCCACTATCTGGCGCAGAAAACAGAAGATTTGCATAACGAGGAAATTTTATCATTATTAACACAGAACTTAAACTTGCTGTGATTACAAATGTTAAGGATATTATTTCACTAGCTATCAAACGATCTAATTTTCGAAAAATTGCCATGTATTATTCTACCATTGAAAACATGCCAAGCGTATTATAACCACAGTCCACATGAACAACTTCCCCTGTTACCCCAGATGAAAGTTCTGATAACAAATAAACTGCAGTGCGTGCAACATCTTCAGTCGTCACATTTCGTTTTAATGGAGAGTATTTTTGCGAATTATCAAGCATTTCTTTAATGCCTGGAATTGCACTTGATGATAACGTACGAATTGGACCTGCACTAATTGCATTGACGCGTATTCCAACTTCACCCAAATCATGAGCCATATACTTTGCACATGATTCTAGAGCAGCCTTTGCGACACCCATAACATTATAACGCGGCACCACTTTTTCAGCACCATAATAAGACATAGTAATAACACTTCCGCCTTTTTTCATAAGAGAAATTGCCGGTCTTGTGACAGCAAGTAATGAGTATGCTGAAACGTCTAAAGTTGATGAAAACGATTCTCGTGAAACAACCATAAATTTATCTTTTAAATTTTCTTTTTCTGTAAATGCCACAGAATGTATGATAAAGTCAATAGTTTCCCATTCTCTTTGAATGTTTGAATAAAAAGTTTCGATTTGATCATCTTTTGTGACATCACATGGAAACACCAATGCGCTCGGAAGTTCTTTGACAAGCTCACGGACACGTTTTTCTTGTGCTTCACCTAAATAATTAAATGCCAGTTGCGCACCATGCTCGGCACAGAGCTGTGCACACGCCCATGCAATTGATTTATTATTTGCCACACCAAAAACAATCCCTCGCTTGCCAGCCAGAATTTGTGCATGTTTCATGTTTACCTCCGTAACAAATACAAAAAACAAACTCTTAGAACCTTGAGCCTACTTGTATCTTGCGCTACAAACAAGCGCCTGATAGGCTTTTTGGTAGGAGGGTATTATGGAAAAGCAAAATGATAATATGAAATACGTAAAACGATTGGTCGACAATGCCTCATGCAAAAGACGGTTTCATTTAGTATACGAAGCAGGTTCAACTCCATTAAAATCTGTAGAAGTCAAATGCCCTCATTGTGGCATTACAGTTTTTGAGCAAGCAAACCATCCTACTGTCATCATTGCGCGCGAAGAAAATCTCATCAAGAGTCCTGATGGCTCTGAGTCTATAATCTATGAATGCAAATTTAATTCTTAACTTTTTTTTTAACTCTTTTATAGGAATATCTATTTTATGCTTAGGTAGTATTTATTTAACTGGTAGAATATCTTTTTTGATTTCTTCTACTTTTAATTATTTACACTGGCATTATCTTATTTTTCCTTTTAATCTTAATATTATAAATTATTTTCTCACTTTACTAAGAGGCACAGTTGATAAATTGCCTTTTCTCTCATTATCATTTGTTGTTGTTGAAAAATTTAACTTATCAATGTATTCAATAACAATTCTTATTTTTTTTACTGGTATATTAAAATTAATCTCCCCTTATGAATGGAGCACCAATTCGCCAAAAATCAAAAAATGGCGTTTTGAACATGGATGTTTTCAAAATTATAATAATTCTAATATGACTAATAATAAAAAAAACATTGAATTATTATTAGTTAAGCTTGCAAAACAAACAAATCTTAATAAATTTGAAATTGCCAAATCTGATTTTCGTTGTTATTTTGCATTGTCTTTTTTATTTTTGAGCACGCAACTTTCTTTACAAAACTTTTCCTTTAGTATTTTGAGTTTATTTACCTTTTTCTTAATTTTTTGGTGTATTATCGATGCATTTGGCTGGAACAGACTGCTACGCCACAAAAATTTTAACCACTTTGAAACATTTCAAGAAAATCCTATTCAGTTTTTTTTAAAATTCTTTAATAAAATAATATTATTAATTTTTGTGAATTTTATTTTTTTTATTGCATTAAATAATAAAATTATAAAATTTGATAATTTTATTATTGGTTATTTAATTTTAATTTTCGTTTTTTTTAATAAAATAATACGAATTTACAATGAATTTCTTCTTGCAAAATTAAATTTACAAAAAGAGTATTATCCTGCAAATTCTTATAAGGATCAGTTTTTTAAATTTGAGAATGCAAGAGTTTGGCGAGATATTGGAGCACAATCAACTGAAAGTATAAATCCTCTACTTCGTTTAGTCATGTTTAAAACAATGTTTGCTCTGTCTGAACGCAGAATCTTAAATAGTCTCATTGCTCATTTTGATTTTATTATAGGTTCTTATTTATATATAATGCCAATTAATAGTTGAGAAAAATCAATTAGAATTTGAATAAGTAGTTAAACAGGCAGGCAGAAAATCGTCCGAAAACATGGACGATAAGGCCTTTAGTCGATCGAACTTTTGATGCGATTTGAATACCGCTGGATTCAATTAACCAGTTAAAAAGGATTTCAATGGACTGCCGAATAGAGCTAACAGATTTAGAATAAACTTTCTCATCACTAGAAAGAGTTTTTTTATTCCGAGAGAGTTTAATTGGTGTGTGTAATTTAGAGTTTATTTGATTCAAGTTTTTTTTAGTTGATTTGTCACAGTAAGCACGATCGGCAAAGATTTGCGAATGTTTGAAGTTTAAAAGATCATTCTTAACAGCAGTTAAGTCGTGAGTTGCGGCGGGTGTGATTTTAAAATCAATAGGTGCGGCAAGTTTTTTATTTTGAAACAAAGCAGCGAGATGAAGTTTTAACCCATAGTAAAATTTATCTTTTGAAGAGCAATAGCCAATAGCAGAAATATCGTTTGCAGTATTGCACTTGTGCGCCCGAAAACCAGTTGTGAGTATAATAGGTAAAGAGTCAATAAGAATAAAAGGTTTGGATTTTGTTTTAGGGATTTTAAATTTATTATTTTTTAAAATAAAGTTTGCAAGTTCAGGAAAGAGTTTACTTAAGCTATTAAGTCTTGACAAAAATCCTTCATAAGAAGGCAAGTGAGGAAACCAGTTTGGAATAAAATTTTTAGTGAAGTTAAAAATAGCTTTTATATTTTTTTGTTTCATTAAAACTCCAAAGATGTAAATAGTGGTGACTTCTTGGTCTGTGAACGAGGGATTTGAGTTTGGACTAATTTTTAAAAAAGAGGTTGGAGAGAGTTGAGAAAAGAAATCGCAGGTAGTAAGGTATACAGTGATGAGTTGGCTCTGCCAGTCCATTGGTAGCTCCTTTGTTAATTTTGTTTGTGCAAAAATTATTTAACAAATTGGAGCTATTTCTTCAAGCCTCACAATAACTTTCTCAACTATTAACTGGCATATATAATTTTATTATTAAATTATTAATTATTTTTTAAATCACAAAAAAATTCAAATATATAATATTTTTAATTTATTACATAATTATATAATTTTTTTTTATAAGATATCTAAAAACTTGTATTTTAACTTTTAATCACTTAATGCATTGACATAGTTGATAACAAAATTCATTATCAACTATTTTTACTAAGTATATATAATTTTATAAATATTTATTATTTTTTTAAAAAAAGGGATTTATTTACAATGAAATATTATTTTAACAAAAATAGTTTGGCTCTTCCATTCATTAGTACAACTTTGCTTTCGGCAAGTTGCAGTAAACAAAACACGCACATCAACCCAGATTTTTTTGAAAGCAAACAGTATTTTGTAACACAAGAATCACATGAAAATGAGGATGCCAATCAAAATATCGATGACATTGAAAATGAAGATGCCAATCAAAATAATGATGACATTGAAAATGAGGGTGCCAATCAAAATAATGATGCCAATAATGAAGAAGACCAAAATTTTTCAGACATATTGATGAAATATTCATTACTGGGAGTGACTGATATAGAGTTTATTGATGATAATGAATTATTGCAAAACCCCTGGAAAATTTATGCAACTGTTTATGTTAATCAAAAGCCAAAAGAAATTTCTTTTGATGGAAAAACTCAAGAAGAAATTGAACAAAAATTTAATTCATTTATTCTTGCATACAAAACAGATGAATTTTTAGATCTAGAAAATGAATTTAATATTAAAATTCAAAAAATATCAGATAAAGAAACTGATAAATTTATTGTAACCGAAAAAAACACTCAAAAAGAACACACATTTAAAACTATTGGAGACATTGTCACAGTTTATTCTGCAACAAAAAAAAATGCCGCTTTTATTGCCAAAAAAGCCAAAATGCTCAAATATATTTTGCGCACAGTCAGAGGAAAAGATACAAGAAATCAAGTCACAACTTTTAATGCAGACGATACTGGCAAAGGATTTGTGATCGATGGATTTGATGATCTTGCCACCGCTCTTGAAAACTCGGGCTTACCAAAACAGCTTGAACTGACGTTAAAAACTTCTATTTACATGTTGTTTGGCGGTGCTGTTTGGCTTGGCTACGAAGGAGCTAACGAGGAATTGCATTCTTCGTTAGCAGAGCACAATGAATCTGTAGCGTTAATCAAACAGATACGCGAAGAATTGCTTACTAATTTACAAAATGAAATTTCCTTACAAGAAAACCTATTAAGCCACCTTGAAAGACCAAATGCTCAAGAAGCTGATGCAGATATTCAAACATATAGAATTACTAGTGAAAATCATAGATTTAAAATCAAATTTGTTAAAGAAATTTTAAATATTATAAATAATTCCAAAATACAAGATAAATATGATAATAAAAAAAATGACAAATCTTTAAAAAATTTACGTCAAATTATAATTGAACATAATACAAGCGTTGAAAGAATTTTAGCTCACAAAAAAAGAAGAAATTCGCAACATTATCATATTCTATTTGAAAACATAACTGAAGTTGAACTTGTCAAAAAAATAAGAGAAGCAGATAATAAAAAATTTGTTTTAACTCACTTAAATAAACTAAAACAATATCAACAAGAATTGCTACAGGGAATCGGCAATCACATCTCGTCTCACTCTGTTCTGCCAAATACAGCCAGTGGTCTAGCATCAATGTACTATGGCATGATTGCCTTTGAAATCAAATCATTTGCGGAGATAATTTCGCATAATTTAAATCCAATTTCAGCAACAGATTCAAAACTATTATTTGATTGGGGTAACGGTTTATCTAATATTGAAACTGTTGGTAATGCATTTTTATCTGCTGGCCAAGCCCAAATGGTTTTAGCTGGATTGAGTAAAATTTTTGAAAATAAAAAAGAAATTAAAGGATTAAAAAACTGGATAGAATCGATAAGCAATAGTCAATTTTGGAAAGAAGTACAAGACTCAGAGCTTGATAATGTTTCAAAAATTAAAATTTTAAAAACAAAAAAAATGGTTGAAAGTTTTTATCGGGTCAAAAAAAACTGGTTAACAGCACAAGCAGTTGGTGATGTTATGCTTACAAGTGGACAAGCACAAATGTTTGTATCTGGTCCGTTGTTACTAGGAATCCCTGTTCTTTCTGGGGTTGGTGCGGCCTCTACAATTTTAGGGATAGTTGGAGCGCAAGGTGCAGAACATTTTATTGAAAAAAACTTTGAGTTTCCATCTGCTCCAGAAAATAGTATTGAAGCTAAAATTTGCGAAAGTAGCGAACCAGATAATAGCGATTTTTTTAAAAATCAAATAACAAAAGTTCAAAATCTTGTTGAACTTTCAGAACAAAAAACTCGAATTCGGGTTTGGCAAAAAATTTATGAAGAAGTTTTAAAAAATCCTTATAAAAAACCTGATGAAATTATCAGCGCACTTAAACATAAATGGAAAAATGATAAACACATTTTAAACCCAGCAAAAGACACCTACCATCAGGGTATCTATAAACATACATTAAAAAACATGTTTAATAAAGAAAGTCCTAACTATAAAAAAAATGTAAGATTTATTCATTATGCAAAAAAATTAATTGCAGAAAATAAAAATAATAATCAAAATTCATCACCAAGTATAAAATTTATAAGTTTTGTTACCACGCATCTGCAAATGATTAATGAAAAAATTGAAAAAAAATTTACAGATAACATAAATCAGAATGATGCGGATAAACCTTTAAATTTACAGTCTGTTTTAGCCCATCAACAGCTAAATCATGAAAATACATCTAAAATTAGGCAAATTATTACATTCTTTGATGAATTTGGTTTAGGCGAAGAACTTGATCGGCGTATTGTTAAAAAAGTCATTTTAAGAAATGGATATCTTCTAAAAAAAGAAAAAGATGACTTAGAAAAAAAAGAAATCGCAAAAAATTATTTAAAAGAAGTTACTATTAAAACAAATAAAAAACCGTGGAATTTTCCAAATCCATTACCAGGATTTTTTGTTTATTATTTTCCAAATTTTTATAATAACAATAAAAGATCAAAACCAATAATTTTTTCTAAAAAAAATCAATCAATCTATGTTTTTGATAAATCTCAATATTTAGAAGATTTAAAAAATTATAATGAATTTGACTCAGAAAAACAAAAAAATATAATGGTATTTAGTAAATTAATATTTGATATTGACAGCTTTGATAACAATACAGACGTAAAATTTTTTGAAAAATTACATCACTTTAAGAATGCGTTTGGGAGAGAATTACGGAGTGTTTTTCAACTTACTTACGAAGAAGTAAAAAATACATTTAGAGCTGATGCTTTAAGACCAATTTTTAATGGCATTACCGATCAAATTGATAATTATAATACACCTCAAACATTAACAAGCGGTTCAGAAAATAAAATATTTAAAAATTTTGCAAATACTTTATACCGTGGCACCGAAAAATTTTCTACAGCAGCAAACAAATTCAACGCTGGAATAAATCTATTTTTAACTCCACAAAGTATTAAGCAAATTTATCAAGCAGCCACCCAAAATAATACCAAAGATGCAATTCAAGGAAGTGTGAGTTTTACCCTCGATAAGGCTGATTTGCTGTTAGATATTGGCAGAAACTCGAGCTCGCAAACCTATTGGCTAAAGCATCCAAAAACATTTCAAGGTCTCGGTTCACTACACTTTGTGATTAATACAGCAGCGGCAGGAATTGATATTTGGCAAGCAACAGAACTTTATAATAATGCGATGGAAACTGAAGATCTTGCTTTAAAACAAGACTTACTTGTTAACTCTGCCCTGACTGGAGCGACTGCGGCATCCTCATTGGGCACAGCTTTATTACTTCCCTTGAGTGCGAAAGCAGGTCCTATTGGCACCGCAATTGGCTTTACCATTATGGCAACAAAAGGAACTTACAATGCCATCAGAGTTTCCCAACAATTGCGGGATCTCGGCTTTGATGAAAATCTCATCACATTAAATTCAATTTCACACTTTTTTGGGCATTATCAAATGAATGAGGATCCCAAGGTCATCAGAAAAAAAATGGAAAATCATTTTATTGAAAACACAATCCCAACACTCCTCGAAGAAAAAAACAATGCTTTTTTTGCCAATCATACAAATAATTTAAAAGATTCTTATTATTTTAAACAAATTATATTTCCAAGAATCTCATTATTTATTCCATTTTCAGATACAGAAAATAAAATGCTTTGTTATTATTTGTGTAATACAACAAAAATTCAAATACCAAAACCTATTGAAGATAAAAAACATTTGTGCTTAACAAATAATATTTATGATGCAAATAAAAGCAGAGAATCTGAATATCTCCATAATAAACATTTAGATTTGATTAAAAAGCATCATCATAAACTTGTTGTCAACCAACCCAAAGTTCCTAAATCTCCAATTGGAGTAAAGTATGGAGGGTTTGGAGGATCACACATTTTCAACGAAACAACTTTTTGTCCTCTCGAAAACACAAGTTCCTCAATGTTAGTTGCCAATTCTCAACAACAAAATACTTTTGACGAACTTGCCATGAAGTCATCAAAAATTGCAGAAAAAAGCGCGATTCTTTATTTAGTTGGTATTGGCGATCAAGGAAAACATGGAAATATGATTAGCACAATCAGTGGAGAACAAAGTAGCAAAAATCTTTATGTCATTCATCCAGCAACTTATGCATTACAATTAATTGGAGGAGAAGATTCTGATATTATAGAGTTTTTTGAGCCACTAAAAGGAGTGGATCCAAACGGAAAAAAAATTGGGTTTATTGATGGAAAAAAAGGGGTTGATACAATTTCAATCAAAAATATCACAACGCAAGATCCTAATAACTTATTTCAAATTTCTTTAAATCCTTCAATAAAACTTGATCATTCTTTTATTGAAGTCGAAAATGTTGAAAATGTTATTGGTTCTAATTTTAACGATGAAATTGTAGGAAACGAAGACAATAACGTCCTCATGGGCAATGCTGGTGATGATTCTATTAAATCTGGAGATGGAAATGATATCTTGCATGCAGGATCTGGTGCAGACTATCTAGAAGGGGGCAAAGGCAAAGATGTTTACGTCATTTTTCAAAAAGACATTGAAGACAAAAAAATTAAAACTATTAATAATTATGATGAAAAATGGGATGAAAACGAAGAAGAAAATATTGACGCTATTTTAACAGACATTGAAAATTTTGTTGCAACACAAGTAGGTCCTGATCTCATTTTAAGTGTTCTTGATGGTGCAACATACAGACCAGCAATAAAAGTTTTAAATTATTTTGAAAGCGAACATCACAAACATTTAATTTTAACAGATTTAGAACAAAATAAAAAAGAAATTTCAAAGAATTTAGAGTGACTATGTTTTTTTTCTATCCCCATAAACAACATGCTCTGTTGTCTCAGAAATTTCTTTAAGTTTTTTTGATTCATCAGAAATTTCGACAGTCACTTTTAAAGAGTTTTCTGATTCTAATGAATTTTTAAACGCTAACTGATCGAGCATTCCCATTGCAGATGAAATTTGTTTAACCCCAATTTCTTGCTCACGCGTTGCATCAGAAACCTGACCCATTTGAAAATTTATTTCTTTAATCCCTTGAACAATTTCAGAAAATGTTGAAGACACCTGTTCTGTTCTGCTTTGCCCTTCCTTCACCTTTTCCATAGTCTCATGCAAGATTTTTTGCACTTGTTCACGGCTTTTTTGAACTAATGCACGAATCTCATTTGATGATTTGCCACTCATATGAGCCAAATTACCCACTTCTTCTGCAACCACAGAGAACCCTTTTCCATGCTCTCCAGCACGAGCAGCCTCAATGGAAGCATTCAATGATAACAATTCTGTTTTTGAGACAATTTTATTAATAACTTGTGTTTTGGTTTCAATTTCTACAATAATTTTTTCTATTTCTGTTAATTTTGCACTTGCTTCTTGAATACTTTTCATCGAAGTAATCATGTTTTTCATGGATACTTCACCATTTTCCGCTTTAGAAGTAATTGCATTGGCAAGCTTAACTGAGGTACCTGTTAAATCTGTTGTTTTACCAATCATACTTGTAATTTCTGAAATAGCGGCGGCAGTTGTTTGAATTGATGAGGCTTGTTCGGTGGAGAATTTTTTTACATGGCCACCAGATTCTTTTAGCACATCACATTTTATTTGAAAATTATCAGAAGTGCTTAACAACGACTTGCATACGACTGACAATGGATTTACAACCGAATTGGCAAAATAAACACCTAAAACAATAAATGAAATAATAGCAAAAATGCATCCAAATAATAATATTGATACAAAGTAACTCATGTCTGCATTCACATCATCCATATACAAACCTGTACCAACTATCCAATCCCATTCTGGAAAAAAATAAACATAAGAAAGCTTTTTGATAGGTGTTGAGGATCCCGCTTTAGGGAACATGTATTCAACAAATCCTGATCCTGATTTTTTTGCGACATTGGCAATTTCTACATAAAGTTTTAAGCCTGTAGGGTCTTTAAATTCTGACATATTTTTTCCGCTCAGCTCAGGCTTAACAGGATTTAATACCTGGTATGCTGAAGAGTTAGTGACAAATAAATACTCATTGCCAGCGTAACGAATCGCATTAAAATTTTCTTTAACTCTTTTTTGTGCTTCATCTCTTGTAATTGTACCACTTTTTTCTTGAGCCATATAAGAAGAAACCAAAGTTGTTCCAATTTCAACAATATTTTGCAGTTTCTTTTTTTTATTATCGAGTAAGACGTTCCAATAAATATTAGCGACCCAAATTAAAAATATTGAAAAGATAAAAATTGATAAAAAAGAACTAAATAATATTTTGTATTTAATTCCTTTTGATTGAAACATAAGCGACCTCTTAATATAAATAAATCATCGGAATATCTTATAAATATTTTAATTAAATTTTTAATAATATTATTTTTTCTTTAATATTAGGTACTTATTTTATTTTTCTTTGTGTACAATAAAAATTTATTGATTTTTATATAGTTAATATTACTTTAAGGGTAATCAACCACCCGTGACCCCAGCACATGAAACTCACCCTGATTTAAAGGCATTACTTTTTTTTGAATTGCAAACTTACCCATTAACCACAACGGACCAAAAGAAACTTTAATTTTATTTCCCGTGGCCATTTTGACATGAATAATTTGATTTAAGGGTGGTGCAGGAACATGAATACATGCCATAGGAGAAGGCACAAATAAAAACTCATCAACCACATCTTGGTTGTCTTCTAACGGAATCATAAAACCAGGAATTTTGATATTTTTTCCATCTAACTTTGTAAGATCTTTTGGAATAAGAGTGGCTGTTTTCAGATCCCATTTTTGCAGCTCATCCCATTGAATTTCTATTATTTTGCTATTTGAATAATTATTGGAGTTATCATTATAATTAGAGTTTCTAATCGCAAAATAAACAACAATACCTCCTAAGCCAATACCCAAAATCACAAATACAAATAATTTCATAAATATTTTCATAATTAAAACTCAATTTAAGAAAAAACTCAAACAATATTCTCTGCGACTGTACTCCTTGGCAAATCGATCGTAAACAAGGTTAGCATGATGAGAGGAGACGATGGAAACTGATTTTGTTTTAAAGTGTGAAGAATTTGCTAAAAAAAATTTCTCTTTGACTAGCTTAAGACCAGCGCAACGGGATGTACTTGAACATATTCATGAAAAAAAGTTTGTTTTAGCAACACTTCCAACTGGAGCGGGCAAAACACTTTTATACACTTTACCCGCACTTTTTTATACAGAACAGCCAGTCCTTGTGATCAGCCCACTGATTGCGTTGATGCGAGATCAAGAACGACGCATGGAACTCGCGCAAATTCCATGCTCTATTTTTACATCCGAACAATCTGAGGAAGAGCGCAAGCTAGCATGGTGCAAACTGCGTTCGGGAGAGGCGAAGCTGGTTTTTGCTTCTCCCGAACGCTTTGTTTTGCCATCGTTTCTCAATGCAATTGCAAAAATCAGTTTAAGCATGGTTGTTGTTGATGAAGCCCATTGTGTGGTGACCTGGGGGCACCACTTTAGACCCGAATATTCTGAAATTGGCAAATGCGTCTCTTTCCTCAAGCCACCAAGAATTCTTGCCATGACCGCAACAGCAGGCAGACAAGCCCGCCAAGAAATTATTAAAAAAGTATTTCCAGAAAACACCCAAGTGTATGAGTACACTTCAAACCCTTTGGGAAACCATATTCGAGTTGAAAGTGTCCGTGTTTTTTCAAACGAAGAGCAATTGGAAAAATTAATCGAGATCTTAAAAAATTCTTTATCAACAAAAATTTTAGTTTATTTTCAGTCGCGAAGTTTATGCGAAGAATCTGCAAAAAAATTAAAAAAATTAAAAATTCATGCTGTTGCCTACCATGCAGGACTCACAAAACAACAACGCAAAGACACAGAACATTATATTCATCATGCTCAACAAAGAACTGTGATTTGCGCTACAACAGCGTTTGGCATGGGGGTAGACATCCCAGGAATTCAGCTCGTGGTTGTATTTGGCTTTCCAAGTAATATTGAAGAACTGTTTCAAATGCTCGGCAGAGCGGGTCGCTCCGGAGAACCCTCAACCGGAATTTTACTTTGGACAGGAGCCGATCCCATCAAACGCGAATATCAATTTAAGGCTAGTTTTCCTGAACCTGCATTGTTTCTTGAACAATGCGCTGAATTTATTTCGTTCATGCCTCAATATTATGGCGAAAGTTGTTTTGTTAATAAAAAAAACTTGCTAAATTGTATAAGATCAAAAAATGACGTTAACAAAATACGCAAACTAGAAAATATTATGGCAGGATTACGAATCTGTAATATATTAGAAGATATTCGTCCAGGAGAAAATTACTTTTGTGTTAAGTTAAGTAAAGATAAAAGTTTTATCGATATCTTAGCAGGTTTACCTGAAGGCATAACAATGCGACGAAAAGTATTGGAGGGTGTTCTCAGTATCATTGACAAAAATGCGCAATTATTAAAAGGTGCACAACATGCTCTTTCTCTAAAAAGATTACAAGATGCATGTGAGCTTTCTCTCGAAAATTGTAAGCGTGTTTTTTCACATTACCAAGAAGAAAAATATTTTTCTTTTGTTCATATAGATCAGGAAGAAGCAAAAAATGGTATGATTTTAAAAAATGGTTTTCTCAATTTACAAAAAGAAATTCCCAAATATATTTCTGCTCGCAACCATTTTTACGCAAGCTTGCATGAGCTTGGTAAATTGTCTACATCAACAACTTGTAGATTATCATCAAGTTTCGAGTTTTTTGCTTCACGTGTTGTTCAAGGCGCAACTAAAAATATATGGCGATGTATGCAGTGCGATATTTGTATTAGAAAGAGGTCGGAATGAAAAAAACGAAAAATAAGAATACATCAACATCTCTCACAAAAACAATTCTGGAGCAGAGAGACGAACAATTCCCTATAGACTTAAAAATAAACAAAAGTTCACTGCTATTTCGTAGACTCAACGCAGATGAAGTTTACAGAACATGTGAAGAATCATTAGTTGAAATCGATAAACATAAAAAATCAGAACCAAACTATGACATTATTTCTCAAGTTCGCGCTGTAAGAGCGATTAACCTTGGTTTAGGTATTCAAAAACCTGGTTACAATATTTACGTAGCTGGAGTTCAAGGCACAGGCAAAACAAGTGTTATTCAATCTTTTTTAAAGAAAACTGCAGAAAACTGCCCAACTCCTGGAGACTGGATTTATGTTTATAATTTCAAAAATCCAGAATCTCCGCATGCAATGGAATTAAAAACAGGATTTGCAAAGCGTTTTAAAAAACAAATGGACGAGCTTATGGAACAGCTAACAGTTGAGCTTGTTGATGCGTTTCAGTCAGAAGAATATGAAACAAATGTAAACTCAACTGTTAATGCCAGCAACGAAAAAAAGGCAAAGCTATTTAATGAACTAGAAAAAGCAGCAAAATCTAAAAACTTTGGGGTAAAATCAACGAGAATGGGAATTGTCACTGTTCCTATTATTGACGGAAAGCCTTTAAGTGAAAAAGACTATTCAGAATTAAATGACGAACAAAAAGAAAAAATTGAAGCCGAAAGAAATTTATTAGAACCAGAAGTTTTAGATTTTGCCCGAAAAGTGAGATCAATTGAAAACGACACAAAAAATAAACTGGAAGAATTGCAATCAGAACTTGGTGATTACGTTGTAAGTCAAGCACTCATTCCATTTTTAAAAGAGTACGAAACTGAAAAAAATATACTAGAATATCTTGATGAAGTAAAAAAACATTTGCTCGAAAACTTAAATGATTTTTTACCAGATGATGATGAATCCGACTCAGAAAGTGAAGAAGTTGCTGCTGCAACCTCGTATCACTTAAAAAAAGGAGATCCGCATCTTCCTTATCGCATCAATGTGTTTGTCGACAACACAGAAATTAAAGGCGCGCCAATTATTATAGAAAATAACCCTACATTTTATAATCTTTTTGGAAAAATCGAAAAAAATATCGAGTATGGTGTTTATACAACTGACTTTAAAATGATTAAAGCAGGCTCGCTTGCAAGAGCCAATGGAGGTTATCTTGTGTTGCACGCATTGGATGTATTGCGTGCTCCACAGGTTTGGGACACCCTCAAAAGAGTTGTAAAAAATCAAAAATTATTTATTGAAGATCTTGGTGAGCAATTTAGTATTTTAGCAACAAGTGGATTAAGACCAGAACCAATTCCCCTCAATGTAAAAATAATTTTAATTGGCTCTGATTGGATTTATCGAATGCTTTATCAGCACGATGAAGACTTTAATAAAATTTTTAAAATTAAAGCAGATTTTGATGCACAAATGGATCGTTCACAAAAAACAATTGATGACTACATCGAATTTATTTCAACAAGAACTAAAGTTGAAAACTTACTTCCTTTTGATGAAAGCGGCATTGCAGCAATTGTTGAATTTGGCAGTCGTATTGTTGATGATCAAGATAAATTAACCACACGTTTTAGCTTGATTAAAGATATCACCATTGAAGCTGATTTCATGGCAAAAGAATATAAAAGCAAAAAGGTCTCACGGAAACATGTAGAAAAAGCAATTGATGAGCGCTACTCGCGTTCTGCTGCTATAGAAGATCATATTATTGAAATGCTAAAGCGCAAAGATATTATAATTTCTACAAACTCTCGGCGTGTCGGGGAAATTAATGGACTCGCAGTTTACTCTCTTGGTGACTTATCTTTTGGAGTTCCCACGCGCATTACTTGCCGCACTTATAAAGGCAAACCTGGAATTTTAAACATTGAACGTGAAGCCTCTTTATCAGGTAAGTTACACAATAAAGGAGTGAGCATTTTAACAAGTTGGATCAATGCCACATTTGCGCGAAAAGCACCCGCTCATATTGCAGCAACCATTTGTTTTGAACAAAATTATAATGGAGTGGATGGTGACTCGGCCACACTTGCAGAACTGTGTTTAATTTTATCAACAATTGCAAATATTCCTATTGATCAAGGCATTGGAGTCACTGGCTCTGTCAATCAATTTGGCGAAGTGCAACCCATTGGGGGCGTAAACGAAAAAATTGAAGGCTTTTTTAAAACATGCCAACTTCAAGGTCTGACCGGCAGAAATGGCTGCATCATTCCTGTCCAAAACATTAAACATTTAATGTTAAATCGCACGGTTCGCGAAGCAGTTGAAAAAAAGCAGTTTCACATTTGGCCTGTTGCAAAAGCAGAAGATGCTTTTGAACTTTTAACAGGCTTTGCCACTGGAAAATGGGACGAGAAAAAAGGACGTTTTGATGAAGGAAGTGCTTTTGACAAAATTTATAAAGTTTTGCATCAAAAATCTGATGAGAAAAAAACAAAATCTCCTAAAAAGAAAAAAAGTAGCTTAACAAGTAAAACAAAAAGTAAACCAAAAACTAGAAAAACTAAAAAATGAGTTTCAAAAACAAGTACATTCTAACATTGCAACAATTATTTGAACTTAAAAAAGTTTCTGCTGTTCCTGAACGTGTGGCGGCGGGAAGAGTTTTTTTTATCGATGACACAATGGGACTCTGTGATGCAACTGGAGCAATTTTTCCCATCTCTTTATCAGAAAATTTAAAGGGCGAACCATTAAATCATGGAGATAGTATTACCTTTAAATGTAAAATAATTAAAAACACTCCTGAAAAAAATACCTCTTCAACTTACAATGAAAGTGTATCAATTCAACTTATTGATATTTTACAACACAATCCCTGCAAAGCAGAATGGCTCAACACTGTGATTCCAAATCCTTTGCCGGACAAACAATTTATACAAATATCTCATTATCCCAATCAACTTGAAGCAAAATTTTTTAATTCTGCAACCACAAAACGTGCTAAACTTATTAAACAGCGCAACCGTGGATTAGACAGAGTCAAACAGTTTTTTTGCAATCGAGGGTTTATTTATATTGACACCCCCACTCTTGTCCCAAGTGGTGGTATCGAAGAGTATTTGCATCCTTTTAAAACGCATTACACCGATCACCGAGGCAAAGTGTGGCCTCTCGAATTGCCAACAAGCCCAGAATTTGCCTTAAAAAAAATAATGACCGAAGGTTTTGAAAAGGTTTTTCAGTTATCAAGAGCATATCGAAATAACGGAGAAGTCTCAAAACTGCATGAACCTGAGTTTGTCATGCTTGAGTGGTACCGTTCTCAAGGTAAGCTAACAGACATTATGTTAGATACAGAAAAACTTGTTACCACTCTTGCTGAATTTCTTGGTTCTGCAAGAGAAATTCCTAAACAGTGGCCAAGATTTCGAGTGGATCAATTGTTTTTAAATATTTTATCAATTCACCTAGAAGAAGTGCAAGAGCGCAATAGTTTTTTAAAAATTGCGCAACCGCTTAGCCCATCAATCACAGATCATGACGACTGGAACACAATTTTTTGCAAATTATTTATGGAAAAAATAGAGCCTTTTTTGGCCAAACAAAAAGCATGTTTTGTAACCCATTATCCAATTCAAATGGGAGCGTTAGCCAAAGCCGAAGGCACTCAAATAATAAATAATACATCCGCAGAAAGTTTTTTTGTAGAAAGAATGGAAGCATTTTTATATGGAATAGAAATATGCAATGGATATCAAGAATTAAACGACTGTGACATTCTCAGCGCGCGCTTTCACAAAACTTTGTCAGCGCGATCCGAATTGGTTGCCGATCCCATGTTTGAAAATGCAATGAAATTTGGCATGCCCCCTTGCTCTGGAAATGCGCTTGGAATCGATAGACTGCTGGCTATATTGCTTGAACAATTGTCTATTTCTCAACTTTATGCCATTCCATTTTTAAGCCAATTTCCTAAAAATACTGTTGCATGGGAATAGAAATCAACTTGCAAATCACCGTTTTTTTCAAGGATTGGCAAAAACAATTGAATTTTTGAATATAAAGCGGGTCGAGGAATAAGTAAGACGATATTAGAGCAATTTAATATCGTCTTACTTATTCAATAACTTCAGAAGTTCGCTCCTTATAGGGGTCTCTGAGGAATGCCTCCTCTGTATTATGATATTCGACTCAACAAAGCGCCTTAGATATGTTAAAATTATTTAGCGGGTGACTGCTATAAATTTCCTCATTTTAACCATACGGACAACGCGATGAACTTGCCCAATAATCAACCACATGTTTATTCAAAACGATTTCAGAGTTTAGCAAGATGGGTTGTTGTGATTGTATTGTGGTTGATTATTGGCTCTATTGCCATTGGAAAAGCTGGCATCTCAAATTTTATGGAACTCATTAAAGAACGAGATGTGCTATCGCAAACAATCACGGAGCTTCAAATTCAGACTCAGTATCTCGAAGAAAAAATTGCAAAATTGAAAAACTCTCCGGAACGACAAGCCCGCTTTCTCAAAGAAAGTTTTGGTTATGTAGAACAAGATGAGTATATTTTTCAATTTAACTCAAAGCCATCATTTTCTTTTGGGGCAGAAAAAACGTCTTTAACAGTTTTTTCTGCGGATACCCAGCCTTAATCTATTTTTTTAAACAATTTTATTGCCTTTTCTCGCTGAATAGCGTGATTCACAATAGGAGTTGGATAGTGATGACTATAACTTGAAAAAAGAGATTGAGTTGGAGCGTGAATCGTTTTTTCATCACAATGAACAAGTTCAGGACAATGTTCTTTAATAAAGGTGCCTTTTGGATCAAACTTTTGCGACTGACTTTCAGGATTAAAGACTCGAAAATAGGGTTGTGCATCGCACCCTGTGGATGCGCTCCACTGCCATCCTCCATTATTTGCAGACAAATCGTAGTCTAACAAATGATCTGCAAAATATTTTTCGCCTTTACGATAATCAATCAAAAGATCTTTTGTTAAAAAAGAAGCAACAACCATTCTTAGGCGGTTATGCATCCAACCCGTTTTATTAAAATAGCGCATTGCAGCATCAACAATTGGAAATCCTGTTTGCCCCTGTTGCCATTTTTCAAAATATTTATCATTATTTTCCCATTTTAAAGATTTGTATTCTTGTTTAAAAGGCGAAGTTTCAACATAAGGAAATAATGATAAAATCATTTTATAAAATTCTCGCCAAATCAGCTCACTGATCCAAACATTTGCACCTTCAGATTGATGCTCATAAGCAAACCGAAAAGCCTCTCGAATAGAGATTGTGCCAAAACGCAAATGAATAGAAAGCAACGAGGTTCCATCTATATTAAGAAAATTTCTATTATTGGCATATTCATCAATTTTTTTAGAAAAAGTATGTATTTTTTCAAGAGCCCCTTTACGCCCAGGTGACAATATTAAAGTTGCTTTACTAAAACCTAATTCTTCTATTTTCCAATGGAACTGGTAATTTTTAAAGTCTTCATTTGATATAAATTTTTTTATATCATAAGTGAAAGATACAAAATTTTGCATCTTAACACGCTTTAACCATTCATTTTTGTAGGGAGTAAACACAACATAAGGCTGTTGATTGGCTTTTAAAATTTCGTTTCTCTCAAAAATGACTTGATCTTTAAAAGACAGAAATTGAATTTGATATTCTTTAAGCTTGTCTTTAATAAAATTATCTCTTTTTATTGCGTACTGCTCATAATCATTATTAGTAAAAACAGAATCAACTTTTAATTCTTTTGCAAGACTGGGAATTTCTTCTTGTGGATCACCAAATCTGACAATTAACATTTTTCCTTGTTTTTTGAGTTGTTGCTCTAATTCTTGTAACGTTTCAAAAATAAACGTCACTCTTTTATCTTCATGATTAGGCAATTTAGAAAGTATATTTTTATCAAAAATAAAAACAGGAATTATTTGAGAAGAATATAAACAAGCGTAATGTAAAGCAGCATTATCATCTAATCTTAATTCACGCCTTAACCACACAATTGATCTTTTAAATTCCACGTTTTTCCTCGCTAAAATTTGTAATTCTAATAATTAAAAAATAGTTATTAGTATCTAGAAAATTATTAACCATTGTGATAATAAATAAATTCTTTGACCTTTTAATTTTGGAAAGAATCATGCTACAAAAAAATTTAAATGGTTTTCAAATTTATGAATTTCAAGCCCCCAATCCAAAACTTCATAAATACACAATTTTTTTTGGTGGTGCGAATGGAATTCCTGCATTAACCTATAAAAATTTATTTGAGCAACTCTCTTACGAATTAAATTGCTCTATTATCACTTACGATATGCGTGGTTTTGGCAAAACCACAGTACCAGCAAATTACATCAACAAACCTAAAAATCAATGGACCTGGGAAACGCTCACACATGATCACGTGCAACTATTTTTACATTTTAAAAATACCTACAGTCCAAACACAAAGTGGATACTGAGTGGCCATAGCCTCGGTTCTTGGCTGTCTTTGCTTGCAACTCAACACATTGCTGTTGATAAAATTTTATTGCTTGACCCTCCAATCCTTCCTTCTCACATTATATTAAGATGGTCTTTAATACATATACTTAATAAAAAACATTTAAGTCCTAAAAGTTCTCGGGTAAAACGCCGAAAAACACGATTTCAAACAATCGAACATGCTGTTACAGAACTACACAAATCATCTTTAATGAAAAATTGGCCCATAGAAACTGTTTACAATTATGTGAGAGGCAGCTTTTCTGTTCATAAAAATTTTATTCAATTAGCTCATGATCCCAATTGGGAAGCGCATATGTTTGAAGAATATCCATTCGCCGCTTGGATTGGATTTTTAAAGATACCTTTTAGAATTCGAAAAAACATTGCACCAATTTTTTTTGTAGGTGAAAATAGCGATACCTGTAATTCTAAAGCGAAGTTATGGGTTAAATGTTTTTTTCCGAAGTTAAAATGGGTTATTATTCCTAAAGGAACACATATGTTTCCTTTTGAAATGGAAACCGAAACGGTAAGCCAAATTAAACACATTTTACATAAGGATTAATTATATTATTATGATAAATTTCTATCCTGCAACTGATATTGCAAGAAACGAGGAACATTACGACAACATGTACAAATTGATAGAATCTTTTTTAGAAACAGAAAAAGATTGGCTTGCGCAACTGTGCAATATCACAGCTATGCTCAACTATTTAATTAAAGAAATAAACTGGATTGGATTTTACTTATTAAAAAATAATGAACTTATTTTAGGTCCTTTTCAAGGAAAAATGGCACCATCGCGAATTTCGCTAGAAAAAGGTTCTTGTGGTTTTGCCGCAACACAACTTAAAACAATACGCATTGATAATGTCAATAAGTTTGAAGGTTACATACAAAGCGACAATTCAGCTTTTTCTGAAATTATCATTCCTCTTTTTTATCACAACAAACAAAAAGAACTTAATAACTTAATAGGTGTGCTAGAAATAAATAGCCAAGTTTTTGCTAGATTTAATGACGCTGATGAAAAAGGTCTAGAAAAAGTTGCCGAATTGATTGCAAATAAGGTTGCCTGGCCATCTAGCAACTAATAACTTAATATCTCTTCTATATATCAAAAAAGCTTAAATAAAACTCTATCAATGTATTGTAAAATACAAATTTAAAACGAACTCTTAAAGTTACAAAAATTTGGCGCAAGCACATCAAAAATTTTATTGTCAATATTAACTAATCTACCGACATTTCTTTAAAGATTTATAACTTTAAGGAAATGCAAAATGATAACTATATTCAAAATATTCTTAACACTCTTATTATTAAAGTTTAATTTTTTAATTTTTTCTAAAGATAAAGAAGCCCGTTCTAATCGCTTCACGCTTTCTACTGGTTATTTAGAAGACACTGTTAACTCTAATGAGGGTATGGTTTATTTTCCAATGAGCATTTATGAAACATACAACTGGACGTTTCGCCTGTTAACCAATGAAGGAAATATGCTCAGTAGAATGGTTTCTTGGCTTGGGACAGGGTATTTTCAATATTATTATTTTAACTCAACATTTATGAGCGTGCCATTTCATGAGTTTGGTCATGCAACACGGTATCGTTCATACATACCCAAAAGTGTGACTTATAGTATAGGAGGACCAAACACCGACACAACAAGCTCTTATTTTATCATGGTTTTAAAAAGAATAAATTATATTAATGCCGGGGCTGTCACAAGTGGCTCTGTGCCTGGTGGACTTTCAACAGAAGAGTTTGCAAAAGTTAGGATCATTAGCTCTGGAGGGGGCATGAATAATGAAATATTTCTCGCAAACCATATTGCAGAACGATTTTATCAAAGAGGCGGATCGGCACCTGACCTTTTTGCTTATATTCAAAATAAATTAAGTCCGTACGACTATAGCCAAATTTCAAGTAGCTCAGGAGACCCAAAGGTCATAGAAAATAATTATGCAACCCTTGGCAAAACAATCACCCGCACAGACTTTCAAAAAGCATATAGAAACACTCTTTTAGCGAGCGGAACATTGTATTCTTTAATATGGGGTGGATTAAAATTTATTTTCACCGGTGATCAATCTTTAACACCAATTGAATTTTTTGGATTTTCACTTCCTGATTTTGCGAGTTTTATTAATTCTAAGGGACTAAGCTTACAAACCACTATTCGTTATAGATTAAATCCATCATTAAATTTTGGTTTTTCATACGAAAATGTATATCTTGGTGACAGTTACACTCAAATTAGTCCATATATTTATTATAATTTTAAAATAGGTTCTGGGTTTTTTAACACTTATTCTGTAAACGCAAGAATTGATTATGGAATGGGCGACGGAAATACCGATATTGGAGGGAGCTTCTATACAGAAGCAGAAAACGAAAATTTTGGTACTTTCTTAAGATATACATTTTATAACTCTAAAAATCTTTATGGAGAAAGAAATACTCCTTCAGTTCAAAAGCCTCACGAAGTGCTTGGAGGAGTATATTATATTTTTAAGTAACATTAAAATATAAATTTAAGGTAAAGTATGAAAAAAAATCTTTATAATTATAAATTGATGTGGTTAATATTATTTTGTATCAAATTGACAATATCAACGCATGCAAATCAAAAAGTTAATATTTCTGATAATGTTCCACCACAATCTATGATAAACGAAAAAGGAATTCCCGAAGGTCTGATTGTTGAATTGGCAAAAGGAATTTTTGGTAATGTCAGTTTTGAAGGATTTCCATTAGCTAGAGCCCTTGAAATCACTGCCAAAGAAAAAAACTCTATTTTATTTATGTCTCGAACACCCCAAAGAGAAGATAAATATATTTGGCTTGATACTATTTATATGACACCTGTATATATTTATACCAAAAAAGGAAAATTTCCAAAAACAGAAGATTATTTAAGTTTATTTAAATCTATTTCAGTTATTAACGGATCATCTTTAATTCAAGTACTTCAAGAAAAAAAATATTCTGAAGAATTTACTGCTTCTCTTAATAATGAACAAAACTTAAAAAAAATTTTATTTGATAGGGCAGATGGCTGGATAGAAGGTCAAATTATCGCAGAATATATTATAAAAAATGAAAAATATAACATAAAGAAATTCGACATGTACGGACCGATAATTAAAAATACAACATGGATTGCTACTTCAAAAACATCAGAACAAAATTTTGTTATAAAAAAAATAGAAGAAATTAAATTATTTAAAAAAGAAAAAAAATATAATTCAATTTTAAATAAATACTCTGCAAAAAAACCTGAAAATTAAAATTTATTTTAATTTTTTAAAAATTTTATATACCAAATTTTTTAAATTAGTTGGACCAAATTTTAAAATTAACAACAAACTCATTATTAAAATCAACATCCCTCCAGTACCTAAAATTAATAAATTATTAATAAAATTAAGTTTAAAAGAAAAAAACATATCAAAATTTTTCCAAAATTCAAAAATCAAAAAAACACCAAGAAAACCAATAACGTAAGAAAGAACTGCGAAAATAATAATTCTAATGTAAAAATATTTTCCGCCTTCGATATATGGACTATCTCCAATAAATTTATTTTGATAATACCATTTTAAAAATAATAAATTCATAAAAAAATCGATCGCTGTTGCTGTACTATAAGAAATTCCTAATCCAATAATCCCAAATTTTGGAGCCAAGGTAGAAGTTAGTAACGCATTTACAATTAAATATATAATTGCATTATAAACAATTTGTTTAGTACAATTAATTGCATAATAAGCATTAAGCAAAACTTTTGTACCAGCAGCAAAAATAATTCCAATCGAATACGAACATACGGCAATGGAATTTTGTAACGTATCAAACATTGATACTTTGCCATGTTGAAAAAGAACAGAATAAAAAGGCACTATTAAAAGTGAAAAACAAATTAATGTTACTAATGAAAGCCATAAAGTTGTTTCTAAGCTTTCTATTAGCAATTTGGAAAACTTTCTATTTTGTCCTTCAAAAATAGCCTTGGTTAAAATAGGATGTGCAGCAAATCCTGTGGCCACACCAAACAAACCTATAGGTACCTGAATAATAACAGTCGCAGTTATAATATAACTAAAAATACCTTCTCCAAGTTGAATTGCAAAAAATGTATTAATCATCAATGCAATAATTAAAGCACCCTGCGCAATAGTACGGGGCACCATCAGTAGTAATACTTGGCGAAGAGGGCAATATGATAGCCAAACTTTAATATTAAATGATGGAATATTAATTAGCCCTAACTTATAAAGCGGTAGAAATTGGTAAATCAATTGTAAAAAAACTCCTAGTAATGCACCAATTGCAATTGCATAAATAGGATTTATGTTTACTAATAACATTAATGGCGAGCATAATGCAGAAATAATCATACCAAAATTAAAAAACAAAGAACTATTCATTGCACGAAACGTGTTACCTAATGTGGATAAAATCGCCATTGCAACAGCATTCAGCATTGTAAAAGGAAGAAAAAATGCTAAAATTTTAAATAAATTTGCAGCTAACTCCAATCCCCCAGATTTTTCAAATTGTTGACTTGCAAAAAGACTAATAAAAGGATTCGCAAACAAAGCGGCTAAAATTGCTATAGAAAACGTAACAACAGAAAAAAAACCTAAAACAACTTGAATCAACTTTTTTTCAGCTTCTAACCCTTTTGCTTTTTCTTCTATTAAAACCTTTACAAAGGCCGCAGATAATGCTCCATCAGCAAAAAGATCCCGAAGGCTATTTGGAAAACGAAATGCTGTATTAAATGCATCGAGAGAAACATTGAGTCCAAACGTTGCATTCACAACCGCAGTCCGTACTACTCCAGAGGCTCTAGAAAAAATCACCCCCGCCATTGCTCCAAAACTTGCTTTGCCTAACGACTCTGAATCTGATCTTAGTTGCACATTGTTAGGTTTATTTTCCTGCATAAATAAGCTGTCCCTTAATTTGGATATTGCTTACGACAATATGTCGTTCTATATGTTTTGAGGAGAGAGATACAAAATCTTCTCGAAAGCATGGATAGCATAAAAACTATCCTGTCTCGATTTTTTAGCAAAAGTGGCTGGCACCTGGAGTATATATGAACACAAACGAAATACGTTGTAAATTTATTAACTTTTTCAAATCTAAGCAACATACTTATGTGCCAAGTGCCTCCACAATTCCTGTAGGTGATCAAACCATATTATTTACAATAGCTGGAATGACGCAATTTAAATCCTGTTTAACAGGAGAAGAAGTTAGACCCTACACAAGAGCAACGAATGCACAAAAATGCATTCGGGTTGCTGACTTAGATGATGTTGGTAAAGATGGACGCCATTGCACCATGTTTGAAATGCTTGGTTCTTGGAGTTTTGGTGATTATTATAAAAAAGAGGCTATTGAGTGGGCTTATGAGTTTACTAAAAACGAATTAAATTTTGACCTGTCGCGTTTTTGGGTCACCGTACACCACTCAGATGACGAAGCATTTCAAATCTGGGAAAAAATTGGGGTTCCAACACATCGCATTGTCCGTCTAGGTGATAAAGACAACTTTTGGGCAATGGGGCCCACAGGCCCTTCGCGGTCCCTGCTCCGAGCTTTATTTAGATCAAGGAGAACATGTTGGCAGCTGTGCAGAACAAGGCAAAACTTGTGCAGGACCAGGTTGCGACTGTGACCGGTTTCTTGAATTTTGGAATCTTGTTTTTATGCAATACAATAGACAAGAAGATGGGACACTTCATGATCTCCCCATGAAAAGTGTCGATACAGGATGTGGCTTAGAACGCCTGACAGCACTCATTCAAGGCAAAACATCAAACTTTGATATTGATATTTTTCTTCGTATTAAACAAAAAATACTTGATATTTCTGGACACACACAAAAACTCGCAGAACTTTCAAAACAAGAACTAGAAAGTTTTAATGTGATTGCCGATCACATTCGCTTGCTCACTTTTACGGTTGCTGATGGTGCTCATTTTTCTAATGAAGGTCGAGGCTACGTGCTAAGACGCGTCCTGCGCCGAGCTGTGCGACATATTCACAAAATTGCTCCAAATTGGCCTAAAAATAAATCATTTCTTGCGCAACTTGTTCAAACTGTTATAAAAGAAATGGGAGAATTTTATCCTGAAATCGCTACAAATCAAAAACGTATTGAAGATGCAATTTTTGCAGAAGAATTGCGTTTTAACAGCACTCTCGATATTGGCTTAGCAAAATTTCATGCTTTTATAGAAGATACAAAAAATAAACATAAAAAAGTACTTTCTGGGGAAAACGTTTTTATATTGCATGATAGCTATGGATTTCCTGCGGATCTCACCCAAATATTATGCCAAGAACTTGGCTTTCAAGCCGATCTCGATAGTTTTAAAAACTATATGCAAGAACAAAAACAACGGAGTCGTACAGAAGCTAAATTTTATAAATTTGATTTAGATGATTCTCCTTGGATTGAATTTAACCCTGCAAATCAAGAAAAAGACAAATCCTTTTCTGGTTATTTTTTACAAGCAACAACGATTAAAGAAAACCACGACGTTATAGAATTACCCATTAATTTTTCTCAAATTAAAAAAGTACGACAACTCAAAAACAAATTTTTTGAATTTGTTATAGAAAATACTCCTTTTTATCCAGAAGGCGGCGGACAAGTTGCCGATAATGGCTGGATCGCAGTTCAAGCAGCAAATTCTAAAAATGAATTTGAAGTGATTGATGTAAGAAAAACAGCATCACAAATTGTCCATTTATTAAAACATATCGAGTGGAGTTCTGACTCTGCAGCACCATTAAGCTCTACAGAAATTTTAAATTTATTTGGCCAAAACTCAAAAGTTACAGCTTTTGTTGATTTGACCCTGCGCACTGCAACAATGCGCAACCACACAGCAACACATCTGTTACACAAAGCATTACAAATTGTGTTAGGCGACTCGGTTCGCCAAGCTGGATCTTTTGTGCATAGCGAGGGATTACGCTTTGATTTTTCTTATAATAAAGCTTTATCTAATCAAGAAATTAAAACAATCGAAGGTATTGTTAATAAACAAATCCTAAAAAATATAAATATTAAAGTTCATGAATCTGTTCCTTTAAGCACAGCTAAAGAAATGGGCGCCATGGCAATGTTTGATGAAAAATATGAAGATCATGTTAGAATGCTTGAAGTCCCTGAGTTTTCTCTTGAGCTTTGCGGTGGCACTCACGTTTTTGCGACTGGACAAATTGGGTTGTTTAAAATAATTTCTGAAGGAAGTGTGACAAGTGGTGTAAGGCGCATTGAAGGCATCACTGGTTTTAATTCATTAGAATTTTGCAATAAACTACAAAATCAAATTTTACTCACTGCTGAAGCTATAAAATGTGCGGAAAGCGAGATTGTAAATAAAATTCACAGCATGAAAGAAAACTCAAAAGAGTTGGAAAAACAAATTCACATTCTTCAAAGCCGCATTGTCAATACCCAAATAGCATCTCTTGTCGCTAATGCCATTGATCTTGGAAATAATATTAAACTTGTTATTAACCTTCTTGAAACAAACGATACAAAAGAAATGGAATTATTATGCGACAGGTTAAAAGAAAAACCTGCTACAATAGCTGTTATTGCAGCTAACATAGAGAACAAGGCGCATCTTATGGTTGCTATAAATCCATCACTTATTAAGCAATACAAAAAACTTTCTGCTGGCCAAATTGTCAAACAACTTTCAGAAATTGTCGAGGGTAAAGGCGGAGGAAGACCTGATTTTGCTCGAGGAGGTGGCATAAACCCAGAAAAAATTCCTGTTGCATTAAAAAAGGTCGTAGAGATTATCCAATTGGCTATTTAATTTTCGAGTTCTTCAATAAAACAATTTGTTTGTATAGAATGTGGAATAATTTCTATTAATCTTTTTTTAAAAGAATTTTTAATACTTCTGGCATCAGTATGAAGTTCGTAATCAAGACCCCAAAATTTTGCTAAATATTCAAAATTTAAATGATGAATGTTTTGGCATAATTTTGAGGGTTCACCAGTTAAAACACGATCAAAAATTTTACCGCCATTATTATTTATAATCACAATATTAAGACTTAAGTTCGGACGGTGTTGTAACATCCAAAACCCTGCCAAATCATACATTGCGGTCAAATCTCCAAAAAATCCCCAATTTTCTGAACTACTCTCATCGGCGAAGCCTAAAAAAGTTGAAATTTGACCATCAATTCCATTCAATCCTCGAGAAGCATTAATTAAAAATTTTTTATTTTGGAACGTTGCTGTTAGATCCCAATATCGTATAGGCAAGCTGTTACCTAAATAAATTCTTGATCCAATTTTTATATTATTTGATAAGTGATAATAAATTGCTTGCTCAGATAATGGGTATTTATAAATTAAATCTCTCAATTTAAAAAAACACTGTTTATCAAGTTCTAAAAATTTATTTGAAAATTTAGTATCTTTACTTGTAGTTTTAAAATTAGAAAAAAAATCTTTTAAATTAACACATATATTTTCTGCTCTTGGCATTCCTGAAAATTCATAATTAGATACTGAAATAACTTTAATCTCTTTATGTTTTTCATCAATATCACGCCAAACACGATGCGTTGGAGTGCCACCAATTTTTAAAACTACGTCGATGTTAAAATTCGATTTATTTGAATTTATCCATAATTTATAAGGACATTTTATTTTCAAATGCTCTAGATCTTCACACTCTCTAATATTTGCAATAGACTCTATAAAAATAGGGACGTTTAAATTATATAAAAAACGAATTATACCTTGATAATTATTTTCATTGAGCTGCGAAACAATAACCATTAAATTTTTACTATTTAAAATAAATGTTTTTAACAGTTCTTGTTTTGCAGATATATCTTTTGCTGCAATATTAACTTGTTCTTTATTTTGCAGTGTCTGATTTAAATAGATTGGTTCAATGATTCCGCTTTGTAATGGAATATCAAAGCACACATTAATATGGGTTGGTTTTGTCAAAAGAATATTTGAGAAATTAAAATCATCACCAATACTCAGGTCAAGACATTGATCAACATAGATACCAAAAATATTTTTTTGCTCTGCAGCTTGAGGAGCACCAGTACCTCGATATGACTTAGGTCTATCTGCCGTAATCAAAATCAGTGGCAAATTTGAGTAATAAGCCTCCATCACAGCTGGCATCAGTTCACCAACAGCAGTCCCCGATGTTGTAATAACCGCAACTGGCTTTTGCAAAAGTTTTATTCGTCCTAGAGCATAAAATGCTGCAGACCGTTCTTCAAAGTGATTAAAAACAATTTGTTGTTCGGCTTGAATACGACACACAGCTTCAATTAATGGAATGTCCCTAGCGCCTGCACAAATATAAAACTCTTGGACACCATATTGGAGAAGATTCAGGATAATTTTTCTTGAATATTCTCTGTTCATCGAAACTCCTTTATTATTTTAGACTCATGCAAAAGACATGCTTTAAGATCCAATGAGAGCTAGTTTTGCTCTTTTATTCTATTTTTGTCCATTTTTAAATGCACTCAAAAACAGCTTTAAAATGATTATTTTCTAATTTGACTACATTTAAAGCACAATCAAGTTTTTTTAGTGGAGGTTTTAAATTTAATACTATACTAGCACATTTGCTCATAAAATCATCACTTTTTACTTTTTTAGTTTTTCAATCTTAAAATAAATAAAATAAATAATTTCAATAATCTTGACTCAAATGGTTAATTAATTTGACTAACCAGAAATAAAGAAATAAATGAGATAAGTAAATAAAATTTTGGATTCCATAATGGGAAGCTATTTCTAACTTCCCAAAAGATCCCAAAAAAATAATTTTTTTTAATTTTGAAAGGTATTATACACCATGAAACTTAAACGAAGTATTGGTTTATTTGGCATAATTTGTGCCAGTCTTGGTGGTATGGTTGGCTCTGGCTGGTTATTTGGCTCGCTGTATGCTTCTCAAATGGCTGGACCTGCATCAATCATCTCTTGGTTAATTGGCGGAATTAGCATTATGTTTCTTGCGCTGACCTTTGCAGAGCTCAGTGCGATGTTTCCAATTTCAGGAGGTGTCGCAGCCTATCCTATATTCACTCACGGCAAGCTTGTAGGGTTTATTTTAACCTGGATAACATGGATTACATACGTAGTCTCCATTTCTCAAGAAGTTCAATCAACAATACTTTACATGGGTAACCGCTTTCCAAGTCTCATTCAAAAGGTAGAAGGTATTAATGTATTTACACCATTTGGATATGGGGTTTGTTTTACAACAATGCTTTTACTTATTGCACTCAATAGCTTTGGCGCAAAGTTTTTAGCAAACGCCAACAGTTTTATTAGTGTTTGGAAGCTTTTAGTGCCTTTTATCGTTGTCATTATTTTCTTATATACATCACATAACTTTTCTAATATGGGTCTTTCCGAAAACTCTCCGTCTGAATTTGCACCTTACGGTATAAACGGCATTTTTTCTGCAGTGGCTTTAGCAGGAGTGGTTTATTCTTTTTGCGGCTTCCAACATGCTGCGTTACTTGCGGGCGAATCAAAACGGCCACAACGCGACATCCCACTCGCTTTAATTTCTTCAATTTTAATTTGCATAGCCCTTTATTGTGGACTTCAGTATGCTTTTATTACCGCTCTTCCCACAGATGCTTTGAGTAACGGATGGCACCACCTTTCTTTTGTTGGAGACTCCGGCCCTCTTGCAGGTCTTGCTATGTCTATGGGTATTATTTGGTTGGTAACAGTCCTATATATTGACGCAATTATCTCTCCCCTTGGCACAGGAGTTCTTTATGTTGCATCCAGTGCCCGCATCGTACAAACAATGAGTCAATCTGGTAATGCTCCTAAATTCTTTGCAAGGATTGCAAAATCAGGAATTCCAATGCGAGCTATATTTTTAAACCTTGCTGTTTCGATGTTGGCTTTTTTGCCTTTTAGCGGTTGGAAAGCGATAGTTTCTTTTCTATCTTCAGCATTGGTATTTTCTTTTGCAGTTGGACCTATTTGCCTTATTGCACTTCGCAAGCAACAACCAGAAAGAAAACGTCCTTTTAATCTTCCATTTTATAAATTCATTTCATTTTTAGCTTTTTATGTTTGTAACTTGATGATTTATTGGTCGGGTTGGAATGTGGTTTGGAAACTTGGAGTTACAGTCATTACTGGTTGTGTAGTGTTTATTGTTTCAAACTTTTTAGGTAAAAACTCTTTAGATCCAGAACATGTTGCCACTAAACTCGACTACAAATGCGCGATATGGCTTGTTCCATATATGGGTATTTTCTGTATACTTTCTTACTTTAGTTCATTTTCTGGCGGAACCCACTTAATCCCAGTTGGTGTAGATTTTGTATTAATTGGTGCATTTAGTTTATTTATCTTCTATTTATCTTTAAAATTATGTTTACCTAAAAATGAATCTGATAAAAATACTGCATCGCTTTTAGCTAAAAAAGGATCATTAAGTTAATTGCGATTGCTTTATTAAATTAAATTTCATTAAGTTTTTCTATTTTTGTGATTAGTGATGAAGAATTTTTTGTTGCTTCAAAACTATTATCAATCAATTTAAATGATAATTTATAAGAACCATCCAATATTTTTTTATGACAACCAATCACTTCAAGAGCAATTTCAAAACTCTTATCATTTGTTTTTTTAGGGAAATCAATGATTGTCTGAGCTTCTTGACTGCACTTTTCGCCCCGCCTAATTTCAGAAATAAATAAAACTTTTTCATACTTTTGATTTTCAATAAACTTAATTTCAAGCAATTCATGTTTAATTGAATGTTCATTTTTTATTGTGTTTCTAACAATAAATATAAAATAACCAGAAGAATCAATAAACTGAATTGGATTTTTATCAAAATTTATTCCCTGAAAAATGTTTGTGCGTTGCCATCCACCATAACTCTTTCTCAATAACATGGCTTTAATATTATCTTCTGACTCACTACACCCCTTCATAAAAACCAATGCCTCATCTGTTTCATTTTTTGAAATTTTTCCTCGTGCTTCAAATAAATACTCAAATTTTTTACTTAATATTTCTGAGTTTAAATATTTTGGACAAAAATCACATCCTAAAAAATCATCCTGGAGCTTATTTGTCGGGGTTTTTCCGCATATTGATTCAAAAATTTCAAAATTTTTAAATCTCTCACTTTCTGGTATCATTTCTTTTTTAGGTATATTTTTTGCAGTTGGTATTTCTGAATTTTTAATATTTTTTTCTTTTTTAATAGGAAAATATCTAGCGAGTTCTGGAAATTTTTTAACAAGTTCAATTTTTATTTTATCAATATATGGTTTAAAATCATTAGAAAAAAAATAGGACAAAACCCCTAACCCAACTAAACTAGGAAAAATTAATAAAAACAATGAAATAAATATTTTTTTCATTTTTTTTCAATTCACCCTTTTTAAAAAAATTGTAATTGTTGCGTTGCTTGCTTAATCGCATTTGCCAGATCTTGACTTTGAATTCCTAAAATTTCAAGATCTTGTGGATTTACTCGAGTCTCTCTTGGATATTGTTGAAAAGCATCACCATAACGATGTGCCACTGTGTCCGATAGCATTAAAATATTAATAAGTTTGTTTTGATGTATTGTAAAATTCTTAGGACGAAAGTTTTCGAGCGTATGATGGTATTTTGTTAGTAAAACAACTTCTTTTGGAAATTGCCATTTTTCAAGTATTGTTGCACCAAATATCTGATGCGAACCTAATTTTAATTCTTTTTCAACCAGATTAAAATCTTTTTTTTCTGCTAAGCAGACTTCTGTTAACCTTTGCATAAGTGGTCGATCTAACACTGCGCGAACCAATAATCCCACATCATGCATCAATCCGGCTACTAACAAATCAGACAGTTTCTCAACATTTAAAATTTTACCGATTTCAACCGCAATTTGAGAAACCCATGATGAATGTTTAGAAAATGATTTGACATCAAAAAATTCAATTGGCTCAAATAAAAAAGCATTCTCGATAGAATATTTAATTAAAATTTGCATTAATGCACTCAATCCAATTCGAGTCATGGCGATATTTAAATCACTTGTTGGATGTCCCATTGCGTAAATCGAAGAATTGGCTAATTTTAACACACTTGACGTAATGCCTGCATCTTTTTGAATCATTAAAGACAGTTTTCCAATATTTGCTTCAGCACTATACATTTGAGACAAACATTCTCGCACTGCTTCTGGCATAGAAGGCAATTTAACTTCTTTTTGACCACCGCTTTCTAAATCAACCATATAATTATTAATCTCCATTATTGCAAAAATTTTAGCCAATTTTGTTCTAAATCAATGGCTGCCGCACAAAAGACGCTCATCTGAAATGGAGCCCCCCACTCTAGTAAAGAAGAAATTGGGAGTGGCTCCAATCCATGCTCCAAACACAATGAAGCAAAATCAATTGGTTTGAGATTTGCATACAAGAGATTTTGCAGTTCACATTTTAGTAACAAAATTGGATAAAATAAATTTGTTTGTACCCAATAATAACGACATAATTTTGTATGGCCTTGTGATAAAACAAAAATTCTTTCTGAATTTAATGCACTTTTTTCACAGTTATACATACACTCTGTTTTTGATTTTAGAGAATCATTTTCATTTTCTTCATATTTAGAATCAAGGAAATGCTGAAATTCATGCACTATTAAAGATGCCTCAAACAAACTGAATTGATCATTTTTAGGTAAGAATAAATGATTATTATTACCTGGACTAAAAACAGAAAAATATCTATCAATCCCACCAAAAATATTTAAATTATAATTAATTTTAATATTACTACCAAAAAAGTAGTTTTCTATTTCTTTTAAAGAAAATAATTTATCAGGAAATGCATCCAATGCAAAATCCACTGACTTCCAATTTGAATTAATTAAATTAAATACTTCATCAATTAAATTAAAGGGTATTTCATAGATATTTTTCATAATAAATTTAATAAAATCAATTAATGAATATTCATCCCTATTTAAATTAAAATCCCAAATTCCAGCAATATTTTTTAAAATATTAAATCTATCAAATCTTTTAATATCATTTTTATAGCAAAATCCATTTAAATTTTTTACTTTTCTTAAAAGACTGTGTTGAAAAAAACACAATTCAGTTTTTTCTTTTTTTGAAAAATTTAAATTTTTGGAATTTTTATTTAATATATTTAAATAATGCTTTAAATTTTCGTTAAAGCAAAAATTTTCACTTTCTGATGCGCCTTCTGAATAAATTAAAAAGTCAACAGCTGAAATCAATTTTTGCAAGTAGCGATGTTCAAATAAATTTAATGTCGATGTCTCAGCCTTGGTCGTTAAAGTTGAAATTTCTTTTAATATATCAAATAATTTCACTAGAAAACTCCTAATACTACTATGAGGCAAAATTGAAAAGCTCAAAAACTACATTTTGGCAAAAGTTCACCTTTTCTGATGTCACTCCTTTTTTAAAAAGTCTCAGGAAACGTCCTGCCGAAAAAAAAGACTTAAATTCAATAAGTTTTATTAACGAAACACTTGCGCAAAAAGACCCATACCCAGAATTTCAAGATTCTCTCCACGAATTAAGAAAATCTCCAATACAATTTATAATAAAATCAGAAAAAACGTTGCTTTTCAAAATGTTCACCATTCATACATCAGATGTTACACTATCATTAGTATCTTCTATATTAGCTATTCAAATTTTACGCAGTTTTGAAAGTCCTTCAGAAAATTTCCGTTTGATTGATTTATTCTATCACGAAGCAAATACGAATCAAACAGTTGTTTTCACTGGTATGCTTGCAATCTTTATTTTTTTGATGAACCTTGTTGCTTCGAGTTTGCATGCGCAGAAAATTGAAAAGGAAATGATGCTTTCTTGGAGAATTCCATATAAACTAATACAGTATATGTATACTCATCTTTTATTAATATGCAAAAGTGATCGCTCTAAATTTCAAGCTGGAGATATTACAAATTTAGCGCAAAATGACACAAAATATATAGGTAATTTTCTATCACATGCTTTTGTAGATTTTCCGGTTCTATTTACCTCTTGCTTTTTAGTTATGTTAATTATGTTACTTATTCTGGGAAAAATTGCTTGGATTGGTTTACTTATTATTTGTTTACAAATACCACTTTCAATTTTTTTTACATGGCTAGGAAACAAACTTCATAATGAGATGATGATTCGTGGCGATAAAAGACTACATTTAATTTCTGAATGGATAAAAGGAATGAGATTAATTCGATACTTTGGCTGGGGAAATCAATTTAAACATGAAATTAAAAATGCAACATTATCTGAATTTAAACAAGATTTAAAAATTACTGTAAAATATTGTGTAGCATTTTCTTTAACACATAGCTGGTGGATGGTTGTAAGCAGTGGTATATTTGCTGGTATTGTATATTATAATAGTGATAAAAGTTCTTCCTCAATTTTTGCTGCAATCTGGTTATCTAGTATATTAGGACAACAAATTACTCCCCTTCCTTGGTTTGTTAACGCATGGTCTCAAGCAATATCTGGATCTAATAGATTAAAAAAATTTTATAAATTAAGAACACAATTAGAAGAGTTTAAACCTGATAAAAAAAATGATCAAATTTCAAATAATCAAAGAGACTTTCTTCAAGAAATTTTAATTAACCAAAACAACTATAAAATTTTTGTAGGTTTTAAGTTAGAAAACGTATCACATCAATTTTCACCAAACGAACCAATGGTTATTAATGATATTAATTTAGATATTCATCCAGGAAAAACTGTTGCAATAGTAGGACCTGTTGCATGTGGAAAGTCTTTATTAATTCAAATTATTATGGGAGATATTACACCAAAATTTGGCAAAGTTTTTGTAATATTAAAGGTAATAGATAAAAATAATAAAGAGTATTTATTTCAAGAAAATGTCCATTCTGAATTTGGTTTAGAAATTTTAAGATCAATTCAAGCTTATGTACCACAAGATGCATTTATTATAAGTAGCACTATTCGTGAAAATATTCCATTAATTTACCATAATAATTTATCTGATTTCAATAATGATAAAGATATTATGAATTCATTGTATGCAGCGAGCTTTTATGATGATTTAAAAAATTTCACCTCTGGGCTAGATACCGAAATTGGCGAACATGGCGTAAATCTTTCTGGGGGTCAAAAACAAAGAGTCAGTTTATCTAGAAGCGTATTTGCAAAATCCTTAGTGATTTTTTTAGATGATCCTTTTAGTGCTGTTGATGTTGTTACAGAAAAAAATTTAGCTCATAACTTATTTAAAACAGAATGGGGCATCAAAAAAACAATAATTTGGAGTACCCATAGACTAAATTATTTAAAAAATTCAGATTTTATTGTTTATATGGAAAATGGAAAAATTATTGAATACGATAGCTATAATTCTTTATTTTTTAATAAAAAATCAAGATTTAATCAATATATTTTAGGTAAAAATCAAGATGAAAAGTAACAAAAAATTTCTTGCAACAGAAAACAGAAATGTTGGAAAAATTGGTTTTTCTTTATTTTATAAATATTTAAAATCGATGCAGGGTTATAAATTTTTTATTCCAATTATTTTTATACTCATTGTTTTTTCTAGCATTACAGATAGCGGTTTTAGATACATTGTTTCATTATGGATAGATAATTGTGCTAATTCAAATTGTTTAAATTACTTAGAGATTGAACATTCTTTATGGAATTACTTACATTATTCTTCAAACGAAAAAATTATATTTTTCTTTTTTTTATTTTGCTTAATAGCTATAATATTAAAAGCATTACACTGGATGATATTTATTGGATTTTTATCAAATGGAGCTAGAGTTTTGCATGATCAGATGGTAGAAAGTTTTTCAAACGTTCGAGTGACTTTTATAGATGAAAATCCAACAGGAAGGTTGATTCATCGATTTAGTGGCGATTACAATCAGGCTAAAAATGAAATTCCTAATATATTTGTAGATATCTTTAGTTCAATAGTAGAATTACTAATTGTAATTTTTATTGTGATATTTCAAGCACCTTTTGCTATTTTTAGCGTTTTACCTTGTATTTTTTATTATTATAAAATTCAACAATTTTTTACCTCTTCATATCGCGAAATACAAAGGTATAGTAAAACTCTAGAAACTCCGATATGGAGTATATTTACTGAAACAATTAGTGGATATCAAACAATCAGAGCCTACGGCAAAACCAATCAGTTTTTAAAACATTTGCAATATATTGCACAAGATTTTGCTAAAGCATCATTATTACAAAGTCGTATTTTAAGATGGTTAAATTTACGACTAAAATTTACTTCTGAATGCTTTGCTCTTTCGATTACCTTAATTGCAATTTATTTTATGTCTCAAAAAGTGATTGGAGTTGGTAGAGCAGGATTTTTGATGAGCTTAACAATTGGCTTAGACGTCATCATGCAATGGTTAACTCGAAGTTTATCATTAATTGAATCAAAAGTGGTGAGTATTGAAAGAATTATTGAGTATAAGGATTTACCTTCTGAACATAAAATTGATAAAAAGCTACCTGGTAATTTAACAAAAAATTGGCCTAATTATGGCGAAATCATCATAGATAATCTTTCTGCGTCTTACAGAGAAGATCTTCCAATGATTTTAAATCACTTATCTATAAAGTTTCATGCAGGAAAAAAAACAGGGATTATTGGTAAAACAGGTGCTGGAAAAAGCTCTATATTTCAAGCATTTTATAGAATGCTCTTTGTTCATAGTGGTAAAATTATAATTGATAATATTGATATCCATGAAATTCCCCTAGAAGTTTCTCGAAGTATTTTTGCGATTGTTCCCCAAGAACCTCATCTGTTTTCGGGAACTCTGAGATACAATCTCGATAGATTAAATAAATTTTCTGATCAAGAAATTTGGCAAGCCCTTACAGAAGTGCAACTCGCCGAATATATAAAAGCACTACCAAACCAACTCAATTACAAAATACAAGAAAAAGGAGAAAACTTTTCGGTGGGCCAGAGGCAATTGATTTGCATGGCAAGAGCAATCTTAAGTCATGCAAAAGTTATTTTAATGGATGAAGCAACGGCAAGTGTTGATTATAAAACAGAAACCTTGATTCAGCATGCCATTCACAATACCTTTGCCCAAAAAACCATTATTATCATCGCACATAGACTTGAGACATTAAAAACAGTGGACCACGTTGTCTTACTTGGCAATGGACAGCTCCTAGAATATGGTACACCAGAAATTGTTCTCTCAAAATTAAGAGACAGCATTTCAATGCATCTCACTTAATAGCAGGAAAAGATAATGGAAAAATCAGTAAAAATTCTTATCACCGGAAAACTCCACGATATTGCTCTACAGCTTCTGAAAAATCCGCCACCGGAGTTGGCTGTTACTGAACCACTTGAAGTTGTTTATATACCTGATGCTCCAAAGGACGTCATCCTCAAGGAAATTGAAAATACCAAAGTTCTTATTAGCCGCTCAGAAACAGATGTTGATGAAACTCTGTTGCGTGCTGGCAAGAAATTGAGCGTTGTCGCTAGAGCGGCTGTTGGCTATGGCAACATTAACTGTGAGTTAGCCACTGAGTTAGGTATACTTGTTGTTAATACACCAGGCAAAAACACAAACTCAGCCGCAGAGTTAACATTGGGCTTACTTTTAGCGCTATTTCGAAAAATACCCTCAGCTCACTTTAGCACCCAACAAGGAAGCTGGAATCGCCATGCTTTTACAGGATTAGAATTAGGCGGCAAAACAATTGGAATTGTGGGGTTAGGCAATGTCGGTCATCGGGTCGCAAAATTTGCAAAAGGGTTTGACATGCGTGTCATCGCCTATGATCCTTACATCTCTGACGATATTTTTAAACGTCATCATGTCGAGCGAAAAAATTCTTTAGAAGAACTTCTTAGCGAAAGCAACATTTTAACAGTTCATGTTCCTTTAAATAAGGAAACAAAAAATATGATTGCAGATGCTGAACTCAAAAAACTTCCTAAAGGGTCGGTTGTATTAAATCTTGCTCGCGGCGGCATTATTTTAGAAAAAGCATTATTACAAAATTTAAATGATGGGCAAATATCTTTTGCAGGTATTGATACTTTTGAAAACGAACCCTCTCCTTTACCAGAATTGATTTCGCATCCTAATGTTATTGTGACACCCCATATTGGAGCCAGCACCCAAGAAGCGCAATTTCGCATTGGCGAAACAATTGCAGTTCAGGTTTTAAAATCTTTACGAGGTGAAATTGTTGATTACCCTGTCAATTTACCGCATATTTCTATAATCGGGTCAGGCAATTTGCGAAAACTTTCTGTGCTTGTAGAAAAAACGAGCCATGTTGCAGCACAAATTTTTGATTTTCTGCCATGTTCATTAAAATTAAAAATTGCGGCAAATGTTTCACAAAACGATTTACAAATATTAAAACTTTCTTGTATTAAGGGATTTTTAACCCATGCGTCTGATGAATTTGTATCTTATGTAAATGCCGAACGAATTTTAGCACGACGTGGGCTTACAATTGAGTTAGAATTGCTGACAACCAGCGAACACCAAAATGAAATTTTGGTTGAAATTGATGGTAGCAAAACAAATGAACACATTTCTGTTGGAGCTGTTTTATACAATGGACAACATGAGAGATTGTGCTCAATCAATGATTTTCTATTTGAAATCGAGCCAGATGGCGACATGATCATTATGCAAAACCATGATAGACCAGGTGTCATAGGGGATGTTGGCAGTTTTCTTGCAAAACATGAGGTAAATATTGCACAATTTGAACTATCTCGAAACAAACGAGGAGGGATGGCAATGAGTTTAATTCGAATCGATGGTGCTTTAAATAATAATATTATTGCAGGACTCAAAAAGCTTCCTAATTTGATCTCAGCAAGACTCGTAAGCGGCTTGTAAATATCTGATTTAATCATTGAAAAATGAACAAATTGATGGTAGCGGTGTAAGTTACTGTATTTTGTCCCAAAAGGAGATTCCCTTTGAATCCAAGTTATGAAATTATTGAACAATTATATAGACTTGACATTGACTCTGGCTTGGTAACACAAGACCAACGCGTTGCACAAAAAGAATTGTCAGAACTCGCAAAAAAATCACGTATCAGCGAAGAAATTATCTCTAAAACTCGAACAGACATGTCTTTTCATGAGTCTGAACTCCGCCGCCTTTACAAAAAACTCGACGACCTCGATGAGCGCAAAGCAGAACGTTCTGCGAGACTTTTTGCGGCAAGAAATGACGACGATCACCGTAGCCTTAAAAGAGAGCTCGACAATGTAGAGCGTGAAATTCGTGACACTCAAAGAAAAGCTGACGACATTGAAAATCGTATCGAACAATCAAAATCTTTGTTCCATAAAGCTGAAGCAGAGCTGTCAGCTTCTGCCAGCGCTTCTGAAGGTGAACGTAAAAAAGCTCAAGAAGCAGAAACAAACTCTGCTGGAAGACTTAATGAAATCAATAAAATTCGTGATACATACCTATCTCGCTTAGACGATCGCATCGCACAGCACTACATGAGAGTTTCTAAAATCACGAGAAGCCCCAATGGACCTATTTGTCGTGTTATCGAACGCGCATGCGGCAATTGCCGTATTGGGCTTTCACCACAAATTTTAAACAATATCGCACGCGGCAAATCTATAGAGTTTTGTCCAAATTGTTCTCACGTTTTACTGCCAAACACAGCTGATTGATAGAACTATTTTCATTGGTAAATATACAAATTATCCTCTAAATACATCGTCATCTCGCTTGGCTTTAAAGAAGACTGCGAGATGGCTTTTTGTTTTGCCAAATTTGCATGTAATGCTCCAGAAAAATATAATGATGCAAAATATAACTTTGCTATAAAAAATACTCATTGCAAAATACCACTTGATTTATTTTAAAATAATTGTAATTATTTAATTTATTATATGTATAACACGTATAATAAACGACAAAATATTATAGAATATTTAATTTTTTGTGTAAATTTTATTAAATAAAAAAAGATACAAAACATGTACTTAAATAAAAAAATTCCAAAAATATTATTACAAAACACTGCATTATTAGGTGGAAAAATAAATATTAGCGAAACAAATAAATCTTTTCTACAATCACCATCTAAAAGTTTTAGATTATATTATGAAGGATTTGCTTTGCGGGGCCATTCAGAACCTTATGATAAAATATTTAAAGAAGGATTTTCAAAAAGAAAAAACTTAAATACTGAAAAAAATGCTGCCCTGGCATACGGATACAACTCAGAACAAGTTGGGATAACTCTCTCTTACGGAATTTCTTGCACAACAAACATTAACATAGCAAAAGATTATTCTTTTCTTTCCTCAAAACGAAATAAATATCAATATAATTTTGTTTTCTTAATAGATGCTCGCTCTTTCAATGGTATAGTTATCCCAAGAGTGCAACAAAATATTTTAAAAATTGCAAATCCTTTTCCACCTGGAATTATTAATGAAATAAACTACGTTAACGATATTCCGTCTGAATCAATTGTTGGCGTCTTTGATATGAACAGCAATAAATACGATTCCTTGATACTTAATAAATATTATACTCCAACACACAAAAGTTGCTATTTTGGCAGAGAAAGAAATTTATCAGAATTGATTGAGTTAATTAACACTTATAGTTCAGATAGAATGCAAAAAATGCATAAAGAATATTTAAACAGTAAGTTACATAACCACAAGTATCGTTACTATGATTTTCAAGAATCCAGTGAATTTCTGGAAAGAACAAAAAAAAGTTGGTTTCAAAAGTTTTTTTAAAGTTAGCTTAAAACTATAAACAAAAAATAAATTAGTGCCCTTAGTTTTCTTAATCTATTAATTTCTGTACTCTAATTATGAAACTGTGAAATAAGGAGTCAACAATGAAATTATTAGTTTTTAGTAGCAAAAATTATGAAAAACATTATTTTAATACTGTAAATCAAAAATTCAAATTTGATATCAAATTTTTAGAAACAAAACTCACACCAGAAACAGCGTTGTTGGCAAAAGGTTTTGAATGTATTTGTGCCTTTGTCAATGACTCCTTATCTCCTGAAACAATTCAAGTACTTCATCAAGTTGGCGTTAAACTCATTGCATTACGCAGTGCCGGGTTTAATCATGTGCATTTGGCCACTGCTAAAGAATTGGGTATTCCCGTTGTTCGCGTTCCTGCTTATTCGCCACATGCCATTGCTGAACATACAGTTGCTCTATTGCTCTCCTTAAATCGCAAAATTCATAAAGCTTACAACCGTTCTCGAGAATTTAATTTTTCGCTTGAGGGTTTAATGGGCTACGACTTGTACCAAAAAACAATAGGTATCATTGGAACTGGAAAAATTGGACAAGTCATGGCTAAAATCATGAACGGTTTTGGATGCCGCGTTCTTGCCTATGACAAGCAACCGCAACCCAATTTAACTTATTTAAATTATTGCTCTCTAACAGAATTGTATCAAAAATCAGATATTATTTCTCTCCATGTTCCATTAACTAAAGAAACACATCATTTGATCAATCGTGAATCCATTCAAAAGATGAAGCCAACGGTCACGCTAATTAATACGAGTCGAGGTGCTATTATTGACACCAAAGCGCTCATTTACGCCCTAAAAAATAATCTCATTAAAGGTGCTTGTCTTGATGTTTACGAAGAAGAAGACAATTATTTTTTTTCAGATTGTTCTGAAGAAGGAATTGCAGACGACAATCTTGCGCGATTGTTAACTTTTCCAAATGTTTTAATTACCGCCCACCAAGCTTTTTTAACAGACGAAGCAATGAGCCATATTGTCTCTACAACTTTAGAAAATATTCTGGAATATAAAAATGGTACAACTCTTACTAATGCCCTGTAAATTATAGCTTCTTTTTTTGTAAAAGACTCCTCCCATTGCCAAACCTAAAGTCATATGGGAATGATAAAGAAAGGAAAGATTCCTAACATCTAATTCTCTTTCCAAAAAATTTTTACTTCTGGAGTCGCATTTTATGTCGAATGAAAAACGCCTTGTTCTTGATTGGACAAAAGTCCACGACGTCTTTCCGATAGAAAAACACTTGGCGCAAGAAACGAGCAATTTAATTTCAGCAAAAAATTCTTTGTTAATGGGCAAAGGCAAAAGCTCTGAATTTACGGGATGGGTTGATTATGCTGTTGATGAATCCCCAAAAGTATTAACAACCATAAAAAACACTGTCGAAACAATTTGTCAGCATTCTGATGCACTCGTTGTTATTGGTATTGGTGGCAGCTTACTTGGCACTAAAGCTATGTATGAAGCATTAACGCACAGCTTTGCACCCATCCATCCAGAAACGTTGCACCGCAAACCAATTTTATTTTGGGCTGGACATCATCTCGCAATTGATGAACTCACAGAACTACTCGATGTTCTTGACCACTATACCCCAAGCTTACTTGTTGTTTCTAAGTCAGGAGGCACCACAGAACCCGCAATTGCGTTTCGTGTGCTAAAAAAATATATGGACGACAGGTTTGGTACTGACGAAGCCAAACACCGCATTTTTGCAATTACCGACCCAACCGAAGGCACTTTATTAAAAATTGCGAAAGAACAAAACTACACGCACTTTTCTATCCCTAAAAATATTGGTGGGCGATATTCTATTTTTACTCCTGTTGGTTTGCTCCCGCTTGCTGTTGCTGGTATTGCGGTTGAAGACTTTATTGCCGGTGCCCAACAAGCTTTTTATGATTGCACCACAGAAAAAAATCATTCCTTAGAAACCAATCCAGCACTATGCTACGCGGGAATTCGCAATATTCTGTATGCAAACAAATTCAAAATTGAAGCTCTTTGTACATGGTCACCCAAAACAAGAGGCATTGCAGAATGGTGGAAGCAACTGTTTGGTGAAAGTGATGGAAAAGAAAATACAGGTATTTTTCCAACAAGCTGTAACTTTACCACCGATCTCCATTCTCTTGGACAATATTTTCAAGATGGTGAACGCCATTTATTTGCAACCCATTTAAAAATTCAAGATGAGTATTCGCTTTCAAAAGGATCGGTCAAAAGAAAGATTAAAATCCCTGACGCGAATATCAATGATGGTTTTCAATTTATCACTGGCAAAGATATTTCTTATATTCAAAATGAAGCACAACTTGGCACATTTTTAGCACATTCCGACGGTAAAGTACCAACCTTAGTTTGGGAAATTCCTGAACTAAACAGTTGGTGGCTCGGCTATTGGATGTATGTTAATATGTTAGCCTGTGGAATTGGTGGCTATGCCAGAGGGATCAATCCATTTGATCAACCAGGGGTTGAAGACTACAAAAATAACATGTTTGCCCTAATTGGAAAACCCAACTACGCTGAAAAAGCAGCCCAAATTCGAGGCCGACTCAGCTCAGGCAATCGATTACGCTCCCTTGGTTTAACGAGCAAATAAGCGCCTTCACTCAAACGTTAAGGAAAATCAATGAGCGTACAAATTCAATTTGATCAGAACACAGAAAATGTTCAATTGGGCAATATTTCAGTCAGACTGTCTAAAGAATACAATGTTAACGCAAATTGGCTGGGTCATGAGCATGCGTCGCATCAATTGCGCGCAGCATGGCTGCGTTTTTCAGATGATGATATGCCCATGAACCCACGACTTATTGGAAAGCCTGGAGTTGGCAAAACAACATTGGCAGTATCGATCGCAAGAGAACTGAATTACCCTACCTTTTTAATGCAAGGGACAAGCGACACAAGACCCGACGACTTAATTATTACCCCTGTTATCACTGAAGGGAAGCAAATTTCGTATGTTGCAAGTCCGCTTGTGACTGCAATGCTTGTGGGTGGCGTATGCATTCTTGACGAAGGCAACCGCATGTCCGAAAAAAGTTGGGCCAGTCTTGCGTCTTTACTCGATCACAGGCGTTACGTGGATTCTGTTATTGCTGGAATTCGCATACACGCCCATAAAGAATTTCGGTTTGTGACAACCATGAATGACGATTCCAGTGTATACGATTTGCCCGAATATATTCAAAGTCGTCTTAATCCACAAATTTTTCTTGATTTTGCAGACATAGAAACAGAAGCACGCATTATTCGTTATGCTGTTCCTTACATTGAAGACAATTTACTCAGTCTTTTGGTTAATTTTTTAGCCATATCTCATAGATATGAAGAAAACTATTCTGTACGAGACGGCATTCAAATAGCCAAATATGCACAGAGATTGCGATCTTTAAATAAAGAACTCACCCTCCCCAAAGCACTTAAATCAAGTGTATTTGCAATTTTAGGAGAAGATGCTTTAAAATATTTTCCACAAGATGAATCTCAGCTTAACTTAACAGCGAAACACAATTTAAGACCTGTTTAAATAAGAAGCAAAAACGAATGACAACCAAAAATCGAGAACAGCCAAATCTCATAAAATTATCAAAATATTTAAACTTTGTTTTTGATAAAGAACAGTTAAATAATATAAAAGAAGAAGATAATTTTTTAGGCTGGGAATATAGTGTTGGTAAAATTGAAATGCCTGCTTTAAAAAAAATTTTTTCAAATAATGAAATTATTTTTTTTCCGGTTACAAAAGCTAATTTACAAGAAAACTGTATAATTAAAAATCTAACAAAGTTAAAAGAAACAAAAAATATTTTTAATAATTCTCATATTCTTATAGATTGGCCAGAAGAATTTCAACAAAATATAAATCAAATTATCAAAAGCTTTCCTCAATGTATCACAGCCACTCCCGAACTAATTAAATCGCAAAATTCTATAGAAAATTTAAAAGAACAAAACTTAATAGAGCAAATTGAAAAAAATCCTATTTGTTTTTTTGAACCCTTCGACACAAGAAGACATTTTCTTCATGCATTTTATGAACAAAATATAAGTATCCAATGCATTGGGAGCGTAGAAAGTTATTTGCAATGGAATTTATATCTTCAAACCATTTCTGAAAATTATCTTCCACCTGAGCTTTTAGTCTCTGGAGCATTAACCACTTGGATTCAAAAAAATTTAGAAATAGAAATTACAAATATTTTAAAAAGAAACATATTTTTACAAAAAAATCTTTTTGATTCTGTTAAAAACATAATTAAATTTATTCAAAAACACCCTCATCAAAAAATTATAATTGTATGCGGTTATGAACTAATTAAAACAATTAACTTTATTTTAAAGAAACAAAAAATAGAAATAGAAAAATTACTAAGTAATGTTATTTCTTTAAAAAATTCAAAATCTAAAAATAATTTAAAACAATTTAAAATTTACCAAACTTCATATGAAACTTTTTCAGAATATATGAACTTAACAGGTTTTTTTGCCAAAGATCTTCTTGAAGAAAAAAATTATATTCTAAGTTGGATTCAATTCGCACAAAAAAGTTATGCTGCAGCTTTTATAAGAACAGCAGCAAAGTATGCGGAATGGACAAAACTCGAAATCAACGCAAGTCAAGAACGTGATTTTTTTAGATTTTCTTACAGACTTGCCCTTGATAGAAATATGTTATTTCCTTGTATTTTTGATATTCTTCTTGCCGCTAAAGCTGTTGTTGATTCAAATTTTGCATTTGAACTATTTAAAGAATGCAAGGACATTCCAACCAATCCAATTTATTCGTCATCATTAGAAACGCTTCACCTACCTTTAAATCAATTTTTTAATAAAACTGCAAAAGTAAGCTTAGAAAAGTTTGAAACTATTCAAAGTCAAAAAAAATTTTCAAAAACTAAAATACAATCTATTAATAAATTGCCACTGAATAAAAATATAGAACCTGTTAGTGAAGAGAAATATGCTAACAATAGCTGGGTTCACGACGATCACCCTTATTCGTGTTCATTCCCAAGTGAAGATATTTTTATGGAAAAACTTGCTCTTAATATTAAAAAAAATATGCAACATAAAATTCGCTCCCAAGAAACAGTATTTTTAGAATTGCAAGCAGATTTTTGTGATGGTCTTGATATTCGGGAGACAATAAGAAATTGGCATAAAGAAAAAATTATCATTAAAGATTGTCTTCATACAGCAAAAGCAGATATAGGTACTGTGGTGTTTAGTTTTGCAGACTCTTCTAAAGATTACGAATATTCTTGGCGTTCATTTTGGCTTGCAGAACAACACGATGATAGCAACTTGATGTTTTATGCTACACCTTTCAAAAACAATTTAATTGGTCCTGGCATTGCTAAAAGTGAATTTGGTGGTTTTGCAGTGATGCCTTTGCCCAGTGCAATAGAAAATCCTTGGAATAATCCTTATATTCAACACCATGCACGAAATTTTACAGAATGCTTAATTTTAGCAGGAGCGCTCTCAACAAATCATAAAAGTCTTTTATTTATTTCTAATCACCCACCCTCACAACGAATTGCAAAAATTTTAAAACAAAGTAGAAAAAACATCATTTATGCCAAACTAGATGAGTTTTCTCAAGAAGATATTCGAATGGTTCGCACATTTCATATTTTAGCAGAAGCCGGCGTGCGTAATTATGCTCAAAAATATATAAGAAAGGATTCATAAAAAAATGTCTCTTAATTTTTTGTTACTGAAGCAAAACTTAAAACTTCGCGCATGTGTTTTGGCTTCTTTAGCATGTTTCTTTACTGTACAAACATCGCATAGCAGCACAAACTTAACCCCTAAGCTGAATCAAACTGCTTACATTATACCTGGGGCTAAAACACAAGCTTTTCAATATCATTTTCCAAATGGACTTCGCCTTATTGTAGTTCCAGACAACCGCAACCCTATTGCCACTATTCATTTTATGCTTGATGCGGGCAGCAATAGAGAAACTAAGGGAACAACTGGCCTAGCCCATTTTTTTGAACATATGATGTTTAGAAAAACCGTAGGGGCTCCTGAAGGAAATTATGATCGAGTTTTAAACTCAGTTGGTGGATCTGGCAATGCTGGAACAAACGACTCTTTTGTCACCTATTTTACAACATTCCCTGCTCCTGCTCTCGAAACAATGCTCAAACTTGAATCCGAACGATTTAAACACCTCGATCTCGCAGAGCCTTATTTTTCAATCGAAAAAGGAGCCGTCATCTCAGAAAGAAAACTTCGAGTTGAAAACGATCCTTTAGCCAGAAGTCAAGAATTTCTGCGTGCCATTACAGAACGCGGGACTTCAATGGAATGGCTTACCATTGGTACTAAAAAAGATGTTCAAGACATGAAAATTGAAGCTGCAAAAAAATTTTATGAAGGCTTTTACACCCCAGACAATACATTACTTGTAATTGGTGGTCCCTTTGAACACAAAGACGTGGCAAATTTAGTCAATAAATATTTTGGCGACTGGAAAGGAAAATTAAAAACACAACACACTAAACTTCCTGCAGATTATTTTACGAGAGATCTCAATAAAAAATTTATTTGTAGTGCTCCCATCATGACCAAACGCTTTCGCTTTGTTTATCCATCAAGTCACTTCGATTTAAAATCAATTATTTATTCTATTATCTTTCAATCCCTTCTTGATGATCATGCTAACGGAACATTTGAAAGACGACTTGTCAAAGAAAATCTCGCAACTGATCTTCTTTTTTATAAAACATATTGGCAAAATCAAAGTTACCCCATTGTTGCAACGTTTTCTTTGTCTAAAAACCAATCATTTGAAGAGGTACAAAAATTTTGGGAAAAGGGAATTGATGAAGTACTAAACAAACCTCTAACTACAAAAATCAAAAAACAAATTTTAAAACAACTTGCTGTTAACAATGCAGAAACAGCAGAACGCATGACAGCATTAACAAATACTATTTTAGATAATACATTCTTTTTAAAAAACTTTAACGCAGTTGGAACAGCCGAAAAAATTGCAGAAGCAGCAACAACAGAATCTTTAAGACAATGGATTAAAGAAAATTTAGGAAAACATAAATATTATATAACAGGCATTGTGCCACAAGAAGAAGCGATTAGTTGTCAAGACTTTTTTAACGATTTTAAAAAATCACACAAATAAATAAGGAAAATTTGGAATGCAGTTTCTCAAACATTATTTTTTAATAAAAACATTCAAAATTTTTTCTGTTTCTGTTGGTTCATGGATTTTTGCAACAACTTCTTTTGCCCAAGACTCATTGCAAACAAATCGTCCTGTCATTTTTACCAAACCTACAGAACTCAATTGGCGCTCAATAACTTGGCCTAGTGTTAATTATGTTCGTATTCCCATAGATGGTGGTGCTGCGATCTACACTTTGCCCAGCGAGTCTGCACTTAAGTTTAAAATTAATCTCGTTTTTCCTAGCAATGTTTACTCACTAAAACAAGAGGAACGCACAGCATTTGGAGCCTTAACGGATTTATTGGTTTTTGGTGGCAGTGGTAACATGAGCTATGATGCCTTTCAAAATTATATCACTGAACATGGAATAAACTTAAAAACAGGACTTACTCCACAAGGTCAGCTATTTATTACAGCTGATGCATTATCAACTGATTTTCCTAAAGTGATTGAACTCATTGCAAACGTCATTCTAAAGCCTCGCTTTGAAAGAAATGCTCTGCCTCTATGGAAACAACAGGCAACCGATTCTTTTAGAAAATTACTCGACTCTAACACCCCAGATAAACAAATGCGTTTTATTGATCAACAGGCAATTGAGTTAATTTTTGGAAAAACTCATTACTTTGCAACAGCAATTGCAAGAAACTCTCCTAAAAAAATTAATGCCGTTACTTACGATAAAATTAAAGAAATTTACGCAAAAGTGGTTAGCAAAAATGGGCTAAATCTCTTTGTTTCAGGTAATTTTAATCAAAAAGATATAGAGTCAATAAAAAAACTTGTGACAAAAATTCCTTACAAAGAACCGTCAATCACAACCTGGCTTCCTTCTCGTGACGTTGTTGAGAACACAATGCATTCTATTAGAACAGAAATCGTCACAAAAGCAGATATGTCGCAATCTTTAATTAGTCTTCGTTACTATTTTCCAAAACTTGGTAAACTCAATTCACTGGAGCAAGTGCAATTTACTATTTTAGAAGAGATTTTTTCTGCAACAGGCGGAGTTGTCGGCAATGACCGTTTTTCTAAAGCGCTACGAGCAGATTCTGGTATTAGTTATTCTCCCCACGCCTTTTTCAACGCTACGTATCTCTATCCAAACACAGACGTTGGGATGTTTGCCTTGTCGTTTCAGAGTCCTAATGAACGCGTTGCTGAGGCAGTTCAGATAGCGACAAAAACCTGGAATGAATTTATTGAAAAAGGCGTAAACCAAGAAGAACTTGACAATACACGAACATCTTTAATGAATAGAATGCTTGCAACAGAACAAACTATTTTTAATAAAAGCGACGAATTGATGCTTCAAATTAACAAAGGCCTACTACCAAACATCAATCCTATTGAAATGGCTTTATCTAAACTTGATAAACAAAGAAGTCTCAATGAGATCAATGCAATATTAAAAAAATTACGTCAGGAAGCAGTTTTTCCGGTTCTCATAATTATGGGAAATCCTCCTGAACAACAAATTGAGTTGATTAAAAAAATTGACAACATTAAAATTATAAATATTAATAAATTAGAGGCGTTAACCAAACACTATTTTTAACCAAAAAAGAGGAACGCGTTTCTATGATTAAATCCTTTAAGGTAAGCCAAGGTTCTGCCTCCGAATTTATTAAAAATGTGACAGAATCTTTAGCCACCCGCGAATTGGGAAAGATTGCTAATATATCAATGCATGATGAAAAAGTGGTGATTCGTTTTTCAAAGCTTGGAAAAAGTGAAGTTTTTTTTTCACTCACAAAGCAACCTAAAGGTTTTGAATGCGTTCACGAATCTGAAAAAATATCTCTCACCCATCGAGCCTTTAGAGCTGATATTGAGACGAAACTTGCAAAAGTTCTAGAACAAAATGGAGCTATTATCACAACCTGATAAATAAAAATTATCTGTTTTTCTATGGCTCATCAGAATATCTTGAAGTTTTGACTTGAGAGTCTGACTACCATGGGGTATGCAGATTTTTTGATCTTGAGACACTATTTGACCTAATGGAGAACATTCAATGACATTTACATCAACAGCAATTTCCTTAGAATGGAATCGTAACAACCTTATTCTTAAACGCGGTGCAAGCCAAATTTTGATCAATGTAGAAAACGTGCAAAGCTTAAGAAGCCAAGAGTCTGAAGAATCTTTTAATCAATTTTTCAGAACAACTGCTCTACAAAATAGAGAAGCTCGCAGAGTTTTCTCTTCTTGGGAAAGAAAAGATGACGCGCTCTTACACAAAATTTACAAAGAAGTCACCTCTGTATAAATAAAATATAAATAATTTCAATACTTTACAAGGCGAAATTACATATGGAAACCACTTTTACGAAAACACAACACAATTATAGCAACATTGCTTATTATAAGTTTGTCGATATTGCAGACCCACAAAGCTTACGAGATGTGTTGCTAAATCTATGCAATTCTTTATCAATTAAAGGTACAATTATCTTAGCACACGAGGGAATCAACTCTTGCTTGGTTGGTAAAGACGAAAACATCGATAAATTTATTGAATTTATGCACAATCATGAGCTTTTTTCTGATGTTGAGTTTAAGAAAAGCGTGAGCGACCACATTCCTTTTAGAAGAATGCTTGTTAAAGTTAAAAATGAAATTATTCCAATGGGACTTCCTTCTATTGATCCTGCGCGTTTTACAGGAAACTATGTCAAAGCCCTCGAATTAAAAAAGTGGCTTGATGAAGGCGAAGATTTGGTCATTCTTGACACCAGAAACGATTATGAAGTTGAACTTGGCACCTTTCGTAATGCAATTGATCCAAAACTCAAAAAATTTAGAGATTTTCCACAATGGATCAAAGACAACTTTGCAGAGTATAAAAACAAAAAGGTTATCACGTTTTGCACAGGCGGTATTCGCTGTGAAAAAGCAACGGCATTTATGAAACAAGAAGGTTTTAAAGATGTCTATCAAATTCAGGGTGGAATCTTAAAATATTTTGAAGAAACTATGAATAATGCACCAAACCAAGATAACCACTACGATGGTGATTGTTTTGTATTTGATTACCGCGTGGCAGTTGATAAAAATCTGCATGAAACTCAATACGAAATTTGTTATTCATGCTGGAAACCTCTTTCTCAGGAAGATTTACAAAGCAAACTGTATAAAGAAAATGAATTTTGTCCTCACTGCTTTGATAACTATAATAATAAAGAACTCCAACGTGAAAACGTAATGCGGGAAAACAACATGCGTGCACTTCAAATTAGACAAGAAAGATCACGCCAAGTTCGCGAAAAAAGAAACTCACTTTCTCTTTAATTTTTTCTATTATGCCTCTACTGCTTATTTCTAATGTGGAGGCTCATAAAACTAATATTTTGTACCCACCATATTAATAATAGGAATAGCTGTAATGTCATATTTTATACCATCACTTATTTTAAGCTTAGGCATTGTTAGTTCAAGTTATATACTGCGAAACTCTATTGAAAATTATAGAAATTTTGGACGTTTTGTAGAAGTCAAAGGTTTAGACGAAAAAATAGTAAAAGCAAATGTCGCAAACTGGGAACTTAATTTTACTGTTGTTGGAGACGATCTCAAAAAACTTTATCCACAAATTAGTTTTGCACAAAATAAAATTATCGAATTTTTAAAAGAGAATGGCTTTACGGAAGAAGAAATAGAAAAACAATCTATTTCTATTAATGATGCCAAGGCCAACGCCTATAGCACAGAGCGTCCCTCTGCGCGATTTACAGCTAATTCTGGAATTAATCTCAAAACCAATAAAGTTGACAAAGTCAATACGGTAGTACAAAAAACAGGCGCGGTGATTGAATCTGGGATCGTTTTAAACACAAATCATGTTAAGTATCTATTTACCGATCTCAATACAATCAAACCAGACATGCTTGCTAGAGCCACCGAGAATGCAAGAGAAGCGGCAAACACTTTTGCAAAAAACTCAAATAGCCATGTTGGCTCTATCAAAAAAGCCACTCAAGGGCTTTTTACCATTAGCCCTGCCTCATCAGAAAATAACGACTACGATAATGGAAGTATTTTAAAAAAAGTTCGTGTTGTGACTACGGTAGAGTTTTTTATCAATTAGTAGCTTATTTTTGACTTAATTGTGCTGCAACATCATACACACTGTTAATGATCATTTTCCAAGGCTCATTGGCAAAACCTGGAAAACTATCACCACAACAGTACAATCCCTCTATTCCCATTTTTGTTTCTTTGACTTCTATATTTGCAGCGGTATCACAGGTCATTGTATATGCGACCGGCAATAAAATAATTTTTTCTGAAATTTTATTTTCTGGAATACGCGCCCCTTTTTTTAAGTCTTCACTAAATTCTGGTTTTAGAATTCTTGTTGCAGCACGACGCAAACGGGCAACGGCATCACGCACTGCAGGAGCTTGCAAAGAGTCTTCATAGTCTAATTTTATTGAAAAAATCATGCGTCCATCGTGCGTTAAAAATCCCATCACTTTTTCTACAGGAAAAATAAACCGATCCCCGAGTGATACGTTTTCTGGCCAATGCTCACATTTAAATTTTAAAAAATCGGTGATTTCTGAAAATATTAATGACACAGGTTTAACTTTGGAAACAAAGCGTGATTGGCTAGGAGAAAAATGTTCTTTCGATAATAAGCTTAAACATTTGACTAAAGGAATTGCAAAAATCAGTTTTTGGCATGTAAACGTTTTTTGTGCAGGATTTATATTGTCAGACAGTAACAAATCAAATTTAGAGTTTGTATGATGATGAAGCCGCATGACTTCACAATTCGTGCGAAGAACAACGCCTCGCTTTTTAAGAATACTTTCAACTATACACTCAAAATAATGTTCTCTAAAAAAACAGGTCGGAACTTGAAAGTTTAATGAATTAAAAAAATCTTTAAACAATTTATGAATATGAATAAATGATGCTTTTTCCCAATTTGGCCAACGATTGTTGCAAAAATTGGAGTTAATGCTTCTTTAGTTGATTTGGTTAATGAAACCCAAAACTCTGATTTTTCAAAATTAATATTTAAAAAATTTTTATCAATTTGTACATTATTAAAATCATCAAAAATAAATGACTTAAAAATTTCTGCTTCTTTTTTGGTAAAAATTTCTGAGGATCCTGCAAATAACTCAGTATCAGAAACAATTTCCTTTTTTACAAAAAAACATTGTTTTTTTTGAGAAATAACTTTGTCTTGAGTGTCTTGAAAAAAAAGCTCAATCTCATTTTTTTCAAGCTCAGACAAATGTGATTCAAAATGCCGATACATAATTTCTAACGAATTGCCTTCAAGCCATTCAAACCCTGGTTCACTGAGTTTAAATTGTTTGTCATTAAGTTGAGTCACAGTGTTTTCTAAAGGCTGGTGATATGAAGAAAAAAAGAATCGACCACCAAGATGAGGTTGTTTTTCAAATATTGTAATTCCTTTTGCACACAAATTGGGATCGCGCGATAAACGAAGAGCCAACAATAACCCAGACATTCCTCCACCAATAATTGCAATAGATGATTGGTTTGTAGAATTGAGATCATTGATTGTGAGCATAAGGATTACCTCTCATTCTCATTGTCTTTTGGGGAGTGTTCCACTTCGCTTTGCGCCAGTTCTTCATCCCGTTTTTGCTGACGGGCTTTTAGATCTGCAATCATTGTTGCATCAGAACTATCACCCTCTCCTTCCCTAAAGCTTAATCCTTTTAATATACCAAGATAACTTCTGTAACGTTCATGAGAAATTTCCCCTTTTTCTAAGGCATTTTTTATTGCGCATTGCGGTTCTTTATCATGCGCGCATTCTGTGTACCTACATTTAAAAGGTCGAAATTCTGGAAAACAATAGCTTAAGGTAATTGGGTCGTAGTTTTGAATATTAAACGATCGAATACCAGGTGTATCAATTGCATAAGCACCAATATCAAGTTGCAATAAACTATTGTATGTTGTTGTATGTCTTCCTTTATAAAAAATATCAGGATTTTCATCAACAATTTGCTCAAATTCTGGTTTCATTAAATTTAAAATACTGCTTTTTCCAACTCCAGAATGCCCAGCAAAACCAACTAATTTTCCTTTAAATAACTTACGCAATTTTTTAATATTTTCAGACGTTTTTTTAGGCTTTAATGCACAAATCTCAATTACTTCGTATCCAATTTTACGATATATTTCGACACGATGTTTATACGCTGCAATAAATTCTGGACTCGCAATTTTAACATCTTCTAATAAATCAATTTTATTTAAAACAATCACAGCAGGAAGATGCTCAATTTCTGCCTGAACTAAAAAACGATCAATTAACCCCCAGCGCACTTCGGGATGCAAGACAGATGCCACAATGGCGATAAGATCGATATTTGCAAGCATAACGTGTTCCCATGCGGGGTGCATGGGATCTTTTCTTGTAATTTTACTTGTTCTTGCAAATGCATGTTGCACAACACCACGCGGCAAATCGGTGTTGAGAGGCTGCCCATCAGCATCAAATTGCAATTCGGCATTGGGTTCAAACAAAATGCGATCGCCTACAACAACTAAATTTCTTTCTTTATGTGCCCGCTGAAAATGTCTTTTGGCAACAGAACAGAGCCATAAATTTTCTGTAATTGGATTGCCGTTTTTGTCTTCTTCGGCAATAAAAATATTGCGCTTTTGCACTTCAATCACTCTACCACGACGATAGCCTTTTTGATAAAGATCTGTTAGTAAAACATCTAATTTTTCTTTTGGATTATTAGAATTGATAATCCAATCATCTACAATTCTAACACGTTCTGTACGTTTTTCTTTTTTAATTTTTTCAATTTTTTTATAGTTGTTACGTCTATCATTTTGGTCAAAAAAGTTTTTTATGCGAGCCAAGTGCTTACTCCTATTGATGTTTGCCCACAATACGTTTATACATCAACCCGCAAAGCTTGAAAACCAAACCTTACAGGCGTTTGATTCTTATGGAACATGAAAACAATATTGACAACAGTAAAGAATTTTTTCTTTACAATGACACTCTCCTTCGACTTGAGTGGCAAAAAATCACTCATTATCTCGCTCATTTTGCAATTTTTCCTCACAGTAAAATGGCATTATTGCAACTAACCCCCTGGATCAGCAAAGAAGAAAGAAATTTTTACTTTAAAGCCACCAGAGAAATGCTTGAGCTGCACACAATGGGGCAATCCCTTTCGCTCGAACCATTTGACGCTGAATTATTTAAAAATTTATTGCCAAAAGGTGCTGTGCTTTCTCCGCTTGCTTTATTTCATATTTCTATTTCATTAAAGCTTGCAGAAGTTATTCAACATTTCTTTAAAGGCGAAAAAGCAAAATCAGGTAAGTATGCAAGCTTATGTGCTCTTGCAGAACAATTGCATCCACTGCCTGCATTGTCTGCAACTTTAAAACGCAGCATTGATGCAGCAGGCAGCATTTTATCAAGCGCATCTCCAGAGCTCGAATCTGCAAGAAGTCGCTATGAGCACGCCAAACGAAAAATAGTCGAACAATTAGAAACTATTTTAAAAAAACAAGACATCAAAACCTCATTGCAAGATAATGTGTGGATGCTCCGCGACGGACGCTACGTGTTACCGGTGCGTACCGATCGCAAATCTGCAGTAGAAGGAATCCCACGAGGAGTCAGCCAAAGTGGTTCAACAGTTTTTATTGAGCCGCATGCCTTGTCACTACAACACGCACAACTCGAAAAAGCACAAACTGACATCGAAATCGAAGAGAATCGTATTATTTTACAACTTTCTAAAGAATGTTATCAACATTTCGAAGTCATTCTTAAAAATATTGAGACATTAACTGAGTTTGACAAATTGTACGCGCAAACAAAACTTGCGTCTTTACTGCATGGTGTTGAACCAACTTTTTTAGAGCAATCAACATTATCACCGCGATTTCGTTTGACCCAAGCAAGACACCCTCTCTTTCTCCTTGAAAACAAAAAATGTGTTGCAAATGATCTCTATTTAGAACCGCAACACGATGGACAAAATTCACCCTTGGTTTGGGTATTAAGCGGCCCTAATGCAGGTGGCAAAACCGTTGCCATGAAGACTATAGGGATTACCGTTCTTATGGCCAAAGCAGGTCTTTTTGTTGCCTGCGAAAAAGCAGAAATCATCGATTATGAAAACATTTTTGTTGAACTTGGCGATCGTCAAAGTCGCGAAGATGACTTGTCAACCTTTTCTGGACATCTTGCTCAAATCAAACGCATTGCAGAAAGCGCAAATGACAAAACCCTAATTTTACTTGACGAAGGTTTTGTTGGTACCGATCCAGCCGTGGGTGTTGCCATGGCGCGCTCTACATTAGAGTTTTTTTGCACCAAAAATGCGACTGTCATCATCACAACTCATTTTTCTAATTTAAAAACTCTAGCAGACAATGACGCACGATTTTGTAACGGCAGCATGGAGTTTGAACCCAGTGCATTACAACCAACCTACAAGCTATTAAACGGCATTCCTGGCCAAAGTTACGCCATTGAGCTTGCAATCCGCATGGGATTGGATAATGCCATCATTCAAAACGCCAGAAAATATTATGGATCCGAAGCGCAACGAATGGAAAATATTTTAAAAGAATTACAACTTAAAAATATCGCCATTAAAAAAGAACTTCATGAACAAGAAGACTTAACAAAAAAACTAGAAAAAGAATTTTATTCTTTACAAAAGGAGAGACAAGAATTTATTGAGCATAAAAAAAGTTTGGTCAACAATTATCGAACTAAATTACAAAAGCGCTTAAATGCATTTGAAAATCGCCTTGAAATCCGCGAAAGACAGTTTGAAAAATTAAAAGACACCATGCAAAGAGAGTTTGAGGCGGCTTTGCCAAATGCCGCGTTTGACACTCACCAAACAGCACAACACTCAGCTCCTAAAGATTACGACGAAAAACAACAAGAAATTCCAGCAACTTTATCTGATAAAAATAATGCAAAACCCAAAAAGCTGACTAGCTTTGAAGACCTGTCTAAATTAAAACTCATAAAAAAATCTTCAACATCACAAAATTCTCAAACGTTTAGTTTAGACGAAAAAGCAGAAAAATTTAGAGCTCCAAAGCATCACTCAAGTAGAGCATTATTAGACGAAGCAAAACTCAGTTTGCAAATATTAAAAAACTCTTATGATACCATTGAAGATTCGCTTCACAAAGACATTGATCACCTTCTGCATGAGCAAGACAAAACCAACGCCGAGCAAAAACAGTCTTCAAAAAAAATAATCGAAGAAGCACGACAACAAAAACATGATGCTGAATTTTGGCAAGCAGGTATGAAAGTCCGCTCACAAAAGTTTAAAGAAAATGGAACTGTATTAAAACCTGCAGATTCTAAAGGTATTGTTGAATGCCAATTTGGAATGATTAAGGTTAAAGTACCACATTATGATCTGACTCTTTCTAATGCCCCTCAAGCAAATAATCCGTTAAATTATAACAAAAAAACCTTATCATCCAAAAAACAAACGCTTTATAAAAGTGCAAAACCAAATTCTGTTGATGCGGATATTGCTCCAGTTTTACCTCATTCTGGTAATTCTATCGATCTCAGAGGCAAAACAGTTGATGACGCCCTTGATAAACTTGACTTAGAACTTGATAAAATGAATCGCATGTTGGTACAAAATGTTGTTGTGATTCATGGCCATGGTCTTGGTAAAGTAAAAGAAGCGGTTAGAAAATATTTAGAAACTACCAGTTATAAGCTTCGTTTCCGCAACGGTCGCCACGGAGAAGGTGGTGACGGTGTCACAATTATTGAATTTGATAACTAGTCTTAACCCTAAATCTAAGTTTAATATTAGGTCAGATATTTAAAGTTTTTTATTTTAGTTATTTTCAAAAGTCTTAAATACCAAGAAAGGAGAGCAATGAGTCGAGACGATTTATTAAATGTAGAGGGAATTGTTACAAATATTTTTGCTGGAGGGAAATATACAGTGAACTTAAATAACGGCCTCACAATTTCGGCAAAAGTATCTGGTCGCATGCGCAAAAATCAAATTAGTGTGATTATTGGTGACAAAGTCACAGTGGGGTTGTCTCCTTATGATATTTCACATGGGTTAATTATTTCTCGCGAAAAGCTATCTTCTAAAGCGAAGTGAGTTAAAATCTTTACTCCGAAAATCCAGAAATTTTACTTGCTTTAATTTTGGAAATTAAGCTTTGATATTTAAGATCAACGGTATACTTTTTTTTAATAAATGTAATCCATTTTTCACAGATAATCTTTGCTTTCTCTTCAATTTTATCAAAGCTGCAGATAAGTTCATAAGTATATTTTTCTTCAAGCTGGTTCCACGAAAACACATGCATGGCCTCCAGTCTTTCGCTCGAGATCCCCATTTTTTTGAGGTTATCTTTTGAAACCTGGGTCTCTGCTTTAAGTGCTAAAAAAACCTTTACCTTTTGATTATTCTTTTCTGGAACAATACCTGTACACGAATACTCATAACGCCACGGATCCTTTGCCTCATCAAGAAAAACAGAATACCCTAGCAACCAAGGAAAATTTTGCGCTGGAAGACCGCGAATAGGGTCACCAGTTGACGCTCTTTCAACATCTTCGTAGCGTTGATTGTTCCAAAACCCCATGTCGCTCCTTTTTCTATTGAATTTATTTTGGCTTATAGATAATCCTGACTTAAAAATATATCATTTTAAGGCACCTTACTTTACAAGCTTAATTATTTTTCAGAAAAATCTTGACATGGCGTACATCTATTATATGTGAAAAGCGGGTTTTCCTCTCCCGCAAATATTTGCGGAAATTCTTTTTAACTCCTTTTTTTTGTATGGAGTGTGACGATGATAAAAAACGTCATTCAAGAATCTCGTGACCTATATGGTATAGATGATTGGAGTTCTGGTTACTTTGGTATCTCCAACAAAGGAACAGTTCAAGTTCAACCCTTTGGAGATGAACGCGTTTCAATTGATATTTCAAAAATCCTTGAAATAGCAGCTGACAAAAAAGTGAAAACACCTTTAATTCTTCGTTTTCCGCAAATACTTGATACACAGCTAACGCGTTTACAAAATGCGTTTCGTAGTGCCATGGAAGAATTTAAATATGAGGGTGACCTCAGAGCTGTCTTTCCTTTTAAAGTTAACCAACGTAAAGAATTTATTGATGATTTGGTTAATAGTGGAAAAAAACATGTTTATGGCCTAGAAGTTGGGACAAAAACAGAATTATTTGCTGCTTTGTCTTACGATCTGCATCCCGAAGCCCTTTTTGTTTGCAATGGTTTTAAAGACTCTCGCTTTATTGAGCTTGCGTTTGATGCAAAAAAAATGGGTAAAAACGTAGTGCTTGTTATCGAAGGCACTGATGAGCTCAAATACATTATTAAGTACGCTAAAGAGGTTGGCTACTGCGTTAACATTGGCTTAAGAGCAAAGCTTTACGCTAAGGGCTCTGGAATGTGGGAAAAATCTGGAGGCATAGGCAGTAAATTTGGTTTAAATAGCGTTGAAATGATGGAAGCACTTTACCTGCTTGAAGAAGCGGGCTTTAAAGAACAGCTTGCCATGATTCATTATCATATTGGTTCGCAAATTACAGAAATAAAGCGTGTTAAAGTCGCAATGAAAGAGGCGGCACGCGTTTATGCAAAGATTTTAAAATCAGGTTTCAATCTGCGTTATTTAAACATTGGCGGCGGGATTGGAGTGGATTATGATGGCAGTAAAACAAGTTTTTATGTTAGCCACAACTACACAATGCAAGAGTTTGCCAATGACGTGATTTACATCATTCAAGACGTCTGCAAATCAGAAAATTGCAAAGCCCCTCACATTGTCAGCGAGAGTGGTCGCGCCGTAGCTGCTTATCATGCAGTGCTAATTACCGATGTCCGCGAAGTTGAAAAAACGGGTGGAGACCTTGAAGACTGGAAAATTTCGCCAACAGACCATAGACTTCTTGCTGATATGATGAATTCTGTTGCATACATGAATGGCAAAAATTTTGTTGAGTATTTTCATGATGCGCTGCAATATCGTGATGAACTTTTTACATTATTTAACCTGGGTTACTTAGAAATTGAAGAACGCGCTAAAGCCGAAGTGATTTATTACGCTCTCTGTAACAAAGCATTAACGTTTTATCGCAACTCAGGAATGCAGCTTGAAGAATTTGATGAACTCGAAAAAAACCAGTTTGGCAAATATATGGCAAACTTTTCGATGTTTCAGTCTATTCCAGATTCATTAGGCATTGATCAGCTTTTTCCTGTTATGCCAATTACAAGACTCAACGAAAAAACCGAGCATCACGGCGTGATCATGGATCTGACCTGCGATAGCGATGGCTGTTTGGATAAGTTTGTCGACAAACGTGATATCAAGCATTCTTTAGCGTTGCATATTCCTAAGTCTAACGAACCTTATTACATAGGATTCTTCCTTGTGGGAGCATATCAAGAGGCTTTAGGTAACAACCACAATCTCTTTGGGGCTGTGAATGAGTTGATTGTGCGCGTGAGCGAAACGGGTGATATCAATGCAGTTGAAGTGGTCAAAGGCGAAGACGTTGGCGAAATTCTGAGAATCATGAATTACCGTGATGAAGACATTATCAACGGCTATGCATTGCAATTGAATCGAAATGTTGCGGCAGGCATTATCAATCAAGAAGAAAGCGACCAAATTATTCAAAAAGTGAAAGACTTTTTTAGTGAATATCCCTATTTAGTAAGAAAAAGTTCCTTAGAAATTATTGGTTAAACCGATTATCCTACAACCCCTTGATTTATCAAGGGGTTTTTTATTAAGGGGGTGATGCTGATGACATTTTTTAACAGAGCTTTGCAAGCGGGGTTTACAATTCCAAATCTTGCAAGTGAGCAAGAATTCTTTCCTACAACTCATTGTAAAATTTTGAACGGAAAAAGACTAAGCGCAAATTTTGTAGAACAAGCGCAAAAGCTTTGCAAAGGTAAAATCACTCCTTGTTTGGCAGTGGTTTTAGTTGGAGAAGACCCTGCTTCTCATGTTTATGTCAATCACAAAATAAAAGTTTTTGCTGAAGCAGGTTTTCAATCCAAACGCCACCTTTTTTCAAGTTCTGAAGTGAGTGAAAAAAAACTCATTCAACTCATTCATGAGCTGAATGATGATCAATCCATTCATGGTATTCTTGTACAACTTCCTTTACCAAATCAACTAAATTCTAATAATATTTTAAAATATATTAAACCCGAAAAAGATGTCGATGGATTTTTAGCTACCAATATTGGCTCTCTCACTCTTGGTGAATTGAATGTGCCACTTGCCTGCACACCACTTGGCATTCTGACAATGCTTTCGGCGTATGGAATTGAAATTTCTAGCAAGCATGCCGTCATCATTGGACGTAGCAACATTGTTGGAAAACCAACTGCAATGCTGCTATTAAATTCTGACGCAACAGTCACCATCACGCACTCTAAAACAAAAAATTTAAAAGACATTTGCCAAAGTGCAGACATCTTGATTGCTGCTGCAGGACAACCAGAATTGGTTACACAAAGCTTTATCAAACAGAATGCTGTGGTGATTGATGTGGGAATTCATAAAAAGGCGGATGGAAAATTATGTGGTGATGTGGCTTCTGATGCAAAGCACAAAGCAAGTGCGTTAAGTCCTGTACCTGGTGGCGTTGGCCCCATGACCATTGCTATGCTTATGCTCAATACAGCCCTTGCAGCTTGGAAATAGATATTATTTGCAAGCTGTGAATAACTATTTGACTTCGTCTTCTTTTAAACTTTCATCAAACACATGAAAATGTTTTGAGTTCTCAAATTTTCGCGTTAAAAATGGGTAATGCTGCTGAATTTTTTTATCATACAATTTTCTTTTTTTAATAATTTTTTCTTTGTGATATTTATTATAAACAATAAATAAAAGTATTAGCAATGGCGTGGCAAATATTAAAATTAAACCAAATATCATAAACCAAAAATCTTGAAATGGCATACTTGTAAAGTTCATGCCAAAAACTCCTGTTAACACACTCATTGGCAACATAAATGCATTAATCAATGTTAATTTACGCATTTCTTGATTAAATCTCGCGCCAGATGAACCATAATACACATCCATCAAAGCAATTGCCTGTAACCTTAAATAATTGATATTTTGCACAACTTTAGTGCTATGATCTTCAATATTTCGTATTTGAAATTTTTGTTCAACATTAAACTCATGTTTTTCTAAATGATGAAACACACTAGCCACTGGACAGATTGTCTGTTCTGCTTCTAAAACAAGAAACTTAATTCTCAACATGTTTTTAGGATTGATTTGCTTAGAAATAATCTTTTTCTCTAATAATTGAAGAATATGTTTTAAAGCCTGTACATAAAGTTCTATATGGTCTACCAACGAATTAAACAGCTGACAAATTGCATCATTTAAAATAATACTTTGACCTTTTTGAAAGCACACCATTTTCCAGCTTGCAAATATTTGCGTTGGCACTTCATTTGCAATCAGCAAAAGAAAATCATTGCCAATGACAATATGTAACTCAATTGGAGCAGATAAATATGGGTGAAAGTAATACCAGACAATAAATTGGTAATGACTAAACGATTCAACTTTAGCTCTTTGATTGCGGTGCAAGCAATCTTCAACTGTTAAATGATGAAGTTTAAATTTGCCTGCTAAATTTTGCATTTGAAAATGCGCTTCTTCGGGATTTTTGCTTAAAATCAGCTCTTCGTAAGTATAATTACGACCTTGAAATTTTTTAGTTAGGATGATTTCAGACAAAAAAAGACCTCTCGCTTTTTTCCCATTTTTAAATGGAGGTTACGTTTTAACTTCGTAACAAAGCGAGAGGTTCTTTAATCTTTAAGAAAAAGACTGATCTATTCTTTAGCCGCGTTGCGCGTAATATTCAACGACAAGACGTTCATTCACACTAAGAAGAACCTCTTCACGAGAACATGTACTCACTACAGAAGCTTGAAGCTTGTCTGCACTAAGGCTTAAAAACGCAGGAGGCTGCGCATTAGAACGGTGAACAATATTGTTCTTAACCAGATTTAATGTGGCTTCTTTGTTAGTTGGTACAATCACTTCTCCTGGTTTACACTGATAACCTGGCATATTGACACGACGGCCGTTAACATGAACGTGTCCATGACGGACAAGCTGACGCGCAGCAGGGATTGTAGGTGCAAATCCAAGACGGAAGACAATGCTGTCTAAACGCATTTCGCAAATACGAAGAAGTGCTTCGCCTGTAAGGGTTTTTGCCTTACGAGCTGCTTTTATATAGCGTTGCATTTGTTTTTCGGTAAGACCATAATTAAAACGGATTTTTTGCTTTTCCTCAAGGGCAAGAGCAAATTCTGATTTTTTTTGTGGTGCTGCGCCGTGTTGTCCAGGACGAGACTTTCTTTTAATTTCTTTATTTGTAAGCCCTGGCAAAGTTCCGAGGCGACGAGCAATGCGCATGCGTGGGCCAGTGTAACGAGACATATGTACTAAGTACCTCCATAAAATGTTCAAAACACAGGCGCACTATATGTTTTTTATTTTCATAAGTGAAGCTCTTATTGAAAATCTTTGCATGTTTTTTTTACGCCTATGCCTTTCTTGTAACAAATCAAAATCATTAAAAAAACTTAAACAATGCACAAACTAAATGCTTTTAAAAAAGCGATCTGTGCGAAATTCCGGAAAAAAACGAGAGTCACCCTCAGTAGAGAATAAAACGAAAGCCGCTTTCCCATACAAACGGGACTCTTCTACAAAACCAAAAACACGGCTGTCAACAGATTGGTCTCGATTGTCTCCAAGGACAAAAAACTTTCCAGGAGGAACAATAAACTTTTTGTACTCAAAAAAAGTCGCTCCCTTTTCCTCGGATATCAGTATAGGATGAGAGGGCAAATGTAAATCTCTATTTTCTTCTATCAAAATATTGCCCAAACACGCTCCTTCATTGCTCTCTTTTAGGCAACGCTGTTGCAGAATCAAACCATTAACCGAAATCACTCCTTGCTTAAAACGAATCACATCTCCAGGAAGACCAATAATTCTTTTAATGTAAGTGCCTTGCCCATTTGGCGATGCAAAAAAAACAATATCACCACGCAAAGGGCTGTTCCAGGTTAACAAAGGTTTTTCTTGTAAAGGAAACCGAATACCGTAAGAAAGCTTATTTAAAACAACCCTATCTCCAGGAACAATAGAAGGCATCATAGATGGACTTGGAATTAAATAAACACCCAGCACAAAAGCATATAATATTCCAAAAAACAGAATAAAACTCAGAACCCATAAGGACTCTTTGAATAGACTTTTTTTCACGCATTCCTCACTCATAAAACTAAAAAAATCTAAACTTCTTAAATTCGTGAGGAGTACACATACACTATTCTTTACGATTTTCCAGCTAAAACTCTATGCAATGAAACAAAAATTTTGGTATACCCACTAGAATACCGATTTTTTCGGTTCCAATTTTAACAAAGTCTTTAGGAGCTTTCTATGCAAGTCGAAAAACCCGCCAAAGGGATAGATTTTCCCGCGGTCGAACGAGAAGTCCTTAATAAATGGGATAAAGAAAATACTTTCCAACGCAGCATTTCAGAACGCCCCCAAAATAAAAAGTATAACTATTATGATGGCCCCCCCTTTGCAACAGGTCTTCCTCATTTTGGCCATTTTGTGCCCAGTTCTATTAAAGATGCTTTTCCAAGATATTTTACAATGAAAGGCTACCGGACTGAGCGAAGATTTGGCTGGGATTGTCATGGAGTTCCCGTAGAACTTTTAGTACAAAAAGAGCTTGGCTTAAATGGCAAAGTGGATATTGAAGAATATGGTATTGCAAAATTTAATCGTGCCTGCCGCGAATCTGTTTTGCGCTACACGCGAGAATGGCGTCAGTACATAAAAAAACTCGGCCGTTGGGTTGATATGGACAATGAATACCGCACAATGGACCCTGAGTTTATGGAAAGCGTTTGGAGCGCTTTTCAAAAACTTTGGCAAAAAGGCCTTATTTATGAGGGTAAATTTGTTGTTAGTTATTCGACGGCACTGGGCACCACTCTTTCTAACTTTGAAGCCAGTCAAGACTACAGAGACATCCAAGATCCCTCTCTTACCGTTAAAGCAAAACTCACCGGAAAACATTCTGGTAAAAATTTACTAGTATGGACAACAACCCCATGGACCCTTCCGGCAAATTTTGCCGTTGCCATTGATGCCAAAGGCACTTATGTCGAAGTGCATGATCTCACTACAAATGAAAATTACTATATTCTTAAAGAACGTGTGAGCGCTTACTGGCCCAATGAAAGCTCTTATCAACATATTCGTGAATTTTATGGCGAAGAACTCGTCAATACGTCTTATGAGCCATTTTTTGATCACTGGGTTGCTCAAGCAGGGACGACAGCATTTAAGGTTTATGCAACCAATTACGTGCTTCACGATACAGGAACAGGAGCCGTTCACACTGCACCTGCGTTTGGCGAAGATGACTTTAATGCTGCAAAACAATATGAGTTGCCAATTTTTGATCATTTAGATGCAAACGGCAAATTTATCGAAGGAAATCTTAAAGAAATTGTTGGCCTTGATTTTAAAGCGGGCGACAAGGCAATTATTGCCGATCTCAAAAAACGCGGTTTTGTGTTCAAGCATGAAACCTTTGTCCATAGCTACCCCCACTGCTACCGTTCGGGCGTGCCGCTTATGTATCGCGCTGTTCCTTCTTGGTTTGTTAAAATACAAGAAAATAAAGATCTCCTTCTTAAAATGAACGCGCAAATCAATTGGATGCCAGAGCACATCAAAACTGGCCGTTTTGGCAAATGGCTCGAAAATGCAAAAGATTGGAATATCGGTCGCTCGCGGTACTGGGGCAATCCGATTCCAATTTGGAAAAATACAAACACCGGAGAAGAAATTTGTCTAGGATCTATAGCAGAATTACAAAAGTACACTGACAAAAAAATTACCGATTTGCATATGGAATTTATTGATGACATAGAGATCCCATCTCAAAAGCATCCTGGTACCTATTTAAAGCGTGTGCCATTTGTCTTGGACTGTTGGTTTGAATCTGGCTCTATGCCGTATGCGCAGCACCATTATCCATTTAAACGCGCAGAAGAATTTGAATCTTTATTTCCTGCAGATTTTATTTGCGAAGGCCTCGACCAAACGCGAGGCTGGTTTTATACGCTCACTCTGCTTTCAACATTATTATTTGAAAAACCTGCTTTTAAAAATGCTATTGTCAATGGCCTGATTTTAGCAGAAGACGGTCGCAAAATGAGCAAAAGCCTGAAAAACTACCCAGACCCAATGAAAACGCTTGATGAATTTGGTGCCGATTCTGTGCGTCTATTTCTGCTCGCATCGCCTGCCACAATGGCTGAAGAAGTGCGCTTTAGTGTAGAAGGCGTAAAAGAAAGTACCCGACGCATTTTGCTCCCACTCTGGAACGCGTACAGCTTTTTTACAACATATGCGTCTATTGATAAATGGGATCCTGAAACACAACTTCTTAAGAGCCAAAATCAACTGGATCAATGGATTTTATTAAGAACGAATGAACTCTTAAAAAACATTGATCATTTTATGAATAGCTATCAAGTTGCTAAGGTTGTTCCTGCTCTCATTGAGTTTTTTGATGATTTGAATAACTGGTATATTCGTAGAAGTCGTCGTCGTTTCTGGGAAAGCGACAAAGCCGCTTACTCAACGTTATACCAAGTTTTACTCCAAGCCACTCAATTGCTTGCGCCATTTGCACCGTTTGCCGCAGAATATTTTTATGAAAAACTTGCCTTAACCCCAGAGCTGCAAAAAACGGGAAGCGTTCATTTATCGTTATTACCAGAACCTCGAGACATCACACCTCAAGAAAAAGAACTTTTACAGGATGTGTCGATTTCGCGTCGCGTTGTTGATTTGGGGCGCACCATTCGCGTGACTCATAAACTCAAAAATCGTCAACCATTACAAAAATTGACTGTTGGTGTGTTATCACAACAACTCGGAAATCAAATTTTAAAATTAAAGTCTGTAATTTGTGAAGAACTTAATGTTAAGGATGTTGCAATCACTTACAATCCTTCTGAGCTTGCTAAAATTATTGTGAAACCTAATTTTAAAGTACTCGGTAAAACTCTAGGAGATCGCATTAAAGAATTGCAATCACTTTTAATTGACCTTTCTCAAGAAGATTCACTTAAAGCACTTCGTAAAGAAACAATCACTCTTAAAGATTTTTGCCTGACCCCAGAAATGGTGCATGTTGAGCTACGCCCTAGCGGAACCCATCTTGTTGCCTCTGATGCAGAAATCGTAACAGCACTCGATCCGCATATCACTGAAGAATTGCGCCTTGAAGGGATTGCAAGAGAACTTGTCAGCTTAATTCAAAAAGCCAGAAAATCTGCGGATTTTAATGTTGAAGACAAATTGAATTTGGTGATTCAAGCCAAAAGCCCTGGGTTGATGCATGCAATTCAAGCCAACAAAGCTTACATTGAAGAAGAGACCTTATCTCAAATTGTAGCAGAAATTGGCGCTAAACATGACTACCAAACAGAGCTTGATTGCGAAGGCGAAAAAGTTTTTATTACAATGAGTTTGGCACGTTAAATATTATAAAATCCACCCTAAAAAGGGTGGATTTTGCAAATTAGGCTTCAGATTAAGATTAATGATCTGCAGGAGCTGCTTCAGATTTTTTTGCTTTTTTCTTACTTGCAGACTTGTGTTCTTTCTTCTTTTTATTTTCTGCCTTTTGTTTTTCTTCATGTTTTGGTTCAGGCATTGCTGCCGCAGTTGCAGCAGGTTTTGCCTCTGCTGTTGCAGCATCTGCAACGGAAATAGAAGCGTCTTCAGCAAATACGGATAAAGATCCCAAAGCAACCAGTGAAGCCACGACAGTCGAAACCAATTTCATAACCAAAACCTCCAAAAAAATAATCCACTCGAAAATGAGTAGGCATTAAAAAGAGAGCAATATTTTGCTCTCTTATATTAGCGGCAGAAGCAATGAAATGCTTCAGTGCACCAGCTACACTGAAGCCAAATTTTCTACAGAGTAGTCAATTTGTGCAGTTTCAAGAATTTTGGCAATGACTTTTCGGATCATAACTTGCCCACGGAACTCATCATAAATTTGCGCACCAGCACGTTTTACAAGCTCACGAGGATCAATACGGTTTGCAACCGCAAAAGAAGACAAGTCTTTTAACATTTCGTCATCAGTCACAGAAATTCCTTCTTGACGTGCGATATGACCTAAAGCGAGGATGCCTCTGACTTGTTTTTGCGCCCATTCCTGGTATTCAGAACGCACTGAGTCGTCTTTAGGATTGAGTTGTTCAGACTTACTAAGGGTACTGTTTTTTTCAGCAATAGCTTTGTCAATGGTGCTTTCAATCAAACTGTCTGCAACATCAAAAGAATTTTTTGCCAACACATAGTCAATCACTTGTTCAAATGCAGCATTAGATTTTGCATTTTCGTTGGTTTTTTGAATATTGTCTTTAATATTTTGACGCGCTTCATCCATTGTGGCAAAGCCCAAACGTTTTGCAAACTCATCATCAAGAACTAAAGGCTCAAGGGTTTCAACAGAGTTTAACGTTAAATGAAATTCTACTGTTTTTCCTTGTAAAGATGCGTCACGGTAATCTTCTGGATAAGTTACTGTAAAAGTTTTAGAATCATTAGATTTTAAACCTACAATAGCGTCTTCAAAACCTGGGAAACCTGCACCATTTAATTCAAATGTTTGCTCAGTTGCTTGTTTGTCTTTAATTTCTTGACCATCATGAAAAATTGAATAACTTACTTTTACAAAATCACCTTTTGCCGCAGCTCTACCAGACTCATCTTTGACAGTTTTGCCTAAAGCGCGTGAATAGCTATTCAATAATTTTTCGAGTTCTTCGTCATAGATAATGTCAAATTTTTTATCCATTTTTAATGGAATTTGTTGGTAATCTTTGATTTCAACATTTGGATTGATATCAACTGTAGCCGAAAATTGAAAATCATTATGCTCTTCAAATTGATTTTCAGGCTCAATATGCGGAAAGCTCACAATTTGAAAATCAACATTTTTGGCAGCATCTGTATATGCCTTATTGATCACTTTATCTGCAGCTTTTTTAAGAATATCACCAAGATAAAATTTACGAATTAACGCTTGAGGAGCTTTGCCTTTACGAAATCCACGGATTTCTGCTGATTTTTGAATTTCTGAGGCGACTTCACTAAAAGCAGCTTGGATAGAAGTTGCAGGGACAGAAATTTTAAATTTGCGACGAGTACTGTTAACTTCTTCAATAGTTGAGGAAAATGTCATTTTTTGTTCCTACTTACGATGTGATCCCACAATAGGATGTTGCTCGAAAATTGCCAAGTCCGAAAAAAAAGATCGAAGCAAACGCTAATTGATTAGCTTCGAACAATTACTAAAGAGTGCCCCATTGGTCAATACTGAAGTATTAGGTTGCACTTGGAATTTGAGGACTTTTTAACGCGAATGAGGAATTGCAACACTGAGTAAATCCCAGACCTGCTTGCGCCACTGCGGAAAATCTCTTAAATCTTGAAGACTTGGAAGAAAAAACAATATAATTGGCATATTATCTCGCAACACAAAACGCAACTGCGTGTTCTCTTCAAATGGCTCTTGTACCAACAGAGGATCTAAGCACGATAACGCACGAAAAGCTTTTTGACCAAAACAGAGAATCATTTTAGGAGAGACTTGAGACAACTCCGGGGCAAGATTAGAGCGCGCACATGTTGTTAATGCATTTAGCGGCAGCAACTTTGCTGGAACACATTTTAACGCAAAAGAAAAATGACATTGCGAAAAAATTTTTAGCTTATTCAATAAATTAATAGCAATTGCCGAAAGTGGTGAACTGCTCGAAAAGACCTCTGAACTCTGTTCATCATTGACATCAGGAAAATCTGCTAACACAAAATAATCTCTTGGCTCATACTGTGTGGCTACAACAACGCGCTTTCGACACTGTGCAAGCTCACAACGGTTACATGTAGACACCTGAGTTGTGGGAGGGAAGTTATCGACAATATGCGGTTGTGCAACTGGGAAGGAAGGGGTTGGAAATCTACCGACCCCTTCCATAAGATACGACATCATCTTAATTTTTACTTGTTGCTGAATTTTTTGCAAGTCACTCATGAATTTTACTTATTGGGGAAGACTGTGATACTTCAAATAACCTCTCAGCTACCGTTGTGCCAAGATCTTCCCTCCTTGGCAAGGCCTTTGTAAATTTTGTGATTACAATTTCCATTCGAGGAAAAAATTGGATACGATTTAAAATAGGATTTAACCACCCCGAAGTTATGCAATAGTATTTATTAAACGGTGGCGTGTGATGAATATTATGATGATTTGGGTTTAATAAAATATGATATTTCTGTAAAAATTTTATTATTTTATTTGGATTAGAAGTATGCGACCATTTATGAATTTGATTGGTAAAAAAAACAAAAAAAATCATCGAAAAAATAAAAAATACAAGAAATGAATTCAATTTTAATTCTGGCCCCACATTCATCAATAAACAAAGACTCAAAACAGGAATTCCTGCTAGAGCGCTTGCCGCATTTGTTTCTATAAAATCGTGACGCGTAATCGATGTGGGATCCACATGGTGTTCTCGGAATGGTCGAATAAGAGCTGGTCCAAGGATAGGAACATCAACAGATCCCCAAGTATCCCCAGCCCAATGGACGACACCAGCCAGAAAGTCGCTAAAAATCCACCCTAAAAATAACGCGGGAACAAATAAAAACCATAGCTCAAAAGATAAAAATAAAATTTTTTTAAAAATTAATGTTATAAGGAGAAAAAAAAGAATTAATCCAACTATTTCTATAAATCTAAACCATTTTGGATATCCTTTTGCAAGATCTGTAGAATCAAGTTGAACCATTTCTTTGATTAAAATTTTATTTTGGTTATCCATAATGAACACCCCAATCTAACAGAAAGAATGGACTAAATTTTAAATATGGTAACACAAAATGAACAAAAGTAACATTAACTAAAGAATGCTTTTAAAAATCTTTAAAACTTGATTGACATGTTCAGTCACTTTAACCTTGCGCCATTCGTAAACAACCTGTCCATTTGGATTTATTAAAAATGTAGAGCGCTCAATTCCCATATATTTTTTGCCGTACATTGATTTTTCTTTCCAAACACCAAAAGCTTCACACATTTCGCCTTTGTCGTCGGAAATTAAAGTAAAGGTTAGATCCTCTTTTTCAGCAAACTTAAGATGACTCTGACATGAATCTTTACTCACACCAAAGACATGACAATCTAATTCATTAAAATTTTTTAATTTTTTTTCAAAATCATTGGCCTCTATCGTACAACCAGAAGTCATATCTTTGGGATAGAAATAAATAACGCTCCAATGTCCCAAAAAATCTTTTTCAGACAAAGACTTTGCATTAGAATCTAAAGCCTTAAATTTTTTTATTTTATAAGGCTTAAAAGACACCGTTTCGGTTTTTTTAGCGACTGGCATTATAATATCCTAATTAAAATATGGAAGCATTTTCGTGCAGCGCAAATTCTTGTTTGTTTTTGCGTTTAGCGGTTCCGGTTAGAGAGATCGGTGATATATTTTGAAATACTTCGAGATCGCACGGCAAATTAAGAAGCAACGATTCAAAATCAAGCGATGCGGTGCCAGAGTTTAAAACAATTAAAGGCAATTCAAATGCCTCAGTAAACAGCTTTTCAAACTCTTCTACCACAGCTTGAGACGTAGACGTCAACCAAATGCAATTAGAATTTAAAAACCAAATGACTTCAACCAGCTTTACAGAAGGAAGAGTATTTTTTAACAATTCTTCCATAATACGGTCTCTTATGGTTTCTTTCATTTTTTTTCCAATTTTTCGGTTTACACCATTAGCGTCCATTTTATCATTTGCAAGGGCTTCAAACGCGGCACGAAGTTGTAGTTTTAGGTAAGTTGCTGGAATTTTCTTTTTATCCATTCTCATCCCAAATACAAAGGCTTGATCATAAATCAGTGCGTGAGGATTCTCAAAATTAGGCTCACCAGAAAAAGGATGACAAAAACCCGTTGCGCTTTCTCTTGCATCATCTAATACAAGAGGAGAGATGAATACCTTTTGTAATTTTTGCAAAATCCATTGAATATTAACATCTTTAGAGGGTTTTAAAATTTGAAACCTCTTAATCGCAAAAGTTCCCGCGGCAATAGACATAAGAATAGACTCACATAAAATTGTTACAAAAAATACACTCTGTAAAAATCAGAGTGACAGTAATTTACTACCAATTCATTAAAATTCAATCAAAAAATATTTTTATTTTTAAATAATGACTTTTTTTTAAATAAGCAAAAAATACTTTTTTATTTTATATTTATATTATAATAAATTATTAAAAAAAATTTAAAATTATATAAACAATAATTTAATATAGAAAAAATTTTTAATATTATGAGAATATTGCAAAAACAAACAAATTAATTTAGGAAGAACTGAAATCCGTTTCAAAAAAACGGGGAAATATTAAATAAATCTATACTTTTATATAAATACATATATTTAATTATATTAAACGAAAAGGCCATTTTATGAAAACTACTTTACTAAAAAAAATAGTAAAATTAAATCCAATTTTTTCATTGTGTTTATTATCCAATCTTCATGCACAAACTTTACCAAATACCGTAAAAGCAGAAATTACGCAAAGCCATTCTGATTCCCTCGCTGTGTGCACAGCAAGCTTAATACAACTTAGCAATAAATCAGGAGATGAGTTTAATACTTTTTTAAGCGAACTCAATCCACAATGCTTTAATAAAATTGGTTTGATAGAAAAAAAAGTTCAAAAAAAGATTATCACTTCTGAGAAAATTTTATCAATTATAGACGCTTCAAAACTTCTGTTAGAAAACCTGAACGAAGCAAATCAAAAAAAATTAACCAATTATGCAAAATACTTAAATACTTCAATAAAAATAAATAAACAACACATTGGTTTAATCTCTAACTTTCATAATCTTCAATCCCAAGTAAAAAGTAAAATTCATGACATAACATATAATTACGCTCATAAATTATTTAACAAAAATAGAACACCAGAACTCAAAGAACTCTCCCATGAAGTTTTTAGTCTTATTAATAACTGGGAAACACAAAAAGAATCTCTTTCTTTAATAGAATATATTACAAATCCAACTAATCATTTATCAATGATAAACTCAGAAAATTCTTTATATGATGCAATAATACCAATCCAAAATTCTATAAAAATCTATAATTATAAGGGAGATTTTTATAAAAACCATGAAAAAGAATTCAATAAAATATACAATTATATAAATGATATTTTAAAAAATCTAGACTCTCAAAAAGACGAGAAAACGTATTCTAATTATATTTCTTTATTTGGAGAATACTTAAGATATTCAACTAAAAAAGAAGAAGTTATTGAAACTTTAAAATATATATTAAAAAATTCTACTAAATTCAGTGATTTACAAAGAAAAAAACCAAATCCAATTTGGATAGAAACTGTTAACGTCCTTGAGGCATTCAATATTAGTCATCCTGGTAACTGTATTGAATATATTGATAAAAATGAACAAAATATCTGTGAAGCGAAATCTAAAACCAATGATGAGCTTTTTCAAAACGTACATTACTTTGAAGACGGACAAATTGCGATATATTCTTCTCTTTCTAGTGAAGAAACATTAAATTTATATCATTCGATGAAAAATGTTGAAGCTGCATTTAAAACTATTTTAAAAAATATAACCCCATCTTATGGTTTTACACCAAAAAGACTGCAAATATTTATATTTCCAACTCGGGAAGAATACTTAAAATATAAAAGCTTTCTCAATGATTTAAATCATGAAGAAGATGGTGGAATATATATCAATAGCAGAACTAGTATTTATATGTATAATCACGATAAATATCTTAAAGATTACTTGTTACACGAATTTGTGCACTTTTTAAGCTACCGCTACCTATTTTCAGAAAACTTTAATAATTCTTATATATCAAAATATTCAAAGTGGCTTACAGAGGGCCTTGCAGTATTTTTTGCTGGTGTAAATGAAAATCATTTTTTTTCTCCAAACAGCTTAACAAGAGATTCAATGATTCATAGTAATCTTAATATGATTCCAAACTTACAAGAAATTATTGATTCTTCAGTATACCATTCTTATACACACAGCTATGGACTAGTAAGCTACTTATTTCATAAAAATCAAAGTTTATTTAATCAACTCATTAAAGCTGTTAAGGACAACGAATTAGATGAATATAAAAAAATATTAACCCAATTTGCCAAAAACAAAAAAGAAAATAATAAATATAAAAAACACATAAAAAAATTACAAAAAGACTTAATTAATTTAAGCAATATAAATCATTATTCAAAAAATATATCAAAAAAACCTTTAAAATTCTTTGATCAAAGTGAGTTTAATGATTTAGAAAAAGAAATAAATGACAATGGTCTTAAAAATACTAAATGCGAACTCACAGCAAGTATGTCAACTCACTCATCTATAGGTCGCTTTGTTTGTAAAGGAAAATTTACAAATAAAGATGATGTCTTGGAAGCTATCAGCATCTTAAAGGGTGTAAATAATAAATTTTTATCCACTTCTGTAACTTTTAAAGATGATGACTATTTCATTGAAGGTTCAATAGAAAATGTAAAATTTAAATCTTTATCAATTGATATTCAAAAAAGAATTATTGAAGATAGAAAGAATGAAAGAATTGTAACATTCAGAGGCTCAAATTCTCAAACATGTGCAACATTTGATTCTACTTGTGTGCATAGAGTTTATGACAACTCAAGACAAATTGATGCTGAAAAAAATTACGATATGAGCATAAAAGAACAAACTAAAACAGGAGAAATTAAACATTTTTCTCGAGGAACAATTGTTTATGAAAATACAGAAACTGCAAGCAATGAAAAAAATCCCGTATCAGCAACTTTAAACACTCAAGATAATAAAAGAATTTTTGATGATCAAGATAAAAATTATGATGTTCATATAAAATTTATCAAACTTCTTAATTACGACGAAAGAATTTTTACTAAAAATATTTATGTAAACAATGAATTGAATTGTTTTTTATTAGTGCGTGATATAAATTCACTTAATCGGGAATTATCAAGAGAATTTTTAAATTTTAATATAGAATTAGTTTCTTCAATAATGAGAGATTATCACTTTGAAATAGATAACACCCAACTTCCCAAAAATGTTTATGCACAAATATTTCACAATAATACATTATGCTATATAGATGAAAATATTAAAAGCAAAGAAAAATACCCAATAAAAATTAATGTAACAAAAAGAGACTTGCCAAAAGAAGCAATTACTATTTACGTTAATGATTTTGATAAAGATCCAAATATTGTTACAGAAAAAGATTTTGAACACACCAACACAACAGCTGAAGTCTCTTTAAATTTAAATGAAAATGGTTCTGTTCAAGGATGGATAAATTATCATTTGCCTCATATTTTAAATAGAAAAAACAAATATAATTACCAAGTAATTAAAAATTCAAAATGTAATAATTATTTTAGAATTACAAATTATGGAGCTTTTAATTACGATAAAGAAGCAACAAGTACTTGTGCAAACTCAGATGAAATTATAATAGGAGTAACAGAAATAACTCCAGAAAAAGACAGAAGCTTTTTAAAAGTTAAACTTAATGTTAATTTTTAAAAACTTTCTCTCAATTTAAGGCGTAGGAGAAGACGCCTCAGGAACAGCGGCATCTGCGGGATTAACAGGATTTACCGGAGTAACAGGTTCAACTGGATTGACTGGTTCAACTGGTGTAACCGCTTCAGCAGGGAGGCTCGGAGGTTCTACTTCACTTTCTGTGTTTGCCGGCACAGGACGTTCGTCCAATTGATTGTGTTGTTCTTCTGTTGGAGGAGTATGTGGTGGTGGAGTTGACTCTTCTTGTTGAGTCTGACTTGCCGCTGGGGCGCTTGCCGACACTTCTGATGGCTCAATCTCTAAAGAAAATACTTTCGTAAAATCCCAGGTTCCACTATGTAAATTGAGCGCTGCAATTCTGACAAACCAATTTCCTTGGCCAATGACTTGCACAGGAAATGACGTTTTATGTGTGCTAAACACTTTTACTTTATTTAAAAAATCAACGTCACTCGCCACTTCAACTCTAAAAAAAGAAACTTTGCCTGTAGCACTCCAATTTATTACATCTTTAAAATTTAATTTAGAAGGAATGTTTGCCTGAATACCTGTTTCTTTAGGAGGATTAATAGTAATTTTATTCGCAAATTTACCTTCTTCTTTCCAGTAAATTTCACCTGGAGGTGGAATTGAAATTCGATATTTACCTGTCTGATCAGCAAAACCATTTAAATAAATAGTTTTAAAATTAGGATCTCTAGAAACAACAATCTTTTTTTGCGAAGGTGCTTCAATGACTGGCCCACCATCTTGAATATCATAATTATAGGTTGTTGTGAGTCCTTTTTGCAGATTTGGTTTTACAAGTGCTGAAGGAGGCGTTATCGATTTTGCCACAGACTTTTCTTTTGCAATCACTTGTTTCTTTTCGACTGCGACTGGCTTTTCTACTGGAGAAGGAACAACAATCGCTGCAGGAACTTGGTTCGAATTTTCAGTATTTGATTTTGCTTCTGGTGCAACAATCGCAACAGCAGGTTTTTCGGACACAACATTTGGCGTTGCCACTTTGCCATCCACTTTGGGAACAACCTCTGGTTTTTGGAGATTTGGAGCAACAGCAGCAACGTTCTTTTTTTCTGAAGAATTATCTCCAAAAGGAGTATATGGTCCAAGAAATAAGATCCCTGCAGCAGTTGCTCCAGCTACAGTCACTCCAGTCGTAATTCCTGTTAAAATCATTTTTCTTTTTTTTGAAAGTTCGTCTTCTACAGCTTGCGATGGAAATTGTTCATTTTTGGCTTCATTTTGCTCATCTTTAGGATAATTTTTCTGACGCTCAATAGATTCTGTTTTTTTCAATCGAATGTTTGCCATATTCAAAACCTCTGTGCATTAAATGCTTTCTAATCAATTTTATATCGGAATACGCGCAAATGGATTAACAATTCAATTTTTGCCTATCAAAAGTGATATGTTAAATTTTTGTCAGTTGAGTAATGAAGAAATAACTTGTTTCGATTTTAGGGCAAATCCATGCTTGGCAAACTTATGTGCAATCGCATCATACGATGAAATAATTTGTGAAATGGTACAACGATAACCCAAATCGACAAGCTCCGCACGAATATGATATTTCATGGGATTTCCTGCCATCGCCTCCATCACATCATCAGTGGGTCGAAAAATAACAAAGTCTACATTTGGATAATTGTCCATTGAATGCTTAAGCAGTGAACTCGAACGGGTTTGTACAAGGCTTTTTACGGCTTGTACCATAGCAAAATAACCGCCTCGCTTCATCACTGCTCCAGGCAAATTACTTGTATAAGGAACCATAGGGTCAATATAAACAACCAAGCCGGCGCCCTTACGAATAGCAGTATTAAAGTCGGATGCGCTTGTTAGTTGTCCATCCGTAAACCAATGGCCTTTAACGCGTTCTGGCAAATAAAATGGAGGCAGTGCCGTGCTTGCTCGGATTGCTTGACTAATTTTAATATCTTTCCAAGGCTCTTCACCAAAGACAACATTTTCGCCAGTATCTTGATCCGTCACATTGATATAGAGCTCTTTTTTTAGCGCTGCCATATTATCTGTCATTCCAAAAAATTGAATTTGCTTTTCAAAAAATCTTTTTAATTTTTCTCCCTTAAAAAATCCTGTTGGCACAGATTGCTGTAATCGACTGATAAGTTCACCAGAGTCAAAAGTTGAAAACGCGCGAACAAAATCAAACGCGCGCTTGGCAATTTCTGAACTTGCTAGGTCAAAAACTGTATTGAGTCCTATAGGCTCTAAACTGGTATGTTTTCGATAAATCTGACGCACAAGATCATCAGAATGAACTCCGATTGCAAGAGTACTCGCAACAATAGCTCCAGAGGAAACACCACAAAAAATATCAAAATCTCCTGCCTCTTTATCTAGCAAACAGTTGTCAATTGCATTTACCACACCTATCGAGTAGATGTAGCCTTCTAAACCACCTCCAGAAATACAAATGCTTGTTTTCTTATGATTTTGTCTAAAATTATACAATTCACGGGTTGCTGCTAAAAATAATTCTACAGAATTACCAGGATCTGTTATGGCAGCACGAATATTTGCAAGACTTAAATAAAACTCTCGATTTGTTTGTCCTGCCGATTTTGGCAAAACAACAACCACTCTTCGCATAGAATAAAGAAAATCACGCGGTGTAAATTTTTCAATGGCAGAACGTAAATTTTCAAAATTTACTGCCGCTTGTTGTTCACTGGATTCAAATGCGGATGGAGAATTATGCAAAACATCAGTTTGTTGTTTTCCTTCATTTTTTTCTGGTTCGTTGTGTTCATCGGCAAAAGAAAAATCAGCAAAAGAATCTTGAGCCATTGTCCTTTCATCTAAAATAATCAAATCGGCATCAAAAACAGGAAGTTCTCTTGCTAACTCGTACACATCAGAATAAAAATTTACTGTTGCTCCGGGAAATGAATTTGCCGCCAAGGCTAAACGTCTAAATAAGTAAGAAGAGACTGAAAAAGAATTGGGTTTAAGAGGAGAAATATTTCTTGCACCTGCTTTGACAAACTCTATTTTTAAAGACTCAATCAGCGAAGAGTTTCCAATATACATCACACGAAACTCTTTGTACCCTGAGTATTTGTCTGTTGCCAAAGTGGTTCTCCTAATCGTATTCCGAAATTTGAATCCAACCGCTTACAGAGAGTGTTTATCGTTTTTTGGGTAAAGATCATATTTTAAAAACTTACATGCAATGGCTCCGTTATAAACAGAAATTCTTCGGGTCGGCTTTAACCCAACAGATTTTATGGCATTTTCATTACTTGATAACAGCCACGCAGTCCAAAATGAAAACTTTTGCTTCCATAAATCTCCAAGCGATTGGTACAATGGTTTTAAGTCGTCATCCTGCTTGAGTCTCTCGCCATATGGAGGATTGACAATTAAAAGGCCACGCGATGCAAATGGCATCGCATTGAGTACGTCTTTTTTTTCAAAAGTTACAATTTTACTGACTCCTGCTATTTTAGCACACTCAATTGCTGTGGCAACATTACCTGCTAAAAGATCACTTCCAAAAAACAAAGAAATCTTATCTGAAGAATATTGAATTCCATTTTTTTCACAATATAATTTAATGCGCAATGGCAATTCAGAAATCGATTTTTCATTCGCAATCACTTTATTTTTTAAATTATTATAAATTTTTTTAATTTCCAACAGATTTTGTGGACATAAATTTAAAAATGCAAAATGCTCACGGTGTACGTTGGGTTTCCAATGTAATAAAGCAAGAGCTGCTTCAATTAAAAATGTTCCAGAACCACACATTGGATCCATCAGAAACGGTGACAATAAAATTGCATTTGATTTGCCTTGAATACCTTGATTTTTTAAAATTCTGGTTTCTTTATCTTCAAAGTAAACGGGATCGCTTGATTCCCATATTTTACTAGCCAATGACATCCAGCCCGTCATTCGCAATAGAGATGCAGCAATTGACTCTTTCAATGGTGCTTCAATAGTTGATAAACGATAACCGCGCCTTGACAGAGGCTCTCCCGTTGTATCAACAGAAATACTCAACTGAGTTCTAAAAAGCCGAACATAAATTTTAACATCGGCATGACTCGGTTCAACATTTGGACGATCATTGTATTTTCTACGAAAAGTATCACAAATTGCATCTTTAACTTTTAGTGCAACAAACATTGAGTTGCTGACAAACGTATCTTGCACAGATGCGCTCACTGAAAAAGACAAATTTTTAGCAAAAATTGCGGTCCAATCTATTTGAGTTGCATACTGATACAACTCATCTACGTTTTCTACCTCGCTTTCGCTCAACACCAATAAAACTCGGCTTGCACACATTGATGTTAAATTTGCTGCAATTGCCCCTTGCCATCCCGCTTCAAAATAGCAGCCAGCAGATCCGTTCCATATTTTTGACCTTAAATTGTATCTATCTGAAATATCTTCTAGTTCTTCTTTTAAAACGTCTTCCAATCCCCTCGATGTTGTCACAAAAAAACGATTTGTCGCTTGGAAAGTGTGAAAGTAATTTGAAATTGAATGAAATTTACTTTGGTGGCGATGGGGTTTTTTCTTCATTTTTATCCTTGCTAGGAGAACATAACCCTAACTCTCTAAGCATTTCAAACTCTCTGCCTGAACGGATGCGGGTATAGTACTCTAAAAATTGTGTCGCTTTTGCTGGACTCGAGTTTTCTAAAAGTTTTGTCACTTGACGTGGCGGCAATTTGCTTAACATTGCAATCACCAAGTCTCTATCCATCGAATCCATAACAGGGGCAACTTTACGCGGCTCCATTTTAGATACGAACTCGACGGCTTCTTTCACTCTCGCCTCTTTCAGTTTTTTCTCTTTTTGAAGCGTTTCGTCAAGTAACCTTTTTTCTTCTTGAACTTTTTTTAATTGGGCGTCTACATCTAATTTAGCTTGATCATAGGCTTTTTTTGCTTCTTCTAGCCTCACAAGTTTTTGTTCAATGTCTTGCTTAATCACCTCAAACTCATCTCTTATTCTCATTGCTTCTGATGCTGTCAACTCTCCTTTAGGAATCGTTGGCAAATTTTGTGCAAAAATAAAAATTGGCAACCATAGGCTAATAAATATTGCAAATAGATTTAATCTCATTCTTCACCTGAATTTGTTTGATGTGCCCGAACAAATTTCTGAGTTCCAATTTCATCCAAAAACATTTGCTCTTTCATATTTTCTTTAGCAAAAAATTCTTTTTCTTTCACTGCTTTTAAATTTTCTAAAATTTTTTGTTTTCTGCGCGATTGAATTAAAGTTTGCTGATTCAGCTCCAAATCATTTTGACACGTTCTTAAATTATCAAGCAGCTCGATAATGCGACCCTGACGTATTGCTAATGATTTTTCAAAGATCTTTACATTATCAAATTTAGATTCTTTTACCTGAATATTTAGTGTTTCTCGTTCTTCAAAATAACAATCTCTTTCTTTGATCATCATATTTTTTAGTTCTGCAATCACATTCTTGACAAACTCAACACGACGCTCTGCTTCTTGCGTTTCAAGTTCTCTTAAATTTAATACGTTTTGCAAATTAAATTTGAACTTCATGAATTATCCTCAATAAACAATTCATTAAGCCCTGCTAAAGATTCATTAAAGTTACAAGTTATAGTTCTATCTTGTTTTAAATATGCTTCAATTTTAGGGAGAAGTTTAATCGCCTTATCCAATTTTGGATTGACTCCGGTAGAATATGCGCCAATACTAATTAAATCTTCATTTTTTTGAAATTCTGCCATAAGATCGCGTAAATAACTCACTTGAGTCAAATGCTGTTGACTGACAATATCAACCATAACACGGCTCGCACTTGATAAAATATCAATCGCAGGAAAATGGTTTCGTTCTGCAAGAATACGGGATAAGTTTATATGGCCATCTAAAATACTACGCGCAGAATCGCTAACAGGATCATTAAAGTCATCCCCTTCAACCAACACAGTATAAATTCCTGTTAGCGATCCTTTAGAACTGCTATTGCCAGCTCTTTCCAAGAGTTTAGGAAGCAGAGAAAACACTGAAGGAGTGTAACCTTTGGTTGTTGGTGGTTCTCCCACAGAAAGGCCAATCTCCCTTTGTGCCATTGCCACTCGAGTCAGAGAATCCATTAATAACAAAACTTTTTTACCAGACTCTCGAAAATACTCTGCAATTGCAGTGCCAACATGGGCTGCTCGAACACGACTGAGAGGAGATTGATCGCCCGTTGACACCACAACCACACTTTTTTTCATGCCTTCTGGGCCAAGGTTTTCTTCGAGAAACTCTCGAACTTCGCGACCTCTTTCGCCAATTAAGGTAATCACATTGACATCAGAATTGGAATAACGAGAAATCATTCCTAATAAAACACTTTTGCCAACTCCGGAGCCTGCCATAATTCCAACACGTTGCCCTTCACCGAAGGTTAATAAACCATTTAAACAGCGAATTCCTGTATCGAAGGGAGTCTCAATGCGTTTTCTGATTAATGGATTTAAAGGTTCACGAATGATAGAATACAAAACGCCTTGATTGGGCACAAATGATTCTCCTACCATAGGACAACCATACCCATCGATAATTCTCCCAATCAAATGATCTCCAACTCTTATTTTTTGCTCGCGTTCAACGCACTGCACTAAAGAATTAGCACACACACCAATAGGATCAGAAAAAGGAACCACTAGAGACTTTTCTTTTCTAAATCCAACAACTTCACCTTCAATTGAAAAACTTCGTTCACGATTAAAAATACGAACACGAGCCCCTAAAGGAACATCAACTAAAGTAACTTCAATAACAGTTCCTACAATTTGAATCACTTTACCATATTTTTCAAAACTTTCTTGTACTAACCTTTTTTCTCTTTCTTGTTTTACTTTTGCAATCGCATGATTAGAAAACATATTTTAAGAGGCTTTCTTTGTATTATTATTTGATTCAGGATTATTTTCATTTTGTTCTTCAAATAATTCTGGCTTTAGTTTTTGCACGATATTGTCTATACTTTTTTTAATATCAAACATCGCTGCACCAGTTTCGGTTTCAATTTCAAAATGACCTTCTTCCAAATTTATATTTTCTTTAATTTGAACCTTATCTTTTTCGCTGAGTGTTTCTATATGTTTTTGAATTCTATGAACATCGTTTGGATTCATATTAATATTTAGCATTTTAGAAGATGCATAAGATTTAATAACATCATCAAATAATTTTGTTAAAGCTGTATCACTACTTTTTAATTGCTCGCTTAAAATTCTTTCTGCACAAAGCTTTGTAATTTCTATAAATAAATCTTTTCCTTTTTGTAAGGTTACAGATTTTAGATCTTCTATATGATTTACTGAATCAGTAATATTTTTAAAAGTTCGCTCATATTTAGTTTCTGCAGCCTTCATCCCTCTTTCTTCGCCACTGCGAAAACCTTCTGCAGCACCTTCTTCATAACCAAGTGTGCGACCTTCTGCATGCCCCTGCTGTTTTCCTTCTTCTAAGCCTTTTTGATACCCCTGGTCAAAACCTTCGCGTTGTTCTTTTTCAAAACTCTCCTGAAAACCTGTGTGTGGAACGGTATCTTTTACCTGTTCAGGAGCTTTGTTATTTTCTATAATTGGTGCTTGTTTTGCTGATTGCGGCATTGGCGGAGGAGCTGCCTGCACTTCATTATTTTGGCTATTATCTTCGGCTTGATTTGTATTTGTTTCTGCCTCCAATTCCGTGCTTGGGATAAATTTTTTAAATAAACTTTCATTTGGTTTTTTTTTGCTCGAACTTCTATTTCTAAGAGTATTATGAATTTCATGTTGCTCAAGTTCTGCAAGTTCTAAGGCCATTGCCTCTTCTTCATCCATCATTTTGCGTCTACGGCGCTTCAGCAGTTCTCTTTGTGCTTTTTTAAAATCCTCTGTCATATCCCTTGGAAGCAAAGGTCTTGTTTTTGGTCCTAGCAAATTTGTAAAATCTCGAGGTATCGAGATTTTTTCTCGAATTTCTTGAGGATCATGCATTTTTTCTTGAATGACTGTTCGCTTGAGATTGTCTGCATAAATTATACTTTGTTCATTAAAATGCATCCATGGATATCTTTCCACGTCGAGCATGCTCATTGCTTTTTCATCGGCTTTTTTTATTAGTTTACCTCTTTTTCCGTTCACAAAAACCTCTTTAAACTAGAGCATTTTCACCGCTTGCAGAAATAACAATTTTGCCTTCATCACTTAACCGACGCGCAATTTGAACAATCGCAAATTGCGCTTGTTCAACATCAGAAATTTTAGCAGGACCAGCTATTGCCATTTCTTCTTTTAAGTTTTCCGCCGCTTTCTGCGACATATTTTTATAAATTAATTCTTTAACTCCTTCAGATGCGGTTTTTAATGCAAGTTTTAATTGTTCTGGTTTCACTTCTCGTAACACTGTTTGAATTCCACGATCATCAATTTTAACAAGGTCATCAAAGACAAACATCAACTTTCTAATATTTTCTGCTAAATCAGGATCCCGTTCTTCGAGTCTATCCAATATATTTTCTTCTGTTGCCTTATCCATAAGATTCAACATTTCAACTATTGGATCGATTCCTCCAACCTTTGAACTTGTTACATTACCTAATCGCTGAATTTCATTTCGTAACACGTCATCAATTTCATCTATAATTTCTGGAGATACACTTTCTAAACTCGCAACCCTTAAAATTAATTCTGTGTGTAAACTTTCTGGTAATATTTTTAAACATTCTCCAAATTTTTTGGGATCTAAATGTGCTAAAATGAGAGCCATTGTTTGTGGATGCTCAGATCGCAAGAAATTTGCTAATGTTTTAGGGTCAATCAATTCTAGTGATTCTAAATTGGCGTTAGAGGTTAAAGAGAGTTCATCAATTAAGGCACTTGCTTGATCGCTTTTAAAGGCTGATTCAATGAGTCTTTTTGTAAAATCATTACTACCTAAAAAATACTTTTTATTAGACTGGAGTATTTGATAAAATTCTTCCATGACTGCATCGATGGCATCGCTATCGACTCTTCCTAGTCGGCTCATTGCGCTACCAATTCTCTTAATTTCAAATTCGGTCATGTGTTTAAAAATTTCAGCAGAAATTTCTTCACCAAAAGCTAAAAGCAAAATTGCCGCTTTCTGTGGCCCCGTATACTTAATTGCCACATTAACCCCCATATTTAAGTAACAATTTAATTTTATGATATAGTCAAATTTGTATCTTGAGGAGGGAAAAATATTAACTTTTGTCAAAATTAAGAGATGAAATAATTATCTACGCGCTATTCAAAAAATTGGCTATAGAAAATATTGTCTTATTATATTCAAAAAATTAATCAAATAAAATTATTAATAAACATTAAAAATTGGATATTTTAATGAATTTTAATATAAAAAAAATAATATTTTTTTTTCTGTACTTAATTATTTTATTTTTTAATTACAATTTATTTGCAGAAGTACCTGCTGATATAAAAAAAATAATTCAAAAAGGAAAATTAGTTGTCGCTATAAATAGCGTGGATTACCCTCCATTTTTTTATCACAACAAACATGGAAATTTTGAAGGATATGATATAGAATTAGCAAATGATATTGCTAAATTTCTTGGCGTTAAAGTTGAATTCAATAGAAGCGCTGGTACTTTTCAGGATGTTGTAAAACTTGTTCAAGATGAACATGCTGACATCGCAATTAGCGCCATTAGTGCAACATTATCTCGTGGTCTTAACGTTCGTTTTTCTGAGCCATACTTAACACCAAACCAGTGTTTAATATTAAATAGAATATTAGAAGTAAAAATTGGTAATAAAGTAAAACTTAATAATGATCAATTAAAAGTTGCTGTGCTTAGCAACTCATCATATGAAGATTTCTTTCAGCAAAACATCTTATATTTTGATAATATTTTTAAAACTAAGGAATTTATAAAGTATAACTCTCTTGATAAAATATTAAAAGATGTTACTGAAGAAAAAATATTAGGGTTTTACGCTGATGAAATTTATGCAAATCATATTATTAAAAATAAAAAAATTGCAAATATTTATGTAAGAAAAAAAATAATTACTGATGCAACAGACCCAATATCCATTGCAATCAATTGGAACAGCCCTAATCTTGCAGAATGGATTAACCTCTATATTAAAAAGCTCAAGCAATCAGGAAAAACAAAGTATTTAAATAATAAATATTTAAGAGAAAATAATGATTAAAAATATAAAAAAAATTCTTTTAAATCACTGGACTATTATTTCATCTATGTCTTGTGCAATTATTTTTGGAGTTTTTTTTCCAGAAACAGCAAAAAAATTTAATATCATTGGTGATATATATTTGGATTTTTTACAAATTACAGTTATACCAATTATGATGACAGCTCTAATTTGTGGATTTTTTAATATTTTTCATAGTAGTGATTCTTTATATTACTTAAAAAAACTAACCATTATTTTTATAGCTATTATGGTTGGAACTACAGGATTATCTGTTACCTTATCTTTGGTGTTTTCTCCTGGATCAAATTTAAACAACGAAACTATCGAATTACTTAATAATAGTATTGGAAAATCTGAAAGTATATTAAAAAACCTCCCGATTTCACCACAACAAAATGGATTTATTAATTTTTTTCAAAATACTTTACCAGTTAATATTGTAAAATCTATTTATGAACGAAAAGATTTATCAATTTTAATATTTTCTATTATGCTTGGTATTGCTTTAGGAATAACTAAAAGCCCAAATGTTAATGTTGCGATTTCTTTTTTTGATGCTATTTTTTTGGCGTTTATGAAAATAGTAAATATTCTTCTTTACGCTCTACCATTTGGAATATTTTTTCTTATATCTGGTTTTATTTCCAATGTCGGAATAGATACTTTAAAATCTCTTTTTGATTTGATTGCACTAATATATGTTATTACAATCATAATTTTTGTTACATTATTAATAATAATGGCAAAAATAAAAAAAATTCCTATTATTCAAATTATAAAAAAATTAAAAAATCCTTACCTTATTGCATTTAGTACCTCAAGTAGTTTTGCTGCTATGCCTGCAGCCATGCTTGCATTAACGAATGAATTTAAAATTGATAAAAAAAATGTTGAACTTGTTATGCCGCTAGGAGTAAGTATTTTTAAACCAGGAATTATGATTCGCAGTATAACTATAGCAATATTTTTAATGAATCTTTATCATATTCCAATTAATTTCACTTCAATTGTAACGCTGTTTTTTACAAGTTTGGCAACATCTTTAGCAAGCACTGCTGGTCCTGCTATTTTAAGCGCAACAATGTTTGGCATTGTATTATCACCACTTGGAATTCCCCCAGCCATTGGAATATTTTTATTGCTCAGCATTGAGCCACTTGTTGATCCTGTAACAACAACGCTGAACATTCAAAGCAACTGCGCCATAACTTTTATGGTGGCAAAGAAAGATTAATAGCCAAAACCGCTAAAATTTAAATTCGTATTCCAAATAGGGTCACTAAAAAATGAAAGAATATTATTAATACCACGTCCACCCCAAAAATGATATAATACCATCTGGTACATATGACATATCTGATACAGATGACATAGAACTTGCTATGCCACGTGGTGTATGAAATGATAAATCATCTGATACAGATGACATAGAACTTGCTATGCTAAGTGATATAGGCCTTTGTCTAGCGGATATAGTAAGTGTTTGCTCTGCGGTTCGTCTTACTACATCGGAGACACTTCGACCCACGGATACATTTCGAGCGGCCCTAGTATGACTATCCACAAAAGAATTATTATGGACTCTTAAAAGCTGCTGCCTAACTCTCTCTGAAAGAAGGCTAGATCTCTCTGCAAGCAACCTAGCTTTCTCTGAAAGAGAAAAAAAAGTTCCGGCACTAAAAACCCCTAAAGCAAAAGAACTCCAGAGGTAATCATGGGACATTTTGGTATAATAATCTGCTGCATTTTTATCACCAGCCTCTGACGCCTTCGTTGATTTATAACCATACACACTCGATGCAATACCTGTTGCTCCTGCTGAGAGACCAGTTAAACCCCCTATGCCAACCCATCCAAGCTTTAAGTGTGATGTGGCTTTCATTACTGCCATACTCCATTTAAAAAATGAGCCAGCGGCATAAATAGTGCCACCAATCCCCATAATTGCTGCACCAAGCACACTGCACGCTAAAATACTCTCAGCATATTCTCCAGTTGGATCATAAAACATAATAGGGTTATTGTTTGCATAAATATAACCATTTATACCACCTTTGCCAAATGGAGAATGCTCGTCATACTGAATAAAACGTTGCAATCTAGGACTATAGGCTCTATACCCGTTGCCTAAAATTTGAAAACCGGATGTTTTATCAAACAGTTCACCATTAAACCCATAAGAAAATTTATTATTATAACTTACTTGTGTTGTTGATAAATCTGTTGCTTCACCATAAAGAGTATAAATAAAATTATGAATATTTTCATTTTTATTATCTATAACCTTAATAACACTACTAGCTTGATCGGTTAAATAAAATAATGGATTTAATCCCGATTCTGCATGGTCAATATGACCAATTATATTTTTGGTGCCTAAAAAATAGCTTGTTACTTTTTCACTATCTAACTGATTTAATACCTTATTACCATGATAATAGAGATAGGAATAACTATTGTCATGATTTCTATTAAAATACAACGATCCATTTGCAAGATAATTATATGTTATTTCATTACCATTTGAAAATCTAATTTTTTCAATTTTTTGAGAAGAATTGTAAAAAAATTGATTCTCTTGATCATCTTTTATCATTTGACCATCATCATTGTATTCAAAAATTTTCTCCTTATCGTTATGAATAATTGAAACAACTTGTGCAGGATTTATTTCAGAATAATTATAACGAATTACATCAATTTCATGATCCAATGATGTTGTCTTTATTTTATTAATATTATTTAAATCATCAAATTCAAAATTTTGTATAACAATAGATTTCCCATTAGAATTTTTTGGACAATAATTAACTTCACAACGGTACTCCGATAAATTATTCAAAGCATCGTAGTGATAATTTTCTCTTGATACTATTATGCTGCTACCACCCTCAATTCTCTCTCTCGATAAAATGTTACCATTATTATGGTAGGCCAAAGAATATCCTAATATTAAATCATTATTGCTCGCTAAATAACTCATATTTGATAATTGGCCCATGTTATTGTAATCATAGCGAACCATATTTTTATTAGGCATAATTTTTAACGATAATCTTGCAAGATTATCATAAAAATAAACTTCTTTTAAATCTTCTTGCCCAGGAATCAAAAATTGCACGCTCTCCAATAAGCCTGTTTGATAATTATAATTGTAAATTGTTTCTATATCTTTAATATCTTTTATTGAAATTATTTTTCCATAAAAATCGTATAAATAAGAAATACTACGGTTATCAGGATAAATAACGGACAATAAATTACCATTTTTATCGTAGTTGTATTTTAACTTTCCAATAGAATTTGTTTCAGATTGCAATAACAATGTTGCAGGATCATAATCATAATAAGAAACATCTTTTATATTATGATTCATAGATTCTGCTTTAATAAGGTTATTTAAACCATCATAATAATAATCAGTTTTAATGCCCGACTTTAATAATTTTGTTATAAGATTGCCTTTAATATCATATGTGTATCTATTTTCTTTTCCAAACGAATCCCCATCAACTATTTTCTGCCCGAGTTCATTAAACACCTGGTATGCAAGCAATTTTTTATTTTTACCATTTTGCATCACAGAAATTGAGACTGGTTTTTCTAAATACAAAGGATCATAAGAATAAAAAAAGGAAACCAATTTTGCATTGCTAATTTTTACTAACTGCAACAGATTATTGTATTCATAAAATGTTTCACTACCATTTGAATCTATAAATTTAATTTTATTTCCAAATCCATCATAAATCCAATTTTTTTGATGAACCAAATTGTCTTTTGTATTATAATACTCTTCGCGAACAGGCAATTTAAGATTATTATTATATATTACTTTTTCATATTTTATTGTTTTATCACTAGACTTCACTTGATAAGTTGTTGTTTGTTCCACATCATCGTATAGTGTTAAACTTTGAATTCCGCTTGGTTGTTTTTTTAAAATTTCACGACCCAAATAATCATATTGAAAATAATTCACAGTAAAATATAAGTTATTTTTGGCATCTATATTATAATTTTTTTCTTCAATTTTTTGTCCGGTTACTCCATATAAATAAGACTTCAAAAGATAAAATTTGTTTTCTTCATGATTTTTTTGATAAATACTAATCACTCTTCCTAAAGAATCATATACAGTAAATTCAATGTTTCCATCTAAACTTTGAACACGCTTAGAACTTGTTCCATATCCCTCTAAAACATCTTCATTATTAATGTTATAAGTATAATTTTTAAATAAATGCTTCTGCTCTTTTTCATCTATTAAATATTCTTTTGTCACTCTACCAAATAAATCATACTCAAATTGTTTCTCTATTCCTTCTTTTGATTTTTCTTTTACTAAATTCCCTGTAAAAGGGTTATAGTAATTAAACTCCATTGCAAGTAGAATATTATCTCCAGAATAGTAATCGGTAGTTATAGAAGAATAAGACTCATTGTTTTCATACGTTATCAATTTAGCATAGTATTTATTGACTCCATTTAAAGAATTACCCGATACAACAACTTTATTTGGCAAAGTAAAAAAATTATTTTTATTGAAATCTAAATTATAAATAAAATTTTCTTTTCTATATAAAAAATCGCAATTTTTATCGTCATTAGCGCAATTTATACTAGAAACTACATAAATCTTTTCTTCTAATAATTGAATATAATTATTATTATAATTTTTAATATTTATATATTTATTTTCAATAATTTTTACTTTGTTATCATTAATAGAATATTGCTTTTCTTGTTTTAACAAATGAGTCATTTTATTAAATGTTTCATCTTGAGAAAGATAACTATATTCTTTCACTATTCCGTTAGGTAGTTCTTGTCGAACAAGATTACCAAAATTATCATAGGCAAATTTACTTACTTCAGTTCTTAAGTTATTTCTATTAAAGTATGTTGCTTTAATCTGAACTGGCAAGTTATAGTTTTCATCAAGAGAATCAAAATTTTTGCTCTGCCACTCAGGATAATCATATTCCTTTAAAAAAATAAGGTTTCCATTTAGTTTTGTTTTTTCTGACAATAATAAATGGTAGTGATTATAAGTTCTCTCAGTTTCTAACATTTTTTGATCAGCAGCTAATTTTTTTTCTGTGCTTGAATAAACATAATTATTTGCAGTAAAAAATAACTTATCTTGATTTTCAGAAACACTACCTCGAAATCCTTTACCCAAGTAATTATTTTTTTCACTATAACTATAATGGATAACCTCGTTACTAAACTGATTTTTTGGAAGTGAATTAGTTATAACTTTAGAAACTGCTGAAAAAAATCGCTCTTTTCCCGATCCTAAACCAGATTTTAAATAGTTGATTCTTAATTTCTGTTCCTGTAAAATTTTGAATACAGCTAATTAAAAATTTTGAATTATAATTTTTATTCTCTGGAACTTTATATTCAAATTTTGTTATTTTATTTTCTGGATTTGCAATAGATTCAAGATAATTTCCATTTTTTGACTTTTTGATAACGGTGCTAATATATTTATTTTCTTCAATAATTTTTTTGATAATTATAAATTTATCATCGACATATTGAATTTCAATTGCATTTTGTTTTTTATTGCTCATATTATTTTTATAGTATATTAAGTTCAGCCTATTTGATTGATTATATTCAAAATACAATGATTTTCCAGTTAAATTTTCGATTTTAAATAAATTACCATTATTTTTATATATAAACTCTCTATTGCCATTTTTGTAATTAACAATAATATAATTATTATTAAATTCTAGAAAAATATCTTTTAATAAATAATTTTTCATTAAATTCTTTTTTGAAAAATCAATTTTATATATCCCACCATGACTCAAATAAATCATACCTGACTTAGAATCATAATGTGTTACATTCCAACTCCAGCCTCTTCCAACATCAAAATATTTTTGTTCTGCAAAAAGGGAGTTATATTTTAATAACAATTGAAAACTTGGAGATTCAAAATCACGGCTTTTAATGTCAAATATTGGATAATTTATCGAAAATGTACCAGTTCTGGGATCGACACTCTGGTCAAAACTTGAAAAATTTACAGCATCACTAAATGGCAGCGAGCTTTCACTCTTATTATTTAAGTTTGATCTTGAAGAGCGCTGCGTAGGATTTGCAAAAGCAAGCGGTTGCAAAAATCCTGAAGTTATTGCAAAAAACAATATCGATGCTATAATTTTTCTTAATATTATATTTTTATTCATAAAATTTACCTAAATTTTAAAAGAAATCATATTTATTAAAATTTTTCCTGAACGTGACTTACAAAATAATTTCCATACGCATCATGGCCATAAAGCTCTAGTAAGAAAGACATATATTTTTGATAATTCCAGAAAATCGAAGAAGTTGCCGAATCGCTTAAAGTCATAAATCCAAAATCTTGGTGTGAAATATCATTTAATGAAAGATTTCTATCATTGTTCTTACCAATAGTTAGTTTATCAACTTTATGTTTAGAGTTTGCTTTTTTAAAGCCAGAAATTAAAAAACCTTTTTTAAAACGTACTTTGGACTCTCCATACCCGCCTCTACTTTGTTTAAAATAATCTATTATCATTATGAAATCTCCATTTTTAATTTGCCTTTCATTAAATTTAACTTTAAGAAAGCCAGAACTATCTCCAGTATATTTATTTGTGAGTCTTGCATTTAACAACTTAGTTTTTGATAATGTAGGAAATTTATCCACTAATGGAAAAATTTTAAATAATCGATAATTATCACTATATACCGATGTTGAATCATAATATTCACCCGTTAATTTAATACCAAATAGATCTTCACTCGAAACTCCACTTAGAGGATTTGATAATAAATTTATTTTTAGTCTTTCATTATCTTTAGTAGAAACCTCATGCTTGCCTTCTTTGTCTTGGTAATAAAACTTTGCACCTAAATTAACAGTTTCACCTGAGACTTTTGATTTAAAATAAAATCCGTCTTCATATTTAATACTTTCTAATTCTCCCATACATTTTGTATATTCGTTAGGTGATGTAATAATAGAATATTCATCGTTCTCGTTTTTTTCATCGCCTAACAAGACATCTTCCCCATAGCTTTCTTCACTTAAAAAAGCATTTTTTGCCCATATTTCCATCAATATTTTATCTGGAATAATTTTTAAAATCTTTAATATCTCTTTTTTTCCTATAGAAATTTTATTATTTTCATTTTTTTCTTCACCAGACTTTAACCAAAATTCTTGTCCCCATCTTTCTCTCAATATTTCTATCAATATTTTATCTGGAATAATTTCTAAAATATTTAATATTTCCTTTTTTCCTATGGAGATTTTATTATTTTCGTTTTTTTCATCATCTAGAGAAATATCTTCTCCCAAAATTACATCATCTAACGGAACAAATTCTCCCCATAATTTCCATAATATTTCTGACAAAATTCTAGCTGAAATAAATCTTAAATTCCTTAACATACTATTTTTATCTATGGAGACTATACTCTCATCATCTAAAGAAATACCTTCTATACTCATTTTATCATCTAACAAAATACCTCTTCCCCAAATTTTATCATCTAACGAAACATTTTCTCCCCACATTTTTTTCAAAATTTCTACCCAAATTTGACTTAAAATAATTCTTAAATTACTTAACAGCCTATTTTCTTCTATGGTGATTTTATTATTTTCTTTTTCTTCGTTACCTGCCAAAACATCTTCTAACCATCTTTCTTTGTAAATTTCAGCTGGAATAATTTTTAAAATATTTAATATTTCATTTTTTTCTATGGTGATTTTATTTTTTTCTTCTTCTTCATCAACTAAAGAAACATCTTTTTTCTCTCTTTCTCTCAATATTTCTTTGAATATTTTATTTCGAGTAATTTTTAAAATTTTTAACACGTCTCTTTTTCCTATGGAGACTAAAATGTTTCCATTATTTTCACCATCTAAAAAAACATCTTTTTCCCAAATTATATCATCTAAAAAAATATCTTCTCCCAATATTTCTCTCAATATTTTTACACAAATTCTAACTGAAATTTTTCTTAACAAATCTACCACATCCTTTTTTATCATGTAGACTTTAGTGTTGTCGTATGTTTCATCATTTAACACTACTTCTTTTTCCCAACTTTCATCATCACTTAACAAAACACTTCGTCCCCAACTTATATCAAATAACGAAATCTCTTCTCTCCAAAAAATTTCCGATATTTCTACCCAAACTACTGATGAAATATGTTTTAAAATCTTTAATATTTCTTTTTTTTCTATTGAGACTTCTTTTTTTTCTATTGAGTCTTCTTTTTTTTCTATTGAGTCTTCTTTTTTTTCTATTGAGTCTTCTTTTTTTTCTTTTTTCCATAGCGTAACTTTGACATTTCTAATATTGATGTATATAATTTAGCATTAATTTTTTTTGAAATCTCTGATGAATCTTTTCTTTTTAACATAATATTTTTATTTTTAGCAATTAACGATACGTCTTTACCCCATCTCTCAACTTGAATTTTTGAAAATTTTAATATGTCCTCTTTTTTTATGGGGACTGGTTTCCCATTTTTATTTCTTGCTACAACCTTAATAAATAACGGTATATTATGTTCTCCATTTCCATATATTTGATATAATGAATTTTTTTCTATACAGTTAGTAGTTAATTCAACAGCTATATTTGTGATTTCTTCATTTGATAAGTCTAAATATATATTATTCTCATCTTTAGCTAGTGCAAATTGCGAGGAAATAAACATTTTGGTTATTAATAAAATCAGCATGTTAAAAATTTTTTTTTGAATGATTATAGTTTTCATATTTTTTGCCTTTTCTAATAAATTATAATTAACAAATACAAATTAAAATTTTATAAAAATTTTAATTACAAATTTATGAATTTTATATTAATTTTTTTTTACTATAAAATTCATAAATTTGTAATCATTTGATAATGTTATTTTTTAGAGGAATAATGAATGAAAAAATGTAACTAGTTGAATTAACGCACATTGGAGAAGGTTTAAAATTTAACACAAGATAAAAATAGAATTGGAATAAAAGAAATTATTGAGATATTCTTTAGTATGTGGATCATTATCTTTTGCAATAACAATAATAGAGCATAAAATGATACTAACTTAGGCACCACTAGTCTCGTAATTTTAAGCGCAACAATGTTTGGCATTGTATTATCACCACTTGGAATTCCCCCAGCCATTGGAATATTTTTATTGCTCAGCATTGAGCCACTTGTTGATCCTGTAACAACAATGCTGAACATTCAAAGCAACTGCGCCATAACTTTTATGGTGGCAAAGAAAGATTAGTCTAAAGCAATATCATAAGCAAATGTATAAAATGGCCGAATGTCACTTCTAAGAATAGAAGGAATATAATCAGTAGATATATTCTCTGTAATTGTCTCCAAACTAGTTGCTTTAGAAACAGAACTAAAATTCTTTGTAAAACTCATCGCTCGTCTACTCAAGCACCACCAATCATACACTTCATCTGCAATATTAGAGATGTGTTTTGGCAGTATACCTGGGTTTTTAACAAAATACGGATTTAGGTTTTGTTTCACCATAATATCACTAGCAACTTCTCCAATATCTTGAGTTATTGGAATATTTGTTGGAATTTTGGCAGCTCCACCAACTACATTAGCTCCCATACCACTTACAGCAGAAGCAATTCCTAACCCCAAAGAAGCCCAGCCTAAATTTTGAGCTGTTTGACTATAATAATTTGCCTCATTTTTATTACCAGCCTCTTGTGCCGCTGTGGCTTTGTAGCTGTATGCACTCGATGCAATCCCTGTTGCTCCCGATGCAATACCCGTAACAAGTCCTGTGGTTGCTAATGCAAATTGCGTGGTGGCTTGTGAGGCCATTGCAGTGAGTCCAGCAACGCTCCATCCTAACGAAGCTCCAAAAGTAAAAAAAGACAAAGCAATTCCCACAATCGAAGCTGTTACTCCTACTCCTAACAGAGCCGCAGATGTTGCGCTTTCGCCCGTAGGGTCTTGAAACATGACTGGATTATTATTTGCATAAATATAGCCATTAATTCCACCTTTGCCAAATGGAGAATGCACATCATACTGAATAAAACGGCGTAATTTAGGATTGTAAGCGCGGTACCCATTGCCTAAAATTTGTAATCCCGATGAACTATCAGTAAGCTCTCCATTAAACCCATAAGATAATTTGTTATTATAATTTTCATGCTTGGATATTAAATTTGTTACCTCACCATACGAAGAATAAGCAACATTGTGAATATTTTCATTTTTACTATCTACAGTTTTAATCACACTATTTGCTTGATCTGTTAAATAAAATAAAGGCTTTAAATCTGTATTATAAATTTGACCAATTATATTATTATTACCCAAAAAATAGCTCGTTACTTTTTCATTATCTGTTTGGTTAATAACTTTATTACCATGGTAATAAATATAAGAAGAATTACCGTTACTCTCCGTATTTACATATAATGATCCGTTAGCAAGATAGAAGTAAAAATTTTCATTACCATGAGAAAATTTGATTTTTTCAATTTTTTGCGAAGAATTGTAAAAAAATTGATTTCCTTGATCATCTTTTATCATTTGCCCGTCATCATTATATTTAAAATTTCTCTCATTATTATTTTGCATAATAGAAACAAGTTGCACTGGATTTATTTCCGAATAATTATATTTAATTAAATCAGAACCACCATCTAAATATGTTGTTTTTATTTCTTTAATGTTATTTAAATCATCAAATTCAAAATTTTCTGCAACAATGGATGTTCCATTATAGCTTTTAGGACAATAATTACCAGCACAACTATAATGAGATAAATTATTAATCTCATTATATTTATAGATTTCAGAAGAAACTTGTAGAATATTATTATCAAATCTCTCCTTAGATAAAAGATTGCCGTTATCATAGTATTTAAAAGAATATCCTAAAACAAAAGCATTATCATTTAACAAATAACTCATATTTGATAATTTACCATTATCATTGTATTCGTAATTTACTGCAATTTTATTGGGCATTATTTTTGAAGATAATCTTCCAAAACTATCGTAAAAGTAACGTTCATATAGCTCTTCTTGCCCTGGAATCATAACTTGCGTGCTTTCTAGCAATCCTGTTTTAGAACTATAATGATACGTGGTTTTTAAGCCCTTAATATCTGTTAAAGAAATAATTTTTCCATAAAAATCATGCAAATATAAAATACTTTGCTCATTGGGATAAGTCACTGATAACAAGTTTCCATTTTTATCATAAGTATATTTTAATTTTCCAGAAGAATTGCTTTCAGACTGTAAAAGTAATGTTTCAGGATCATACTTATAATAAAAAGTATCTAATTTATTTCCATTCACAGATACAGATTCTTCTTTATCTAATAGGTTTAAATTATTATAATAATAATTTGTTTTAATACCTGACTTAAAAACCTTTGTGACAAGACTCCCGTTACTATCATAAATGTATCTCGTTTCTTTACCAAAAGAGTCCCCATCAACTATTTTTCGCCCCAACTCGTTATATTTTTGATATGCCAATAATTTTTCTTGCTTGCCATTTTGCATTACATAAATAGCAACAGGCTGTTCAATATATAACGGATCGTAAGAATAAATAAAAGAAACTATTCTTGCATTACTAATTTTAACAAGTTGTAACAAATTATTGTATTCATAAAATGTAGAACTACCATTAGCATCTACAAATTTAATTTTATTGCCAAAACTATCATAACTCCAATTTTTTTGCTGCACTAAACTACCTATTGCATTATATTGATCTTCTCGAACTGGTAATTTAAATTTGTTATTATAGGTTACCGTTTTAAAATTTATTTGTTTATCGGGTGACTGAACAATATTTGTAACTATTTGCTGAATATCATCGTAGAACGATAAGCTTTGCACACCACTAGGCTGAATTTCTAAAATTTTACGACCCATATAATCATATTGATAATTATGAACCAAAAAATATAAATTATTTTCAGCATCTATATTATAAGTTTTTTCTTCAACTTTTTGCCCAGTTACTCCATATAAATAAGATTTTAAAGGATAAAATTTATTTTCTTTATGATTTTTTTGATAAATATTAATAACCCTACCTAAAGAATCATAAACAGTAAACTCAATTTTTCCATCTAAATTTTGCACAAGCTTAGAGCTTGTTCCATAGCCTTCAAAATCGCTTTTATTATTTACATTATAAAAATAATTCTTAGATAAATACTTTTTTCCATCTTCATTGGTTAAATAAATGTTTTTTACCCTACCAAATAAATCATATTCAAATTCATTTAATATACCGTTTTTTGTTTTTTGTTTAACTAAGCTTCCAGTAAAAGAGTTATACAACTTAAACTCAGTTTCCAATAAAACATCACCAGCCGAATAATAACTATTTTGTATTTTGTAAAAATTATCGTTACTTTCGTATTTAATTACATTTTGGTAAGATTTATTATATCCATTTAAAGAATAGCCAGTTACAATAACTTTATTTGGCAAAGAAAAAAAAGATTTTTTATTAAAATCAAAATCATAAATTAATTGTTCTTTTTTATAAATAAATTCGCAGAAACTATTATTATTTATACAATTTTCTCTAGAAACTTTATGTAATTTTTCTTCTAAAAACTGAACATCATTCCCAATATAATTTTTTAATTTTTTATATTTATTTTCAACTATTTTAACTCTATCATCATAAATAGAATATTGTTTTTCTTGTTTTAACAAATGTGTTAATTTATTAAATGTTTCATCTTGAGAAAGATAAGTATATTCATTTACCATTCCGTTAGGAAGTTCTTGTCTAACAAGATTACCAAATTTATCATAAGAAAACTTACTCAATTCAATTCTAAATTTATTATTATTAAAATATGTTTCTTTAACTTGAATTGGTAAATTATAGCTTTCAGAAAGATCTTCAAATTTTTTACTCTTCCATTCTGGGTATTCATATTCTTTCAAAAAAACAAGACTTCCATTTAATTTTGTTTTTTCTGATAGCAATAAATGAAAATGATTATAATTTCTCTCAGTTTCTAATATTTTTTGATCAGGAGCAAGTTTCTTTTCTATGCTAGAATAAACGTAGTTATTAGGAGTATAAAATAGTTTGTCTTCATTTTTTTCTATAGAAGCGACAAAACCCTTACCTAAATAATTATTTTTTTCATTATAATAGTAGTGAATAACCTCACTGCTATATTTATTTTTTGGCAGAGAAGCCGTTACAACTTTAGAAACTGCTGGAAAAAACCGACCATTCTCAGATCCTAATCCTTCTTTTAAATAATTAACTTTAATTTCTGTTCCTGTAATGCTTTTAATACTACTAATTAGAAATTTAGAGTCATAATTTTTATTTATTGGAACCTTATATTCAAAGTTAGTACTTTGATTTTGTGGATTTGTAATAGAATCCAGATAATTTCCATTGAATGACTTTTTAATAACATTGCTAATATATTTATTTTTATCAATAAATTTTTTAACCGTAATAAATTTATCTGAATTGTATTGAATTTCAATAACTTTTTTCTTTTGATTAGTTTGACTATCTTTATAGTAAATTAAATTTAATCTATCTTTTTGATTATAATCAAAATATATTGCCTTTCCTGTTAAGTTTTCAATCTTAAATAAATTGCCATTTTCTTTATAAATAAATTCTTTATTGCCATTTTTGTAATTTATTATTATAAAATTGTTATTAAATTCTAGAAAAATATCTTTTAGCAAATAATTTTTCATTAAATTTTTTTTAGAAAAATCAACTTTATATGCACCACCATTACTCAAATAAATCATATTTGACTTAGAATCATAATGTGACATATTCCAACTCCAGCCTTTTCCTACATCAAAATATTTATGCCCTGTAAAAAGGCTGTTATACTTTAATAATAGTTGAAAACTTGGAGATTCAAAATCACTACTTTTAATATCAAATATTGGATAATTTATCGAAAAAGTACCTGTTCTTGGATCTACACTCTGTTTAAAACTAGAAAAATTTATTGCATCACTAGGTGGCAATGAACTGTCGCTCTTATCCATTTCAATTGTTTCATTAAAAGTGGATGTTGCAGAAAACTGCATACCTTTTGCAAAAGCAAGTGGTTGTATAAATCCAGATATTATTGCAAAAGGCAATATTGACGCCATAATTTTTCTTAAAAGTTCATTTTTATGCATAAAATTTACCTAAACTTAAAAAAAATTGATATAAATTAAAAATTTTCATGTAAGTGACTTGAAAAATAATTTCCATAGGAATCAAAACCCGCAAGTTCTAGCAAGAAAGGCACATCCCATTGATATTCCCAAATATGCAAAGGCGTTCCCGAATTACTGACTGTCACAAACCCAAAATCTTGGTAAGAAATGTCATTCAATGAAAATATCTTCTCACTGTTAGGAGCAAAAGAAATTTTATCAACTTTTGAATTTGCTTTTTTCAGACCAGAAATCAAATAACCATTTATAAAACTTCTCTTAGATTGCCCATAATCTCCTTTACTTTGAGAAAATTGTTCAATTGGCATTATGTAGTTATGATTATCGTCAGTAAGATTTTGACTCTTATTAAAATCAACAACGACAAAACCAGAACTTTCACCTGTATCTTTATTTGTGATTCTTATTGTTGATAAATTAACTTTTGTTAATGTAGGAAATTTATCCACCAAAGGAAAAATTTTAAATAACCGATAATTATTCCGTTTTACGAAAATTGAATCATAATAATCACTGGTTAATTTGATTCCAAATAGGGCTTCACTCGAAACTGTGCTTAGAGGATTTTGTAATACATTTATTTTTAGTCTTTCACTATCCAAAGTAGAAACAACATGCTTGCCATTTTTGTCTTGATAGTAAAACTTTGCCCCTAAATCAATAGTTTTACCTACAGCTTTTGATTTAAAATAAAAGCCATCTTCGCTTTCACTAAAATAAGTATTATTTTCTCCAATACATTTTGTATATTTGTTACTCAATGTAATAATAGAATTTTTGTTGTTTTCGTTTATTTCATCGCTCAGCGAAACATCTTCTCCCCAGCTCATAGCTTGAATTTTTGTAAATCTTAATATATCCTTTTTTTCTATGGAGATTTTTTCTCCATCATTGCTCAATGCAACAGCCTTAATCTCTAAGGGTATATTGTGATTTCCATTTCCATATATTTCATTTAATAAATTTTTTGGTGTGCAATAAGTATTTAGTTCAATACTTATATTACTAATTTCTTTTTCAGATAAATCTAAATAAGCATTGCTCTCATTTTCAGAAAACGCAAATTGCGAGAAAGCAACTATGTTTAATACTAATAAAATCGATGGATTAAAAAATTTTTTTTGATTTATTAAAATTTTCATATTTTTTTCCTTTCTAATATGCACCAATTAACAAATACCAATTGTAATTTTATAAAAATTTTAATTACAAATTTATGAATATTATATTAAATTTTATTAGAATAATATTAATCACATAATCATTTGAAAACATTAATTTTTGGAGAAAAAATGGGTAAATATAATCTTATTGATAATAATTTTTTAACCACAAGAAATACTCTATTTTCTTGGCTCACAACTCTTGATCACAAAAGAATTGCAATATTATATTTTATTTCAATTTCATTTTACTTTTTAGTTGGAGGACTTTTTGCGATACTTTTAAGGTTAGAATTATTTCAAAATCGCATTCACCAAGCTACTGAAACTTCTTATATGATAACCGCCAATCAATATAATGAAATGTTTACTTTTCATGGTTCTATCATGGTTTTTGTAGTGATAATCCCATTAATTCCTTCGACTTTAGGAAATTTTTTACTTCCTCTAATGATTGGTGCAAAAGATATGGCATTTCCAAAGCTAAATCTTACAAGTTTTTATCTTTATTTTATTGGCTCACTTTTTTTTATTGCGATTCTTGCCTTTGGAGGATTAGACACGGGCTGGACGTTTTACACACCATATAGCACTCAAACAAACACTGCAGTCACAATGGCTGTGGTTGGAGCTTTTGTATTAGGATTTTCAAGTGTACTAAATGGAATAAATTTTATTGTTACGGTGCATAAAATGCGAGCACCCGGTATGACATGGTTTCGACTGCCGTTATTTGTATGGGCTGTGTATTCTACAGCAATTATTCAAGTTTTAGCGACCCCAATCTTAGCAGTCACGTTATTTTTATTAGCGATAGAACGTTTACTCGGAGTGGGAATTTTTGACCCCTCACTTGGAGGAGATCCTATTTTATTTCAAAATTTTTTCTGGTTTTACTCTCACCCTGCTGTGTACATTATGATCCTTCCTGCGTTTGGTATAATTAGTGAACTCACAACCACACACAGTCAAAAAAATATTTTTGGTTACAAAGCCGTTGCTATTTCAAGTATTGTAATTGCTCTGTTTAGTTTTTTTGTTTGGGGACATCATATGTTTACAAGTGGTCAATCAGCCATTGCATCTGTAACGTTTTCGTTTTTAACATATACTGTCGCAGTGCCCACTGCGATAAAGGTATTTAGTTGGGTTGCAACACTATATAAAGGATCCATTCGCTTTTGCACGCCAATGTTTTATGTCTTTTCATTTTTAATTTTATTTGTCATTGGAGGAGTCACGGGAGTTTTTTTAGGAGCTCTTGCTGTAGACGTTCATCTTCATAATACCTATTTTCTTGTTGCACATTTTCATTATGTGATGATGGGAGGAGCTTTGATTGCATGGCTTGGAGGAGTGTATCACTGGTGGCCTAAAATAACCGGAAAAAAATATAACGATAAAATTGGAATTTTAGCTTGTATTTTAATTTTTATTGGGTTTAATTTAACATTTTTTCCGCAATTTATTATGGGATCACGAGGAATGCCAAGGCGATCTTACGACTACCTACCAGAATATCAAATTTTTCATGATTTATCGACAATAGGTTCAATAATTTTGAGTATCGCACTTATACTTGCATTTATTAATTTAATGTCTTCCTTGCTTAAAGGAAAAAATGAAACCAAACCCAATCCATGGAATTCAAAAACACTTGAATGGCAGCATAATACTGTAATTCCACCAACTGAAAACTTTACCACACAGCCTGTTGTAATTTCAAACCCCTACGAATTTAATAAATAGTTTAAATTTAAAAAGATAACAATTTATAGTAATACTATAAATTGTTATCTTTTTATTCGTGAAATAATTATTTTATAACAAACCAAGTCTGAAATTATTTATTTTATTTAAAAAATAACACAATTTAATTGCACTTTTATATTTGTTTTTAAATATTTTTTGAATAATTAAAATCACAATTAAAACAAAAAAATATTTAAAAATTTTATTTAACATTTCTTTAATCCTGTATTTTAATGAGTTTAATAGGGAACAACATTTAGTCTGATCCTTTTTGCGCATTTGATTGAGTTTTACTTTTATCACTTTTATCATTTAAACTAACTTTGCTTTCTAAAAATTTACTCAACATCAAGCTAATGCTTTCTGCGCAACTGCATACAGATTTATATATCAGTGAATCTTTATTTTTCATTGCTCTAACAATAATTAAGTAAGAAACAAATAACACAACAAAACCAAAAAATTTATTTTTCATAATTGTATCTCCTGTAAAAATTTAAAGAAACTTATCTAATATAGTTTCCAAACCAATTTTATGCTTTTTTTCATCATCATAAGCCTTATTCAAAAAAGTAACAATTTCAGGCCACTTATCAGTACGCTGGGTTACATTTTCATAGGCCATAATCACATCACGCTCATTGCTCAACATTGCTTCAATTACTTTACGATCTCCAATTAAATTACCAAGATAAACTTTTCCTTTGGTTAGCCATTGCTTTGAACTTGGACCTGAAGGAATTTCGATTGCATGTTTTTTTAAATATTCTTTTAATTTATTAATGTGATTTTCATGATCTTTTAAAAATTCCTGCAGTTTTTTTTTACATTCTTCTTTGCCAATTTTACTCACTGCTACATTATAAGCCTCTAGGGCATCATATTCTAGTTCCAAAAGTTCTTTCATGGCATCAATAAATAGTTTTTGTGTACCAACCTGAGTCATCATTAATTTAACTCCTTTTATTTTAATTGATTGAATTCATATTTTTATCTATAATTTTAGGAACTTCATTTTCATTTGGAAATTCAATTTCGGGTATATTTTTTGGATCAATTTCTTTATTTTTATCAATTTTATCTGGAATTTCTTCTTCGGGATTGATTTCTTTTTCTGGTATATCTGGTATAATTGAAGGAATCTCTGGAGATTCTGTGGTATTATTATCTTTTTTCTTTGAATTATTAGAATCATCATTGAGAAATAAATTTTTATCTGTTAAAAACTTCGAGATGTAAAATGTTGAATACAGCATTTTTTTTCCTTTAAATTAAATATAGATTTTGTTAAATTTAAATAATTAAAAAAAGTACTAAATCTAAAAATTTGCCCCAAGCTCAATGCCCATCATTTGTATATGTTCAGTTAGTGCATAACTTCCAAAAACAGAAAGTTTATTATCAAACAAATAACCGACTCTTAATTCGCCACCAGTAGAAAAATAATCCGCTTTAGGATTATTTTCAGAAAACACAAGCCATTCTTTACCAAGCAAAACTCTTCCACCAGCAATTAATCCCTTAATTTTAGTGTTAACTCCAAAAAATCCATAAGCATTTGTCACATCTTTTAAATTTGTATCAAATAAATTTTCTTGCGAAATTGATGTTGAAAACTTTGCACCAAACTCTGGATTTATAAATGAAAAAATTGGCGTCCATGATAACTCAGAACCAACTGATAGATAATTTGACGTAACTGTAGAGTTATATACCCTATCAAATCCCATTCTTACTGCAGCATGCAAATTGAGATCTCTTTCATTATGACGAGTTTTATTATAAACTTGCTGATTTCGTTCTTGTAATAAATTACTATTTGCAGTTTGCAGCTCTATCGCCTGAATTTCGCTTGCAGCTAAAAGCGCATCTTTATTTTGTACTTCAACTTCCAATTCACTTATTTTATTTTTAAAATAACCTGTGCTTTCACTATTTTTTTCGTCATTCATAATAAATGATAAATAAACTTTTTTTCCGATAGTATCATTAACGCCAACATTATACGTTTTAATTCTTACATTTTGAAAATTATTGCTAATATAATTTATTGTTGTTTTTAACCTCTCATCAGCAAGTTGCTTGTTGCGTTTTAATGAGCCAGAAGGAGTTGCACCACCAATTGCAACAACAGCCTCAATGTTTTTTCCTTTTAAAGATTTTAGGCAGTTATCAAATTCCTCTTTATTTTTAATTTTAACAGAGGAGTTTATCGAATATTCTATTATACACTCAGAATAGTCACTCGCATATACTGTAGACTGATTGAATAACATTATTATTGTTGCCACAGATGTTTTTTGTATAATTTTTACTTTATTCATATTACTTCCTCTGTTTAAATTTAAAAAAATATCTTAGAGATATCTATCTATTCTTTATTATCATTTTCATTTTCACTGTTTTTTGCCTGTTTATTACTTTGTGCAGAGCCTTTTTCTTCTTCGGCTTTCCTCATTTGTTCTGCTCTCTTTTCTCCTCCTTTATGCCCTATCTCTCTATAAAATTCTTTTCCATGTGTTGCCGCAGTGGCTTCTCCTCCTTTTCTTCCCATTTCTTCAGCAGTCATTTTTGATCCTGAATTTGATGAATTACTATTATTTTTATTATTTGTATTCATAGCAATTTCCTTTCAAAAAAAAATTATTTTAAGTTGTAGAAAATAAATTTAAAAAATACTTTCTACATTTTTTTGGTAACAAACCAATTTTTCATTGTAAAGAAATATATTGGATTAGCATTTGTAAAAATAAAAAATTCATTAATTAACACATTAAAAATTATACAAAAAATTATATTTAAATTTTACTACAGAAACTTAAATATATTTTATATTAAAAAAATAATCTATTTTTTATGATAAATAAAATGTATTTTATCATTAATTTAATTTAAAAATCTCATTATAATTTAATCACCTTTGAATAAATTGCCAAATTACACTTTAATATTAAACATTTATTAAAAAACATGCGATTTGATATTTAAAATACTATGAAATTACTATTGATATTTTTTCTAATTTAAAGTTACACTTTAATTGGATTCAGATTCTTGTATCCATTGCCCGCTTTTTTTGATGTTCGCATTTATTATCTTTCAAAATTTAATATTAAGGATATTATTCATGAAAAATATAAATATTTTTATGAGCTACTCTGCTATTGCTAGTCTTGTACCTTTTTACTCTTTTGCTTGTGAACCAGGCACTGCTCACAATAACACTGCTGAAATTGATGTGAGCACAGGTTTTTTTAACAAAAAAAAATTAGATATTCAGCTTAGAATTCCTACTAAAGAAGCCTATGGTTTTGAAGGAAAAATCACTAATAAGGAACAAGAAGAAAAGGTAAATGAGGTAACAAATCATATTATAGTGAACCTCTCTGAAATAATTCAGTTACCAAAGGAATTAAATTGCAAATTAACTGTTAATAACATTAGCAAATTTGATAATAACTCTGAAACCTATGAAGTTCATAAAAAAGGAGAACACAAAAGTGTTAAAACTGACTTTCCAATTTTAAAAGTAGATGCCACTGCTTATTGTGACAAAGACACAAGAAAACAATTATTTATTATTGACTTATCAAGTAGTTTTAAAACTATTAATAAAATTTCTGTATCTATTGATGGATTGAATCAAAGAAAATTTACCATAAATAATTCAAACGGAAATTTTAAAATATAACATTTTAATAAATATGGAGTAATTTATGAATTTTAGAATATTATCTCTTTTAATATGCCAGTTTTTCTTAATTTTTTTTAATAATTCGATATTCGCTAAATCAAACGATAATTATTATAAATCCGAACATTTAAAAACAAGCTCAGGAACAAATCACTCTTTTCTTATTTCCCCAAGAATTGGTCTTGACGCCATTACTGGCAGCGGAGGAGGTTATTTTTTATCGGCTGGCGGCGACTTTATTTGGAAGCCAACTGTAATTAATGGCAATATTGACTTACTTCCAGAACTTGGTGTCAAATTTCTTACCTCAATTCATAATATGTCTAATAAAAATATTAACAGAATAATAAATACTTATGCTTTTATTGGACTACAAACACCTAAAAATAAAAATATTTTTACGTCTATTCGCTTTCTAACTGGCAATGAAATGATTGAGCTATTTAATCCCGACCGCAAAACTAATCAATTAACTTTTGGAGGAGAACTACTTGTAGGTTATCAATTGATAAGTGGTTACGAATTATATGGAACCTTTGGAGTTACTCAAAATACGCAATTAATGGCTATAAATTTAGCTATTAATATATAATTTTAATTTATATGAAATAATTATATTAAAATGTTTAATTGCATAAAACAAAATACTGAACTATGATTAAAAAATTATTACATAATAAGCAAATTAAAGCCCTAAAGAAACTCTAATAAATAATAAAAAGAAATTATTTAATATATTATCAAATATCATTATTGATCTTTTAATTTAAAATAGCTAGTTTATTTATTGTTTTCATTAACTCAATAAAAAATGAATATTGATAACAAAGAACAATAAGTAAATTAAAAGTTAAGGAATTAACAAATGAAAGTCTTGATAATTGAGGAATCTATAAAATCGGGCTTATTTTTAAAAAAAGGTTTAACGGAAAGGGGTTATGTAGTTGATACTGAAGCTTTAATCCAGGAAGGTTTGCTTAAGCCACAAAACTCTATCTATGATTTTATAATATTAGAAATACCTGCAAATGAAAATAATCACTGGAAATATTTAAAACAATTTAGAGATATTAACACTCACTCTTTTCTTATAATTATTTCCGCTTGTCATTGTGTTGAAGATAAAATTTTAAGTTTAAACCTTGGAGCTGATGATTACTTAACTAAACCGTTTTCTTTTTTAGAACTTATTGCAAGACTGAATACCATTTCCCGGAGAAATAAATGCATTCAAAAAAAGTATATAAAAATAAAAGATCTAGAAATTGATTTGAATCAACATAAATTAATTCGTAACGGAAACACGATTCACCTTACCCCCAAAGAATTTAGTTTACTTTCTTTGCTTATTCAAAATCGTGGATTTGTATTATCAAGGTGTGAAATTTTAGAAAAACTTTGGAACGTTAGCTATGATACTGACTCCAATATTATTGATGTTCATATCAAAAGATTGCGCTCTAAAATTGAAGATGGACTTTCCAGCAAATTTATTAAAACTGTTCGTGGAGCGGGCTACATGTTTGAAACCGAAAAGTCATGAAATACATTAATTTTTTTAATTTAAATAAATTTGAAGTTAAATAAGATGGGAAATTTGGCTGGGGCACTAGGATTCGAACCTAGGAGTGACGGTATCAAAAACCGTTGACTTACCACTTGTCGATGCCCCAACTCGGTAGTGAGACTTGTATGCCAACCTTCAAAGTTATTGTCAAGCAAATCGTCTTAAAAATTTTTCTCTCACTGCTATAAATAGAGAAATTATTGTGAAAACTATTACTTAAAAAGAAAAACATGATAAGCAGCTTATTGGGTTTAGACGCCCTGTTTTCTTTTTATGTAAAAATTTTATGCAATATTCTTCATGAAGGAATAAAAATGAGTTCAGTTGTTAAATCAAGTCTTGAAAACCCTAACTATAAAATTTTAAAAAATTTATTACCAAAAAACGAACAAAAAACTCCTCCCAAACCAAACGATAACATTCCATTTGGCTCAATCGCTACAAACCATATGCTAATTTGTGATTATGATCCACAGAAAAATGGTTGGCAAGTGCCCGAAATTACAAAATTTAAATCTTTTTCTGTGTGCCCAAGCGCGGTTGTCTTTCATTACGGTCAAACAATTTTTGAAGGTCTTAAAGCCTATCAGTCTCTTAGCAACCAAAATGAAGTTTTTTTATTTCGCCCAGACCAAAACGCAAAACGCATGACGCGCTCTGCAACGCGACTCAGTATGATTCCTTTTCCAGAAGATCTATTTGTCAATTGTATTAAAGAGCTTGTCAAAGCCGAGAAAGATTGGATCCTTCCGCCTCCTGGTGCGTTATACATTCGTCCATCACTTATCTCTTTAGACAAAGGCATCTCTTACCGCGCCTCAGAAACATATCGTTTTTTTATTATCGCAAGCCCTGCAAAAAGCTATTTTACCAATGAAACAGGGGTTTCTGTTTATATTGAAAGAAACTTTTCGCGTGCCGCATTGGGTGGTGCGGGAGAAGCAAAGTGTGGTGGAAATTATGCTGCCGCATTGCCGTCTTTAAATGACGCAAAAGAAAAAGGCGCCGAACAGGTTTTATGGCTGGATGCTTTTGAACATCGTTACGTTGAAGAAGCCGGAGCAATGAATGTCATGTTTGTTTACAATCAAAAAATAATCACACCAATGTTAACTGGCAGTATCTTACATGGTGTAACCCGAGCTTCTGTTATTGAATTGGCTAAATATCTTGGTTACGAAGTAGAAGAAAAAAGAATTGAAATTAACCAAATTATTGAAGATGCCAAAAACGGCAAACTAACCGAAATGTTTGCGTGTGGCACAGCTGTTGTCATATCACCAGTTCATACCATGCTCGATGGCGAACAAAAAATATCAATCAATAATTGCCAAACCGGCTCTGTCACAATGCATCTAAAAAATGAACTCATCGGTATTCAAACAGGAACAAAACCAGATCCCTTTGGTTGGAGGTGCCCAATTTTTTAGCTATTACTTGTTAAAAAAGCACTCAAAATGTTTTTTTAAACTGTCCAAATTTTTACCAGTCAAAATTTTAACACAAATTTACATTAATAATAAGTTATGCACGGTTATATGAAGAACTGTTTTTATAAATGTTTTGTTCCGTTTTTTATTCCAAGAAGAATTTTAGTTTAAGCACTTTGTCTTTAGAATAAGGAAACAATGCAATGAAACCATCTCTACTTAATAATAAAAGTCCGTCCGAAATTGCAACAGAGATTTTTCAAGGCACAAAAGTTGAATCAGCCTTTGATCATAAAGGAAAGTTTAAATTTTTAATCGCTAAACTTCCAAAAAATGATTTTAATAAAATATATTCTTCTAACACAACAGTGACTGTTTTTATTCAAGGATACTGGCTGCAATTAAGTTTACATAGTAATCAAAAAACTATATTAAACAGAGAGAATAATTCTCTATTAAATACAAAAATATATCAAAACGAATTTAATATCACAATATTAGAATTATATTATTTTGGAAAAAAAGTGGTTCACTATAAATTTAAAGAACTCTCTCCAGAAGATTTACTCAAAACCACCAAAGGTTATTATATTTTAGCCAAAGCAGCTGTTAAAGCTTTCACTCGCCTGCCAAGTGGATCAGCTATAAAAAAGGCTCTTAATTATTTTTATCCAATAGTTCAGATTTTGCCTAAAGAAACTAACAAGGAGTTTTTTGATCCAAGCAAAGTCAATATTCAGTAATTAGCTATTATTTTTTGTACAATTGTCTATTAATGTCAATACTGTTTGCTTTGTTAAATCATGACGCTGCACAATTAAACTATTTTTTGCGAGAACCAATATTTTTGCCTTCGCTAAATTTGTTAACTCAGCTGCATAATCCAGATCTACAATTGTAGAATGCGCTGCAATTGCATTATCATAAGCAACCTGGATTGCTTGATTAGCAAGATTAAAACGGGTATTTAGCTCTTCAAAATTTATACGATATTCCAACAAGTGCATGCAAGCGATATCAAAAACAGTACTCAACTCATTAGTTTTATTGACATCAAAATACTCAAGCACATCTTCAATCGCAACTCCACTTACAGAAGAAATCAGATCTTTTACAGAAGGAATACCTAAATCCTGAGGAAATGTTTTAATTTTATTTAATTTTTCTATTACAATGATATGCGCAGCAGAACCGTTATTGTTTAAATTATTCCCAATTTCAAACTGAATTTGCAGATTTTCTTCATTTGGAACATTAAAAATTTGCTGTTGCATAAAATAAGAATTTTGTGACACATTAACGATATCGTCATAATTGGCTTGATATTCAACAAACAAATAACTTCGTTCTTTATCAGAAAGAGCAGGATTCAACGATTGGGCAACAACTTCTTTTAATCTTTTGATACTATTTGATAAAATATTTAATTGCGAGACTGCAAATTGCGTTAATAGCGTTCCATGCTTTGCATTTTGTTTATATTGGTTGAGTTCACGAGCTTTTGCTAAAAATTGTTCAGAAACCGTCGGTTCTACAGTAGCTACCCCTTTTTCAAAAATTTGAATGCTTATAGAAAGTTTTTCTAAACCATAGCTACTGTTACTTTGTGTTTGAGATAAATCTTTGTCAACAGGTCCTGAACCACTTATTATTCTTAAACCCATTAATTAACATCCTTAGATTCTTTGTCTCCATCACCTTCTTCTGAATTATTTGTTGGCATAGAACTATCTGTGACAGAAAATTTTCCATCTTCTTTCAGCACAAGAACCTGCCCAGGAGTTCCAATTTGCAGCATAACACCGCCAGCAAGCAAATTCTTTAAATACTCACTCGCTAAAACAACTTTATCAACGTTACTCGAAATATCTTTGCCAACTTGCTGCAAAGACTCCAAAGCGGATCGATCTGTATCCAAATGTTTGAACGATAACTCAACTTGATGCAAACCACTTGAACATTGACTCGATGCCACCTCAGAATCCGATTTCGCCTCTCCAAGAGTGACAGAAACATGGTGAACCCAATCATGAACTTGTCGCATCACACTTTGTGCCTGTTCTAAACTATTCACAATTTCTAGCAATTTTTTCATCTCCAGCTGAATTGCCGCCAAACTACTTGTTCCTGCAGCAACAATCCCCGTTAAACTTGTTTCAACTTGATTGACCAAATCTCGAGCAAATGTCCCTGTCTCTGTAATTTTTCTAATTGTTCTAAACATTTCACGAGAGCGTGATTTGTTGCCTTCGCATAAATTTTTAGCTGTCCCTAGCTGATCGTCCAAACCTATTGCTTGTCTTGATAATTGCCCAATTTTTTCGCGTAGCTCTTTTAGCAATGAATCCGCGGTATTTGCTTTTTTTACCCCGGCTTCTATCACATCATGCCCCTCACGAATTGCTCCCATTGCCCCCGAAGTCTCTTCTTGAATAGCTTCAATACGATCATAAATATCTCGTGTAGCAGTACTCGACCTTTCGGCAAGCTTACGAATATCATCTGCAACCACAGCAAACCCTTTTCCTTGATCTCCTGCTCTTGCTGCTTCGATACTTGCATTCAGGGCGAGTAAATTTGTTTGTTCTGAAATGTCATCAATCACTTCAATAATACTTCCAATATCTGAAACGCGATTTGCCAATATTGATATTTTTTCTTGCACCGCATTCATCCGATCACGCCCTCCAATCATGGCAGAGGTGACACCCTGAATCGCTTCTCGGGTATTTTGCGAATGCTGAAATACCTCGTTTTGCAATACTTGGGTTTTACTCATCAATTCATCCCAACTTTTAACCACTTCTGTTAATTGCTCTGTTTGATCTTGAAATGTATTAAAATCATGCAATAGGTCTGATCCAAGACGTCCCCATGCGCGACTTCTATCTGCCGTTTTTCTTGTTTCTGCTAATGAATGACGGCTCATCACAATACTTTCTCTAATGTAATCAGAAGTGACATTAAGAGTGATGATGCTTTCACCAATTGCTTGTCGTGTATTGTCTAAATTAAAAGATGCTCTTTGTATTTCTCGATCTTTGGTTTTTCTAAATTCTAGTAGATTTCCTAAATTATCAGTTACACTTGAAACATTATCGCTAATTTTTCGAAATTGCCCTTGTAATGCAAGTAAAAACTGCCTATCTGCCTCGATGTCTGTGCTCTGAGAAAACGCAACAAGTTCATTCAACCTTCTAATTGAGATCATCAATTGTCGCTGCGCGCTTAACATAGACGCCATGCAGTCTGATGCTGATAATGATGTGTTATCATTATTTAAATCATTTTCCACAAATCACCTCGACAAATAAAAAGCAAGATTTACTAATAAAATTTATGAAGACTCTTTCATTTTTAAAACTAATTTTAAAATTGGATCAATGGCATACGCAATTGGGTTTTGATTATTGCTAACACGTGACGTTAAATTTCCCTGTACAGAAAAATCTTGGCCAACAATCTGATAATTTGCTTCATCAAGAAGCGACACAGAAAGTTGATACGGACCGAGCAAGTTATTGATAAGTTCAATTGCTTGACTTTTATCGGACATCATTGAAACTTTGACAAGTGCAGAACTAGCAAGCGCCGAAATCTGAGAGATGTAAGTTTCATCAAAATCCTGAGGTTTGCTTTCAAAAATGTCGTCTTGTGACATGTTATCAGGTGGTATATCATCCGCTAATAAGCCTGTTGATGAATCAACTTCACTGCTACTTGAATCTTCTAACGGTTCAACAGATGGTGTATTAAATAAATCAGGAGTATTTAAATCTGGGGCAGAAATTTCTGCAGAGGGTTCTTCATTTGAATTATTGCGTGGTTTTTGCAATTTTTTAGTTGGTATCGGCATACTTGACTCTGCAAAATCTTCAACTTCTGCAGTCATATCAGGAGATAAATTATTTCCTGCAACATTGTTATTGACGCTAAAAGATTGGCTTTCTATTGGGATCTCATAGCGCAATCCACCAATAACTCCCCGAGAACGCTCAATGACTGTTGTCAATTTTAAATTTGGGATACTGACTCTGTAAATTCTAGAAAGACCTTCTGCAAGCTGATATACAGTTGCCGCAATCGCAATGATTCTTTTATTTAAAAAAAATCGCAATTGTTGAATTGCCCCCCTATCGGAAGGGTCTTCCATCGCAATATATATTGCAGAATTTTCTTCTCCTAATCCAAAGCAACTGTAATGGATTGCAAGATCTATAGGAACATAGGCTTGATAACTTTCATCAAGTTTTGAAATTGCTTGATTGCCCAATGCGTTGACTCGAAAATACCTTTGTAGATATTCTTGAATTTGTTCTGGCGAAGCGATATTTAATGAACGCAAAATACGAACAGGATTTTCGCCAAGTTCTTTGCAAGTTTTTCTTAAGGCAATAAGTTCTCCTGAAGACAGGTACCCATCTTGCTGCATGACTTGAAGCAAATCGTACATATGTCTTTCCTTAAACCTTAAGTTCCTTTAAATGTTATTGACTTACTTGACTCACGATACTTTCATCTTAAGCTATTTCGGTTCTTGGAAGACGCACAGTTCTTCCCAGATATGAATTTGACGATAAATACAGGAATTAAAATTATGAGCCGCTCCGACCTCGCATCAGAAAGAAAAATTCAAATCATTAATGCAACTATAGAATGTATCACTCGTTACGGATATAGCAATTTTTCAATGCAAGATGTTGCTAAAGTTGCCGATGTATCAAAAGGAATTATTCATTACTATTTTTTAAATAAAGAAGATTTAATGATGACTGTCTTAGATCATGTTAGTAGTGATATTGAAAAACTGCTGCAATCAACAGAAATCAACTCAGATCCCGTAACTCGTCTTTCTAATGCAGTATGGATGTGCGCAAGTGTTGTGCAAAATAAACGAGAATATTATAGAATAAACATGGATTTTTGGACATTAATCGATCAAAAAGAAAAAGTGCGTCAAGAAGTTGCTAGCCATTATGCAAAATTTAGAAATTCAATTGCTATGATAATTCAACATGGCATAAATCTTGGCGTATTTCGTAATGGTGATGCAAATCAATATGCAAGTATGATTATTGCAATGATCGATGGAATAGCCTTACAATGGTTATTTGATGAAAGCGTTTTTCAAAATTACGATGATATCATAAAATTTAGTGAAGAGGCTATGCTTAATTTTTTAGTAGTAAAAACTTAAGGTAATAATTACAAACTGTGTCTTTAATTTATATATATAAAATCCTAAACCGTAAATTACAAGTAATAATTAAAATATTTTTTTTATTGTTAACTTTTAATTTTAATACTTTTGCTACAGAATACAACGAGACTAACAAAAATTTTCTTCAAAAAACACTTACTACAGAAGAAGCAGAAGGTTTAACTATAAATTCTATTAAAACAGAAGGTAACAATAGAACCAGTGATGATATTATTTTATTGAATTTCGACTTTAAAGAAGGAGAGACATTTACAAATCAAAAAATAAAAAATTCAATACAAAATTTAAAAAATTTGCAAATTTTTTTATCAATTCAATATAAAATATATAAATCTATTGATAATCCCCAAAAAATCGATATTGTCTTAGAATTTGATGAAAAATGGACTTTATTACCTTATGTTCTTTTTGGATCTGGTGGTGGAGTTTCTTATTATCTTTTAGGAATGTTTGATACCAATTTTATTGGCAGATTCTATACACTAAATTTTACATATGGCTGCAAAAGTCAAAATTGTTCGACGTATTTATTTTTTAGAAACCCTAATGTATTTGGTTATCCATTTAACATAGTTACTTACCTAACACTTGAAAACAACGTTTTTAAAAAATATAACGAGCAAAGAAAGGTTATAGGATCTTTTACAAATCATAAAAATAATATTAATATGTTTTCTGATTTTAAAATAAATCCTTCTTTTATGCTTGGATTAGGATTTGTATACACAAGTATTTATACAGATGAAAAAGGACTTTCTGAATCTGAAAATACAACTAATAAAGTAAACAATTTTAATTTTCCAAAAAAAATTGATGCTTTTTCTTTACAAACAAGGCTGACTATTGGAAAAATTAATCATGATAATTTAAAGTCTGATGGTTTAGTTTTAACAACTATTTTTGATACAACTGTTGGAATAGCTAAAGAATTAACAAATAATTACAATGCCATTAATAATAACTTACTTTACTATAATTCAAACTTAAAAATTGGCTCTTTTCACATTCCTCTTCCAAGCCAATCTTATCTCGCAATTCGTGCTAATATAAGCATAAACACAAGCGAAATTGAAACAATGCATTATTATATTGGAGGCCTCGACAAAATTCGCGGATTTTATGATGGCGAGTTTTCAGGAAATTTTAGTTGGTTTAGCAACATCGAACTTCGCATACCAAGTTATATAAATCAGTACATTGCAATTCAGCATGCATTGTTTTCTGACGCAGGATATGCAAGCACAAACCTCAATGAGCTATTCTCTAACAAGATAGGCTTAAGTATTGGAACAGGTATTAGAATAATTCCATTAAAAGTAAACAGAGTTGCGCTCAGGTTTGATTTAGCCTATACGCTCAATCCCTTTAACACTTATGGCTTTAGTTTTGGTTTGCTTCAATTTTTTTAAAAGCTATATTATAATTATTTATGAGAATTTAAATATTTATTTAATAGGAGTTTTTTATGCCTTTAAATTTAACCGCTCCAGGGAAAATACATAAATTATTTTTAAATAAATGCCCAATTCATCATGTATCTGTAATTGGCCATGATCAATATTTTTGGAATGATCTCAAAAACACTCACCCATTATCCCTAAGCGCTAATAAATCAGCATCTCAAAAAATATCTGATATAAATTTAATTAAACTAAAAAAATTTTCTCTCAATAGAACATTTATTCTTCTCTCAGGGGGCGATAAAACTCATATTGATGATAAGCTTTTATTGGAAAAAAAGGATTTAATTTTATCTTTAACTGCAGATTGCGTTGGTTTGGCTTTTTTTGAACTCATCAAAGTTATTAAAAAAATGGAAGCCAAAAAATTAGACTCTTTTGATCAACTTATGACAGCCGTAAATAATCTTACATTTGACACAGATGATGTTGGAATTATTATTAAACCACAAAAGCTTCAACAACTTAAAAATAAATTTCTCAATCAAAAAATTTTCTATCATCATTCAGAAAAAATTAAAACTAAAAACTTTATAGAAAATATTTTTCCAGTATTTACTCCTCACGTTTTTGATGAAGAAATGATTGTTTATAATAAATTTGATTCTCTTGTTATTGGTGATTCTATTAATTATTTCTTAACAGAAGCAAATCAACTTGCCGTAGAGTTAAAAATTGATATTCAAAATGATAGTTCATTAAATTTCTTTAAAATTTAAATGCCATACATCTTTAAAAAAGACGCATGGCACGCTATAGGGTAATGAAATGATCACGAAATTATCCAATTAACCGCATTGCAGCTCCAGGACTTTGGTTAGCTTGAGCAAGTACTGCAACACCACCTTGTTTCAGAATACCAGATTGTGCGAGTTTTGCTGACTCTTCTGCAAAGTCTGTATCGCGGATACGGCTATTTGCTGCAGAGTAGTTTTCTGATTGAACTGCTAAGTTTGCAATTGTTGAGAAGAGACGGTTTTGTTGTGCACCCATATCTGCACGAAATTCTGACACCTTAGTGATTGCATCATCAAGTTTATTAATAGAAAGCTGTGCGCGTCTCTTGGATGATGTGATATTATCAGCATCCATAGCAACACCTGTAGATTCTATAGTTTCATCGCTCGCGCGACCCAACCCTAAACCAACAGTTGTGGTGTTGATTTTATCAAAATTCAAACGAATAATGTTAACAGGGTTACGTCCAAATTCTTCATTAAATGGCTCTTCAATCGAATCTGTAGCAAGAGTCCAGTTTTTTCCTACTTGTACTTCAAGTGGAGGAATATTCGATTTTTTAGTCATTGACTCTGGTAGGCCTTCAATACCGCCAGTTAACAATAACGTACCGTTGTATTCAGTAGAATTTGTAATACGATCGATTTCGTCTTTTAGAGCATTAAATTCTTTGTGAATAAATCCACGCTCTGTATTACCAACAGTATCTGACGCACCTTGCACTGCAAGCTCACGCAAACGAGTTAATATATTACCAATCTCGTTCATGCCCCCTTCTGCAGTTTGCAGCAAAGAAATACCGTCACTTGCATTTCTTTTTGCCATGTTAAGACCACGAATGTCAGCTTTTAATTTTTCGCTAATAGCAAGACCAGCAGCATCATCTGAAGCCTTGTTAATGCGATAACCAGAGCTCACCTTCTCAATGGACTCATCATTTTGTTTGGTGGTAATGCTCAAAGCCCGTTGGGCATTAAGGGATTGGATGTTGGTTTGTATACGCAAACCCATAGCTTGTCTCCTCCTTGAAACTCACCGCAGTCCAAAAGCCACTTGAAAACTGGGTGCGGCCATCCTTGGCCTAAAATAGAAAAAAATGTACCGTGTTGGCGAATTGCCGCAAGTACATTTTGCATGTCGGAATATTTTTGCCATCCTGTAGAAAAATTTAATTACTTTTCTGCAGACATTAATGCTTCAATTGAATAAGGGCAAATGGGATCAATCAATTTTTTAATTGCTCGCGCAAGATTTCTAATTTCTAGTTGTGCTCCATCATGATCGCGTAATTTTACAAAATGCGCTGCGGCTTCTAGAGAAGCGGTCCAAACAAGTGAATTTTTAAAACAAATTGGCATCACCATGCGAGCCTGCTCTCTGCAAACACCCATTTCTAATAATTTTTTGTAAGAGGTATAAGTCTGTTCAATTGTCTCAAGATACAGAGATTTTGCGGCATGATTTTCTGAGATACAATCCCCCTCTGTCGACGCTTGTTTATTGCTTTTGTGTTGTTTGCGAAATTCTGCAGGGACATGAAACTCAGGTTCAAACTCAACGTAACGGCCAGAAATTTCGTTCCATGTTGTGGCGGCTTCTTTAAACTCACCACTTGTAAAAGAACAACCAACTTGATGTTTATAGAGTTGCCTGCAAACAACTTCTGATACACCTTCTAGCGCAAACGAAAAGATAACATGCCTAAAAGGGCTCATGTGCTTATGATGAGCAAGATATTTTATCAGTTTTAGATCTTTATCATCCAACTCTAATTTTTTTTTGCCAAAACTCACTCTTGCCGCATTCACAACAGAAAGATCACTACCCATATAATCCATTAACGTAACAGAGCCGTCATCAACTTGAATTTTTGACCCAATCAATTTTTCTTTCATCAGAATGATCTCCTTAAAATAACGAGATAAAATTTGCCTATCGCAAAGAAAAAAATGCAGGATTTTAGCCAAAAAAGCAACATGCATTCAAAATTGATTAATAGTAGAGCAATCAAATAAAATTAAAAGTGTCTGCATCAAAAAAATTTACAGGAAGGTATTTGCGTGGATAATACTGAAGATCAACAATTTTTAGCATATCACAAATTCATTTCGGAACTTTCCAAAGGCTTTGATTTATCTCCATTAAAACAAGAATTTGAACATTTTTGGCGCAGATGGACTTTCCTACATACATCCTTATGCAATCAAATAAATATAAAAAATCCGAATAAAATTTTATCAGAAGAAGAACTTACCCTTTTAACAAAAAAATTTTTAAAAAAAAGAGAAGGTATGGTCTCTGCTTTTATTCAAGGAATCAAGCACCATCCAAAATTTAAAAGTGAAATTTCACTTTTACAAAATATTTTATGGGAGCACGATCTGAATTTTAAAAATCTTTTAAGTCATTTTCTCAAACTAATGCACACAGAACTGGTGCGGGTTCAGTCTCATCGCAAAGTTTCAAATGCTTATATCAATTCTCAATCTTCGCTAAGAGGTTAACATAAGATGACAAAAAGCTGCTCCCTGGAAAGTATTGTTAAAAACGCCCAAACTTGGGGTCCAGAACAGTTGATGGCTTATATTGAAGGAGACATGGGCAAAAAGATTGCAGAAATTCAAGCAAAGCATAATGTTCAAGAAGTTCAAAAATCAAAAAAGATTGCATTTGTTGCACCACAATTGCCGCACCCTTGCGAATTAGAGATTTGGAATTCGTGTGTTCAAAAATTAGGTTTAGAAGGTTCTTTGTACACCAACATTCATGAAGAAAAGGCTTTTATCCATTTTGCACGGCATCTGCACGCCTCAAATACACCTCTTTATTTAACCTGTTATACCTTAGATTCAATGCATGAAAACAAAACATTTTTATCTGGTATTGAAAAAGAACTCGAGCAATACTCTGTTATCGTTTCATTAGGAGAAAACTCATTAGCAAGTTATCAAGCGTCTAAAGTAAAAAGAATAAATCAAGCTCGGTTGGTCATTTGGCAAAATGCACCACGCCCTCCTCATGCAAACCTAGGCACACGATCACCAAATGGTTCTCCCTTACCACATATCGCGAGAGAACGGACAGTCAGAAAAGAAGTGCTAAAAAATTCGGATATCATTTTATGTTTTGATAAAGATGGAGCAACTTGGTCTTATTTGGAAGACGTGAGTTCCCAAAGAATTAGAAGAGTGCCAAGAACTATCAATCCCAAGCGCTATTCTTCAGAATTATCTACGATGCGAAGAATTGAACTTCGCGCAGCTCTTGGATTACCGGAAACAGATTTTATATTTTTTCATTTAGGTCCCCTTGAAATCGAGTCGGGTGCCCTCGATTCGGCATTTGCTTTTAAAAATCTATTACAAAGTAACCCTTCTTTTCAAGGTCGGGCACGCTTGTGCTTTTGTGGCACCGGATCTGCAGGTGCTGACATTCGACAAAGTGTTGTGGAAATGGGTCTTGATGACCATGTGTATTTTTTAAATCCTAATGGAGAGGGATTAAAAGAAATTGTTGGCAATCAATTTTCTACTGTTATTTCTTTATGTGACGCGGTGATTCATGCCCCAATTTCTCCTGTAAATGGCAATGCACTTAAATTTTTAGATAGCACTTATGATGTGTTATGCGCCTTATCATCAGAAATCATCACTATTTCTAATGGCAATAATTGGATTGGAGAATGGGTTAGTCGATTTTATAAAACATTTTCTGCGGGAAGTATTCATAGTCTTGCCCGTTTAATGCAAGAAACAATCGAAAAACAAGACAAAGTGTCCAGTGTTAAAAATGCTATTAAAAAAGCGATTGCAAATGAGTTTCCCTTTGAAAAAACAACAAATGAAATTACAGAAATTTTTAAAACACTAATTGCTAATACACCAATTATTGAATCAGAAAACACATCTAAATTAATTCAACAAGTAGAAGAAATGGTCATTGCAAGACAATATATTGATGCCATTAATTTAATATCTCAAGCATTTCAAAAACCCGGACTATCTGTTGTACAACAAGGTAATCTTTATCGATTAATTGGTGATTGCTTTACCAAACTTGGTGATTTAGACAGTGGCGTTGCAAATTATACAAAAGCATTAGAACTCGATCCTTATTGCGCAAAATGCTTTATCGGCTTAGGTACAGTGGCATTACAACGAAACAATTACAATGTTGCCGTTCCACAATTTCAAAAGGCTGTTAGCCTGGCACCCAATGACGACATGGCAAGTTTAGGATTAGGTTTGGCGTTTGAAGGCTTAAACGAACTGAAAGAATCTCTTTCTTGGACTGTTCGCGCATGCCATTTGAAGGCAGACAATACTGTTGCCATCTTTAATCTTGTAAAATTATCATTTGAATTAGAAGAATTTGCAGACTTAGAACGTGTATTGGTGAGATATATTGGAATGCATCCTCACGATGTCAATATGATTTACACACTTGGCACCGTTGCCTTTAAAACTGGACAAAAAGACGCCGCATTGCAGCTCATGGAAAATATTTTAGCACTTGATCCTATGAATAGCAGAGCACACAGTCTTATTGCACAAATTCAAAAAACAGAAAATCAAAAGAAACCTGCTTAATAATTTTTTGTCGTCAAGGAGGAGCTATAATGGCTGATGTGAGAATAAATGGAAAGAGAGTCCCACCACTACAAAGTATTGATACACTTTCAAATCTCATCAATAAATTGGATGCAATAGCTGAAAAAAATAATAGCGCAGTCACTGCATTAAGCATTAATAATAGTGCCATTGATCTTGAAAATCCAGAATTTCATCGCATAAAATTAGAAGTCGAAGATACTATCGATGTTAAGCTTGATACCCCTCAGCAACTTTCTTATGAAAGTCTTCAAGTTGCTATTGATATGGCTGGATTACTTGTTCATGATCTCAAAGTTGTCACTTTGCAGTTATGGGAATCTGGAAAAGATTATGAAAAAAACTTAGAGATACTTTTAAATGATTGCAATTTATTTTTATCATTAGGCGCTCGTCCAATTTATCTTTTAAACAAAGATCCTGAACAGTTAGAAGCTAATGCGCAAGTTTTTTTAAGGCAACTTGACTTAATTGCGAAACATGTTGAAGATGCAACCCTACTTGCTGTTCACGATCACTCAAAAGATGCTTGCTATGTGCTTGTTGGAATGGTGAAACCAGAAATTGAACGTTGGATTGGAATGAGTGCTCAGTTCGCCCAAATACTTGATATTAATACTGTATCTGACGCTCTTGTAATCTCTTAGTGTGTTGCGCTTCTTTGCAAATAATTTTCTAAAAAAATAATAGAAATAAACTCTTGCCTCTAAAAAACATTTGATATATCAAAATTTACTGTTACGTTACTTTTTTCTAAGAGACGTGAACAAATACGAATTTCGTTATTTCCAAGGAGCTTTTTAATGGCAATTAAAGAAAGAATTGACAAACAACACCGCTATCCATGGGCAGTTATTGAAACAGCTGTTCAATTTTATTTTCAAAATAATATGACTTTTCGCTCAGTATCTGAAAAAATGCTTGCACATGGTGTTGAAGTTTCTCATAAAACAATCTATGAATGGGTTCAAAAGTTTGGCGACAAAATTGAGAAAAAAAATCGTAAACGTATTCCCAACTATGAAGTAGAAGAATCATACATAAAATGCAACGGAAGCTGGAAGTACATGTATCGCGCGTGCGATCGCCATGATGCAACGTTAAGCATCTGTATGCGAGATAAAAAGAATTTAAGTTCTGCAAAATCTTTTTTTAAAAAGTCTTTAGAAATTAACTAAATTTTTTTTATTGCTTCTCATAGTTTTAATTTAAAGGCCTTTTTTCCAAATGGCCTTTTTTTTAATTTTAACAATATATAATATTAAAATTATTAATTATTTTTTTATCCCATCCCGTTTTGCGACACTCAACGCTAGAGAAAAGGTGACAGCAAAAAATTATTTAAAAACATTTGTCTTCACTCCCTCGTCATGACGCATTTTAAAAAAGGTTATGGGAAAGACGTTGTTGGGATGGGGTTGAGTTGGCAGCTGGGTTGCTTGCCAACTCTGCTTTAAAAATCAGTAAATCATTTGAATTTAAAAACTGAATTTCTGAGTGTTAACGTTTTATTTTAGACAATGTTGATAACCAGGAGCGGATTCAGTTATATTAAGACCAAAGCTTGGAAAACCAGGATTCCCTTCTAATAAAATATTTCGATTGCTTGTCATGTGTGCGTTAAAAAATTTACAGTCTATTTTAACAATACGATTATTTTTTAAATTTACTTCAAATCCACTAGGCGTATTTGAAATCAAATTACCATTAAAAGTATTATATGAAATTTCTGCTAATAAATTATTTTCCAAATTTAATTTTTTCCTAACATAACCAGGAAAATGCAGCATTGATGTAATTTGATTATTAGAAAGATCAATCGAACTAGCAACAGATAAAGTTTTCACACCTTGGTACTTTGCAAAATTTGTAAACTTGTTATTTTTTAAAGAAACAACTCCATCTGCTTGGTACATGTCAAAACGCGGAACAAGTGAAAGTTGATTATTATTTAAATTTACATTTGTTAATTTACTAAAATTTAAAAGATCTATTTCACCTTGAATAGCATTATCATTAAGAATAATTTCTTCAATAAAAGTGCTACTATTATTTGCAATAATTGGAAAAGATTTAAACTTATTATGACTCAAATCAAATTTTTTAAGCCTACTAAAATTACTAATATTAAATTTTTGACTCAACTGATTATGACTTAAATCAATACTTTTAGTATAGCTTGATAAAACCAAGTCAAAATCATTGATTTTCTGAATTTTATTGTGCCTTAAAGATATGTTTTGCAAGTCTGTTTCAAAGATATTACCAGATAATTCTTCAATAATATTGTTATCTAAGCTTAATTTTTCTAAATATGTAAAATAATTTTTCTTAAAATTATTTGGAATTTGTTTAATTTTATTATGAGACAAATCAATAACATGAGGGTTCCATAAATAAATTATAAAACTTGGAAATACAGTTAACTGGTTATTATTAAAATAAATTGTTTTTAAATCTAGTTCTCGCATTTCTTCTGGTAATTCTTTAATAATATTATGACTAAAATTTATTGCTATCAGTTTATTTAATTCTCGAATATAAGGCGTGATTGCACTAATTTTATTATGACTAAAATTTATTGCTGTGAGTTTTTTTAATTCTCGAATAAAAGGCGTAATTTCAGTAATTTTATTATTTTCTAGATTAAGCTCTTCAAGATCAACTAAAGTTGCGATTGATGACAAATCATGAATATTTTTATTTTTAAGATCTAGTTTTTTAGTTCGAGAATCAATAAGTCTTGCTACTCTTTGCGCTTCGGTACCATCACCCGCTGCACCTTTCCAGTCATTAAAAGTATAATTAAAAAATAAATCTAAGTTATTAATTTCCACTTTATTGTTAAATACTAATTGAAAACTACAAACTGTCGCACTTTGTAGTTTAGGAATAGGATCTAATATTTCAAAATTATTTCCATTATTATTAATTTTTAAATCACGACAAAAAGAATTATTATTGAGCAACTTTAATTCGTATTTTTTATTACTAGATAAATCACTCGTAATAGAAAATTTTGAAAAATTGGTCATATTTTCTTTATGGCCTGTTATGCTTTCATTATTAAAATGATCATTTTTATAAGCAATATAGGGCTTATCCCCATCTAATAAATAAATTATAGAACTAGCACAACCATTCAACCTACAAAAAATTTCAGGATACACTAATTTGTCAGACTCTGGACTAGGAGGCTCAGAACGAGACGGCGTAAGAGGAGGTGTATTTGATTTTGGAGGGATATTTAATTCTGGTGGCGTATAAGGTTTATCGACTTGGTCAGAGCAGCTTATAAATGCGCCGATTGTTCCAAGTATACCATAAAAAACGTAAATTTTTTTAAACTTAATCATATTTACTCCTTGCATTCTAAATAATACCTCTTTTCGTTCTTTTTTTATTATTAATTCAATTTATTTTCAAATATTATTTAAAATATAATGCAATAATTTTAGCAAATTAAACATAAAACACCATAATCAAGCAGTTTTTTAAATTTAAGCTTAAGCTGAGTTCTCACAGTTTTTCGAGTCTGGGTCACTGTTAGCAGCAAATTCAAAAAACAGGAATCTTTAATATTTTCTACCGCCCCTTGTCCTAATACCAATTTTTTTTTAAGAAAACTTAATAGTGTGAACAGACTAAATTTAAGCGGAGGTTTGCATCATGATTGAACGTTATTCTCGACCAGAAATGAAAAAGATCTGGACTGAAGAAGCCAAATACAGGTCATGGGCCGAGGTAGAAAGAGCACATCTTTCAGCTCTTATTCATTTTGGCCAAGCCCCTAACTCTGTTTTAGATGCTTTTGATTACGCAATAACAACTAAAAATAACTCAGATTTTTTAAGAAGAGAGCAAGAAACCGGGCATGACGTTATTGCTTTTGTTGCAGAAATAGGCGAAAGTATGGCGGAGAACGGACACTTTCTCCACAAAGGCTTAACAAGCTCAGACGTTGTGGACACCGCTCTTTCTTTGCGTATTCGTCAATCGCTTGAAATTATTTCAAATACACTTTTTAACCTACGTGAAAATTTGGCCAAACGAGCTTTTGAGCACTCTCATACTGTTTGCATAGGCCGCACCCACGGCATTCATGCAGAACCCATGAGCTTTGGACAAGTTCTCAGTAGCCATTTTGCAGAGTTTCAACGAGCCCACTGCGCAATTCTTGAAGCGCACCACACGATTTCATTTGGCAAGCTTTCGGGTGCTGTCGGAACATACTCTCAACTCACACCGCAGTTTGAATTTGAGGTTCTTAGCCAATTAAATCTACAGCCAGAAACTGTGGCAACACAAATTATACCGCGCGATAGAGTGCTTTCTGTGATTTCTAGTATTTTATCTGTATCAAACGCTATCGAAAGGTTTGCAACAAATTTACGCCACTGGGCGCGCACAGAACTTGGAGAAGTTTTAGAACCTTTTGGAAAAAAACAAAAAGGCAGTTCGGCTATGCCGCACAAAAAAAATCCAATCCTTTCTGAAAATTTGTGCGGTTTAGCTCGGACAATTCGAGGCTATGCTGCAATGCTGTCAGAAAATATTGCACTTTGGCATGAAAGAGATATTTCGCACAGTAGCACTGAGCGCCTTGCGCTACCTGATCTTTTTGTAACTGTTGATTTTATGATTTCGCGTTGTGCGTATTTAATTGCCGAGATGCAAATCAATCCAAAAGCAATGGAAACAAATTTATGGAAAACAGGCGGCCTCTGGGCAAGTCAAAGCGTTTTAACTGCACTGGTTTCTAAAGGCATAAACCGCACTGATGCTTATGAACTGGTGCAATCAATTGCCCTTGAAATTTCGCCAAAAGTCGCAATTGCAACTGTGATCGATAAAGAGTTTCTTAATAAACTTTTACAACATAAAAAAGTTTGTGACACTGTTGGTGTAGAAACCCTGTCTCAAGTTTTTAATACAGATAATTATTTAACCTCTGTTCCAGCAACGTTTAAACGCGTGTTTGGCGTATCGCCAGATGATTATAAGCGTAAGGTAAATGAGCCTATTTATTGCAAAGTCCCTGCATTACAAAAAATTATCAAAGTAACTGTTTCACTCATGCCAGATGTGCTTGACACTGAGGCCAAAACAATTGCAAACGATATGAGAACATCTGGCAATGAGATTGTAAGTTTGCGCCAACAAAAGTGCTTTCTGATTCACATGCCACATCATACAACGTTAGAAAATATCAAAAAATATGCTTGCGAGGTTCTTCAAAACCACGTTATTGAGCAGTTTACGATTGAGGTCATCCAATGAAGAAAAAAACCTTAATCCCGGTTTTTCCTGGAACTAACTGTGAAAAAGAATCATTTCTCTGGTTTTCAGAAAATCTTGAAACAGAGGTTGAATTTTTAAATTTAAAAAAACATCATTCTATTCTTCCCGAAGAGATTGATGCCCTTTTTATTCCAGGCGGATTTAGTTTTGGAGACTATCTACGCGCAGGGGCAATTGCGGCTCGTACCGAAGAAATGACTTTTGTTAAAAAGCTCGCACAAAGTGACATACCAATTTTAGGAATCTGTAATGGCTTTCAAATATTGTGTGAAAGCGGCTTGCTTCCAGGAACACTTGTAAAAAATGTCACAAAACAACATCATCATTTTCCTGTATCAATTCGTGTTGAAAAAAATTATTTTCTTACAACCAATCAAGAAAATAACTGTGTCTGGATTCCTAAATTTCACGAACATCAATTCAAGTTAATTGAAAGCATTTTTTCTAAAGAATTTTTTATTCCAATGTCATGCGGCATGGGCAACTGGCTTCCTCCCCGGAGCAACACAGAAAAAGCTCTTGCAGAAAAAAACGCTGTTGTTTTTTATAATAATAACGAAAATGGAAGCTATAAATCTATTGCAGGTCTTACCAATTCTAGTGGAAAAATATTTGGAATGATGCCACATCCAGAACGCGCCTCAGATCTTATTCTTGGTAGTGACGAAGGTCTCGTTTTTTTACTTGGTATTGCGCAATCACAAAAAATAAAAATTCGCTCAGGAAGCCCATTGGCAAACTTTGCAGAAAAATTATTTGAAGGGGCCAAATACCATGTCTAATTCAACTGCTATTTCTCAAAATCTAAATAACGCTTCTGCTCGTTTTGGTTTAACTCCAGAAGAGTTTCAAAAGTTTTGTGATGATTTAAAACGCACTCCATCACTAGAAGAAATTGCGGCATGTGGTGCATTATGGAGCGAACACTGTTCCTATAAATCTTCAAAATCATATTTAAAAAATTTACACACTGAAGAACCATGGGTACTGCAAGGCCCTGGAGAAAACGCTGGTGTTGTTGCCATCAACAAAGAGTATGCAATTGCATTTAAAATGGAATCACATAATCATCCTAGCTTTATCGAACCCTATCAAGGCGCCGCAACAGGTGTTGGAGGGATACTCAGAGATGTTTTTTGTATGGGTGCATATCCAATTGCTGCATTAAATTGTCTGCGTTTTGGCGAAGGAACTTGGAACGCGCATTTGCTTCGCGATACGGTTCGTGGCGTTGCAAATTATGGTAACGCTTTTGGCGTTCCAAACGTGACAGGAGACATTAGTTTTCATTATAATTATAGCAAAAATATTCTTGTGAATGCTTTTTGCGCAGGTCTTGTCCACAAAGAGAAAATTTTTAAAGGGATTGTCTCTGATCAAAAAAATAAGATTCATGTTTCAAATTCATCAAATATCGTGCCTCAAATTCAGGAAGAATTAACAGAAAATTTAAATTCTGTACTTTTTCCAGAAAATGAAAATGTTTTGATTTATTTTGGCTCGGCAACAGGCCGCGATGGCGTTCATGGCGCAACAATGAGCAGCGCAGAGTTTTCAAGTTTAGATACGTCTCTCAAACCAACTGTTCAAGTTGGCGATCCTTTTGCTGGAAAAGTCCTATTTGATGCAACACTATCGCTCATCGAAAAAAATCTTGTCGTTGGTTTACAAGATTTGGGAGCAGCAGGAATCACCTCCAGCTCTGTTGAAATGGCTGCGCGATCTGGATATGGAGTGGCTTTAAATTTAAATAACGTTCCTCAAAGAATGAGTGATATGCAGGCATGGGAAATTTTACTCAGCGAATCTCAAGAAAGAATGCTCTGTGCCGTAACACCAAAAAATATCAATGCAGTTTGCCTCGAACTAGAACACCATAAAATCGCTTATGCAATTATTGGAAAAATCAATCGAACAGGTTTATTTACATGCATATTTGATAACAAAATTGTTACAGCAACACCTATCTCTGTGTTGGTCGATAAAGCGCCGCGCTATCAACATACAAGTCTAAATCGTGACGAATATCTTAAACAACACAAAATTATTAATAACAAGAGTCAAGAAGAGTTGAATTTCAATACAGAGAATAAACCTTCTTTAACATTAAAAGCCTCAAATCCTGAGGCACATAAGGATATTCAAAATCATTTATCTTTAGAGCTTTTAGTTGAAAAATACCCTCAACTCATTGCAAATCTTTTTGCACATCCCTCTTTTTCCGATCGCTCAGCAGTATTTCATAACTACTGCTCTACGGTTCAGGGAAATACAGTTGCGGGTTGTGGAGCGTTGCAGTCAGCTGCTGCGGGCGTCGTCAGGCTCCCAAACTATGCTCAAGAAAAAGATAGTTATGGAGTCCCCTCAGCCACAGGTATTGCCGTCGCAGGTGGCTGTGAAGAACGGTGGGTTGAGCTTGATCCCTTACATGGAACTGCGCTTTCTGTGATTAAAATTGCTCGAAAAATTGTTGCTTCTGGTGCAGTGCCTTTAGCAATGACAGATTGCCTCAATTTAGGCAACCCCAAATCCGCAACAGTGCTCAGGCAATTATCAGATATTATTGATGGAATAAACTTAGTCGCAACAGAGTTTCGCATCCCTGTAGTAAGCGGTAATGTCAGCCTCAATAATCAAACTGATGGCAATGCAATTCCACCAACGCCGATGGTTGGAGTATTAGGCAGGGTTGATAACATCAATTCTGTTCCGTTAAATTCTTTAACACAAAATTATTTTACCAAAACGCAATCAGACTCAGTCTCACTTTATCATATTATGCCTAAAAATGGTTTTGAGTCTTCAAGTTACAGAGCCTCGCAAACAGCTTGGCTATTGGGTGACGAAAACGCTGACTGTCCAAAAGTTGAAATTTCAATTGAAAAAGAACTATGGCGAATTATTTCAACAAGTATTGCACAAAACGAACTTTTTCTTTGTAATCCTATTGGCCACGGTGGTTTACTTGGCACTCTTATAGCGACGTCGTTAAAATCGATGTGCGACTTAGAATTAAGCAAATTCTTATGGAAAATGCCCGCTGAAAAGCTTTTTGCAGAGGGCAATATGGGATTTCTCATTAGTTTTAAAAATAAAAATGCTGAAAAGCAGTTTTTACAAAGACAATATCCAAATTTCAGTGTTCAAAAAGTTGCTGAACTAAAACCACAAAACTGTAACATTGCAATGCCTGTTTTTGATTTTAAGAAAGTTTATCAGAATTATTGTTTAACGTTAAAACAGTTTTTCAATACCCTTTCCTGTGCAGACAAGGAACCTTATTTATGTGCGGAGTCTTTGGTGTCACAAACGTAGAGCATGCTTCTAAAATTGCTTATTTAGGTTTATTTGCCCTGCAACACAGAGGGCAAGAAAGCGCGGGAATTTCTGTAACAGAAACACAAATTCCCGATATCCGCACTCACCGAGACATGGGCCTTGTCGCAGATGTGTTTAAAGAACACACACTCACAGCGTTACAAGGCAATAACGCAATTGGACATGTGCGTTACAGTACGGCAGGAGGCAATACCCACTCCAATATTCAGCCCATTACTGCAAATGTTCACGGCATGCCAGTTGCACTTTCTCATAATGGCAACATCGAAAATTCTAAAGAATTGAGAAACTTTTTAGAATCCTCCGGTTCTATTATTCACGCCTCATCCGATAGCGAAATTATCCTGCATCTCATTGCGCGTAGCAACAAACTTAATTTTATTGAAAAGCTTGTTTCTGCTTTTGAACAACTGACAGGTGCATTTTCAATTTTATTGCTGACTCCAACTCATCTTTACGCTGTGGTGGATAGCTTTGCCTATCGCCCACTCTCACTCGGCAAAATGCAAAAAGAAAACAGCATTGAAAGCTGGATCATCGCAAGTGAAACCTGTGCCATGGATTTAGTTGGCGCACAATTTATTCGCGATCTGCTTCCTGGAGAAATTCTTTCTATAAATTTGTCTAACGGAGAAATGCAATCTTACGCACTTCATCAATCACGTGAGCCAAACCCAACACCAGCACGCTGCGTATTTGAACATGTGTATTTTGCTCGCCCCGATAGTCTTGTCTGGAATATTCTTGCGCAAAATTCTCGGTTTGCATTGGGAGAAGAGCTCGCTAACAGCCTTCCTGTAGCCGCAGATATGGTGATTGCTGTGCCCGATAGTGGTGTTCCCATGGCAATGGGTTATGCCCATGCTTCTCGTATCCCCTATAAAATTGGATTTATCCGCAATCACTATGTCGGCCGCACGTTCATCGAACCCGCACAAAACGTACGAAACTTTAAAGTCCGTTTAAAACTCAATCCTGTTCGCGAAACAATTCGTGGCAAAAAAATTATTGTCATTGATGACAGCATTGTCAGAGGAACAACCTCAAGAAAAATTATTGAACTTCTCTACGAAGCAGGAGCATCAGAAGTTCACTTAAGAATTGGTTCTCCTCCTGTAAAATTTCCGTGCTTTTATGGGATAGACACTCCAAAACGAAAGGAGCTTCTTGCACAGCAACTTTCCTTGGAAGACATGAATCGTTTTTTAAAATCCACCACTCTTGCTTTTCTTTCCCAAACCCAACTCTTAAAAGTAATGCAAAAATTATCTCCATCCACACTCTGCAACAGCAAATCGAAAAATGGTGGTTGGTGTGTTTCTTGCTTTTCTGGTGAGTACCAAAAACAAAATACACATTTTCAACAAAATCCTACACAAAATACTCACCCAATTTATGGAGATTGCCAAAGTGAATGCTAATCCTATTATAAGCATTATTATGGGAAGCCAATCTGATTACGAAACCTTACAGCATGCAGAAAATATTTTAATAGAGTTTCATATTCCTTACGAAATTCAAATTATCAGTGCCCATCGAACACCAGAATTGATGTTTGAATATGCAAAAACAGCGCATAAAAGAGGTATTAAAATAATTATTGCAGGTGCGGGAGGTGCCGCTCACCTGCCAGGCATGGTCAGTGCATTATCGCCTTTGCCCGTATTGGCTGTTCCTGTCATGTCCAAAGCGTTACACGGAATTGATAGCCTGTTATCGATTGTGCAAATGCCTCAGGGTATCCCTACTGCTACCTTTGCAATTGGTTCTGCTGGCGCCAGCAATGCTGCATTATTTGCCATTCAAATTCTTTCTTTAGAAAATTTAAATCTGCTTGAAAAAATTATGATTTGGCGAAAAGAAAATGGGCAAATGGCGCTTGCAGGAAATAAAAAAATTCAAGAAAAATGTGTCTTAAAATAAGGACTCTGTTTTATGAAAACAATTGGAATTTTAGGTGGTGGTCAACTTGGAAGTATGCTCTCTGATGCGCTGCAAAAATTAGGTTGTAAAGTCATTTTTTATGCACCAGAACCCTTTTCGCCTTCGTTTTTACGCACACCTTTTTTTTATCAAGCTTGTTGGCTAGATTACGAAAAGTTATCTTCATTTTTTTCTGAATGTGATATTATAACATATGAATTTGAAAATGTACCCACTGAACTTTTAACTAAGTTACAACAACAAACTGGGAAAAAAATTTTTCCTTCAATAGAAATTTTAAAGACAACCCAAAACAGAATTTTAGAAAAAAATTTTTTATTACAACATAATTATCCAACTTGCCAATTTATTTCAATAGAAAATTATGATAATTTAATTAAAGTTACAGATGATTTTCCGTTTCCATATATTATTAAAACAGCTGCTGGTGGTTATGATGGAAAAGGGCAGTGGATAATTAATAGTTCTAATGAATTAAATCAATTTATAAAAACTTTGACAAAAGAAAATTTTGTTCCTCTAATTCTTGAAGAAAAACTTTCACTTTTACAAGAAGCAAGTTGTATTGTTGCACGCAATATGCAAGGTTCTAGTGTTTGTTTTCCAATTTTTGATAATATACATGTTAATAATATTTTACATCAAACAACATTACCTTCATCTTTGCCAACCGCTGTGCAAGAAAAAATTAAAATGCTTGCGTTACAAGCGGCACAAGATTTAGATGTAGTTGGATTATTAACAACTGAATTTTTTATTACTAAAAAACCATCACATTTAGATAAACAAAAAAATATAGAAGATTTATATATTTATATTAATGAATTTGCACCTCGTCCTCATAACTCTGGACACATAACTCAAAAATCTTGTAACTTTAGCCAGTTTGATGCATTGGCTCGTGTGTTGTTAAATTATCCTTTACACTCACCCCAATTATTACCAGGAAATTACTGTATGACTAATTTACTTGGCGAAACTTGGTTAGCACAAGATTTTAATAATAATAAAACTTTAAATTTAGCTGCATGGAAAAACTTTCCTGAAGTGATTGATATTACTCTTTATGGAAAAATAGAACCAACTTCAAAAAGAAAAATGGGACATTTTGTTACGTATTCCAATGATCAAAAAACTTCTATTCTTGTTGCAGATACATTTAAGGAGCAATTAAGTGCAAAACAAATTAAATAAAAATATTAAACTTTGTTTAGGGATTGATCCTAATCCAACAGAACATAAGTTTAAACAATTTAAAGAATGTGTGTACAAACATATGGAAATTCTAGATTTTTGTAAAAATTCGCTCTACAATATTATTATTAAACCACAATTCGCTTTTTTTCTTTCTTTTGGAAATAAAGGATTACTTTTGCTTGAAGAATTGGTTGCGCAATTTCAAAATACTTTTACAATTATTTTAGATGGCAAGTTTAATGATATTTCAAACTCTCTCCAAGCATATCTTCATTTTGCTTTCAACACATTAGGAGTTCATGGATTAACCATTAGCCCCTTTCTTGGAGAAAAGTCTATTCAAGTTTCTTTTGAATACTGTGCAAAAAGATGGGGAAAAAGAGGTCGAGTTTATATTCTTTGTGCAACCACAGAATCTAGTTCGCAAGAATTATCTTTTATTCACAATAACTGGAAAAATATTTTACTAGCAACCAGCAAGCAACAAAAAGAGGTTTTTAAAAATACGACTGATTTGTATCAAATAGCAGGTGTTGTTGTTGGAGCTAATCATAATTCTATTCTTTTATCGCCCGAAATTAAAGACAGTGGCCTATCAATACTGGCACCTGGTCTTGGTTTTCAATCACAAAAATGGAATATTATTCAAGAATGCGCTAACCAACCCAATGAAATTATTTTTCCTATTAGCAGAGCTATTTTTGCAGGAGGTAACACGACTACCCTGCAAATGCACAAAAACCTAAATGAGATTCAACAATATTTCTAAAGGAACACAGTTTATGGAAATGGTTAAAAATGTTCATCTGGGTAAAGTCAGAAATTCTATTATTTTAAACAACAATACAAGAATTATTCAGACATCAAACCGTATTTCAGCTTTTGATTTTATTTTTCCGTTTGAAGTAGAAAAAAAAGGAGAAATTCTCCAAGCAATTTCCGTTTGGAATTTTTTAAAAACCTCACATATTATTGAAAATAACTTAATTGGTTGTTTATCAAATTCGCATACATTAGTAAAAAATGCGGAAGTGTTTCCAATTGAAATTATTGTAAGAGGTTACCTTACTGGAAGTTTATGGAGAATGTATTCAGAACATGGTACGCTCGAAGTTTATAAAAATTTTGGGATTGCACTTCCTGAAGGGATGGCACAAAATCAAAAATTCCCACACCCCATCATCACACCAGCAATTAAAGTTCAAGGGAATCATGATCAACCCATCTCAAACCATGAAGCCGCAAAAATTGTCGGCAAAGATAATTGGGAATTTATCTGTACTAAAGCTTTAGAACTCTTTAACTTTGGTCAGAGTCAAGCGCATTCACGAGAGCTAATTTTAGTTGATACCAAGTATGAAATGGGAATTTTTGAAGACCGCATTATCCTTGTTGACGAAGTACATACTCCCGATTCTTCTCGTTACTGGTATGCAATTGATAACAATACGACAACCCCAAAACAGCTTTCAAAAGAATTTCTTCGAGAAGAAATACTAACTTTATTTAATAATAGCATTGAAAATGTTCTGAGCAATCCTACAGAGCATCCATTTTTACAAGACACTGAGCAAACAAAACACTTGGCACAAAAAATCACAGAACGATATCAAGAACTGTATCAAACTCTTATTGGCACTATCAGCACTCAAGAAATATTTCATCATTGTCTTGCAGACTGGCCTATGCCATCTCATTTATTTGACGAAATTATTTTATCTGCTACATACCCAAGCAAAGTTTTAGTTATAGGAAATGGGGGAAGAGATTATTCCATTTATTCTTCTGTTGCCAAACTACCCGAAGTCAATACAGTATTTTGCGCGTCTGGAGATAGGCTTTGGCAATCTCCAAAATATTCTCATTGTCCGTATTCCCAAATTCAAGACATTGCTCGTTTTGCTAAAGACCACAATGTTGGCTTGGTGATTTCTGGTCCAGAAATACCAATTGCGCAAGGGATTGCCGAAGCCTGTAGCACATATCAAATTCCTGTTCTTGCCCCCTCATTATCGTGCGCTTCGCTTGAAACAAGTAAAATATTTAGTAAAGAAATTATGCATGCCGCTGGCGTACTCACGCCACGTTCAACAGCGATAAGCTGGACTCACCTTAAAAATGCATTGCAACAGCACTTAACCGAAGGCCACACGCCTGATCTGACTTTGCCATGCGTTATTAAATATGATGGATTGGCAGCGGGTAAAGGAGTTTTTCTACTTCAAACTGTTGACGACATCTCTTGTGCTTTGCACTCTATTGAAAACAATATTTCAGATTGGGCGCAATTGCTAAACCAACTCAAAACTCCCTCGTTTAGTAAAATTCAAGGTGAACCTTTTTTTCTCATTGAAGAACTCATTACAGGCTATGAATTATCTGTGATTGCTCTGTGTAATGCCGAACAGTTTCGATTACTTCCAATTGCGCAAGATTACAAACGCCGCGATGATCATCAATCAGGACCTAACACTGGAGGAATGGGAACACTTGCTCCCATGTTCGTTTCTAATCCAATAATGGAGCAAATTACTGCGACTTTTAGTAAAACTCTTAAAGAGTTGAGTTTACGCAATATGCCTTATTATGGCTTTTTGTTTGCTGGATTTATGGTCGATAAACAGCAAAGCGCGTGGCTGCTTGAATACAATTGTAGACTTGGAGATCCCGAAACCCAAGTTATTTTACCAGGGCTACAACGTGATTTTTATATAGAATGTTTAAGAACTTCTAAAAAATTACCATTTTTATTTCAAAACAAAATTCAAACTCCATTTGACCATGATCAACTAAAAAGAGTTTTTGTTGTGGGCGCGGCACCAGAATATCCTTTTACAACTCCTGAACGCCGCGAAGTTCTTTTGCCTTCTGCTCACGAAATAGAAAAATTGAATTGCGAATTGATTCCCTCTGCTATTGAAACCGATAAAACCACAACAGGAGGAAGAATCCTTGGAGTCTTGGCCGCTCATACCTCATTTTCAAATGCACGCAACAATGCCTATGAAATTATGAATGCTGTTAAGTTAAAAAACAATTTTGGAGATGAGATCTCCCCTCATTTTAGAACCGATATTGGTTTAGAATTTGAAAACAATAACTAATTAAGTGGTAAAGCAATTTATGATTGTTGTGTTTGCAAGTGGTACTGGATCTAATTTTGAAGCAATTGCACAAGCTTTTCCAGCACAAAAAAAATTACTCATCTGTAATATCGAAAATGCAGGTGTTATAGAAATTTCAAAAAAATTAAACATTGACTTTAAAGTAATCCCGCACAAAAATTTTAGCTCGCGTGCAGAACATGAAAAGGCTATTTGGAAAATATTGCATACAATTCCAGATATTTTAGTCATTGCACTCGCTGGATACATGAGAATATTATCGACTACTTTTTTTGAAGAACTTAAAAATTACCCCACAAACCTTTCTATTATAAACCTTCACCCTGCTCCGTTAGATTTATATCAAGGGGCGCATGGATACGAATTTGCTATTAAAAATAAAATGCCCTGCTGGGGGTTATCAATTCATGAAACAATTCCTAAACTCGACGCAGGAAGGCTTTTAAATTACACTGAATTTCCTGTTTTCCCGTTTGAAACAATTATAGAACTTAAAAACAGAGTACGATCATTGGAGCATCAGTTATATACCGAAACCTTAAAGAACATTATAAGTAACAGAAAGGTTAATTATGACAGTAGTTACTCAATATGAAAAAGCAGGAGTAAACATCAAAGCAGGAGAATGGTTAGTTGATCGTATAAAAAAAGTGAGTCCTACAATTGGAGGATTTGCTGGCATTTATCGTTTGGATGACACACGTTCACTCGTTGCGTGCACAGATGGCGTGGGCACAAAGTTAGAAATAGGGATTGCGATGGAAAGGTACGAAGATCTTGGTCAAGATCTTGTGGCCATGAACTTAAATGACTTAATTGTATGCGGAGCAAGACCATTATTTTTTTTAGATTATTTTGCTACCGGGCGTTTGGATGTGGACATTGCGCACAGAGTCATTAAAGGTATTATTAAAGCATGCCAAGATCATTCCTGTCTATTATTAGGAGGAGAAACAGCAGAAATGCCTGGTTTCTATGATAATAACAAGTTTGATCTTGCTGGTTTTGCAGTTGGTGAAGTATTAAATAATTCGATAATCGACGGAAAAAAAATTAAAAGCGGTGATTTAATTTTTGGTTTTCCAAGTAATGGTTTTCACGCTAACGGCTACTCATTAATTCGAAAGTTATTGCAAACACACAATATATCTCTTAATTCTACCATTGAGGGAGAAATATTAGGTGATTACTTAACGAAACCAACAAAATTATACGTCAATGAAATTCTCAATTTAAAATCTCAAATAAAAATTAAAGGAATGGCACATATTACTGGAGGAGGACTCTCAAATATAACAAGAGTTTTGCCAGAAAATTTAATTTTTGAGATAGAAAAAAATAAAATTCCGACCCATCCAATTATGAATTATTTTCAAAAATTAGGTGCTATTTCTGATGAAGAAGCATATAATGTTTGGAATATGGGGGTTGGTTTTGTTATTATTATTGATCCATCCGATTCAGTTAACATAAAGTCACTTTGTCCGTCTTGTTTTGAGTTCGGAATCGTCTCTAATTTAAACAAAACACAAAAACAATAACTTATTATATAAAAAACAACATATTTTAATTTTTTAAAATTTATTTTAATACTACTTGGCAAATTTATTTTTTTAACGCTAAAATTGAAAGAGAATTTTTAACAACTAAACGACGAGATTAACATGACAGTAAAATATAAGCAGCCTAAGGGTATGTATGTCTTGGCGTATACAGAAGTATTTGAAAGACTGAGTTTCTATACTCTTTCTTATTTACTTGTTCTTTATGCTTCTGCACCTCTTGCACAAGGTGGGCTAGGCTGGAGTAATGAAAGATCGTTGGCATTAATGGGAATTTATACCATGGCAGCATTTACACTGCCAATAATTGGTTCTTTTATTGCAGATCGATTTATTGGACGTAGGGTGGCAGTTTTTGTAGGTGGCTTGACTATTATTTTAGGTCACTTTTTAATGCTATTTTCTAGCCATGAAATAATCTTTTATGCAGCACTTATTTGTGTGGCTTCAGGAACAGGATTTTTTAAACCGTGTATGCCCTCACTGCTTGGCGATCTTTATTCGCCGCACGATCAAAGACGAGAGGCTGGTTTTAGTTGGTATTATTTTGGCATCAATGTTGGTGGTATGGCTGCAGGTTTTAGTAGCGGAATCTTGCTGCAAAACTTTGGATATGGCGTCTCTCTGTCCTCTGCAGGAGTTGGAATGATTATTGGAATGCTAGTTTTTTATTTTGGTAAAAAGCATGTCGTTTTAGAACATTCTCCTAAAGTAAAAAAAATATCTCGCTTAGAAAAGAAACCTTTAACAGCAATTCAAATTAAATCTCTTCATACATTAATTATAACATTTTTATTTTTTAGTTTATGGACAGTAAGTTATAATATAACATCATCTGGTACTTTATCTTTATACATAGAAAAATTCACCGAAAAAAGTTTTTTTGGCTATGATATTCCAACAACATTTTTTATGTCTCTTGAAAGCTTAACTATTTTAGCATTTACTCCAATTTTAACGTATATATTATCAAAACTTTATCGTATAAACAAATATCCACATTTTTTTAGTCAAATTAATTTAGCAATGTTTATTTCTGCTATTGCTTTATTTTATTTTACATATCTTTCTTTTATAAGTTTACATGCTAGTAATTCAGAAAAACCATTTCACTATTTACAAATAATTTTATTTATAATTGCGTTTTCAATTAGTGAAACCATGATCTCACCAGTTATGATGTCAGCTATCAGTAGAATGGCACCTTTAAGATACAAATCACTATTTCAATCATTTTATCTTGCCATTTTTGGAATTACTAGTTTGATAGCGGCAAAAATAGGGGCATATTCATTAAAAGAGCCTTTTAAAACTTTTCTTTTTGTTAGTATTACTATTTTAATAGGAGCGATTGTTTTTTATTTTATCAAAGGTAAATTTATAAAAATTGCTAACGATGCAGCAAAAGAAGAACATAAAAAATTATCTAATTAAAATTAATGCGAATCAGATATATTAGTGACTTTCTTTTTTAATTTAATAAGAAAAATTGGCACAAATGCAATTGAAAATATAACCATCATAATTACAATCAACTGCAAAAAACTTAACATAAAAACTTGTCCTTGCACTCTATTGTACAATATTTGTAATGCAGCATCATTAGAGTTTGCTAGGCCAATATCTTTAACCATAGAATGAGACATATTTGCCATGCTTGAATTAAAATGAATACTCGAATTTTGATCAACGCTTGAAACATGAGTTAATAATTCATTATAATTTTTTTTCATATTTTTTGTTAACAATGTATCTATAAAAGCTATTCCAATACTGCCTCCAATTTGACGAAATAAATTTAATAATCCAGCAACTTGCCCTAGATCAAACCCCTTAAATTGACTCAAAATTGTAGAATTAATAGGCACAAATAAAAAAGCAAGTGCAAAACCACGAATATACAAAGAATTTAGCAATTGAGTTTGGGATGTTTCAGTAGAAAAATAAGTCATAGAAAACAAACAAAACTCAACAGAAACAAGTCCTATTATAATTAAAATTCTTGGATCAGAAATTGATTGAACAGATTTTCCAATAAAAGGCATCATCAAAGCAGTAAGAATTGAGCCAGGAATAAAAAGCTGTCCAGTTTGCGTTGCTGTAAAATTAAAAGATGTTGTTAAAAATACGGGGAGTACAAAAACAATGCTATATAAAAAAAATCCTAAACACGACATTAACGTTACACCACTGATAACAATCGGTTCTTTAAATAGTTTTAAATTTAAAATAGGAAATTTTGTGCGTAATTCCCACCAAATAAACAGCACAATTGAAATTGCTGAAATAATTGCACATGCTAGTATTGCTTTTGAAGCAAACCAATCTTCAGTATTTCCGCGTTCTATTAAAAATTGAAAGCATCCGATACCTAATGCTAAAAAAACAAATCCCAAGTAATCTAAGTTTTTTGTAGTTTTTTGTTGATCTGTTCTATCAAAAACACACAAAGATCCTATAAATATAGCAATCATACCAATTGGTAAATTGATATTAAAGATTGAACGCCATCCATAATTATCTGTTAAAAATCCCCCCATAACTGGACCTAAGGTTGGACCTACCATCACACTCATTCCAAAAATTGCTCCTGCAATACCAGATTTTTCTTTCGGAAATTGTTCAAATATTAAAGCCTGTGAAGTTGGTAACAATGCACCTCCAGCTAATCCTTGGACAATTCTAAAAATAATTAAGGTTACAAGATTTGGCGCTAAACCACATGCAACAGATGCCGCAGTAAATATTGCAATACAACCTAAAAAATAATTTCTTCGCCCAATTCTTTCACTAAGCCACGCCGAAACAGGTAAAATAATTGCATTTGCAACGGCATATCCTGTCACAATCAAACTGATATCATCTAAAGTTGCGCCTAAATTACCCATCATCGTTGGTATGGCAACATTAACAATTGAGGTATCAATGATTTCTAGCAAAGAAGCCAGTACTGCTACAAATACGATAAGCTTTGACTTAAAATCCATATAATAACCCTATGTTTTTTTTATTTTTAGAAATACAGAAAGTCCATTTTTTAAGATATCAATATCTTGTTCTGAAAGTTGCTCAAACTTTATTTTAACAGGAATACGTTGTACAACTTTAGTAAAATTACCAGTTGCATTATCTGGAGGTAACAAAGTAAACGTTGCTCCTGTTGCAGGACTTAAAGAAAAAACTTTGCCAACATATTTTTTTTCTGGAAATGCATCAATTTCTATATAGGCTTTACTACCAGGACTTATAGATTGAATTTCTGTCTCTTTAAAATTTGCTATCACCCATCGTTCCTCAGAATCTACAAAACCTATTAATGGAACACCTGATGCAGCCAGTTGCCCCACTTCTGCAGAAATTTTTCCGATAATTCCATGTCTTGGTGCTTTAATTTTAGTATGCTCTATTGTTAATTCCGCTTGAGCAACTTGGGCGTGCAAACTGTCCATTTGTGCTTTAATATCCGAATAATTTGCATAAGTTGAATCAAATTGTTGCTGTGTTGCAGCTCCTATTTTATAAAGTCTTTCTGTTCTTTTATAGTTACTTTCAGCCTCTTTTAATTTGGCAGTAACCGAGATTAGGTTTGCCTTTGATTGTTTAAGAGAATTTTGCGCATCACGATCATCTATTTCAATTATAATTTGTCCTTTTTTTACCTTTTGACCCTGTTCAAAATTTACTGCAATTATAAATCCAGTTACCTTTGGCGTTAGTAGAACTGCATGCCCCTCAATTTTTGCATTATCTGTAGAAACATAAACGATATTTTGATATACAAAATATAAAATTATTATAATCATAAATAATAAAGCACTTAATATTGCCAAGTTTTTTTTGGTTATTTTCATAATTATTCACCTAAAGTAAAAATTAAAAGTTGACTTATTTGAAAAGCTGAATAATATTTGGGTTGCTTTGTTATAAGCAATTTTCCTTATTGGTAGTTTCTATGCTTTATTTCATTAATAATTTCTTTTTCCTCTCTTTACTTCGATGTTGTATTTTTTGTCTTTACCCTTCTTAATTATAATATTATTTGCTTTAAAATTACACAGGAAATTAGAATGCTCTTTTCATACCCTCTAAAAAATTTAAAGATTTTTATAAAACCTTTGGCATACTTGCTCATGATTTTATTGGGCATTGCCTGTGGACTTTCATCAAGCAGCACATTTCAAAGCATTGGTATTTTTGTGTCAGATGCCTTTATAAAAATTTTTAAATTTATAAGCTTACCCGTTATTTCTCTGTCTCTCATTGTCACCATGTCGAGCTACCGCTCTGACGCCTCCACCAAAAAAATCTGGCGGCTTACATTATTTTATACCCTGGGAACAACTCTCATTGCAGCATCCATAAGCTGCTTGTTATATTGGATAATCCAACCTAGCCGCGTCCAAATAACAGCTCTTTCTGAGCCTCTTACAGCATATACTAACCAAAATTATTTAACGCACATTTTAAATATTTTACCGACAAGCCTGTTCTCTCCATTTTTAGAGCATCAAGTCATGTCGGTTTTATTAATTTCTGTTGTAATTGGCGCAGCCATTCGCTACATTCCAGAGCTTGAATCAAAGCAAACAATTATTCATTTTTTTCAGGGCGCACACTCTCTTTTTATTGTAATCACCAAATGGATTATTGCAATCATACCAATTGCTTTATTTGGCTTTATTACAGTAACCGTGATGCAGCTCAAAGAGGGGTTTGATTTTAAAGGTATTGGCGAATACTTAGGCATTATTGTACTTGCCAATATTGTACAAGGTTTAATTATCTTACCACTATGGTTAAAAATTAATAAAATTCCTGTACTGCAAACTATAAAGGGAGCATCTCCCGCTTTATCTTTGGCTTTTTTTACGAAATCTTCGGCGGGCACCTTACCTGTTACAATGGAAGTGGCTGAACAAAAACTCAATATTTCTCCAAAAGTAAGCCGCTTTGTTTTGCCCCTTTGCACCAGCATCAATATGAATGGATGCGCCGCCTTTATTTTTGCAACTGTTATTTTTCTTATGCAAAATAATGGTATAGAAATTACAGCAAGCACAATGATTGCCTGGATTTTTATTGCCACTATTGCAGCAATCGGCAATGCAGGTGTACCAATGGGATGCTTCTTTTTAAGCGCAAGCCTTCTTGCTAGCATGAATGTGCCGATTGTTCTTCTTGGACTTATTTTGCCTTTTTACAGTTTAATCGATATGCTCGAAACTTCGCTCAACGTTTGGTCTGATACCTGTGTCGCAAAAGTGGTCAATGAAAATTGTGAAAACTGAACTATTAAAAAATATCACCATACCAGCAACAATCAGAATTAAAGTGACTACTAAAGCAAAAACAGAAAAAGTTAAACAAGAGATTTTGCCAGATGGTAGCATTTTTTTAAGGGTTTATGTTACAGCGCCTCCAGAAGATGGCAAAGCCAATGACGCAGTGATTAAGTTAATTGCAAAAAGTTTTGGGGTTTCTAAATCCTCTGTTTCTATAATCAAAGGCCAAACAAGCCGCGAGAAGGTGCTTGAAATTAAGTAAACAAAAAACCTTAAATTATTCAATCAAAATTTTATCGCAACCGAGCGCAAGACCTCGTTCTTCAGAGCGAGGATATAAGTGAGCTGAAAAAACCACAGCACCAAACGGTGCAAGGTTGAATTGAAAGCCGCACAAAGCAAGCAAAATGAGGATAGGATTTTTTGCTTGTCGAAAGTTGGCTTTACTTGTATTTTTGTTATATAATTTTTTTTTAAGTTAAAGGAGTTTGTTCGATTTGATAACAACATATCACTACAGAATTAAAGATTCAGGGAAAGCAGGTAGAGTGCTTTCAAAGATGTCTCGTTCTGTAAATATGGTATGGAATTTTTGCAAACAAACTCAACAAGAAGCACTTAAAAATAAACCTGTTAAGTTAATAGATGATAAAAAATCAGGTGAAAAAGTTTCTATTCCGTATTTTTTAACAAAATTTGAAATGAATAATCTTGTAAGCGGAAGCTCAAAAGAGTTAGAACTGCATTCTCAAACAGTTCAATTTGTCTCTGAAGAATACATCACTCGCAGAAAACAATTTAAAACCCTTTTGCGTTGGCGTGGTAAAAAATCTCTCGGATGGGTACCATTTAAATCATCTGCAATTAAAATTCATGATGGCAAAATATCTTATAATAAAAGTGAGTTTTCTTTTTGGAACTCAAGAGAACTACCAGAAGATGCAAAAATAAAAACAGGCTCATTTTGTCAAGATAAGAGCGGTCATTGGTATTTAAATGTTGCTTTTGAAAGTGAGCAAACAGGAATTAAAAGGGATGAAGACAAAGAAATTGGAATTGATATTGGAATAAAAACTCTTGCAACATGTTCAAATGGTGAAAAGATTGATAGACCAAACTTAAGAAAAAATGCTTTAAAAAAACTTCGCTATTTAAAAAGATGCCAACGATTTGCACAAAGAAAACAATCAAAAAGTAAAAAATATCATTCTCTTCCAAAGTCAAAACAAGAAAGAAAACTGCATGTAAAAGTTGCCAATATTCGGCAAGACTATTTGCATAAGGAGTCAACAAAACTTGTTAAAAAATGTTCCCTAATTGTAGTTGGTGATGTTCCTTGTAAATTCATGAATCGCAATAAAAAGCTATCAGGAATATCACTCGATTCAGGAATAGGGATGTTTAAAAATATGTTGAAGTACAAAGCCGTTAGAGCTGCTTCAATATACAAAGAAATTTCAGAAAGAGATTCAACTCGGACGTGCTCAAAGTGTAGTGAAATACTACCACGGATCGGGCTTGGAGTAAGACACTGGAACTGTGAAAAGTGCGGAGCTGTACACGACAGAGACGTAAATGCTTCAATAAATATATTGCGAGCATACAGAGCCAGTCGTCCCTATCGGGCATGATAGGCCGACTCGTACAAAGAAAAATTCTAGCTAGTTTTTCTTTTGTATCTAGGGAATCCCCTTATTTTATTGAGGGGAGGATGTCAAAAGTTTTTAAAATAATAAAAAAAACCATTCCAATAATTAAAAAAATCCAAATTAAAGCAAGCCCTGTTAAATGATAAGTAAAAAATATAGGACTCCAAGCCCAATTAAAAATGAGTTGAACAATATATAAAGTTTTTAACTGTCGTATTTTTTTGTACTTACCATGCCAAATTGCCCAACCACTGATTGCAATCATTGTATATAAAATACTCCACACAACACCAAATAAATAATTTGGAGGTGTCAATGGTGACTTATTGATTGTTACATACCAACTATTCACACCACTTTTAGTTATACTCCCTATAATTGCACCTATCAAAATAAAACTCAAAATCCAAATTGTTAAATATATATAATTTTTATTTATTTTTAGCATTCATCACCTCATTGAGGATTTTTGATATTTACTACCCCACATTTTTTACGATATCACAATCAATTAAATAAGAAAAAATTTTTTTTAATGTATTTAGAAAAAATTGACAAAGCTATTTTTATCAGAGATATCAAAACAAAGTGTATTATTTTTTAAGAAAATAATACTATTTTTTTAAAAAAGAGCAGTTATGAAAAAAATTGTTTTATTTTATGTTTTTTTATTTTATTAAGTAACACCACATATGCATCTCAATGCTTTATTGCTATAGAAAAAAATAAAATAATCTCCAATGAGGAAAATTGCAATAAACGTTATGCACCATGTTGTACATTTAAAATTGCTTGGAGCTTAATAGACTAAACAAAAGAAGTTGAAATAAAAAAATTTCAAAAATATTTCACAAAATTTTCTTATGATAATATAGATATCTCGGGAGATAAAGATAAAAATAATGGCATCAGAAATGCTTGGCTATCAAGCTCTCTTGAGATATCAAGCTTAGAGCAAGTTACTTTTTAGAAAAATTAATTAAAATTATAGATTAAATTAATTAAAAAACTGATAAAACATAGCAATCAACATAGTTATTGCTCAAAAAACAAAAAGTATCTTTTTGAGCATTTTTTTTGACTTAATACTATGCTCAACATATAATAAAACTCATTTTGAGCAGAATAGGGGTACTATGTCAAAATCGATATTTATTGGCCGTAAAGATGAATTCGAACGCCTAGACATCTTGTATAAAAAGAAAAAACCAAGCCTCGTAGTTGTTAAAGGGCGCCGCAGAATTGGAAAAAGTAGACTTATATTTGAGTTTTCCAAAAAAATTAGACACCAAACATTTTGGAGTTTTGCAGGACTTGCCCCTCAAGAGGGGATATCAGCGCAAGAGCAAAGGGATCATTTTGCCAGACAATTATCATTGATACTAAAAATTCCGTCTATAATTTTTCACGACTGGAGTGATGCTTTTGAGCATTTAAGTCTACATATAAAGCCAGGTGATATTATCCTATTTGATGAAATTTCATGGATGGGCGCAAAAGATCCTACCTTTATTCCCAAACTCAAAGCGTGGTGGGATAAGCAAACAAGCCATCTGTTGCTTGTTTTTTGCGGATCGGTATCAACCTGGATAGAAGAAAATATATTAAAAAGCACAGCATTCTTTGGGCGTGTCAATCTAACAATAAGTTTAGAGCCATTATCTATTCCAGAAAGTGCTGAATTTTTAAGAACACTAGGGATGAACTTATCTGATTACGATATGTACAAGCTACTAAGCATTATAGGAGGTGTTCCATGGTATTTAGAACAGCTTAGTCCCCAAATTACAGCAGATGAAAATATCAAACAGCTTGCTTTTGAAAAAAATGGTTTGTTAGTAAACGAATTTGATCGGATTTTTCACGATCTATTTAGCGCCAAAGGTGCTACTTATAAGAAAATTCTAGATAGCCTCAAAGATGGGACAAGAACCTTATTAGAAATTAGGCAGAGTATAGAGTTTGCGCACAGCGGCAAGTTAAGTCAAATGATGGAGCATTTAATTATTGCAGGTTTTGTTGTTAAACAATCTTTGTGGTCTTTTAAAACAGAAAAGCCGTTAAAGCAAAGTCTGTATAGAATTTCTGATCCCTATATGAGATTTTACCTGAAAGTCATTGCGCCAAACCGAGAAGCAATTTTAAACGGTGAGTTTGATAAGGTACCACTTTCTACCATGCCAGGTTTTGATGCACACATGGGACTGCAACTCGAAGCATTGCTTTTGCAAAATCGGACATTATTACTGCAAAAATTAGGTATTTCACCTGTAGATATTGTAAGAAGTGGCCCCTACCGACAAACAAAAACGACAACCCAACAAGGATGTCAGATTGATTACTTAATCCAAACCAAAACGAATGGACTATTTATTTGCGAATTTAAATTTAAAAGACGTGAAATTAATTCTGATATAATTAATGAATGCCGAGAAAAAATATCAAGACTGAAAGCGCCCAAAGGATTTGCACGAGTGCCTGTGCTATTTCATTTAAGCGGCGTTGCAGCAAGTGTTGGAACAAGTGCCTACTTTTATAGAATTGTTGATATTGTAGATTTTTTGGAAGGGAATTAGGAGACGCGACTCTAATTGTTACTATAAAAAAACAGGGTATTTAATCACCCTGTTTTTTTATAGTAAATTTTTGTATGAAAACATACGATATGTTAAAATATCGCTTTATTTTATGAATAAAACACCGTATGATAACATACATAAGGGTGACAAACCTCAAAGGGGGTTTTATGGAAAATAAAAATACTAAGAAAAAACATGACCTTTCAGAAGAACGGGTATTAGGAAAAGCATTTTGGACAATGGCACACCTGTACGGTTTCAATAGAGAGCAGCAAGCTGGGCTACTTGGCTTACCAAACTATAGACAAAGATTGATTAAGCTTGAAAAAGAACAACTCATTCCCAAAGATGTTGATAAAAAAAATCGAGTTGGCCTACTACTAGGAATTCATAAAAACTTAAGAATATTATTCCCTTATAATCGCGAAATTGTTTATGCTTGGATGAGTAAACCACAAGAAGATCTTGGAGGCTTGGTTCCAATCGATTTTATATTAGAAAATCCTAGTCTTTCGTATGAACGTTTAGCATTTGTACGCAGAAGACTTGATTATATAAGGTGCGCAGGATGATGAAAGAGTTTGAGGGATTATTCGATTTAAAAACGGAATTTGAAGGCATCGTCTATCGTAATATTTTTACAATTTATCATTCGCAAGATTTATTTGATGATTTGAACGTAGACTCTGACTTCGCACATGATATCTTACAAAGAGCAGAAAATATCACAAGCGGAGTTTCACATGAGTTTCCTCAAAAAAACAGACTATTTGATTATGGTAAAGCGCATGGATCATGTATAAGTGACGCATTTAATCCTCCCTATACATTTGGTCGATTTGGTGATGGAAATAGTTATGGTGTTTGGTATTCCGCTACCGATGAAAAAACATCGATTTATGAAACTTTTTTTCATCAATGGCGACGAATACAATATCAGTTTAAAATTAACCCAAAAACAAATCTTATCACTATCGATCGAAAGATGTTTGCTTGCGAAGTAAAGAGCAAAGTCGTTCTCGATTTTAGAAGTCAGTTGCAGCTTCATGACAAACTGACTTCCAACGATTACGAATTTTGTATCGAACTTGGTAAAAAAGTCAAAGAGCGAAAGGTCCAAATGCTGCTTGTTCCTTCAGCAAGAAATATCGGGGGAGTGTGCTCCCCTGTTTTTTTGCCTGAAATCATAAAAAGTGAAAAAGCAATTTACTATTTAAAGTTTTATTTTCACAAAGATGGCAAAGCAGAAATCGAACGCATATCAAACAAAAAAGAAACATTTGATTTTCCATCGAGTTGGAAAGAGTGTGTTTCTGATACAAATGTTAAGTTACTGTGATTTTGCACGAATTTACTACTTTTTAAATGTGAGGAAGATGGGGGATTTTCTTTTGAACCTTAGCCAACATTACTTTTTCGGAAATGGGCTCAAGAATTAGTTTAGGTGCCTTAATTATTTTACGCGAGAATATGAACCATCAATAACGCGCACTGCAGCACAATGCTTACGGGCAGATCCTACTTCTTCAAACATGTTACGAACTTTTGCAACCATATTCTCACCAAGTTTAACATCGTTATAAAGTTTAACAGAAACAGAAGGGCATACATCGCCTTCTTCGCGAACAATAATAAGCGAAGCACCTTGACCTTCAACTTTTCCTTCAATCAAGTTTGTTTTAATTCCCTTTTTTCCTGGCTTGGCCTTTGTAATGGTCGCTGTGTTATCATTTTTGATGGTAAGAACAACGGACGCGTCGCCTTGTTTTTGGAACACCATATCGGCGTGAGCCACACCAACGAAAGATATAACAGCAACTAATACAGCCGCGAACCTAAGTCTGTATTTCATAATAATTCCAGTTTTTGATTAAAAGTAGAAATTGGCGGAGAGCGAGGGATTCGAACCCTCGGTACCCTTGCGAGCACGCCTGATTTCGAATCAGGTACATTCAACCACTCTGCCAGCTCTCCTGAGGTGGACTTGGCCTGTGTAGCATAGTTTTAAATTAAAAATCAATGGTAGGAATGTTGAATATTCTTTTTTTGTTTTGGTGCGGACGATGGTTTGTGCACCGTTTTATCTGACTTTATTTTTTTAGAAGAAAGCGCAACCGATTGATTGTGTTTTTTTGTTTTTACAGCAACACGGGTTGTTTTTTTATTTAAATTTTTAGCGTGAGCAACTTTTATTGCTGCATATTTTTTAGAATTCTTTTTTGCTGCCAAAAATTTATTGCTTGTTAAGCGATCGTATTGCCCTGTGCCTAATGATACAGGAATATACACAACCTGCCCCTTACGAAGCTTGGTGTTTAGTTTCAAATGAGAATTCGCACGCAATACAGACGATGCATTTAAGCGATATCTTGAGACAAACGCGGTCACAGTTTCGCGCCTTTTAATCCGCGCCGCAATCAAATACTTATCTGATGCCGCTGGAATTGAGTTTATGGCAAGCATCGCATGCTCATACTGGCTTGCCGGAACCTCAAGTTCAAATTTGCCTTCTGACGTTGCAGCGGGAGGTGGTGTGATCCCTAAGCGTAACTCAGGATTGAGCGCTTCTAAAACTGTTTTATCGATGTTTAGCTTCTTTGCCAAATCGGTAAGTGCAATTGAGCGACTGATCTCAATTGTTTTTGTTGCGGATGGTGGATTGCTTTCATTAATGTCAAAACCAAATTTCTCAGGATTTTTAGCAATAATCATGGCAGCAATCAGTTTTGGAACATAATCCGCCGTTTCGCGATTCACAACACCCATCGAGGTGAGCTCAAAAAAAGAAGAATCACTACCGTAGTTTCTTAACGTTCTTCTCACTAAACCTGGGCCGCCGTTATAACTTGCAGCCGCTAAATGCCAACTGCCAAATTGGTTATACAAATTGGTTAAATAATTGGCTGCAGCTTTGGTCGACTTTTTAAGATCGCGTCTCTCATCAATATAATCGTTAATTTTTAAACCATTTTCACGCGCCGTTGCAGGCATAAATTGCCAAAACCCAACAGCACCCACATAACTGAGAGCCTTAGGGCTATAGCCCGATTCAATCATAGATAAGTAAGCCAAATCTTTTGGTAATCCATAGTCTTCTAATGTTTTTTCCATTTCTGGAATTATAAAACGACCACGAGTTAACCACACAACAAAACTTTTTCTACCATTATTTTTAAAATAATTAATCCATTGTAAAACTTGATTATTAATGACAACTGGAAAATCAAATCCTGTTTTTTCGATTGATGGATAAGCCATTTTAATAAATTCATTGCTTCTTGCTTGATTTAACATTTTTTGGAGAGAGCTGGTAGATTTAAATTTTTTTCTATTTTCTGCAAGCCATTTTGAATCAAATTGTTCTTTCCAAGATTTATAGTAAACATTGTCCTCACATAACAAAATGTTATCGTCCATCAACCCTGCAGATTCGGAGTCAATTGAATTTAAAGGCAAGTCTATAGAAAGTGCTTCATCAGAGTCGGTTGAGACCAAGTTTTCTGAGTCTAGCAACTCATCGTCCGGAACAGCTAGAGAATTTTCATCCGTGTTTGCATTGTTCTCTTCGTCTAAGATAGGCTCTCCACTTAATGGAGCATATGCGGATTCATGAGAATCAAATTGAGAAGAGTTTTCATAATTTGCCGGAGTCTTCTTGGTATCCGTTTCTTTTTGTTCAGTTTTTTGCAATAAAGGATTTTGCATTGTGCTTTTTGTATTGTTTTCAATAGCCAATTCTGAGGTCGGAGATGGAATTTTTAAAATTTGATTATTACGCATACTAGACTGACAACCAGATAGTAATGGTGCAATAATAATAGGAAAAAAAACGTAAGCAAGGCATTGAGATTTAAAGTGAAATTTTTTAGCTCTAGCAGCTAAATTTAAGTATTTGATTTTATTATTATTCACTTAAAATCTCCGTTTTTATGCAACTCCTATCATCTAGTTATCGGCATGACTGTTCTGCAATTTATATGGTACAAAATTTGACCATGCGTTGATATCAACACATTCTCGCTGTTATGTTTAATCTTTGACGAAAAGAGTGTCAATAATGAAATACCTAATGCAAAAAAGTGATTACCTAATTTCAAAAATGTCGGTTACCCCGTTAACAGATTGTTCTTTATTTCATATTGATGCAATTGAAAACAAAAATATAATAAATCGCGAATCAATTCGTTTAAAAGCGCAATATAAAATTGATCCAGAAATTATTTTAAAACCAGGATTAAAATTAAGTTTAAAACATACAGGCTTATTTCAATGTATATCATGCAGCAAAGTTATTAAAAAAATATTTGATGGTTTTTGTTTTCCCTGCCTCAAAAAAAAAGCTGCCGCTGATATTTGTATAATGAGTCCAAACTTATGCCATTATCTTGCAGGAACCTGTAGGGAACCTGAGTGGGGAGAAAAATTTTGTTATCAACCTCATTATGTCTATTTATCTTATACAGATAAATATAAAGTTGGAATAACTCGTTATTCTCAAATTCCAACAAGGTGGTTTGATCAAGGCGCCACATTAGCAACAGTGTTAGCAAGAGTCACATCACGACACCAAGCGGGAACATTAGAGCATTTATTAAAAGAAATACTACACGATAAAAGTCATTGGTTAAATATGTTAAAAAATAAAAATGAAAGACCAAGTCATGAACTTTTTATCAAAAAATTTTATGAGACCAAAGAATGGCTTCTACAGAATGAATTATTTATAACCAAAAAAATTTACACAACTCCTCCTACGCATTTAAATTTATCACAAGAAATTTTAGTTTTTAATGAGCCATTAACTGTAGAATTAAATTTTGATGTCCCAAATTTTCCTGCAACTTTTAAATCAATAAATTTAGATAAAAATCCTTCAATAATGGGAGAAATTACGGGTATAAAAGGCCAGTATATTTTTATGGGAGACTATGTTTTTAACATGAGAAGGCATCAAGGTTATAAAGTTAATCTTGAAATATCTGAAAATTAATTACTTTATTTAAAATATTTATTTTTTACCATAGCAAAGTTCACTAGATTAGGTTGATATTATTAATTTATCTAAAAGTCAAATATTTATAGTAGAAATATCTAAAAAAAATTTAAATCGTTAAAGCTTCTTATCGGAGTTCACTTATATTATAAAATAAAAATTAAAAAGTAATTTTTTTTAAAGTTTTGCAAACAATTTTAAAAATTAAATAATAATATTTAAAATTGTGTGCAAAATATAATTTAACTTTTTTTACAGGTACTTATTCCAAACAATTGATAAGGAGGACACCAACCAATTAATCCTGTTAACACAGGTATTAAACCTAATAAAAACCAATAACTGGCAGGCCCCCAAAAAGCCAAGGAAAAGACTACCAATCCAACAACAACTCTAATAACTCTTTCCACTGGATGTATATTAACTTTCATAACCTGTGTTCTTTCTGAGTTTATAAATAAAGTAACTGCGCCTTAAAAAAGTTTAATACATTATTTCAAAAAAAGAAACTCAGATTAAAGAAAATGATTTAGAATAGAATTATTAATCATTAGAAGATTTTTCTGCCAAATATATATTTAATGACAAATCTGCCAAATTGCCTGCCTTATCAAATTTGGAGTGTTGGTAGTCAGGAGTTGCTTCTACATTATAGTCGGAAATAAATACCTTAGGATGCTCACCATTAAAATATGCGCTCATATTCCAAAGGGTTGCACCAGTTACAATAGAAATTGAACCTTCAGAGAGTAAAGCAGGTTGCGCATGAATAAGTTCTTTAAAAATCCCAAATTTTGTTACTTTAGTTTGATAAAGCCAACCAGTCCAGTCATAATTATCTATGTAAATTGTTGAGGTTCCATTTGGCTCAATAGAAAATAAACTCATATCATCTGGCTTTTTTCCATCGTTAGAAATAAAAGGGGTATTACTAATATTATTGTCCCCAGAAAAAGATAACAATAAGTTATTATTAGTATAATTCTTAATTGTAACTTTTGCACCGTAAAGATATGCAAACGCATTGAAACTAAAAAAAGACATCATTGTAAAAATAGCCAAAGATAAAAACTTTAACTTCATAACATTTCTCCTAGAAAATCAACATTTACAACAAAAAAACGTTAAAAAACTAATTTTATTTATAACATAGTCAATAATTAAATCGTGACTATTTGATAAAAATAAACACTTTTTTAACAAAATTTCTAATAAAATAAGTTACTATGCGAGTCAATAATTATTTTTTACATTTTTATAGATAACTATTGCTTGTAATATATGATGATTTATTAAAATTAAATTAATTAATTACCAAAAAAATCATAAATAGCAAAAATTTTTTTAATTTTTTGCTATTTATTTAATGGTATAGGCTTAATAATTATAGAGTAATTATATTGAAATGTTTAGTTTATTTATTAGTGAATTTTACTTTTGCAAGAATGGTTTAATAACAAAATTGAGGGATTTTCATCCCTTCATAAATCTGATGTAGCTTTAAACCACAAACATATCTTACAGTTAATGTCAAATCAGCGAAATCTCCCACGGCAGTATCAAAATTAGCAGAATATAAATCAGGCGTTGCTTCCACTCTATAGTACAAAGGCATTTTTTCTGAGGTATGTTTAAAATAGTTAAGACGTGGAAATCTTTTATCAAAATATGCATACATATAAGCATGTTCTTGACCTATATCATCAATCACTTTGCTACCTTTTATATAAAAGAAATTACCAGAATTACTAGGAGTATCAGCACTACTAGTACTGCCACGACTATCAACACTATAATTACTATCAGTAATTTCTAGAAAATCCTGATTCTCTAAATGCTTCTTTACTTGGCTAAAAGAATAAAACACATTAAAATCATCTATTATTTGTTCTGGAGGAGTTGAAGGTGGATAATGATGAACTTGCTTTTCATAATAATCTTCCAGACTTTTATAAACAGACATATCTTTAACAATTGGTGATGGTTCTTTAGGAACTAATAACTTTTTACTGTAAATTGCGTAACGAATAGTAATTTTTTCGTGACTAGATACATTATCTACATAAACTATTTTCTTTGAATTTGGTTTTAAAGGAACTCTTACCCTGGCAATTGTTGTTATTAAATTTATAGATTTATTACCAGAAGGATCTTCATGAATAAAATTAAATTTTGCACCTCTCAATGCTGCAGGAAAAAAAACTACTTCTAAATCATCCTCTGTATCGTTATTAATAGTCACTTTTGCACCATAAAGATGCGCAAAGGCATTGAAACTAAAAAAAGTAGATATTATTAAAAGAAAAATACACATAATATTTAAATTCATAAAATACTCCATTAAATAAAAAATACTTAAAATATCAAATTCACTATTTTTGAATAATTAATTATTTTATTGAGGATTCATCACTATACATAGTTAATGTCAACTCACTAAAATTACCGAAAACATGATCAAGTTTACAATGACCATAATCTGGTGTTGCTTTAACTCTATAGTGAGAAGTTTCTTTATATTGATAAAATAACTGTGGATTTTCATCATTAAAATGTGCGCACATTAAATAATCAAATGTCGTCTCAGTAGTAGGAATAGCTTTTATGTTAATTTTACCACTAGTAATTACTGCCATTGGCTTGAAAGGATGAGTTCTCCCTGGACGAATTACAGGCTCGATACCAATGTCCCTCACCAATGAGTAATATGTAATTGAATTTCTTCGATCAAAATAATTAACTTTACCAGTACCATAAAAATTATCTAAATAAACTATAGTCGTTGAGTTTGCTTTTAAATGAATTCTACCAGACTGTTCTCTTTTTCTAGGAGACTGTTCTATTTTTCTAGGATTATCTAATATAAGAGATTGATCCATATTTATATTATTCTCTACACTTACAAGACATAAAAATAAATCATCATCTGTTTTGTTATGAATTGTAACCTTTGCACCATAAAGAAATGCATAGAGATTGAAGCTAATAAAAGCAGATATCATTGTTAAAGAAATTATACATATCGTATTAAATTTCATAAATTTCTCCGTTAAAAATAAATATTAAAATATCACACCACCCCCTCCCCATTAATTAAATCATAACTAAACCATAAAAAACAAAAATTCTTGACGAATACTCTTTAAAATATAACAAGATATAAGTCAACAATGTATTAGTATATTTTATAACTCATTGTTACTTTTGTTGTATAGTTATACTATAATAATTATTATATTAATTAACAGAAAATAAAGAGATTATATAAGCAATACAGTTTAATATCTTATTTTAATGCATATAAAATTTAAATACGATTAAAAAAACAAGTATATTTTATTATAAAAAATTGATTTACGTTTAGTTAGAAAAAGAAAGGTGGATTTTAATACAATACTAAAATTTAACTCTTCATATTTATAAATTGCATCGGAATTTTTAGCTCTTGCTGCTTTTCTTTTAAGAGCGCAATAACACTTTGCAAGTCATCTATCTTTTTTCCAGTCACTCGTATTTGCTTATCTTGAATTTGCGCATCGACTTTTAATTTAGAGTCTTTAATAGCTTTAGTAATCTTCTTGGCAATTTCTTTTTCTATACCCTGTTTGATTCGAATTGATTGACTCAATAGCATACCGCCAACGGGTTTAATTTTATCGACATCTAAAGAAACTAAATCTATGCCTCTTTTTAATAATTTAGAATTTATAATATCTGCCATTGCCATCACATGAGATTCAGAATCAGCGGTAAGTTTCATTTCAAATTTTTGTTTGTCTAAACTAAGCTCGTACTTTTTACCCTTAAAATCATAACGTGATGCCAATTCCTTTTGCGCTTGATTGACTGCATTATCAACTTCTTGAACGCTCACTTCAGAAACTATATCAAAACTTGGCATAAAAAACCTCTTAAACAAACAGCTTAAAACTAATCGAGCGAAACATAGATGACACTTGCATCTTGCTCTACCCGTATTTCTACAGAATATACGTTTAATGGAACACATGCTGGAGGGGCTTTTACAGCACCCCTCTCAACAATAGAAAAAACTGCCTTATGAAAGGGGCATGTTATTTCTGCTGCCTCTGCATTCCATTTGCCTTTTTCAAGAGGCTTGTCAGCATGATTACAATTGTTATCGAACGCCCAAACTTTATCAAAGTGCAAGGATTTTACCAATAAAATTTCTAAGCCATCTACCAAAAATTGAGTTGGTTTTTCAAAAGGCAATTCACTAAGTTCACAAACTCTAAAAAAAGACATAACAAAAACTACTTTTTTTAATTTAATTTAGAAAGATGAATATCAACCATGCATTCTGCCAAAGAAGAAAATACATGCTCTTCTTCTAAATGCAATAAAGCTTCTAATGCAAAGCTTTTAACAATCATCTGTTGCGCTTCGCGTTGAGAAAAACCACGAGTCGCTAAATAATACAACTGCTTTTTATCAATTTCTCCGGTTGCACTACCATGCTTGCACACAACATCATTCGGTAAAATTTCAAGACGTGGAGACGCATCAACTCGTGCATTCTTACTCAACAAAAGATTTTTATTCAGTTGTAATGCCGTTGTTTTAGGTGCACTTTTATCGATAACAACCAATCCTTGAAAAACAGAACGACTTCTCCCTGCAAGAATCATTTTTAAATTCAATTGAGAACTGGTGTGCGGCTTTTTGTGATGCTGAATGGGTTCGTAATCAAACTTTCCATTTAAAGCAATCACTGTTGCGGCAGACTTCACTTCAACATGCGCTCCTTCAACTAAAATGTTTGAAGTCACCCGACACTGCCCCTGCGGAATAAAAAGTTGGCAATCGTAAAATTTTGCCTGGTCACTAAGTTTTACAATTCGCTCTAGGAGAACTGTTGCATTTTTTACGTTAAGATCTGAATTGTGATACCAAAGCTGTTTTAAAGTCGCATGGCTCTCGAGTTCTAAGGTGTGTCGCAAATAAGCAAATCCCGCAGCACCATCAAATAATGCAAAATCAACAGTACTTGCTTCTGCAATCACACACTTTAAAGCGGTATAAGATTGATTAAACGAGGGCGATAAATTGTTTGCAATAATTAATAACGGAATTTCTTGATTTACAGACTCAACTCTAATTTTAATTTCATGAGGAGAGCTTAATTTTAAGCGACTGCCTAAAGCAAAACCAATATCACTTCTTGGGGCGACAGATTCAACGTCATAGGGGCTCGAAGAAATTTCAACAAAAGATTTCAGTTGTTTTGCAGTATAGGCTTCAACAGAACCATGATTTATTTCTACAAAAATAATACGATGCAGTTCTTTAAATAAAGACTGTTTTCCATTATTTCCTAATAACACATCAAGCTTTTGTAATTGAGAAAATTGCTCATCAAATGCTCGGTAAGAAACTTTCCATGGAAAAAATTTTTTGTCGCAAGTGTCTAAAATAGAGCCACCCTGAAAATTTAACACCTCAGATTCAGGCAAAAAGAAACTTTCAGGATTTGTTTTGCGCCAACTTTCTTCGGGATATTGTGGACACATTGCAAGCTTTGGTGCGTTAAGCGGATCGAAAGACATAATATTAACCCACCCCTTCAAATTCAATTTCAATCAAACGATTTAATTCTACTGCATATTCCATAGGCAATTCTTTAACAAACTCTTCAATAAAGCCATTGACAACCATTAAAGTGGCTTGGCGTTCAGAAAAACCACGACTTGTTAGATAATAAATTTGCTCATCACTCACGCGGCTCACACTTGCTTCGTGACCAACCTCTGTTCCTTCTTGTTCTTCAATTTCCATTGTTGGATAAGTTACAGAAGCAGAATTATCATCCATCAGCAATGCATCACATTGCACCTTACTTTTGCATCCCTTCATTCCCTTAGGGATTTTGACTAAACCACGATAGGTTGTATGCCCGCCATCTTTTGAAATCGATTTTGAGGTAATAACGCTTGATGTATTAGGTGCTGCGTGAATGATTTTAGCTCCTGCATCTTGATGCATATGTTTCCCTGCAAACGCTACAGATAAAATTTCTCCACGAGCACCTGGTCCCATTAAATACACAGCAGGGTACTTCATCGTTAGTTTTGAGCCAATGTTTCCATCAACCCACTCAACCAACGCATTGTCGTATGCATAGGCTCTTTTAGTCACTAAATTAAAAATATTTTTTGACCAATTTTGTATTGTTGTATACCTAATTTTTGCATTTTTCATTGCAATCAATTCGACCACTGCAGAATGCAAAGAATCAGAGCGATAAACAGGAGCCGTGCACCCTTCGATGTAATGAACAGAAGAACCTTCGTCAGCAATAATTAATGTTCTTTCAAATTGCCCCATATTTTCTGTGTTAATTCTAAAATATGCTTGCAGAGGAATTTCAACATGCACACCTTTTGGCACATAAATAAAACTACCACCACTCCATACAGCGGTATTTAATGCAGCAAATTTATTATCGTGTGCAGGAATGACTGTGGCAAAATATTTTTTTACAATTTCTGAATGTTCACGCAAGCCCGTGTCCATATCAAAAAAAAGCACACCCTTTTCTTCGAGACTTTTTTGCATACTATGGTACACAACTTCAGATTCAAATTGTGCCGAAACACCTGCCAAAAATTTTCGCTCCGCCTCAGGTATTCCTAAACGCTCAAAGGTGTCTTTAATTTCTGAAGGAACTTCATCCCAACTTGTGCCCACACGTTCTGTAGGACGAACAAAGTAATGGATATTTGTAAAATCAATTTCATTTAAAGAATTTGTATCACCCCAGGTTGGCATTGGCTTTTGATTAAAAATTTCTAACGCATTAAGTCTAATATCTAGCATCCACTGCGGCTCACGTTTAAATTGAGAAATTTCTGTGACAATTTCTTTTGTCAAACCTGCTGATGATTTTGCTCCTTTAAAGATATAATTTTCTTTAACATGAAAGCCATATTTGTATTCATCTAACATGCCAACTTGAGAAGCATCAAAGTTTTCAATTTCATCTTTTTTATTATTTTTCATAAGAAAAACCTTAAATTTGATATTATATTTATACTTTTGTTTCGTAACCTTGTCTTATTGCATCGTACCCACTGCGCTCTAACTTATGAACTAATTCCATGTCACCAGAAAGATTAATTTTTCCATCTAGCACAACATGCACTTTATGGGGTTCGACAAAGTTTAATAATCTTTGATAATGCGTCACAATTAAAAAGCTTGTATTGTATGTTTTTGCAATATAATTAATTGCTTTTGCAACAATTTTTTGCGCATCCACATCGACTCCAGAATCAATTTCATCTAAAATTGCAATTTTGGGTTCAACAAGCATTAATTGCAACATTTCAAACTTTTTCATTTCGCCACCAGAAAAGCCTTCATTCAAATATCGTTGCAAAGCCATACGATCAATACTCAATAACTCAAGTTTTTCTTTAATGATTTTTCTAAATTCAGAAACACTTACCTGCTTTTCGTGACTAATATTATAAAGATTTCTTAAATATTCTGAAATTTTTAATCCTGGCACAGAAACTGGGTACTGAAAAGCCAAAAACAACCCACGTCTCGCTCGCTCTGCGGTATCGAGCTGGGTAATATCTTCGCCATTCAAAAAAACAGCGCCTTCAGTAATATCATAATTTTTTGAACCCATTAAGACATGTGATAAGGTTGATTTTCCAACACCATTTGGCCCCATTATCACATGCACTTCACCTTTAGGAATTTCTAAGTTTACTCCTTTTAGAATTTCTTTACTGGCTACAGACGCTTTTAGGTTTCTTATTGATAACATTTACAACCTTCCTCTAAACTCAAAAACAAAAATTATTTTTCTTCAGTTGTTACAATTTTTAATTTACGCTGGCTATTTGTTGATTTAACGCAATTTTCTAATTTGTCACAGCCAGACTTTGGCATTCCATCAACATCAAAGTTATCTGTAAGCAATAAATCTAATGTTTTCCAAGGAAGTGCAGCGCACTTTACTCGAACAGGAAATTTACTCACTCCATTTAATGCTTCAATATCATCTTCTAAATCTTGTGGATTAACTTTTAATTTTCCTGTGTAAATTTCTTCTGCGTGATGAATTGTTTTTTGCGCTTTATCTAACGTAACTTTTTGCAATATTTCACACATTATGCTTGCACTGGCCTGACTGATAGAACAGCCATTTCCGTCAAACTGAATAGAAAGCAATGGACACGAATTTTGCATTTCGACTTGGCAAAATAACGTAATATTATCTCCGCAAATTGGATTTTTTCCCTCTAAACAGAAACGGCATGAAGAATTTTTAGATTTAAAGCGAGGTCGCTTTGCATGATCTACTATAACCTCTTGATACAATGAGCTTAATTCAATTGATTGAGAGGCTTTCAAATTTTCTTCCATAACAAAAAACTCCACAACTCAAGACACATGTACTCCTGTGGCATAGCCACATAAAAAAGCTATCACCACAAAATCGAATTTTCGACATTTAGGACGTTAGAATAACAAGATATAAAAAAATATGATATTATTATTATTAATTTTAAATATTTTTTATGGCTTTATATGCAATATTGACATCATCAGCGTCTGAATAGGCGCCAAAACTACATCTTATTAGGGCATCACCTCCTAATTCATGAATAAGGGGCCAAGCACAATGCAATCCTGCTCGCATTGCAATGTTGCTCGCATCAAGAATTGTCGCGAAATCATGAGCATGAATTTTTGCATGGCGAAATGACACAATCGCTTCGTTGCCTGTTTCTGGGGAAAAAACTTCAATATCAGGTATTTGTTTTATTTTTTCTAAAAAAAGCGTTGCCAGTTGACGCGTGTGCTCAAAAATTTGCTTACGATTGGCAGCATTCAACCATTCTATTGCAGCAGCCAAACCACAAGCTTCAAGGATTGGAGGCGTTCCTGCCTCAAATTTTGCAGGCCCTGTTGTCCACTGACTCCCTTCTAATGTCACCGAAGAAATCATCCCACCACCATATTGAAACGGCGGAAGACTCTCCATTAGCTCTGGACTCATTGCCAAAACACCAATACCAGTTGGTCCATAAATTTTATGCGAACTAAACACCACCGCATCGGCGCCTAACGCAAACAAATCTTCATCGTGGGTTGCAATACTTTGTGCACAATCCAAAACAACCAGAGCACCAACTTTTTTAGCAAGAGCAATAATTTCTGCAATTGGATTGACTTGCCCTAATACATTGCCAACATGCGCTAATGAGACTACTTTTGTATTTTTAGTAATGAGTTGCGCAGCGTTTTTAAGGTTAAGTTGTAGTTGTTTCCCTTTTTTTCCTTCTAAAGAAATATACGCCAATTCACAATCTTGTTTTAAAGCAACCTGTTGCCATGGAATTAAATTTGCATGATGTTCAATTGCCGGAATCACAATGCGTGACTTTTCGTTTAAATATGTATCAGCAATACCATGTGCCAAAATATTTAAACTTTCTGTTGTACCTCGAGTAAAGACGACTTGTGACGGAGAAACATGTTTGCCTAAAAAATTTGCTACTTTAAGTCGAGCGTTCTCGTATATTTCAGAAGAACGAATGGATACGCCGTATGCGCCTCTATGCACGGAGCCATAATCGTTTTCTAAATAATGGCTCATTGCATTAATAACTGCTTTAGGCTTTTGGGTGGTTGCTGCCGAATCAAGATACACCAACGGATTTACCACTCCGTTAACAATTTTTTGATTATTTTTAAATATTGGAAAATCATGCTTTAAATTGGAACCAAGTGCTATGGTATTCATTTTTGCCTTCCTATAGAGCAATATAATTTTTGCCCTAAATTAACCTGTCATAGAGATCGCAAAATGTTCAAGATCTGTCAATACTTATATAGTTTCAAAGATGTCTGAAAATTAGAAAATATTTAAGATAATTACAATAAATATTTTCTAAAAAATTAACTTCTATTTTTAGGTACAAATGACATAAAAAATTTTTTTGAATTTAAGACAAATTTAATTAAAGCATTAAGATAAAATTTTTTATGTATTCTTAAATATAAAAAATGTTTCATTTCTGTTATCTCATCATTCAATTTAAAGCTATGGCCATAAAAATATTGACAATATATTATTGTTTGATTAAACGTGCAAAAGGCAAAAATTTTGAACTTTTTGAAATTCATCAAGTGGAAAACTGCCATACTTTTAAAATTTATTTAAGGTCTTAAAATGATAAGATATCTGCCCAAAATTTTTAATAGCATTATTTTTCGGTTACTGATTACCCTAATTTTTGGTTACTTTTTTGGGAGCCTACTTCCAATCGATCTTCAATCTATTTTGTATGCCATAAGTCTTTCTTTAAAAGAGCTTTTAATATTTTGTCTACCATTTATAATATTTAGTTGTATTTTTTCTTGTCTACTCTCTTTTAAAGCCGACGTATTTAAATTTATCATTATATTACTCGGATGTATTTGTGTTTCTGGTTATTTTTCAACCTTTTTAAGTTACGGTATTTCTAAATTTGCTCTACCTGGCTTTCACAACATCCAAGAAACGCATCTTAATTTAACACACTCACTAAAGCCCTTTTGGGAATTTGCATTACCCTCACTTATTTCTAACAATCTTGCTTTATTTAGTGGTTTTTTAGCTGGTTTAGTTTTTTCTAAGTTTAGAAGTGCTAAGGTCGATCAATTTGCTAACAATATGCGTCATATAGTCACAGTATTTTTAAATAAAGTCTTTGTTCCTGTTTTGCCTCTCTTTGCATTAGGGTTTGTGATTAAGTTAGAAAGTGATGGCATTTTATCTGTCATTGTTAAATCATATTTTCCTCTTGTTATCGCAATAATCGTTGCGGAAGTGCTTTATATTGCTTTTCTTTACTATCTCGGCGCTGGTTTTCAGTTCAAAAAATTTGTTTATTTTATTAAAAATGTTCTTCCATCTGGAATGATGGGCTTTAGTACAATGTCAAGTATGGCTGCGTTGCCTCTCACTATCCAAGCGGCAGAAAAAAATACGGGAGAAGTTGATCTTTCTCGCACAATTGTTCCAGCAACAGTCAATGTTCATCTTATTGGAGATAGCATCGCTGTTCCTATGATTGCCATTGCGATAATGGGAACATTTGGCGTGCAGTTTCCTGATATTTCAACTTTTTTTATTTTTGCAAGCTTCTTTGTTTTGGCTAAATTTGCTGTCGCAGGAATTCCTGGCGGTGGAATCGTTGTGATGATACCAATCCTTGAAAAATACTTAGGATTTTCCCCAGAAATGGGAGGATTAATCACTGCGATTTATATATTATTAGATCCCCTGAATACAACAGCAAATATTCTTGGAAATGGTGCATTTGCGATCTTAACCACAAAGATATTTAAAACCAAGAAGACAATTTCAACAAATTAAAATAATTCCTTTATAATTAATAGAGTTTCTTAATTTTCTTTTAAGAAGCTTTATTAATTATAAATATTTTGCTTCCCCAAAGTGCTTTACATATAAATATATTTTTTTTATGTTAATTAATATACGGGTAAAATAAATTTTTACCAATGAATTGTATTTAATTTTTAGTATTTTTTTTTAAAATAAGGAGAACGATTAAATTTTATTGCAATTTAATCGTTCTACTCAAGACCTCAAAACCGACAGGTGCTTATTACATATTCAATATTAAGCCTTTTTTAATTTGATCTCTAAAAAATTTATGGAGGTATAGGGTATGACTGGCTACTTTCATGAAAAAAAATTATTATTCCTGAATGTCAACTTCATCTTTAAACCCATAACCAATCTCAATGATATCAATTTATCTCATGCTAAAGGAGGCGTTATGCTAAATTATTTTAGTTTTTTAAATGAACTAAATTTTGATGAAAAAAATTTTTCTAACTGGAGCTGCATTTTTTCTCAAGTTTATTTATTAAAAGAAATATCAAAAAAAATTTCTAAATTAAAAATAAATTGGGAAAGAAATAGTTTTCAGATTTTTGGCAGACGAGAAAATGATTTAAAAAACATTGATTTTAGCCTTAAAAATTCTTTTGTTTATGTTAAAATAATTAATCAAGCAATTTTTAAAGAAAAAATAAACTGGAAATTTACTAAGTTTTTAGCAGAAGAAATATTTTATTTATTTTCTGACATTCATTTTTTTTGCCTAAAAATATTATCTTATAAAAACAAAAAAAACTCGAGAATACAAAAAGCAATCAATGATCTTAAAAAAGAAGTAATAGAAATTTATAATTTAATTTTTAAAATTTTTGTTTGTTATTATTATAATAAAAGCAAAAAACACCAGCAATTTGATAATTTTTTTGAGAGGGCTTTAGAAAAAATTTATACGTTTGAAATACTAAGTAATAGAACTAGAAATTTAAAGGGTTTTAAATTTGTTACTAAAATAAAATTTTATTACACTTCACCACAAAAAAATTAACTGTTAATAGTTAACAATAATTTATCTTTTATGTATCCTGATAACTGAAAAGAAACATCATCAAAATCAATATTAAACTGTAAGTTTTCATCTTTTGCCGTGTGTGCTTTCACTTCTGCCAGAAGAGATGTCACACCACTATTTCTTAAACCACATGGAACAATATGCTTAAATGTTTCTAGTGAGTTATTTATATTGTAAGCAATACCATGTTTAGTGACTTTATTCAGAATTCTAATTCCTAATGCACCAATTTTGTTATGGCCACACCATACTCCTGGATTGACCTCGCTGCGCGTCGCAGTAACTTGGTATTTTGCAGAAATTTCAATCATCGCATCTTCAAGTAAATTCACATAAGAACGAACAGTCTGCTTGTATTTACCAAGATTAAAAATAGGATAAATCACCAACTGCCCTGGCTCATGAACTGTGACACTGCCCCCACGATCAATTTTAAAAAAATCGACCCCTTTCGTTTTTAGCTGCTCTGGTGAAACAAGCATATCTTGCAATAATTCTCGTTTGCCCATTGTCACTGTAGGTGGATGCTGGACAACCAAAATAAGACCGGGATGATTTGGAGATTTTACCACCTCAGAATGATAAAAATCCATAATTCCTAAACAATCTCCATAAGGAATAAGACCTAAATTTTTAATTTCCATTATTGAATCGCCTCTCGAACTTTGGCAGATAAGTAATCCATTCCCCATACAACCAAAAAAATTAAAAATGCCAAACTTCCCACCTGAGTCCAACGGGCAAGCATTTGTTCCTGAATCAGTAAACTACCTATACCACCACCACCAACGAGACCGATCACTGTTGCCATGCGAACATTGATATCCCAGCGATAAATTGTAAAAGCAAGAAACGGAAGCACAACTTGCGGCACGACTGCATACCATACTACCTGCAAACGATTTGCTCCAGTTGCTTGTAACGCTTCCATAGGTCCATTTTCAACACTTTCTACTGCCTCAGAATACTGTTTTACCAAACTTGCGACACTATGCACCAGCAAGGCCAAAGAGCCGGCAAATGGTCCAATTCCAATCCATACAGAAAATAAAATTGCCCAAATTAATGGCTCAATGGAACGTGTAATATTCATCATCGAACGAACAATAAAATAGCTAACTCGAGTCAAAAAACTTTGTCGCGTTAAATTTCTTGAAGCAAGAAACGACAAAATAAAAGCAATCGGCAAACTAAAAAAGGTTGCAACAAAAGCAAGATAAATAGACTCTGCCAGTTTGCCTAATGCATTTGTAAAATAACCAAGATCATTGGGAACGCATTGTGCAGAAAAAAATTCGATTTGGTTTGTAAATATTAAATTGTGCAAAAAAACGATTTGATTTAATAACCATTTTAAACACTCATAGAGTGATATTGACCCAACTGTTTCTCCAACTCCTGGTATTCCGCAAGTTAATTGAAGAAATAGTCTGCCTGCACCCAATAATCCCTCTACCTGAAAAATTCTCTGAACACTTGCTTCAATTAAAATCAAACCCGTAATTAAGGTCATTGCAAGCAGTGCAATTCCTTCAAGCTTGGCATATTTCCAGTGATTTTGAATTTTTAACACCGCTTGCGGATCGCTCACTTGAAGTTTTGAAATACTTGCGACCCAAGAACCAAATCCTTTACACTTTAAAGTTACCAATACTCCAATCATTGCACCAATAAGACATAATCCCAAAAACCAACTCCACGGGAACTCGAAATAACGGCTATCAAATTGAAGTTTTTCTATTATGATTGATGCAAATTGCAGCGGAGGTGTTTGATATGCGAGATACTCTAAATAACGCATTATAATATCAAAAAAAAATATTTTAACCAAAAAAACGATAAAATAGCTCCAAACGGCCATTTCAATGAGCAAACCAATCCATTGTTTTTTTATCCGTTTAGTTTCTTCCATTGGAATAAAAGATGGAAAACGCATTTATTGAATCTCCACTTCTCTTGCTTCTTCACCATAAATGTTTCTAAACCATTTTGCAGAAATATCAGAAGGCTTACCTTCAAATATCAATTCTCCATTTTTTAAGGCAATCACTCGCGTTGAGTATTCACGAACCAAACTTAAAAAGTGCAAATTACAAACAATCGTAATATTCTTATTTTGATTGAGATCTTTTAAATAGTTCATAACAGAATAACTTGTTGAAGGATCTAGTGATGCCACAGGCTCGTCTGCTAAAATCAATTCAGGATTTTGCAAAAGGGTTCGGGCAATTGCAACGCGTTGTTTTTGGCCTCCAGACAACCCATCAGCACGAATCAGCGCTTTCTCTTTAAGTCCTACTTTTTGGAGGGCTTCGTAAGCATCTACAATCCATTCTTCAGGCCACGGATGAAAAATTCCTCCTAGAAATAAAGCTTGCCTTAAAGACAATTTACCAAGTAACACGTTATGCAATACATTTTTTCTTTCAATTAAATTAAAATTTTGAAATATCATCCCAATTTTTGAACGCACCAATTTAAGCTGAGATTCTTTTACATTTGTAATATTTTGACCAGAAAAAAATATATTTCCTGAAGAGGGATCATGTATTCTATTGATACAACGTAACAGAGTTGATTTTCCAGATCCTGATAAACCAATCACTGCTAAAAATTCACCTCTAAATACATTTAGATTAATACCTTTTAATGCATGCACACCATTTGGATATTTTTTAGTAATATTTTCTAACTTTAAAAGCAATGAAGAGTTGTCTTTAATTTGAAAACTCACTTGCAAATTCCTTTCTGAATTATTAAAATATTTTCATTCTTGTAAAAATATCGGGTAAATTTTCTCCGGAATCTAAAGAATATCCATTTGCAACCCCAAGTTGAACTTTATAATATATATCTAAAAATCCTAAAACTTTAGCAACATATCTTTTTGTTTCTTGAAATGGAATATTTTCATAAAATTCGTCTATAGTAAGAGAACTATTTTGATTAATCCAGCGATTTACTGCCTCTGGGCCACTATTATAAGCCGCTGTAGCAAGTAAATAATTACCATTGTATATTTTTAATAACATTCTCAAATACCATGCTGAAAATGCAATCGACTGTCCTGGATCTTTAAGCAATCCAATATTAAAATTTTCTTTACCAATATGTTTAGAAATATTAAGTCCAGTATATGGCATTATCTGCATTAAACCAATAGCTCCAACAGGGCTTTCTGCTTTAGCATCATAACTTGACTCAGCACGCATAATAGAAAGTAACCAAAAAGGATCAATATCAGCAAGACGTGATGCATTTTGAATATCGGACCAGTATGCTAAAGGAAAATTTAGTTTCCAAAAATTAGTTTTTTCTGACCAATTTTCAATAATATTGTAGTCTTGCAGAGTATAAGAAAAATTATTTCGCATAAGCTCAGAGGCTAATTTATAATCTTTAGCCATATATGCGAGGTTTGCTAAAGCCACTATTTCTTTCTTTTTAAGCCTTTTTATATTAACAGCTTTAATGTGTTGTTTTGCAATTTCATTGAGTTTATAATTAACCAACTTTCTAATAATTTCTAACTGTGGGTTTTGTAATTTTTTATTGATAAATGGATTACTTTGAGTAACATAAAAATCTTTAAAGTTTTGATTATTAACAATATTTACTTTATAAGGGATAGATAAAAATTCATTTAATTTCATTCTTGAAAAAATTGGGTATGGATAATCAAAATTTTTATTTGAAATTTCTGTTAAATTTTTAATATATAAATCTTTATCTATTTTATTTTTTCTTAAAACATTTAACCAATACTGAAAACGGTTACTGTCAGCATTTTTTGGACTTAAAGAAACATACTCCTTTGCTTTATTTTCTGCCTCTAAAAATTGAGAAGACAAATAATATTGCCAAAAAGTAAACCAAGATTGTTCTTCTCTTGATGTATAAATTTGATTTGCAATAGAAAATTGCGCGGATTCTGAATTATTTCTTGCATAATGCAAAGACATGGCATATTTAAGTTTTGCAGTATCTGCAAGCTTAGAAGTTGGCATTTCGTTAAAAATTCTAAAATAGGATTGCGCAGCTTTTAAAGGCTTTTGCAATGCATTAAAGACTCTACCACGCATATCTAAAATTTTATCTTTACTAAAAGGCTCAATATACATTTCTGCTTCTGACAAATATTCAAGAACAATATCTGCCAATTGATATTCTCGAGAATTTATTAATAAATCTGCTATACTTAATATTTTTAATTTTTCTTGAATACTGAGTTTATCAACTTTAACTTTAGGTAAAGGATCTTGAGGATTAATTCCTATTAGCGCTAGCACATAGTTTTTGGAGTCTGTTTGGTTGCCAATTCTTCTAAAAATCTCGCGCGATAAATACATCATATTTTCTTCTCGAAAATACAAACTTCCAATACTTCCTCCTGCACATTCAATTTTAGCCAAAATAACCATAGACTCTCTGCCTGCTTTTTCTACAGGGTAAAAAAGCAATGGTTTTTTTAAAAAATTTAATGCCAAATTAAACTGATTAAAATAAACTGCGGCTGAAGCTAATTTTACATAAATTGAATTCAATGTTTCCCAATCTAAATTTTGCTCCACAATTTCTGAATTTTTTTTATAATAATCTAATGCTTCTGCTCTTAACCCCAAATCTAATAAAGCATCTAAATAAAGAGGACTCACTAAGGGAGACAAAATAGACTTGCCTTTATTTGCCAATGGCTTAAGAAGTAATATCGCACCTGCATAATCATTTTTTAAATACAAATATTTTGCATGATAAATTTTAAAAATATCCAACTCTAATAGAGACATCTTACTTTTTTTAGATTTTAAATTTTGAATCGCAAATTCAGAATAATTCATATTTTCGGAGTCAATGGCAACATTCAATAAGCCTAAGTTTGCATAAATAGATTCTGTGCTATTTTTAATTTTGGAGATTTGGGTTCGCATTTCGTCAAGTTGTTTAAGTTCTTGATAGTCTTTGTTTTTTAAAAAGTCTTGATAGTAGGTTACATATTTTTTACCCATAACTTCTGAATTTGAACTTTCGAATGCAACTGTTTTTTGTATACTGAATAGACCAGTCAGTAGAATTATGACTAGAAGGATTCTCATGCTCAAAAAACTCAAGTGGCTATTACATCCCATATCGGTTCTCATCCTTGCGCAAATCTGTTGGGGTTTACTCATGTTTGTTTGGATCCGTTGGTACATCCTCAGAAGCCAAGAGATTAATAATCTAATTGAAAAATTACCAGTTGGAGCAACAAGCTCTGGGCAATGGGTCATCTTGGCGCAAGGCTGTATTTTAATGGGATTCATTCTAATTGCATTGTACGTTATATTCGTAAGCCAAAGAAGACTTTCTCGAATTACCAAAATGCAAGATACCATTTTAAGCAGCGTAACGCATGAACTCAAAACCCCTTTAGCAAGCATCCGTCTTTACGCTGAAACCATTTTACTACGAAATGTTGCAGAAGAAGAGAGAAAAAAATTTTTAAATCGCACCCTAAAAGAAACAGAACGGTTACAAAAATTAGTAGACACAGTTCTCATTTCTGCGCGCCTAGAATCTGATAAATCTTCATTAGCCCATATTCGAGTCAATCTAAGCGAACTACTCAACAATTCATTTAACCAATTTAAAGATCGGTTTGGCGAAATTAGAACATTTGATTTTCATCAACTGCCAACAAACGAAAAACAGGCTTACTTTGTAATTGGTAACCCTTATCATCTTTCTATGCTTTTTGATAACTTACTTGACAACGCCGTAAAATATACAGAACGTGGCGGTTTAATTCAAGGAGGAGTTATTGTCAAAAATGAGTTTATTCAAGTGCACATCAAAGACAATGGAGTTGGTATAGAAAAAAAGAATTTAAAAAAGATTTTTAAAAAATTTTATCGAATAGAACGAAACTCAAAAACAAGAGTACAAGGCTCCGGATTGGGTTTGTCTGTATGCCATTCAATTGTAAAAGAACATCATGGAAAATTATTCGCTTTTAGCGAAGGGCTTAACAAAGGAACAAGTTTTTATGTCGAACTCCACAGATTTTCTTCTCATTGTTGAAGATGAAGAATCCATTGGGGAAGGGTTGCAATTTAACTTTGAGGCAGAAGGATTTGAAGTTGCAATAATTTCTAATGGACTTGAAGCAATTAACTTTATTAAAAGTAATTTTGAAAAAATATCGACAATTGTCTTAGATATCATGCTTCCAGAAATGGATGGATACGAAATTTTAAAACAGACCCGTATTTTAGCAGAAAAAATTCCGATTCTTGTTCTGAGTGCCAAAAGCCTAGAAAATGATAGAATTAAAGCTTTTGAGCTTGGCGCAGATGATTACGTAACAAAACCATTTCATTTATCTGAAATTATTTTACGCGTTAAACGACTTGTCCAAAGAAAAAAGTGGTATAAAACAGAAATAAATTTGATACCAACAAAATTTGGAGATTCTATTTTTGATCCAGAAAATTTATGTATTAAAAAAAATGATGGATTGATTATTCGAGTTTCGCCTACTGAAGGTTTATTAATACAAGTATTTCTAGAAAATCAAAATAAAATTCTGACAAGAAATGATTTACTGCAAAAAGTTTGGCAATATGATGCAGTCATCGAAACCCGAACTGTTGATGTGTTTGTTGGAAAACTCAGAAAATACATTGAACGCAATCCTGCTCATCCTGATTTTATAATTTCAATTCGTGGAGTTGGTTACACGTATCTTCCCAGTAGCAACAACTCTTTATAATTCTATTTTCATTCCTTGCGCTCAACCCAATATAATGTAATAGTTTTTCCTCATTATTTAATTTTTTTGTTCTATATTCTGGGGTGCTTGTTAGTATGTCAAATAAAAAACCGATTGCCGAACTTACGCACTGCAAAAACTCATTTCTTGAATGTTTATCAACAGGAGAAAATATTCTTTTAAGCGGTTCAACAGGCACGTTACTTTACGAAAAAGGAATATTTATTAACAAATGCTTTGAAGAAGTTAATATATCGCAACCAGAGCTTGTGTATCAGATTCATTGCGAATTTATCAATGCTGGAGCAAAAATTATTATTACAAATACCTGGGGGGCGAATGCTACAAAATTAAAAGCATTTGGACTCGAAGAAAAATCACACGAAATAAACAGCGAAGGAGCAAAAATTGCACGCAAAGCAGCAAACAATCAGTGCTGGGTCGCAGGGAGTATTGGCCCTCTTGGCGTGCGCATTGAACCATGGGGCCCCACATCACTGAATGAAGCCAAAACAATATTTAAAAATCAAGCGTCTGCCCTTGTTGCCGGTGGTGCTGATCTTTTTATTTTAGAGGGTTTTCCAGATTTATCAGAAATTCACCAAGCAATACTTGGAATTCAAGAAGCATGTGCACTTCCGATTATTGCAATGATGAGTGTGAATGAAGATGGCCACAGCCTCTATGGCACCGAACCAGAATGGTTTATCAGAAAACTCGATGAATGGGGTGCTGATGTGGTGGGAATTGATGGTGGCAATGGCCCAGCTCCGATGCTTGAGCTCATTAAAAAAATAATTTCTGTGACCTTAAAACCAATTATTTTATATCCAAACGCAGGTTTGCCACGCATGGTTGATGGGCGGTTGATTTATATGGCAAGCCCAGAATATATGGGAGAATTTGCAAGACAAGCACTCCTCAAAGGTGTGCGGTTACTGGGCGGCAGCAGCGGCACTTCTCCTGCTCACACTAAAATTATGGCTGGCGCCCTAAGGCAGTCTAAAGCGTTTAAACATACTGAACACAAAATTACGATGAACCATTCCGCACAACCTGTTCATGTGCACACCAGCAAAGTCCCAAGAGCATTACAGAGCCAATGGGCAAAAAAAATTGTAGACGGCGAGTTTGTGATCACCATGGAGCTACTCCCACCCAAAGGATTAGAAATAGATAAAATTTTGGAACGTGCAAAAATTTGTAAAAACAATAATATTGATGGGATAAATATTCCAGATGGCCCCAGAGCTTCAGCGCGCATGAGCTCTCTTGCCACAGCCTGCTTAATTGAACAAAAAGTTGGAATTGAAACTATTTTGCATTACGCCTGCCGCGATCGAAATTTATTAGGCATTCAAAGCGATCTGTTGGGTGCGGCTGCACTTGGTATTAAAAATATACTTTGTATTACCGGAGATCCCCCTAAAATGGGTCCTTACCCGAATGCCACAGCAGTATTTGACATCGATGCAATTGGACTTGTGAACATGGTGACAAGGCTCAATAGTGGTTTTGATTTAGGCGGATCCAGTATCGGCGTCCCAACGAGTATGAGTGTTGGAGTTGGCGCAAACCCCGTTTCCCCCAATTTAGAAACAGAAAAATCTCGCTTCCGTTACAAAGTCGAAGCAGGTGCAGAGTGGGCTATCACCCAACCAGTTTTTGATTCTGAGTCGTTATTTAAATTTCTAGAATTTTCATCCCAATTTCAAATTCCAATTATTGCTGGCATTTGGCCATTAAAAAGTTTGCGCAACGCCGAATTTATGGCAAACGAAGTGCCTGGCGTTTATGTACCAAAAACAATTTTAAAACGCATGGAAAAATACAAAAGCGCAGACGATCAAATGCAAGAAGGAATACAAATTGCCAAAGAATTGATTGCAAAAATTAAATCTTCTGTTCAAGGATTGCAAATTAGTGCTCCATTAGGAATGGTTGATTTTGCACTCAAACTTTTAGATTAAATTAAAGTTATTTTTAAAAATAAGGAATTTTTTAATGTCTAAATGTATTGTTCATTTTGCTCTTGAAGACATGGATGTTGAAGCACCTTGTGGCACATCGTTTCAAGACATTGTGGCGGCTTGTGATGCCGATGTGACTTTTGGCTGCCGCAATGGCACATGTGGCACATGTCGTATATTAATTGAATCAGGTAGCGAAAATATTTCACAAATGAATAGCGAAGAAAAAGATTTTCTTGCATCTATCGACGCACAAAAAAATGAACGCTTAGGCTGCCAAATTAAAATACTTGGTGACTGTTCTATTAATTATATAGGTTTATAAAAAATGAAAAAAACTTTAAGCCAACTTATCCAAGAAAAAGTTGTGCTACTTGATGGTGCGATGGGAACGCAAATTTTTTCTTATCACCCAACAATAGAAGATTATGGCAGCCATGAACTTGATGGATGCGTTGAAATTCTCAATCAAACTCGAAAACATTGGATTCAAGAAATTCATCATAATTACTATAACGCAGGTGCCGATGCGATAGAAACCAATACCTTTGGCTGTAATGAAATTGTCTTAGCAGAATTTGGTATTGCAAACCAAACCATGCTTTTAAATAAATTGGCGGCAGAACTCGCACGAGATGTTGCCAATTCTTACAATGAAGCAAAGTTTGTAATAGGAAGCGTTGGCCCTGGCACAAAACTCATATCTTTATTACAAATAGATTATAACACTCTTTACCAAAGTTACTTTACTCAAATTCAAGGTTTATTACAGGGTAGAGTTGATGCAATATTAATTGAAACTTGCCAAGATATTAATCAAGCAAAAATTGCTGTTCGTGCAGCGAAAAATGCCATGAAACTGTTAAAAATCGAAGTGCCAATTTGGACACAAGTTACAATTGAAAGTAACGGTACCATGCTCGTTGGCAGTGACATTCAAACAGCTTTAACCGCAATCGAAGCCTTAGGAATTCAGGTACTAGGAATGAACTGTGCAACAGGCCCCGATGAGATGCGCAGCCATATTGCTTATCTGAGCGAAGCATCCCCAATGCCAATTAGTGTTTTGCCCAATGCAGGCTTACCTCAAAATGTTCAAGGAAAAACTGTTTATCCTTTAAAACCGCAGGAGTTTGCAGAAAAAGTTTTTTCTATGGCAAAAGAATTTCAACTCAATGTTGTAGGAGGATGTTGTGGCACAACACCTGAACATATTCATGCACTACGTTCAAAAATTCAACAGCTCAATCCTGGTATCAGAAAAGGAAAATTAACGCGAAGTGTAAGCAGCTTGTATACGTCTGTTCCGTTAAATTTAGAACCCAAACCCCTTTACGTTGGTGAACGGACCAATGCCAATGGCTCTAAAAAATTTAAAGAACTGTTATCAAATAATGATTTTGAAGGTCTTGCGCAAATAGCCAAAAGTCAACTGAAAGAAGGGGCTCACATTCTCGATGTGTGTGTCGCGTATGTCTCACGCAATGAGTCGGAAGATATGGATGCGCTGCTAAAAAAAATTGTCACTCAAGTGAATATTCCAATCATGATCGATTCTACAGAAATTCCAGTTATCGAAAAAGCACTGCAAACAGTTCCCGGAAAGTGCGTGGTCAACTCTATCAATTTTGAAGACGGAACTGCCAAAGCAGAAAAAATATTGCAACTTTGTAAAGAATATGGAGCTGCGGTTGTTGCTCTCACAATCGATGAATCCGGCATGGCCAAATCTGCGGCACACAAATTGTCTATTGCAGAAAAAATATATGAATTGGCTGTTTCTCGATATAAAATTCATCCTGGAGATCTAATTTTTGACCCCTTAACGTTTACGTTAGGGAGTGGTGATGAAGAATTTAGAAAATCGGCAATCGAAACTTTAAATGGCATCAAGCTTATTAAACACAATTTTCCAGAAGTAAAAACAATACTGGGGCTTTCTAATGTTAGTTTTGGATTGACTCCTTTTGCTCGGCAAATTTTAAATTCTTTAATGTTATTTCATGCTGTCAAATATGGATTAGATTTGGCAATTCTCAATGCTTCAAAAATTCTTCCAATTGCAAAAATCAGCGCTGACGATAAAATTTTATTTGAAGATTTACTTTTTGATAATAGAAAAGAAAATTATGACCCATTAAAACTCATTGTCACTCGCTTTAATGACAAAAACAAACAATCATCACATCAACCAAAAAATAGAGATACTATTCCATTAGAACAAAGGCTAAAGCTTGATATTATTGATGGAGAAAAACAACTTATTGTTGCCGATTGTCACGAGGCCTTAAAAATTTTTTCGCCATTGCATATTATCAATAATATTTTGCTAGATGGCATGAAAGTTGTTGGAGAACGCTTTGGCGCAGGAGAAATGCAACTTCCATTTGTTCTAGAAAGTGCTGAAGTCATGAAAATTGCGGTTAAAGCACTAGAGCCCTTTATGGAAAAAAAATCTGGCTACAGTAAAGGAAAAATGATTATTGCCACTGTAAAAGGAGATGTGCATGATATTGGCAAAAACTTAGTTGATATCATTTTAACCAATAATGGCTATGAAATTTTAAATTTAGGAATTAAACAGCCAATAGAAAGCATTCTTGAGCAGTATAAAAATTCTGGTGCCCACGCTATTGGCATGAGTGGGTTGCTTGTTAAATCGACAGCAATCATGAAAGAAAATTTAGAATATATGACTGCGCATGGATTTAAAACTCCAGTCATTTTAGGAGGCGCCGCATTAACTAGAGAATTTGTTGAAAAAGAATGTCAAGCTGTTTATCAAGGCCCTGTTTTTTATGCATTTGATGCATTTGAATGTTTAAAAATTATGGAAAAATTGACATCAATCCAAGGAGAAATAAGTTCTGCAATTTTACAAGAAATTAGAAATTTTGCAAAAAATGAACCAGCAAATTCAAAAAATAATGATGATAATACAATTAAAATCATTAAAAAAGGAAATGTTTCTTTAATTCCTGACAAATGTAAACAAAGTCCATGGGTTAGAAAAACAGAGCGGGTTCCTAATTCTCCTTTTTGGGGAACACAAATTTTGTCATTAAATTTAGAAGAAATTTTTGCTTTTGTAGACGAATTTGCGTTGATTAGAACGCGATGGGGGTTTAAAAAAGGCAACAGTTCTGAAGAAGAATTTCAATCGATTCTTAATCATAAAGCAATGCCATTATTATTAAACTTAAAAGAAAAATTATTAAAAGACAAATCAATTTTGCCTAAAGCCATTTACGGCTATTTTCCAGTATGTTCGCAAAATGACTCCTTGCTTGTTTATGACCCTAATACAACACCAACAACTCCTATCAATAAAAGAAATATTATTGCAAAATTTGATTTTCCTAGACAAAAATCAGGCAGAATTTTATGTATTGCTGATTTTTTTAAAAATGTAGAATCGGGAGACATCGACACTCTGGGTGTCCAAATTGTCACTTTAGGAGAAGAGTTTTCTTCCCAGGCTAGACAACTATACGAATCTAATAACTTTACAGACTACTTTTATTACCATGGACTAGGAACAGAACTCACTGAAGCAGGCGCAGAGTGGTTACATAAAAAAATGAGAACTGGATGGGGAATTGCAAATAAAGATGCAAAAACTTTAAGGCAACTATTTAGCCAAGGGTATCAAGGTTCACGCTATTCATTTGGTTACCCGGCATGTCCAAATATGGAAGGCAATACGCTACTTTTAAATTTACTTGAAGCAAACCGTATCGGTGTGCATATTTCAGAAAGTTCTCAAATGCACCCCGAATTGACTACGAGTGCTTTGGTAACATGGCATCCGCAGGCCCGATATTTTACAACTTAATTTTATTAATTTTTAGATTTAATAATTTTTTATTATTAAATCTATATTCATAAAAATTATTTTTAATATTCAATAAATTTTTATTAATAAATAATTATATATTAAATAGATGAAATAAAATATTTAATATTTGTAAAAAAATTATTTCTATATTATTATTTGGGTGATTTTTGATTAATTATTAAAAATTAAAGAGATTAAAAATGCCTCAATACATTGAAATTGTTACAAACAAAAAAGTTATATTCGGACAACATTTTAAAAAAAAATCATTGATACCTGGAAAAGCATTATATTCAGATGGCATTTGTCATGGTTTAAGCTTAGCATGGATTAAAAAAATTCATACTTTAAAGACTTTTTGTCAAATTTCTCTACCAAGTTCAAATGAAGGCTTACTAATTCAAAATAAACTAGATTATAATTTTAATACTAGAAAACATGCAATTAAAAAAGAAAATTATAAATATGATGAACACCATAATAAAGATGTTTCCCCGGATGAATTTTTTATCAATGATAATTGTAATTTTTTAAAGTCTTATTCAGAACTTGGTTTTAAACTAGTTAAATATTGTGGACTTATGAGCGCATTTCGTTTAACATATTTTCTGAATGATCTACTAAAAAATAATGATATGAGAACAAAAATAAAAGCTTTCTTAATTTGTACAGGTGGTCATGCACTTGCACTGGCTATAAATTATAAATCTATTGTTTTTTTTGATTCTAATTATGGAATTATTATTTATAATCACAAAGAAGCAATAGATGATGCCCTTCTATTCTATAAATTTAATGAATGTCTTTTGGATTATAAAATAAAACATCTAGCTGTTGTAGAACTTCAATATTAATTTTTCTTTTAAACTTATATCAAAAGAAACAAGACTGTACAGTCTAACCATTTACCACAAATAACAATTTTTCAACTTTGCTTTCAAGTTGTTAAAAAACCTCTATAATTACAATTAATTAATTAATTTTGTTTTTAAATTTAACTGTTTACATTGACAGATACAAAAAATTCACTTAGTAAGTCGTAAGATAAAAAATTATTAGCTCCTACTTGCTCAACGATCGGGAAAGTTTTATGTTTAAAAACACATTAACTCAATTCATATTTATTGTTATTTTTTCTTTAATACAGTTTAAAATATCGATACAAAAAAGCTTTGCTGCTGAAGTACCACCGGGAACAAAGCTCTCAAACCAACAAATTTTAAATGTAGGAATTGGATCAGAAATTTCAACACTCGATCCGCAAAAAGTGCAAGATGTGATTAGCTACCGACTCACATACGATTTATTTGAAGGTCTAACCACCGAAAACGAAAAAGGAGACATAGTTCCTGGCATTGCTGATAAATGGGAAGTGAGTAAAAATGGCTTAATTTATACTTTCCATATTCGCAATGGCGCGAAATTTTCTGATGGCTCTCCAATTACTGCCGAAGACGTTGTGTTTTCGTTTCAAAGACTTGTTGATCCCAAAACTGCCTCACCGTATTCAGACATTATTTCCATGGTCAAAAATGCAAAACAAATTGCAACAGGACTTTCTCCTGTATCATCACTCGGAGTAAAAGCAGTAACTACATCTAAAGTTGAAATTTCATTAAACGTTCCAACTGTATATTTTATTAAAATTACAGCTTTAACAAATTTAGCGATTGTTCAAAAAGCCAATGTTGAAAAACATGGCGACCAATTTACGCTTCCTGGAAACTTAGTTTCAAGCGGCGCATTTGTATTAAAATATTGGAAAATTGGTGATAAGCTCACAACTGTCAGAAATAAAAACTATTGGAATAACGATAAAACAATTATTGAAACAGTGAATTACTACCCAATAACAGACGTCAATACAGAATTACAAATGTATCAAACAGGACAAATTGACTTTACGTATGATATTCCTTCAGATAAATATGATTTTCTTAAAAAAAATTATGCTTCGCAACTTTATACCAGCCCAATTTTAGCAATTTTTTATATAAATTTAAACAACAGTATAGAACCTTTTAAAAATAATATTAAATTACGTCAAGCGTTAAGTATGGCAATAGACAGGGACGTTCTCGTTGAAAAAATCATCGGACGTGGTGAAAAATCGATATACGATATTGTTCCTTATGGAATATCAAACTATAAACAAAATAGTTATGCATGGTCAAAATTAAGTAAAGAACAACTTATAGCAGAAGCACAAAAATTATATAAAGAAGCAGGATTTTCAAAAGACAATCCTTTAGAAATATCTTATTCTTATAATACAAATCATTTATTTAAAAAAATTGCGATTGCAATTTCATCAATGTGGGAAAAAACTCTAGGCGTTAAAGTTAATTTAATCAATCAAGAATGGAAAGTTTTTCTTACCGAAAGAATGGAAGGACGTTACGTGACGTCTCGAGATAATTGGTATGCAGATTACAATGATGCATCTACATTTCTTGACCTCTTTAAGTCATCAAACCCTCAAAATAGCTCAAGATATAAGAATTTTCAATTTGATGAACTTTTAAAGCAAGCATCTCATGAAACTAACGAAACAAATCGAAAAAAACTGCTCGAAAAAGCATCGGCATTAATGTTAGAAGATTATCCAATTATCCCACTATACACCTATGTTTCAACGCATCTTGTAAAAAGCTATATTGGAGGCTATACAGGTCAAAACCCTTTAGATAATATTTACTCAAGAAATTTCTATATTATTGAAAATAAAAATAACTAAAAGTATAAAATTATTTTTTAAAAATCATATTATGTAAATACGCCTAATTTTTGTGATGTTTAAATAACACTTTTTTAAGGTTATACTAAAATATGCTAAAATATACACTAAAAAGATTTTTAATAGCATGGCCAACATTATTGATTTTAATTTCTCTTTCTTTTTTTTTGATGCACTCAATTCCTGGTGGTCCATTTTCTGGAGAAAAAACATTAAATCCCACAGTACAAGCAAATTTGGATGCCAAATATCATTTAAACGATCCTCTTTACAAACAATATTTTGATTACTTATGCTCAATTGCACAAGGCGATTTTGGACCTTCATTTAAATATCCAGACTGGACTGTAAATCAATTAATTTCACAAGGATTCCCTGTTTCTTTAATAATTGGTGCTTGGGCTATGACAATTGCAATAATAATTGGTATATCAATCGGTTTACTTGCAGCCTACAAACAAAACTCGTGGATTGATTACATAGCATCAAGTATTTCTATGACAGGAATTTCAATTCCAAACTTTGTTACTGCTCCTATGTTTACATTACTATTTGCAGTCATATTAGGATGGCTGCCAGCAGGAGGTTGGAATGAAGGATCTGTTAAAAATTTAATTTTACCAATTACAACCTTAGCACTCCCACAAATTGCAATTATCAGCAAAATGATGCGCAGCAGTATGATTGAGGTTTTAAAAAGCAATTTTATTCGCACTGCTAAAGCCAAGGGAATTCCTAGTAGAGTTATTCTTTTAAAACATGCTTTAAAACCAGCTATTTTACCCGTAATTTCATATCTAGGTCCAGCTTCAGGGGGGATCATTACAGGATCTGTGGTAGTAGAACAAATTTTTAGTTTACCCGGACTCGGCAGCTACTTAATTAAAGGAGCACTTAACCGAGACTACACTCTTGTTTTAGGAACTGTAATTTTAGTTGGCACTATTATTATTATTTTTAATTTTATAGTCGATCTTATTTATATGTTAATAGATCCAAAAATTAGACTTTAGCAAGGATAAAATTTCATGTCCGTTATATTAAAAAGAACAAATATAAACAAGAATATTTTAATCCCAAATTTACTAGAAGATAATTCATACATTAAAAGAAAAAACATATACAGAGATGCTTTTAATCGATTACTAAAAAATAAAGCTGCAATAATAAGTTTTATTATTCTTTTTATAATTATATTAATTGTTACTTTAGCTCCATTTATCACTCATTATGAAATTCAAGATACCGACTGGTTAGCAATTTCTAATCCTCCAAATATTACAAATTATCATTATTTTGGCACAGATGATCTAGGAAGAGATGTTTTTGCAAGAACATTATATGGTGGAAGAATGTCATTATTTATAGGCATAATTTCTAGCTTAATTAGTATTTTAATTGGTATTACTTATGGTGCAACAGCTGGTTTTTTAGGAGGAAAAACTGACGAAATCATGATGCGAACTGTTGATATTATATATTCACTTCCTTTTATGTTTTTTGTTATCTTATTAATGACGTTTTTTGGAAGAAATATTTTCTTAATTTTTATTGCCATTGGAGCAGTAAACTGGCTAGACATGGCTCGAATTGTTAGAGGGCAAACACTCAGTCTCAAACGCAAAGAATTTATTGAAAATGCATACGTTTGTGGCCTATCAACCCCTATTATTATCCTACGACACATTGTTCCAAACATTTCAGGTATAGTTATTATTTATTTTACATTAACTATTCCACAAGTTATATTAACCGAATCTTTTTTAAGTTTTTTAGGATTAGGAGTTCAAGAGCCTGCAACAAGTTGGGGAGTGTTAATTAATGATGGTGTCCAAAATTTAACAATTGCTTGGTGGCGTTTAGTTTTTCCAGCGAGCTTTCTTGTTGTCACGTTATTTTGCTTTAATTTTATAGGCGATAGATTGCGTGATGCCCTTGATCCTAAAGATCGATAAAAAATTGGAACCTAGAAATGACATTATTAAACGTTACAAATTTAACAATCTCTTTTAATACTCCAGATGGATACATTAAAGCAGTTAATCAATTAAATTTAAAGTTAAACCCAGGAGAAGCACTGGGAATAGTTGGTGAATCTGGATCAGGAAAAACTCAGCTTGTATTAGGAATCATGGGATTACTTGCCTCAAATAGTAATGTGTCAGGAAGTGTTAAATTTCATAACACTGAACTAATTGGACTATCACAAAAGGCATTAAACAAAATTCGAGGAAATAAAATTTCTATCGTTTTTCAAGATCCAATGACGGCATTAAATCCATATTTAAAAATTTCAACACAAATGATTGAAGTTTTAAAATATCATAAAAATATGAACTACAAAGAGGCCAAAAATGAAGCTCTTAAAATGTTAGATTTGGTAAAAATTTCTGATGCAAAAAATCGCATCGATATGTATCCTCATGAGTTTTCTGGAGGTATGCGTCAACGTGTCTTGATCGCAATGAGTCTTCTTTGCAAGCCAGACATACTGATAGCAGATGAACCAACTACAGCGCTGGATGTTACAGTACAAGCACAAATTGTAAACTTATTAAAAGAATTAAAACAAGAATTAGGTTCTGCAATTATTATTATTACTCACGATCTTGGGGTTGTTGCTGGAATTTGTAATCAAGTCATGGTGATGTATGCAGGAAATATAATAGAACGTGGCCCTGTTAATCACATATTTTACACACCAAAACACCCATATACAAAAGCTTTATTACGTTCAATTCCAAATTTAAAAAGTGAAAATTATGACAATCTACCAACAATTACAGGTCATCCTCCAAATCTTTTACAATTGCCAAAAGGTTGTTCATTTGCGGATAGATGTGAATTTGTAATGGATATATGCAAAAATCATATGCCACCTTTAAACAATATAAGTGAACAAATTCAAAATGCATGCTTTCTGGAGCTAAGCAAATGAACGAAACAATTTTATCACTTCATGATTTGAAAGTATATTTTTCAATACCAGATAAAGATTCTTTTTTTAAAAATAAAATTCTTAAAGCCGTTGATGGGGTGAGTTTTGAAATCAAAGAAGGAGAAACATTAGGAATTGTTGGAGAATCTGGTTGTGGCAAATCAACTTTAGCACGTGCAATTTTGCGATTACTTCCAATCACAGACGGAACGATTACATTATTAGGACAGGATTTTTTATCTTTAAATAAAAAAAGACTCCAAGAAGCCAGAAAAAATATTCAAATGATCTTTCAAGATCCTCTTGCTTCTCTCAATCCCAAAATGACTGCTGGAGAAATTATTGCAGAACCTTTAAAAACGTATTTTCCAGCACTTACTAAACAAGAAATTCAAAATCAAATCATCCATATGATGATTTTAGTAGGTTTAATGCCAGAGCAAATAAATCGATATCCCCATGAATTTTCTGGTGGACAATGTCAGCGCATTGGAATTGCAAGGGCATTGATATTAAATCCAAGAATCGTTGTTTGCGACGAACCAGTAAGCGCTCTTGATGTGTCTATTCAAGGACAAATTGTAAACTTATTAAAAAAACTACAAAAAGAATTTGGTTTAACCCTAGTTTTTATCTCTCATAACTTGAGTATTGTTAAGCATATTAGCGATAAAGTGATGGTGATGTATTTAGGTAAACCCGTTGAAATTGGTTTAAGAGACGAAATATATAAAAATCCAAAGCATCCATATACAAAAACTCTTTTATCTGCAGTGCCTATTGCTGACCCAAAGCTTGAATCAGTTAAAAAACTCGAAATCATGCCAGGAGACTTGCCTTCTTTAATTAACCCACCAAGTGGTTGTAATTTTAGAACACGATGTCCAATTGCAGATTCTGAATGCGCAAAATCTGTTCCGATATTAAGAAAATTAAATAATGGATCGCAAATTAGATGTATTAAAATATAATTAATATTTATATAAATATATTGTATTTCTTTTTAAGTTTATTAATTTCTGTGTTACTTTTAATTAAGAATTGGTTAAATTTTAAAATTATATCTTTATGTTTGATACTTGATAATTTATAATAATCTCTTGTGTAAGGAAATTCTTTTTTAAATGCAAACTTATTTTTAAAAAAATTATTTTTATTTATAAAATTTAATGCTACATTTATATTAAAATAAACTCCATCAATTTCTTTTTTATCTAATTTATTTAATAATTCAGCAATACTAGAAGATTCAAGAATTTTTATATTTTTCTCTTTATAAACTCCTACTTCAAATCCTCTAATTGTTCCAATTATTTTTAAATCTTCAATTTTTTTATCTTTAAATTCATTTCTAATAATAAGACCATCAATATATTCTACAGCATTGTTTGAGTAAAAAATATTTTTATCCGCTTTTAACTGGCTTTGCCATAATTTGTCATCAGGAAACTTAAAATCTACATTTCCATCTAAAAATTCTCTAAATAACCTTAATACTGACATTGGCTGATATTTAAATTTAATATTATTTTTCTTACAAAATAAGTCTAGTAAATCTCTAGAATATCCGCCATATTCACCAGAAGAATTAACAGTATAATATGGCATATAATCAATATTTTCTACTCCTACTATATAAACCTGCTCGTTTTTTGCATAAACATCAGAAAATTTTATTATTAGTAGAAATAACATTAATTTTAAAAAATTAAATTTATACAACATTTTTAATTCCTTATAATAATAAGGGTTAAATATCATAATCAAGACTTAATCGGCAATCATTTAATAAAACTAAATTTAAATTTTTAAATTATTGTATTAAAAACTCGATATTAAATTTATGAACTATTTTTACTAGGAACTACTAAATTATGTTAAGATATCTTATAATATTCTTAATACTTATTAACATGAATACTTTTAAAATTTTTGCTTCTAAATTAGGATCTTATTTGTTTTGTGTAAATACCCAAAACTCAAATGTATGGAAATGGGCGCCAGCTAGCCCTTTGGGCATACCAAATTTTGAAGAAATAGGTTCAAGCCCTAATACAAAAGGCACCTGGATCAATGGGACAGGTGGACATAATAGACACTATCACCCTGTTTTTAATGTTTTGCAAACTTTTAATAACATTGATGAAGCTGTATTGTTTTGCCAAGAGCTTAAAAAAATTTGTACAAATGCATTTGGCGAAGAGTTTGCTCATGTCGGTGTTGCAACGTGGGCTGTAACATATAGCACATGGGCATATATTCAGGTGTTTTACCTCGATAGAACTACAAATAAACGGAATTTTTTAGGCTCATTTATTAAGCATTCGAGGTATTGTAGCAATTGGAATTATACAGACCTTTAAAAAATATCATATAGAATTAGGATACTTAATAACAATTCGAGAACTATTTAATGAACTCTCAAATTCCCAAACATTTTCATAAACTTCTGTGGCGTTGTGGGTATGCATCGCAATTTTACCCTCACCTCCTGGAATATCTACAATCAGTTGCGGAATACACAAACCAGAAATCTTTCCTCGCAAATTTTTTATGAGTTCAATTGCATGTCGTAAAGGAATTCTAAAATGCTCTGTTCCTTTAGCTAAATCCGGATAATGCAAGTAATAGGGCTTAATTCTATTTTCTATTGATTTTTTAAATAAAGAAATCAATTTCTCATGAGAATCATTGATTCCCTTCAAAAGCACAGATTGCAATAATATGGGAATCCCATTATCCACACATTTTGCTATTGCATTTTTACACTCCAAAGTAAATTCATCTGCACTATTTATATGTGCTGCAATCCAAATACTTTTGTTATTTTTTTTGAAAATATCAAGCAAAGACATAGTAATTCGAGAAGGAAGTACACTTAAAATTCGCGTATGAAACCGAATAACTTTAACATGATCAATTTCAGATAAATTTTCTAAAATACTTGCAATAGACTGATCTGTCAGAGTTAAGGGATCCCCTCCTGTAATAATAACTTCCCAAATTTCTGAGTGCTTTTTAATGTAATCATATGCATTTAAAAAATCATCTTTTTTTAAATTATTGCTTGAGTCTGACACCTTATAACGGCGAAAACAAAATCGACAATACGAAGCACACATATAAGTAGGTTTAAATAACACTCGATCAGGATATCTGTGGGTGATACCTGCTACTGGGGACCAACGCTCATCGCCAATTGGATCTGTTAGCTGCTCTGGCAACACATTGAGTTCATTTGAGGACGGAATAAATTGAGAAGAAATTGCTTCATTTGACTTCTCAATTTCTTCTAAAAAAATATGAGGAACACGAATATTAAAATGATCAATTACTGGCTTTAATTCACATGTTTGATGCATAGAAATAAAACCTTTTTTAACCAGTTGATTTAAATCAATCAATCCTTGCGATAATTCACGCGCCCAATTTTTTTCATTAATCATAATTTTAAAATACCAACAATATTTGCAAGATTTTTATTTGTTTCTGTTGAGCTTTGTTTAGCTTTTACAAAGCTTAATGTAATAAAACCACTTGACACCAAAGAAACATCCTGCGACGCGTCATCAGGCATATGACGAGAAAAGCCACCAATCAAGTAAATTTTCATTCCCGTGCCTTTAACTGGCTTCATCTCCTCAATATGCGGTTCATACAAAGATGCACCACCGCATTCTGCAATCGCAATTTTCTCTGCATTTTGCGGCACATTGACATTCAACACCTCCATATTTGGCCAATCGAATGAAAAGGCATTTTGAATTATTTGTCCAACAATTTTAGCAGATTGTTCAAAAATATGTTGTAATTGTTCGTCAGATAAGTTTTCTGTGTCTGCAGAAACAGCAATCGCCTTAAACCCCATAAGAGCGGCTTCTGTTGCTGCGCCAACAGTCCCACTGTAATTCACATCAACGCCTACGTTTAAACCGTGATTAATGCCTGACACAACAAAATCAGGTGGGTCTTCACAAAGAATTTGCGTTAAAGCTAACGCAGCACAATCTGCGGGTGTGCCATCAACAGCAAAACAATGTTCAGAAACTTCTCGAACTCGCAAAGGTTGATAAAATGTCATCGCATGAGATTGGGCGCTTCGTTCGCCATTTGGGGCAACTACTGTTATTTTATGCCCAAGTGTCTTAAGATATTTTGCTAAGACCTGGATGCCTTTAGCTTTATAGCCATCATCGTTACAAAGGAGTAAGTGCATAGTGAGAAAGACCTTATGTATTTGGTTTCATCTTTTTTTAGGGTTACTTTACTTAAAAAATGCGCATCCCAATTACGTATCATTTCAAAAAAAACCTGCTTTTTCAATCAATAATCTAGAAAAAACGATGAATTGGTTTACCGCTGAAGCACATCCAATGGGATCAGCGGCACAAACAAAAATTGCTCATGAAATTACTGAAAATCTTAAACAAGTTGGCTGGAAACCAAAGTTGCTTAAATTTAACGCAACTGTTCCTAATTTTTATTCAGAAAAATTTGGTGGCTCGCAATCTAACGGAAAAACAACAATTAAAATAGAAGGTATCAATGTTGTTGCAGAAAAAAAAGGACACGCTCCGTGCACGATTTTATTAGGGGGCCATTACGATACCAAGTATTTCAAATCTTTTAAATTTGTTGGTGCCAACGATGGTGGTTCTTCAACTGTCCTGCTCATTGAATTAGCACGTGTCCTTAAAGAACAAAAATTCCATGAAAAAAGTTTAGGTGCTTGCGATATTGTTCTTGCATTTTTTGATGGAGAAGAGGCTTTTTTAAATGATTGGTTTGATGGTGAAAATTTTTTAGGTATTCAGGACAACTTATATGGTTCACGAGAATTTGTTAAAAAATTAAAAAAGAAAAATGGACAATATACTTATAATCATAATCCAATTAAATTAGTACTTATACTTGACATGATTGGACATAAAAATCAATATCTTTCAATTTCGCACGGATCAGACGAAACATATTCACAACTCTTTATCAACTCTGCAAAAAAAATTAAAATTTCTAAAGCAGACTTTACAGTTGAAGATGATCACATTTCTTTTCTGTCACTTAATATTCCCTCTTTGCATATTATCGATTGGAAAAATACAAAAGAATGGCACACAAGCCGCGACACACCAGATATTATTTCTTATGAAGCTATTGCAAATTTAGGAGAAACTATACTGGAATTTTTAAATACACATAGGATTTAAAAAAATGAATAATGTGCGTTCTAAACTTTGTTTATTTTTAGGAGGCAGTCAATCTGGCAAAAGTTTATTTGCAGAAAACTGTGCTAAAAATTGGCAAAAGGTTGTTTATTATGCTACCGGAGGGCAAATTGAAAATTCGCCGGAATGGGAATTGCGTATCAATAAGCATCGACAACGAAGACCTGATCATTGGACAACAATTGAATACCCCGTTAGCATTGATAGCGTTGTCAATTATTGCCAAGAACACAATGCTGAAGTTTTAATCATCGACTGTTTATCGTTATGGATGGGCTGGTTAATTGCGCAAAATGCGCAACTCTACTCTCACTTTCAATTGCTGAAACATTTAGAAACAGAATTTAATTATTTTATTAAAAAGCTTACGACACTGCAATTCCCTGTACTTGTAGTTTCAAATGAAGTAGGACAGGGAGTGACACCAAGTACAGAATCGGGCAGAGTGTTTAGAGAAGCACTTGGGCACTTGAACCAAGCGTTAGGCAACGAGGCACTTTGTGTTTCTTTCAGTATTGCAGGCCAAAATATTTTGCTAAAAGACTCTTCACAAAATTTTCTTAACGGTTTTTGCCCTCTTGGTATTATAAATGAAAATTATATAATTTCTAAGCTCAATTCTCACGCAGGAGATCAAAGTGAAATTTAAACAAATTCATAATAACCCTATTCAATTAAGCGAAAAATCATTAAAAATTCAAAATATGTTTGATAAAATCTCAAAAAGATATGATTTTTTAAATCGCATTCTTTCTGCTGGACAAGATGTTCAATGGCGAAATAAAATGATCTCTTTGCTACCAACTATTCATGCGCAAAATGGAATTATTTATGACGTTGCGTGTGGCACAGGAGATGTTTTATTTAGCACCAAATCAAGACGTAAAGACTACAACCAACTTGTTGGTTTTGATATTTCATCAGGCATGCTTGAACAGGCACGAATTCGCGCCGTTGCAAAAAATTATTCAGATATTCAATTTTTTCAAGCATCAGCAGAAAAACTACCTACAGAGTCTGAGTCTGCGGATTGTATTACAATTTCCTTTGGACTGCGCAATGTCGACAACCGTGAAGGTGCATTGCAAGAGTTTAATCGTGTTTTAAAAAAGGGTGGAACTCTTTTTGTACTTGAATTTTTTCAGGCTGAAAATAATTTTATTTCAAAATTTTTTGATTTTTATTTTAAAAAAATTCTACCAAAAATTGGTGGATTATTTTCTGATAAGTCAGCGTATGAATATTTACCACAAAGCGTTTCAACTATGCCATCTGGCCATGATTTTGAAAATATGCTACAAACAGCAGGTTTTCATCAAATAGAACAAATTCAATGGCTCTCTGGAGCGACTCGACTTTTCAAAGCTGTAAAAAAATAACCCACAACTTGTTTTAAAAAAAAAAACAAGCATTATTCTCTGCGAGTTTATTGTTTGTTTCATTATCTGTTTCTTTACCAGAGGAGCTTAAAATGTTTAAAAGACCTAAAATTACGGTTGTTGGAGCTGCAGGAAATGTTGGAGCTTCTGTGGTTCAATGGTGTGCACAAAAAGAATTGGCTGATTTAGTTTTAATTGATTTAAAACCAAATGTCGCACAAGGACGCGCTCTTGATCTTGCCCAAGGCGGTGCTTTTGCAGGTTTTAATGCGAGCTTTATCGCAACTGATGATTCTTCTCAAATGCAAGATTCTGATGTTGTCGTTGTCACTGCCGGTGTTCCGCGTAAACCCGGACAAACTCGCGAAGAATTAGTTGGTATTAACGCAGGAATTGTTAAAGCTGTTTGCGAAAATATTAAACGTTATGCTCCTAATTGCATTTTAATTCTTGTTTCTAATCCACTTGACGCAATGCTGACTGTTGCTCAAAAGGTAACAAATTTTCCAAGAGAACGTGTACTCGGAATGTCTGGGGTTTTAGACTCCTCTCGTTTTCGTAGCAATATTGCCCGTACCTTAAATGTTCACATTAAAGATGTTTCTGCCATTGTATTGGGTGCCCACACTGATAAAGACATGGTTCCTGTTGTGAGCACCGCAACTGTCGGCGGCGTTCCTCTTAATAAACTTCTCAACTCAGAACAAATTGCTGAAGTGGTAAGTAAAACCAAGCGAGGCGGTGCAGAACTTACAGAATTGATTGGCACATCGGCGTGGGTTGCTCCAGGATTTGGAGTCACTGCAATGGTCGAAAGTATCATACTCAACCAAGGCAGAATTTTACCTTGTTCTGTAGAATTAAAAGGCGAGTATGGAATTTCTGAGGGAGCTTGTCTTTGTGTACCAGTTAAATTAACAAATAAAGGTGCTGAAAAAGTTTTTGAAATTGATCTCTCTTCCGACGAAAAAGCCGCGCTTAAAGCCGCACATACTGCTTATCTCGAAGTTAGAAAAATAGCTTTGAGTAATTTGTAATCATTTTTTATGTAATCTTTTGGCAAATCTCATTTGTTCTACAGAACAAATGAGTACTCACTTTAACTGTACGAAGAAAAAAATTTATGAAAAAATTTAAAAATTTAAATATCTAAAATTTTTAAATTTTTTTATGAATTCTCAATCACATTCGACATCAAATACAACTTATGCTAGGAAAAAATTAAGACAGTATTGCAAGCAATTCATAAAATATTAAATACTGCTTGAAAGGGTTTAGCAATGCACAGAATTTCGTCATCAATTTTAATCACAACTTTATTGATTACAGGTTGTTTTGACAATCCTGCGATTCAAAATCAAAATACAGCTCTCACCGCAGCATCATGTCCAACATCCGATGTTCGTGTGATTAAAGTAACCTTTAATGAAGCAAAGCAAAAATACTCAGTATTTCATACCGCTGCAACCGCGGGCAAAGCCCTACCCAACCCATTAACGTTAAAAAATTTGCAAATGATGCAAATTGAACCCGCAGCAAACTCGCAAAACGATTTTGCACAACTTCACTTTAATCGAGAAAGCAATGAATGCACACCCATTTTGCAAATGACACAAGGCTATAAAATTGAAATCGCTGCAACTGGTGGGGCATCGCAACAAGAGGGACAATCATCAGGTGGTGCGTCGGGTAGTTATTGGGCGCCTTTTTTAATGGGAGCCATGGTCGGCAACACGCTTTCCGGTGCATTTCAATCTCGTCAACCAACATATTATCTGCCACCACCCAATGCTGGAGGCAACTCTTCTGGTGGCGTTATTAGTGGCGGCGTGTCTGGAAAAAATCCTGACGAATTGAAAAAGAATTATGCAACTCAAGCCGAAAATTCTAAAAAAGGATTTTTCTCAAAACGCAACAATCAAGATTCAAAACAAAAGAGCGGTTTTTTTAGCAAAAAAGAAAACTCATCAAAAAATACTAAAACAAGTTTTTTTAGAAAAAAATCTAAGTAATTTTAATTATTATTTTAGCTAACAGCAAGGAGAATATATGTCTAATTTTTATGCAGGAGTGGTTAGAAAAAAGTTTACTTTATTATGTGAATCTCCAGAAGGTTCGCAAATTGAAATAGCATCTTGCCATGACGCTAAGGAAGCCAATTTTGCAAAACATGCAACTGAAAAAATACTCTCTTTAATAGAAGAAAGTTTTGACATGGAAGATGGTTTTAAAATGAAAATTGTAGAATCTATGGAGTCTGCAGAAGACATTCCATTAGTTCAAATTAACGAAAAACCAACAGCTGCAAATTAAAAACCCATACTTTTTAAATTTCGCCTAACTTCACTTCCTTTTGTTTTTTGAAACATTTTTAAACCTTGAATTCCAAGTAAAGCTTTTTCAATGTCTTCAACAAACTGAAGTAACTGTGTGTTGGTCTCTATGAGCTTTGAGATGGAATCATTGCCATCAGCAATAAGTTTATTATTAAGGCCAATATTTTCTGTAATACTTGTCAGCGACCCTTCTATTGTTTTCATAACACCTGTTTGCATTTCAGTGCCTTCATAAATAATTTGAATTTGCTCCTTCAGCGATTCCACTCCTTCATTTGTTCTACTATATACATCCAATGCCTTTTTACTGATAATTTCGCCTTCTTTAATGCGTTCGTTCATGGTTCGAATTATTTGCGTGACTTTAATTGAACTTTGATTCAACAAATCTTTAATTTGCTTTGCAGACTTTCCACTTGTTTGAGCCAATACTTGGACTTCTTCCGACACAACAGAAAATCCTTTACCATGATCTCCTGCGCGAGCTGCCTCAATCGACGCATTCATTGCAAGCAATTCTGTTTTAGCAACAATATCACTTATAACTAAAGATTTTATATTAATTTCATTGATAACTTGAAACATTTTATCCATATCTACAGCCGCAATTTTAATAACTTCAATTGCTTCGCCTAGGCGTTCCATCACAGATTTGCCACTTGTCAGTCTATCCTCTGCGCTTTTTGTAATTGCTTTACAATCATTAATTTGCTCTGATGTTCTATGCATCATTTGCGTAATTTCTGAAATTGCAGCGGCAGTTTGGTTGATCAGATCAAACTGCTTATTAAAAGAATTGGCTATATTTTTTTTAGGATAAACAAATTCTTCTATAGTAACATGACTTCGTTCAATATATTGTTGAAATAATATGCCCAACATAGAATATTTTTCTTTAATTTTATTAAGATAATAAAATAATGCTAATTCAAGAATTAGTGTCACACACAATGAGCCTATTAAATACTTTGCGATATTTTGAGTTCCTGATCCAAATAAATAAATAAATAATATCGAAGAAAAACAAATTAATAAATTAGTTACAAGTACAGAAATTAATATAATATTTCTAAAACCTAATTTTTCTGTTTTTTTTATTTTTTCAGTTTCAATTTTTTCAGTTTCAACGCTTTGATTTTCGGCGTTTTGATGTTCAATATTTTCATTTTTGGTCATTATCTTGCTCTCCAGACCAGTATTCTTTTAAAATATCAGCAACTTCTTTAATGTTATTGAAATTATTAAAATTTAAATTATAAACTTTTAATAAATTAACTGTATCTGTTATATTTTTTTTCAAAATATTTTTAATATCAAAATTACCTTGAGTCATTTGATCAATTCCAATTTTTTGTTCCCATGTCGCAGCTCTAATATTTTCTGAGCGACTAGAAATTCCAAACATCTCCGATTTGATAGCAGTAAACACCGCTAAAGCATCACTGCTCGCTTTTTTTCCTAGATCCACTCGTGTCTGATTTAAATCAATTATTTTTAAAATCTCATTTTGACTTTTTAAAATAATATCTTCAATTTCTTTTGCTTCGCGACCACTTAGTTTAGCCAAATTACCAACTTCTTCAGCAACAACAGAAAATCCTTTTCCTTTTTCGCCTGCTTTGGCGGCTTCTATCGATGCATTTAAAGACAATAATTCAGTAGTTGATACAATAGTATGTATTGTTGAAGTATCATTACTAATTTGTTTAATTAGGTTTGAAATTTCTGATAAGTCATCTTTTGTTTTTTCGATTGTTAACACAGCATCAACCATTTTTTGCATAATTTCATTGCCATCATTAACATCCCGTGTCACTTTGTCAGACATCTCTTTACAAACTTCTGCGTTACTCGTAGTTTCTGTTAACATTTCAGAAATATTTTTCATTAACTTTGCGCTTTCGTTTAATCCATCTAACTGACTTCCTGTTAGTGAAATAAATTTTGTCAAATTATTTTTAATTGATAATAAATAGTCATCACCATGTTTACATGATTCTGAAATTTCGTCTGAAGTATTATATATTTTTTTGTTTAAATTTGAGAGTAATAAACGATTAACAATAATGATTGCTAAAGAAAAACAAATAACAATAAAATAAACAAAAATACTTATTAATCCTTGAATATTATCAATAAAAATCAAAACAACTGCATAAAAAGCAACAAAAAACTGGATAGAAAATATTAATACCCATAATTTAATTCTTATTGAATTGCTTTTCAAAAATGAAAACATTTCATCCGCTTTCAAAATAAAACTAACAGTCTTGTTTATGACACAACCAGGTATCGGATTCTTTTGCAAAAATAAAATTTACCAGGTAGTAAACTTTTGCGGCATTGATAACTTATTGGCAGTCATTAAAGTTTATTAGGAGGCAAAATGTTCCCAAAACTACCAGAACCATGTGTTCAAGGGTTACAAACAATCCAAAAAGAGTTTGATAATTATCAAAGTAATGCGTTTGAAGAACGCTCACCGCAATTTTTTTCTTTAGAGCTTTGTGGAGAAACTGGAGAACTTGCAAACATTGAAAAAAAAATTTGGCGTAACCCCTCACTCCCCCTCAATGCAAATCACTTAGCAGAAGAGGCCGCTGATGTTTTTATTTCATTAATAAACTATTGTAATTGTAGGAAAATAAATCTTGAACAGGCCGTGGCTGACAAGTTAAAAATTATTGAAGAAAGACGCTTACAAGGCAAAATGGGTAAAATTAAAACCTCAAAGTAAATTTGAATACACTTGCAATGCTTTTGGCTTTAAGTAAAACTTTGCCGTTTTTAGTAAAAAAGACTCCCCATCGCAATCTCCATACACCTCGTCTTCAATCATTGACGTGACCTGCAAACTTTGCACCTGTTTTACAGTTATTTTTTTCTCAATACCTTGATAATTTCCTGAATAAAGGCGACTTAGATAAAAAATATTTTCAAATATATTCATATTTTCAACAGCGACAACAGATAAAAATCCAGAGCTTAAGCTCGCTTTAGGCGAAGGACACATTCCACCACCACAAAAACTACCATTACAAACAAATAATGCCTTTAATGGCACACTGCTAAATTCTTCATCGTTAAAAGCAATTTGAGTGGGATAAGCCATATTTTTAAAAATAACGGACAATACTGCAGCAAGATAAGTGGGCTTCGATCCAAAATGCTGCCGTGATTGATCCACCCACTGCGCAACTTCCCCGTTAGCTCCATATCCTGCAACATTAATAAAATATTTGGATGAATCCCCTTGAATTGGGTTGGTATAATCGACACATCCAACATCACAATCAATTTTATGGCCGAGGCGAATACAAAAGAGAGCCACCTTAAAATCGAGTGGAATATTAAGAGATTTTACAAAATCACAACCAGTGCCTAAAGGAATACATGCCAAAGTCGGCTTTTGTACTGATTTATGCTGCATCAAACCATTCACAACAGAGTTAACAGTTCCATCGCCACCAACAGCCACAACAGTCTCTATTTCTTGTTCAGCAGCCTGAAGCGCAAGACATGCGCCATGCTCAAAACTTTGAGAATAACTCCACAATACGCCTGGATATAAACGTAGCACTTCAGGCAATACGTGCTGTTCCCATATTTCTTTTGCATTTCCTGCTTTGGCGTAAGGATTTACAATAAAAAAAGGAGAATGAGACATAGTTTACTCTATTTCCTGAACAGTGAATAAATTTGAATTGCGTTCTGCAACACTAGAAGAGGTCAATGAAACAAATACAAACTTATCCCCTTTTTTAAAACCAAAATTTTTGATTAATTTTTCTTTAATCTCAGATAAAATACGTTCAACATGAGTTCTTGATTCCAATACAACAGCAGTCACAGAACGCAGCAAATTCATTTGACGCATAATTTTCTTATTAAAAGTGATTGCAATAATTTCTTTAGGAGTCCGCATTGCTGACAACTTCATAGCTGTATACCCTCCTTCAGTAAAACAAACAATGGAACGCACTTCAGCTTGCTGCGCAATACGAATCGCTCCGTAAGTGACAGCATCATCATCAGTTGGAATTTCGTTCATTTCAAAATGATGCCACTTTTTTTCAAACCATGCTTCCGAATTGATAAGCGTATCAATCGTCACTTGCGCAACCAATGCTGCATTTGGGCCTTCGGTTACTTCATGTGATAAAACCAATGCATCTGCGCCATCAGCCGCGGCATTGGCCATATCAGAGACTTCTGCACGGGTTGGATTGGCATTCACAATCATAGAATGCATCAATTCCGAAGCAACGATGACAATTTTTGATAATTTATTACACCGAGTAATGAGCTCTTTTTGAATTATTGGTAGGTTGTGAGGATGCTCATCAATTCCAAGTTCTGAACGGCTTAAAAACACACCATCTAAATGTTTCATGACATCAGGAAGAAGTTCGAGCGAGCGTTTAGAATCAACTTTTAGCAAAAAACGCGGGGGAAGCTCTGCTTCAAACTCTAGCACTCGTTTTGAAATTGGCACACTGGGATGTCTTGCGGAGAAGGGGGCATTTTCACCAAGAATTCCAGCTTTTATTGTCAAAAGCTCGCGCTCTGATTTTATCCCATCAACAATAATATAATCCGCTAAAGAAGAAAAACCTGACTGTAAAGTTTGTTCATCTTCTGGCAACAATGGAAACAAATCGCGGCTCATATCTGTAGAGTGGACATCAACACCACTCAACAAAAGTCCACCACTTTCTACCAAACAACGCACCTGCATGTTGGAGCTTATTTCATTGGGTAGCTGTAAAATTTTTAACTCTACTGCGCCATAAGAAACACTTATTTTAGAGCCAATCTTTAATTGGGAGAGTTGGTCAATACTTGAAACAATAATGGCAATGCCAGAAAAATTTGAAGTTTTGAGATGAAATGAGGCACAATAATCAAAATCAACAATGATTGAAATATTAATTTCAGAGCCATCCGCAACCTCTAATGGACCGCTTGGCACAGACAATAATGAACGTCTGCCTACAAAACTTAATAAAAATGGAACAAAACCCGACCCATTGCTAATCTTTAAACATTCAAGTTGCTTGGTGATTTCATTTCTAAGTTTGATAATATTTGGCAATGAGCGCGATGAGTAAGTCATCCTGACAGCATCGAGACGATACTGGGTTATAAGATTTGCAATTTTTTCGATTCCAATTTGTTCGCAACCATTGTTGGTAACTGTCCAAATAAGTTTTGCCTTTGATTTTTTATCCATATCTGCGTTCTTTCCTTCAGCACTGTAATGAGAATGTTACAAATGACACCACCCATCACATTCTTTAAACAACTCACAGAAAATAAAACCAGAGACAATAAAGATCAAATCAAGACTTTATATTATTTTTTGTACTTACAAGTTTCAAAGTTCATGCAATCGCCAAATAGCTCCATTTTATGATTTTTTAATTTAAATCCTAAATTATTAGAAACTTTTTCTTGAAAGAACTCGAGCTCATCATCAAAAAATTCAATAATTTCGCCGCATTGATTACATATTAAATGGTCATGGTGTTCATTTTCAAAATCAGCAATTTCAAAACTCGCTCGATCCCCACTAAAATGGCGTTCAACCAATATTTGTGACTCTGTCATCATTTTCAAAGTACGGTAAACAGTCGCCAGCCCAATGGAGCTATCCAGTTTTTTAACTTCGTTAAAGATTGTTTCTGCATCCACATGACGACCAGAAGTGAGAACGGCGTCTAAAATAATTTTGCGTTGTCTTGTTTGTCTTAAACCCAGTTGGTTTAAATATTCATCAAACATTTTATGAAGATATGCCTTTTTGGGAAGGCAAGCATCCGATCTGCGCGAAGTCGTCATAAAAACTCTCAATCAAATAAATTGACTATTAGTAAGTAAAAAAAGAAAATACAGACTAGAAACTCAAGCCCCTAATAGGAAAAAGAATATGCGTCTAAAGATGATTTTGTTATTCGCATTCGTCTTTTACTGTCTTAATGAGGGAACAGAGACTCCTTTGTTAGCTTACGAACAGAACCCTAGGATTGCAAGAACAAATCACGCAATTCTTAGCTGTAAAGAAGTCAAAGCGCGCATAGAAACAATGCTTATTTTACATTTTCAATTTAATGAATTGAATAATGACCTAGCAAAAAGAGCAATAATAAAATTATTTGAATCGCTCAATCCTGAAAAAATATATTTTCTAAAATCTGATATTTTAAATTTTAAAAGTGATATCAAAAAAAACTTAAACGAAAACGAATGTGGTTTTATCTTTGATGTGAAAAAAATATTAAAAAGTAGGGTTATGGAAAGAAATTTAAAAATTAAAAACATTTTATCTACGCCAATTGATTTAAAAAAAACAGAATATATTAATATTACAAAAAAGAATTGGAGCGAATCAGAGTATGAAGCAAATGAAAAAATAAGAAAAAAAATAAAATTACAATTTCTTACAAATAAAGAAAATGAAGAATCAGAAAAACTAGTGAGAGTAAGATTACAAAAAAGTTACGAAAGGTTTGAAAAAAATATTGAAAGTATAAATACTGATAAATTATTTCATATTTTTTTAAATAGCTTTGCAATTTCATTAGATCCGCATTCTATTCATATGATGCCAACAGATCATGAATCATTTATAATTCATATTAGTAATAAATTAGAAGGAATAGGCACCCAGTTACAAGAAAAGGATGGATATATCATCATTCGTTCCCTAGTTCCTGGAGCATCAGCTGAAAAAATGGGTAAATTACAAGTTAATGATAAAATTTTAGCTGTTGATATTAATGATGGAAAAGGGTTTTACGATCTTCTTGATGCCTCGGTTGAGGATGCAGTTAACTTAATTCGAGGAAAAAAAGGAACTACTTTAAAACTTTTAATTCAAAGAAATACAGAAAATATTATAAAAAAATTTCCTGTAACTTTAGTTAGAGACGAAATAGAATTAAAAGATGAACTTGTAAAAACTGAAATTGTAAATTTAGAAAATAAAAAGATTGGAATTATTAAAATTCCTTCTTTCTACACTGATTTAAAATGTAAAAGTAAATTCTTTTTGCATTGTAAAGGTGTTTCCTATGATGTGGAAAAAGAGCTAAAAAAACTTTCTCAAGAAAAGGTAGATGGAATACTGATTGACTTGAGAAACAATGGTGGCGGAGATTTTCCAGAAAGCTTAAGACTTACTGGATTTTTTCTACCTCAAGGCACAGCTGTGCAAACAAAAGATAAAAATCAAAGCATTAGAAGTCAAACTATCGAAAAATCCAAGTCCTATTATATGGGACCTCTTGTTGTTTTGATCAATAAACTGAGTGCGTCTGCATCAGAAATTTTTGTAGGCGCAGTGCAAGATTATGGTAGAGGCATTATAGTAGGAGACAAAAACACCTTTGGTAAGGCAACTGTGCAAATTATACAAGAAATTCCTGGCATAAAAAATAGAAAAACAGATGGAGCATTAAAAATTACACAAAGTAAATTTTATAGACCAGCTGGAGAGAGCAACCAAAAATATGGTGTTTTATCAAATATCATTATTCCAAATAATCTAGAAATATATGAAATTGGAGAAAATTTTTTAGATTATGCACTTTCTAAGGACGCAATTTCTCCATCTAAAAATTTCAAGCCTATGCAAAATTTATCAGTTATGATTAACAAGTTAAATAAACTAAGCCAAGACAGAATTAACAAGGATAAAAAATTTCAAGAATTAAATGCTAAAATAAAAATGCTAAAACTTGCAAAAAACAAACCAATAGCAATAACAAAAGAAAACATCAAATTAATTGAAGAATTAGAAAGCCCTAAATTTTATCTTGAAAAGAAAAATTTTAACAAAAAAGTAGTGAGCGACGATGATCTTCAATTACAAGAAGCATTAAAGATCACTTTAGATACAATTAATTTATCTAAAGATCCAGCTTATTTGTCTTTGCAAAATTAATATTATTAAATTTATTTTGAATATCTTGCACATATTTTCCAGGATTCATTAAATAAGCATAACTTTTATCATCAATAAAATTTAAGCAATTATCTAAATTTAAATTTAATATTTTTTCTACTTCAGAATTTTCTTTATTTTTTATTATTGAATCTTTACTTAGCATTATATAATTATATGTTTTACATAATGATAGCAGCCATGCCTGGTAAATTTTAATTGAGCTAAAGTTGTAATTAAAAAGGTTTAATAAATTGCAATAATATTCGGGATTAGATAACATTGAAACATCGTCTTTAAAAATTAAATAGCCATTTTTATCTAAAATTTTCCAACTTCTTTTTAAAAATGGAAAAATTTTTAATCCCTTACTAAAAATATTATTAATTATTACAACATCAAATAAATCTTCATTTCTCTTAAAAAAGTCATGAAAACTACTAAATTTAAAATGTACCCTTTTATTTTTAGTAAATTCTCTATTAAAACTATTAAAAAATTTAATGTTAATATCTAATAAGCTTTTATCTTCTTCGACAACAACAATTTGTTCAGCCACATTCCATTTTAATGCCTCACGAACTGCTCCCAGATCACCAATACCAATTATCAAAATTTTTTTAGGTAAACCATGATGGATAAAAGGAATATGAACTAGTGATTCATTCACTATAAATTCATCAAATTTGGAGCTTTGAATTTTTCCATTAAAAATTAAAACTTTATTATTATTATTCAGTTCCATGACTGCAATATTTTGAAGTTCATTTTTTTGCTCATAAAGTACTTTTGCAACTAAAAATTGATATTCTTCACCACTCGATATTTTATCACTGATCCAATAATTTGATTTTGTGCCCTGATCACTCATCTGAACACCCCTAAGAGATATCGAGCTTTTTTTATTTATAAGGGCAGAAAATATTTCACTATTCATCGTTTTAAACTTAGGCTAAAAAATTCACTGTTAAAGAAATGCCGCCCCATTTTCTTTACGCATTTATTTTTGCGGCTTCTTAAAAACGTTTGGAGATTATTTATGTCCCGCTCCCCTTATTTAACCGCCTATAATCTTTCAGCAAGTTTTGGTTCAACACGGTTATTTGAAAACCTTTGTTTTACAATTCATCCTGGTGAACGATGGGGCATCGTAGGACCCAATGGAGCAGGAAAATCAACTCTTTTTCGAATTTTACAAGGTGTCCAACAAGCAGACTCTGGCACGGTTTCAATAAGAAACGGAATTCGTGTGGCAATTTTATCGCAACAATATGATTTTCAACCAAATAAAACAGTAATAACACTCATTAAAGAATCGCTTCCCATAGAGTTTGATTCTGAAAAGCAAACACAACTCATAGAAGCTGACTTAGAGTCTCATGCACTTCTCGCCGAAAAGTACCCTCATCTTAGCGAACAGCAAGAATGGCTTGATAAATTAAATTTGCTGCAAGAGAAACTTTTGGAAGTTTCTAAAATTGGGACTGAAAATATGATTCAAAGTGCATTAAAACTTGGCTTGTTTACTGAAATAGCCAATCAGCAGTTTGGGCAACTTTCAGGAGGGCAACAAAAGCGGGTACAGATTATTTGTGCGCTGATTAAAAATCCTCATCTCATTCTTTTGGACGAACCAACAAACCATCTTGATGTACAAACAGTCGATTGGCTTGAAGAACTTTTACTTGAAATCGCAGAGCTAGGCAGCAATTTGTTTGGTTTTAAAAACAATCAAGAAAATAGTGAGCCTATTGCATTTGCTATCATTTCTCACGATCGCTCATTACTCGATACCTTAACTCACAAAATTCTTGAAATTGAAGCCGGAGAGTTTAAGTGTTACCAAGGAAACTATGAAGCTTACAGCCAAGCAAAACTAGAAAATCAGGCACAAAACGAAAAAACAAAAGCAAAAATGCAAAATCTCATGCGCCGAGAACTAGAATGGTTACGTGCTGGCACGAAAGCAAGAACAACAAAACAACAATCTCGAATTGATAGAGCACTGTCTCTCAATAAAGAACTTCAAACAAAGCAGCAAAGAGCAGCTCTGTTTAAAAAAACAGAAATCAATTTTCAAGCCCAAATGCAGTCAGAACAACGCGACTTTGATGACTGCATTGTTCCTATTGTTCAAAATCTTGGGCAACAGGAACTGATTCATTTAAAAAATGTCTCTATTGCACATCCATCAAGCTCAAAACATCAGCTTCAATATATTTTTAATAATTTAAATTTAATTATTAAGCCCAAATCGCGCATTGCAATTTTAGGGCCAAATGGTTGCGGCAAATCAACATTAATGAAATACATTGCAAACTTTATTGTTCCTGAGCAAGGTGAGATAAAGTACCACGACCTTATTAAAATTGCTTACTTTGATCAACAACGACACAATTTAGACCCCACTCAAACAGTTCGGGCAACCATTGCACCTGAAGGAGAATATGTTTTTTTTGAGGGTAAATATTTACACATTATGAGCTATTTAGAGCGTTTTTTATTTAATAAATACGACGCGCTGCGCACAGTTGCCAACCTCTCTGGTGGAGAAAAAGCGCGCCTACTTCTTGCTAAACTCATGCTCGAACATGCTAACATGCTTATTTTAGATGAGCCGACTAATGATTTGGATATTCCTACTTTGCATATCCTAGAACGCAGTCTGATGGAGTTTCAAGGTGGTATTTTATTTACAAGTCACGATCGATATTTTATGCAACGGGTTGCAACAGGTGTTCTCACAAATACCAATAATGATATTAATTACTCAAAATCAGAAAACAAATGGACTTTATTTGCAGATTTGGATCAAGCATTAAATCAAATTTTAAATACAAATGAAAACACAAATAACTTAAAGGCAGAACCAGCAAAAACCAACACTGTTCAAAATAAATCAACCAAACCCAATTCTAATATTTTAAAAGAAATTGCTGCACTAGAAAATAAAATTAATAATTTAGAACACAAAATTAATGAGCTCACTCAAAAACTCAATGAACTTTATTATCAAGAAAAAAAACAACAAGAAATACAAGTTCTTTCAAAAGAAGTCGAAGGTTGTCAAACAGAACTCAATAACGCATATTTACAATGGGAAAATTTGATGTCAAAAAATATTTAAAAATCTTAAAATATTTTCATTTGACATTTTTATCAATTCTATATCAGAAATATTAAGATACTCCGATAAAATTTTTGCAATTTTTCTTAAATTTGCTGGCTCATTGACAGTTAGTTTTTCGAGCCCAGGAATTTCTGGCGGCATGTCTGGCGAGTCTGTTTCTAACATTCGAAACTGAGAAGAACATTTTATAAATGCCTCACGATTTCTGACTGCTTTTTCCCGCGTTGTTACTCCACCAAAAGAACAATAGACTCCTAAATCGGCAAGTTTTTTCATGTCTTCTGGAGGACCACTATAACAATGAATCATGATATTTTTTACACCAAGATCTTTAGCCCAAATAAGTTTCCGCATGCAAAAATCCCATGGCGTAGAACGCAAATGCAATATTAGTGGAAGTTGATTTTTTTCCGCTATTTTCGCACATGCTTCAAATGCAATATTTTGCAATTCTAATATTTGCGCCTTCGAAATCCCTACACAATTTTGATGCTTTACAATTTCTTGCGACAAGTCAAACCCAGCTTCTCCTATGGCCCAAATTTTATGAGAATGTTCATGCAAAATATCATGAAAAAGTGAAATATCTTTACTGATTCTATCTATATTTTCTGTTCCATCAGGAAATAGCCAGAGCTTGTGCACATTGATTGGATGCAATCCATGCGCTAAAAAACATAAAAAAATATTATTTTTAATATTAGTATGTGTTATTTTTCCTTCAGAAGATTGCTCTTCTTTTAACACCGCGCAAAGTCTGTTACAATGTATTTTATCTTGCGTTAATGCAACATTTTGTAAAGTATCTTCAAGCCAGACACCTGCAACAATACCTGATAATACGCCAGTATTTATTGAATTTTCTAAATTTTCTTTTAAATTAGTTAAATAATTAAGGTGAAAATGCGCATCAATAATTTGAATTGAGTTATTTATTTTAAAGTAAGCTTCCCACGTAGAAATATATCCACCTCCTTTACCTGCATATCGTCGGGCAAATTGAGAGCTATTTGACATTGCTCTTCTGAAATATCAAAAAGCTTACCCGATTCTGTATCCAAAAAATGAAAATGATGCCTAATGTTAGTATCATAAACAATTTTGACAGTATGTGGAAGTTTTAATTCCTTTAGCATCCCAACTTGCACTAAAATATCTAAAGTATTGTAAACTGTAGCACGACTCAACTTTGGAAAATTTGCATCAGTCCACATTTTGATATCTTCTGCTGTTGGATGATCGGCTTCACATAGCACATATTTACAAATTGCAATGCGCTGAGCTGTAGCACCAACACCAATATTTTTTAACCTTTCTTCAATTTCTAATGGAGACAAAAAAAGATTGTTTAATTTTTTATTATGAAATGACATAAATGAACCCCATTTAAAATCTATACAAAAAAAATAGAATTATTGCAAAACCTGATTAGACAAAGTCTAAAATAAAACAAGTTATTGGAGTTCATCGATGCAAGCTAAAAAAACCTCATCATATTATGAAGATTCATTATTACTAAAAAACAGATATATTAAGCTCTTGGCAAATGCCAATTTTTCAACAATGAAACGATGCGGCAGGTAAATATAAAAATAATGACTATAATATCAGTTATGACTTGAGAAAATATGCCTAATAATAAAAAATATAAAACTCCCCCAAGCATTGCAAAACCACCATACACTTCTTTTTGAAATACATAAGGAACGCGATTGACAATAACATCACGTATGACACCGCCAAAGCATGCAGTAATGACGCCCATTAATACACATTGATAATTTAATAGTTCAGACGCAATTCCTGCTTTAACACCAACAACTGTAAAAAATGCGAGGCCTAACGCATCAAATATCAAAATAGATTTTTCAAAAAATGCATTTTTTTTCTTAATCATAAAAATAATAATAGTCGCTATTAATGCGATTAACCAATAAACAGGAGTATTAAAAACAGTTGGAGGTGTTTTTCCAAGAATAATATCTCTCAGAAAGCCACCACCAAACCCAGCAACAACCGACATCACAAAAATTCCAAAAATATCCATTTTTCTTGCTACTGCAAGCGAGGCGCCACTGATACAAAATGCAAATGAACCACCATACTCAACAATATTTATAAGCATAAAATTCCTTTGTTGCGAAAACAAAACAATAACGATTGCAAATTATTACCTCAACGTTTAAATTTAAATTCTTGGTACTAACTTGATTTTTGGAACATATATATGACAAAAAATAAATTTTTAAAAAATTTCATGTTACCTCGTAATCTTATGAGCTCTAGTAAAAAAAATGTTCCTCCAATGTATTTTGGGGGAGTGTCGTTACCAGAAAAAACAATTTATTTAGACTTTGCAGCCAGCACACCACTTGATGTCAGAGTGTTTGAAGCAATGACTCCATGGATGCTTGGTTACTTTGCCAATCCTGCAAACCGAATTCATCCAATGGGCGAATTAACGGAATACGCAATTGGCACTGCTCGCACCCAAATAGCTACAATATTTGATGTCAATTTTGAAGATGTTATTTTTACATCAAGTGCAACTGAAAGTAATAATTTATTATTAAGAGGACTTATTGAACATCCTCTCAGAAAGCGCAATAAAATTGTCTATAGTGCGACCGAACACTCAAGCGTGATTGCAACGGCACAAGCTTTAGCAGAACACTACGGAAAAAGTTTAGGAATTGAAGTTGCAGAACTTCCAGTGGATGCAAATGGACTTATTATTTTAGAAAAGGCTAAAAAAATTATTGATGACAGAACATTGTGTGTCTGTGCCATGGATGTCAATAATGAAACAGGAGTTGTCCAAACAAACCTCCCAGAACTCAAAGAAATATGCAATAACACTGGAACATTATTACATATTGATGCTGCTCAAGGATTTGCACGTTCATCTAAAATCGCATATAATGTTGAATATGATACACTAACAATTTCTTCTGCAAAAATTTATGGCCCTAAAGGAGCTGCTGCACTGATAATTAGAAAAAAACAACCCCGGATTCGGATTGCGGCACAACTTACAGGTGGCGGTCATGAGTTTCAATTGCGATCAGGAACCCCAAACACAGCCGCAATTGTCGGTTTTGCAAAAGCATGTCAATTACAAAAAGATGAGGCACTTTTGCGTATTGATCACTTCAAAACTATGGAACATGCATTTTTTCAAGAATTGACTCAAAATATTGATCCAATAGTTTATGGAGCAGCAACAAATAAAGTTTCTGGAATATTGGCTTTATGCTTTAAAGACGTCAATGGCATGAAACTTCTCGAACACAGCAAAACTGTGTGTGCAAGTACTGGAAGCGCTTGCAAAACTCTTCAAGCAACCGCAAGCCACGTGCTGACTGCAATGGGTGTCGAAGTCAGTCATGCATTATCGAGTGTGCGTATTAGTTTTGGCCTCACTAATAATGAAGCAGAGGTTCGCGAAGCAGCTCATATTTTATCACGCACTGCGCAACATCTAAAAATTAACGCAACGGCTATACCATAGGAAACAAACTAACATGGATTTAAATGTACTTATTATAGGTGGCGGTATTCATGGGGTTGGTATTCTACATGATTTGGCAACCCGAAACGTTCATGGTGTCCATTTGGTTGAAAAAAATATTTTGTCCTCTGGCACTTCTAGCCGTAGCACAAAGTTGATCCATGGCGGTCTTAGATATCTCGAACATTTAAACCAATGGAGCCTTGTGTATGAAGCCTTGCACGAAAGAGGTCTGTTATTACAATTATTAAAAGGTATTGTTAAACCTCTGCCATTTGTCTTACCCAATTTTAAAGGTGATAAAAGGCCTCCCTGCCTAATTCGCTTAGGATTGTTTTTTTACGACCTCCTTGCCGGAGATGGAGGACTCCCTTCTGCAAGTGCAATTCATAAAAATGAAATCATAAAATTTGCACCTTATTTAAATCAAAATAAAATTGACAAAGAAATGATTAGTGCTTTTTTATATTATGACGCACAAATGCTTGATGATGTCATAGTAAAAATAGCGGCAGCAGCTGCCGAAAAATTAGGAGCAACTTTTGAAGAACAAGCAAAAGTAACTGAAATAAAAACAATTACTGATGGATTTAAAGTAACAATCACAAAAGGGAACTCTACAACAACAGTCACTACAAAAAAAATTATCAATGCAACAGGAGCTTGGGCCAATGAAAATTTATTAAAATGGGGAATTTTACCAAAAATTGCATGTTTATTAAATTTAGGAACTCATATTGTGTTTAATCCAGAAGTTGTACCTAATGCAAATATTAATAATTGTGCCGCAACATTGATTCAAGAATTGGATGGGAGAATTGTTTTTTTTATTCCCTGGTTCGATAAATGGCTTTATGGGACTACAGAATCAATATTAGAAACAGAACCATCAAAAATTTCATGCCCCAAAAATGACAAAAAGTATTTAATGCAAACTGCAGAAGAGACTTTAAACCTTTATAAAGCCGAAGAAAATATCTCAGAAATGTTTTGTGGCGTTCGATGCATGCCACTTAAGCCTTATTTAGATTTTAAAAATCTTGATGAAAAATGGTGTTTAGATCCTTATAATTCTCCATTTTATTTAAAAAAATTAGATAAAAATATTTCTAGTCTTTCAAGAGAAACTGTTATTGAAGAAACCATGTCTGGTCTTTTTTCTATATATGGAGGTAAATACACAACTTACCGAGCAATAGCACAAAAAATTGGAAGCATGATTTGCCGGCAATTAAAAGTTGGGAGTAGCTCTGGAACGCATCTTCAAGAAAATTGGTTTTTAAAAAATCTTTTAGAAGAAAAACCAGATATATTTAAAAGCAACAAATCAATTAGACAAAACTAACAAAGAATTTTAGTCCAAAAATTTGAATATATTAAATTTAATCTTCTAATATAATATATTTTTGTTTATAATATAAATAATTTTAAAGCCAAAATGGGGTGTATATGAAGAAAAATTCAAAAAAACTTTCTGCTTTTGGTTTATTAAAAAAAAATCTATTTTTACAAATAATCATTGCTGTAATTCTTGGAATTATTGTTGGAATATTAGCGCCAAGATTTGCGGTTGAATTAAAAATCATTGCAATAATATTTATTAAATTCATAAAAATGGTAATATCACCCATAGTTTTTGTCTCAATTATACTTGGCGTTTGCTCACATGGAAAACATAATACAATAGGTAAATTAGCATTAAAAACTTTAATATATTTTGAAATCATGTCGATTGTGGCTGTTATATTAACATTTGCGATGATGTTATTTTTTCAACCCGGTGCAGGAATAAATGTTAGCACCTTTCATAATATAGACATATCAAGCTTCAAACCAAAAGGAGAAACCACAAGCGGTTTTAAAGAATTTATTATCAATATGATACCTGAAAATTTTTTTGCTACTTTAGCAGGTGATAATCTTTTAGCAATTATAGTACTTGCTGTAATTTTTTCGATTGCAATCTTAAATATTAAAAACAACCAAAATATTCTTGGTTTTTTGGAATCAACAAATCAAATATTTTTTAAATTAATTGGTATGATTTCAAAAATTTCTCCAATAGCAGCTTTTGGTGCTATTGCATCAACTATCGGTTATCAAGGAATTAAAATAATTAGTTTACTTGCAAACTTTATTTTAATTATGAGTTTAAGTATGTTATTATTCTGGATTTTACTCTATTTTGTTGGTAAATTATATGGATTCAGTCCAATTAAACTTATGAAACACATTAAAGATGAAATGTCGATAGCATTTGGCACATCATCATCAGAATCAGTATTTCCTCAACTATTACAAAAATTAGAAAGTTTTGGTTGCTCCAAAAAAGTAGTTAGCTTTGTCCTACCAACTGGCTACGCTTTTAACCTAGACGGTACAGCAATTTATGTTACCGCAGGCGCTCTTTTTATTCAGCAAGCTTACAATATTCCATTTCATACTTCAGAATATTTATCACTTTTATTTACAATTCTTATTGTATCAAAAGGAGCTGCTGGTATAACAGGAGCTGGATTTGTAACGTTATCTGCAGTTCTAAGCGCCATGCCAGGACACCTGATTCCCATTGAAGGTCTTGCTTTATTGCTTGGTATTGATAGATTTATGTCAGATGCACGCACAGTGACAAATATTATTGGCAATACAGTTGGTACAGTTATTATTGCAAAATCAGAAAATGAGTTTAAACCTCCTAAAACGTAACTTTTTGGAGAAATATGTCATCTCAAAAACATAGTGTTAAAAGCAAAAAAAAAATATTAATTGTATCATTTCTAGCTTTATTAGTTTTAGCTATTTTAAGTTTATTTTTTAAATACACATTAGAAAATTTTATAAGAGAGCAAACAAATTTTAGTAAAGTAATTAATATTGCTGGAAAACAAAGAATGTTAAGTCAAAGAGTTATGCTATTAATTCAATCGATGAACATGCAAAAACAAAATGATGGTTATCAAATAATAAGAAGTGATCTATTAAATTGTCTGCAATTAATGAAAAAATCAATACAAGATTTAACCAATGGAAACACTTTAGAAGGCATTGCAAAAATTACTAATAGTGAAATTGAAAGAAACTATTATGGAAAAACAAATTTATATCAAAGAACAATTGATTTTATTGAATTCGCAGAAACATCAGCAAATAATTATAATTTTACAGACTTTCTTTTTGAATATAACATTTACAAAGTGAATAGCCTACTAAATGACTTAGACAAAATGGTTACTCTTTACATTAACGAAAGTAACACTCAATTAAACAAAATAATAGCATTTAATTATTTAATTTTTTATTCAATTATTTTTGTAATATTTTTTGAGTTTTTTATTGTTTTCAAACCGCTTAGTGCAAAAATATACAATAAATTTAAAGAACTAGAAATTCAAATTTACAATTTAAAAAATGATAAATCCACTCTTGAAATCGAAACTCGATCTGCACAACGAGCTTTAGGAAACATTGTACCCAGAGTCGAATATATTGATCAATTTAATACAGAAAGTGTTCAACTTGCATCTTACTACCAAAGCGCTAAAGGCAAAGGTGACGATTGGTGGGGAATATACGAATTTGACAAAACAAAAATTGTTTTACTTGGAGATGTATCAGGTCACGAAGCTGGAAGTGCTTTAATTGCTGCAGCAGTATCCAATTATTTTGAAGAATTATCCAATCAAAAATCAATTGATACCCATGATTTTCTTGATATATTTAAATTTTTAAATGAATTTATTCAAAAAATTGGAAATCCCAAAATGTCAATGTCAATGGAGGTTTTAATTTTTAACGAAAATCTTGATCGTGTTAAATTTATCAATGCTGCACATTCTTTTCCTTATCATATTCATTATAAAGATAATGGAGAAATTAAAATTACCCGGTTTAAATCTCGCGGTCACATTATTGGTTATAAAAACCCTGTAACAACAAACCCTGAATTTGATGAAGAGCTAAAAGTTGTTGAATATGAATTTAAAGAAAATTCAATGATTTGTTTATTTAGCAATGGTTTAACAGGAAATACCGACAAAGAAGAACAAGACTTTGGAGAAAAAAATTTGAAAAAGTTTTTTGAAAAAAATAATTTCAAAAATACCAGTGTCATAAAAGTCGTCGATAAACTTATTGACGAAGCATATAGTTTTTACGAAGAAAACCCGATTACAGATGATATTACTTTTATACTAATGAAACGCGTTAATTGATTACAAACGCAACTCAATAATAAGCCCTTCGGAACCTTGCTTCACTTCGTAATCACAACCAGAAACATTTGCCAAATCAATCCAAGTTACAAAACTAATTAAAGCAAATAAGGTATTTGGACTATTTGGATCAAGAGCAATAATTTCCATGCCTTTTTCGATTCGTTCATTCACATCAAGCTGAATGTTTTTCATCAAATCAAAAAACTCTTGGGGAAACACCATCCCTTCACATTCCCATCGTGCAATCACTTTTCCATCAATGCTTTTTGCCGAAAAGACAACTCCATTTCCGCGCCTTGCAAAATAAACACAACTTCTCCATGGCCCCACCAACAAGCGGCGTAAAACCGCTTCATTGGTATTTGCTTTTAGTGGCGTGACAATGGCTTGCTCAATATTAATTCCTTTTCTTCTCCAAGTTGTGTCAAAAGTGTCTGCCACATCCCTAAAAATTTGAGAAACATCCATATTTTGCGGAGGAGACTTTAAAATTAACTTCTCAATAATCCCTTTTGGATCATTAGCCAGATAAATTTCAAATTCGTTTAAACTATCTATAACATCGTTCCATCTACGCTTTAATAACGAATTGGGATCGGCGCCATTAATTAACGAAAAGGCATCTTGAGCACGTTCTTGGCGTTGTTTTAAAAAAGCCTTTTCCATCGCATAAGCTCTCACTTGCTGTATAAACTGATACAACGCCATTTCTGGTGCAGGAATCCCTTTTCTAGGCTCTTCATAGTAAATTTGATTTTTTAAAAACTTTACACTTAAAGAAATTTTATTTAAGTTGTCTTTATTAGATATTAAATGACTACAAATGCCCCCTATTTGATAGAGTATAAAAAATAGGGATAGGATTAAAGATATGAATGAACCTAGCAAATACCACATAAATTTATTTTGCAACGCATTGGTTTCAAAAAAAGATAATGCAGCAAAAACTCCAGAACTCACCGCAAAAATTATGACACAAAATATACACACAATCACAATCACTGGCTGTTTTGCTTGAACAGCGCCGGTCATCTCATTTGTTGAATTTTTTTTAGAAAAATCTCCTGCCACATTATTGGTATTAAATTTTTTTTTCTTTACATACCAGGGCTCTAAATCATTTCGTTGCGACTGGATCATAAGTTCGTCCGCTAATAATTAGATATATGAGAAATAAAAGTCTTCTTTAAAATTATACTGTAAAAAGCACAATTTAGCAAAGACATTTAAATTTGCTATTTTAAAACACAGGAGCGTAGTCAATAACTCGAATATCAACCGTGTCCCTTCCATTCCAAAATGATTTTTTTGCTTCAACAACTAATAGAAGTTCTACTCCAGTTGCTAAGTGTTCTTCAAAAACATGTGCCAAACCAAATGCTGTCATCCAAAAATCTTTGCCATTTTCGATAAACATGACTTTGGCATGGGATTGCGATAAATCTTTTCCGATCCGTTTGACATGCCCAACAGAAACAGGACCAACCAACCAACGAGTTCTTGGATTTTCTATACCGTATGGCTCCAGATCTTCTAATTTTTTTAAAAAATTAGGGTTTAAAAAATGAATGGGCACATTGCCATCAATATATAAGGGCGGCAACTTCTGACTTTCTGAAATAAGCTGACGCGCTTGTTCTGCTAAATAACTGGTGAGCCACGATAGTTTTTCAGGCATTATGGTGAGCCCAACAGCATGGTAGTGACCACCAAAAGAAACCAGTTCGTCTCTGACTTGGTTTAATACAGAAAATAAATTAAACGCATGTGTCGAGCGACCACTCCCCTTTAATTTACCGTCAATCATGCCAAACACAAGAACAGGTCGATAGTATTTTTCAAGCACACGGCTCGCAACAAGCCCTACAACTCCAGGATGCCAAGATTCATCAAATAAAACCAAAGCCTCTGGCAATGGATCAAAAGCAGAAACTTTTTCAAATGCCTGTTGCGTATATTTTTTTTCTAATAGCTGTCTTTCGCTATTTTCATGATGTAAAAATGTTGCTTTAGAAATTGCTAAATCATTATTCTTTTCACACAACAATTCTACACTACGCAATGCATTGCCTAGACGACCAGCGGCATTTAAACGAGGTCCAATTTTAAAACCAACATCGCCTGCATCAACAGGAGTTCCCTCTTTCCAACCTGCTAATTTTAATAGTTGATAAATACCAACTCTGTTGCCGCTCGTTAAATGGCAACATAAAACGTCTAAACCAATTTTACAAAAAATATGATTGATGCCTGTTAATGGTGCCATATCAGCAATTGTCCCAATTGCCACAAAATCAAGTAAATTTTTTAAATTTACATTCACATTGTGACCAGCAGATCTTAAAAGACTGCGCAGTGCAATCAGCAAATAAAAGGCAACACCAACACCAGCAAGCATTTTATAAGGAAAGGGACAATCATTTTGCTTAGGATTTAAAATTGCAAAAGCCCTAGGTAACGTTGGTGGAATATCGTGATGGTCTGTAATAATAACATCAATCCCTAACGATAACGCTGCTTCGCAAGCTTCAACAGCAGAAATTCCGTTATCAACCGTAACAACAACTTGAGTTCCTTGTTGCGCAATTTTTTGTAATCCAATTTTATTGAATCCGTATCCTTCAAGAATGCGATCTGGAATATAAATATCAACAGGATAACCGATTTCTTCAAAAAATAAGAATAACATTGCACATGATGTTGTGCCATCAACATCATAATCACCAAATATTGTAATTTTTTCTTTGTTTTTAATAGCTTGCAATAATCGTTGCGCGGCTTTATCTGTATGCTTTAACAAACTTGGCTCTGGCAATAAAGCAAGTAACGAAGAATTTGTATCGTTTGACTTTCCATCAAGTAATTTCAGCTTTTTTTGGGCGAGATAATCATCAAACTGCTCGGCAGCAACTGCATGAATATCTCTAAATTTCCAATGGTATCTCATTGTTTTACAAAAACCAGTCTCATTATATAATGAAAAACTCGTTCTTTTCTGTAAAGCAATGGTTTCAACTTCCATTTATTTTTTTTTCCTGCACTGATTTTTTTCTGACATAAATTGGAGGTGCATAATCTTTGGGACGCTCCACTTTTGCAGCTTCTCCTTGAGATTTTTGCTTCCAACCAAGCTTGTTAAAATATTTATCCATCATTAACGTTAACGGCGCTGCCACATAGATAGAAGAATATGTACCAACTATGACACCTACTAACATAGTAATTGCAAAATCTTCAATGGAGCCGCCTCCAATCACAGACAACACAATAAGTGCTAAAACCCCTGTTGTTGAGGTTAAAATTGTTCGATTCATGGTTTGACTAATACTGCGGTTTACAACATCAACCATAGGCATTTTCGGTTGCAATAATCGGGTTTCACGAATGCGATCATACACAATAACTGTATCGTTAATGGAATACCCTACAATTGTTAAAAACGCAGCAATCGAAGCGGTTGTAAATGGTCTGTCGAGCATAGTCATAAAACCAAGCGCAATAATCACATTATGCACCAAACACAACACAGCTCCAGGAGCAAATCGTGTATCGAAACGGTATGCAATATAAATTAAAATACCAATACAAGAGAGCAATAAGGCCATATAACCTTTAAACTCATCTTCACGACCTACTTTTCCTGAAATATTGGTTATTGACGCAATCTGTATTTTTTCATTGCCATATTGAGTTTTTAATTTATCAACAAGCAGATCCGCTCTATTTGTAGTGGCATTTTCATCTTGCCCTTTTTGTCGTTGAATACGAATAAGATAAGAACTTTCTCCATCTTTACGCGTTGCCAAATTGCCATAAGAGGTGACTTCAGCTTGAGAAAAGCCTTGTTGTACAACAGTTTGTTGTAATTGCTCTCTCGTTAAAGAATTATTTAACACATTCACTTGAATTTCAGCACCACCTAAAAAATCGATGCTATAATTCAATCCTTTGAATCCAACAATCAGTAACGATAAAACAACAAAAAATGCTGATATTCCTATAGTTACTTTTCGCCACTTCATAAAATCAAAGTAATAATTATGAGGGAAAACTTGAATATTTCCAATTTTAAATGCCATCATTTTCCCCTTTAACCAAATCTTTTAATTTTTGTACGTTCGACAAGCCATTGTCCAATCACTTCGGTGACATAAAATGACGTAAACAATGTGCACACAATTCCGCATAACAATGTGACTGCAAAACCCTTCACTGTCGGGTTGCCATAAACCAGCAAAACAACACCAGCCACAGCCGATGTAAAATGAGCATCAATTAAAGTGCGAAAACTTGTTGCATAACCTTTATAAAAAGCCTGACGCTGCGAAAACCCAGAACGAATTTCTTCGCGAATACGCTCATTGATCACAACATTGCCATCCACAGCAATCGACATCGTTAATACAATTCCAGCAATTCCTGGCAGAGTTAACGTTGCCCCAAATAGTGCCATTAACGCTAAAATCAATAAAATATTAAATAGCATTGCAATATTTGCAACCAAGCCAGACATGCCGTAAATAATCAACATCACCACAATCACAAGAATGCCAGCAATAATCGATGAAATCACCCCTGCCTGAATATTTTGTGCTCCTTCACTTGGTCCAATTTGTCTTTCTTCAACAATTTTCACTGAAGCAGGCAATGCACCCGCGCGCAACACCAATGCAAGATCTTGAGATTGGCGCATTTGGTCTGCAATATTAGAACCAGAACCCATCGTAATGCTTGCATTGCCTCCAATAATTGGCGCTTTCACAAGTGGTGCACTATGAACATTGCCATCTAAAACAATTGCCAATTGATGCGGAGGATTTTTTGGATTAGCCGCTTCGGTTGTCAGGTCTGCAAAAATTTTCGCGCCTTGCGGCTTAAATTTCAGCGAGACAATATATTGCGGAATATAGTTTTCAGTTGATTGCATCGCTTGTGCGTCTTCAATTAAGTCTCCCGTTAAACGAGAATGCGCTTCTACTAAAAAAGGAATTGTTGAAAGCACTTTACCGGTATTATTGGCTTCTTGACTATAAATGCGCTTTAATAAAATAGTCGTATTCATAGGAATTTTATTTTTTTCTCGCAACCATTGTGCAAGGCGCTCAATGGTTGCGGGTTGACTATCACTCTCATTCACACTCAGTGTTTTGCGGGCTTCATTTAACAACCCAGGCAATGCATCTTCCGATACCGCATTGAGCACTAATCTAAAGTCAAGTTGTGCTGTATTGCCTAACAGCTCTTTCGCTCTTTGAGTATCGGTCATTCCAGGTAGTTCAACCACAATACGGTTTTGTCCTGCCTGAAAAATATTAGGCTCCGCCACACCAAATTGATCGATACGATTGCGAACGGTATTGATTGCCTGTTGCATCAACTGTTTTTCAAACTCGGTAATATAAGACTTATTAGGTTTAAAATACAATTGATTGCCATTTAACTTATCAAAAAGCACAAGCAGGGTTTGCTCATTGATTTTTTTCTGTAAAACTTCGGCATGCGCAGGATTTTCAAGCTCTATCATTGCAGAAAGATTGTCATCAACTTTAAAATGACCAATTTTTATTCCATCAGCAAATAAAACTTCTTTAGCACGAGCAAACGAACGCAATAAAGATTCTTGCACTGCTTTTTCAACTTCAACATTGAGCGTCATGGAGAGACCACCTTTGAGGTCTAAACCAAGATTCACTCTTGATGATGGCAAAATCGCTTCTGCCATTTTTTGATACCATTTAACTGGTGCACCATGCGCATCTCTTTGCCATTCTGAGGGATTACCCAAAAAAGTAGGAAGAGTGTAAACCACACCAAACAGAAGTGTGCACATAATAATAATACTCTTTATCCACCAAATTGGCGACATAGGTACCTTGTCTTGCATAATTTCACCTAAATACGGGGCAAATTTAAAAACAAAAAACCGCCCGCCCTTAATGAGCAGGCGGTTTTTCACTCGCACAACACATTAATTACTTAGCAGAAACTGCTGCTGTTGTATCCAAGCGCCCTGAAATAGAGGACTTCACGATACGTACAGTATTGGCATTGCCAAGATTTAAAGATACGATGTTTTCTTTCACTTCAACAACTGTGCCAATAATGCCACCAGCAGTGATCACTTCAACACCAGGAGTTAAAGAACTTAAAAATTCTTTTTGCTCTTTTGCTCTTTTTGATTGCGGTCTTAAAACAAAAAGCCATAAAAATAAAAAGATACCACCCATAAGAGCGAAATTAACCCATGCTGGGCCAGCAGCTGGTGCAGCGGCAGCCGCCGCTGCCGCTGGAACCTGCTGCACATTAGTTGCCACCTGATTGGCAGCATCTTGTGCAAAAGCAGAAAAACTTATGACAGACGAAATAAGAAACGAACCGAAATTTAAAAATGCTATTTTTGTTTTCATTGTTTGAACCACTCCCAAAAAAACTTAAGAACCACAAGATCAATCTAGTATCATCTTTGCAATAGTTTGCAACTGCATGTTTGTTGTCCCTTCATATATTTTGCCAATTTTTGAATCACGATAAAATTTTTCGACGGGATAATCCTTAACAAAACCGTACCCTCCAAACACTTCAAGCGCCGTACTCGAAACAAATTCTGCAACCTGGCTTGCAAAACGTTTTGCCATTGCAGCTTCTTTTATAAAATTTAAGCCAGCATCTTTAAGTCGTGCTGCATTGTAAACCATTAATTTGGCAGCTTCAATTTGAATTGCCATATCTGCAATTTGAAACTGAATACCCTGAAACGCAGAAATTTTTTTACCAAATTGTTCTCGTTCTTTAGTATATGCAGTTGCAGCAGCAAACGCGCCTTCTGCTAGCCCTAACATTTGCGCTGCAATTCCAATTCTGCCTTCGTTTAATGTTTCGATTGCAATTTTGTAGCCTTTGCCGATTTCGCCAATCACGTTTTCTTTTGGAACTTTGACTTTATCAAAAATCACTTCGCAAGTGCTGCTAGCTCTAATACCGAGCTTCATTTCTTTTCGACCTAAAGACACCCCACCAAATGTTTTATCAACAAAAAACGCTGTAATCCCTTTATAACCCAAATCGGGATTTAAATTTGCAAAAACTAAAAAAACACCCGCTTCTTTCGCATTGGTGATAAAAATTTTTTTACCACTAATTTCAAAGTGATCACCCTTATCATAGGCGCGTGTCTTTAATGCAAATGCATCAGAACCACTACTTGATTCTGTTAAACAATAACTTCCCACAACATTTTTTGAAAGTTTTGGAAAATATTGTTCCTGAATTTTTTGAGGACCCCATTTTAATAATGCATTGGAAACCAAAGTATTTTGCACGTCAACAAACACACTCACGCTTGGATCAATTTGCGCCAATGCTTGAATGGCAAGAATTGCCTGAAAAAAAGACCCTCCGGCACCGCCATATTTTTCGGGAACTTCAATCGACATGAGTCCCAGTTCAAAAATTTTAGCAATCAGCTCTGGACGCAGAGTTTCTGATTCATCCATTTCCATGACATAAGGAAAAATTTCTTTTTTTCCAAAATCAAAAATTGATTTAAAAAATAAATTTTCTTCGTCAGTGAGTATCGTCAAAGGATTTACACTTTTAGCCTGCATAAATTCTCCCTAAAATAGTTTTCTTTCATATAACCATATAAAAAATCAAATTTGAACAAAAATTAAAACTATTTGCCATAAATAAAGTAACTACTCAACATTCCGATAAAAGTCTAGCTTTTAGAACTTTGAGAAAGTAAAAACACCATGAAAAAGAAAAGTCTAGCATTCAAACTTAATATCTCAACGCTAGTTTTACTTTTTATCTTTTTGAGTATTTCTGTTTATGCAATTTTAGTGATTAATAAAACAAATTCATATGCAAATGAAACGGGACAATTTTGGCTGCCAAGTATTACATCAACAACAAACATAAATAGAGAGTTAACTGCAGCCCCAAGAAGGCTTATTATCTATATTTTAATGTGGATCAATAACGCCCCAGAAAATGAAAAGAAGAAAAGCGAAGAATTGTTAGAAAAATACACAAAATCCTTAGAAGATAGTTATAAAATTTACGAAAAGCTTGTCAGCAATGAAGAAGAGAAAAAAATTTATGAATCAGGAATCATCCATTTAGATAAACTCGTAAAGCTAATGAAAGAAGCTCAAAAAACTGCGAGTGAAAATAAAGGAGAAGAGGCATTTAAAATATATCGAGAACAAGTTTTACCTTCTGTGTTAGAATTTGGCAAAGAACTTTCTAATATCGCAGTCATTAATTTTAAAGAAGGTGTAAAATCAACAGAAAAAGGATCTTACTTAACAAATGTCACCAATGTAATTATGGCAATTATATTTTTAATCTCAGTTATTATTGGATACATTATAATTCAAATTATATTTAAATCAACAAAATTAATTGAAAAATCATCTGTAAATTTAAAAGAACAGAGCATTACTACCAATGAATTAGCAAACAATCTTCAACAAAGTTCAAAAGATCTTTCTGATTCTGTTTCTGAACAAGCGTCGTCTGTCCACGAAACAAGTGCTGCTATCAACGAAATTACCAGCATGATCAGTCGCACAGCTGAAAATGCCAAAGAGTCTACAGAAATGGCACAAACAGCCTCGAATAAAGCAGATGATGGACAAAAAATCATGCTTGAACTTGTTAATTCTATGGAAACTATTCAAGAATCAAATATAAAACTCCAAAATATTGTAATCATCATTAATCAAATTAATACCAAAACCGCAGTTATTAACGATATAGTTTCTAAAACAGAACTGCTCTCTTTAAATGCTTCGATTGAGTCAGCGCGTGCTGGCGAATACGGAAAAGGTTTTGCTGTCGTTTCTGAAGAAGTTGCAAACCTCGCAAAAATAAGTGGAAAATCAGCAAAAGAAATTCAAGATCTCATTACAACAAGTCAAGAACAAGTTAATAAAATACTCGAAATCACAAAAGAACGCATTGATGAAGGAAAAAAAGTAACAGACGAAGCAAAAAATTCTTTTACAAAAATTTCAGAAGACATTTCTTCAATGTTTCAAGTTATTCAACAAATTTCGGAAGCAACCCAAGAGCAAGGTATTGGTGTTAGACAAATATCGGTTGCAATGAGTCAAATTGATAAAGCAACCCAAAATAGTCAAAACGCTGTTAATAATACAGCAGAGTCAGCAGTAAACTTAGTTCGTCAAAGTGAACAACTCGATCATAGTGCAAAAGAAATAAATAAATTGATTATTGGTTCTTAACAAAATGGTGATTGTATGCGCAAGAAAACACTTGCTTTTAAACTCAATTTTTCGGTGTCATTACTAATATTACTTATTTTTTCTGTAGGAATTTATTCTGTGATTATGATCAATAAAACACAAGAATTTTCTTACGATACTGGGACAAATTGGCTCCCAGGAGTAAAAGCAATAGCTGAAATATCGGAAAGTTTTGGTAACCTCACAAGAAGACATGCTTTAATATTAGGAGAACTCGCAACAAAAGTCGACAAAGGTGAAATTGAAAAAAATATTAAAGTACTCAATAATTTTAGTGACGAAATTGAAAAAGAATTTAATAATATTAAAAAATATTTAGGCACAAATGAAGAAAAAGTAGCATTTGATAATATTATAAAATCATGGGAAAAAGTAAAAGATTTCATTAAAACAGATCTAGAACTTGCTCAATCTGGAAAAATAAAAGAATCATGGGTTGGTTTTAATGAAAATACAATACCAGCTTTTTTTAACACAATAGATGCTATAGACAACCTTGGTGATATCAATACAAAAGGCTCTATCAATTCTACAAAAAATGGTGAATATTTTACTTCATTAACCAATTTTGTTATTTTAATTACGGGTTCAATTGCTCTTGTTATATCTTTTATATTCTTAGGTATTATTAAAAAATCAACTTCTGCAATAGAACACGTACTCGAAGATTTAAAGTCCCAAAGTGTTGCAACAAGTGAAATTGCTACCAGTCTTAAATCAAGTTCTGACGCCTTATCAAGTGCAGTGTCAAATCAAGCGGCGGCAGTGCATGAAACAACGGCAGCAATTAACGAAATTACGAGCATGGTCAATAGAACAGTAGAAAATGTGAACCACTCTACAAACGTTGCAAAATCTGCATCGAAACAAGCAGAAGAAGGACAAACGATTATGAAAAAGTTGGTTCATGCCATGGAAACAATTCAAGAATCAAGCGGCCAATTGCAAAATATTTCAGAAATTATAAAACAAATTAGCACAAAAACAGTGGTTATTAATGATATTGTTTCTAAAACAGAGCTGCTTTCTCTCAATGCCTCAATTGAATCGGCTCGTGCCGGAGAGTATGGTAAAGGATTTGCCGTTGTGGCAGAAGAAGTGGGTAAATTAGCAAAAATCAGTGGAAAATCGGCTCAAGAAATTCAAGATCTCATTACTAAAAGCGAAGAACAAGTGAATGTTATTTTAGATCACACAAAAGAGCGCGTTGAAAATGGAAAAAACGTAACAGAACAAGCACAAAAATCTTTTATACAAATTTCACAAAATATTTTGGATCTTTCAAATGTTGTTGGACAAATTGCCGATGCATCAAGAGAACAAGAAATAGGGGTAAAACAAATATCAACTGCTATGGGCAACATCAATAAAGCAACACAAACGAGTCAAGTTTCTGTCAACACCACAACAGATACGGCAAAATCTTTGGTAACCGAAAGCGAAAAATTAAGAGTAAATACCACAGAAGTCGAACATCTTATTGCAGGAAATTAATAATAATCACTTTTGATTATGTCAAATTGTAGTCAAGCGATATTTTACTAAAAGTAAAAAAGAATTAATATAAGTATTATAAGTAAAACAAATGAAACACAGTTTTTTAATAGAGCGGAAATAAAATGAAAAATAAAAGTTTATCATTTAAGCTTAATATTTCAATCTTAATTTTATTACTTTTAATTCTTAGTGCTGCCGTTTATACAATCATCATGATTAATAAAACTCAAACATTTGCGCAAGAAACAGGTCAAGAATGGTTACCAAGTGTGTTATCTGTCAGCCAAATGAACGAAGGAATTGGAAAGTATGCCAGAAGGATTTTAGGACTTCTTACAACATCATTAATAAACACGGGTGAAGAAGAAATAAAAACAAAAGAAGAAGATATCAAAACACTCGATAAATATGCCAAAATTATTGATGAATATCTTGCAAATCACCAAAAATTTGCCAATACAGAAAAAGAAAAATCGTTACTGAATGATATTGTAGAAAAGTGGAAACTGTATGATGCCTCCTCGCGCGAAGCCATAGAAATCAATAAAAAGGGAGAAAAAGCAGAAGCAATCCGCAGCATTTTATCTAAAGGAAGAAAAGCCGCGTCAGATCTTGAAGCGGCTGTTAAAAATCTGGGTGATTACAATTATAAAGGAGGTGTTGATTCCACAGCTAAAGGAGCAAATTTAACTGCAATCACGAACATAACAATGGCAACAATTATTGGCACATCAATATTGATTGCAGTATTTATTTTTAAAATTATTTCTACTACAACAGTTGCATTGACGCATGCAATCAAAAACCTCAAACATCAAAGTGAAGCAAGCAATGACATTGCCAACAAATTAAAAGATGGATCCGACATTTTATCAAATACAGTGAGCGAACAAGCTGCTGCGGTGCACGAAACGACCGCAGCAATTAATGAAATATCAAGCATGGTCAATCGCACTGCAGAAAATGCGAAAGAATCTAATAATGTAGCACAAAAGGCTTCTGACAAAGCACAAACAGGTCAAGAAACGATGAAAAATTTAGTTGAGGCCATGGAATCTATTCAAGAAGCAAATGATCAATTACAAAATATTGCCGAAATTATTAAGCAAATAAATACCAAAACAACTGTGATAAATGATATTGTCTCTAAAACAGAACTACTTTCACTCAATGCATCTATAGAATCGGCTCGTGCTGGAGAATATGGCAAAGGGTTTGCCGTTGTGGCAGAAGAAGTGGGTAATTTAGCAAAAATCAGTGGCAAATCCGCAGAAGAAATTCAAGAACTGATTACAAAAAGCGAAGAACAAGTTATTGTTATTTTAGGCTTAACAAAAGAACGCGTTGAGCAGGTTAAAAAAGTAACACACGAAGCGCAAGGCTCTTTTCATCAGATTGCCGATGACATCTCAAACATGGCAAATGTTATTCAACAGATTTCTGATGCCACCCGCGAACAAGAAATTGGCGTCAGACAAATAGCAGAAGCAATGGGAAACATTGATAAAGCAACGCAAAAAAGCCAATCTGCTGTTGTTTCTGCTGCAGATTCCTCAACACAGTTACTCGATGAAAGTCAAAAACTCGAACATACAGCGCAAGGAATAGAATTGTTAGTTAAAGGCACAAGCTAAAATGCAATGGTCTTTATTAAAATTTATAGTAATAATTATATTTTTTTTTCCTACATTTTCAAAAGCAGACTGGTGGCACCACAATAGCTTTTTAGTTGGAACCGTAGCACCAAGTGTTGGCGGTGCGTTCACAGCCATTGCTAACACACCGGCGGCTGTTTTCTATAATCCTGCAGGAATTGTTTTTGCAAAAGAAACAGAGGTTACTGTTTCAACCAATACAGTATATAACTCAACAATAACGCAACAAGGTTTTCTTGGCAATAACACTTCTAAATTTATATTAACTGACTCTGATTTTATTTCTGGTATTTTAGGCAGTGTGATGCGCTTTGATTTTTCTATTCCCGTTACCTTTGCCATAGCGTTATATAACAAAGATTATATAAATTTAGACAGTAATATTAGATCATTTGATTCCAATAATACAATAAATTCAAACTTTATTCAAAAAGTACATTCTACCGATAACGTCTACGCAGTTGCTGTAGCCTTTCCGGTCTCTGAAGATATGAGCCTTGGGTTGACACTAGGCGCTTTTAATATTCAATATTCAGAAATTCAAACGGCAATTAATATTCATGGTCCCTTTCCCAATCCAGATAGCCCAGGAAATAATTTGCATCTCGTTGAAAACTGGATTTACTACAGCGATTGGTATGTGAGAGGTCTTGAAGTTGGAATTGGAAGCATTTACAAACCTTATGAAAATTTATCTTTAGGCTTATCAGGTAAATATCGATTTATTTTAAACCAAGGAGCGAAATCAAATTTAAATGACAATTCTGTACTCACTGATATCAATTTTGTTCCACTTGGTTCAAATAGCTACCAAGCAGAGCAATTTTTAAATCAAAACCATCCTAAAAATTTTGATAAAATTTTTGATCAATTGCCTTTTATGATTAGAGCCGGATTTGCATACAGTCCTGCAGAATTTCAAACATTTTCTGGAGATATTATTTTTCACTCTAAGGCCGATTCACCAAATGGTTTTTACAGACTAAAATCTGTGTTTGATTTTGCATTTGGTTCGCAAACAAATGTATTTGATTTGTTTAATTTTAATCTTGGTTTTTTTACTAATAATTGGTGCGGCGATCCTTCAGTAGAAGATCAGTTTATAAACGTCAATTTTAATGGCTATACAGCTGGAATAAATTATACGCGAGGAAACACTCTTTATAGTGTCACATTTTTAACACAAATCTCAAAACCTGAAGCTGAATATAAGTTAGAAGCATTTTATTCCACGGGAGATAATAATCCTAAAGTAAACTGGCAAAGCTTTATGCTAAATTTTGGGATGTCTAGTGAAATTGAATAATTATTTATTAAGCAATTCTTCAATAACTTCTATTTCAAAACTGAAATCATATATTGAGCTTTTAAAATTTTCGTATAAATTATTTTCTACATCAACACCAAAATGATTTTCAAAAAAATTTTTAATAATTAAAATTCTGTTATTTTCATCTATAAGCTTAAATTTATACATTAATGTATTTGGAAATTTTTTTTGCGTTAAAAAAGAAAGATGAAATAAATCATAACCAATTGGACTATTTAATGATGCCAAAGAAAATGCAAAATTTTCAATAAGCTTATCTTTAAATTCAATAGAATCTTTTATTTTTTCATATTTTTTTACAATATCTAGGGAGTATTGTTTTAACTTTAAAAAACCTGCTACAAAAACAAAGGACAGACTATCATTGATGTTTCTGGATTTTCTAAGTTGATTAATTGATTTTATACATGCATCATTATAGTATTTAATATTATATTTAAATAACAAAATAATGGCATTTGCTCTTACCCTATTGCTTTGATGATTTAAAAATTTTGCGATAAATGGTAAAATATTTTTATCATTTACATCCCAAAAATTTTCTATTGTATTTGCTACAACTCTTGCATCATTTGCATATAATAAATGCATAAAAAATGGGATTATTGCATTTTTATATATTTTGTTAATAAATAAGATAATTTTATGCCTTACATATATACTCTTATTTTTTTCACCCTGAATAAACTCAACCAAGAGAAAATGAACTTTATAAGATTTGTATAAAAACAAAGCATCAACTGCAGCTGACTGTAAAAATTCATCACCTTCATTTAAAACATTAAAAATAAAATCTATACTCTCTCTACTATTTATTTTACCAATAGAAATAATTATATTTTTCTTAACAAATTTATCAGATGTTTTATAAAATTTATCATTTAAAAAATCTAACGAATCATAATTATTTTTTTCTCCAAGTGCCTGAATAGATCGTATATTATTATTAGAAACATTATTTTTCAATAACATTAAATGATAATTATAATAAATTTTTTTAATCAAAACAATTAAAATAATTAATACAACCATAAAAACAAATATCAATAAATTTAAATTATAAAAAGAAAAGCTGCTTGGCACAAATAGCATTAAAGCACCAGAAATTACAACAATAACAGGAGCAAATAGACCTTCAGAGAGATTGCGTAATTTATCACTAATTTTTTCGGTAAATGTTGAAGTAAACTGTTCATAAGAATTTTGAAACAATGAATGCTCTAATACAATTTTCATAAGTTCTGCAAATGCAATAATATAAAAAGTATAGTGTATATTTAACAAATACACCAACGCCAAAATTGAAATCGCATACAATAAATGCTGAAAAATAATTTTTGAATTTGGAAATAGGTATTTATTAAAAAAGAAACTTATTCCAATAATAATCAAACTCGAATACAACTGAAATTCAGAAAAAAATTTATTTAACTCGTCTGATGTTTTAAATTTTTCTCCGGCTGCATAACTAAACTGGTAATTAATTATAGTCGAAACAAAATAAAAAGAACAAAATATTATAATATACAAAAAAATAACATTAAATAAATTCTTATTTTTACTAAAATTTTGGTTACTTGATAATAATTTATTGCTATTAAAATTTATTTTTTCATCATGATTAAAATCATCATTTATTTTTTTTAGTTTTTTAATGTAAAAAAATATGAAAGTTAATATTAAAATAACAAAGAAATTTAAAACAAAGTATTTTGATATACTATAATCATAAATTAATTTATTAATTATCAAATCCGATGTAATAGCCCCAATTTCTTCGGAGATTATAAAATATGAAAAATACATTTTTGATTCAAATACATAAAAGTAGCTGTTTATTAAATTCCAATAAAGTATAATGCTTATAATAGAAAAAATGTTACTAAAAATATAATAAAACCATACATCAAAATTTTGAATATAAGTAACTTTATTATAATACACATAAAATAAAAGACAAAGAGAAATAAAAAAAAGCAAAAATAATTTTGTTTGTCTTGAATTTTTAAATACTTCAAGAATAGACATTAAATATATAAAAATAGGAGTTAAAATCGATGATATAATTAACGCTGTTGGTAATTTATCAGCGCCTACAGAATTAATAAAAAAAGAACTTGAGCTAATTAACATTGTTTCAATAATAAACTGAAACAAGTACGCCAAAATTATAAAAAATATAATTTTTCTATTTAACATCTATTTTTGGCCTTACAATTTTAGTCCTCATAGTTTTGAACAAACCTAGTTGTATTTAATATTCCATAATAGGTATTTTCATTTAAAAACCTAAGATCTTTGCTAATTTTATTTTGAAATATATTTATAGAATCCTCAAAAGAAATTTTTTTAACTTCATTATATAACATTATAAACAACCAAAATCCCGAATAAGAAGGAACCCAAACAGTGTATAATTTTAAAAAATTAAATTCACTTTTCAGTAAATTTAAAAAATTTTGAAAATTTGTATCACTTTCTAAAGGCAAAGATCCTGATTGCAAGCACATGATGCCATTTTCATTCATTATATTTTTACATTTTTTTAAAAAATCACGATTAATAAGATGGTTATCATCAAATGCCTTATCCGATAAATCATAAATTATAATATCAAATTTTTTATCCTTAGCTTTTAAAAACTCCCTCACATCATTAACTTCAATTGTGACACGCGAATTATCAAAAACACCTTGATTGATTTCTTGAAAATGAAATTTACAAGAGTTTATCACTTCGGCATCAATTTCAACCAAATTGATCTTTTTTACAGTTTTCCATAACAATGCTTCTCTTGCTGCAGCTCCATCGCCACCGCCCATTATGAGCACAGTCTCTGGATTTTGATGTGTTACAAAAGGAACGTGTATTAATGATTCATGATAAATAAACTCATCAGAACTTGCGAGTTGTAATTGATTATCGAGAAAAAGAACTTTACTACCATTTAAAAATTTTAATATTCTTATATTTTGATATTTACTAACAGATTCGTGGGTTAATTCTATAATTTTATTTCTATACAATTCACCATCAGCTAATTTTTCTGATAGCCAAAAATTATGTTTAAGAATTCTATCAGTCTTCATAGTCACCCCTAGCAATATTTTATCGAAAATAAAATATTGCTAGGGGTGACTTTTTGCCTTGAAAATTATTACCTAGCATAAATTATAAAATTATTTATGCAGTGTTTTTCCTTTTTCTGGGGAGGTGATTTTTTGCATAATATCACCAATAGCACCTAAAGAAGATAAAACACCTGTTGCCTCATAGGGGATAAAAACTTTATCCGTATTTTTATGAGTCATCTGCCCAAATTGTTTTAAATATTCCATTGCAACCAAATAATTCGCTGCAACATCAGGTGAACCAAATGCGGATTTAATCAATTCTATCGATTTTGCTTGCGCTGCCGCAACATCTTCTATTGCACGCGCCTGACCAAATGCTCGAGCTATTATTGCTTCTTTATCACCAAGAGCCTGATTGATTTTTTCTTGTTTTTCTCCCTCTGATTGCTCAATACGTGAACGCTTTTCACCTTCGGCATTTAATATTTGACTTTGTTTTGCACCCTCAGCGGTAAGAACCTTTGCGCGACGTTCACGCTCTGCTTGCATCTGTTTTTCCATTGCCATTTGAACATCTTTGGGAGGAATGACATTTTTAAGCTCAACACGATTGACTTTTAAACCCCACTTATCTGTGGCTTCATCCAATACCATTTTTAAACGAGAATTGATCACATCACGACTACTTAAAGTGTTATCCAAATCTAATTCACCAATTAAACTTCTTAATGTTGTTTGGGTGAGCTGAGCAACGGCAGTAGGCAATCCTTGAATTTCATAAGCCGCTCTTTTTACATCCGTAATTTGAACATAAATAATAGCATCAACAATAATTCCTACGTTATCTTTAGTAATCACTTGTTGTTCAGGAATGTCAATAATGACCTCTCGCAAATCAATACGATCAACATTTGTAATCACTCCATTACGACTCCATAAAATCAATCGAGTTTGATCAATAAAAGGGATCAAAATATTTAATCCAGAATTTAAAATAGTATGAAATTTTCCAAGTCGCTCAACAATAATACATTCTTGTTGGCGAATCACTATGACATATTTTGTGAACACATAAAAAACTAAGAGAACAACACCAAGTAAAGATAAAAATGGTAAAAAACTTATATCATTCATAAAAGCCAATCGCTCCTTAATTATTTTGTTACTTTTTCTACTTTTATTTTGTTACCTTTAACCGAAATAACTTTTACTACATCTCCTTCTACTAACGTTTTTAATAAATTTTCATTATGAATATCGCAGTAAATATCCCACTCATCTGAAAAAATCTTAACTTTTCCGGGCTCTATAATAGATTTAAATGATTTGATAACAACTCCCTGCTGTCCTTCAAGACCTGCAATAAATGTAGAATTTACAGGTTTTAAAAACCGGGATTTTTTCCATTTAGAAATAAAATATAACATCAAAATTGAAAATATTACAAAAACAAAAACGTGTAAATAGAAGCTATTAAAAAATAATGCAATGATCCCTGTTAAAATTGAGGCCATCCCTATTGGTAACAAATAAAAGGATAATGTAAATATTTCTAAGATACAAAAAATTATTCCAATAAAAAAATAAAGCCAATACCAATCAAAATTCATTTTTTAATTCCTTTATTTGCATTACTTCTTTTGATACTATTTCTTTGATTTTCATCTTTTTTTTCTTTTGTAAAGTAACTATTTTTAGGGCTGCTCGATTTATTTTCTAACCTTTCTTTGGACCATGTTTTTTTATTATCACCTGATTTTTGTTTGTTTTCAGCTTGCTGTTTTTTTCTTTGCATCGATGTCTGTTGAAAGCGTTTTTCACGTCTTTCTGCTTCTTGCGCATACTCCGTGTCGTTTAGCCTAACTTTTCTTTTAAGCTTACGCATTTCAATCACTTCTTTAGGCAATTTAGCTTTTGTTTTTTCATATTTTTCTTTGTGCATTTCTAATTTAATATTTTCTAAATACTTTAATTCTATCGGTGTGACTTCTCGAAATTTTCCTGGCTCTAACTTGTTGGGCAACCGCAATTCACCAATTGCGGTTCGAACCAGTCTGACAACACTCAAACCAAGCGCTTCGAGCATTCTTCTTACCAAACGATTACGACCTTCTGTAACAACCAACTCAATCCACTGCCCAGTGCTATTTCCTAACTTTTCTTTATTGCCAATTTTTACAAAAATTGCTTTTGCAGGACCATCATCAAGCATGATTCCTTTTTTTAGTTTTTCTGCATCTTCAATTGTAAAAAGTGATGACGTTAATACAGCATAAGTTTTTTCTACAGAAAATTTTGGATGCGATAGCGCAAGAGCCAATTCGCCATCATTTGTTAACACCAAAAGTCCTTCACTACGATAATCTAAACGACCAACAGATTGGACATTTTGTGGTAATTTTTTAAGATCAAGAATATCAAAAATCGTTGCTCTTTCTTTTTCGTCTTTTCTGCTTGTAATCATCATAAATGGTTTATGAAATAGATATGTTGCTTTTGCAGGAGCGGCTTTTAAAAGTTTTCCGTGAACAGAAATACTTGCCTTTTTATTAACTTTAATACCTAATGTTTGTTCAACTTTTCCGTCTACTTTTACAGCACCTGAAGCAATCAGTTCGTCAGCTTTTCTTCTCGAAGACACACCAAATTCTTGCAATAAAACGTTTAAACGTACCAAATCATTTTTTTCTGAATTTTGCTGACTTTTTCTCATAAATAATGTTTCCCAACATGAAAAAAGCTCAAAACTAGCTAAATAAACCGACTAGTTTGAGCTTCTGTGACAAATAAAACGAATTGCAATTATCCTAAAAACAGCGCAGATACAGGATCTTCAAAAAATTGCTTTAATGTTTTTAAGAATTCTGCTCCCACTGCACCATCAATAACACGATGATCACAACTTAATGTGACTTTCATTTTTTGCTCTATTCCAATAGTCCCATTAGCAAGTACAACAGGAGTAGGAACAGTAGAGCCAACTGCTAAAATAGCAGCTTGGGGTGGATTGATAATTGCAGTAAAACTTTCAACGCCAGCCATACCTAAATTACTAACAGAAAAAGTTCCTCCAGCATAGTCATTTGGTTGTAATTTTCCTTCTTTAGCTAAATTTACAAGACGTTTTGTTTCTTGTGAAATTTGCACAACACTCATTTTATCTGCATGACGCACAACTGGAGTCACAAGCCCGTTTGGCAATGCCACAGCAACACTCATGTGAACATCACGATATTGAGCGATGTGATCATCAAACCAAGAAGAATTCACGGCTGGATGACGTTTTAATGCGCGTGCCGTTAAAAAAATGACCAAATCATTAACACTAAATTTTTCACTTTGAGAAATTTTGGCAATAGTTTCTTTGCGCCACGCTAACAAATTTGTCATATTAATATTAATTGTTAAAAAGAAATGTGGTGCCGTATTCACACTTTCTGCAAGCCTGCGCGCAATGGTTTTACGCATATTGGTATGCGGAATTTTTTCAACCTCAGTGCTGGTTGCAAACGATACAGAAGCTTGAGTTGTCGCTGCTGATGTCACGGCAGAAAGATCACGGCGGACAATACGACCACCAGGACCACTCCCCTGAATACTTTGCAAATCGATACCCTGATCAGTTGCAATTTTTTTAGCCAGAGGAGTTGCTTTGATTGCAGCAGTTAAAATTGATTGCGGTGCAGTTGAATTCGTTGTTAATGACGCTGCTGACTTGTTTTCAGAACTCACAGACAACGCTTTTTTATTTTCTTGCACAGAAGAAGCAGACTTGCTTGTTTTTTTAGCATTATAGTTATCGAGTGCTTCTTGCCATTTTTCATCTGCTTTACCGATTACAGCAATTGGAGCTTGCAAAGGACATTTTTGTCCGTCTCCAACTATAATTTTCAGAAGAACTCCACTTACAGGACTTTCAAATTCCATTGTTGCTTTGTCTGTATCAATTTCAATAATTGGAATTCCTGCGGAAACCTTTTCGCCTTCTTTTTTTAACCAACGCGCTACAGAACCTTCAGACATGGTGTCCGAAAGCTTAGGCATTTCCATTACAGTAGCCATAGTAACTTTACTCCAGAATTTCTTTATTTATATAAAACAGCTTTAATTGCAGCAATTGTGCGTTCCGCTGTTGGCATCACTTCATGCTCAAGACGCTCGTTATAAGGCATAGGGACAAATAAATTTGTCACTCTTTCAGGAGGAGCATCCAAATAATCAAAACACTCTTTAATGACTCTATCAACAATGTAACAACCAAAAGATGCCACACCCCAACCTTCTTCCAATACAACAAGTCGATTTGTTTTGCGCACAGAATTAAAAATAAGCTCCTCGTCTAAGGGCATAAGAGTACGCGGATCGATAATTTCGACTTGAATTCCTTCATTTTCTAATTCTGCAGCAACTTTTTGTGCAATATAAACCATTTTGTTCCAAGCCACTAATGTCACATCAGAACCTTCTCGTTTGATATCACCAACTCCAAGAGGAATTGTGTAGTCTCCGTCTGGCACTTCGCCAGTACGTCCATACATCATTTCACTTTCTAAAAAGAGTACGGTATTGTCATCACGGATAGCAGATTTCATCAAACCTTTTGCATCTGCAGGAATAACAGTACTCACAATTTTAAGTCCAGGACAATTGACAAGCATGTGATCAACACACTGACTATGTTGTGCCCCAAGCATGTGCGCAGCTCCGTGTGGACCACGAATGACCATTGGCACTTTATACTGACCACCGCTCATATAATACATTTTAGCAGCATGATTGATAATCTGATCAAATGCTTGGATTGCAAAATTCCACGTCATCATTTCAATAACGGGACGCAAACCACACATTGCAGCACCAACACCAAGCCCCGCAAAACCCGCTTCCGAGATAGGAGCATCAACCACGCGCATAGGACCAAATTTTGCAAGCATTCCTTTGGTCACCTTATAGGCGCCATCATATTGAGCAACTTCTTCTCCCATAATAAAGACACTGGGATCGCGCTCCATTTCTTCTGTCAATGCTTGATTTAATGCATCACGTAACGTTAGAATAGCCATAGAATAAAACCTCAAACCCTAAATATTAAACAAGAACATGTTGATAAATTTCGTCTAATTCTGGCTCTGGAGAATCCTCCGCAAAAGCAACTGCCTTTTCCACAATTTCCGCTATTTCGTCTTCAAACTTTTCAAAATCATCTTCTTTAGCAGCTTTTTGTTGCAACATAATCTCTTTAAGGATGTTTAAACAATCGCGACTGCGTTCTTTTTCGACCTCATCTTTGGTACGATAATTGCCAGGATCAGAAACAGAATGTCCACGAAAACGATAAGTCTGCATTTCAACAAGAATTGGCTTGGATGTTTTGCGAGTTTCTTCTATAATTTCTTTCATTTGAATGTAAGTGTTGACAACATTACGGCCATCAACAACGGCCTGACGCATATTGTAGGCCTTAGCTCTGTCTGCTAATGACTTTAATGAACATGTTCTTGAAATCGCAGTTCCCATACCATACAAGTTATTTTCAATAATAGTAATGCAAGGAAGATCCCAAATAGCAGCCATGTTTAGCGCTTCATGAAACTGCCCCTGATTAATTGCCGCATCTCCAAGGAAGCACAGCGCAACATTATCTTCCTTATTGTATTTTATTTTCCATGCAGCACCAACTGCGAGCGGTACTTGGCCGCCAACAATCCCATGGCCGCCCATAAATTTAAGTGATTCAGAAAACATATGCATTGAGCCGCCTTTTCCGCGGGCACAACCTGTTACTTTACCTAATAATTCAGAAATCATCACCCCAGGATCCATGCCTAAAACAATAGGCATAACATGATCGCGATAACCAGTAATCACGTAGTCTTTGCCTTTTCTTATTGCATTTAAACAACCTGTCGAAACGGCTTCTTGACCTATATATAAATGACAAAATCCACTAAACTTTTGTTGAACATAGAGTTGCCCAACGCGTTCTTCAATACGTCGCCCTAGAAGCATTTCCTTATAAAATGCCACAAGTTGCTGATTTGGTAATTTTTGCGCCATCGATAAACTCTCCAAAAAAAATAAAATCAAAAAACTAAATGAAAAGTAATTTGCAAAAAACGCATCTGGGTTACAACCCAGATAAACTGCAGGTACGCTATGACAGAACAAACTAGACTGCAAGAATGCTCAAAAGAAAACCACACAACGCAACATATGATATGCATCGACAATTTTTTAAATATTAATATTTAATTTTAAGGATATTCTAATAAAACATCAATTTCATACAAAAAACAGAACCACCAGACTTAATAAATTCAGAAGTATCCACTTCTAAGGGAACATAACCTTGTTTTTGTAGCAATTTAATAACTTTAGTAGAACCCTTTTGAATAATTACATGTTTTTCATCAGGACAATGAGCGTTGCATGCAAACCCAGGAGAATCTGACTCTTCTAATGAAACTTCATATATATTTGGGAATATCGCATTCAAGAGTTTCCATCCTTCTTCTGTAAATGCCTCTTTGCATGCAAGGGCTGATGTTGCATTTAGGATACTAAGGCATGTATCAAGATGATAAAACTTTGGATTTTTTAGCTCAAAAATGGCGACGGGAGATTGTGTAATTTCTGAAAGTAACTGATAAATTCTTGCATCTGTTCTAAAACCATGACCACCAAGGATAAATCGATAACCAGGAAGCCATAGCGCGTCACCCATTGATTCAAAAAAATATCCCGAAGATCTTGAAGCAAGATGCTGTGTTGTGTAGTTATTATTAATTAAAAAATTGTTAATAAAGGCAACTTCTTTATTTCGTGTATCATTAAACATATTCGATAATATCGCATGTTTTTTGCCTGTGCGATCTAAAAACGGAAAACTTTGATTGGCACAAAACACCATGTCTGGTAAGTTTTGTTCTGGCGGACACACAAACACATTAAATCCTAAATTTTGATAAACTTTTTTTAAGTGCAGCCATTGCTCGATTGCTTTATTTTTATCTAAATTATGCAATGCCCCATCTTTTCGCCGCATATGCGCATTGATAGGATTATCAACATGAAAATAAGCGGGTTCTACCATTAAAACATTTTTAGCTGCAGCCATAGTGGCTAATGACTCTTTAGGAAAAGAGAACTCCTGTACATTGCGAACAACTTTATTCATTTAACACCCCTAACATGAACAAGATTGAACTTGTTACAATCTGAAAAATAACAAAAAAGTTATACAATTTTTAAATCTTACATTTTATTTGGCATAAAATAAAGTTTTGTAGTCGAATTTGATTGCATATTGCTAAATTATTTTTGATTTTATTTCTATTAATAAAATTATAATAATAATTTTATATACTTAAATACACATTGACGTCAAACTGTTTAATTCTCTTTTGGGAATACAAAAATAAGTTAAGAATATGAGTCATTAAGCAATGCAAAAGTTAATATTTTTAAAAATTGTAACGATATTGTTTTAGCAAAGAAATTTGTATAAAAATTATTTGTAAAAAATACAAATTTCATCTGTTTTTTTAATAAAAGAAGTTTGTTGAGTGAATAATTTACGGAGCAGGTAGAGTGAATACCGTTCGCAAAACAATTATGCTGGATGCACGCATTGTAAAAAAAGGGATCGAAAACGGAGTCACCCGTCATGTCCGTGAATTGATTTTTAATTTGATTGCAAATCCTGAAAATGATAAATTCCAGTTTATTATTTTGGTTTGTCAAAATTCAATTTTTTTAGATTATGAATTTCCACCAAATTTTATTTTTGTTAAATTAAAGTACAGTGAATTTGGTATTCTAGGCCAATTTGAAGTCTTATTTAAAATACTCAAATATAAGCCGAAAGTTTTTCACGCACCCTATTTTATTGTACCCTTACTTAGCAAAGTCCCATTAATTGCCACTTTGCATGATATGAATCATATTGCCTTTTCAAAACATTATTCATTATTTGAAAAATTTTATTATAATTTCTTATTAAAACGTCGCCTATTAACTGCCAAAAATATAATTACTATTTCAAACTTTTCTAAAAATGAAATCGTAAAATACCTCACAATCTCTCCCGAAAAAATTAAAGTTATTTACAATGGAGTTGTGAGTAATTTTAAACCACTCCAAAACTTTAGTAAAGAAAAAATCAATTCTGTAATCTTTAAATATAAACTGCCACAAAAATTTATTTTTACAGTTGGTTCAAATAGGCCACACAAAAATTTAGATATGCTGACAGAATCTTATTGCAAAGGAAATTTCCGAGTCCCTTTGGTCATTTTATCAAACTCCTATGAAAAATTACTAGAGATAGGAAAATATTATGGTAAAAATAAAAATTTACATTTTATTCAATATGTTTTTGAGGATGATTTTGCTGTGCTTTATTCGCTCAGTTCAGCATTTGTCAATGTTTCATTGTATGAAGGCTTTGGCCTTTCGGCACTAGAAGCGGCGGCTTGCGGCGTGCCTGTTGTTGTCAGCAACTGTGCAGCACTTCCTGAAATTATGGAAAATGCCGCAATTTATGTGGATCCTAACAACATTTTAGACATTCAACGAGGAATTAACGAAGTTCTTAATCACAATAAACCAAATATTGATAAAAATATTCAAACAGGTTTCCTTCAAGCCAAAAAGTACTCATGGGAACTGATGGCAAAAGAAACTCTCACCCTCTATGATAGTCTCCAATAATTTGATTTGCATTTCTAACGAAATATGAATACCAACGAAACGGAAATTGTTTTGAATCGATATGATTCAAAATCTTGTTGAAAGGCTTTGTATGACTAATATTAACGAAAATATGCGAAACATCGCGATTATTGCCCATGTTGACCACGGTAAAACGACTTTGGTTGATAAACTATTACAACAATCTGGTACATTTGCAGCACACCAAACCATTGCTGAACGCGTTATGGACAGCATGGATTTAGAACGCGAACGCGGCATCACCATTGCCGCAAAAAATGCTTCTATGGTTTACAAGGATACACGTATCAATATTGTAGACACTCCTGGTCACGCGGATTTTGGTGGCGAAGTGGAACGCACTTTGATGATGGTTGATGGTGCTATTTTGCTTGTTGATGCGGCAGAAGGTCCGCTTCCACAAACCCGATTTGTTTTACAAAAAGCGTTAAGCCGCAATTTGCGCATGATTTTAGTTATTAACAAAGTCGATCGTCCCGATGCGCGTATTGATGAAGTGTCAGAAATGGTTCAAGATTTGTTTTTAGAGCTTTCATCAGAAGATCATCACTTGGATTTTCCTATCCTTTATGCTTCTGGTAGAAACGGTTGGGCGAGCAAATCAAAAGATGTACAAACAGAAAACCTACAAGATCTTTTTGATACAATTCTTGAGCACGTACCGCCACCTCAAGTGTCAATTGAAGGCGGCGCTCAAATGCTGATTAACAATTTGAGCTACAACAACTTTTTAGGTCGTTTGGCAATTGGTCGCGTTGAAAGAGGCAGCCTCACAACCAACCAAAGTATTGTGCTTATTAATAAAGAAGGCAAAACTCAGCCTGCAAAAATTATCAAAGTGCGTGCTTATCGTGGCTTGGAACAGGTTGACGTTGAAAAGGTTTCTGCTGGTGACATTGCTATTGTGGCAACAGGTTTAACCGATCTTGCTATTGGTGATACCATTGCTGATGCTTCTAACCCAGAAGCTTTACCAAGAATTGAAGTTGACCCTCCAACAGTTGGAGTTGAAATCAGTGTCAATACCTCTCCAAGCGCTGGACGCGAAGGAACTTATTTAACAAGTAATAAGCTTTCAGAGTTTCTTAATAAAGAAGCAATGAATAATGTTGCTTTGCGTATAGAACCAACAGACTCTCCAGAAGTGTTTATTCTTAAAGCGCGTGGCGAGCTTCAAGTTGCAATTGTGATGGAAAACTTACGCCGCTCTGGTGGTGAATGCATGGTTGGCCGTCCTAAGGTGATTACAAAAGTACTTAACGGAACAGAAGTAGAACCTGTTGAACGCGTGGTGCTTGATGTTCCTGATCATAGCGTTGGTGCAGTAACAGAAAAGCTCTCCATTCGCAAAGGACGCCTTGAAAACATGCAAGCATTCAATAACGGTCGTACTCGTATTGAATTCAGTATCCCAACTCGTGGGCTTCTTGGCTACCGCAGTACATTTTTAACAGATACAAAAGGCGAAGGGCTTATGTCGAGCTACTTTGAAGGTTGGGAATCGAGTCGTGGAAACTTTCTTTCAAGAATTAATGGCGCCTTAATTGCAGATCGTTCAGGAAAAACGACAGAATATGCTTTAAGTGGCCTCGAAGAACGCGGTAGACTTTTTGTCGCTGCTGGTGAAGATGTGTATGAAGGAATGGTGATTGGTGAGCACAATCGTGATTCCAATTTAGATGTTAACGCTGTTCGTGAGAAAAAACTGACAAACATGCGCGCATCTGGCTCTGATGATTCAACAAAACTCAGCCCAATTACTAAACTTTCTCTTGAAACGGCATTAGACTGGGTTGAAGATGACGACTGGATCGAAGTCACTCCTAAAAACATTCGCGTTCGCAAACGCATTTTAGCTGCTAATCAACGCAGCGTATCACGTAAAGAAAAAGGAGAGTGAGTTTTACTCTCCTTTTTTTATAATTTATATTGCGCCTTGTGTTTGATTTTTTTAAAAAGGCGTTTTTGAATGACATATTTGCAAGATACTGATAATCAAAGCTTTCCACTTATTTCTAACTGGCTGACACAATCTAAAGAATTAGCACCACACCTCAAACCCATATTAGAACGCCTAAGTTTTGAGCATTGTTCTGGAATTGCCTTATCGCAGCTAGAATCGCCCATGATGAAGCAGTTTCGCCAAAGCAAAGACGAAGCGCCTGATGCGTTGTTATTTTTTAGAATGGGAGACTTTTACGAACTATTTGGGCTAGATGCCATTATTGCTTCAGACATTTGCGGTTTAACATTAACCTCACGCGATAAATCCAGCCCAAATCCTGTGCCCATGGCCGGAGTTCCTGTCGTTGGCTATAAAAATGCGCTTCGTAAATGTGTTTTAGCTGGTTTTAAAGTTGCAGTTTGCGAACAAATCGAAGATCCAAAATTAGCAAAAGGAATTGTAAAACGAGAAATTGTCCGCATTGCAACCCCGGCAGTTCCAGGAGACTTAGCCGATGACGAAAATCAAATGGAATCGCAACATGGCTGCTATCTTGCAAGCATTATAGAATTTAAAAAATGTTTTACTTTTTCTTATGTTGACGTATCTACTGGCGAATTTCGTATCACTTCGCAATTGTCAGAATCACTACTCATTCAAGAAATTTCAACAATTTTACCAAGAGAATTATTAGTACCACAAGCTTTAATTTCTAAAATAAAAACAATAATTACAAATAATCAACAACAAATTCCAACCATTGTCAGTCCCATTGAACTGTGGATTTTACGCTCTGAATCTGCATGCAAAGAGTTATTTTGTGAATTTTTTGTAGAAAAAGATTTTAATCGTTTTGGATTATCACAAACTCAACATGGCTTAACTGCTGTGGCTGCTATCTTACATTATCTTAAAAACACACAAAAAAATGTGTTACAAAATATTAAAAATATTTCTACCTACGAACTTTCGCAACATCTTATTATTGATGGTGGTACAAGAAAGCATTTGGATTTTTTTACAACATCATCAGGAGATCGCAAGGGAAGTTTATTTCATTTTTTAAATAAATGCAAAACTGCTGTTGGAAGCCGATTATTATTGCATAAGCTCAAATACCCTTTTAAAAAGCAAGACGATGTTGCAAAATCCCACAATAAAATTACAGATCTCCTAAATCATTCTCTTATTGCAAATGAGTTGACTGTTTTTTTAAAAGAAACAGCAGATATCGAACGCATACTCTCTCGCGCAGCCCAAAAACACCTCGATACCCGAGGTATGGCATGGTTACGCAACACCCTTATTCTGCTGCCAAAATTTAAAGAAACTATCGAAACTATTGCCAATTCAGTATTTTATACTGAAATTCAAAACTTTTTTTATGATATCGATGCTTTAAAAGCACTCTCCCAATTGCTTAAGGCAAGCTTGGTTGAAGATCCGGCTCCAATCATAGGCAAAGGGGGCACAATATTTCAAAAAGGGTTTTCGAGCGAACTCGATAAGGCCATCGATCTCACCACAAATTTTAATGACTTACTTGCAAATTTAGAAAAGAAAGAAAGAGAAAATGCCCAAATTGCAACCCTAAAAATTGGTTACACCGGTGCATTTGGTTATTATTTTGAAATTTCAAAAGGAAAAATTGCTCAAGCGCCAAAACATTTTATTCGCAAACAAACATTAACAAATTGCGAAAGATACATCACACCAGAACTTAAAGAGCTTGAAGAGCAAGCCTTACATGCCGCTGAAACCCGCGCTACACTTGAAAAAGAACTACTTGAAACCATTCGAGTACAAATTTTAGAACATTCTGAGCCACTGCTCAAAATTGCACAATGTATTGCTGAAGTTGATTTAACGCTAACATTCGCGCAACTTGCTCAAGAGTTTAATTGGTGCAAACCTATTTTGACTGAGGAAAATATCACAGAACTGCAGGAGTCTGTGCATCCTATTTTGGCGCAATTTGCACCAAGCAATGAACCTTTTATTGCAAACGACATTACCTTAGGACATCAAAACGGCAACAATGCACAAAGTCAACCCTTAATTCATTTGATTACAGGGCCTAACATGGCAGGTAAAAGCACAATCATGCGTCAGGTTGCTGTTGCGCAAGTGCTTTGCCAAATTGGCTGCTTTGTTCCTGCTAGCAATGCAAAAATTGGAATGGTTGATCGTATTTTTACCCGTATTGGCTCGGGTGATAATGCTCTCAAAAATCAATCCACATTTATGGTTGAAATGTTGGAAACTGCACACATGCTGCAATTTGCAACCGAAAAAAGTTTGCTAATACTTGATGAAATTGGCAGAGGAACCTCAACGTTTGATGGTTTGTCTTTAGCATGGGCCATTTTAGAAAGTTTGCATAATCAGGTAAAAGCAAGAACGCTGTTTTCGACCCATTATCACGAACTTCAAGATGTTGTTAAAAACTGTCCAAACATCTTGCCAATGCATATGCAAGCTACTGAAATTATTAATAATTCAAATACAGATTCCGCGCAAAAAAGCATTCAATTTACGCGCAAATACAAAACCGGCGCAGCAGGCAAAAGCTACGGACTGCATGTTGCAGAACTGGCAGGTATTCCACAAAATATTATTCAAAGAGCGAGCGAGGTTCTGCAAAATTTAGAGACACAAAACTTAAAACGCGCATGTCATCTAGAAACCGCAATAACACCAATTTCTATAGAAAGTGACAAGGGACACGAGCCAAAACACACTACATCAACCTATAAACACAATGAGTTACAAGACTTCTTGGCAGAATTAGACCTAGATCTTATAAGCCCCAAAAACGCACTCGATACATTGTATGCTCTCAAAGAGATGATACAAACACATGAAATTCTTAACAAAATAGCATTAGAATCTCTTGTCCCACAACAACGAATTCACTATAAAACCTTAAAAGAGCACAAAAAAAGAAAAGAAACCACATCAGAACACAAACCCACTCTATTTTAACTTGACGCAAACAAGTTGCTGTGTTTATCTGTTTTTTCATGTTTTGTTGAGTTGCTGCGTTGGATATATACGCCCAACGCTGCTGCCGCATCGTAATTCACAAACTTCTTTAGGGGTTTTCCATGGCAGTATCCACAGGTAAGAAAAAGCGTCGCTATTCCAGACCAAAGCGCACGCTCGATCCACAAATCACTTTTGATTATAAAGACACACAACTATTACGCCGTTTTGTTACAGAACACGGCAAAATTGTTCCTCGTCGCATCAGCGGCGCTAGTGCACAACAACAACGCTCTTTAACTTTAGCTGTTAAACGCGCACGTACTATGGCAATTTTAAGCTACGGCCAAGGTAGTGATTCACGTTAATTGTAATTATTGAGTCTTTTATTTAAAAGGTAGTTTAAATACTACCTTTTTTTATTGTCATGACTACAACATATCCTTTGGGTTTTCTGCGGCGATCACAGTAACACGACTCTCTATATTTTTATATTTAACCGTAAAAGTCGCTTTTTGATCTATTTCGGGATAATTTTTTGTCCCGTCTATGTTAGTACCATAGGCACAAATTTTCATGTCCTTGTCCTTAGTAGAAAACATATTAAAATTAGCGTTTTCATCCGTAGAAAGTTTGGTTTGAAACACATTATTAGAAATAGAATGAATAGAATCCTTTTTGTTATTAAAATCTTTTACAATAAGTGTGTAATTTTTACATGTGCCAGTTGGAATTGAAACTTCATCTACTATAGAATTATCAAATAATATGTCAATCTCCTTATATTTATCAACAACATTAATCGTAAATAATTGTTCCACATTAGGAGTATTGTTTACAAACAAGCGCATTGCATAGGGACCATAAGAAAATGTTGAAGGTATCTTAAAGTAAAAAAAATCAGTCGCTGTATCTGCCACAATATTTATTATTGGTAATGGAAAATCTTTTCCTTCTTGGTTTGTTGCAACAAGAGAAATTTCATCTGCAGAATTTAAATATTCCCTGTTTGCATTTAATTTGCGAATCACAGAAATTTTAAAAATTGCTGAATAATCATTTTGAGCCACATACAAAAAATTAAGTTTTCCCAAATTTTTATCCTGCGACAACGAATCTTGTGATAAAAATAAAATATTAATATAAATAATATTTATTGGAATCGTTGTTCTAACCTCAATTTCATCAATAGCTGTGTTTTTTTCATCTTCAAAAACAATTTGAGCCCTAGAACCAATTGGTGCCGCTCTACTATTTAGAAGAGTTAATTTTCCAGTTGATGCACAAACTTCTTGGTTTGTTCTATCAATAAAAAAATGCTTTTCGGGATCAATCAATTTTAAATTTTTATTTACAAGTTCATTTTGTAAAAAACTTTCAGCTATAATTTTATATTTGCTACAAGTAGCAGAAGAAATATCCTTATGATTAAATTCAATTTTAATATTGCCTTTTGGTTTATATTCTCCAAAAATCTTTCGTTTGAAATCTGAATCTGACAAGTTTTTATTGTCTTTTGAATTACAGCCTAAATTAATTAATAAAAAAACAACTATAGAACCAAAAAACGCCCGTGTGCATGAAGTCATACTCTTTCCTTTATTTAATTATTTTTTTTGTAGGTATAATTAAAATTTCTTATACCTCATGAAATAAACTATATTTATAAATTTTTTAAAACTTATTTATATATAAAAATAAAATAATATAAAAATAGATATTAAATTAAAATTAAAAATAATTTAGCAATTTTAAATCAATAAATATCAGACTTAAGTGTAAGTTTTAATTGTAATAATATAAAATTGATTTTTAACAATTAAATAAAATTTTAAAATCATTAAATTTAAATATAACAAATACGATGTTTTTTAACATTAAATTGCAAAAGTACAAGCTAATTATATTTATGTTTATTTATATTTTCATGTTTTGGCTCTAAGTAACGAAGATTTTGCACAATACACGAAAGGAAATGATAAATAAATATTAAGCAAAATAAACCACAATGCAATTTACAATATTTTAATTTTTTAAGGCGTATCTTCTGAACTAATATTTACAAAATCAATTCCTTCGAACTCTGATTTTTCGTTTCCAAGTCCATCAAAAATTGTAAATGCAGAATTTCTTTTTACTCGTCCAGTCTCATTTTTAACTGGCGATGATGTGGCTCGCTTTTTTAATTTTTCGACAAGCGTCGTGCGGTTCATAGAAAGCAATTGCGCTGCCCTATTTTTATTGTGGTTAGTCCTTCTCAGCGCTTCTGATATTAAGCGATTTTCAAACTCTTCTACCACCCGATAAAAATCAATTCCCGCTCCCAAATCAATTTCTTTTTTAATAAATTGATCAATTTCACTTGGCAAATCTTCAAACATAGAAGAAGCACGACTCATTGACTGATGCGCTTGATGTGAACTGACTTGATTTTGTGGATAATTTTGCTGCGTTCCAGCATTTTGAGAATAATTATTGACCGCAGATGAAAGAGAGTTTTTTGTTAATGTTGGCGTATGCCCAGATGCATGCGCATCTCGTGACATTGAATTTTGATACAAATTATGCTGTGTCATCGTATTTGTATGCATTGCTTTTGCATAACCTGAGACGTTGTTTTGTCCTGAAGTTTGATGAAACGAGTTTGAAAGGGCGTGATTATGATTTGCAGAAGCCTGATACGTTTGTGCAGATCTGTCATAAAAAGCATCAATATTATCTGTGACTAAATTTCTAAGTCGTGGGGGCAAATCACAAATATCAACACTTCCCGAAGTTTTTAACACAACAATCCGCTCAATTAAATTTTCGAGCTCCTGAATATTATGAGTCCATACATTTTGTAATAAAGCATTCATTGCATCATGCGAAATACCAGCAATCTTTTTAGATTTTATTTGATTAAATTTTTGAATAAAAAACTCAGTTAAAATAGGGATGTCTTCACGTCGTTCACGAATTGGCGGCAAATAAATTGAGGCAGCGGTCAGCTTATAATAAAGATCTTCTAAAAATGCTCCCCGCTTGACAAGCTGCTCCAAATCAACAGAAGTTGAACAAATAATTCGAACATTAATAGGCAAATCAAGACTTGACCCAAAACTCCGAATACTACCTTCGATCATTGTTTTTAATAAAGAGGCTTGCAATTTTAGCGAGAGCTTACCAATTTCATCAATATATAAAGTTCCGGCATCTGCTTCAACAAAATAACCAGATCTGCCTTGGCTATTTCCTTGGATATAACCATTTTCATAGCCAAATAAATCAAGCTCCAAACTTTCTTCGGTTGCCACACCGCATTTTACAGGAATAAAATTTGCTTTCGCGCGCTGCGATCGTTCATGAATAATTTTTGCAATTGCATCTTTGCCCGTCCCTGGTTCACCGGTGATCAACACTGCTGATGATGTTTCAGCAACTTTATACACAAGATGTTGCACATGCCTTATGATGGCACTGGATCCCATTAATGCATATGAACCATTCACAGAACGCCCCCTAAGCTCATATGGCAAAGCCAATTGACGCTTTCTTCAAAAGATAAAATTTATTCAAGAATACTTAGTTTTATTATGACACCTTGAAAAAATTTTAACAAGAGAACATTTGGGAGTTTTTTCGGCAAAAATTTAAAAAAGGAATAAACTGAAAAGATAACAACTTAGAAAAACACCACATCCCCTTTAACCAAAGACTCATCTTCAACGCTTGAGCTTGAACTGGAAACCGGTGCGGGAGCGGGTTTTGCAGGCGCAGGTGCCGCTGGCTTAGCAGGTGCGCTGGCTTTTGGCGCTGCACCAGAAGGTGGCGCTTGCGGTGGCGTATTCGCTGGAGGAGTTGTCGTTGGTGGAGGGGTACTTCCTCCTCTACCACTATCAGAACCACCTCCATCACTACCACCACCTTGCTGATGCGCCGCTTTTAATGCCAAGGCATCATTTTGCAATGCTTTATTAAGAAGTTCTTCAATGTTGATTTTGATCTTATCGAGAGGCTGCAATGCCTGATCAATTTGTTGTTTTGTAATATCTTGGAACTGTAAGCTTAAAATAATTTGATCGATATTTTTTGCCACACTTTCTGAGCTTGCAACAGCATTAGAAATGAGTTTAGTAAACACTTCTGTGCTTTCTTCTGCTGTACGAACCAATTCATTTACGGCGTGATCCACGTGAGTTTTCTTTTCTGTATTTTTCTTTAAGTTTTCTAGTAAGCTTCTACTAATATCTCTTACACTTGAGTTAACCTTACCGACAATTTGGATAATGTTATTACTCGCCAAACTTGTACGATCCGAAAGTTTACGAACTTCCTCAGCAACCACTGAGAAACCACGTCCATGTTCCCCAGCACGCGCCGCCTCAATTGCCGCATTGAGAGCAAGAAGGTTTGTTTGATCAGAAATATATTGAATTTCATCACTGATTTTATTAATTTCTGCCGTATTCACAAGAATGGTATCAATTGCTTGGGAGTAATCCATGTTTAATTTTGAGTTATGCTCTAACATTTCGATCATTTCACGAAGCAAAGACAAGCTACTTTGAATCACTTCACTCAATGATGTATTGCTATTGTTGCCTTTACCGCCTCTAAATTGTGCAGAAATTTCGTTAGATTCTTCTAAGTGTTCTTGTGCTTTTTCATAAATAAATCGTACTTTGTCACCAATTTCAATAGCACTGCGCTCCGTTTGATGAGTGACGTTATGCAATTGATTGGTCATCTCTGGCACAAGTGAAATAATTTCCTCTAACCGCTGTACCTGCTCACTGACACCAATTTCTTTTTGCGAAGTTTCGAGTTGTAACTTATTAAGCCGAGTTTGTTGCTCGAGTGCTCTTTCTTCGGCAAGCACAGCACGACTTTCTAGTGATTTAGCAAGCGAATCAAATTCACGCTTCTGTTCTTGGAGTTTCTTGTTCATGCTCTCAGCACTTGATTTCCAAAATTCCATATTTTTTTGTGCCTGAACATTTTTAGATTGAAACTCATGCTGCAAAGCAGATAAACGAGAATTGTTCACTTCTTCTAAATGTAACAACTGATGCCGCAAAGAAATAATTTCTCTTTGCAAAAGCTCTTCTTTTGATGCAGAGTCTTTAGATTTTGAACCAGACAGAGAAGTAATAGAAGGAATTGATGAAGCTTGTTCAAATGATTTTTTCTTAAGCTCAAGCTCTTCGATTTTTTTCACAAGCTCTTTTTCACGTGCTATGATATCTTTTTCTCTAATTTCGAGCTGTCTTGCTTTCTCGACATTTTCTCTTTCTGAGGTCATTGGAGACGCGGATTCGATTTCTTCTCGAATTGCACGCGCGGCATCATTGGCAATTTTGTCGAGATCATGTGTCAAAATTTCATCAATTCTTTTTCTTACAGAAAAAAACCATACATAAGAAAGCAAAAAAAGCACAACACTAACAGCAGTTGTAAGCATCCAATCCGTTGAAACAAACCCGGTAGATGCAATGGCACTGGCTCCAAATATTGCAATAAGAACAAATATTGTTGGTTTAAATCGGATTTCTTCCATGAAGCACTCCAGCCCGCGGTCTAAATAAATTCCTATGTATTCATCGGTTAATGTAACACCAATATGAGGAGCCACAGTATTGACATACTGTAAGAAGATTTCAAAGTTTCATTTAACTGACATCTCAATTTCATCGATAGAACTAAAATGAAGAGAAGGAGAATATTTGATTGAGTGCAGTTACAATTGAAGACATTATAAAAAAATGGACCGTAATCATTAAAAAATTAATAAGCAATCTTTACGGTTTTATTGCATTCATAACACTAATTGGTGTTATAGGAAATATTTTTATAGCAAATATTTTTCTTAATATTATTTTTATCATAATGATAGCTGCATCTGGATTATTTACCTATTATTTTACAAAAAAAATACGGTCATTTACAGAAGAATGGCACGAAGAGTTTATCAATCCAACACAAAAACTTTTGCAAACTATTCATATGGTTTCAATGCAAAAGCTTGATCTTTTACCAGAAGAACAACTGAATAGCTTTACTTCAGAATCACATTTAAAACTGCTTGAAGTGGCTCGTGGTATTTTAGAGCATCAACGATTTATTGACCAAGTTGTCGATAACATGTTTGAAATGATGTTCTTACTCAATCAAGATGGCATCATCATGAAAGCCAATAAATCAGCATGTGAAACAACTCAATTTTCGCAAGCTGATTTAATAGGGCAACATATTAGAAAGTTATTTCCCCATGCAGAAAGTCTTGTTGATTACTATCTAGAGCTGGAAATTCAATTTACCACTCAAGGGTTTGTGAGAGATGTGGAAGTTTTTGTGCAAACCTCAGAAGGTGAACTCCTTCCATTTTCTATTAATGGCGTCAAAATTGAAAGTACAACTGGTGTGCTTCTTGGTTACACGATGATTGCCAAAAACCAGGCAGAAACAGTAAGACTTTTTAATCAGGTCAATAAAAGTAACTATGAACTTGGTCGAGCCAACGACGAACTCGCCAAGCGTTACGATCAAATTAAAAAAGAAATTGAAGAAAAAGAAGGTCAAAGAAGAACATTAGAGATGGAACTGGCAACCAGTCAATTGGTGCAAAAAACATTTTTACCTCAAATTGCCCCTGAGCACCAAATGGTAGATTGTTTTGGCACCGCGATACCAGCCGCTTTTTGCGGAGGCGACTGGTGGAACACAATTTCACTAAAAGACAAATTTTATGTCTTTATTGCTGACGTGACAGGTCATGGTACTGCAAGCGCAATGGTGACTGCTGCAATTTCTGGATATTTTGTTTCAATAAAATCAAAACTTTTAGCTGGTGAAGACCTCGATGTGGATCAGATATTAGAAGGATTTGATATTGTGTTAACGAGTATGGGCAACAGTGAAGTGAGTTACAACATGACTTGTTTTTCGAGCGTTTTTGATTTTGAAAAAAAAGTGCTAAGGTACGCCAATGCGGGACATAATTTTCCACTGATTGTCAAACAAGACAAAAAAGTAGAAGCCCTGATCGCAACAGGTAACCGCCTTGGTAACTCTGGACCAGCAAAGGTTGAAAAAAAGGTGTTTGAAAAAAAAGAAGTGCCAATTCAAGGCGGCGAATTTATTTTCTTTTATACTGATGGGTTGATTGAAAATAAAAATGACAAAGAAGAAGAATATGGCAAACGCAGGCTCAGAAAATTTATTGAAAAAAATTATACCAAAGCAAGTTCTGAATTTGTTTCTCTTCTGTTACAAGATTCTCTTGAGTTTTACGGAACGAGTAAACCTCTGGAAGACGATGTAACAGTTGTTGTAACACGTATAAAATAGTATTAATATTAAGAATTTATAAATAAATGATTCGAATTATTGCAAAACTAAAATACAAACTATTTTCTCCTGATGTTAGCATTCCACCAGCCGAAAAGGTGATGCCTTTTGCATTGACCACTATTGGGCTTGTTGTTGTTGCAGGAATTGGCCTTACTATTTTTCAGCTTGTTAAAAAGACACATGTTGAGCAATCCTCCATTCCAGCCAAAATCAATATCCCAGCAGTTGTCACAAAGCCTCTTGAAGATCTGAATTTGATCATTACTCGAAATATTTTTAACCTTAAGGGTTTAATACCAGATTCCAATACACAAGGAGCTCCGGTCTGCACACTAGAACCATTTAAATCGAATTTTCCTTATAAAATTTCTGGTATTTTATACGGTGGTAGTGCAAAAAATAGTTTGGTTGTGTTAGAAGGACAAAATAAAAATATTTTTAAGTTAGGTGAATCTTTACCGCTAGGTGGTACCTTAACTGATATTCAAAAAAATAGAATTTTAATTACAAATAAAAACTGTCCAGAATATATTGACCTGAGCTATCCAGAAACACTCAATCCGCGTGGTTCTCGATCGAATCAAAATTCTTCTGGATCAGCTTATAAAGAAAATGGATTTGAACGAGCAGGAAATAATACAACAGTCACGCGTTCTTGGATCAATAATGTATTAACTTATAATTTTGCCAAAACTCTTGAAGAGGCTAAAGCAAATCCAAATCTTGTTGGAGGCCAAGTCAAAGGTTTTTCAATTACAAACATTACTCCTGATAGCGTTTACTCAAAATTGGGATTAAAAGATGGAGATATTGTGTCTTCTATTAACGGAATTGAATTGAATGATGCAGCACGGGCAATTCAAACCTTAAACTCGTTACGAAATGAAAACAATATAGAAATTCAACTCTTAAGAGGTGGACAAACTATTACATTAAAAGTGAACGTACAATGAGTCAAGAACAACAAAATTCATTTTTAAAATTAAAGAAAAAGAGTAGAATTTTTAAAAAAACATCTCTTAGAAATGTGTTTGTTTTTATTTTTGCAATTTTATCTGGCACAGCTATTTTTAATTCTATTATATCTATTGCACTCTTAGAAAAACCAAAATCGACCGTGGAAAATAATTTATTTTATAATGTTCCACAAAGTTCGGCGAGCACTTCTTCTCAATTGCGTAAATCAATTTTAGCAAGAAATATTTTTAATAAAGATACTCTCACACCTGATGAAGACGAAAATGATGATAGCTCTATAAATCTTATTAAAGACTTTGATACGATTCCATGTTCTCCTAAAGATTCGCAACTTCCCATTGAGATTGTAGGCATTATTTACACTGGCAATCCTAAAACCAATCTTGTAACATTTAAAGATCCTAGCGTAGAAACAGCGGACGTTTATAAAGAAGGACAACATATAATTGATAATGAAAACTACCAAATATATAAAATACCCAATCCTCAGTCTGTTGAAATTCGTCATATTAATAAAAAAATTTGTATTTATACAAGCCCAATTAAAAAACAAAATCCAGTTAAACCAGAAAAAAATACCCCTTCTTTGGAAGAAACCATTGATCTTGATACAGACTATGTATTGGATGAAATTGGTCCAGGATATTCTAAAATTCTTAATACAGCACGACTCATTCCTGAATCAATTAATGGAAAAACAATTGGATTTAAAGTGTATGAAATCACACCAGGTAGTCTTTTTGAAAAAATGCAACTTCAAAATGGCGATATTATTACAAATGTTAATGGCATTAATCTTGAGGATCCTTCACAAGGATTTAAAATCTATGAAGTTCTTCAGGATGAATATGAAATCATTTTGCAATTTCAAAGGAATGGCGTAAAGATGACTAAGAAGGTAAATGTTAGATGAATCAAAAATTTTTAAAAAAATGTTCGACAACTTTTTCTCAACCAACAAATCCAGGTCATTCAAAATGGATTGCAACACTGATTGGAGTTTTATTTTCTTATTCTGTTTCAGCACAACAGTCACCAGCAAAGCAAAATAATAGCAATATTCAAGCTCAATCAGCAGCTGCGCAAAATAATAAAAAAACAAATGAAAATATGTCACAAGCTTCTAGCATTCCACATGGCAAAGAGCTTGTTAGCATTGATTTTCCAAATGGAGCTAGTTTAAGCGACATTATTAAAACAATTGGCCTCTGGACTGGCAAAAACTTTGTACTTGCCCAAGGAGTTGCCGGGTCTTCACGAATATCTATTATTTCGCCAGAACCTGTAACGAAAGAAGAAGCATACCAAGCATTTTTAAGTGCACTTAATATTGCTGGCTTTACCACAGTTGATACTGGTTCTGTTGTTAAGATTCTTCCAATTGCAAATGCCAAATCATCAAATATTAAAACTTATTACGGAGAAAATTGGTCACCATCAACTGATGAAATTATCAATCAAGTCATTCCATTACGATACATTGATGCCAATTCTGTGATCAATCAGCTTCGTCCTTTGTTAGGAATCACACAATATGCTGCATTTACAACAACAAATTCTTTAATTTTAACTGACACAGGTAACCGCATCCGTCGTATTTTAGAAGTGATAAAGCTTCTTGACTCCAAAACAAACCAACCAGTTGTGTCGATTATCCCAATTAATTACATGGATGCTAAAGATACGGTTGTTAAAGTAAACGAAATTTTTGGTAATCGTAATGGACCTTCATTGAGCGTCCAAAAAGTGATAGCAGATGAGCGTACCAATTCTATAATTCTTGTAGGACCTGCAAGTGGCCTTGATGATGTTGTGCGCTTTATTCAACGTATTGATAAACCATCACTCGATCAAAATTCGCAAACCATGGTTCGTGTGCGTCCACTTGATTACGCCGATGCCGAAAAACTTGCGCAAACACTACAAGCGCTCACTCAAGCTGCAAAATCTCAATTCAATAACACATACCGACCTCCTTATTTTCCGCCAGCTCCCATGACTCCCAATGCTCCTGGCTCATCGCAATCACAAGCGGTTGCTGATCTCAATGGAGTTAAAGTTACAGCAGACAAAGCAACAAACTCTTTAGTGATTCAAGGTAGCAAATCTGCTTTTGAAGAACTTGATAACATCATTGCGCAACTCGATAAACGACGCGCACAAGTTTATGTCGAGGCCAATATCATTGATATGGCCGTTAACAATGGCTTAAACATCGGCACAAGCCTAGGCGGTGCAGCACAAACTTCGGACGGCAGGTACACAGTGCCATTTGGATTCAACGCCCTAAAAGGTGCGCCACTATTTTTTAGCAAATCAGGAAGTTCGGATCCAACAAGCCTTGCATCATCATTAGGTACTGACGCAATTTTAGGAATCATGAGCTCTAAACCAATTAGCCTTGGTGCTTTTAGTTTAACCCCAGGAGCCCTTATTTTTGGTTTAAAACAAGACGTCAACTCAAATATTTTACAAAACCCAAGCATGATGGTGTCAGACAACGAAGCGGCATCGTTTTCGTCAAACCAAGAATACAGCACCGTCATTCAAATCCCAAACCCCAACGGAACCGGAACAGTTGCTCAACCTCAAAAATATACGGTGACAACTGCTCTCAAAGTCACTCCACAAATATCTCGAGCTGATTTTGTATCGATGAAAATTAACTTACAGCTTGATGATAGTGGTGCCGCAAGTGCAAATGGTTATCCAAACCCTATTAGCAAACGCACGGCAGAATCTGTTGTTATTGTCCAAAATGGCCAAACGGCTGTAATTGGTGGATTAACTCAAGATCGCGTTACTGTTTCTGAAGAAAAAGTTCCTTTGCTTGGAGATATTCCAATACTTGGCTGGCTATTTAAAAAGAGCAGAAACGATAAAAATAAAACAAGCTTAAATCTTTTTGTAACCCCTCACATTGTGAGAAACTCTGAAGATCTCGAAAAAGTGTATGAACAAAAAATTAAAGACAGAGATCTCTTTTTAAAGTTTTTTTATGGCGCAAAATACAAAGAACAAAGCTTTTATTCACAAATGCCATCAAGAGAACAAGGTAAAGCGCCTTCTGATCAAAGCTCTCAAGAAAAAAATGGATTTGAAGTGTCCGATGACGAATATATTCAACCAAAAAGCGTTATCATGCCTAGCCAAGATCCAAACCCCATCAATGCGCCATCTTCTAATCAAAGCTCGGGCGGTTTTGGCTTTCCACAAACGTCAGCACCTCTAGCGCCTCCACCTCCTCCATTTGGTAATTAAGAAATAAGGTGGCAATCCATGATAACAAAGGCAACTCTAGCAGAAAATTTAGGCCAAGAAATTCTTGCCAAAATTAAGGCTAAAAACATAACAAAAGTGCAACCTGAGGTTTCGCTTTCTTCAAAAAGTCTTGAGCAAATATTAATAGAAGAGTTTCAATTGACTCAGGCTCAATGGAACGAAGCTTATGATGAACATAGCAATACACTCAAAAGTATTTTTGAAATTCTTATAGAAAATGAAGTGATACAAGAATCAGAGTTATTAAAAGCATATGCCAAACATCTTAATTTAGAATATTTAGATAACTTTCCATTTCATGAAATCAATCCTAAACTCATTCAAAAATTGAGTATAAGCTTTTGTCTCCAAAATATGTTTGTTCCAATTTCAGAAGACGATTTGAATGTGACTGTGGTCGTTACAAATCCATTGGATACAGTGAGCATTGATGATTTGAGAGTATTGCTCAACAAAAATATTAAAAGAATTGTGGCTCCAAAAGATCTTGTTGAGGCTGCAATCAATAATGTCTTTGAACGCCAAGAGCTTGTGGATCAAAACAAAGGACTGGGCTCAGATGATGATATTGAAGGCATAGAAGGTCTTGATGTTGCCCATAATTTATTGCAAGACAATGAAGAAGCGCCTGTTCGAAAAGAAGTCACAGCAATTATAAGACGCAGTATTACAGAAAAAGCATCTGATATTCATATTGAACCATTTGAAGATCGGGTGTCGGTGCGTTTTAGAATAGATGGACGTTTAAAAGAAGTACGGGTCATCCCTAAAAAGTATCAATCCAGTGTTTCGACACGCATAAAAATTTTAGCCAAACTAAACATCGCTGAAAGCCGCTTGCCACAAGACGGGCGTATTACTTTAAAAGTAGGAACACGAGAGATTGATGTTCGTGTTAGCACCTTGCCAATTAAATTTGGCGAACGCATTGTGCTTAGAATTCTTGATAAATCGGGTGGCCTGCCTTATCTTGATGATATTGGCATGCCCAAATCTCTGCTTAAAAATTTTAAGCAAGTGATCAATCAAAAACACGGTATTGTGTTAGTCACAGGGCCTACAGGCTCTGGTAAAACAACAACACTTGCATCTGCGTTGATGCATATTAACAAGCCCGATGTGAGTATTATCACTGTTGAAGACCCCGTCGAAATTCAATTACCAGGGGTGAGTCAAGTTGAAGTCAACGAAAAAGCAGGACTCACCTTTGCAGCTGCACTGCGCTCAATCCTAAGACAAAATCCAAACATCATTTTAATTGGTGAAATTCGTGATGCAGAAACCGCGCAAATTGCGGTGCAAGCATCGATTACAGGTCACTTAGTATTTAGTACGTTACACACTAACGACACAGCAGCTTCTGTGACTCGCTTGGTGGATTTTGGAATTGAGCCATTTCAAATCACGACCTCCGTTGTTGCCATATTAGCCGTTCGATTGGTGAGAAAAGTGTGTTTTCAATGCAGAGAAGAAACCCAACATACCGCAGAAGAACTTGAGCTTATTGGCTTAACAAAAAAAGATTCGCACGGAAAAACATTCTATAAAGCCAAAGAGGGCGGTTGTCCTGCTTGTAAAACAACAGGGTATTCGGGAAGAATTGGAATTTATGAGCTTTTAATTTTTGATGAACCGGTTAGAAATTTTGTTTTAAAAAGTTCAGATGGCGCAAGCCTTAAAAAAATGTGTGTGCAAAGAGGCATGAAAACTCTGAGAGACTCGGCTCAAGAACGGTTTTTAAATGGAGAAACAACGTTAGAAGAAGCTCTGTATGCAACACAATCTGAGCATGAACAACAACAAGAGGTAATCTAATATGCCAATGTATTCCTACAAAGGCCAATTTGCAAAAACAGGCAAAAAGGTTAAGGCCTACATTGAAGCAGAATCTCCTAAAGACGCTAAACTTAAGCTCAAAAAACAAGGAATTTATATCCTTGAAATGAAAGTTGATGATAGAGCAAACTCTGCGCAAAGCACAACAAGTTTTCTTGCTAAACTCAATCGCAAACCCCCAAAACAAGAAGATATTGCTGTTGCCACAAAACAATTTGCAATATTATTGCGCTCTGCCGTTGATATCAACGATGCCTTGCGTGCAATTTCTGAACAAGTCGAAAATGAAGAGCTGAAATCAGTTTATATTAAAATTCGAGAACTTGTTTCGGAAGGCAAATCATTATCGGATGCACATAAAAATTATCCGAAAGTCTTTTCTTCAATTTATACAAATATGATTGCCGCAGCAGAAAAGGCTGGAGCACTTCCACTTGTAATGCAAAGATTATCAGAGTTTATCAATTATCAAATTGAAATTAAGCGTAAAGTTGTAGGAGCACTCACATACCCTGCACTCATGATTGTGATGGCATTTGCAGTTGTCATTTATTTATTTGTTAAAGTCATGCCACAAATGACAAAGTCATTTACAACATTAAAAGTGACACTGCCTTGGTATACAGAATTGATGAATGATATTTCTAATTGGATGCAAAATTGGTGGTTATTTTGTATCTCAGTGCTGGGCGCTTCTGTGTTTGGAATTTATACATGGTCAAAAACTCCGAAAGGACGCTATAAAATTGATCTTTTTTTATATACAGCGCCTATTTTAGGTCCACTGATTCAACGCGTCACAATTTCTCGTTTTTCTAAAACCCTATCCACCATTCTTTCAAGTGGCGTCCGTATTGTTGAAGGTTTGCAGTTAACCCGTAAAGTTGTTGGAAATACGGTCATGGAAAAAGCCTTGGACGAAGCCATTGTGAAAGTTCAAGATGGTGATAAACTTGCAACAGCTCTAGAACGCACGGGTCGTTTTCCGACAATGGTGATTCATATGCTACGAACTGGCGAAAAAACTGGGCAACTTGAAGACATGCTTGTTAACATATCTGACGTATACGATGAAGATGTCAACAATCAAATTGTCACAACCACACGCCTGATTGAACCAGCAATGATGATTTTTATGGCCGTCATTGTTTTTTTAATGGTCATGGCCGTAATTGGCCCTATGATGGCAGCAATGAACCAGTTGCATTAAAAACAACTATTTGTATAATCAAGCTTCTTTCTGAACACGAGGACACTGTATCTATGAAATTAAAAAATTTTCTTAAATTCAATAAATCACCTCAAGCACAAGCTGGTTTTTCGTTAATTGAAATTATTATTGTTATTGCAATTATTGGAACATTAATGGGAATTATCATTGCACGCCTCACTGGCGGGGCTGATAATGCCAAAGCAGGAATTACTGATACCAAAGCATTTACACTACAATCCAAACTGATTCAGTACCAGCTTGCAACAGGAAAGTTTCCAACTTCAGAGCAAGGACTCCAAGTACTTTTATCAAACTCTGGAGCACCAATTGCTGCTGAAGACGATCTCAAAGATGGTTGGGGCAATGAATTTAATTATTCGCTAACACCAAAAGGACCTTATATTAGTTCTAACGGGTCTGAAGGCGCACCAAATAGCCCGACTTCTCTTTGTTACTTAAATGGCAAAAAAGTTGACTGCAATCCTGCAGCACCTAACGTTCCAAAATAAGCAATTCACACTATAAATTATGTTAAAAAAATGAAAAAATATGCCTCAGAAGAATTTGGATTTACGCTACTTGAAATCATTATAGTTCTTGCTCTGATTGGATCCATCGCTGCTGTGGTGATGCCTAACCTCACCTTATCTGTTGACTCCCAAATGTCTTCATCACTCCGCAATTTAACTGGACAAATGCGTGCAGCTTATGATGACGCCATTTTTTCGGGAAGAATGCACCGCATGGTTTTTGATCTTTCGGCAGGAGAATACTGGGTTGAACAAGCTCCTTTAGGTTTTGAGGGGCGTCCTCCCCAACTCCAAACCGGAACAGAACTTGATGCCAAGCTCAAACAAGATAAAAGAAATGAGCTATTAAAATATTTAGATGAAATTGCAAATATTGAAGGCAATAGAGAAATTCCTTTTCAAAATAAATCAGACAATTCATACTATTCACTAAGAAGTATTCCAGTCGTACAACGCAAAGTGTTAAAACCCGTGACCTGGAAAGAGATTGATGATTCGGTGATATACAGACAAAAATTACCAGGTAAAATTGTTTTTGCAGAAATGCAACTTGGAGTTTCAAAAAAAGTTTATAAGTATACTGAATTTTATAATAAAAACTCTAAAGAAAAAAAAGAATATGCTTACACCTACTTTTTAGCAAATGGCACAGCAACTCCAACGTCTATTAAACTGGCAGCAAGACATCCACAACGTCAGGATGCTATTGATGATGACGGAGCAAAGTATACAATCAACCTCAACACATTAACAGGCGAATCCAATTTGCTTGAAGGTTTTCATGATGCCAACTTTTCTTTGTCAAAATAATAAACCTAATTTGAATAATAGCAATTCTAAAACATGCTCTCAACAAGGTTTTACATTAATTGAATGCATCTTAGCAATTGCGATATTGAGCGTTGTTGTTGCAAGTATTGTAGGTCTGCAATCTTCTATTATTTCTGTCACTCAAATTGCTTCCGATTCTTTGCGCGCCTCATGGGCCGCTCGCTCTGCAATTGCCCAAATGCAATATATTACCGATACCAAAAGTCAAAGCGATATCCCTGAATCAATTAAAATTCCATGGATAACAAATCCTGAATTTTCTATTTTAGTTTCAAGAACACCTCTTAAAGAAATCAAAACCTCACAATTTTTAATTAGTGCCTTAAATATTTATAATCTTGTTAACCCACAAGGTAACGAAAAATTAGATGTTGAAAAATCTTTAGGTATGATTTCTACAACCCTTGATGCAAGCACAAATTCTTCATCTAAAGGCACATTTAGTAATGTTACAATTCAAGTAAAATGGCAAAGTGGAATTACGGAGAAAGAAATTTCTGAAGGATTTTTTCTTATTGATAAAGATATTTTTAAAAATATTTCTTTACCCAATTTAGGCACCAACAACAATAATAACAACCCTTCAAACAGCAGTAATCAATCAAATGAAACAAAACAATGAACTCGGATTTACATTAATTGAAATTATTCTTGCGGTTTCGATTCTTGCAACAATTGGTGTTTTGACAATTAATATTTTATCGACACAAATTTCTACCAGAGAAAAAGTAACAGAACAAAATATTGCACAGCATTCAATTAATATGGCAATGCAAAGAATATATGACGATATTCAAGGTGCCTATATTTCTAATCCCAAATATACTATTTCACTTAATGTTGCAGGAAGGCAAGTTGCACCACGTTTTTTTTACCGTTACGAAGAGTTTATTTTATCAATTCAAAATCATCGTTCGTATTTAGCCAATTCCAATGAAAGCAACCTTGCAGTAGTGCGTTATTTCATAAAGTCCCACCCTCGACTTGCGGGACGCAGGCAACTTTTTCGGGTTGTAGACACCGATATGGCATCACCAATTAGCAACAAAGGCGTTGGATTACAAACATTACTTGTTCCAGAACTAAAAAATTTCTCGCTTGAATTTTGGGACGGAAAACAATTCAGAAAAGAATGGGATTCCTCAGCAAACGATACGCAAAATAAAATTCCTAAAATGGTTAAAATTCATCTCGAAACTTATATCCCTGAAAGCTCCTTAGACAAACAACTCAACGCACTGAATCCAGCAACACAACCAAAACCACAAACACTCAAACTCGATACCATTGCTTATATTTTAAGCTCTACAAGTATACAAGAAGTTCAAGGAAGCTCAGGAGAGTACACATGGCAATAATTGCAAACCGTATAAAACAAAAAGGATTTGCATTAATTTTTGTTTTAGTTTTTGTTGCCATGATTATGGGTATAGTTGGTGATATTGTTTATCAAACACAGGTTGGCGCACGCAGTTCGATAGAAGAACGGAATAAACTGGATGCACAAACTGCGGCGTTAACTGGAGTTGAATTTGCAAAACTATTGCTTTCTTTAAGTATTTTAGCAGAAAAATATCAGAATAATCCTCTTATTCCTCTGCCAAAAAATATGTACAGCATGTTGAATGGGCAACCTATTGGAGCCTCAGGACTTGAGAGCTTAGAAGAACTTTCTGGAGCGAAATTGTCAAAAGCAATCTCAAAAGAAATTTTATCTGCGTTAAAAGTAATGCCAGGATATTTTGTATTAAATATCAATTCAGAAAATGCAAAATTTAATTTAAATTTATTGCAATCCAATTTTTCTAATGAAGCTCAAAAAGCATTAAAAAGAATATTTAGCACTCCTGATTCAAAAAAGTTTTTAGCGAATCTTGATCTCACGCCACAACAATTGGTTGATAACTTAATAAGTTATATAAAAATATCTAACACAAACGCATATTTAAGAAACGTAACTCAGGTAGATTACAATAATATTAACGCAAAATACAAACCCAAAAATGCTGCACTCGAATCACTAGAAGAACTGAGACGCATTCCTGGGTTTCATCTTGATGATATCTATAACGTTTTTTCTCCATATTTTACAATTTGGCCTATTATTGGTGGCTCTGGAACCTTAAATATTAATTCTGCACCAATTGAACTGATTGCGACATTATTGACACCCGAAAATATGGACCCAAATTCTTTAGATTGGGATAATTTTGAAATGTTTAGATTAAAAAATGATTTTAATAAAAGTACCATAAACGATTGGTTAACAAAAAACTTAAGTGATTACAAAGAGAATACCGATTCTTTGAATATTACCAAAAACTTTATTGGTACAAAAGATACTATCTTTAAAGTTGAGTCACGAGGAGTTGTTAATGGTGTTGAACAAACGCTGGTTATTGTGTTGCAACAAGAGACCGTTTCTGATCAACCATCTCCCCCACAACCAAATCAAAACAATGAAAACCAATCCGATCAGCAACAAAATAATCCTAAAAGTCAAACACAAAGCTCTCCTAATTTTACAATTCTTTACAGCGGATGGAAATAATTTAAGATGTTTTTAAAACTATTATTTTCAATCATTGTTGCTTTATTTATTACAGTCTTAGGACATTATTATTTATATCTAAGACTTGTAGATCCAATTTTTGGTCATAATCCTACTTGGATTTCAATTTTTATTGCACTTTGGTCAATTACCTTTTTTGGATTTTTAATACTTCGCATTGTGCCGCAATTTTTACGAAAAATATTTGAACTCATCATGTTTATTTGGATGGGTACTGCTTTTTTATTTATTATAGTATGTTTTATCACTTCACCAATTAATATTTACTTACAATTTTATGGAAAAGATACCGTAACACTTTGTTACTTTGTAATTATAAGCGGACTTTTATTAACGCTTTTCTCTGTTTACCTGGCATTAAAAAAACCAAAGATTATTAAAACAGAAATTAAAGTTAAAAAAAATCTGCCTGCAGAAATTAAAAATTTACAATGTGTTATCTTAAGCGACATTCATGTGTCTGGTCTTATAGGCAAAAAACGAGTAAAAAAACTTACTGAAACCGTTAATAAATTAGAGCCTGATTTGATTTTTTTAACAGGAGATCTCATGGATGGCTCAGTTCATCAACTTCATAAAGAAATTGCCCCACTCAAAGAGCTCAAAGCAAAATATGGCGTTTTTTATATTACAGGCAATCATGAATACTATAGCGGCCCCTCAAATGGAAAAATCATTTTGCCAATGTTTTTCATTGGAAAGTTTTGTCAAATACCTCTCACACAATAAATATCAATAATTTTTCTATAAATATATTGGGTATAGAAGATCGTCATTGGTTGAGCTACGAAAAAATTCCTAAAAGATATGACAATAGACTTTCTCAGGCAGTACAACACCTTGAACATTCTGGTTCAAATAAAAAAGATGCTCTCAATATTTTGCTTGCCCACCAGCCTAAGGATTCAAGGCTTCTCGAAGATTATCCATTTATTGATCTGCAATTTTCTGGGCACACGCATGGTGGGCAAATATGGCCTTTACAATTTATTGTAAAAAAAGACCAAAAATATGTTAAAGGCCTTTATCAAATTAATGAAAATCAACAAATTTATGTTTCGCAAGGCACCGGTTTTTGGGGGCCTCCAATGCGATTAGGAACTCATTGTGAAATTTCTCATATTACATTTAAACAAGAGTGAAATTTAACTTTAGCGGTTGCTCTAAAAGTATAAAAAATATAACAATGATCATGACGTTAAACTGGAGGATTTTTTTATGTATGAGTTGTTTTTATTTACCCACTCATGGTTGCGATGGTTTGTGATTTTACTTTTAATTATTGTTTTTCTTAAAACGACAATCGGTTGGCTTAAACAAAAACCTTTTACTTTAATGGATAAAATTTTAAGTTCTATTTTGTTAGGCTTTACGCACGTTCAATTTTTAGTAGGGATTATTCTTTATTTTGTTTTGAGTCCAATAACCCAAGCTGCTTTTCATGACTTTAAATTTGCGATAAAAAGTACAGCACTTCGTTTTTGGACAGTTGAACATTCTTTTTTAATGATTTTATTTGTGATTTTTATTCAAATAGGAAAAAGCGTTTCTAAGCGTAGAGCCGAAGGCAGAAAAAAACATAAAATACTCTCGATTTGTACAGGCATAGGTATATTATTAATAATTGCTGGAATGCCTTGGCCAAATAAAAAAGATGTGGGCAGACCATTATTTATTGAAATTCCGCAATCCATTGAGCCTAAATAGAATAAATGATGAAAGAAATTCTGAATGCAAGATACTCAAGACTCTAAAGATTATCGCATGATCAAAATTGCGAAAGTAGGGATAAAAAATGTAAAACATCCTATATTTTATTGCGATCATCCATTGCAAAAACAAAATTTTCCGAGTGTTGCTTCATTTTCTTTTTTTGTTGAGCTTCCAGCAGACAAAAAAGGCACGCACATGAGCCGCTTTCCAAGTGTACTTTACGAATTCGCTCCTCATTTCACGTTACAAAGATTTCAAGAATTTGCCTTAGCAATCAATCAAAAGCTTGAAAGTAAAGTGTCTTATTTAGAAGCTAATTTTCCCTATTTTTACGAAAAGTATGCGCCAGTCTCACACTCAAAGGGTCTTGCAGACGTGCAAATTGATCTGAAAATCACCGGATTTGCTCAAACAAATTCTGTTGATACAGAATTAAGCATCACCATTCCTGTCAAGAGTCTTTGTCCTTGTAGCAAGGCAATTTCTGATTACGGAGCACACAGCCAACGCAGTTATTTAAATATCACTGTTTGGAATCCACAATTATCCATTCATAATTATATCGAAATTGCAGAAAGTTCTGCTAGTGCGGCCGTGTATCCTATTTTAAAAAGAATTGATGAAAAATTTATCACAGAACAAGCTTACAACAATCCTCGTTTTGTAGAAGATTTGGTGCGCGAAGCAGCAATCAAGCTTAAAGAAAAAAATAGCGCTACACGTTTTACAGTGAGCGCAGAAAACTTTGAATCCATTCACAATCACAATGCTTGGGCGTTTGTCGATAGTGAAAGTATTGTTTAAAATTTTTAAACTGTTAATACTTCCTTTTCTTTACTAGCGCATAAATCATCAACTTTCTTTACATAAGAGTCGGTGAGTTTTTGCACTTCTTCGCTTGTACGTTTGACTTCATCTTCGGACCAACCTTGTTCTTTTTGAAATGCCTTTGCTTTTGCATTGCCCTCTTGACGATGATGGCGTACAGCAATTTTTGCTTCTTCACCAATTTTCTTAACTTGTTTTGCCATTTCTTTACGACGATCTTCTGAAAGTGCAGGAATGGGAATACGAATAATTTTTCCATCATTATTAGGTGTTAAACCGAGACCTGAAGTCAAAATTGCTTTTTCAACAACGGGAAGCATACTCTTATCAAACGGATTGACCGTAATCAAACGCGCTTCAGGAGTTGCAAGCGTTGCAACAGAATTTAATGGCATCAATGACCCATAAGATTCGACTTTCACATCATCAAGTAGTGATGCAGACGCACGACCTGTCCGAACTTTTTGTAAATCAGATTGTAAAGAAGATATTGTTTTTTCCATGCCTTCTTTAACTTTTTCAATAAGTTGTGCTTTATTCATGATAGCATTCCTTTATTCTATTTACCTAACTAAAACAAAAAAGCAGTTAAACAAACTGCTTTTGATTTATTATTTAATATAACAAATCACCATCCGATACTGTTTCTTTTAAAATTTTTTCTAATTTTTTCGACCCCACTCCATACCAACTCTCCTGTGGCAACATTAACAAGCTTCATTTCGATTTGATACTGAACGGAACTCTTACCACCTTGTTTTGAAACAATACTAGAAATAGCACCTGATAAGAAGAAATCTGCCGACTGCTGGTTACCTGGGCCTTTTACCTGAGACTTTTTAACCGTTCCTGACTGTTGGTATTTGTATTCTTCAAGAAGTTTTTTACGAATTTTTTCGTCAAGAAAACGAATTTTTCCTTCATTCAATACTTGGTTTCGCAGATCTTCAATAAGTGCTTTCGTGTCTATAATTTCACTAGTTCTGTTTTCTATGTCATCATCAAGTACAAAAGGTCTTTCATTCGATTTTTTACCCGACTCTTCTCGCCAATTGCTAATCCATCTGGCTTCAGACATGTCGCGAATCATTTTTTTAACAGTTATTGAAGCGTCTGTTGGATTCCAACGATCATCAAGTATTTGAGCTTGCTCTGGATCGCCATAATCACCTTTAAATGAAGAGCATCCAGAAAATAACATGACCGCTGAAAGTAAAGCTGGAACAAAAGAACTGAATCGTTTTGCTGTTAACATTTAATATCCTTTCAAATTTCAAACTGACAAAGCATGGCATCACTTTCTTCTGATTTCCTAAAAGTAAATCGAGCCGAGTATATGCGTTTTCCAACAAGACTTGCAAGAGTTCAATAACATGCATAATGTGCAAACTTGGTTTAAACTTACAGTTTTGAGGTTAAGCAATGCCACAGCGCACCTTACTCCAAGTTACCGAAAATATAATATTTGATTTTTTAATTATAGGAAGTGGTGTTGCTGGGGCAACAACAGCGTTAAAACTCAGTGCATTGGGTAAAGTTGCACTTTTAAGTAAAGAAACCTTATTTGATTCCAATACCCAATGGGCTCAAGGAGGCATTGCTTCTGTATTGAGCCAAAATGATAGTTATGAATATCATGCCCAAGATACTCTCAATGCGGGAGCAGGTTTGTGCCACGAACATATTGTGCGTAAAATTGTTGCTGCAGGTCCAAAAGCAATTCAAGAATTGATCACAATGGGAGTTCCATTTACACCCAAAGACATAACGTCAAAAGAAGATTTTAGGTATCATCTCACTCAAGAAGGGGCGCATAGTGCCCGTAGAATTATTCATGCTGCAGATATGACTGGTGCTGCGCTACAATCTACACTAATTCAAAAAGTTTCAAAAAATTCTAACATTACAGTTTTTGAGCACCACACTGCAATTGATCTGATTGTGACAGACAAAGTATCTCCAAATTTTTCAAGAAATCGAGTATTGGGTGCTTACATCATAAACGAAAAGCAAAACACAATATCAGCTTTTCTCGCCAAAGCGACGATTCTTGCTACAGGTGGACATGGAAAACTATACCTTTATACAACAAATCCTGATATCGCAACGGGCGATGGAACAGCAATGGCTTGGCGAGCAGGAGCTCGAGTTGCAAATTTAGAATTTATGCAATTTCATCCAACCTGTTTATACAGTTCTCGTGCAAAAAATTTTTTGATTTCTGAAGCATTACGTGGTGAAGGAGCAATTCTTAAAACTAAAAGTGGACACAGATTTATGGAAAATATACATCCTCTTAAAGAACTGGCTCCACGTGATATTGTTGCTCGCGCTATTGATGAACAAATTAAAAAAACTGGCGACCCTTATGTTTTGCTCGACATTTCGCACAAAGGAAAAATTTTTATAAAAAAACATTTTCCTGGAATTTATTCTAAGTGTTTAAGTATTGGCCTTGATATCACACGCAATGCAATACCTGTCGTACCAGCAGCACACTACAGTTGTGGCGGGGTTGTCACAGATGATCGTGGAAGAACAGGGGTCAAAGCCCTTTGGGCGGTTGGAGAAGTGGCGTGTACAGGTTTTCATGGGGCTAATCGACTAGCTTCCAACTCTTTACTTGAAGGTCTTGTTTTTGCAGACTTTATTTACGAAGATTTGAAAGCTTTATGGCCAGAGCTCAAACACTACTCTCTTCCTGATGTGCCCAAATGGAAGCTTGGCAAAGCAGGAGAACCTGATGAAATGGTCGTCATCAATCATTTATGGGATGAAATTAGAAGAACGATGTGGAACTACGTCAGTATTGTTAGAAGTGAAAAAAAACTCGCCCGTGCCGCAGCGCGCATCAATCAAATTAGTCATGAAATTGAAACTTATTATTGGGATATTTTACCAAGTAGACCATTAATTGAAGTACGAAATTTAGCGCTTGTTGCAAAATTAACGATAAAATGTGCCAGAATGCGCAAAGAAAGTCGAGGAATCCATTATTCACTCGACTACCCTCAAGTTGATGATTTAAACTATAAAAAAGATACAGTAGTACTGAGTTAACTAAATAAAAAATCTTTTGAACTTTGGAGAAAATTATGCTTCTTTCATTGGTTATTCCAACTTATAATGAAAGTATCAATATACCAATTTTACTTGAAAGAATTTCTATCCATTTGGCAGATATTCCCAAAGAAGTCATTATTGTCGATGACAATTCTCCTGATAAAACCTGGGAAGTGGCTCATTCACTTGAGCATAAATATTCTTGGCTTCGTGTCATCAGACGCATGACTGAAAAAGGGTTAAGCTCTGCAGTGATGGCGGGCTTTGAAATTGCTGAAGGCGATCTTCTTGCAGTGATGGACTCCGATCTGCAGCACGATGAAAAAGCATTGATTGATTTTTATCGTGCCTTTCAAAATGGTGCAGACCTTGTTGTTGGTTCTCGCAAAGCACAAGGAGGACAAGTTGAAGACTGGAGTCAAACTCGCAAATTTATTTCTTGGACTGCAACGCTCATGTCTAAAATCGCATTACGCCATTCTGTGAGTGACCCCATGAGCGGTTTTTTTGCATTAAAAAGAAGCGTCTACGAAAACTATAAAGAACAGATTAATCCACGAGGATTTAAAATTCTTCTCGAATTCCTTGCTCGCTCCAAAAATATCAAAATTGCAGAAGTGGGCTATACCTTTAAAGGTCGAATTCATGGTGAAAGTAAATTGTCCCACAAAGTCATTTTAGATTATATTTTTGCGTTATATGAACTAAGCATCGGAAAATATGTTCCAATAAAATTTATTCAGTATGGAATTATTGGAACAATTGGGCTCATAATTGGGACATTGATTATTTATTTTACAGAAATCTTTACAGATTTTGATCACTCCTTATCGCTTGCATTATCTATTGAAGTGAGTCTATTATCAAATTTCTTTTTAAATAATTATTGGACATTTAAAACAAAAAAATTAGTGGGTTTTAAAAAACTACTCCGAGGATTGATTCTTTTTCATGCTATTTGTTTAAGTGGCGCACTCATTAACCATGCAATTGGAATAAAATTGTTAGAATTTGGAATAAATATTTACTTATCAAATAGTATCGGCTACCTTTTGGCGGCGATCTGGAATTATATTATAAATGTTAATATTACCTGGAAAGGAAATTCTTAAATGGCAAACTATATTTTTAATATGGTCAAACTCCGCAAAAATATTGCTGGTAAAGACATACTAAAAGACATCTATCTTTCATTTTTTCATGGAGCAAAAATTGGTGTAATTGGTTCTAACGGAGCGGGTAAATCAACCCTTCTTAGAATTATGGCAGGAATAGATAAAGATTTTTCTGGTGAAGCTTTTCCACAAAAAGGAACAAAAATAGGCTACTTACCACAAGAACCCCAACTCGATCCCAATAAAACAGTATTTGAAAATGTTGAAGAAGCAGTAAAAGATATCAAAAATTTAATTCATAAATTTGATACTCTTAACGAACGTCTTGGAGAACCTCTTGACGATGATGAAATGAATAAAATTCTTGAACAAACCGCTGTTTTACAAGATGAAATTGACGCAAAAAATGCGTGGGAAATTGATAGAACAATAGAAATTGCAATGGATGCATTACGCTGTCCTCCAGGAGATGCAAAAGTCACCAATCTTTCTGGTGGTGAAATACGTCGCGTTGCACTCTGTAAACTTCTTATGGAAAAACCGGATTTGCTTTTACTTGATGAGCCAACCAACCATTTGGATGCAGAAAGCGTACAATGGCTAGAGCGTTACTTAAAAGAATTCACAGGCACATTGGTGACAATCACCCATGATCGTTATTTTTTGGATAACGTGACGGAATGGGTTTTAGAGCTTGATAAAGGCGAAGGTATTCCATGGCAAGGCAATTATTCGTCTTGGCTTGATCAAAAAACCAAACGACTCGGTGAAGAAGAAAAACAAGAATCTGCTCGTCAAAAAACTCTAAAACGAGAACTCGATTGGATGAGCATGTCTCCCAAAGCACGCCAAGCAAAAAGCAAGTGGCGTATTTCTGCTTACCAAGAACTATTAAAAGAACAAAATGACCGCCAAGAAGGACTTCGCGAAATTATATTTCCTCCTGCACCACGCTTAGGTGACAATGTTGTTGATGCCTTAAATTTAACAAAATCTTTTGGCGAAACTGTTCTTTTTGAAAACTTAAATTTTAAACTTCCTCCAGGTGGCATTGTTGGTATTATTGGACCCAACGGTGCAGGTAAAACCACACTATTTAAAATGATTGCTGGCCTAGAAAAACCAGATAATGGCGAACTTAAAATTGGTGATACAGTAAAAATTAGTTACGTCGATCAAAATCGATCAACTTTAGATGGCGACAAAACAGTATTTCAAGAGTTGAGTCAGGGTAAAGATATTATTGTTGTTGGTAATAGAGAAATCCCTGCACGCTCTTATATTTCGAGTTTTGGTTTTAGAGGTTCTGATCAACAAAAAGCGGTTGGAAAGTTATCGGGTGGTGAACGAAACAGACTCAATCTTGCAAAAATGGTGATGAACGGTGGCAACCTTTTACTATTAGACGAACCTACAAATGATCTCGATGTTGACACATTGCGTGCATTAGAAGACTCACTGATGTCGTTTCCTGGTTGTGCGGTTGTCATCAGCCATGATCGCTATTTTTTAGACCGTATTGCAACTCATATTCTTGCTTTTGAAGGCAATAGCCAGATTGTGTGGTTTGAAGGCAATTATCAAGACTATATGGCAGACAAGAAAAGAAGATTAGGCGACGATGCCGTCAATCCTAAGCGCATTAAGTTTAAAAAATTGATGCACTAATTTTTTAAACGAGAATTGTTTTATCAAATTCCAATAAAGCCGCATTTTTGCTTTAACAATTAACTTGATTGTTTTTCTTTCTTTAACAATAAGGTTAAATGTTTATCAAAGGTTGCGGCAAATTTTTGTTTATCAGTCGAATTCAAAGGAGCAGGACCTCCTTGCACTAACCCACCTTCTCGCAATACCTGAGTAAAATTTCTAATTGATAATTTTTCTGAAATGCTACTTTCATTATATATCTCCCCCCGAGGATTAATGGCCACAGCACCTTGTTTTACAACCAAATCAGCGAGGGGAATGTCTGCAGTAATCACCATATCAAACTTTTGTAAATTTTTAACGATATAAGCGTCTGCAACATCAAAGCCTTTAGAAACCAAAACCCCTTTAATATAAGCAGAAGCAGGGAGTTTGACGTGTTGATTGGCCACTAGGATTGTTTCTATTTTTAATCTTTCTGCAGCTTTGTAAATTATGTCTTTAATAACCGAAGGACACGCATCCGCATCGACCCAAATTCTCATAAAACTCCTTATTAACTTAACTTTAAAATATTATTCTTATATTATGGAAAAAGTCTCTTTAAAGTTAAATTTTAAAGAAACAAGGAGAATTCAGTGAAAAAATTCAAAGCTTTCATCCAAATTCCAATTATAATAATCTTTATTTTATTGCAAAATTTTTCTCTTGCCGAAGAAAAAAAATTTAAAATCATTGCCGAAGCAATACCGATACGAAGTTTTTATGAAGTTGTAGAACCTGATAAAAAACAAGCAAATAAACCAAAAGAAACAACAGAAACCCAAGAAAAGCCAAAAATTGTTGGCTCTGATATAGAAATTATTAGTAAAATTTTTAATAAAATAAATATTCCATTTGAAATTGAACTCGTTCATTGGAATCAATTACAATCGAAAATAAAAAATGGCGAAACAGATATGATTTTAGGAATTACAAAAAAATCAAAGTATGCACCTTACGTTCATTTTACCCGGTTGCCAAGCTATTCTAAAACTTATTCATTTTATGCATTTGCCGACAAAGTTAAAGAAAAAACTGTTATGACTTATGAAAATGCTGTTGCACACAATTACACAGTAGGAATCCGTGTTGGTTTTAAATACCCAAAAGAATTTTGGGATGCATACCCTTTTCAAGATCGGGTTATGAATAATCATTTGTATGAGTTTAGAAGTTATAAAGACTGTATCAATAAGCTAAAACAAAAAAAAATTGATTTATGTTTAGCCGACAGAGAAAGAACAAATCCTCTTATTAAAAAATTAGGTGATGAAGAAAATATTTTTCAGTATAAAAATGTATTATATTGGATAGATTTTTACTTTGCATTTTCTAAAAAGTCTAAATATCCCAATCTTGATAAAATTAAAAGCCAAGTAGATAGAGAACTTTATAAAATGACTGAACAAGAAGAACTAGCAGAAATTAATCTTACATGGATAAACAAAGGTCTGTAAATTATGGTTTTATTTTTTAAATTTATAAAATGTATTGTATATTTAATTATAATTTTTACTTTTGGAAGTTGCACAAAACTGTGGTTAGGCAAACCGGAACTTGGTTCAAAGTCTTTGCCAATTAAACTTTATATAGATTCGACATATTCTAATATTCACGCCAATTCATCTCGCTCAGAAATTCAAAATTGTCTTGAGAATAAGACAAACTACAGAATAGAAATCCATTTTGCCTCAGATGACAAAGCCGTTGTTTCGGCATTAGCAAGAGGCCAGGCTCAATATGGAGTCATTTCTGCAATGGCATACATGAATGCGCTCGCAAAAACACCATTAAAGAGCCTTCTTATCTTTTCAAAAAACGGTTCACCATCAACACGTGCCGTGATCATTGGTCATACCAACATTTGGAAGAGTTATTTTCAAAAAAGTGGTTTAGCTCTCAATGCTTTTAATTTAAATAACGAAAAAATTATTCAATATTTTAATAAATCGACCGTTGCTTACACAGCCCCCGATAACGTTATTGGATTTTTAGTGCCAAGACTCTATTTTTTGCAACGCAACATCTTTCCCAATGCAGCCATCTTTGTTGGAAATTTTTCTTCTGTTTTACAAGCGCTAGACCAAAACTTAGCAGAAGTTGGAGTTGTTTCTGAAAATTTTTTAGATGATAAATTTTCAAATACAACACCAATTCAATTAGGAACTTTATTTAGCGATTATATTGTTTTAGGAATTTCACAAAGCTTACCCGATTCTATTGTTGTAGAAACTCTCAAAAACAATCCGCTTGCGACAACAGCAGTGATTAAGGGATTAGAAACATGCGCTCAAGTCAAAACTAGCGATTTTAAAAAATTATTCGATGCTGATGGGGTTCAATGGTCGCAAGAAAAATTGTTTTCATTTGCAAAAGAACTGCATAATTTTCAGCAAGAAACAATTAGAATTCTCACACCTAAAAAACTTTAATTGCCAATGTTATAGATTAGCCCAACTCTTTTAAGCATCTCAAAATCTGTCAAAATTTGTACACACAATATTTCGTTCCGCCAGCACTCGTATGATTCCTGTTACAAAAGTAACTAGAACGGACAAAATTTAAAAAGGACCTTAAATGGCGTTTACCATAACACAAAATGATATTCTTTGGAGTCGCACAGGAGAGCCCGTCCGTATTGCAAACAGAGACAACAATACTGGTAAAATTATTTTAGATAAAGATTTTGCCAAAGTTCAAGAGACTGCAAAATTTGGCATTCGCAACGGCCTTGAACCAAAACAAAAAGAAGAATACTTAGCCAATCTTTCTGCAATAGAAAGCAAACCCGATATACGCCGCAATACCCCCGACAAACGGCAAGAAATTCGCGATCTGTATCATCAAATTAAAAGGCTTAAAGAAGAGCGAATCGATCCTCGAGTCATTCGATATTTAGAAAATGAACTTCAATACCGAATAGTGAGAGAAAAATTTGCGCCCGAAGATTTAGAAACTGCACCAATCATGCTTGGTACTTAATTGGTTAATAAAAAGGAGATGAATTTATGGTATATATTCCACCACCTTCGCGATCGGCATTTATTCAAATCGGTGATTATGTATCAAAAGTTGGTATTTATACCAACCCTGGTGTTGTCAAAGAAAAAAAACCTGATGGCACTATTATTATTGATACTGATAAAACTGCAATAAAAAAGTATCATAGACATTCCATTACAACAGGACTAACTCCACAAGAAAAAGATGCGTTTAATAATATTATGGACGAAGTCATGAAACTGCCAGATAATCGTAATCGAATTTTAACATTACAACAACGAATTGATAAAATGAGAACAGAGCCTAAAAGTAAAAAAGTTTCTGATTTTCTTAGAAATGAACAAGCACAGCTAATACGCTGGGCAAAAGAATTACCTAGAGTCTATGACACACAACCAGAAAAGCTTCGATAAAATTTACTATATTAACGCAAGTATTATTTAAAAATTTTTTTATTATAAATTAACAAAAAATACTTCTTTAAAATAATTATTTATTTTAACAATTTTCAAGAAATAATAAGATCTATTTTTTAAAATTAATAGTATTATTTATTTTTTTATTTTTTAAATTTAAAATTAATTTCAATTTTATGATTTTTTTTAATTAAATTAAAAAACACTTCTTATAAAATAAAAAATTCGATCATATTATGCTAAACTTTGCTTACTAATTTTAAAAAATGACTTTAAAAAAATATTTGACAGTAAATTTTATTTAAGCTAGTTTAAATAAAATATTAAGAGACAATGCTAAAGGTTTAAAAATTACTGTTTAGAACTAAATCCTAAACAGTGGATTTTAATTTGTGTTATTTTTTTGACAGATTATAAGATTAATTGATTATTTTTTTGTGTCTAATAATTTTTTAAGAACTTCATTAACTTTTGCTGGATTGAGTTTGCCTCCAGAAAGTTTCATTGCTTGTCCTACAAAAAAACCAAAAAGTTTTTCTTTACCTGCATAATACTCAGAAAGTGCTTCTTGATTTTGTAAAATAACTTGCTCACAAATTTTTGCAATTGAAGTATCGTCAGATATTTGAATTAAATTTTTAGATTTAACAATTTCTTCTGGAGATTTTTGAGTTAAAATCATTTCTTCAAAAACTTCTTTAGCTATTCTACCACTAATTGTTCCTTTAATTTGTAAACTCAATAACGAAACACTATATTCTAGCGGAACAGGAACTTCTTCAAGTTCATCTAAAGAAATACCTTTTTCTTCTGCATAAAGTTTACTAGCTCTCATCACATCCGTCATAAAATAGTTTGAAATTATTTTAGGTTCAATTTTTCCTTCTAGCAGCTTAACAAGCTTTTCAAAATAAGCACTATTAATACGCGATGCAGTAATAACTTTAGCATCATACTCTGGTAGCCCATGAGCCTGAATCAAACGAGCAGCTTTCGCTTCTGGCAATTCTGGCATTTCGCTTGTTATTTTTTGAATGCGTTCTTTTGTAACAATAAGTGGCGGCAAGTCGGGTTCGGGAAGATAGCGATAATCTTTTGCTAACTCTTTACTACGCTGACTAACAGTCATATTTTTGTCGCTATCATAACCCAATGTCTCCATTTGAATTTCACCACCAGATTCTAAAATTTCATGTTGGCGTTCAATTTCATAAGCAATTGCTTTTTCAATGTACTTAAAGGAGTTCACATTTTTTATTTCACAACGTCTGCCAAAAATTTTAGATCCTTTTGGTTTTAATGAGACATTGGCATCAGCTCTAAAATTCCCACGTTCTAAATCTCCATCAGAAATATCTAAATTAACAACATAGCTATGTAGCTTTTTTAAATACTCTGATGCTTCTTCGGGAGAAGAAATATCAGGAGCACTGACTATTTCAATAAGCCCTACACCAGAGCGATTGTAATCAACCAACGAACAAGTTCCCACATGAATATTTTTTCCAGCATCTTCTTCGATTTGTATGCGTTCAATCCCTATTTTTTTACCCGATGGCAAAATAATTTCTCCACCAAAACACAAAGGTCTATCATATTGTGTTATTTGATAGCCCTTTGGGAGATCTGGATAAAAATAATTTTTTCGCGCAAAAACACTGACTGTTTGAATTTCACTTTTTAGAGCCAATCCCATACGAATTGCAAGATTTACTGCTTCTTCATTAATTGTAGGCAAAGCTCCAGGTAATCCTAAACACGTTGGATCAATATTAGAATTTGGGGCATCTCCATAAGCATTTTTACTTGTACTAAACATTTTGCTTTTGGTCGCGAGCTGGCAATGAACTTCGATACCAATTACGATATCATATTTTTTATTAATTTCTAAAACTCTAGGATAATTAACGAGACTATTTCTACTCATAAATTATTTTTATTACCTTTCAAAAGGACTTATAGTAAACGAGTTGTACCAACCAAATTTTTATTTTCTAGCGCTGCAGCAAATGCGATAAGATTTGCATCACTCCCTTTTTTCGCCATAAATTGCAGACCAACAGGAAGCGTGCCTGTTGCAACGTTTGCAGGCACAGATATTGCAGGCACTCCTATTAAATTGGCAGGAATTGTAAATATATCATACAGATACTCTTTAATTGGATCAAAAGCATTGATTCCAAAATGAAAAGCACTCGCCGGTGAGGTTGGAAGGTAAATAAAATCAACCTCTTTAAATACAGAATCAAATTGGTGCGCCATCAAATCACGCACAGTTTGTGCTTTTCCATAAAAAGCATCGTAAAAGCCTGCACTCAAAGAAAATGTTCCAAGCATAATACGACGTTTTACTTCATGACCAAAACCTTCTGCGCGCGTTTTGCAATACAAATCAAAAAGGTCGTTTGTATTTTGCGCGCGATGCCCATAACGAATTCCATCAAAACGGGATAAGTTTGTTGAAGCTTCTGCGCAAGCAATTAAATAATAAACACTCAACGTGTGTTCAAGAGAAGGAATTTCAATATCAACAAAGGTAACACCATGCTTTTTTAAATTTTCTTCTAACTGCAAAAACTCTTGCATGACGTTATCATCAACACCTTCTTTTAATACGCTTCGCAAAACTCCTATTTTCTTACCTTTTAACTCATAAGTTTCTTTAGAAGACGCATAGCTTCCCGTAAGACTTGTTGCATCGCGTGGATCCTCGTGAGCCATCACACGCATCATGAGATCGAGATCGCCCATTGTTCTTGCAAAAGGAGAAATTTGATCGAGACTTGAGCCAAACGCAACCAAACCATAACGAGAAACTCGACCATAGGTTGGTTTGAGTCCATATATTCCACAAAATCCTGCAGGTTGCCGCACACTGCCTCCGGTGTCAGAGCCCAGTGCGATGGGTCCAAAACCTGCTGCACAGGCTACAGCTGAACCACCACTCGAACCACCACTCACCCGTGACACATCATGTGGATTTTTGACCACGCCATGACAACTGTGTTCGTTTGAAGATCCCATTGCGAATTCATCCATATTTGCTGTTGCAATAAAGATTGCTCCAGCTTTTTCAAAAGAATTGACAACAGTTGCATTAAATTGTCCTGTATATCCTTTTAAAATTTTAGAAGCGCATTCTACAGGAAAATTAATTTTTTGAATATTTTCTTTAAGAATAATTGGAACACCATACAAGCACTGTTCATTATTTACTTTTTGCGCTTCAAGCTGCTTCGCGCGCTCAAAAGCATGTTCTTTTTGAATGCTTGTTAACGCATTGAGTTCTGGATTCATTTTTTCAATGTGATTAAAAAGCTTTGTTAAATACTCTGAAATTGAGGTTTTACCGCTTTTAAACTGTTTAACAAGCTCAATAGCAGAATGTTCTTTAAATTGAGAAGTGTATTCTGAAGCAAATTTATTTTTGAAAGTCATAGCGAGAAACCTATTATTTAAGTAGAAGGAGCAAGAATTGCAGGAACACGGATAAATACCCCTTCTCGTTCTGGCGCTTGACTGAGAAATGTTTGAGAAGACAATTCGTTGTTAACTCGATCAGAACGTAAACGCGACATGGAATCGTCGTCGTCATTTGCAACAGCCTTAGTCATAACAAGAGCCGATCGCGCATCTCCCGCAAAATCTTCGGGCAAAGGAAGCTGCGACAATGCTTTAAAAGCATCCATAATTTTAGCCAATTCTTCTTGGTAGACTGACACTTCTTCTTCTGTAAGATACAATCGAGCTAGTTCAGCGATACGCTTTACAGTTTCTCGGGAAAATTCTTCTTTCATCACGAAAAAATCCTTTCAACGCCTTAGAATAGAACAAATTGACAAAGTAATCTGACAGAAGCATTGAATCAACTATCAAATGCAATTAAGGATAAAATGACTCATACTAAATGGAGACACTTATGAGAATTGCTATATCTGGACACAGCGGTTGCGGAAACACAACAGCCACAACTAATGTTGGAAAAGCCCTACAACTCAAAATAGTTAATTACACATTTCGAGATTTAGCGCGAGATCTTTGTATCAACTTTGAAGAGCTTCATAAAGAAGCGTCTTCAAACCTAATATATGATTACTTGACAGACCTCACTTTGATAAGAAATGCGATTTCTAATGAAAACATTGTAATCGGGACAAGACTTGCAGCGTGGCTGATGGATGCTGAACTCAGAATTTGGCTTCAGGCACCTTTAGAAGCTAGGGCTTCACGTATCAATCGCAGAGAAACGGAAAAACAATCCAGTTATGAGCAAGTCCTATACAAAACCCTAAAGCGCGATGAACAAAATCGCAAACGCTACTTGAGACTTTATGGTCTTGATATAGAAGATCATAGTGATTTTGATATTACAATTAACACAGAAAAACTAACCGCAGATCAAGTATCTAGTCTTATTGTTGCTGCGGCAAAATGGGCAAAGAAAAGTCAATTAGAACGTAAAAATTTACATTTATTGCGTATTCAAGAAATTATTGCCGAAAATTTACAAATTCCAATTGAAGCAGTGCAAAACCCTAAATACGAAATCGACATTATTGATATTTATAATAAAATTAAAAAAGTAAAATAAGTTTATATAAAAAAATTACACCGTGATTTAGATTTAATCGTTATTATTTTAGGTAATTATTTTTGCAAAAGAACACAATAAATACAAAACAGCCCGAAGTTGCTGAATTTCTCTTGCATGCCGCTTATTATATTTTAAAAAATAACTAAACACAACAGAATCTAAACCACTAATAGAATTTTGCTTATCCCATAAAAAATTTTTTAAATACTCTTCAATAATTGGTTTAGATTTTAGTTTATCTCTTGACATAGCTATAGCTAAATAAAAACCTTCAAAAGGATAATCTTTCTGTACAATGTTATCTTGTGGAAAACCAAATTCTGCTAAGCAATAATCTGCATTTGTTTGGAGTAATGTTTGTGAAGCTAAATAATTAATATAATTTAATGGATTTTCGTATTTTTTATTAAAAATATTTTCTGGAATTTTAAGTAAATTTGTAGTTAAATAACTATTATTAACTGCTATTGCACCAGAAAAAAAAGATTCATCAGAACTTAATACACTCAATTCTTTGCTTAAAAAGCCTGCGCATGAGGTTTCTGCAAACGAAATTTTTTCTTTATTTTCTAGTAACTTTGCAATTATAAATGCAGCAACTTTTTTCTCATCACTATAAAGAATATTTTCACCAAACGATTTTTGTACTTCGGGAATAAAATTATTTTTTAAATAATTTTGGCATTCCTCTGTTTGTAAAAGGTTAGTTGGATATAAAGAAACAGAATAAGTGACATAGTTAGGATGGGCTTGATAAGAAATTGTAGAATTAGGGAAATGATGTAACAAAGATGTTTCGGCCTGATTGATGGCACTTTGCATAAAAGATTCACCTAAATTAAATACCTGCCAGCTTAATGTCATTGGATTAATTGTATTTTTAACTAAATTTGGCAAAACATAATTTAAAAACATTGCCTCCATTTCATAAGGGACTCCTGGCAAACTATAAACTGTTACTTTTCTACCAAATTTTTCGCCAGAAGTTACAAAACCACAAGCAGTACCAAATTTATTTGCAATTAACTCACAATTTTTTGGTAATTGCGCTTGTTTTTTGTTACTTTCAGGAATGGAATTACGTCCCGACTTTATAAAAAAATCAACGCATGCATCCCATGCTTCTTGATTGAATAAAAGTGGCAATGAAAAAAACTTAGCAACAACTTCTGCTGTTAAATCATCACTTGTTGGGCCAAGTCCACCTGTCATTAAAATGATATCGCATTTTTCTGCGAGATAATTTAAACAATCAAGTAAATCCTTTTCATTATCGCCACACATCATCGATGCGCGCACAGAAATTCCTGCTTTTCTAAAATGCATTCCCATAAATGGGCCATTTGTGTCTTTTGTTTTAGCAGATAATACTTCGTTACCTGTAATTAATATACCAGCTGAAATCATAATAATAGGCTCCTAAAACAAAAAAATATTATCCGTTACACAATACACCGTTCTGGATGACTTGTCGTAACTTATAATTATTACTATCAAGTATAAGTAAATCGGCATCAAATTCTGGAAGAATTCGACCTTTTTTTAACTTAGCATTTTTTCCATCAATTTTAAGACATTGTGCAGCATTGGTAGAGGCCATTTGCAAAGCTTCTTCTAACGAAACTAATTTATTTTTTAAAATGTTTAAAAATGCGTCATATACTGTTAAAGAAGATCCTGCTAAAGTTCCATTTGAATCTACGTAACAATTATTTTTTACAAAAATTTGATTTTTTCCAATTGAAAACATTGAGGCATTAGTTCCAACAGGCGACATTGCATCAGAGACTAAAATAAATTTACGGATATTCTTTGCACTAAATGCTAAATTTAAAGAATTAAATGCGACATGAAACCCATCTGCAATAATACTGCACCACGCTTCTTTATTTAACAGAGCTGCACCAACCACTCCTGGTTCACGACTTGCTAAAGGAGAACAAGCATTAAACAAATGTGTAACACCTCTCACTCCATTTTTAAAAGCATGTTGCATTTGTACATATGTTGCATTAGTATGTCCAGCAAAAACAATATATTTTTTTTGCTGTAAATTTTTAATTATATTTTCTGGAACCACTTCAGGAGCAAGAGTAATTAATTTAATATTTGCTTTTAAATCAAATAATAAATTTAATTCTTTTTCTGTGGGAGTTCTTATATATTCTGCTGGATGAATGCCTTTTTTTTCTATATTTAAATAAGGCCCTTCTAAATGAACTCCTAAAATACCAGGAATTTTTTTTTGTATGACTTCTGTAATAGCATTTAAAACATTTGGTAATTTAGAATATTCATCTGTGATAAAGGTAGGTAATATTGAGGTTGTCCCATATTTTCGGTGTGTTTCCATAATTTTTTGCACTGCATTTGATGTCGGAGTTTCATTAAAAAAAACACCTCCACCACCATTAACCTGAATATCTATAAAGCCTGGACAAACAATATTATTTTTAGCATTAAGTATTTTATAATTTTTATTGGGTTTTTTAGAAGAAATAGTTTTTATTTTATTATTACTAATATAAATGTTTTTATTTGTATAAAACTTTTCGCCATCAAATATTTTTGCATTTGTAATACAAAGCATATAGTTTCTCTTTTATAAATTTAAAACAAATTTAACATTGTTTAAATTGCTGCTTGATCATCAAAAGAGCACCATCGCAAGAATCACCTTGAGGTGTCACAAGTCGTCTTACTAAAGATGGGCGCAAAAAACCAATCACAAATGGCACAACACCACCAACCAACGCATACGGCAAATTATTTTTATTCGTTTTTTCTGTCTTTTCTAAAGCCAAAAAAATTTTCTCAATATGTTTTGCTGCACATTTTAAAATATTGATAGCAAATGCATCACGCTTTTGCGCGTAGTAAAACACATCGCGTGCAATTTCAGCATATTGAGTTGCATTTGCATAACAAGCCCATTGATTAATCACTTCTGTTTTATTGCCTAACTTTTTTTTCAAATAATTTAGCAAAGGCGTTGTTTTTGCCCGTCCATCACAAAATTGCAAAAGAGTTCGAATTGTTTCGAGCCCAATCCATGCTGCACCACCTTCGTCCCCGTGCGGAAAGCCCCATCCTCCAACCTGTAATTTTTGTTGTTTTTTTATTTTTAATCCAACAACTCCAGTGCCTACAATTATGACAGCGCCTGGCTTTCCGCCATGAGCTCCAAAACATGCAATATCGGCATCAGAGTGAACTTCTAATGTTTGACATAATGAATAATGAAATGCAGAAAGAAATTCTTCTCGCGCTGTTTGCACTTCAAAACCCGCTAATCCCATACCAATATGCAACCTAATATTTTTTTGCGATTTTAAATTTGCCTTTACAAGCGCTTGTTCTAGTGCGTCATAAATTGACGCACACGTAACTTCAATTGACAATCGCACATTACCTGGTCCAGATACGCTTTCTGCAAGCAAATTCCCTTGAGCATCTTCTAGCCTTAAGCGTGTTTTGCTTCCGCCTCCATCGATTCCAATAAAATAATTATTTTGCATATTTAGCTTTTTTCCTCAATATGTCTACTAAATAAAGGCTGCGTGGGACGCGCGTTAATTGGAAATAATTTTCTAAACTGTTTAACTTGCTCATAGGAAATTTCTATTTTTTCTTTTAAAATGTACCACTCCACCATTTCCAAACAAGGTGGCGTGGTGAGCGATCCTTTATAAGTATAATACTTTGTCGATGCAGGAAGAAAGTCTATAGGATTAATTGTAATATAAGGTAATGAAGTTTCTGTTCCTTTTGCTAAGGGCAAGTTTTTAAGCAACGCTTTTAATGCGGTATTATTTTTTCCGCTTTCAATAAGAACTGCAATGATAAGCAAAGAGCCATCTTCTTTTTTATTGACAAAATGCAGTTCCATATCAGAAGCCTTTTGTCCAATAAAATGTTCACTTGGTGTATGAAAATGAAACTGCATTAATTCAGACTTTACCCCACCAATTTTAACATAACTTCCTTTTGGATAATTAATCTGTGCCGTTTTGCCATTATTTTGAATTTTTAAGGGAACACTTTGGTAAAAAAACTCGATTTTAGGCAATTCTTCATTTTTTTTTGCATCAGAATCCCGTATTTCAATTGGTGACTGCTGCCGCCCAATGACACAGATCGTGAGTTCTTCACCCACCTTTGCCCAATATGCAGGACCTTCTGTTCCTTCATAATCCCAGCCATAGTTTTGTGCATAAACGATATTATGATAAGGAAAATTAATGTTATTAATAATAAAAAATAAAGTTAATAAGATGTAAAAATACAACATAAATTTAAATTCCTGTTGGAACATCATGCACTCAAACGGCAAATGACTTTGACTAGACGAATAAATAAGATTTATTTACAATTATCTTACTTTTAGTTTACAAATGATTTCTTTGATGAGCAAATCTTTAGAGGTCTTCTCATTGAATACAAAATGAGGACTAGGATGACAAAATATTGGGCAAAAAGATTTAAAAATATTATCCTTACCGGAATGCCTGCTAGCGGTAAAACAACCTTTGGCAAAATCTATGCACAGCATAGCGGAAGGCTTTTCTTAGATTTTGATAGCTATATAGAAAGCACAACAAAAAAATCTATTTCGCAACTTTTCCTTGAAGAAGGCGAACCGGGTTTTCGCGCTATTGAAGAAAAAATTTTAAATAAACTCGAAAGACGTCATAATTTTGTCATTGCAATGGGCGGAGGAACACTACTCAAACCGAACAACATTGCATTTGCACGTAAGCTTGGCTTGCTTGTGACATTAGAAGCATCGCCGCAAGAACTCTCGAAAAGAATTTTTTCTGACAAGGAACTCCGTCCTGTATTTGTGCAATTGCAAACACTTGAAGAGATTTCACAAAAAGTGGAAGAACTTTTAGAACAACGTGCAAATTTTTATGAACAGTCTGATGTTGTCATTAACACCACCTACAACACACTCGATGCGATGAAGTTGCATTTAGAATTGATTGAACGTAGAGCTGGCAACCGTGATTATATGTCTGATATCTATCATATAATGACTAAAAAAATTCGTAAAACGAGCAAATGGACAGAAAAAGAAGAGGCAGTAGAAATAGAGGATCAACAGAACTTTTGAATTTAAACTTCCCTCAAACTTATGAGAGTTTTTTTGCACCAATGTTATTTTATTTTTTTATAAGCATTTAATATTTTTAAATTTTTTTAATATGTAAAAAACATTGCTACAGACTTAGACGGCAACTCGTTCTTTAAGTATATTAAGGTTATTGTTGCACTTGAGATAGTTTTCCGCCATGTAGGTGGTTGAGAAAATGTTAAATATTGTTCTGTGACATGAACAAACGTTTTCCGCCATGTAGGCGGTTGAGAAATATGCAAAGATGATAACGCGTTTTGAGTAAGAATTCAAAGATGATATCAATAGAGATGTGCAAACGGCTATAATGCTAAAAGATTATATAATTGTCGTTCATATTTTTAGAAAGATGCAATTTATGAAAAGCTATTTTGAAAATATGTGATGTGTAACATGGGAACAGCTAGAAAAATAGTGAAAAAAGAATATAAATTAGTAAAACATGATTCAGATTTTGAATTAAAAAAGAAATGGACTAGAATTAAAGATATATTTACAAACAATAAAAATGTTTTAATCACTGTAGTAAGTTCATTCAGAGAAAAAAACAATATCGGTGTAAACGAGTTCTGTAAAAACATCGATATGACATCAAGACAATATCTCAGACTCATGGATAATAGTGAAAATATAACATTAATGACTATAGCCGAAATTGCTGAATTTATGAACTGTGATTTAGAGATTAGTTTTAAAAAAAGAAAATAACTGCTTATATATATTCATATAGAATAAATAAATTAACCTCTATTTGTGTGTATATCAATTCTTAATCAAGAATTTACTAACAAAAAAATCATGAGAAATTTTAGACATTTTTAAAATTGTATCCCAGATCAATTTCTCTGTTTTTTCATAATTTTTTAGTTTTTCGTGATGAAAAACTCTATTTCTATTTGACCTAATATTGTTTAAATTATCTCTAATTTTATTAATTTTCATATTATATTCAGGAGACCCTATATCTTTAAATTCAAGTTTTAGTTCCTTAAATACTTTTATATATAATCCTTTATTACCTAATATGTTTATAAATGGTTTGCCCATTAATGCAGTCCAAAAACCAAAAGTTAAGCTTGCTATAATATCACCTTCAATTATATTTCGTGAATTTTTTTTAGCTGTACTTAATGAATTATCATAAGCTTTTATTACTTCATCTTTAAAGAAATCGTATAGATCTTTTTTTTCATTTGTCTGTGTTGTTTTTTGTAACGAAGAAAAAGTTTCTATTAATAGAGGATTTCCATTTTTAAATTCTAATAACCAATTTTTTTCTTCTAAAATATCAGCAACAGCAACATGTACTTTATTTCTAAAAATAACTTCAATGATATGCAACGCTGGATAAATTTGTTGGCTTTTTTGTATGATTTCTATATAGTTTTCTATAATTATATTTGATTCGTTTTTATAGCTCGAAAGCCTTGGTTCTGATATACATTCAATAATCTCGTCAAATTCCTTTTGTTCCATTTCTTAATTTTTCCTTGACTTTTTTAAAAAATATGCGATACTATAAGTGCAGTCCCACGGTAGGCTTCGCAAGAGGGCTCGTGGGCATTTTTTTGTTTAAAATAGCGGACTAGTTGGCTTTGTTTTTTCAATAATGTCTTGTAGTTCCTTGTTATTTTTAAAAAATATTCGAATCTCTCCGCTACCATATTTTATAAATGACACCCGACAATTATAGCCAAGCTGTTGTTTTAATTGACATTCAAGTTCTATCGCACGTTCAAAGTTAACCACTTGATTTGTTAATAAATTTTGCTTTTTATTAAGCAATATTTTTTTTCTTTGTTTTTTAAATAACTTAGGTTTACTACCTAATCCTTCTTTTGCCATGCGCTGAACTTCTGTGCGCAAGAGTTTAAAAGAATTTTTCTCACATTGAGCCCTCTTTGCCGCAAAACCATTGATGAGAACTCGTCTTGAAAAGAGAAACTCACATTCAGCTCCCCACCCCACATGACACACGCAAAAAAATAAATCTTTAATTTTATACCACTACAAAAAATAGTTAAAGATGAATATAATCAAAATTTTTATGGCAACATGGTAAATTTTATTGCGGAGGTTAATTGTGAGTCTTAAAAATTCTTGCGGTTTATTAATTTTTTTATGTTTTTTATTTGTTCTAAACCTTAAATCTATAAACATTTATGCAGTCAATTCTCGCCCCGTACCTAAAGTTGTTTATCGCGCAACACCAGAAAAACCAGACGAAGTGTTTAAAAATGGTTTTTCACGTCCCCGAAACGGGCATACTAATTTGGCGCTTCACATAGAAAACGAAAGCGGCGATCCATCAACCGCAATGATTAGCACAACGTCGAGTTTAGACTATGCAGTTTACTACGCGGCACAATATGCACGTACTTATTGGAATGTAGAAGAATATTATATTTATGAAATTATCCCACAAAGTAACTTTATTGATGTCACTGCAACCTATGAAAGAACCCTACAAGAAACAAGACATCCCGGCCGCAGAGCGGGATTAGAATCGTTAAGATGGCACTTTACTCGTGAATACGAATACACTGCACTTTATTTTATTTCTCCTGTAACAATATTGTCTGCAACGCGGTATGTGTTAAATCATGAAATAAGCACCTACGCCCCCGAAGAAACCATCCAAAATTTAAATGCCCAAACAAACAATATGCCAACTGTTTATCCTAATATTTATCCATTAGGTACCGTTGATGGATTGGATTATCCGCTTGTTAATACTGGCTGTGTACTTAATGCAAACTATTCTGGAAAACTTTATCTTTTTAATACAGGAGTACCGCCGTATCCCACTACCACCTTACCTTCAAGCCGCCCAAAAAGAGAAATGCCTTCTGCACTTCACACATGCTTTGCAAACTCTTTTCATAACAAAATAGACACTAAATTTAACACTAAATTTCCAATTAAAATTGAAGTAAAAAATATTTTTGATGAAAAATACTGCCTCACAACATTTCCATACAATAATGTTAGAATTGCTAAATGCTCAGAATCTCACAATTGGTATTTTACGGAATTTGGACAACTTATTGCAGAAGCGAAAGATGAACACAATGAGCAATATTATTGTTTAACAGAGGCCGAAGGAAATAATACCAATAGTTTTATTAAAATGCAATTATGCGACTTATCTGAAAAAAAACAATTATGGAAAGTTGAATTTACAAAACACGATCAAGTTTTTATAAAATCATCTTCAAATAAAATTCTTCATGCACATGAAAATTCATATAAAACCGCATATGTAAGAGTAAAGCCAAATAAAAATATATTATCTCTTAATAATTTAGCTGTTTTAAAATCAAATCAAACTGAGCCTTTTATTCAGTTTTCTATTGATAATTTGTTGTCAATAAACGGTGAAGTCATTTATCCAACTGAGCAGGGCTATATTTATGCAGTTAAGCCACCTGACGCATTTAAAAGAAAAAAAACTTATTATAATGCCCATAACAATATTTTATTCTCAACTTTTGAAAATTCTTCTGATTCATCCGCAGTCTGTTATGTTTCATCATTAATAGAAGCAGGAGGCAGTTCTTGGGGATGGGTAAAAAATCATCACTGCTCTACAAAATCAATATCTAATAATAGTTTTAAATGGATTTTACATAGAAATGATAATGATAATGGATATGCGATTTCAGACATTGGCGCTAATTTGTTAAGAGTTAATAAAAATTCTACATTAAATAAAAACTATGTCTACACTGCAAACAATCACGGATATTATGACGACAGTAACTTTGTTCAAGAATTTTTATTTAATGCTCCTGCACAAATTTTTGCTGATAGAGTGTCAAAAATTGACAATGATTATCAAACCAACTCAACCAAACTCATTAGCGCCTTTAATGGATTAAGAAACTATTATTATAATTTAATATTTCCTATTATTTACAAAATTGATGTTCATTAAAAATTATAATAACTTTTTAAAATTTAGCCAAAATTAATTTATTGTTATTCTATGTTTTTAAGAAATCATTAATATTTTTAATTTTTCTTGTAATGTACTTCTTGCAACTCCAAGAATTTGTGCACTCTTATACGCCGTCCACTAAGTTTGTTGGCAACATAGATAACCAAAAATAAATATTTATACGGAAATTGATGAATATTGAAAACAGGATATGCTGCAGTTAACATTCGTACTTTCTTTTATAAAAGGACACTGCAGCACAATGAATAATGTACAACAACTTATGGATGATTTAAAGAGAATACCTCAAAATAAATTAAGTTTTAATCTTTTACGTCGATTATTTATAATTTTTTTATATTCCGTAGGATTTTCTGAAAAAAAGATTGAAACTTTATTATGCCTTTCAAGAGGACGGGCAAATTATTGGGTTTCAAACTATAAGAATAATGGTATTTATTTTTTACTTGATAAACCACGTTCTGGTCGTCCATCCTTTGTAAATAAAGAAGAAGTTGAAATTTTAAAAACTGAAATCATTCAATTAAATTCTGAATTTAATGAGGAAAAAGTTGTTCATGCCCAAATAATAAATAGTATTATAGAATCCAAAACGAAATTAAAAAAAAATTTAGTAAAAGTGGGTTATACAAGTTCCTTCAAAGAACATTAATAAGAAGAGTTGTTCCAAGAACAAAGCATATAAAAAATGACCCAGAAAAAATGGCCGAATGGATTAAAGATTTACCAAATAAAATTAATGAAATTAAAGTAAAAAATCCAGGAAAAAAAATAAACATAGATTTTCAAGATGAATCACGATTTGGACAAATGACAATAAAATCTGGTATTTGGAGTCCTTTCCCAATCAGACCAGAATTTAAAACTCAAATGGGTTATTTAAACTCATGGATTTATGCTACTGCTAACAAAGATACGGGCAAATATTTTGGAATGATATTACCAAATTTAAATGTTGAAAACATGCAAATTTTTATCAATGAGTACTCCAAGACCGTACCTAAGAATGAGCATATTATTATGATACTAGATGGAGCTAGTGCACATAAAAGCAAAAAATTAATTTTACCCCAAAATATATCATTTATTTTTTTACCTTCATTTTCTCCAGAGTTAAATCCAATTGAAAGGTTATGGAGTTATTTTAAAAGGAATCACTTATCATTTAAAATTTATAAAGATTATGAAGATCTCGTTCAAAAATGCTCTAGTGGTTGGAATCAATTAACACAAAAAATTGTCAAGTCAATTATGAATTCAAAACCTAAGGCAAGCTTATGTTAAAAACTTAGTGGACGGCGTATTAGAAATATTAATATTTTTAGGGTTAATAATTTTTAAATATTCAATTAGTAATTGATCAGATAATTTTTTAAAATCTACAAACTCCCCAAGAGAATTTTTTATTGAAAGTTTAATAAAATCATTTTGATCAATTTCTTTTGTAAATTCTTTCTCTCCCATTTTGTCGTTTAAAAGTATGCGCTCTGGAATACCCATGGGCGATAAAATTTTATCTGTTTGATGCTCTGTCATTGCTCGCAAACAGTTTCTAAGTTCTCTTACATTGCCTTCACTCCATGAAATTTGACACAAAACATTCATGGCAGTTTTATCAATTGTATATGGTCCTCCTCGCATTGTTTTACAAAAATAATTTATGATTTCTGGAATTTCATTTTTTCGATGCCGAAGTGGTTTTAAAATTATTTCAGTTTCTCGAAGCCGTTGCCAAAGATCATTACGAAATTTTCCTTCTTCGACTCTTTTTAAAAGAGGAATATTTGACGCAGCAATAAACCTCACATTTATTTTTCGAGAAAATGATTCACCAATTCTTGTAATTTCTTGATTTTCGAGAACACGTAGCATCGCCACTTGCGCATTTTCAGATAAACTTGCAACCTCATCTAAAAAAAGCCACCCTCCAGATGCCGATTCTAACAATCCAAATTTGTGCGCCAGTGCTCCAGTAAATGCGCCTTTGGCATATCCAAATAGCTCACTTTCTAGCAAAGATGGCGCAATACTCCCACAATTTAATTTTACAAAAGGAATATCTTTTACATAGTTTTGAAATAATTCTACAATAACTTCTTTTCCTGTTCCTGAATCGCCTTCTACATAAACAGAGCTAATTGCCGAATCAACAATATAAGGAATCCGATGACTTACTTTTTGTATTGTTTCGCCAGGATAAGGACAATAAAACTCTTTATTGTCCTTATCGTCTATAATTAGTCCTCTTTTTTTAAATATAAAATTTCTCACAAGTAACATTTTTTCAACTATATTATAAACATCATTTTTTTTAGAAATAAATTCATCAGCACCCATTCTTAAACTTAATAAAACAGAATCAGGATCATCTAAATTTGAGCTCATTAAAATGATAATATTTTGAAAATTTTTTTTTAATTCATTAACCACAGACAATCCTGTTTGCGCACGATTATCAGATAAATAAATATCTAATATTGCAAAATCAATTTTTTTTAATTTGCTAATTTGTTGCTTAAAGTCAGGCAAAGAAGAAAATGAATAAATTTTAAAAGACAAGCCCAAAGAATTATTTTTAATTTTTCTCGCTAAACTTTTAAGCTCTAAGGGATCATCATCCAAATGAACAACCACAAATTCATGAAAATGCCCAACAGGAAATTTTTTTAAGTTCATAATTTGCTCAAAAAATAAATAATTGTAAAATTTATTTTATTTCGAGCAAAATGTTAAAAACTTAATGGTATTTTTTTGCCAAAGCAGAACTTACCGGGCAGCTTTGGCATGCTCCAGAGCAGTGCACAGCTTTAGTTGTTGATTTGTTGTTTTTTTGATTTATTAAACTTAAAAATTTCCATTTGTATAACAAATACCCAACAGCCCATAAAACTAAAAAATAAACAATATACTGTTGCATCTGTTAATTCCTTAAACAAAAATCTTTGTAATATGAAACACAGCAAACGAGACAAAATACGCTAACGCTAACATGTAAAAAAACATCACTGTTGGCCAAACCCATGAGTTTGTTTCGCGTTTTGTGACAGCTAACGTTGAGGCGCACTGCGGAGCAAAAATATACCATGCTAAAAAAGCCAGTGCTGTGGGCAGCCCCCAAGATTGCGATATCGCAACTTGCAAACCTTGCTGCACCGCATCTTCACTGCCGCTTATGGCATACACAGTTCCTAATGCTGCTACCGCCACTTCGCGAGCTGCCATGCCAGGTATCAACGCAATTGCAATTTGCCAATTAAATCCGATAGGTGAAAGTATTGGTTCTATAAACTTACCAATTATACCAGCAAATGAATAATCAATCGCAGGGCCTATCGCGTTTTCGGGGGGTTTTGGATAGCTACTTAAAAACCAAATGATAATCATAAGTGCAAGAATAATTGTTCCTGCTCTTCTTAAAAAGACAACAACTCGCTCAAACAAGCCAAATAAAACATTAGGAATATTTGGTAAATTATAGGTTGGTAATTCCATTAATAAAGGATGAATATCTCCCTTAAATAATAATTTCTTAAAAATAAAAGCGACTATCAATGCTCCTAAGACTCCTGCTACATAAAGCCCAAGCATCACTAAACCCTGTAAATTAATAAATCCCCAATAGGTTACAGAAGGCACAAATGCAGCTATAATTAATGTATAAACAGGCAAACGCGCAGAGCAGGTCATTAATGGTGCAATCAAAATAGTAATTAGCCTATCACGGCGATTTTCAATCGTTCTGGTAGACATAATACCAGGAATCGCACAAGCAAAACTTGATAATAAAGGAATAAATGCTTTACCATGAAGACCGACTCCTCCCATAATTTTGTCCATTAAAAATGCAGCGCGCGCCATATAACCAGAATCTTCTAAAATTAAAATAAAGAAAAATAACGTCACTATTTGTGGGATAAATACCAATACACCGCCAACACCAGCAATAATACCTTCAGAAATTAAACTCAGTAAAACGCCCTCTGGCATGACTGTGGTTAGCCAATTTTGTAATAGGGCAAAGCCAGATTCAATCAGTTCTTGAGGATAAGTAGGAAGAATAAAAACAGCTTGAAACACCAAAAACAAAATAATAAATAAGCTAAAAATACCCAAAACAGGATGAAGTAAAATATTGTCAAGCCTTTGAGTCCATTTTGAAACAACACCTTGTTTTCTTTTTGCTAAGCATAAAATTCGTTCGACTTCTTTATGGTACGCTCGTACTTCTTGCGCCAAAGGCTCTTGCCATATTAATTTCATGGCATTTAATGCTGCTCGGTTTTGCGATGTATTTGTGTTGTCAAACTTTTCAAACTCATGTTCGACTGCTTGCATCAATTCAGCAATACCATTTTTCTTAATTGCAACTGTTGGTATCACTGGGACACCAATTTCTTTAGATAAAATATTTAAGTCAATATCGTATCCACGTTTTTCTGCAATATCCATCATATTTAATGCTAAAATGAGTGGTTTGCCAATTTTTTTAAGTTCTAAAACAAGTCGCAATCCCAAATGAATATTTGTTGCATCTGCAACACACACAATTGCATCGGGAATAGATTCATCAATAAACCTTCCTAACACAACATCTCTTGTCACCGCCTCATCAGGGCTCCGCGCTCTCAAACTGTAGGTTCCAGGCAAATCTAATATACGAACTTTTTGTCCTTTTTGCGCAACAAAAACGCCCTCTCTTTTTTCGACAGTGACTCCAGCATAATTTGCAACTTTTTGACGACTACCTGTAAGAGCATTAAATAATGCCGTTTTTCCACAATTTGGATTACCTACTAAAGCAATTCGAGGAGAAAAAAGCGTCCGTGTATTATTCATCTTAAGCTATCTTTCTAACTAAAATTGCTTCTGCTTCTTGACGGCGAATAGCAATGAGTGAGCACGATCTGATTAAAACAGCAATGGGATCTTTTTTAATAAAGCCTTCATGCTGTAAAGAAATTTCTGTGCCTTCAACAAATCCAATCTCCAGCAAGCGTCTTTCTAACTCGCCCTGCGGAAGTGTTGTTGAAAAAGACAAATGCTCTTCCGTAACTTGAACGACGCGGGCTTTTTCACCTTTTTTTAATTGTGCAAGAGGAATAACCGTTTCTACATTTTGTTTTTCTACTACATTCAAAGAGGAGTGCGAAAAAACAACGGAATTAAATTTATAAAACATTAAAAATAACCTTGAAATAAATTTGACAAATATGACAAGACAGCAAATCATGCCATCTTTAATTAAAAGCTACCACTACTGATAACGATAATCAATATCCTATAACCGATTTTCACTGCAGAAAACTAGAAACACCGGCTCACTTAGCTGTATTTTACAAATTATAAAACAAAACTTTTTAATTTGATGATTGCCAATACGTTAACCGGCAAAGAAAGAAAGGAGAATATCAATGCTTTAAAGACACTTCGGATTTCACTTTCATTGCAAACCAAGCAATGTAAAGGTAACACAGTAACGGCACAAAATAACTTGCATTTAAACTTAAATTATCTGCAATTATACCTTGCAGCATAGGAATAACAGCACCACCAACAATTGCCATACAAATAATTCCGGAACCTTTTTCAACAAACTTGCCTAAGCCTTGTGTACTTAATACAAAAATTGAAGGAAACATAATAGAATTAAAAAAACCAACTGCAAGAACACAAACTATCGCAAAATAACCGCTACCAAATATTGTACAAGTAACTAAAAACAACGCCATAATAGCATGGAAAAAAAGAATTTTATGAGTTGGTTTTTTAAGTGCAAAATAAAAACCAATAAAACGCCCAACCATTGCAGCACCCCAGTAAAGAGTGACTAAAAAACCGGCCGTTTTCAGATCAAAATTACCAACGTGTGATTGTGAAATATAATTCACCATGAGACTCCCAATTCCAACCTCTGCACCGACATATACAAAAATTGCAATAGTACCCAAAACCAATTTAGGATAATTAAAAATATTAAATTTTTCTATGGATGCAGCATCTTGAATTTGATGTTTCGCTTTTACAGTTCTTTCTTGCACACGGTCTTTTGGATATTTAAAAAAAGACATTATAATTGCAATTAAAATAGCGGAGCATGCTAAATATAAATATGGTTTTTGCACAGAATAAGCTTGAGCAACGTGATAGTTTGCAATTTCTTGTTGAGACATATTTTGCAACACATCAGCAGGCAAAACAGCAACTGCAAGAATGAGACTTGAACCAAGAATTGGAGCTAATGTGGTCCCTAATGAATTTAAACCTTGCGCAAAAATTAAGGTACTTGACGCATTTTTAGGGGTACTAATTATAGTTAAATAAGGATTTGAAGCCACTTGTAAAGTAACAACACCAGAAGCTAAAACAAACAATCCACAAAGAAAAACATAATAAATAGCAATTTTTGCAGCAAACACAAAAGAAAAACAACCAATTGCAGTTAATAATAGTCCTACTATAAAACTGTTCTTATAACCAATTTTAGTAATTAGTTTACTTGCTGGTAAAGAAAAAACAAAATAAGCACCAAAAAAAAGCAGGTTTATTAACATTGACTCTGTGTAACTTAATGCAAAAACTTCTTTTAAATGAGGAATTAAAATATCATTTAAACAGGTTATAAAGCCAAATAAAAAAAATAACGTTGAAACAACACCAATGGCAAGCCTATTTCCCTGGCTACTGTTTAACTCCTGATACCCAGCTGGCTGTGAGTATTTTACTGCGTTGTTAGCCATTTATAAACCTCATTAAAATAAATTAAAGGATACCTCTGAGCAAAACCCTACCCCTAATAACATAAAATTAAGAGAAATAAAAAAATGATTTAAAAAATTTATAAAAACAAAAGTTATTAATATTGCAAAAACTCACTTATACTAGCAAATTGAAATATATTCGCTTTAATTCATAGCAATTTATCTAATTTTTTAATATCTATAAAATTTACAAATCAATTTAAAGCTGTATTTAAAACATTTATATTATTTTGTTGCTGAAAGTAACCGTGAAGTTCTGTGTTATTTTGCACACCTATTTGAATTGCCGATTGCGCAGCAGCCAACATAGCAACAGGAATACGAAATGGGGAACAGCTCACATAATGCAATCCTAGCAAATGAAAAAATGCGACGCTCGTTGGATCTCCTCCATGCTCTCCACAAATACCAAGCTTTAAATTTGGATTCGCAGATAGACCTTCCATACAAGCAATTTCAATTAGTTTTCCAACTCCTAATTGATCAAGAATCGCAAAAGGATCTTCAGGAATAATGCCTTCATTTTTATAAACCTTAAGAAAAGACGTCGAATCATCGCGACTAAAACCATAAGTAGTTTGGGTGAGATCGTTTGTACCAAAACTAAAAAAATCGGCATAACGCGCAATGCTTTTTGCGGTTAGCGCCGCTCTAGGCACTTCAATCATTGTTCCAAATGGCAAATTGGGCGCTATTTTCATGAGTCTTTGTTTTAACCACAACAACTCTTCTGCGGCACCAACAAGTGGAATCATGATTTCAGGAAATACTTTTTTACTTAATAATTTGCATTCTGCAACAGCCTCAACAATTGCTTGCACTTGCATTTCATAAATTTCGGGGTGCGAAATTCCTAACCGACATCCCCTATGCCCAAGCATTGGGTTTGCTTCTTTTAAACTACGCACTCTATGTTTAATTTCATCAATAGAAAGGCTTAACTGGTTTGATAAGGTCATCATATCTTTATCAGTAAGTGGTAAAAATTCGTGCAATGGAGGATCTAACAATCTAATTGTGACTTCCTTGCCTTCCATCGCACTCAAAATATTTACAAAATCATCTCGCTGAAAAGGCAACAACTTCACTAGCGCCTCTTTTCTTTCTAACGAGTTTTTTGCCAAAATCATTTGGCGAACAATAGGGAGTCGTGCTTCATGAAAAAACATATGCTCTGTTCGACATAGCCCGATTCCCTCTGCCCCAAAGCTTTTTGCATACTGCGCATCGCGGGGAGAATCAGCATTGGCTCTAACCTTTAATGTACGAAACTCTTTGGACCAATCCATAAAGGTTAGAAACTCAGGACTCATTTCGGCATCCTGCGTTTCAACTTTGCCAAGCATCACTTCACCTGAAGAGCCATCTAAAGTAAGCCAATCTCCTTCAAATACCTCAATGTTAGAGACGCTAAAAAATCGGTTTATTGCAGAAATATTCAAAACAGAACACCCAGCAATACAGCATTTGCCCATTTGCCTTGCAACAACTGCGGCATGAGAGGTCATCCCTCCTCGTGCCGTTAAAAAACCTTCAGCAACATACATCCCACCAATGTCCTCTGGAGATGTTTCATCTCTTATTAAAATGACTTTTTCACCACGCGCAGCCCAGCTTTCTGCATCAAGCGCCGAAAAAACAGCTCTTCCTGAAACTGCGCCAGGTGATGCTGGCAAACCTTTTGCAATAATGTGTTTATGCGCCCTCGGATCAAGAGTAGGATGCAGTAATTTTTCTAAATCATGTGGTTTGATCTTTAGTAAGGCTTCTTGTTTTGTGATTATGCCTTCTTTGGCAAAATCGATTGCAATTTTTAAAGCGGCTTGAGTTGTGCGTTTGGCATTTCTTGTTTGCAGGATAAACAACTTTCCCGATTGAATTGTAAACTCAATATCTTGAACATCTTTGTAATGCAGTTCTAGTTTGTGTCTTACATCTTCTAACTGACTAAAAACTTTTGGCATTTCTTCTTGCAATAGCTCAAGATTTTTTGGGGTACGAATCCCTGCCACAACATCTTCTCCCTGAGCGTTTGTGAGGTATTCTCCGTAAAAAATATTTTCACCTGTGGAGGGATCACGCGTAAAACACACCCCAGTCCCTGATTCATTGCCTAAATTCCCAAAAACCATGGCACAAATATTAACAGCCGTACCCCAATCATCAGAAATATTATGAATTTCTCGATATTTCTTTGCCCGGGCACAATTCCAGCTTTTAAATACAGCGCCAATAGCTGTCCATAGTTGCTCCATCGGGTCTTGTGGAAAAGGAGATCCCACCTCATTTTGATAAACATCTAAGTAATGGCTTATTAACTGTTTATAATCTTCGAGTTGTAAGTCAGAATCCTCCAAATAGCCTTTTTGTCTTTTAAGCGATTCAAAAATATATTCCATGCGATGAGGTTCTATATTTTTTACAACTTGTGAGTACATTTGAATCAATCTACGGTAGGAATCATATGCAAACTTTGGATTATTGAATTTTTTGGCTAATGCATCAACGTTGCTAGAATTTATTCCTAAATTAAGCACTGTGTCCATCATACCTGGCATTGAAACTCTTGCTCCAGAGCGCACACTGACAAGCAGTGGATTAAGAGCGTCCCCATATTCTAAGCACATAGTTTCTTCTATTTTTTTTAACGCTTGGTAAATTTCCTTTTGCACGGTTTCATGAATTTTCTCGCCGTTTTTTAAATACTGGAGACAGACCTGAGTTGAAATCGTAAATCCAGGCGGAACTGGCAAGCGAAGCAAAGTCATCTCTGCTAAATTTGCTCCTTTTCCACCAAGCTCTGCTTTCATTGTGGCATTGCCTTCAGCCAATCCATCACCAAAAAAGTAAACGTTTTTCATAAGGCATCTCCTAATAAAATTCTGGCACGCAATTTAGCTACGAAATGACATTTGAAACTAATAAGTTATAACTGATCTTTATTTAAATGTAAATAAAACAATTAAAATATTTAAACTGTATAATACTTAAACAGTATTGTAACAGTACACAAAACTTCTAATAAAAAAGGGGTTTTAAACCATTATTTAAAAATCAAAGTATTCTTATCAAATTTTTTTACAAAATTAAACCTTATAATTATAAATACTTAAAATAAATTGCACAAAATATCAGCTATTGCTTGTAACTCTCAATAAATTTTATTAGCTCAATTTATAAGCAACTGGTGCATTGCTTTTAGACACTGCCATTTCAGCGTTGTTTTAAGTAACTGTTATTACTAGTAGCAAAGTTGGCATACAATGTGCTTTAAAAAAATTGAACACTTTTTATAAGGGATAAAGACCATGGGTGATGTGATTGACTTCTTCTCCAAAAAAACCATTAAAGACAATAAATTACAAGATAACCAAACAGTTACAGAAGCTTACAAAATTCCATTTGACGTTCAAGTACAGCGCAATAAAGCAAATCAAGAAAGGCTGCGCAAAGAAAGAGAACAGGCAAATAAAAACGTAATTAAAAGCTACCGAATTAAATAATTTGATTATTTCAAGATAATTTAAACTATTTTAACTTTTCTTGAAATAATTATTAAATTTTATTTTGATTCTTAACCAGAGAGTGAATTATAAAAAATGAGTATAGAACACAAACACAAAAATGTAATTGATTTTCAATTTTATAAAAATCTCAAAGAATCTAAAAATAAAAAACATATTGATAATATTTTAAAAAACAAATTACCTTACAATTGTTTGGCTTACAAAGATGAACAAGAAGTACAAACAAGAATGCAAAATATAAATTTGAGCGTTAAACGCATCAATTCTTTAATATTTGAACTCAATAATAGTCAAAAAAAACCTCACAATTAAAATTCTATAAATTTATTATTCCTGTAATTTATTGTAAAAAAGAACTTGTACTGTTTTTTTTATTAAAAAAATGATGAGGGTCATTTTATGGGAAGCGTACCGTTTTATGCCAAACGATTTATTTCAGGCTCAAATTATGAAGATTCCTTAAAAGTAGTAGAAAAACTCAATGCAAATCATATTTCTGTCACACTTGATGTTTTAGGAGAAAACGTCAAAGAAAAAAATCAAGTATTAAAATTTTTGGAAGAATATGAAACAGTCATTAAAAAAATATCAGAAAAAAAATTAGACTGTTACGTTTCAATCAAACTGACAATACTGGGTTTAGATATTGATAATAATTTTTGCTACGAAAATCTTTGCAGAATTTTAAAATTAGCCGATTCTAACAATATTCGTGTTGCTCTAGACATGGAAGGTTCCAATTATACTGAAAGAACCATTGCCATGTATGAACGTGTTGCAAAAGAATACAAAAGTCCTGAAATTGTTTTACAAGCGTATTTATATAGAACAGAAGCAGATATAAACCGGGTGCTTTCTGCAAATGGAAAAATTAGATTATGCAAAGGCGCCTACAAAGAATCTCCAGAAAAAGCTTATCAAAAAATGTCGCTGGTTGTTGAAAATTATAAGATATTAATTCAAAAACTTTTGCTTAGAGGCAATCGCGTTTGCATTGCAACCCATGACGACAAACTTATTGATTTTTGCAGTCAATTTATAGAAACCAATAAAGTACCTAAAGATCGATATGAATTTCAAATGCTTTATGGTATGCGAGAAAAAACCTGGACTGAAATACGTAAAAGTGGCCATAACATGACTGTTTATGTTCCCTATGGCCAAGAGTGGCAAGCTTATTATGCACGTCGCCTAAAAGAAAGAAAAGAAAATATTTTTTTTGTTCTTAAAAACTTATTTAAGTCTTAATTTGTAATTAAACATTTTTTTAATGATTAAAAAACAATATATTTATAGAACTTAAATTTAATAATTTTTAGATTTTAATTTAATTGTTAAAATATAAGTTACTTTTAATTTTATGTTAAAATTAAGTTTTAGACAAGATTTTTTTATTTAATAAATATTTTTTAATATTTATTAAATGTAAATTTGTTTTAATTTAATAGTGATTTTTCAAAATATTTATTTTTTTTTAATAAAACATATAAAAAAAAAAATTTAAGATATATTTCGTTTCGCTCTAAATGATATGAGCGATTTTTCTTATATCGACAAAAAACAAAATATTTTAGCAAAGGAAACAGTATGCCTCAGTACCCATTTATATTTATTGGCTCTATACTTGCCATTTTATCAATAAATATAGGTTGTAAAGCGCCAGATTCTAGTTCTAAAAATAATACTAAAGGAAAAAAGATTCAAGAAGAAAATAATCAAAAAGAAGAACCTAAATTAAGAGTTGGTTACACTCTTTATAATGTACCAACTATTGTCGCTGCAGGCAGTGATTCAGGTTTTTTTTATGGCTTCGATACACCAGCAAAAACAGATTCTCAAGTTAAAAATTTACAAAATTTTGAAAAAAACATTCAAATTAGCATAACTAAAGACGGAGAAGATTCTGACTTAAAAATAAAAGCTGTCGAAAAAACCAATCCTATTTTATTTTATTTTAATGTACCCAAAAGTACTCCTCTTGGAAATTATAATGTGATATTAAATTCTAATAAGTTTCCCAATATAAAGAAAAGTTACAGTTTTAAAGTTGTAGATGAAAAAAAATTAGACCCTACAACAATCAAATCTATACAAATTAAATCCTTACAACAATTTAGATTAAATCATAATTTTAATATTCCAAAAGGTAAATGTATTGATTTGCTCGTCACCGCCGAAACTAGTACCGACCAAATTGTCTATAATATTACTAATGAAAATTGGCTTATTAAAAATATTAATTCACAAGTTACAAATTTTACTCTCACTGAAGACATGAAAATTTGTGCATATTATGAAAAATATGGCTCAAAATACCTACCAAAAGCAGGAGATGAAACTCAATTTAAAATTAGTCATGCAGGTAAAGATTTTATTGCTAAATTCATCGCCACAGAAAACCTAGAAAAAGCATCAGGACAAGAAGATACGGCTTCCAAATCTTCAGACCCTGAATGGCCGATTGCATTAAAGAGCGCCACCCCGATTGCAATTAAGGGGACCATAGCAATTGCATGTTAACGGAACCACCTTAATTGCACGTTAAGGGGACCATGCAAATTGCACTAAGCGGTACCACTCCGATTGCAAATTAAGGGGACCATTTTTTTATAGCCAGCGATTCGTCTTTTTTGCAAAGCTCTTAGGCAAGGAGGTGAGCCTAATGAGAAGAAAAGGACGGGTTAGTATGGAAAAGTTGGGGCAAATCCTGCAAATGCGGGAAAAAAGGCGTTCCATTAGGACAATTGCACGATGTCTTCATATGTCGAGAAAGACAGTCAAGAAATATCTTCAAGAAAATTTGCATAAAGAATGTCTAAACAAAAACACTCAATATCAAACTCATTCTCCAAATGACAAACTTAATCCAGACGATATACCTAACTGGGCTCAAGAAATTGATATTGAACTCGTATTAAAAGAATTGGGTAAGGGAATTAGCTATAAGGTTCTTTATGAAGAACTCAAACCCACCATTAGTTATTTTAGCTTTTGGAGATTTTTTAGAAAACTATACGGCTTAAAAAGGCAAAACATTTCAATAAGAATAATCCATAAACCAGGAGAAAAAACTTATGTTGATTTTTGTGATGGTATCCAGATTTTTGATGAACTAACTGGTGAGGTTATTAAAACTCATTTATTTGTCGCAACACTGCCTTTTAGTCAATACACTTTTGCAGAGTTTACATTAGATCAAAAGCTAGAAACTTTTATTGAATTGCATGATAAAACTTGGGAGTTTTTTGGAGGGGTAACAGATTACACTGTGCCTGATAATTTAAAAAGTGCTGTAAGCAAAGCACATCGCTATGACCCTGATTGCAATAAATCATTTTGTGAATATGCAAACCATGTAGGTTTTGCAGTTTTACCAGCAAGGCCATATAAACCAAGAGATAAAGCTTCTGTTGAAGGCAATATTCATCATATTCAAAAATCTTTTTTTCAGCGTGTCAGAAATAAAAAGTATCAAACTTTATTTGAACTCAATCAGGATTTTAAAATATTTTTGAAAGAATTCAACAACTCTATTATGAAAGACTATGGTGTATCAAGGAAAGAAAGATTTAGTACAGAAGAACCTTATTTAAAGGCTGTTCCTGCGGAAAAATTTCAATTGTTTAATTGGAAAATAGCAAAGGTTCATCCTGATTGCCATATTCAAGTGGAAAAAAATTTTTACTCAGTTCCATTTCACTTTGCTGGCAAAGAAGTTAGAGTTAGATATTCAAAGAATTATTTAGAAGTTTTTTCTTCAAATGGAGAGCTTTTATCTTCACATAAAAAAATAAAAGGAATAGGAAAGTCATCAACCGATCCTGGTCATTGGCCTCAAGAAAAACAACGTTACCTCAGCTTTGATATCAATAAAGCAAAATTGGAGGCTAAAAAAATAGGAGAAAACACGTATAAGTTGATTGATTTTTTATTTTCACAAAGTCACCCTTTGCGCTTTTTACGTCCTGTACAAGGGATGTTAAGACTAGTGTATTCAAATAAATTTAACAAAGAAGATATGGAATATGCAGCAAAAATGGCGTTTTCTCATAAAATTTACCGTCTCTCATATATAACTGATTGTTGTATTTTTCATGTAAATGGAGGGGCAAAGCCAAGAGCAACGCAAGCGCCAATCCGTACACTAAACACAATCCATCTTCATCAAAGCAAAGAAAAGATATTCAATTAATTAGAAAGAAATAATATGTTCCAACAAGCCAAAAACTTAGCACAAAAATTACGTTTACCTGGATTTTTAGAAAATATGGAAAGAAGATGCGCGGAGTTTGAATCAGGAAATCTAAGTCCATCTGAATTTTTATCGCTGTTATTGTCAGACGAGGCAAATTCTAGGAAAAATAAATTAAACAAGCGCCTAGAATCCATAGCACGATTTCGCCATCGTATTGATTTAGAAGACTGGGATGCGTCTTTTGACAGAGGTATCTCAAAAGCAAAAATGAAAGAAATATTTCAACTTTCTTTTTTACATAATCGAGAAAATTTAATTATTCTTGGAAAAACAGGCGAAGGGAAAACTCATTTAGCAATAGGGATAGGGCGCCGTGCATGCCAAGAAAGTTCAGGAGTTCTATTTTCTTCAGTCAACTTTTTTCTTGAAGAAGCCATTGCAACAAAAGCTTCTGGAAAATATCTTGCTTGGGTAAAAACAATAACGAAGAAAGAAATTTTAATATTTGATGATTTTGCTTTACGGCAATATAACCATGAAGAAGCGGGTATCATACTTGATATTCTTGAAGAACGTCAAAGAAAAAGCATTACAATTGTAACTTCACAGGTTCATCCTGATGGTTGGATTAAATTGTTTGAAGACCCTGTCATTGCAGAAGCAATTGTTGATAGATTACGAAATCCTAGTCAAATAATTACACTAAAAGGAGGTTCTTATAGAGAAAAGCTTAAAATAACAAAAAAAGACTAGAAACTTGTTACGAAATCAATTTTCTTGTACCCATTTTTTTATAGACGATTCACCTTCGTCGCTGGCTCATAAAGTGGCTCCCTTAACATGCAATCAGGGTGGTTCCCTTCTTTGCAATCGAGCACCTGAAACGTCATTGCCACCTTTAGATGCTCTTGTCACAGACGAAGTAGTGCCTATTCCCGAACCTCTTGTCACAGTCGAAGTAGTGCCTATTCCCGAACCTCTTGTCACAGTCGAAGTAGTGCCTGCTCGTGAAGATACTGCTGTAGAACCTCTTGGCGCAGAACAACAACAAGTGACTGCTCCTGATGAGACTCCTGTAGTACCTCTTGGCGCAGAACAACAACAAGTGACTGCTCCTGATGAGACTCCTGTAGTACCTCTTGTCGCAGAACAACAACAAGTGCCTGCTCCTGATGAGGCTCCTGTAGTACCTCTTGTCGCAGAACAACAACAAGTGCCTGCTCCTGATGAGGCTCCTGTAGTACCTCTTGTCGCAGAACAACAACAAGTGCCTGCTCCTGATGAGGCTCCTGTAGTACCTCTTGTCGCAGAACAACAACAAGTGACTGCTCCTGATGAGACTCCTGTAGTACCTCTTGTCGCAGAACAACAACAAGAGCCTGCTCCTGATGAGGCTCCTGTAGTACCTCTTGTCGCAGAACAACAACAAGTGACTGCTCCTGATGAGGCTCCTGTAGTACCTCTTGTCGCAGAACAACAACAAGTGACTGCTCCTGATGAGACTCCTGTAGTACCTCTTGTCGCAGAACAACAACAAGTGCCTGCTCCTGATGAGGCTCCTGTAGTACCTCTTGGCGCAGAACAACAACAAGTGCCTGCTCCTGATGAGACTCCTGTAGTACCTCTTGTCGCAGAACAACAACAAGTGCCTGCTCCTGATGAGGCTCCTGTAGTACCTCTTGGCGCAGAACAACAACAAGTGCCTGCTCCTGATGAGACTCCTGTAGTACCTCTTGTCGTAGAACAACAACAAGTGCCTGCTCCTGATGAGACTCCTGTAGTACCTCTTGTCGCAGAACAACAACAAGTGACTGCTCCTGATGAGACTCCTGTAGTACCTCTTGTCGCAGAACAACAACAAGTGCCTGCTCCTGATGAGGCTCCTGTAGTACCTCTTGGCGCAGAACAACAACAAGTGCCTGTTCGTGAAGATACTGCTGTAGAATAATAAAATAATAAATTTTAAATATATTGTAATAATTAAAGACATTTTAATGATAAAAAACAATATATTTATAGCATCTAAATTTAATAACCTTCAAGATTTTATTTAATTGTTAAAAATTAAATTGCTTTTATTAAAATAAATAAAAAAAATTTTAAGATATATTTTATTTTACTCTAAATGATATGGGTTGTTTTTATTATATCTAAAAAAAAATATTTTAGCAGAGGAAACAGTATGTTTCAGTACCAATGCATGTTTATAGGCTCTATACTTGCTCTTTTATTAACAAACATAAGTTGTAATATTAAAGATGACAAAAATTCAAAATATTCTGGCTTTGACCCCAATCTTAAAAGAAATAAAAGAGAAATTATTGATTTAAATAATACTAAAATTTCCTTTCAATATGAGCACATTCCTTCTGGTACCTGTAGCACATACCAAATCATTTCTCCTTTAGATAATATAAATCAACATTTAGAATTGATTGATAAAGGAAATAATTTTACTCTCGATAGAAACTTGCAAAAGCTGTGCGCATATAAAACAAACAACGATGTTCATAGAAAACCAGCACCCATTCACTCTAAAGCTCAGCTTGTTCTTGATGTTCTTGATCAAGGGTCAGGCAAAATTTTTGCCGAAATTGAGGTCACATCAAAAGCTCCAAGCATTACAGAAATTATGGATGAATTCCCACCCAAAAATCTATATTCGCAAGATCAAATTTTAAAAAAATCAAATTCTTTTTACGTGCCTGCAGGGGGCAACCCAGATAATTTTAAAATTGTAGTGTATGACAATAGCATAAATCATAATAGGTATTTAATCTCTTCCGATAAAATTTATATTGTTGGCAAGCATATCGAAAGTGAGTATTTTGTAAGATTTTCAATAAAAATAACAAATGAGTCAGTAGACCCTTCGGATGGTGCTTTTTTTTCCTTTGAAGTACCCAGCGATTATCCTCATGGTCGTTATGACTTGAGCTTGCGTGTGAATGAAGATGCTCTCAATGTGGAGCGACCTTTTACTATTTATGTTGTAGAAAAAGACAAAAATTTAAACTCTCCAGAAATTAAATCTATTAATGTAGTTTATAACAATACAACTACCACTGATATTTCAATTCCAATTGGAACATGTGTTGATTACAAAGTTATTGCCACAGATCTTAACGATAAAAAGTATGATATCACTGGAAAAAATTGGTATACTGTAAGTCTCGCCCCAGCAAAGAATTTTACCTTGTTTCCTGAAAAAAGAAAAATTTGTGCATACAATAATAACTACTACTCAACTCCACGAGTGGGTGAAACAACTATGTTTATTATTAAATATCAAAAATTAATTCATGATATTACTTTGAATGCAGTAGCAAGCCCAGAATTTATATTGAAGCCAAAAAATCCTATTTCAGAAGAAATCTTAAATGTAAAAGCTGGCTCTAAAACGACAAATTTTAAAATTAATTTAGTAAAATTTTTGGATAGAAACCAAAATAGTTTTGCAAATAATGCTGAAGATTTTGAAATTTTAGATGAAGACAAAAAGATTATTAAACTAAACTCAAATCAAGATCGTGAGGGTTCGACTTCATTTAATTTTAAATTACCATACATATATGATAGTTATGATAAAACTACTTACTCTTTTACTTTGCGTATGAAGCGCTATCCAAACATCAAAGAAACGTTTAGTGTAAATGTAACAAAATAAAAACTATTTAATTACTTTTGAACAGCTTTTTAGCTGCTAATTTAAACCAAAAATGGTGCACAGTGTTATTTTAATAAAAAAATCAAAATTTGAGAACACATCTTAATTATTAAAAAAAAATTATTTATTATTTAAAAACTCTTAAAATTAAATATAATTCCTTTTTGCAACATATGCAATTTGACAAATATTACCATACTAGTATATCTTATAATACTCTGTTTTTTGAACTGTTAAGGATAAATTTTAATGCAACCAAGAAGAACTATTGGATTAGTTGGTATCACTGCCGCTTCTGTTGGCAGTATGATTGGCTCAAGCTGGCTTTTTGCACCATTGTACGCAGCACAAATGGCCGGCCCTGCAGCAATAATTTCTTGGCTGCTTGCAGGTTTTTTTTTCATATTTATTGTTTTGGTCTTTGCAGAACTTTCTTCAATGTTTTCTGTTAACACAGGATTAACGAGTTATTCTTTTTTAACTCATGGTAGATTTACGGGAGTTATTACGGGTTGGATTTATTTTTTATGCTTTGTTACAATTCCTCCAATAGAGTCATTGGCTGTGATTCAGTATGCAAGTTATTATTTTCCAATTTTAGTTACTAAAAATAGTTTAAATAGCAATGAATTATCAATTTATGGCTATTTCGCAACTGGCTGTATTTTATTTTTAATCATACATTTAAATAAATTTGGCACAAAATTACTTAGTAAAGCAAATATTTCAACCACTGCTTGGAAAGTATTAATTCCTCTCATTATTTCTTTAGCTTTACTGTTTAATTCAAAAATTAATTTAACAGAAACTCTTCAAATTAACACATTTGCTCCGTATGGTTGGCAAGGGATCATGACAAGCTTATCTGTAGGTGGAATTATTTTTGCATTTGGCGGCTTTCAATCAGGAATTTTACTCGCTGGCGAAACTTTAAATCCTAAAAGAAATATTCCAATTGCTACAATAGGGGCCGTTATTTTTGTAACTTTTTTTTACACAATCATTCAAACTGCATTTATTTTTGCAATTCCACAATCTGAGCTTTCCCAAGGTTGGAAAAATTTAAGTTTTTATGGCGACTTAGGACCATTTTTGAGTCTTACTCTTGCAGCAGGTCTTGTTTTTTTAAGTTTTATGCTTTACTTAGACGCAATTATTTCTCCCTTTGGATCAGCCCTCATTATGGCGACGGCATCATCAAGAGTGATGTATTCACTTGGAAAAACTCAAGCAGCACCTCCCTTTGTTTCGCATCTCAACAAATATGGAAGCCCAGAACGATCTGTATGGATCTGTTTTTTTGTAGGGCTTATATTAATTTTTCCTTTTCCAGGGTGGAAAGAAATGGTAAAATTTTTAACCTCTTCGTATTTGGTAGCTCTGTCTATTGCCCCTATTTCTCTGGTTGTGCTTCGCGAAAAATTTCCTGAAGCAAAACGAAAATTTTTGCTACCTTTTTATAAAGTTATTTCAATCATTGCATTTTGTGTTTGCGGTTTGATGACGCATTGGATTGGATTTAAAGTTTTATTACAGTTAAGTATTATTTTAACTTTTGTTGCCTTTATTTATGCCTTAGTTTCTTACAAAAAAAGTAAAAAAATATTTAAAAAACAACAATTCAAAAATGCTTCTTGGATAGGAATATTTATTTTTGGATTTACAATGATCAATTATTTTTCTAAATTTCATAACGAATTAAATACGCTTAGCATTTTGCAAAGTAACTCAATCGCAGTTGTCTTTAGCATTTGCGTATTTTTCTTAGGATGTAAACTCTCACTCGATAAAAACACTGTGATTAAAAATGCCAAAAGTATTATTAATTAAAAATTCTTTAACCATTTTATCAGCTCTGCGGCCAACCATTTGTGCGCATTTTTTTGTGTTCTAAGCATAAGTTCAGTTTTTGCAGAACTCGAAAAAAATTCTACCAATTTTTCTTTTTGTAATTGTTTTAACGCTTTTTGAATACGAGCTTGCGCTGGAAATGGAATTTTCGCTTGCTCAAATGCCAATTTATGATTTTTTGTATCTTCTAAACTCGAAGCCACTGCACACACTTGTTTTAAAAAATACACCAACGCCATAAAAACACTTGTTGCATCTTCACCACATGCTTCACATTGTTGCAAACGCAATTCAATCAAATAAGGATCACCATTCACAATTGCATCCACGACATGAAACCCATTGATATTTGGACTACCAATAAAAACATCGGCAAAATTAAGACTAGACCTCGCCATTTGCGAAAAATGCATATCACATGCTACTAAGTCTCCAGAATATGCTTCTATCGCACTATGCACAATAGTAGATAAGTCGTGAGAGCCTTTAGAAGCAATAAAAGAATAACGAGAGGCTAATTGTTCTACAGCTTTGAATAATTCTGCATCACTTGGCTCATAACATAAAAAGACAGAACCACAATTTTTAAAATCTGTTTCTTTAATGATATTGCGATAACTTGTTGCTGCAAAAAAATATGCCGAAGATTCTAAAGGCAAAATTAAGCGACTTAAATGTATTTTTTCTTCTTCCCACTGTTTTGCAGTCAACTTTTCGGGCAAACAAACAATGCTACTTTGTTGTGCAAAAAATAAAGTTCCTGTTGCTGCATATTCAACATATTCCACAACAGCACTTTTGCCATAAAATAGATTAGGCATTTTTTTTGAATGCTGAAATATTTTTTCTTCAACAATTTTTTTATAAATCGGATTATCGCTCAGAATAACTTTTATTGTGAAATTTACTTCTGGAGACAAAAGTGCACATATGAGCTTTGACGCATCTATTCGTTGCATAGAATCCTTAACTTAAATTAACGAAAAACAAAAAATATTAATGTTCTTCTACGCAAATGACAATAAATTGTTGAAAAGCCTATGTGAAGTGTTTTTTTGATAAATTTTCAAGTATGCTTGATCCCATAGTGCAAATTCGTTAAACCTCACTTGGTTTTTTTATTTCTGACCTATATTTAATACAGGTGAACCATGGAACATTCGATTGAACATCAGAGCAATGACTCCGCTCACAAAAGACCTGCTCTCGTCACAGGAAAAGATCCTTCTTTTCATATGGTAACACAAACTGTAGCGTCACTTGCTGGTCGCAAAGTTGGACCAGGTTGGTATATCACTTTTTTTATTTCTGGCTTAGGTGTTGCTCTGCTTCTCATCTCTTTAGGATATTTATTTTGGGAAGGAATTGGAGTTTGGGGTAACAACAACAGAGTTGATTGGGCTTGGGATATTACCAATTTTGTTTTTTGGATTGAAATTGCACATGCCGGAACTCTGATTTCTGCAATCCTTCTTTTGTTTAGACAAAAATGGCGCACTTCGATAAACCGCCTTGCAGAAGGGATGACAATTTTTGCGGTGATGGCAGCAGCCATCTTTCCTGCTGTTCATATTGGACGCCCTTGGTTTGCCTATTGGTTATTTCCACTTCCTAACCAAATGGAAATGTGGCCAAATTTTAAAAGCCCTCTCGAATGGGACGTATTTGCTGTGAATACGTATTTAAGCATAGGTCTTATTTTTTGGTATGTTGGCATGATCCCTGACTTTGCAACACTCCGTGACAATGCCAAATCAAAAATTGGTGAGTTTGCTTACGGACTTCTCGCATTGGGATGGATTGGTTCTGCAAGACAATGGGTAAACTACGAAAGGGCATGTATTTTACTTGCAGGTATTGCAACTCCAGCCGTGTTTTCTACCGCAGGAATTGTGTCTTTAGACTTTGCAACCTCTATTATACCAGGTTGGCATGCAACAATATTTCCACCTTACTTTATTGCTGGTGCAATTTTCTCTGGGTTTTGTTTATGCTTAAATCTTTTGATTATGGTTCGATCCATTTTTAATTTTAAAGATTTGGTGACAGACAGACACATTGATATCTGCGCAAAATTTATACTTTTTACTAGTATCATTATGGCATACGTCTATATTATCGAATTTTTTACCATATTTTATAGTGGTAACCCTTACGAGAGATTTTGGAACTGGAACCGGATTAATGGTCCTTATGGCTGGGCATATTGGGCAATGGTTATTTTAAATATCGCAATTCCACAAACGTTTTGGTTTAAAAAAGTACGCCAAAATGTGGCGTGGCTATTTATCGCGGCCATACTCATTAACATTGGAATGTGGTTAGAGCGTTTTGTGCTCATTGTCACTACACTCAGTCGCACTTTTATACCATCTTCTTGGGGTTTCTTTACAGCAAGCTTTTGGGATATTGCATTATTTTTAGGTTCAATTGGATTATTTTTTCACCTATTCTGTTTATTTGTAAGATTTTTACCAATGGTCAATATGTCTGAAGTCAAATCAGTAATGCCACAAGCAGACCCGCATTTAAAACCTGAAATTAAAAAATAATCTTCGAAAAAAATAAAAGTAGCTTTCTGTTTAAGAATTTTTTTCAAGCAATTCTTGTTCAGAAAGTTTTTTTAGTTTTATAAAAAGCCCAATGAGAAGACACATCGCAACAAAAACAGAAAAAGACAATAACCATAAAGTTTGATCTGTTGATAAATTTAGTTTTTCAAATAGCTTTTTTGCAACTAATGATGAACCACTAAAAATAAAAAATGCGCTTGCCTGAAAAGTCGCTAAATAATTTTTGTTTGAATACCTAAATAAAAAAGAAAGAAACAGAGGAAATATTAAAAAATTAAAGAGCGTATCAATTGAAGAAAATACGGCTGGAATATAAGAAGAAATAATGCCAAAATTTTTAACAAAAATGTTTATTAAAAAAAAGAAAATAAAAAACCAGCCAACAATGTAAAAGTACCGTATTGTCTTTCTTTGATTTTCAAGATTTTTCCATAATATTAGTAAAGTTGCGCTTATTAAAAAGATGACACCCCAGTATGTCAAAGAAGTTGAAAACGAAATGACTCTATTAAACATTGCGCCATTAAGTCCCATTAATAAACACAATACATAAATTAAAGTTACTAAAAATATTGAAAGTGATTTTTGATCATTTTTATCTTTTAAAAAAAGATCTTTATTTTTTTTGTTTAAAAAATAAACAACTCCTGTATAACAACACATTAAAATACTAGAAAACAAAAACATGTATTTATAATAAAATGTTGAATATAAAAATTTAGACGCTAAAAAAGCAGATATAAAAGAAGCAGAACTGCCAATAAGCAAAAATACAATGTAACTAATATCTTGATTTAAGTGATGATTCGGATATAATTTTCCTACTAAAACAAACAAAGCAGGTTTTATTAAAGAGCAACCAACCACACAAAAAATAAGAGCGATCAAAATAAAATTAGGAAATAAAAACATCGATAGAGCTGTAAAAAAATAACTAATTACTAAACATATTCCGCCGTACAAACTCGCTTTATATAAGCCAAGAAATTTATCAATCACGGGCGCTAAAACAATTGGACCACATAAAATTCCAATCGAAAAAATACTGGCAATTTTTAATGCCTTATCTTGCGGAAATGCAATCCCCCCAAGCTCATGCGTTGTAATCATAAAGTACAGCAACACAAATGAAACAAAATAATAAGCAAAACGCTCTAAAGCTATTGAAAATAATAGTAAAAGTAACGAGCGGTACTTTAAAAAAATCACCCTATTGTTCTTTCTACATGAATAACGCCGTCAACGGCTTCTATTTTTTGCAGCACATCTTTTAATTGATGGATATCATTTAATTCTAACTTTAGCAAAATAACGGCTCTTCTTTGCGGATTGGTAAAACACTCCATTGATGCTATATTAATATATGCCGAAGAAACAGTTTTTGTAATAGCCGCCAGAATTCCTGGTTTATCGTGCGCAGTAATACGCACCCGAACATTATGCGACGAAGCAGACACAATATTCCACGAGCAATCAACACGCCGCGCAGGATCATTTGACAAAGCCCATTGACAACTTGCGGCATGCACCGTCACCCCACGACTTCTTGAAACAAACCCAACAATTTGTTGCCCCGGAAGTGGTTCGCAACATCGTGCCATACGAACAATAATTCCTGACATACCCTGTACAAAAATCGCATCTTCACCACTTGATTGAAACTTACTATGCTTTTGTTTAAAAACCTCTTGAACAGAACGGACTTCTTGCAGCTCTTGCTGCATTGTTTTCTGACTTTCTACCAACAATAAAGGTTCTGGGCTTTTTGTTACATATGGGCTTGAGTGCAATAATTTTTGGACAGCTGTTTTAACATCAAGTTTTCCATATCCAATTTGCAAAATAAAATCTTCGTAACTGCCAACACTAAAAATTTTATTGATTTCTTGAAACACACCGCTTTTTTGGAGTTTTTCAAAACTAGCACCATTTTTAGACAGTTCAGTTTCAAACATTTCTTGCCCTAATTGTTTAGACTGACTCCTCTCTTCTGTTCTCAGCCAAGCTCTAATTTTGTTTCGCGCTTTTGTTGTTGTTATAAAATTTAACCAATCTTTTGTTGCACGAACTTTATTGCCGACAAGCAACTCAATCACATCACCACTATGCAGTCGGGTACGCAACGTCGCAATACGACCATTAATTTTTGCCCCAGTGGTGCGTAAACCCAAATCTGTATGAATTGCAAATGCAAAATCAAGGCATGTTGAACCCTTACGCAATTCAAACACATCACCTTTAGGAGAAAATACGTATACCTCTTCATCAAACAGATCGACTTTTACAGCTTCTAAAAATTCGTTGGGGTCTGAAAGTTCTTTTTGATGCCGGACAATTTGTTTTAACCATTTAAATTTTTCAAAATCTGCATGATCAAACTGCATGCCATTGGGATCTTTTCTTCTTTCTTTATAAGTCCAATGTGCTGCGATCCCATTTTCTGCAATTTGATGCATCTCAGTAGTTCGAATTTGAACTTCTAATAATTCTCCCTTTGCAGCAACAATCGTGGTGTGCAAACTTTGATACAAATTTGCCTTTGGCATCGCGATAAAATCTTTAAAACGCCCAGGCACAGGTCGATAAATATTATGAATAATTCCTAAAGTTTCGTAACATTCGTTAGGAGTTTCCACAATTACACGCAGTGCAAACAGATCATAGATGTCTTCAAACTCCATTTGTTTGTCAGACATTTTTCGATAAATAGAATAAAAATGTTTAGCTCTTCCATAAACTTTTGCTTTAATATTTGCTTCTTGCAACCTGGCAGCCAAATGATCTCGAGCTTGTTCAATAATTTTATCTCTTTCGGTTTTTTTTTGTGCAACACGAGCTATTAAGCTATAATAAACAGAAGGTTTAAGTTCTCTCAAACACAAATCTTCGAGTTCAGCTTTTATCTTGTACATCCCAAGTCTGCCCGCTAAAGGAGCATAAATTTCTAAGGTTTCTTCTGCGATTCGTTGTCTTTTCTCAAGATTTAGTGCCCGTAAAGTCCGCATATTGTGCATACGATCTGCAAGCTTTACAATAATCACTCGAATATCACGAGACATTGCTACAATCATCTTGCGAAAGTTTTCTGCCATTTTTTCTTGAGAGGAGCGAAACTGAACCTTTGCAAGTTTTGTGACTCCTTCAACCAAAGCAGCCACATGTTCACCAAATTCTTTAGAGACTTCTTCAACAGAAACATGGGTGTCTTCAACCACGTCATGCAAGATAGCGGCTATTAATGATGTTTCATCCATTTTAAATTCTGCAAGAATTTCGGCCACAGCTAAAGGATGAACAATATAAGGTTCGCCACTTTTTCTTCTTTGTCCTGCATGAAGATTGTGCGCAAACTGAAACGCTTTTGCTAATATAGGCTCAGTTGCAGGCTCCAAATATTGAAGGCATTTTTCTATTAATGATTTATAAGCATTTTGTGCTATTTTCTCTATGTCCTCGGAGGAAGGAGTTTCAGAAGACTCAGGTAGAGGATAATCTTCATGAGAAGGTTGTTTTTTATGGTTTTCAGAACCCATTTAGGAAATACTCCCTATTTGCTAAGCTTGGTGCAGCTTATGCAATAATTTGCAAAATTGATTTTGCACATATACGGCTATTTTGTAAAGTTAAGGAGAGTTTTTTGCTTGCTAATTTTGTTTTTCATTTTGTTTTTGCAATCTTTACAATTTGGCTTGGAGTCTCTTGGTTTCTTGCACAACAGCGCTTTTTAGCATTAAAAAAGAGCTTAATCCCTTTATTATGTTTAGAAAAAATTACATTTCCAACTCACAGGAGTCTTGTGGTACAAAGTATTAAAGCCTTAGAAATTGAACTGCAAGATACATTTCAAAAAAAAGTGTGTATTTGCTTTCCAATCGAAAACGCTAAAGAATACAATTACAACCCATTTAAAACTTTTGCTTTATTTTTTACTAAAGGTAATTTTAATCAAAGTAAAAATTTAGAACATCATAATCAAATGTATGCCGCTTCTGAGTTTGCTGTTAAAATGAAAGAAGACAATAAAGCAAAAAAAATTATATTTACTTTTAAAAACAATTCAAACCAAACTACTATCTGGAACGTGGAGATTTTATGATGAAAAGATATTTTTTTTATATTTTAATGCTCACCACTCCTTCTTTAGGATTTGCAACACACGAAACCGAAACAACCGCACTTTCCGAAGAAAAGACTGCCGTTAAAAATCCTAAGGAATTTATTGCAAATTTTTGTTCTAATTATAGTGAACAAAACGATTTTTTAAAAAAAATGGCGCAAGATATCATTCCAATCGATCAAACACGAGAACATCTGGTTGCTGGATTAAAGGATCATAAACTCCCTGGTTGCAAAAAAGCTCTGCAAGATTTTATGAAAAAAATCTTGGCCGAAAAAGATTTTATCCCCAAAGCAGGAGAACAAGGCTTTCTTTCTCTCGCTCTGTTGGCTGAAATACCAGAGGCAACAATGGTGATCGAACGCGAAATTGATAAAGGTTTGTTAAGTAGTTGGATAGATAAATTAAAAGCCGCAAATGAAGCCGGTTATCTCCAAGCATTAAACAGCTGGATTAAACGTGTCGCACATGAAATTCGTGAAAAAAATAATTCTCAGCTACAAGGCCCAAATGATTATGGATTACTTGCCAAAAGCGGCGAAACCGTTCGTTATCCAGATATGGTCAGAATTTGGACGCCAATTTTAATGAATCGCTATTTAAACGAAACGATAAAAAGAAAAACCAAATTATCAGAAACAGAATTTAACCATTTAAATATTATTTTTGCCGCCACAACAACTTCATATCGCGAAACCTTTTCTGATCAAATCGCTCAAATTGTTGCTAACAACCCACAAACCTGGCTTCTCAGCTTTCGCCGCGAGCCAACATGGGTTGAGTTTCGCTTATTTCCAATTATGCAAAAGGTTGCAGGAGGTGACATCAAACGTGAAATCATATGGCTTTCAAAGTATCACCAAGATGTTAAAATCAGAACCCTAGCTTTAAATGCGCTAGAAAAGTTAGAAATTAAAAAAAATAATATAAAACATTAGCAAACACCTGCCGCAATAAAATCAAGCATTCTTAACAAGCCTACGGCATAACCGTTTTTGTCTACAACTGGCAAAATATTAAATGACGGTGTTTTTGAATTCATAATTTGCAACGCTTCTATTGCCAATAAGCCTGGAGGAACAATTGTAGGATGAGGATTCATAATTTCAGCAGCATTCAATTCAAAAACACGAGGCCCATATTTTTCCATTGCCTTGCGCAAATCTTTTTCGGCAATTAAGCCTAAAAATCTTTCACCATCGACAACCAACACCGCTGCTTTAGAAAACTTTGTAAAAACAGAAACAACATGCTGAAAGAGAGAGTTGTGTTCTACCAAAGGCAAATCTTTTCCTCGAATCATAAGAGAATCTGCTTTAAGAAAAATTCTTTTACCAATTGCGCCACCAGGATGATTTTTTGCATATTGTTCAATGGAGTAGTTACGAAATTCAACAGTTGCAGCAACGAGCAACTGACATAACGCAAGAGATGTGACGGTACTGGTAATTGGCGCTTGCGTCAAAGGACACATTTCATCTACAGGTGGTATTAAAAGAATATGTTGTGCCGCCTTTGCAAGCGGAGAGTCTTGTTTTGATGTGATTGCAAAAAGAACCACCTGACGCTCTTGCAAGCCTTCTAGCAATTGCAATAACTCAGCACTTTTTCCATTATTTGAAATAATAATAACGGTATCACCTTTACCTACAACACCAAGATCACCGTGATAGGCTTCTGTAGGATGCACAAAACGCGCAAGAATTCCAACACTCACTAGCATCGACACAGCAAGCTGCGCAACTTGCGCTGACTTGCCAACAGCAATAAAAAATACGTGCTTAGAAGAATGATTTTCCCGAGCACATGCAACAAGCTCATTCTTGAGAAGTAAAAAATTTTTTTTAAATTCATCATTTTGATATAAAGATTCTTTATACCAAAATAATGCTTGCGAAAGATGTTCAGCTCGTTCTGCGGCACTTTTTAAAATTGCATTTTCCATGTTGAAAAGTCCTTCGCAATGTAATTTTTAGGATTCCATTGTATTATTTTCAGGAGCAGTAATATTAGGCGGATTTTTATCGAGCAAAATAAACTTATTTTGATGCATTGCCATCCAAAAATTAGGGTCAGGCATGACACCAACTTCAAACTGGGTTTCAACAAAAAAGTCGTTATCTTGTTTCATTTTGTCACGAATATCCATGCAAAAAGTCTGTATTTTTTCTTGATTTGTTTCAACATTATTGACTCTTAAAAAAACAGTACGCAACCATCCTGAGTCTTGAGGAGCTTGAGGCGGCAATATGGCACCAAGAGCTGCTGCTTCAACATTTTCAATATTGCTCAAAATTTTTAACGCATGCTCCTTTTGTAGTTCGTTAAAAACGTCTGGAGGAAATGCAATTTGCATCCCTTCAGAAGATGCCTCTGGTGATTGCTCATTGGAAACCGCAACTTGAACAGGGCTACGTTGGGTTTGTGGCACAATCCCCATAGCAAGTTGCTTGTATTCCAGTTTGTTAAGTACAATAAATGGAGCGCTTCCAGGATTTATCACAATCACTTCAGCTGGGCTGGGCTCTAATAACTTAAAAATATCTTGCCCACGAATTGAAACATATTGGCCACCTTCTGAGCGCCATCTCCGAGCAGCAGCAGCACTGGTAAATGCAGCAGCAAATTGAACACCTTGGGCATTGGACAAAATTGCAACATTCACACTTGAGTTTTCTTGAGCCACTTGATTTTGTTCAGACTCTTCTGATGAATTGGTATCGGATAATGCAAGAAGCAGATCGGAAAACAACAATTCTTGATACACTTTTGCTCTATTTTCTGGCGCGTCTAAGCGCGCATTTTCAATCATTGCTGCCTCTAAATGGACAGATGGAACAGGCTCGCTTGGTTGCTGTGATCCTTCTGCTTCGCTCGGTTCTTCAGATGAGTTTGCATCTGCACTATGCTGTGCATTATCAAATTTTTTTGATTGCTGTTTTTTTCCAAATAAATTTTTTAAGACCATAATACTTTATCCTTTATCAATTCTGACTACAACGGTTACTAACCTTGCTACGCAATTCGATCTTTGGCAAGGTTTTACTCTCAACAATAACGTCTTTTTTTAGCATTGCTCCACAACTCATTCCAAGTATCCAAACTGAGTTGTTTTGCAGTTTCATAAGTAAGTTGCATATTTTTTTCTTGCATAATTTTTTCCATTTCAAAAAATCTATTGATAAATTTTTCTATTGCTGCACGAACAATGAAATCAAAATCAAAATGGCTACATCCGTCTGCTGTTTCTTTAAGAAACTGCACGAGATTAGACATCGCAAAAATCACATCACCAATTTCATCGACCACACGCACAGGGTCGATACGCTCAACTTCAAGCTCTATCTGCAACTCTTTAACTTCTGAAAGCACATCAGAAAAAACTTGAGAGCATTGTGGCCAGCTAAAGCCAACTGCTTTTGCCCTTTTAGAAATTTCTGATGCAAAATTTAAAGTAGGAAGAGATCGTTTTTTTAATGCTTTTTTTAATAATGAATTTACTTTGCTCATGTTTTGAGGCTGTGCTTGTTCTTTTATTTGCTCCCATTGCGTTGCCACATCATCTGCAGTTTTAATATCTTGTTGTGTTTTATTAAAAACATGCGGATGTCTATCAATCATTTTTTTATTAATTGCGTTAAAAACATGATTGATTGAAAAAACCTGGGCTTCTGAAGCAATTTGCGCATGCAAATAAACTTGTAGTAACACGTCACCAAGCTCATCACAAAAATTCTGACTCAAATCTTGTGAGGGTTTTTGTTCGTATTTTGTTATCGCATCAACCACTTCATAAGCTTCTTCTATTAAATAAGAACGCAAACTCCCAAAAGTTTGTTCTCTATCCCAAGGACACCCATCTGGAGCACGCAATTTTGCAATGGTTTCAGCAAATTCAATTGCAATTTTTGCATAATAATAATTATTTTGCGAAGACAATTTTAAAGAATTTCCAATTTTAGGAGTTGCATTATTTTGTGCCTGAACGTTTTGATGATTTATTTTTTTTTTGGATCATCAAACTGAATAAGAGAAGGCTCATAAAAATTTGGTTGTTCAAACCCTGCCAAATCTAAAACGGTCGCCGCCACATTGGCTAAACCCGCATTTTCTAAATTTTCTTTTAACGTTATCGATTGCTCCAATGCTTCGGCATTAAATATTGCAAAAGGCACAGGAGCTAGAGTATGGCTTGTTTTTAATTTGGGTTGGCCATTTTTATCGAACACAACTTTTTTTGTTTTTTTATCCAATTCAAACATTTCATCAGCATTGCCATGATCGGCGAGTACAAGCAAAATTGTGTGTGTTTCTTTAGCGGCTTGCATAATACGACCCAAAGCAAGATCTACCGCAGCAACAGCCAACACAGCGGCATTAAAGTTACCAGTGTGGCCAACCATGTCACCATTTGCAAAATTAATGCGACCTATTTCAAACGAATTAGCATGCATTTGTTTTATAGTTTCGTCTGCAATTTCTGCTGACTTCATCCATGGACGCTGATCAAAGGCACACAAATCTGAAGGTATTTCTACATAATTTTCAAAATTAGAAACAAATTTTCCTGTTCTATTGCCATTCCAAAAATAAGTCACATGTCCATATTTTTGAGTTTCACTGCAAGCAAATTGCTTAACCGATGCGGCGCTCAAGAGTTCTGTCAGTGTTTTATCGATTGCTGGGGGACTCACTAAAAAATGTTCAGGAAGCTTGAGATCGCCATCATATTGCATCATTCCTGCATAATAAATTTTTGGAAATCTTTTTCTTTGAAATGCTGGAAAATTTTGTTCTGTAAGCGCGCGACTTATTTGTATAGCGCGATCTCCCCGAAAATTAAAAAATACAAAACTATCTTCGTCATTAACAGTCCCTATTGGAATTTCATTTTCTGTAATGACAAAAGGGGGCAAGTCTTGATCAAAATAATTTTTTTCTGAACGCAAACTGGTAATTGCATCACTTAACGAACCAAACTTTCTTCCTTCACCCAATATATGAGCGTTGTAACCTCTTTCTACAATAGACCAATCACTTTCGTAACGATCCATAGTGACAAAGGTTCTTCCACCCCCTGACGCCACACGACAATCAAAATTTGCAGAATTGATTTCAGATAAAAATTGATTCAATGTATCAACGTAGTCTAATGCACTCAGAGGACCAACATCTCTTCCATCCAGCAAAACATGAAGTCTAATTTTTTTTACACCTTCTTTTTTAGCGCCACGAATTAACTCAAACAGATGCTCAATATGGCTATGCACATTGCCATCAGACAACAGACCACAAAAATGTAAAGTATTTTGCGTATTTTTTAAACCAGCGCGATTGGACACAACGTGCTGCCAAGCTTCACCTCGAAATAGGTCGCCAGACTGCAATGCGCTGTTAACAAGTTTTGCACCTTGCGCAAAAATACGTCCTGAACCCAAAGCATTATGGCCCACTTCACTGTTGCCCATATCCTCATCGCTTGGTAAACCGACTGCAGTACCGTGAGCTTTTAAAGTTCTAAACAAAGAACCCGAAAACAATTGCGCTAAATGGGGAGTGTACGCGGCATTCACCGCATTACCCCCAAAAAATGCTTCTGATGGCAAAATGCCGTTCTGGCTTTTGGACAGCTCTTGTGAAATGTTTGACTCTGGATTTGCAACCCCAACTCCATCCATGACAATCGTTAATATTTTTAACTTCTCTTGGGCGGGGCGGGTGCGTTTTAATTGAAATGTATTTGATAAGACCATTGTATTTTTTGCTCCAAACTAAGCCTCGTTATATAACATGACACGAAGCGTAAATAATTTACTTATGCTAGAACAAATGGTCAATTTTAGAAAGACGATTGAGGAATAACGTGAGAACTCTTAAATTTTATCTAATAAAAATTATGTATTTTTTAACAATCATAATGGTATTTAAATACACCCAACAGAGTTATGCGCAAAAAAATGAACCTTTTAAAACAAATTTCAACACATTTGAAAACAATAATATTAAATTACACGATGTTGTTCAATTTAAAATTATGTCAATTAACGACAAAAATATTCAATTACAACTTATCACTAAAGAAAACTTTAAAATTTATGAAGAAAAGTTAAAATTTCACCTTGTCCAACCTAATATTTTTCCACTTCCTTTAAAATATATCCCAAATCATCCTGCAGAAATATATTTTGACCCATTTTATAAAAAAGAAAAAAAAATCTTTAAAAACAATGCCAAGTTTTCTATTTTAATTTCTAAAAAACAACAAAATAATGCCATGCTTGAAATTGATGTGCAATCTTGTTCTCATTCTGTTTGTCTCACACCCAGCAAATTAGTGCTTCCTCTTGCAATTGGACAACATTCAAACCCATTGCAAAAAACAGAAACGATGCAGTTATCGTTACTTAATAATAGTTTTGAAAACTTTATTAATCCAGAAATAAAAGAACCAACAGCTTTAGACGTCAATCAAAATAAACAGAATGAAGCCAATCCAAACAATTCTTTTATTGTATTAAATGACTCTCTTGCCGTTGCAGTGCAAGATGCTATCGTTGCTAGAAGTTGGATCCTATTTCCAATTTTACTTTTAGCAGGATTGCTAACAAATTTAACTCCCTGTGTTTATCCGATGATACCCATTACTTTAAACGTCATGCTGCAATATGGAAAAATTATTCATAAAAGAACATTATCATTTTTTTATGTACTAGGAATGATTATTACGTATTCAATACTTGGTGTTTTTGCAGGTATGAGCGGCAGTGTATTTGGAGCCCATTTAGCAAGTCCAATTGTCAATATAACCATTGCAATCTTGATGTTTATTCTTGGTATTTCGATGCTTGGTTTTTTTCAAATGAGTACAATTCAAACACTTGCAAGTAAAGTTCCTATTTCTAAAAAGTATCCAAGAACAGCTATTTTTACGATGGGAACAGTGTCTGGTTTAATTTCTGCGCCTTGCACAGGGCCAGTATTAAGTACAATTTTGTTACTCATTGCACAAAATAAAAATCCAATTACCGGATTTACTTTTATGTTTTTTTATGCTTTAGGTTTTGGTTTACCATACATTGCATTAACCTTATTTAGTAAAAAACTAACAAAAGTACCAAAATTACCAAGACTCCTAATTTTTATTAAATATTTATTTGCATCAATGATGTTTGCTTTAACTTTTTATTATCTTAAAAGTTTATTACAAGAATTTGAAGTCACAAAAATTATATATACAAAACCTGATTTTTTAGTACTAATTGTTTGTTTATTATTTATTGCTTTAGCTATTTATTTTTCTACTAAAAAAACTCAGATAGGAAAAATATCTCGAACAATTTTAATTCTTCCTTTAACTTTAGTTACTCTTTTTATTACTTTATTTACAACAAATGGTTTTATAGAAAAACCTATAACAACAAAAAATTTAAAAAGCCAAACTATTTTATGGGAAAAAGATCTTAATTCTGCTATTAAGCAAGCACAGCAACAACAAAAACCTCTACTTATAGATATCTGGGCAGATTGGTGTGCTGCCTGTTTGGAAATGAAAAACACCACGTGGAAAAACCAAGAACTTATTAATTTATTAAATCAAAACTATATTCCTGTCCAATTAGACTATTCCGATTTATCATCAGACATTGAAAGTCTACTCAGTACATGGAAAATTAATGGATTACCTGCTGTTGTTATTTTTAAAAAACTCAGCAACACTTACAATAACCCAGAAATTTTGCTACTTGGTTATTCTTCTGCAGAAAAAGTACTCAATGCAGTTGCGAGCAAAAAAAAAGAAAGACAATAAGGGAGTTTTAAATTCATGAATAGTTCATTGTTTTCATGGTTTCAATTGACGTTGGGGTTATTAGGGGTTGTTGGATTATTTCTTGTTTTTATTGGAATTATTGCTTTAATTGCCATAAAAAAGAAAAAAACTGCTCAAGGTATTAAAATTGAAGTTAAAAAAATTAACGATTCATTTAAAGAAAATAAAATAAAATTATTAACAGCAATTTTAAATGAAACTGAGCTTAAAAGCTTGGCAAAAAAAGAAAAAGAAAATGCTAAAGCAAAAAAGAAAGCCGAAAAAGATAATGCAAATGCAGAAAAACCCAAGCGCATTTTTTTGCTCGATTTCAATGGTGACTTAGCCGCCTCTGCTGTAACCGCATTGAGAGAACAAATTTCTACAATTATTCAAGCAGCACGTCCCTGTGATGAAGTGATTGTACGTCTAGAAAGCCCTGGCGGCATGGTACACTCTTATGGTTTGGCATCTTCTCAATTGGCGCGTTTAAAAGAACATCGATTAACATTGACAATTTGCGTCGATAAAATTGCAGCAAGCGGTGGTTATATGATGGCATGTCTTGCCGATAAAATAATTGCTGCACCATTTGCTATCATTGGTTCAATTGGCGTGATTGCAAGTATGCCAAACTTAAATAAATTGTTACATAAAAATGATATTGAATATCTTGAAATCACGGCTGGAGAATACAAAAGAACTCTCACTCCACTTGGAGAAATTACTGAAAAGAAAAAAGCAAAGTTTCAAGAACAAATTGATGAAGTGCACATGCTTTTTAAAAATCATGTACAGAGATACAGACCCACTCTCGATATTGATACGGTTGCAACTGGAGAATACTGGTATGGTATTCAAGCACTCGACTTGCAACTGATCGACGAATTAAAAACAAGTGATGATTATTTATTAAATTTAAGTCAAGATTTTGAAATTTATCATATATTCACACCAAAAAAAGAAACTTTACGTGACAAACTTGCAAATTCTTGCAATGCAATTTTTTCCGCAACAATAAAAAATAAAATTTTTAAAGAAGAAGAAAAATATCCTCTTTTTATATAAAAAAAACCGATTAAGGGGATGTTAATTTGTATATCCTCTTTTATAATAATTGGTGACAAGGTTTACTATGCAAGTCACATCATTCATGGAAAATGAAGTTGCAGAATCTCCTAAGATTATTAAACGACAGCTACAAAACTCTGTAACAATTTTAAAAGAAATCTCAAAAAGATTACAATTAAATCCACCTTCATTTGTTGCAACGATTGCACGCGGTAGCTCCGATCATGCCGCTTTGTTTGCTAAATATGCTATTGAATCGCAGTTAGGTATTGTGACAACAACAATTGCTCCCTCAATTCATACAATTTACAAAACCAAAATCAATTATAAAAATAGTTTAGTCATTGGCATTTCTCAGTCTGGAAAAAGTCCTGATTTGGTTGAAAGCATGGCATACGCTAAAAAAAGTGGAGCACTCACTGTCGCATTGATTAACGAAAACAATTCACCATTAGAAAAAGAATGTGAATACTGTATCCCACTCCTTGCGCAAAAAGAACGCTCTATTGCTGCGACAAAAAGCTTTATCGCCTCAATCACAAGAATTATTCAATTTATTGCTTATTGGAACTGTGATAATAAACTTAAAGAAGATTTAATTGCTTTACCAGACATACTTGCCAATCAAACTTTAAATTATAATAAATCAAATTTAAATCATTTGTATACAGCAAGTCATATTTTAGTGGTAGGACGCGGGTTTACATTTCCTCTTGCTTTAGAAAGCGCCTTAAAACTTAAAGAAACATGCGGACTTCATGCCGAAGCATTTAGTAGCGCAGAAATTTTACATGGACCTATAGAACTTATAAAAGAAAATTTTCCAACCCTAATTTATGTTAATAATGATGCAACTTTTACAAGTATCGCAAAACTGATTGAATTATTAATTCAAAAAAAATCTATTATTACTATCATCGGCTCAAAAAAGATTATTCAAGATTTCAAACTTCCTAAAAACAAAAATATCATAAAAATTGCAACTAATAATTCAAATAAATTAGGACCAATATGCAACTCTGTTCCTTTAATATATTGCTTTTATCCATTGGTTGCACAATTAGCAAAACTTAAAGGAAAAAATCCTGATAAGCCAACAAATCTCAATAAAACAACAATCACTGTCTAAATAATCTTGGCACAAATGTTGGTTTTTTATTTTAAAAAAAAATTTTAATAATGATAAAATATATAAATGTGATAAATCAATGAATAGTATGACAAAAGATGGTACAATATATAAATTACTAAGCAAATACTATACTAAGAATGAAATAATAAAATACCATACTTTTATCAACTCGTTTTTTCATTAATTATTTGTACTTGCACCAAAATCACGAGAACCTTGGTGTGAAAAACCAGATTCACGCGCTAAGTTAATTTGACGATTAACAACATTAAGGGTGTATACAAGCAAAATTGCCTTAAAACTTTGCCAATTTTGTACATCGAGCTGAATGAGCAAATCATCATCAAAATACATTTCTGTATTTGTTAATATTGTTTCGATTGCAGCAAATACCTGCTCAAAAGAGCTGGCGGTCGCAAGATCAACGAGATCATCTTTAGAACGGATTGCGCTTGCAAGACGAACCGCATTAACTCTAATTAAATCAACTGAATTACTATTTAAAATCATAATAAGAAACCTCCGTGTCAAACAGATCCTATTGTAGCGATGAGATTTCAGTCGAGCAAGTTAACTATTCCATTTTTTTTTCTAAATCAGAAATAAATTATTTTGACGACTTAAATTTAAAAAATAATGATGTCCCAAGTAAAAAAAATGCGAAAAAAATAACAAGAATATAAATACCTATGCGAGAAGGAACAATTCCTTGCACCTCAAAAACCGGAAAAGGAGATGACACATCACCAACTCTTACCAGCTGCCTTGAAAGCTGTTGAAAAGAAGTCTGTTGATTTAAAGAAGTTTGATTGTCTAACGGATCAACACCCAAAATAGAACGAAATCCGCTTGGATACTGCGTAATTCTTGGAGGCCAAACATTTGGATTCTCAAGAAATTTTGTAAAAAAATTACGCAGACCGCCCTCATATTCGGGCATCATAATAATTGTGACACCAGGAAGTTGTTGCAAATCTGCTGGCAGCCACTTTGCAATTCCATATGGTGCCTCTAAACTGAAGGTTGCACTGATCTGATTTAATCCGTGAGCTAAATTCATTGCAACAACCACAGATTGAGAGTGTAAAGATTTTTCTATCTGTAAGTTTTGATTTCCAATTATTTTTAAATCTTGAAAGTTTTTCGGCAATGGGATTTGCAACATTGAGTTTGTTAAAACGCTATTATTTTGAAACATACCAACATAATAAACAGAAAGTTTTCCTTGTTCTGGAATTAAAATATATTGATTTACCGAAGGTAGCCAAACACCTGAATGTGGTAAAATTGTAGGCGATGGAATAACAACATCTGCAGGGGCTTTTGCAGATGCAGCATTTTCATTCTGAGAAAAACTTTGAAAAGAAAAAACATTTAATGGTTTTAACGCAATCAACCCAATAAAAAAAACAATGGCACTCACAAACAACAATTGGACAGAAACAAAGCCCTCTTGTTGGGTTAAATTGGGCATTGCCTCTCTTTTTATAAGTTCATTTCTTGGTTTCCATGACAACCCCATAGAATCAAGCCGCTTACATAGTGAAACCAATAGTGTTAGTGCTTCATCATCACTAAGACGGGCTATATTTTCTGACTCTGTAGAATTAAAAATTAGCTTTTGCAGCAACGCATCGCGCATCAAAATCACTTGCCTCAATTCATGTTCATCAAAAATTTCTTGAGAACTCTCATGTAAAACTTGTCGCCCTTGTAGCGAAAAAAGCGGTTTTACGACAAAAAAGATGAGCGGAATAGAGACTATCAAACATAAAATCAAAACGATTATCATGTCATTTTCTCCCGCTTGCATTCCTCAATAAATTTTTTAATTTCAGACATCAATTTTTTATCTTTTTCTTTTTGCCGAATTTGTGAACGACGTAGAATAATCATTAACAACACAGGACCTAATATAAGCCCAAAAATTGGGATAGCCCAAATTGTTAGCCCAATTGCTGATTGAGCATCTGGCTCTCTTAAAATCCAAGGACCATAAGCCTTTTTAAAATAATTTAAAATTTCAGTTTTTGCTTTACCTTCTGCGAGTTGCTTTTCGATTTCTGTGCGCATTGCAATACTTTGCAAAGTTTCACTCTCTAATACGCTTACCCCAACACAGGTCGGACAACGCAGATCTTTTGCAATATCTTCAATACGCGGATCAATAACCTGAGGTTTCACAACTCCAGGTAAAGAAACAGAATTTTTTTGCTCTGATTGCGCAGACGCCACTCCAAAAATAGCAAAACTGATCATCACAAAGACAAAACCTAAAATCACTCCAGAAACAATTTCTGAACCAGAATTCTTTTTTTGATGTGATTTGTGTTCAGTCATTTTTTGTATTTCTGATGCAATATTAAAATCCTCTTCATGATCTATTTTGTTAATACTTTTTCTTCGACTCTTTTGAGACATAGCAATAACAGCACCAAGTACCATTATAACCAAACTCGTCCACACAAATTTTACTGTAGGGTTCCAATTAATTTTTAACGTAACACTTTGATTATTAACATCAAATGAAGCAAGAACGATATAAAGATCATGCCAAAATGTTGAGTAAATTCCAATTTCATTAAACCATTGCTCATTATTTGTAAATTTGCTCCTCATTGGATGGACATAAACTGTCTCCTGACTTTGCAAATTTGTCGCTTTTAAATTAGCAGCAATAAACTGCGCATTGTAATCGCGCTTAAAAGACAAACCTTCATTGGTAATTTGATAACCATAAAATATTGTAGACTCTTTTAAATTTAAATTTGTTTCTGCCGACACACCGCGATAGTTTCCTGCAAATCCTGCGATCGCAAATAAAAACCCTATATGGATAATAAATGCCCCTAAATAAGAACGGTTGTATTTTAAAAACACCAATCCATTCCATCTTATAGAACGCAATTTATACACCAAATCCATAATTAAGACGCCGCACGTCCAAAGCACTATTAAAAAAGTTAATATTCCAAAATAATCTAACTGACTTCTTAAATTAATAAAATAAGTTAAAACTATTGCCCATATAAATGGAAACAATAAACAGGAAACAGGGTCTTCAATTTTTCCATTTTTCCATTTCATTAAATTACCAAGACCAAGCAAGGACACTAAGCCCAAACCTATCCATGGCGCAAAAGCATTAAAAAATGGTTGTTGAATAGAAATTTTAATTCCACGAATTGCTTCAACAACAAGCGGTAAAATGGTTCCAATAAATACTAATGCAAGCATAAACAATAGAAAAAATATCGTAAATAACAAAGCGCTTTCTTTAGAAACTCTCCATACATTGGTTTTTGCTGCACCATATAGTTGATATCCCTTGGTAAATAATAAACCCAAAGAGACCACAAATATGAAAATGACCCAAAGAAGATATGAAGGACCTATTTCGCTTTCAGCAAATGAGTGAACACTGCTAATCACTCCGGATCGAGTGATAAATGTTCCCAAAAATGTTAATGCAAAGGCAAGCATATTTAAAAAAACCAACAATCTTGGCAGACGACCGGTTTTATCTGTAATGAGTAATGTATGTAACGCCGCTGTTGCGGCAAGCCAAGGCATAAAAGAGCTATTTTCAACAGGATCCCATCCCCAGTAACCACCCCAACCTAGCTCAACGTACGCCCATTTGCCGCCTAAAAATATTGCTACAGTTAATGTGACCCACGCTAAAAGAGACCATGTACGCACAACTGATAGCCAATTGGTTGTAAATCCCCCTCTTGCTAATGCGGCAAAAGAATATGCAAACGGAACAATCAGCAAACAGTACCCTGTAAAAAGCATAGGAGGATGAATTGCCATATACGGATTTTGCAACAGCGCATTCATGCCCTCACCAAACTTCCCAACAGGAAAAAGTCGCGATAACGGTGCAGAATAAGTAACGTTCAAAAAGAGCATAAATGTGAGAGAAGATGCAAAGGCGACACACAATCCTGGATACAAAGAAAAATCTGATTTTTTGACTGTAACACAGGCAATGGCGACCACAGCGCTCATCGTGAGAGTCCACAATAAGTGACTGCCCTCAAGAGAGCTCCAAAAAGAGGTAAATAAATACAAAGGTGGCATGTCAATTGCAGAATTTCTATAAACATAAAGTATAGAAAAATCATGAAAAAAAATAGCATTCCACATGACTAACGATGAAATAGCAACACATATAAAAACAGCCAGCAAAGCATTTCGCGCGCTGGCAACCAAACCAGATATAGGATAGCGTAAGGAATAAATTCCTAAAACTAAGCTATAGATAGCAAAACACAATCCTAGACAGAGTGTAAAAAAACCAACTTCTACCATTTATCACCATCTTACTTGAGGAGGTAAAGAACAAAATATTGCCTCATGATTTCCACCTGTCATCAAACCAAATTTTGTTCCTCTATCGTATACCAAATTAAACTCTGCATAACGCCCTCGCCAGTAATGATGTTTTTCTATAAGCACTTGATCATAAGGCATCTCAATGCGACGTGACAAAATTTCAGTATAAGCCTTTGCTGCATACTGGCCAACATCAAGCAATAAAGATAGCTGCGACTCGTCTTCAATCTTAACAAAATCAAAGAAGATACCGCCCACACCTCGTGTCTCTTTGCGGTGTGGAATATAAAAATAATCATCCGCCCATTTTTTATATTTTTCGTAGTTGGCAATACTTGGGGTTCTATCACAAACTTCATGCATTGCATCATGAAAAAGAGCTGTGTCTTCTTCAAAAGGGATCATAGGCGTTAAATCGGCTCCGCCACCAATCCATGTGGTAACCGAATTTTTTTCAAATACTTTAATGCAGCGAATATTTAAATGCATAATAGGCGCAAAGGGATTGCGAGGATGCGATATTAAAGAAACTCCGGCGGCTGCAAACGGCTTATTTGCATATTCACCCTCTAATGCTGGGTAATGCGGCCCCCAAACACAACTCAAGTTTACAGCAGACTTTTCTAGGTGATTGCCTCGAATCACTGTCATCACGCCACCGCCATTGAGCTTGCGGTCAGGATTGTGTTCTTTTGCTAACCATTGCTTAGCTTGACATAAGGTCTCTCCTTCTATTGTATTGAAAGAGAGCTTATGAAGATTTCTCACATATAATAAAAGCTGAATAAAATCATGGTCAAAAGGAGAATCTTCGACGTTATTTTTAACAATAGGCCAAATTGGATCGCAACGGGATAAATCACTGAGTTCATTTTTTTTTAATGTTTCTAAATTCAGAATTGGATTTTTGTCTAAAAATGTTAACCCTCTATGCAAAGCTTGCTGACTCATAAATAACTCCCCCTCGCCTTTTGAAATGAGTTACACATTAATAAAAATACATATACCCCTTCGAAACGGTTTTGCAAGTGAAGTGATTATTTCTAAAATTGCAATAATTTAAATTAGTTAAGATTAAATATGATATTTCTTTCGTTTTGCATCAATGGCATTACGGCTAATTTGCAAAGCGGCATGCGCTTTAGCAATGCTATCATGGCGAGAAATAGCTTTAATTAAAACAAATTTTTCTATTTTGTCCAAAAGATCATTAAGAGGACAATCTTCAGAAAATGCTTTTTTAAGTAACTCTAAAATTTGATATTCAGCATCTGTTACATTATTTACTTTATTATCAAACTTATCTGCAGCATAAGTAACTTCTTCGATCTGCTTGTTATTTAAAATTTCTTTTTGAGGTAACAATAAGTGCTTTAACTGCAAGTCTTCTTCTTCGAGCTGAGCATAAATAATCATTTTTTGTAAGGTTCTAAATAACTGTCTAATATTCCCTTTCCAATAGACATTTTGACATTTTTTAGCGATTTCTAGGATCAAATTTTCATTAATTTCAATATTTTCACGTCTAAAAAAAAGTTTTACAAAACTTGGAATATCCTGAAGCCTCTCCCTCAAAGGTTCTAAGTGAATTTCGGCTCCTGAAATCCGGTATTTAAAGTCCGCTAACATTCTTCCAGACTCAACTTCTTCGTCCAAATCTTTGGTTGTCGCAGCAACAAGTTGAAAATGAGAGTAACAAACTTTAGTTTCTCCAACGCGAGCATAACTCCCGTCATTTAAAACTCGCAATAATTTTCTTTGAGTCGCTTGATCAAGTGTATGAACTTCATCTAAAAATAAAATTCCTCCGTTCGCGGCTGCAATATATCCATTTGTTGTTTCGTTAGCACCGGTAAACGAACCCTTCTTATGACCAAAAAGTAACGAAGACGTTAAGTCATCACCCAGTAGTGGGCAATTTACTGTAACAAAAGGAATTTCTCCCTCATTTTTGACTCGTTTTTGGTAAAGTACTTTAACGAGTTCCTCTTTCCCAGTCCCAGTTTCACCGTACATTATTAATGGAATTTTTTTATTTTTTGCTAAACTTGTTAAAACCTTATCTTGCCCATTTAAAACAAGCACATTATTATTATAAAATTTAAATGTTTCATTAGTATTAACAATGCTTTGATTAGATTCTGTCAGACAATTTTTAAAGTTTTTAATTTTAGATCTAATAATATTTAAACTATTCAAAATATCTTTACTTTTCAATGAATTACATTGTATAATATCAAATACATAACAATTATTTAAACAAAAACCGTTATGATTAGTAACAAAAATAAAACCACAATATGGAAATTCAATGACAACTTCATTAACAAATTGCTGCAAATCGCTTGTATAATTGATATTATTGTCTTTATCAAAAGGTATATCAAATAAAATGACATCAAATTTTTTTTCTAAAAGCACTTGTCTTGCTTCAAATATCGAGGCCGAAATACTAACCTGCTGTAATCCAAGTTCTTTTGTTATATTATAATAACGAGATAACTTCTCTTTATTTTGACAGACTATCAGCAATTCAACACTCAAAGAAAACATAATTACAACCAAATTAGAGAAAAAAATTAAAAAATATTGATTTTAAATAAAACACATATAAAACCATTATTTTAGTTATAAAATCATATTATTAAAGCAAATAAAAACATTAAAATCCTAACAAAATAAAATCCAAATTTATAAATAGTTTGTTCATAAACATTTCTCAAGAACTTTTTTATTTATTATTTATATGTAAATTATACTAATAATTTCAATATATTAAAAATTAATTTTAAATTTTTAATATATGTAAATTATATATTTTCCTTGAAATTATAAAAAATAAAAGTTATTTAAAATAAATAAGTCTTTATTTGGCTTATTTTTAAAGAAAAACTTTAATATATTAGTTTTTTAGGTAACAGATATGAAAATGTTAAGTTATAATATTACTCAATTATTAGTTAAATTTTTTAATTATTTTTATTTATCAGCATTTTTGTTAAATATTACTGCAAACAATTATATATATGCCCAAGAAAATTTAATACAACAATATGATAATATAAAAAAAATTTCCGAGAACTTAGAATCAAATGAATCCGATAAAACCTCTGAATCAAAGAGCAAACCCGTTAATAAACCAGGAAACATGTTTGATAGATTATTTGGAAGAGTTTGCTCAGTGCAGTTTTTGGTTCAACAAAATGCAAATCACAATTCGGCAATTATTTCTGAAATAGCTGTTGTTTATAACCAAAAAACTCTTGAAAAATTTAGCTCTCTCACAAATCAAGACTGGTTTTCAGCGGATTCTGTTATTGCCAAACAACTTAAAAACTCCTCTGATGTTCAAATTTTACACTTTGAACTGACCCCTGATTACGAAAACAATTCATACTTAATAGATATAAATTCTGGTGCTGCAGGCGCATTTTTATTTAATAGACTTTATAATAATTTAAATTTACCTCCTATTACAATAAATCCTTATAAAAATCTTATTATAAGTTTTTATGAATCTGGGATTAACTATAAACAGGATTGAAAATAATGAACGCAGATATGTATAAAATTCCAGAAAGTAACAGTATATATATTCAACAAAATTTAATCTCTGAAATTTCTAAAAAACAGGAAAACCAAAGCTATCATGTTTATTTTAATCAAAACTTAGGTTATTCAAGAATTTTAAACCAAAATATACTTACTCTAACACCTGAGTTTGGCATTGAACTAAATCATTACTTTCAAGCCTCAATTTTTTGTAAAACGATTCCACAAAAGTTTTTTATTAACAAAAATAAAACTATTCAAATCAAAGATTTTTGGAATTGCGGCAACGCTTTTGCAGTTATTCCTTTTGCCGCTTCAGTTGTTCACCCAAAAATTAAGGTTTATGGTAGCATGGGAAAAGCCTCTGGTAACAAAGAAAGTAATTTAACAATATCTCCTATTTCAATATTTTTTTGGTCTGTCAAACCAGAATTAAGCCTAGAAACAAATATCTCTGAAAATTTTAAGTTTAATATAGGTGGTGGTTACAATTTTGTTTTTTCTAATGATTCTAAAGATTTGTCAGAACAAGCCTCTGGTTTAGAAGGTATTCTATCAATTTCTTATAATTTTTTATAAGTTAAGGAACACGCATGAAAAATTTAAAAAACATACCTGAACAAATTATGTGGCACGATGGAATGCTTCTTTCGCCTCAACATTTTCAACAAGCCTTTAAGCGCTCTGAAAATATTCCTTTTTATCATGTTTTTCAAAATTGCCCATATCCATATGGGATAAAAACTTTCAAATATGATAAAAATTTTTTTGCAAATGGAATTCTAAAAATTGAAGAACTAGAATGCATTTTTCAAGATGGCCTAACCTATTATTATAATTGTTCTATTGATAATTTCTCTTTAGAGTATAATCTGACTCAATATAAAGAGTTACTTGATTCAAAAAAATATTTAACCATTTATCTTTGTAATCCAAAATCAGATATTAAGAATTTTAATGCGAATAAAAAGTATACTAAATTTAATTCAACACAATTTGAATCACATTGTTATGACGAAAACACAGGTGATGACGAAATTTATATACCACGTATTAAACCTCAAGTATTCTTTTTTATTGAGCAAGAATTAACACCACAATTCAATGCACTACCAATTGCAAAGATTTATATTGAAAACAGTTTTTATAAATCTTTTCCTTTTGCACTTCCTACTACTTTTATTCAAAAAAACTCTTTAGTATGGGAAATATGCAATACCATTTGCCAAATTATAAGATATAAAATTCAAGATATTTTAGAAGATATTGCTAAATACAATTCAGAAGTTTATGAAAATTCGTACATAAAAAAATTATTATTACTTAAAAGTTTAAAATCTTCTATTCCTCTATTAGAAGCAACTATCAACTCAAAAAAAGTTCATCCTTTTTTTGTTTATTTGCAGTTATACAATACTTGTGGTCAAATTACATCTAATGATTTTGATGAAAAACCTCAATTATTAATTGAGTATGATCATTTTAATATGCTTATTTGTTTTGAAAAGATCAAAAAAAATATTATTGAATTTTTAGAAAAAGAAGTCCCAAGTGGCTTTTCAATTTCAAAATTAATTAAAATTGATAACAAATTCAAATTAACTCTTAATGTGCAAAATGATACTTTAGACAATCACACTCATATATTGCTTGGTTTCAAGAAAAATTATTCTACATCTAGCGAACAATTTGAACAATGGATTAAATCTGCAATTATTTGCGAAGAGGAAGATCTCGACCTATCTCTGGAGAGAAGATCGCTTGGTTATAGTCGTTCCATAATAAAAAATTATGAAGGCCTTGTATCTAAAAGAAATATTTATCTAACTTATGTTAAAATCGAAAATTTTATAAAAGAAAAGGGATCAATAATTATTTCACCAAGTACACACGACAGTAAAGCAAATCCACCTGATGAAATATATCTTTACTCTAGGAAAATAAAATGATCCAAAATAAACAAATAATTTCATCACATAATGAAAATATTATATTTATAACCCAGGATATTATTTATTATTTTAATAATATTGTAAGCAATTTGAAGCATAACATAAATTATAACTCGGAAGAAGTTTCAAATTTTACTCAAGATAACTGTCAAGAAATTTCTAGAGATATTGAAGAGTATATCAGTAAAAGAATTGATTTTTTAAAAACTAGTAAAAAATACTCAGGAACAAAAATCATTGAGCTTTTACACTATGCGCTTGTTTCGTTAATTGATGAAATATTAATAACGACCAACTGGGAAGGAAGAAAAATATGGTCAAACATGACTCTTGAAAATCATATTTTTTCTTCAAGATCTAGTGGCGATTTATTTTTTGAACATTGTCAAAAAATTATGATTGATAGAGACTACAAATTTAGAAGTCTTGCTATGTGTTATTACTTATGTTTATGCTCTGGTTTTAGAGGTAAATATCACCTTCAAGAATATCAAGAAAGAATTGAGCAAATTAAATCTGATCTTTTGCAATTTTATGATGAAGGCAATTACGAAAAAATTGTTGACTGTAATGTTATTCTTCCAGAAAATAACTTTATCATTAACGAAAATAATTTTGATGAGAAAAATAAAAAAATTAACTATACAATTTTTGCCATAAATTTAATTATATTAGTTTCTTTTTTATTATTATCTGCTTTTATCTGGAGTAATAATAAAAATATTATTTTTAATAATATTTTTTAATAATTTATATTAATTGGAACTTAACATGTCTTTAGTTATAATTTATATTTTAACAATCGTAGCTTTAGCTGCAATAACTTACTTTTTATATATCCAGATAAATCCTGATATATCAAAATTTATTAAAAACGAAAAAATTAAAACCTTCTTATATGACTGTTATCATATAAGAAAAAATAAAAATAAATTGCATTCAAAAAATTTATTTTTTCTTATCGGAAAAAATACAAATGAACTTTATCATGAAATACTCAAAGTTCAAAATGGAGAATTTGCAAATAATCTTTTAACGGATGAAAAAATTCCATTTGAAATGTTAACAGTAAACTCAGTTAACTATTTATTTTTTAATGAAAATATTTTAATTAATAATGACCACAGGTTAAAATATAATATTAATAAAATTGTTAGCAGCAGAACAAGTATTATGCTCGATGGAATTATATTTTTTCCAAGCGAATCGGCATTTAGTAACAACAATATTAATTTAAAAGAAATTTCAGAAGAAGCTCAAATTTTTTCAAAATTATACAGACGTATTAGTTTAAAACTAAAGTCTAAAATACCTCTATTTTTTATTGACCGCTCAAAAATCAATGAAATACCTCAGTTTTGTTCTTCATCCCACACCATGGAACAAGATAAAAGTCCGTACTTTTGTTTTATACATGAAACTATCCAAAATTCAGAATCTTTAAATAGCGAACTCATTAAATCGATAGATTTATCTGTCAATGCTCTTGAGGTACAAAATTTATTGTATTTAAAAACTTTAAATCAGCAATACTTGTCAAGTACAATTTGCTTCTTTTATAAACTTAAGCATAGCATTCTTTGTTTTTCTAAAAACTACATAGACTACTTTTATAAAAGCTTTGATAAAAAAAATAAGGAACACACCAATTATCACTATGTCATAAATATGAGTTGCTTTCAAAAAAATCCTATTAATTTTGATGATCAAGATTCAAATATTTTTAACATGATTAAATATTTTTCTAAAAATTTAATTAATTTTTCAAATGTTACTAAAGAATACGTATCAAATAAATTAAGAACAAGAAGCTTAGTGGTTTTCATAACAGCCTTGCATTTATTTTTTGCAACATATGCAGTTATTGCATCTAACGACTTTTTACAAACAAATCGAGATTTTTACATTAGTAAATTTCATAAAATAAGCACATACATTAAAGAATACAAAAAAACGTCCGATATTAGCTCTGTTAAGATAGAAGAACTCTTAGACGATTCTGACTCCATCACAAAAAACTCTCTCTACCATGCTTTGCTCTTTCCTTCCTGGTCATCGCAATCAAACCAGGAAATATCAAAAAAATATAACCAAATTCTTGCTAATTTTTTAAATGAAATTATTACTGATAAATTTAAATCATTAGTTACTAATCTTTTTTCAGAGAGCAATATTGATAATAAAAGCGCAGATGAAATTCTAGATTACTGCATAAATTTCATAAAAATAAATAAAAGCATTTATAATGTTTACTTTTCATTTCAAAATCCTGATAGCAAAAACTATTCTACTGCTTTAAGCGAAATGACTAATTTTATATTTAAAATTAATAGTTCAAAAATTTCTATTGAAAAAAATATATTTTCTTCTTTAAACATTAAGGAAATGCCACATTTTATAAATATTGACTTAAAAGATTTTAATGAACTATCTAATAAAAATTTAAATTTTTTAATTCAATCCTATTTTAATAAATTTAACGAAACAAATAAAGCTTACTTAAATTCTAAATTAATTGAAGACACATTAATTTCAATAAAAACACAAAGTGAAATCGAAAAAAATAAAAACATTATTATTCTTGCAAAAAATCTTTCAACTAATTTATCTCAATTAAAAAATTCACTTTTAACTATTCCAAAAAATCAAAAAGATATAGATTTATTTTACGGAATCAAAATTGTTGAGCTAATTAAAGAAACCGAACAAAATCCAATTTTTAACAAAACGATTGCAACTAAAATCTCAGAAATCGCCGAAGAAAATTTAGTTCAATTCAAATATAAGCTTTCAGGAATAACTCCTCTGGGTTTATTTTTTCCAATTATTGTTAACGAATCAGATTCTTTAACAATCAATCCTGCACTTGAGCAAATTATGATATCGCTAGGCAAGCTAGAGGAACTTCCAAAATTTTATGATAACGAAAACACTCCACGTGGCTTTCTAAAACAATCTAGTTTTGAGTATACACCGACTTCTCTTTGGGATACAGAACGACTAAAATCTAACTTGCAAATTACAGAACGTTTTTATCAAACTCTACAGTCAATCAAAACACCAGAGATACCAGACTCTTTAACAATCTTTTTAAACAAATTTTCTTCTGCTTTAAATTATGAGTTTTGGAAAGAAAATCTTCCTCTTGCTTTAAAAAGCGAAGGTATAAATAAAAATCTAGGCGACAACACAACACCAGATAATGATGAGAAGCTTTTGGCTAATATTCAGGTAGCAGCTCCAATTTTAAAACAAATTTCTAACCAGCTTTTAGCATCAAGTCCATCCAGTGAGCTTTACAGTAAGTTAAATTTTATTGTTACCCAGCAAATCGATTTTCTTATCAATAATTATTATCAGAATTTAAATAACACATCTTTTTTTATTCCAAAATCAATTGATTTTCATAAATGGAAAGGAAATTCATCCCCTATTTTTGATTTATTTGGCTTTACTTCTGAAGATGATCTTAAGACATTTTTAAACAATCAAAAAAGTTCCTTAGAATTATATTATAACAAAAATATAGCTCCACTGCTTAATGCTTACGATTGCTATTTTAAATCTAGCGGTAAAATGATAAATAATAAGGCATTATTAATTCTTTTAAATTTAAGAAATAACTTAGCAACTACGCCTGAAGCCAATACATATTCCTTTTTTCTCAACTACATATCGAGTAACATGACACAACTGCGTCTTGATTCTTGCGAAAATTTTGCTTTAAACCCACCATCTATTATTAAAATGAATTCGGATGATTTTTTTGCAATTAAGCTTAACAAATTATATAGCCCACTCAGTAATCAATGCAAAGCTCTTTTACTGCATCAAGCTCTCTTAAATTATGATAATTTTGCGCTAAAGTTTAACAACTTACTCTCAGGAAAGTTTCCATTTGCCAATGAATCAAAAAATTTATTACAAAACTCTATCGACGATTTAAGTTTAGTAATATCAGAATTTAAAAAACTAGAAAAACAAGATTTACCTATACTGACAACTACAAATAATCCACTTCAGGATAGAAAAGATATACAAAATTTTATCAAAGATATGAAATTGATTGTTGACTTCTTAGAAATTAACTCAGACAAAGACGGAAATACAAATTCTCCAACTTTTAAAGTTGATTTTAATTTTAGAACAAATACTGAACACGAGAATCTTGCAAATCAGATAATTAATTGGTCAATTCAATCTGCTGATAGAATTTATGGCTCTGAATATGGTAATAAAAATATTGCAAATTTTATTTGGAAATACTCTGAACCAATAAAATTTGCGGTCACACTGGCAAATTCTTCAAAATATCAAATTAATAAGAATATTAGCGATAAAAACGTGTTAATTGATAACAATACTGTAATTTTTAATGTAAAAGATTCGTGGAGTTTAATAAAATTAATTTTTGATTACTCGGAATGTAAAGCAAATGTATCAAAATGCTTTAACAACACTTTACAATTTAAAATCCCCTTAAGTAATAAACAAAATATTATTTTATATACAACTATTACCTTAAAAAACTTAAAAAATCAAAAAATTATGATTCCTAATTTTCCAACTATAGCACCTTATTTTGATAAAAAATCTGTTTCTAGCAATTTTAACGATTCCATAAACATTTCTAATTCAAGAGATTCAATATGACTGATCCTCAAAATTTTGCGAAAATTACTTTTTTTGAAAATGACAATTTTTTAAATCATAAGATTGAAAAAATATTAATCAACTCTCTAGAAATAATAAATGAAGGAATTTCTGATTTATTTGAATTAAAATTTAGTATAATTACACCATACAATAAATTAAACACTGAGTTATTAAACATAAATTTGCTTTCAGAGCTACTATTTAAACAAATTAAAATTCATCTACAATATCAAAATAGTTGCAAATTCTATTCTGGTATTATTACAGAAATTTTAAATACCAATAGTTTTCAAGAAATTATTGTAACAGTAAGACCTTATTTTTGGTTGCTCACACAATCAAATGGTTATAGATGCTGGACTGATAGCTCACTCAAACAAATTATAGATTTTTTTAATAAAAAATACCCAAAACTTAATCTAAAACTTGAATGCTCAACGCAAGAAGCTCAATTAGCAAGAACTAATATTATTCAATATGGTGAATCTGATTTTGAATTTTTAACAAAATTACTTCACGAAGAGGGGCTAAACTTCTTTTTGTACATCAATAAGGATACTGAAAATATTTTTATTAGTGATATTATAGAAAATGTATTTGAAAAATATGTCCCATATACGCCACCACAAGAAACAAGCTACCAAGATATTAATATTTATAAAAAAAACATGCAGCATCATTTAAAGGCTGTAAATACGATAACAACATCATTTGGATTTGACCAAAGAAATTTTGGATTTTTATATAAATCTAATAGTGATTTTAAAGGACAAGAGTCTAATTTTTACAAAGAAAACAAAGAAAAATTAAAATTAAATTGGCAGCATTTTAATCATATTAATAAATATAAAGACTGTATTTCTAGCCTAAATTCAAGTTATCCTAACATAATTTCTAAAAGAAACGCTTCTAACAGCAATACAGTCTCATTTGTAGAATCACAAAAATTTTTATCTATTGGTGAAACTTTTAGATTTTATTCAGATAAATCAAAGTTCTCAGTTTTTTTAGTTTGTAAGCTGCATAGTAAAATTATTTTTAATTATAACAAAGAGATGATTCCAACTCAAAAGGATAAAAACTCCTTTACCCAAATTACGCAAGATGCAATTGCGTATCCAAAACATGATGATTACACCTTTTTAGTGAATTTTTCTACTCAAATTAGCAAACCTACTCAAACGATTTTGGCTAAAGTTTTTGGGAAAAGTGATGACGACTTAAAAATTGAAAAAGATAAAAATGGTTTACGTATTGGAATCTGTTTTTTATGGCAAGAGGAGCTTCAAGAAAAAGAATGCAGCCCCTTTCTTTGGGCAAGGCTTTCACAATTTTTAGCAAGCCAAAATTCGGGTTCGGTTTTTATCCCTAAGCCTGGTGATGAAATAATTGTAACTTTTGCAAATGATGATATTGAACAACCCATTGTCATTGGTTGTTTGTATAACTCAAAAAATACGATTCCTCAAAATTTAAACGAAAAAAATAGTGGTATCGCAATTAATCTTGAAAATGATTCTAGCTTTTTAATTGAGGCAAAAGATAGTAATATTAAATTTATAATAAAAGAAAACCAACTTGATGTAGAAACTGGTGAAGGGAAGATAAGTATGAATGCAAAAAATATTGCACTAAATAAACTAGAAGTTACAGAATAACCTACTCCCTTTATAAATGAAGTGAATATGTTAAAAAATTCTTTTTACTAAACAAATAAATAAACGAAATTATTCTAAAATCAATTATTATTTTGGGGTTTCAACCTGCTAAAACACTTTTTATAGATAATATTAATTAAAAAATATTTTTTTAGCTTCTTGATCATTAATTTATTTATAGTAATTAATAATTACCAATTAATGCCAATTAATAGTTGAGAAAAATCAATTAGAATTTGAATAAGTAGTTAAACAGGCAGGCAGAAAATCGTCCGAAAACATGGACGATAAGGCCTTTAGTCGATCGAACTTTTGATGCGATTTGAATACCGCTGGATTCAATTAACCAGTTAAAAAGGATTTCAATGGACTGCCGAATAGAGCTAACAGATTTAGAATAAACTTTCTCATCACTAGAAAGAGTTTTTTTATTCCGAGAGAGTTTAATTGGTGTGTGTAATTTAGAGTTTATTTGATTCAAGTTTTTTTTAGTTGATTTGTCACAGTAAGCACGATCGGCAAAGATTTGCGAATGTTTGAAGTTTAAAAGATCATTCTTAACAGCAGTTAAGTCGTGAGTTGCGGCGGGTGTGATTTTAAAATCAATAGGTGCGGCAAGTTTTTTATTTTGAAACAAAGCAGCGAGATGAAGTTTTAACCCATAGTAAAATTTATCTTTTGAAGAGCAATAGCCAATAGCAGAAATATCGTTTGCAGTATTGCACTTGTGCGCCCGAAAACCAGTTGTGAGTATAATAGGTAAAGAGTCAATAAGAATAAAAGGTTTGGATTTTGTTTTAGGGATTTTAAATTTATTATTTTTTAAAATAAAGTTTGCAAGTTCAGGAAAGAGTTTACTTAAGCTATTAAGTCTTGACAAAAATCCTTCATAAGAAGGCAAGTGAGGAAACCAGTTTGGAATAAAATTTTTAGTGAAGTTAAAAATAGCTTTTATATTTTTTTGTTTCATTAAAACTCCAAAGATGTAAATAGTGGTGACTTCTTGGTCTGTGAACGAGGGATTTGAGTTTGGACTAATTTTTAAAAAAGAGGTTGGAGAGAGTTGAGAAAAGAAATCGCAGGTAGTAAGGTATACAGTGATGAGTTGGCTCTGCCAGTCCATTGGTAGCTCCTTTGTTAATTTTGTTTGTGCAAAAATTATTTAACAAATTGGAGCTATTTCTTCAAGCCTCACAATAACTTTCTCAACTATTAACTGGCATAATTAATATAAAATATATTAATTGGTAATCTATTTTTTATATTCAAAATCTTGAATGGAGTTAATATGTTTCAAATTAAGACAAATCAACAAGAATATCATTATGATTCTGTTACTGTCATAGATAATTTACTGCAAGCTACTTTCTATGCAGAATTAAAATTAAGAGTTAATCATATTATTAATTCAAATTCAGTACCTCTTGTAAATCATTCTGGCTTAGGTAATGATCTTGTAAAAGATAAAGTTGGTAAATATTGTCATCATATATTTAAAGGCTCAGATATTAAAAAATACTTACCTGAATTGAATTCTTTTTGTCATGGCATAGTACCATTAATCAGTTCGATTACTCTTAAAGATGCGATTGTTTCATTAATGAACAAAAAATTTCGGTTGTACTTAACTATTACGAAAGAAATGATACTTGGCGACCAGCACAATTCGATGATTTTGTTTATAATGGTGTCAAACCTGTTTAGAACAAAAATATAAATTAAATAATAATTTAATTTAAAAAATAACATATAGTAAATCTATATTAAAAGGTTACGAATGCAAAAAAAAGATTTTTTATTAGCTCTTATGGTTGCAATAATATGGGGAACCAATTACTCTGTAATTGGTATAGGATTAAAACATTTAGATCCTTTTTTATTAACTGCATTTAGATTTTCTTTATGTGCTTTTCCTTTGTGCTTTTTTATTAAAAAACCAAATATTAAAACATATATTATTGCTATATATGGAATAATATTTGGAATTGGATTGTGGGGTATTGCAAATTTAGCAATATTTGTTGGATTAACACCTGGGACAGCTTCATTATTATTACAGTTCAGTGCTTTTTTCACTATTATTTTATCTTCATTTTTATTTAAAGAAAGAATAAAATTTATACAGTATATTGGAATGTTCATAGCAATATTAGGATTAATTGTTGCGCTTTATTTTAGAAATGAGAAATCTTCATTATTTGGTGGAATATTAATTATAATTGCAGCATTTAGTTGGAGTTTATGCAATATCATAGTGAAAAAATACAAACCAGTAGAAATGATGTCATTTATAATTTGGTCTAGTATATTTTCTGCTCTACCCCTTTTTATTATTACATATTTAACAAAAGGTAATGCTCCCTTTTTAAATTTAATTCATTCTTTAAATTTTCAAGCTATATTTTCAATATGTTTTCAAGCTTATATTACGACACTTCTTGGATATTGGATTTGGAATATGTTGATGAAAAAATATGAAGCAACATTGATAGCACCAATTTCATTACTCATACCAATATTTGGGATTTTATCTGCAAATATGATATTTAATGAAGATGTGGGATTTTATAAAATAATTGCTACTATATTTATATTATTAGGTATTTACATACTTGTTTTTGGTATAAAAACAAAAGAAAAATTATTAAAATTATTAAAACTTGAAAAAATTTAAATTTATAATATAGGGTTGTAAACACTAACCGCAGAAATTTCCGAGTCACTCGAATTTAGATAAAAAAATCAGAGGATATTTCAAGGCTAATCTAAACATAATCCCAAATTCATTTTAATTGGACGTATAGCGTCCAAATTAAACCTAAAAATATGAACAAGTACAGCCCAGTGAAAACGAACGTTTTATGAGACATAAAAAGTATTGTTTTCCAATCTTTTGGTGACTTAAGCTTGTTTTTAATTCTTTATTGCACTTTCAAAAACAGCCGTCACTTGTGATGGTAAGTGTTGAAATGTGACGTCATTTTCTTTTTTTTATTGTTGTTAACATAAGTTTTAAAAATAGAGAGCACTATTAATAATGTATTTATTTACAAAATAAAAGAAACTACCATTTTTCATTAAAATTTACGTCTTCTTGATCGTTGGAAAAAGTAAAATCAGGTTTTTGAATATTTTCCATTTCCTCATAATTTGAACGCATTAAATTTTGATCAAATGGTAATTTTTCTTCTTGGTCAAAACTACTCATTGAGTTTGGATGATTTTTTTCAATAACTGCAGCCTGTTCTGAATTAAATATACTTTCATCAACTTCAAAGAGATGGCAAATTTTTGCTATTTGTTGTGAATTTAACAAACGTTTTCCTTGCACTATTTCATTAAAAATAGATCTGGGTCCAACTATTGAAAAAATGTCCGAATAACTCTTGTTCTTTAATTTTGCTAGTTCATAAATTAGCATACCATGGGTTATATAAAAATTAAAATTAGCATCTGTTTTCATCATCATAAATATCTCTTTTTAAATTTTAAATATTTGTTAATCAAACTCTTTTTCATCAAGGTGTGTTAAGCCTAAAAGCGTAAATATTTCTTGCGGATTAGAGGTTGTTGAAAACAAATCAACAAAAACTTCGTATAACGATTTTTTTCTCCATTCTAGCGCTCTTCTCATCAGATAAGGGGATGGTGAATGAAAGTCATGCTTTAACAAATATGTATTAGCCTGAGAAATCAAATTGTATGCATCTTCTACAGATGAAAATTCACCAGAACTAATAGGTTTAGTTATTTGTTTAACACTAAAAGTTTCATTTATGGCTTCTTGTATAGTTTCATCGGAAAATTCATGTTTATTAGCATATTGCTGTAAATAATCAAAAATTTGGTTACACAAATCAATAGACTCTGTAAAACTTATGCTTAATCCTTTATCTAAAAACCTAGAAAGATACACTGCATCGATTTCGGCTATATTAGAAACAACCGAAAGCAAGGCTTGAGACAATGCTCCTATATAATTAGGATCTTGTTTTTTTATTGCAGTTGCAAATTCCATTTTCAGCGAAGTGTTACTAGCTTTTATGGCATGCAAATAAGTTCCCCAAGAGTTGCTAAAGGCTGTAGAATTCATATTTGAATTTATTTTATTTGAATCAATTGAAATATTTTTAATTAACTCTAATAAATGAGTTTCTATCCATTTAAAAGGTACCAATCCTTGTTCTATATTATCAATATCCCATTTTGGATAAACAGAATCTCCAAATTGATCACAAATAAGCTTAAATAAGTACAAGGATTCTGCTAAGCCAAAAAAACCTTCAACATTAATTTTTGCCTCAATATAATAGCATATAACTTGTAAATCTTTTGAATAATCAGTGAGTATTGTTTCGCAAAGAGAAATAACATCAAACCATGAGTTTGTCGCATTATTTTTTTTAACCCAAATATCATCCAAATTATTATTATTCAAAACTTTATTACGAATATCCTTTAAACGTATAAAAATTTCTTGTCTTCTAATATCTTGCCCACAAGGATTCTCTTGTGAAATTTGCTCTATCAAGCTTTCAAATTTTGCGGTATTGAAATCTAAGTTAAATTGTTGTTCTTGCATAATCTTCGCCTTACTTTGATAATGCCCTAGCACTTGGATAAACAACTGCAGAAATGCATTTATTTTTTTCTAAAACAAACTTTATCTTATACTTTTTGTTAGAATTTTTTTTCATTGATGAAAAAACAATAAAATTATTACTAAAATTAATATAATTTAAAAACGCTGATAAATTATTTATTTCATCACAATCAATAATAACAGTCACAGAAATTCTAGATAAAAAAACTTTAACTGATTGACCTAATGAAAATTTATTTTTATAATTTTTTGAAAATATATTAGAATAACCTAACGAAAATTGAAAAGAATTATTAACATTTTTTGGAATAAATTCTTCAATTATTATTTCATTTTTAAAAAATCTCTTAAAAACATGAATCACACTCATTTTACTTTTAAAAATATTTTTCGTTAAACTAAAATTATTTTTAGATATAGAGTATAAATATCTTTTATTTTGAATTTCTGTTTTAAAATTTAAGAATAATATTTCGTTTAAAAAAATCTTTAAAAATGAAATTACCATATTTTTATTATTTTTTTCATACAAGTTAAAATTATTAACTATAAAATCTGGCAAGTGAGTATTTAAAGGCATTCTTTGCTTAAAGCAAAAACCATTTTTATTTTTTATAAAAAAATAGGGTGTAGAAGATGAAAAACACTTCTCGTCAAAAAAAATATTTTCATAAGACAAAAAATCTCTTAAATTTTTATCAAACATATTATCTTCAATTTTAGAAGATAAATTATTAACTAAATACAATTTATTTATATTCATACCCAATCTACTTCAAATTTAACAAAATTATTAAAATCCTTGATTTGATCAAAATAGTAATTTAAAAAATTAATAAAAAAGTGCACGCCTGAAATATTTATATTTTTGTTAAATATTTTTAATTTATACAAAATTCCTGGTACATAAAATGATTGATTACCAATAACTTTTTGTTTAATAATTTCTTCTGAGCTAAATCCATTTGAATTAAATAATATATTTTTAATCAATGATTTAATGGGATTTTCGTCATTACAAATAAAATCAATTATTTTTACTAATTCTAATGGGTTTAAGATTTTTTGAGATAACAATTCGTAATTTAGCTTCAATAAAATATGAAGCGCCTCAATACTATTACTACCAACCAACGGCCGCTTGCCACACTTGGGCCAAAATAGCGATTGAATTTTTTTGTATGAGATAACACCATAGTGGCATTGAAACTGGGTATTGGGAGCAATATTATTAACTTCATCTGCATTTGTACAATCTGCTGTGGGAAAAAAATAATCAACCAACGAGTTTGAATTTTTATCTTCTTCTTTTAAAGAAAATATTTTTAAAAATATAGAATAATTATTTTCTGTATGATCTAAAAAAGTTTTTCTTGTTGACCAATACAAATTTGAATGCCATACTTTTAGGGAACTATTTTCTTCTAAATCATAGAAAGAAGGAATAGCAATACTTTCTCCAGAATTTGAATCATATGTCACAACAGAATTAAGCTTTAAAATTTCGGTATTTTCTTCTAAATAATCCGCGATCTTAAGTTCATACTCATTTTTTTCATTATTACATTTAATAGGCTTTAGTTTTTTTTCAAAAATATTGACAACAGGAATACAATGAGATTGAATAAATTGATTCTCGATTCTTTGAAAATTTGTTAGCTCCTTATTTTTAATAGGAATTAAAATTTTAAATTTTTTGTTTAGAGTACATGGTATATTTAAATTTAATTTAAAAAAGAAATATTTTTGATAATAATTAATAAAATCATAAAAAAAATACAAATAATTTTTTTGCATACCGTGAGATAAATTATTAAAATTATGAGACAAACTGTCTCTTGAAATTTTATAATATTTTTTTTCATCCTCTAAAAAAACTTGAATAGGCTCTTCACTCGAAAATAAGGCTTCAAAAATTTCGAGTGAAGTGTTAAAATCTGAGTCTATATATAAAGGTATTGAATAAGGATGGTCTTGTGAAACAGATACAGGGCAAAACATTTCAAAATTCAATTCGATTGCATGACGACTTGTTATACTATTTATTTCTTTAAAATTAGAGTTTACTAGCATTGATGCGGGTAAAATTTCCGGATCTAATGATGTAAAAAAGCAATTGATTCCGTTACTATTTTTACAAGAAAATAAAGTTGATTTTGGAATTTTTTCTACAAATTTTTCTTTTGAAAAAATACTTTTATCTAAACTAATTTTTAATACAGAAAGTGCAGGAATTTTATTATTGAGCTCAGGAAAAAACCCTTCAATAAAATTTGTAAAATACTCATTGCGAAACAAAAAAGATTTACTTTCAACATTTGCAAACATATAAGCAAAAGATTCAATAAGTCGCTCTGTTTCTGGATCATTGCTTTGTCTAAATGCTAAATTTAAATGACTTGCTATCTCAGGATTTTCTTGTGAAAAAATTTTACCATTATTTCTTAAATTATTGAGAGTATTAAGGTAAGTATTCAAAAAATTTGAGCTATCATTCTTTTTTGACATTAACAAGAAACTCCCAAAACACCACTTTAAGAACAAGGTTAACCACCACCTCATTCTTTAAAAATTCGCCAAAAACAACAATTTTTGCTTCTTTTTTTAAATTATCATAATTACAAAACTCAACCATAACATTTTGCAATCTATTTTCAAAGTTAACTATTGCTTTTTCAATAGAGATACATAGTATTTCTTTATCTTTTTTAGAATTCATAGAAAGATGCGTAAAACTAGGAACACCAAAATAAATACTCGATAAAAATTCACTTGATATAAAATCTGAACAGGATAAAGAACTTCTTGTATTTAAAATATTATCAAGATTACGAGAAAGAGACAAAAACAAATCTTCCTTACTTTGTTTTTGTAAACCGTAAAAAATATTATCGAGTCTCTTCATCGTTAACCATATATTTGAAAAATTTAAGTTTAAACTTATTTTACACTTTAATGATGTCTGGTACTAAATCGATATTAAATCCTTTAGGAGGATCTGTAATAGAGCAATTTGTAGAAGCATCAAAATATTCCGTTCTTTGAAGAGGTGCTGTCATCTCTTTTTCAATAAAGTGTTTTTGCACTACTGTAGAAGTACCATTACTATCCAATTCACTTAAGTGAGAAAAAACAAAAAGAGCAGTTCTTGAGTCTTCATCTTTTGTTACTTTTAAATTAAAATTATATAATCCAATTTGCGTCATTAGTAACGGAATAACATTACCTGTATTTTTTGGATCATTTTTAAAATTAACTTTCGCAATTTTAACGCAATCTACCAATGTTTTTCCACCACAAAGTTCATTTATAGATTTATCGTCTTCTATGTGATATTTTACGCTAAACTGATATTCATTAAAATTATGAAAATCATCTGCAGGATTCGCTAAAAGCAACCGATTATGATCAGTAAGTAATAAAACTTCAGTTACTTTATGTTGATTATATGAATTTAAAAAATGTCCTTCTTTATTTTTTATTTTCATCAAAATACGTGCTGTCATTTTTTCTCCTATAAATTATTTATTTAAGTCAGTAACTAAACGTAATGAAACAGTAAGTTCATTTAAATAAAAATGTGGTCGTAAATACATCACTGCTTTATAAGCACCTACCTTTCCTGGCACAGAAACAACATCAATTTTAGCTTCTCTTAAGGGGTGACAACTTTTTGTGTAATTACTTGCTTCGTCATTTAAAATAACATATTGCGTTACCCATCTATTTAAATACGAACTAATTTCCGATAAATTTGTAAAAGAACCAATTTTATCGCGCATTATAACTTTTAAATAATGAGCAAATCGAGAAAGCGCCATCACGTAAGGTAACTGAATAGAAAGTTGCGCATTGGCATTTGCTAAATCATTATCGTATTCTTCAAGTTTATGAATTGTTTTAGAACCAAAAAATGTGGCGGTATCTGTCCCTCTTTTATAAACCAAAGGTAAAAATCCTAAATCATCCAGCTCTTTTTCTCTCCGATCCGTAATCACTGTTTCTACCGGAATTTTAAAATTAGCTTTGCCTTCGTTATCGATAAAAGTATGAATTGGCAATTGCGAAACTGTACCACCATTTTCTGAACCACGAATATTAGAAAACCAACCAAATTGCCTGTAAGAATCAACCATGCGCTCTGCCAAAGAAAACGCAGGATTTCCCCATAAATATTTTTCGTGCTCAGTTCCATTTAAATCTTCTTCAAAATAAAACTCTTTAACAGGAATTCCATTTTTTCCGCCATATGGCTCACGCATAATCACACGCGGAAGAGTTAATGTTATATATTTTGAATCTTCTTGAGATCGAAAACTATTCCAAGCACCATATTCGGCTGTTTGAAATAATTTACCAAGATGTTTTGGTTTATCAAGATTTTCAAAGCTATCAATATTAAATAAATCATGCTCTGCTGCGGCAACAAATGGCGCATGCGCCGCGGCAGCCACCGCAGAAATTGCTTTCATACAAGCAATTTCTTCTAAGCCTTTTCCAAAAGTATAATCACCAACCAATAAACCAAATGGAGTACCACCAAAAGTGCCATACTCGTTTTCATAAACAAGTTTAAATAAACCAGTTTCATCAAACTCTGGCGCAGAATCTGCATCACTCATAATATCTTCTTTTGTAACGTCTAATATCGCAACTTTTAAAGCTTCATCGGGCTCAGAATATTTCACTAAATTATGCAAGCCACGCCAGGAAGCCTCCAGCTTTTGAAATTCTGGGTGATGAATAATTTCGTTTACTTGGTTTGTTAAAATTTCATCAATATCTGCAATGCGTTGACTTATCATATTTGAAATATTTTTTTTAAAAAACATACGCTCAGAAATGACTTCATCTGCAAATAACACAAGCATATCTTTTGCATTGCCAATTTGTTCAGAGCTTTTATTTAAATTTGCTGATACCAAAGCTTGATCAAGAATATTTTCTTGTAGATTTTCTAAATTAATATTTTTGCCTGTGTCGACTTGAATTTCGCTAATAGTTTTCATGTTAAAGCCTCCTTTTTAATTATTCAATTGTTCTGCAGAAGCTTCAGACAGATCACTTTTTTTTGCGTGTGCTAGCTGTTTTAATGCTGCTGGATCTTTTAAAAACTGGATTAATGTTTCTTCTAGTTTTTCATTACATTCTACATGAGCTTGAAGTTCTAATAATTTTTTTCTTGTATCCATTAATTTGTTAAGAAAATCAACATTATTAACAATTTTTCCTGGATTAAAATCATCAATAGAAGAAAAGTTTAATTCTATTTTGGTTTTACCCTCTCTGTTATTTACCTTATCTGCAACAGCAATATTTAATTTTGGTGCAACAGAACTGACAACATTATTAAAATTTTCTTTATTGACTTCGATAAATTTTTGATTTTTTAATTTTTTTACTTTTTGGTGTTGATGCCCAGAAAAATTTGCCATTACACCAGTAACGAAAGGAAGTTCTTGAGTTTTTCTTTCTCCGTTAACTTCTAAATCATAAGTAATTTGCACGCGTGGTGGCTTGTAAGTTGAAAGTTTTTGTTGTGTTCCTCTTGCCATTTCACTCTTCCTTTCTTATTAAACATAGGTTCAATTCTCTTTAATAACTAACAGGAACCAACCCATAGAATTACTACAAGCAATTTCTAGGCCAACCTTTAACAAGTAAACAGATTTATTTATTATTTATTGTTATTATAACATTATTTATTTAATTTTATCTTATTTTACTAATTACCATTAAAGAATAAATACAAAAAAATTATCTAAAATTTATTCTTTAAAAAGAGGAAACTATTTTTTGTTTGCATTTTTTAAATAATTTACAGCTAAAATTCTCTGTGTTATAAGGCTTTTCCTTTAAATTTTTTAAAGAAAGGGATAAGGTGACAGCAAAATCAGTTCTAACCACTGGAGATTTGGTAAAATTTGATAGCATCGATGGTGCCGTTTTATTAGGAACTCCACAATTTTCTTTAAAAGGCTCTTCGAGTGCAAGCATAAATTCAAAAGAAATTTGTGTTAAAGGAGATGGTCAACAAAGTTCAGATTTCACCCTTTGTCCCTACAATGCCCCCCCATTTGTTACCCCTGGAACATTAAAATGCACAATTAAAGCATTAGATTCCAGTAACTTATCCAAAATAGCCCACTGTGATAAAAAACAAGTTTTGTATGTTGGTTCTCAACAATTTATAGCAAATTATGAAGTTATATTCAAAGCCATCGATCCCACGACAGGAAATCAAGATATGAAATCATCATATTCTGGAAAGGGATCTTTTAATAAAATTCAATTAGACATTGTTAAAGAAAATTAATGATTAGGGCTAAGTAACTGACGAATTGCCTCTGTTGTTTTTTGCGGATCATTTTTAGCCAAGTAAAAAATTTGCTCTTTAGGTGAAAGCTTGTCAAATGGCACTTCTTCCTTAAGTTTCACCCTTCTAGCCCCAGCGCCAGTGCGTTCTAGCTCATAATCCACCAATGCCAACTGCTCCTTGGAACGCTTTTCGGGATCGTATGTTAACCATCTAAAGTATGGTCTCACCAACGAGTAATAAATAAAGAACATCGCCGCAATGGCTACCAATCCTAAAATCGCAGTTTGAATAAGTGCTGTCTGCCGCGCAGACAACGATGCTTTTTCAGCCAATGCAAACTCATCCAGCTCAAACTGCGTGCTTTCCACAGTGATGTTATCGCGCCCTTCTTGAAAACCAATCGCGTTTTTGACCAGCTTTGTAATCATTGCCATTTCTTCAGGTGTGCGAGGGACATATTTGTCATCGATGGTTTTGCCATCAACCAAAATAGAAGCGCTTAACTTTGTGATATTACCAATGGGTTCGACAATTTTACTTAGGGTTTTTTTAACTTCAAAGTTTAAGTTTTCTGTACTGGATTTGGTGCTATTGGTGAGTCCCCCAGCCACTCCCATATCTTCTCGTTCACCAGGAAGGTTACTTTTTGCTCCTGGAACACCTGTGGGGTTTAAACCGTTACCTTGAGAAGATTGCTCATTGCGTTGCGACGCAATCACAGCCGTTCTTTCGGGATCAACATCAGATATTGTTGTTTCAACTTTTTTAAACTCGATAAAAGCATCAACTTTTGATACAACCTTGTCATGGCCAACCGCACGGGCAAGAATATCACGAATTTTTTGCTCTAATTCTCGTTCTACTTTTCTCTGAAATTCGCGTTGGGCAGAGGTAATTCTATCAATACCACCATCCATTTCATCTGGCTGAGTCAGCATATTGCCGTCTTGGTCAATAATTGTGACACCTTTGGGATCGAGCCCTTCAACCGCTCTCGCAGTTAAATGAATAATACCTTGAATCTGTCTTTGCGATAAGCTTTTGCCTGCTTTAATTTTAAGATAAATACTTGCTGTAGGAGACTTTTTATCTTCTGCAAAAATAGCATTATCTGGAATAACAATATGCACTCTGCTATTTGCTACAGAATCAAGTTTTCCAATTGTCCGGGATAACTCTCCTTGCAGCGCTCTAAGTTTATTAATTCTTTGCTCAAAGTCAGACAAACCAAATGATCTGTCATCAAATTTTTCCCAACCCAAACCAATACCAGTACTCGGTAACCCCTCTTGCGCAAGAGACATTTTGATTTCCATAATTTTATCTTCAGGAAATGCGATAGTGTCTCCTTCTAATTTATAGTCTTTATAACCTGATTTTTTTAAGTGAGCGAGAATTCCTGTTTTGTCTTCTGCAGATAAATTTATGTAGGCTGTATCGTAACGAACCGTTGGTTTCCAAAAAATAAAAGCCCCTATAACAAAAAAAATTGCAAATAAACTAATTCCTATCGCAATTTTTCTTCCTTTAGTAAGTCCAGCATAAAATGCTTTACTCTGTATGATAAATTGCGATACAAATTGATTTATTTTTTCAAACATAATAAAAAAACCTTTCTTAACGCAACTGAATCATATTGCATTTTAAAAAGTTTATACCTGCATTCTCATAACTTCTTGATAAGCTTCAATCACTTTATTTCGCATTTGAACTAACATATTAAATCCGAGTTCTGCTTTAGTAACAGCAAGCATTGTTTCATGAATATTACTTGAACGACCAGACGCCAAATCCATACTCGCTTTTTCAGCCTCACGGGCACCAATGTTGACTTCTTTAACTCCTTTTTCTACCAAATCTTGAAATTCTGTTTTCTCCATTGGATTTATAGGAGGCGTACCTCCTCCACTTTGTTGTGGAACAGAGTTTATTAATTTTTGTTTTAATCTTATATATTCTAGCTGAGATTGCGAAATTGGATTAATCATTTGTTTGTCCTAAATTATTAACGACCAATACCAATGGCTGTTTGTGCCATTGATTTCGTAGCATTAATAGCTTGAGTGTTACTTTCAAAAGAACGATTGCTTGTAATCATATTCACCATTTCTTCCATGATTGAAATATTCGGCATTGCAACATACCCATTTTCATTGGCATCAGGGTGATTCGGATTATAAAGAAGCCTAGGGGCTCTGCGATCTTCTGTAATACCATCAACTTTTACTTCTTTTAAATGCGGATCAAATGCTAAACGCATTAAATTATCAAAACTTAATCCAGAATTTCTTGCTGTAAAAAGAACGTCTTTTCTTTTATAAGGTTCACCTTCTTCTGTTCTTGATGTATTCACATTCGCAATATTTGAAGAAATAACGTTCATTCTAATTCTTTCGGCAGAAAGTCCTGAAGCGCTTATTTTTAATCCTTCTATAAAACTCATACAAAGATCTCCGATAGAAAATTTTTAAAATTATCTGCCACCGTTTATTGCATAACGTAACATACCAAGTTTTCTATTTAACGACTCAATTGTTGCTTTATATAAAATTTGATTTCCTGCCATTTCTGTCATTTCTTGATCAACATCCACTGTATTTCCATCATTACCTATGCTTTCGGTAGGTTTTACATACATATCAGGCTTTAAAATCCCATCGGCACCCATTCCGGGTGCTTTAATGTGCCTTGAATCACTCACTTTCATAATTAAGTCTTTATCAGATCCAATAGCTGCTTGAAGTTGTTTTTCAAAATCAAAACCTAAAGATCGGTAACCAGGAGTTAACGAGTTTGTTATGTTTGCAATATTTACAGTTTGTCTTTTTAAACGCTGGTTTAAACTTTCTTCGAGAACCGCATCTGGTTTACCAAAAATTTGGTTCCCAATGACTGTGCTCTTCATACATTTTTTCCTTCAACTTCGTATCCACATTCAACCAACTCATTGAGCTTGTAACGTAACGCTCTTAAAGAAATACCTAATGCTTTAGCAGTATGAGTTCGATTGCCATTCATGCGTCTTAGTGTTTGTAAAATGAGACGTTGTTCCAGTTCCATTAATGTCACTTGCGGTAATGGTTCGCCCATTGCAACTTCTGTTCTGCTATTTGCTTTCATTAGATGCAATTCTTCGACACCAATATAATCGCGTGTTGAAAGCAAAACAGAGCGTTGAATCACATTTCTTAATTCGCGAGTATTACCTGGCCATGTGTATGTTCTTAGCGCTTGCTTTGCAGTTGGAGAGAGTTGCACATTTTTTGAAAATTGAATATTGAATTCACGAAGTAGTATTTCAGAATAAAAGTCGATATCAACTAGCCTTTGACGAAGTGGTGGTATATCAATTTGAATGACATGTAATTTAAAAAATAAATCATTTCTAAATCTTTGTGCGTTAACTTCATCTTGAATATTTTTATGACTGCAGGCAATAATTCTTGCGTCAGCCGCTGTTCCTCTGCGAATTGATCCTTTGTTTAAATCTTGTTCTTTTAATATTCTAAGCAATTTTAATTGCATCGAAGCATCAAGCTCTGTGACTTCGTCTAACATTAAAGAACATGTTTCAATAGGACGATTGTTGTTGAGTTGATTATAATCATGACCGTTACGTTGATTACTAAATAATTCCATTTCAAAAAAATTAGCGGGAATGTTAGAACTATTTGCAACTATAAATCTGCCACGTTCACGACCGCCTGCAATGTGAATCGCTTTTGCAAAAGTTTCTTTACCTACTCCGCTTTCACCTGTAATTAAAACAGGAACTTTAGTTGGCGCAATAGTACGAGCAACTTCAAGAAGTTTATATACTTTTTCATCCCTTGTTGGATAATGACGTAGCATTTCTTCTTCAGAAATTCGATTATCAACTTCTGAAGCAACATTATTGGCGAGTACATTACGCCCATCTAACGAATTGTTACCTTGTTGTGTTCCGTAATTTGTTGTATCAATGTCGAACAGTCCCAGTGGACGCACATCACTCATAAATCATCCTCCAATCAAGAAACATAGAACTCACGTTTATTTACTAAGCCTGTCGAGTCTTTCACTCGCCAGCGATGAAAAACGTTTGTCGTTGGTGTCATTTGCAGCGATAAGCCAAGCGTTTTTTGCTTTATCAAACAGCCCCGCTCTCGCATAAACAACTCCGGCTTTGTATGCGCTTTCTGCTCGATGGTTTCCTTGCGGCAAATTTGCCACCGCAAGGTACATATCCCCAGAATTTGCAAACCGACCTGAGTCCCGTAAATCTTCTGCAAATTGCAAGATTGACGATTCAACTATCTGAATTTCATCCGCAGACTTCGCGGGATAAGCAAGAATCTTGGTATATAAAGATTCTGCATCAACCGTTTTGCGAAGCCGTTGCACCCATTCAGACAGGGTATTAAGATCTCGTTCGACATAACGACCCAGTTTCATTTCATCCATCAGTAAACGTAAGGCTATACTGTTGCGATATGGCGCAACTGAGAGTTCTCGAAAGGCGCTAATAGACAGGTCTGTTAGGCCTTCACTCTTTCTTGTTGAATCGCGCTCCACTCTTTTTAAAAATTCCTCTGCTTCTTTAGGCTTATTACTTCGATAATAGAGCCTTGCAGCGAGAGCGCCTGCTTCATTTTTCTTTTTTTGGTCTTGTGATGCTTGCCAAAAAGCGCTGAATAATTGCGCCGACTTTTGGTTTTCACCAACTGCTTCATAAGCTTCTGCCCTTGTAAAAAGAGCATCTGCATTTGCAAAGGTGAATTCTAATAAAGAAGGTCTCGCTTTCTTTTCAAATGAGATCCATTCTTCCCACTGCTTGGTCCTTGCAGTTTTCTTTAAGAGATCGATCACACGTTGCACAATGATTTTTTCTAGACCAACCGTGCGTTTATCATCGGGTGCCAGTTTTTTGAATTGCTGTACCGCAGCGTCGGAAGCATTGATGCTCTCATTGTCAACTTGTGCTCTTGTTTTATTGTATGCACAATTTTTCAGCAAATCAAACGGAACACTGCGAGATCCAACACATGCGTCGAGATTTTGCTGGTATGTTTTTGCAGCTGAAGGATTTTCATCAATAATTCCATTTAAAGCCCTTAATGTTGCTGCAATTTTTACAATTTGCGGAGACTTATCTGACAACGCCATTTGCGAATAAATTTGTGAATTTTTTGTTCCTGTTTTTCCATAACCTTTTTCTTTTGAATGACTTAGCTCATCAATATCAACAATTCTCAATTTGGCTAATTCTGAATAAGATGTTCCTGGAAAATTAAGTAACAACGAACGCAAATAATCATTTGCTAACGTAAAATTTTTTGTAAGATAAGCGGATTCTCCCGCATACCATAAATACTTCGGATTTGATTTGAATGTTTTATCTGACAGAGCAGCAAGTCTTCTAAAAATAGTTAATGATTGTAATTCATTACCACCAAGATAAAATTCTTCAGCAATTTTTTTTCCAATTTCAACTTCATCTTTTCCACCAAACCCAGCACCCATTTCCATTTGAAGATGTGCTGATTTTGCATCAGAAAGCACTATTGCTTTTTCGAGTCTTCCATAAATTTCTGGTAATCCATAATTTTTTTCAAGCTTAACTGTAGAAACTTCGCTCTTGTCACTTTTATTTACCTTATCCTCATTATGTGAGTGAGTATTTTGTTCTTTTTTGTCGGAATTGTGCTCTACAACTGGTGAAGGGGCAATATTTTCTTTTAAAGACGCAACAGCACTACCCGCCGTAGGAGTACTAGAATTGACCATAGCAGCAGGGAGTGCTTCTTGTTCAAAATAATCACTCATGCCATCAATGTAATCGGGCTGCCAATTCCAATCTGCTTGAAGATTTTTTTCTTCGGGTTCTGTTCGCCAAAAGTCTAATATAATTCTCCATGGTTTACTTTGTGTTGCAACAACCCAACCAACCGGAATATTTTTAAGTTGAATATTTAAAGTAACTTCTGATTTATCTTCTTGAATTATAACTCTTTTTACGTAACGGGTATCATAATATGACGAGGCATCAAATTCTTTTGCACGCGCAGGAATTATTTTTAATTGTAACGTTCTTGTTTCTTTAATAAATCGAGTTGCATAGCGTCTTGGTTCATTAAGCTCAAAAACCATTCTGTAACTATCTTCACCCACTTGAATTGTTTTTGAGTTTTTTTCTTTTTTTGAATTTAAATTTTGCGCATAGCTATTGATAGAGTAAAATTTTCCTCCAGCTATACTTATTAACCCTACAAAACTGTATGTGAAGAAATTTTTCTTCAACAAACTTTTCCTCCAAAAATTTTTACAAAAATAACCGCCTTTTCTTGTAGCTTACATGAACACTATTTATTATTAGCAGTCTAATTTTTGTCAGAATGTGAATTTTTGACGTGTCAAATTGTTTATTAGTGTAATTATTAGAGATTTTTTTTGAAAAAAATTCCTTACGTCAGATTTATTGATACTCACTTTGATCTTTAGTGCGCACAATAATTTGCGTTAGGTTATTGTTACGAAGTAAGAGTAAATTTACAAATTTTTTAAAAATATCAGAATTATTCTCAAGCTCTTCGGGGTTAAAATTTATTTCTGGCCAACGTATTTGCACAGTTTTATATGGAACGATCTCCAATTCATCCCTAGAAATCTCAAAATTACCTAAAATAATTAACATTAACACTTTATTCCAATTCATCGACGTAATTCTGGCAATCGGAAAAATTTGCGGTGTCATGTCGTATTCTGTTAACATACTGGTGAAATTAAGAATCGTGCCATTTTTAACGGGCTGCATAGCAACAACCGAAATATCAACAATATCTTTTACATTTTGATATAAAAATGATGCTGCAAGACTTGCAACCATGCCACCAGTTCCATCCATAAACACAACACGGTATTTTCGCTTTTGAATTTTACGACGCACCATTCCATTTTCTGCAAAATCAATTTGTGCCGCCCAATTACAACAAAGATCGGCAATTTTTTCTAATTTTGTACTCATACTAATAATTCTAAGCGCCTTATCAATATGACTTTTATCTCTTTTTTTTAAAATTTCTTTAGCAATATGGTATAGCTCTCGCTGTTTAAAATCGACTTTGTCATCTAAACTATGAATTTCATGAATTAATGACAAATCACTTTCAAACATCGCCGAATACGAGCGTTCAAAAAGATCTTTTGTATCATTTAACATTTCTAAAAATATTTCTTTTTGTTCTGGAATATCGCCATTAACAAGCTGTCTCGCCAAGCTTTCTACCGCATCACCAATGCGTTCAATATGATGGGCAATTTTTGCACACGCGTATGCAAATCGTAAATCATAACCTAAAGGTTGTTGTGTCGCTAATATTTGCAATATCGCTGTATCAATTGCCCTTTCTAAATTATCAATTTCTGAATCAAGAACAACAACCTTAATCAAACGGCTTTGATTGGGATGCTCAAAATGATGGATTAAAGTCAAAAGTCCGGTTTTCACAGCGTCACACATTGTTCTTAATAATGATTTGACATTACTCAGTTGCACTTCCAAGCTAGAAATACGTGACATGTTCATGTTTTCCTTTAATTTGCATAATTGAATTCACCCTGATAGGGATTAATCTATGTGGCGCCCAATATGTTCAATGTGCCATAAGTATTAGGGAGCGCAAAATATGCTTGACGAGAATACTTTAAACTCAAATTATGAGCCAATTTTTACTTCTAATTCAGAAGAAAACGAAAAAACGTATGCAAAATTAGCATCGTTAGCTGTTGAGCCGCAATATAATCCTAAAAATGGAAGACTATTAAAGCCAAGCTGGCTTAAAGTTGGACTTACTGGAGGAGAAGTTCTTTACAGTATAAAAAAAGATTTGCGAGAAAAAAAACTTTATACGGTTTGCGAAGAAGCAAAATGTCCTAATATTTCGGGCTGCTGGAATACAGGTACTGCCACATTTATGATCATGGGCGATACCTGCACTCGAGGTTGCCGCTTTTGTCATATTAAAACAGGCAACCCCAATGGTTTGCTTGATCCCGATGAGCCTTCTAAAGTTTCGCTTAGTATCAAAACAATGAATTTACAATATGCTGTGATCACAATGGTAGACCGTGACGACTTGCCCGATGGTGGTGCTGCACACATTGCAAAAACAATTGAAGCCATCCATGCTGATAATCCCAAAACCCGACTCGAAATTTTAGCCGGTGACTTTAGTGGCCAGCAACCCTGCATTGAGCACGTGGTGCATGCAGGACGCGGTCTTGATGTGTTTGCCCACAACATTGAAACCGTCCGTAGGTTGTCCCCACGCGTTCGTGATGCCCGAGCAAAATATGAGCAAAGCTTGCGTGTTCTACAACACGCAAAAAAAATTGGTCCTACTACAATGTTTACCAAAAGTGCAATTATGCTTGGACTTGGTGAAAGCTTTTCTGAAATTGAGCAATCATTATCTGACTTACGCGAAGTGGGCACCGAAATTGTAACTATTGGGCAATACCTACAACCAACTCCAAAGCACCTCACTGTAAAACGCTTTGTGCATCCGGATGAGTTTGCATTTTGGAGCGACATTGCAAAAAAAATGGGCTTCAAAGCTGTTGCTTCGGCCGACTTGTGCGCAGTTCGTTTAAAGCGTCTGAGCTTTTTCCTAGCTCTTAGTTAACAACAACCACAGATTCACAAAAATAGCACTAATTGACTGGTGACCGCATTCTAACTAGGGTGGCGGGCTTCAAGTGAGAATTGCACATGAAGCCCGCCGCAGTTGTATTTGCATTTTACTAACTGCAATTATGCGGCGAAATTAAAAAGCACTCTTTTTTTGTTAAAGGATTTTTATGTTCCAAACCGAATCTGTCGATATTTTTGATCCCAAAGTTGATTCCATCTTCGTGTGCCACGAATGTGGCGAAGAATAATTGCAAGATTATTCTAGCAGCAATCCTGTGTTCATGATGAGGGTAGCCCCCTCGAAGTTGTTTTACAGGAGAATGCTTCAAACTACTCTAAGCTGCATTAATTCATAGTTATTGTGGTGAGCGTTAGAGAAAAGGGATGATTTTATTGTGTCAAATGCAAAATATGGAGACGAACGCAAATAAACCGCCGATGAGGAGTCGAAAAGTCAAGTCAACGTCAAAAGCAGAAAACGAATACGAGCTGTGAAAATGGTGTGGCCCACTCGTGCGTAGTTGAAATCTTAAAAATAAATATCAAGTAAAAAAGAGTTATCAGAAGCTGAAAAACTCATAAAGCATAAGAAATATCCTACTTTGTTTTAAAATATATATTTTTTCTTGTACGGAATATTTTTATTAACTAAAAATAATAATAATAAAATAAATAAAGGTAGAAATGAAATTAAAATAAAATTAGTCAATTCGTATAATATTGGAGATATTATAGAGCATAAAGACATTACAATTATTGTAATTCTATATTGAATAGAAGAAAAATATACTACTTCTTCTTCACTAAATTCTTTCTGAAAAATATAAAAACCAAGTGTTGTTAAAATATTTGATGATATATGTGCAATAATAATAAATAATATTGATATATAAAAACTATTAATAAAATAAGATATTAAATAACAAAAAATAAATACCAGAATTAAAAAGATAATCTTATTATAATTTAATAATAAATTATGAAATAAACTTTTCTTCATGATAGAAGGACCTATCAATTGACCTAAACTTTTTGCAAACAAAAATGATGTCACACTATTTGATAAAAATATCTCAAATATATTAAAATTAATTCCATATTTTCTTCCAATTAATGGTAGTAATGTTATTAAAGGAGTAGTAATAAAACAAAGAAATGGGGTAAATAATAGAGATTTTTTTTGTTTACTATTTAACAAATTAAATTTATAGATTTTTTCTATATTATTGTCTTTAACAGCCATAAATTCTGGTTTAACTTTAAAACATATATAAACTAAAATTGAAGATATAATATAAAAAATTATATTCATAATTATATATATTCTTGATCCTAAAAATGGGTATAACAATGAACCTAAACCAACTCCTATAAATATATTTGCTGTAAATAATAAACTGTCTATTTTGGAATATAATATAAGGTTATTTTCTTTGCAAGATCTTTTTATGTATGTTTGAATAATAGTAAATAAAAAACCCGATGAAAAAGATGAGACAATTAAAGCCGATATTATTATATAAATATTATTGTAATAACTTCCATAAAGAGGAAAAAACAAGAAAAAAGATGAAGTAGTATTAATAACTATAAATAACCTATGTAATGGAAATTTTTTTATAATATTAGTAACAAATAATGTAGCTATAAAACCTGGGAATAATGTAAGAAAAAATGCGACACCATAAATAAAAGTAGATACTTTTTCTGACGATAACATCCCATATACAGAAACTTGTGTCAATCCCATACCTATTTCTGTTAAAAATGTAGCAATACAAAAAAATAATATATTTTTATTTTTCATTAGAAATAACAACATAAAATACATCCTTTAATTTTAAAATAGCATTAATTTACATAGTATTATTTTTTAAAATTATAATTATTGATTTATTCTTTCAATTTTATTATATGTACTATCTAATAATTCTATAGCATTTTTTGTTAATAATTCTTTCAAATTTTTTAATTTCCTAATTTCTTTAAATGCTATCATTGTTGAATCATAAAGATCTTTTGTAGGAGGATGTACTGAATATTTATCTTGTTTTAAAAATTTTAATATTTCTCTAGCACATATTATTTCAGAAGAAACTATAATACTATGATAAACTTTATCTAAAGGTCTTTTTATCTTCAATATTGAAGAAATCGAATAATTTTCAATTTTTGTTATATCATCATTATTATTAAATATAAGGTTGTTAAGTTCATGATAAAAAAGAAGATTGTGCGTTAGTTCATGAATCAAAAGTTCCATTAAATCATATAATTGCCAATGAGGACGAGGGTCTAACCAAATAACACCTAGTGCAGCTGATGTAGTACCACCTCCACATCTTCTCGATGGCTTAGTAAATATTGAGTGAATTGCTAAATCAAATAAATCAAACCATTCCTGATTTAATTCCTTCAACCTCATTATTGCTGAATTATAAAAATCATTTATACGATTAATCTCATTAATATCTTCTATAGCACTATCATTAACAAAGTCTATTTTTATATCGGTAAGATTGCTTTCACTTTTAAATATTTTACAAAACTCATCTTCTACTACTCTATTATTTATAAATTTATTATTTGAAAAATTTACGTAAACATTATTTCTGTATTGAGACAGACTTTTGTAAAACACATCTTTCAAATTTAAAGTATTAATTTCTTTATCTTGAAATTGTGTTTTACAAATTGTTATAATATTTTTCAAATTTGGTTTTAATCCAAAAAGAAAATACATAAAAAACTTTCTTAGATAAAATATATAAAAATTAATTACTTAACTCATCATAAGCAATCATGTTATATTTAGAATGCTGTAGAGTAGAACTTATCAGCTCCATATTTTTTATTAATCTCATAATTTCTTCTTGATCAATATTATCTAATACATCATTTAAAATTACAGATGACATAATTATATTTTCCCTTTCTTGAGCATGTTGAAATACATCATTATTAACAGAATATTTTCAATTGTCAAATATTTTTTAAAATTTATGGAAGTCTATATGAAAATTTTTATTATAAATATATTAAAAATTCATCTAAATTTGTGTACAAATTTTTAAATATTATTTATTTTATCAAATATTTTTATTTTTTTTAAAAATTGATATTATTTTGGATAAACCAAATTCATTATTAAGAATAGCTTTAAATTCTTTTGTTAAAGTTAGAATTTCATGTTGTAAGAATGAATTTTTTTCACGTTCTTTATCCAATTCTATCTCAGTTCTTGCCAAATTTATTTCGCAAATTGCAAGCAAATCAGATAGTCGCTTGCAGTCAACTCTAGCAAGAGCAAAATCCATTTTTTATATCACTTGAGTCAATTTTATTTTTATTTGCTGTGCAAGTTGCATCTTTTTTCCCTGCATAGAGCATAAAATTATGAGTTACATTTTTATCCCCTATTATCATATATTCTATGAGATTTTTTTTAATTAAATTTTCAATTGCTTGTCTACTCTTTGCAACTTGCATGACAGGTCACCATTCTTTTAAAGCGTCTGAACTTTTTCCAAGCTCTTAATTAACAACAACCACAGATTCAATCAACACTGTATCTTTTGCAGAATGCCCCATTAATGGGTTTTTGCAACAAATCCGAGATTCCAATGAGTAAATAGATGAGCTAGAATGTTCTTGCGGTTCTTCCTCGTAATCTTTGGTATAATTAAACTCAACTTTACTTTGAATTATGATTTCATCCATAACTTCTTGCAATGAGTCAGACTGAACATTAATTATTTCTTCGATTGAACTCATATAGGAATCCACAACGGCTTTTATTTTATATTTCGATGTCGCCCGTGCCTTGATTGACTCTTGTATTTGCTCTAAGGGTTCTTCCGTTTTTACAAAAAATGTAAATTGGGAATCTTTGAAATTTATCAATATCCAAAAAGTATTTTCTTGCATCGATTTCTTCTGTCACTTGGAAGAATCGATCAAGTAGTTTCATTACAAAGTCAATACCGCCGTCATTTGCATTGGTTCGTCCTGTTTTGTATAGAACAAGAAATTCCTCTGTTACATCTTCCTTAGCTTCACCGATCCATATTGTTACTTTACCATATTTTGCTTTTAGAATTGCATAAATTACAAATTCAATTGCTGACTCTCTATTGTCCTCTACAAGAATAGTGAATTTTTTTTCGCTGTAATTAATGAATTATCATAAGATTTTGTTACTTCAACTTTAAAGAATTCGTATAGATCTTTTTTATCATTTGTCTGAGTTGTTTTTTGTAACAAAGTAAAAGTTTCTATTAATAAAGGATTTCCATTTTTAAATTCTAATAACCAATTTTTTTCTTCTAAAATATCTGCAACAGCGCTATGTATTTTATTTGTAAAAATAACTTCAATAATATGCAAAGCATGATAAATTTTTTGGCTTTTTTTTATGATTTCTATATAGTTTTCTATAATAACATTTGATTCGTTTTTATAGCTCGAAAACCTCGGTTCTGATATACATTCAATAATTTCGTCAAATTCCTTTTGTTCCATTTCTTAATTCTTCTTTGACTTTTTAAAAAAATAAGCGATACTATAAGTGCAGTCCCACGGTAGGTCTCGAAAGAGGGCTCGTGGGCATTTTTTTATTTTAAATAACGGACTAGTTGGCTTTGTTATTTCGATAATATCTTGTAGTTCTTTATTATTTTTAAAAAATATTGTAATCCAACCACTTTCATCTTTTGCAAACGAAACTCGGCAATGATAGCCAAGTTGTTGTTTTAGTTGATATTCAGCTTCTAACGCACGTCATAATCTAACAGCCTGATTTATCAGCAGATTTTGTTTTTTATTCTGAGATATTTTTTTTCTTTGTTTTTTTTGGAGTTTGGGTTCACTCCCTAAGCCTTCTTTTGCCATGCGTAAAACTTCTGTGCGCAAACGATATGGCTCCAAAATAATCGACAGAATTAACTATTTTGGAGCCACACTTCGGCCCACTTGTGCGCAGTTCGTTTAAAGCGTCTGAGCTTTTTCCTAGCTCTTAGTTAACAACAACCACAGATTCAATCAACACAGTTTCTTTAGGCACATCTTGATGAAAGCCTTTTGAACCTGTTTTTACTTTGGCAATAGCGTCAACTGTTTCCATACCTTGTGTTACTTTACCGAACACAGCGTAGCCCCATTGCGCGCCCTGATTATTTAAAAAATCGTTGTTTGTTAAGTTAATAAAAAATTGTGCTGTGGCAGAGTGCGGGTCGTTGGTACGCGCCATAGCAATTGTGCCGCGCTCATTACCCAAACCATTTTTTGCTTCATTTTCGATAGGACGATTGGTTGACTTTTCTTTCATATTGGCATCAAAGCCGCCGCCTTGAATCATAAAGCCAGGAATCACCCGGTGAAAAATTGATCCATCAAAATGTTTCGCGGTTACGTATTCTACAAAATTCGCAACAGTCATTGGTGCTTTTTCATTATCGAGTTCTATAAAAATATCACCATGATTGGTTTTCATCTGTAAATTAATCATTTTATTTCTCCTCATAAATATATAAATAAAGTTTTATTTTTGATTGGTATCTAAGCCCCAAAATACACCACTTTCAGCCTTAACATACGCAAGAAATTCTTCTGGCGACATGGGAGCTAAATTTTTGCCATCACGGTAACGGGCTGTTAGGGTGCTTGTTTGCACTTCTTTATCGCCAATTACAAGCATGTAAGGAATTTTTAACAACTGCGCATCGCGAATTTTTGCGCCAAGTTTATCGTTGCTAAAATCAGATTCAATGCGCACACCATGTTCTTTTAAGAAGTTTTTAACTTTACGCGCATAGTCTTCGTGAGATTCAGTGACTGTTACAATACGACATTGAACTGGCGCAAGACCAATAGGAAAATGTCCTGCAAAATGCTCAATAAAAATTCCCATAAATCTTTCTACAGAACCAAGTACAGCTCTATGAATCATGACAGGAGTTTCTTGGGAGTTATTTGATGTTTGATAGCTGATTCCAAATCGCGTTGGCATTTGGAAATCTAGTTGAATTGTTGCACACTGGTGCATACGCCCAATTGCATCTTTAACTTTAAAGTCTATTTTAGGACCATAAAAAGCACCATCACCAGGATTGATTTGAAATTGCACACCACTCGCTTTCAACGCCTGTTCCAACGCTGTTTCTGCGACATCCCAAACGTCTTCTGCGCCCATCCGATTTTCGGGGCGGGTAGAAAGCATGTAAATCACTTCATGAAAACCAAGCTCCGCATACGCTTCCTTCACAAACTGCAATGCAGCCATGATTTCGGTTTGAACTTGATTTAACATACAAAAAATATGTCCATCATCTTGTGTAATACGGCGAACACGAGTGAGACCGTGCAATGTACCGCTCAGCTCGTTGCGATGCACAACACCAAATTCACCATAACGTAACGGCAAATCACGGTAAGATTTTTGCCCAACCATAAACATTCTCACATGGCCAGGGCAGCTCATTGGTTTGATACCAAATTCTTCGTTGTGATCGTCTTTAAAAATATACATATCATCACGATATTTTTCGTAATGGCCACTGACTTTCCATAAATTCACATTCATCACTTGAGGGCTTTGAATTTCTTCAAAGCCAAATTTTGCCCATTTAAAGCGAATGTAATTTTGCAACAGCGTAAAAAGTTTAGCGCCATTTGGAAAAAAGAATGCGGCACCTGGAGCAATATCGCTCATTAATGTAAACAGATTAAGCTGGCGGCCAAGCAAAACATGATCACGTTTTTTTGCTTCTTCAAGCATATGCAAGTAAGCATCGAGATCTTTTTTATTTGCCCACGCGGTTCCATAAATTCTCACAAGTTGCGCATTGTCTTTGTTGGCGCGCCAGTATGCACCTGCAACACTCATGAGCTTAAATGCCCCCAATTTTCCTGTTGCAGAAACATGGGGACCACGACACAAATCGTCCCAGTGGGCAATGGCATAAATTTTTATTTCACTATCTTCTGGAAGCTCTTTAACAATTTCAACTTTAAATGTTTCGCCTAAACCATTAAAGTGGGCAATTGCCTCTTCTCTGCTTACAATTCTTTTTATAAAAGAAATATTTTGTGCAATAATTTCTTGCATCTTTTTTTCAATGATTGGAAAATCATTGGTCCCAATTTTTACACCTTCTTTTGGATATATGTCGTAGTAAAATTGGTTTTCCACAACTGGGCCAATTGTAATTTGCGTACCAGGAAAAAGATCTTGAATTGCCATTGCCATCACATGCACTGTTGAATGGCGAATGACCTCTAGCCCCTCGGACGTTCTATCGGTGAGTATTTCTACTTTAACTCCATTTTTTAATGGAAAATCCAAATCAACAAGAACACCATCAACCCTACCCACAATAGCTGCTTTTGCTAAGCCAGAACTAATGCTCTTGGCAACATCAAAAACGGTTGCCGATGCAGGCATTACCCGGGATGAACCATCAGGCAAATAAATATTTATTTCACTCACACAAAACTCCTCTTTTCATACGCGCTCCCCAAGTACACAATGGGTATGCGAAATAATTTGAGAAGCCTATACAAATTTTATTTATTGGTAAATCATCATCTTATAAAACAGAGCAAAAAATGCATTTAACCTTGACTTCATTAGCAAAAAATTGTTTAAGTGCAGTGCCTGATTTAGAGCATTCTCTGTAATACCAAAAGCTTGGTGGGGTTTAACCCCTTGGTATTACAAGGGGTTAAACCAACAAACCAAGCAGGAGACTTTTTTATGTCTATTGAAGTACAAATGCGCGATCTTCTCGACGCTGGCGTTCATTTTGGTCACCAAGTACGCCGCTGGAATCCTAAAATGCGCCCTTTTATTTACGGTGAGCGCAATGGTATCCACATTATCGACCTCCAAAAAACACAAAAACTCTTTAAAGATGCACTAGCGTTTGTTGAGCAAACTGTTGCTGAAGGCGGCCACATTCTTTTTGTCGCAACCAAAAAACAAGCTCAAGAAATTATTGTTGAAGAAGCAGAAAGATCAGGAATGTTTCACATTCACCACCGCTGGCTCGGTGGCATGATGACAAACTGGCAAACAGTTCGCTCTAGTATTACTAAACTAAAACGCATTGAAAAAATGGCAAACGACGGCACTTACGAGAGCATCACCAAACGTGAAGTGGCTCTAAAAGAACGTCTCCGCTTAAAACTAGAACGTTCTTTAGGCGGTATCAAAAATATGCCTGGCTTGCCTTCTGCAATTTTTGTTATTGACGCTAAAAAAGAATTCACCGCAATCGCTGAAGCAAATCGCTTAGGAATTCCTGTTATTGCTGTTACCGATACAAACAGTGATCCAAATGGCGTTAACTACATTATCCCTGGTAATGACGACAGCCTTAAAGCAATTAAACTTTATGCAAGCCTCATTTCTGATGCAGCAATGGCTGGCAAGCAACGTCGTAAAGCTGAAGCAACAAAAGAAGACTCTTCTTTTTCTTCAGATAGCGGCCGCTCACAAATTAAGGTTAAGCGTTTAAAATCACGCGATGAAGACGAAAATAACTAAAATCTAAAAGGTATTCCGCACCTGGAATACCTATAATTCAAAAATACAAACGAGGAACACTACAATGGCTGTTGTAACTGCCCAAATGGTAAAAGAACTTCGTGAAATGACTCTTGCTGGAATGTCTGACTGCAAAAAAGCTCTTGATGCAGCAGAAGGAGACATGGACAAAGCAGTTGTTATTTTACGTGAAAAAGGTCTTGCTAGCGCTGCAAAAAAAGCGGCTCGCGCTGCTAGCGAAGGCGTTGTGTCCACTGTTGTTGATAACAACAGTTTAGGCTTTATTTATGAAGTGAATTGCGAAACTGACTTTGTCACTAAAAATGACGGTTTTCAAGCATTTGTCAACAATTTGCAAACTTTAATCAATAACGCAAAACCAGCTGATCTAGAAAACCTACTCAGTACCAAATATGACAATTCTAGCAATGTCCGCGATGCCGCAACGGCTCTTGTAGCACAAATTGGTGAAAATATTACTGTTCGCCGTTTTGCTCGTATTGGCAATGGCAAAAACTTTGTCACATCTTATGTTCATGGTGGCGGTAAAATTGGTGTTCTTGTAGAGCTTTCTGGATCTGGTATTGAAAATCATTTTTCAAACTCTACATTAAATGATTTAGGAAAAGACGTTGCATTACAAGCTGCAGCGATGAAGCCTCAATATCTTAATGAACAAGAAATTCCTGCTGAAACAATTAAAGCAGAAGAAGACATCATTCGTAATAAATTTCTTCAACAAGGCAAGCCAGAAGCGGCTCTTGCAAAAATTGTTCCAAGCAGCATGAAAACTTGGTTCAAAGAAATTTGTTTAGTTGATCAACTTTTTGTTAAAGATGATAGCAAAAATGTTGCTGCCTACGTTGCAGAAGCTGGTAAAAAGCTAGGCATCAACGACCTTAAAGTCAGCTCTTTTATTAGACTTGAGCTTGGTCAAGGCGTTGAAAAAAAGGCTGAAGATTTTGCAGCCGAAGTTGCAGCAACTGTTGCAGCGGCTTCTAAAGCTTAATGTTTTGAGCTTTGCTTTAAGCAACAAAAAAAGGGGTGCAAAATTAAGCATCCCTTTTTTTGTTGCTTGAAATCTTGTACTCACTTTTTATCGTCATCTGTGTGTTTAGGTTCATCGCTTTTTCTCAAACGCACCGAAAGATCAACACGGTGTTGTCGTGCTACCGAAAAAAGTTTTTCGATACCAAAAGTAATCATATTTTTTGCCACATCCTGGCTTATCCCTTTTAACAACTCATCTTTACCTTTAGAAAGAAGTTGCGTTGCTTCTTTTGGAAAATTTTCTTTCACTTCTTTAATCACATCCATACCGGTTGCAACTGTCTTTTTTAAAATATCACCACCAAATTTTGCAAGATCTTGCAAGTCATCTCGATCAAACCACTTTTGAGTTTCATCATCAAATGAAGATTTTTGTTTTTCAAATTTTTCTTTTTTATTTTTTTCGGAGGATTTTGAAGAATTCATACTTTTGCCTTTCAAAAAATGAGGCGAACACAAGATTTTATTATAATTTAATATGTGAGAAATAGCAATTTAACTCGCTTTGGGTGGCTCTTGTTTTCCGTCAGCGGAAGCAACTTTATTTTGAGATTTGGTATTCACTTTTGAATTCTTAAAGACCGGAAGAGGTAAACCTTTCATTCGCGCTAAAGCAATTTGGGTTTCTTTAGCATTGGGATCAATGTGGATTGACTTTTCATAGCACTCCAATGCCTTTTTTTTATCACGCAAGGCTTCGTAGCAGCAGCCTAAATTATAAATAAACTTTGAATTATTTGGCTCCATATCCGTTGCCTGTTCATACCATCCTAATGCACTGCGATAATTCTTCATTTTAATATACAATAACCCAACACGCGCTAAATTATCTGCAATCGGTTCAATATCGACGACCTCCTCGTAGGCAGCAATAGCCTCAGAATATTTTCCCATTTTTGAGTAAATGCGCCCCTGAAGTTTAAAGACATCGAGGCGTAACGTAACTAAAGTCTTAGGTATTTCTCGTAAATCTTCGAGTGCCTTGTCGTTTTTACCTATTCTTTCATACACTCGTGCTTTACATAAATAAACATCATACTGATTGGGGTTTTTATTTAAAATATCAGAAAGCGCATTGATTGCTCTATTGGGTTTGCCATCATCGATATAAAAATTTGCCATCTGCATCAATGCTTTTGTACTTTGGGGATTTTGCCTCCGGGCTTTCATGCAATAATGAATTGCTTTCTCTTTGTTGCCAAGAGTCCATGAAATTTGTGCAAATTTTAAAAGTAAAAATTCGTTTGTTGGATCATCATGCAGAGCAAGTTTCATTTGTTCAAGGGCTTTTTCTTTGTAACCTGCTGTTTTTTGATTTGCTATATAAATATCTGCCAATACAGCTCTTCGCTGCGCCTGTTTGCCATTAATACTCAATTCTTTTTCTAAAAAGGGGATAGCTTCAACTTTTTTATTATTTGCAATCAAAATGTCAGCACCAGCCGAATATGCCGGATAATACATACTATTACTTTCTATAGCTTTATTTACCAAATCTAACGCTATTGGAATATTTCCCAATTCTGCTTCGGTTTGTGCCAAACCAATTAGAGAACGCGCAGTTGGTTTTGAACTCGCATGAATTGCTTCAAATTCTTTTTTTGCATCGTCGTATTTGCCATTAAAAAACAGCGTTTCTGCGTGCCGTAATTTTTTAATGTTCTCGGGAGGATTTTTATATTTATCAATGACTGCTGCAACTTTATTTAGAATATCCTGAGTTTCAAAAGGTTTTAAAATGTAATCACTGACCCCCAAATCGACGCTGCGCACAATGTCTTCTTTGGTGGCTTCACCAGAAATAAACAAAACAGGAAGATCATTTTGCATGGCTCTCCCACGAATATACGCAAGAACCTCAAAACCATCGCCATTAGGCATATAGATGTCGGTGATCACAAGATCAACCCGATGACTTTTTAACCAAGCAATCGCCTCTTGACCATTTGGAAAATCATCCACATGGTATTGCCCCGTTTTGTCGAAAATACGGTAAAGAGCTTTTCTCATGTTTAACTGGTCGTCGATAAGTACAACCCGCAGATGTGCTGATTTACCATCCGCCATCCAATGCCCCTGTGTTGCAAAATGCAAAAAGAAAAAACATTAAAATTAAAAATCTCAATGCTAATCGGCAAATTGCTAAAAAAGATAACTGGGTAAAAATTAAGGGGTAGTTAGAAATTGGTAAAACACTATTGAAGAGATTGATAAAGTTACTTTTAAGCTCTTAAGAGCACACTCTATTTCTACCAAATTATCAATTAAATATATAAAAGTTTAGCATTTAATATATAACACTTTTAATCTTATTTTTAAAAATATCTTGCATATTTGATTATTTTTTTGATATATAGTTGATTGGTATTATTGCTTAATATTAATGAACTATATGTTATAAATATTAAGAAAATTTAATATTTTTTCTATAAAAAACAAAGAACATAAATACATACAAAAGGAATGATTATGCCTTCATTAAGAATGTCTTATAATCATATTTTAAGTGGAAGAAAAATAGAAAATAAAAAAACAAAGGAAATTATTTTACAAGAATGTATAGATGAAATGAATGAACTTATTTTAAAATCACTAATAAATATTCAAAATTTAAAAAGAATCATTCTTATTTGTCTTTGCATGAAAGAAGATGAAGAAAATTTATTTAGCAAAAATTTTTTAAAGAACATAGCAGAATTGAACAAAAATGAAAATTATTTATTTAGAAAAATTTTACCAAATAGTATTCAAAAATTTCTTACATTTATTTTTATTTCTTTTGAAACCAATAAAAATATATTTTTTACACTAGAAAATCATGATAAAGAAATAAAAAAATTAAATACTATTTTATTTAAAAAATGGTTAACAGACATTTTAAAAATACCAGCAAATATTTATAATTCTATAATTGATGAAAAATATATTTCAGAAGTATTTATTGATATTAAAAATAAAGTTACTTTTGGAAATGACGCCTTTAAAAATGGGAAAACTGGGAAAAATGTTACATTTTATATTCAAAAACCAAAATTAAATATTGGATTATTATTGATTTCAGAAAAACATGGATACACAACACCAAGAGTAAAAAATTTAATTGAAGAAAAATTTCATAACAAAACAATACCAATACAACAGCATTTACCCGTTAATTTAAAAAAGCTTAGATATGAATTAATAAGTATAATTTTGAAAACAAAATCAATTTCAAAAAGCAAAAGTTTTATTGACTGCTTATTTAAAAAATTAGAAACAAGCGATACTAATATTTATAGTGAGATTAATAAAATAAAAGAACACTGCTATAGTAAAATTGATAATTGTGATGGGGTCGTTATTCCAGGAGGAGAAAATGATGATTTGAAACGTATTAGTGTTAGTGAACCACTCACCCCTATAGGGAGCGAGCTTCTGAAGTCATAGGAATCAGCGGATTAGATTGCTCTAATATCGTCTTACATACTCCTCGTCCAGCTTTACTTCGGCTAGTCCCTAGCCTAGTTCTTGTCTTAGCTTTTGGCTTTGACAAAAGAAATTGTACACCTCTTTTTGCTATTATTTTTGCTGCATTGACATCAGCATTGTCATGATTTCCGCATAATAAACATAAGAAATTATCTTGTGTTTTTCTGTTATCGGCGTGAGTGTGGCCGCAATGGGCACATTCTTGACTCGAATAATGAGGTGAAACTTTAACAACTAGTTTATTATACTTTTTAGCTTTATATTCTAAAAATTCTATTGTTTTTGCCAATCCTTTTGATAGCAATTCCCTATTTAACCCAGTTTTGGCTTTGCGCATATTTGGCAAATATTTGCCGTTTGCATTTTGCTTAGGTTGAGGAGTTTTGGTCATGTTTTTGAGTTTTAAATCTTCTACTGCAAATATTTTTGCTTCTGAATTTACAATAGAGTGAGAAACTTTATGACAAAAATCATGCCTAATATTTCTTATTTTAGCATGAATTTTTGCAATTTTTATTTTGGTTTTATTTCGACTTGCAGATCCCTTTTTTTGCCGAGAAAGCCTTTTTTGATATTTTTTTAGCCTTCTTTGTTTGAGTTTAATTTTACTTTTTAATTTTTCATCAAAATCATAACTAATTTGGCTACTAGTTTGAAATGGAATTGCAATACCACGATCAATCCCCATGGTTAAATCATTGAGCGATGTTTCGTTTAAACAAGAATATTCATCTAATAATTCTTGCTCAGATTTTACATTATTTTCGACTTCGTAACAAAAAGAAACAAACCATGTATTATTTTTCTTGCCAATTACGATTTGTTGCGGATTGCCAAAATCCTTATGCGCTTTAAATTTTAACACTCCTAAGTTATTTTTCTTTGTGCCAATAATTAAATTTTTTAAAACAACTCCATCATTGCATATTTCGTCTTTAAATTTAAATAACTCATTGGTTAATAAAACAGTGTCTTTAATTCCTTTTTTCTTTTTACGAGGATTGTTTGCTAACCCTTTAAAAAAACGCTGTTTTGCAGTGTACCAAGTTGCAGACGCATTGCGTAAAATTTGTGAAGGACATTGATTTAGCCACTCTTTTTCTTGTGTTTTAAAATGAGAATAAGCTTGATTGACAAATATTTTTTCAGCAGTATTTTTAAAAATATTATAATTTTGATTATCCTCTGACACTTTGCAATTGTAAATCACTCGAGCGCAACCTATCCATTGAGAAAGTGTATGAGCTTGCTCAACAGTTGGGTATGCTCTAAATTTTACACCACAATTTGCCATGGTTTCTCCTTCATGTTAATCTAGCATTCGTTTATTTTGGAGTCAATATGGATCATAAAAATTACCAATGGAGAACAGGAAGAAGTCAAATATATAAACATTACTATCATTTAGTATTTGTTACAAAATATAGGCGTCATGTTTTTATAAAAGAAATTCTTGAACGCACAAAAATTATTTTTAAAGAAACCTGTGAGCAACTTGATTGCGAACTGATAGAATTTAATGGCGAAGATGATCATGTACACATTCTTGTCAGTATTCCTCCAAAACATTCTGTTGCTATTGTTGTTAGCAAATTAAAAGGAAAATCTTCTTATTTTATTAGAAAAGAATATTGGGCACATGTTAAGAAAAAATTATGGGGAGATCATTTTTGGAGCCCTAGTTATTGTTCTGTCACTTGCGGTAGCGCACCACTTGAAGTTATTAAAAAATATATTGACGATCAAAGAAAACCATCATCCGAAAAAGGTGTTGCTCAATCTATTCGGGAAAGAAAGGTTCGATTGCGAGCGAACTAATAGTTTTAAAAAAGCACTAACGTGTTTTTTTAAACCTCCGCCCACTTCACTGGCAACAGTTTAGACGGCCTTAACTTGTACCTAAAGGAGCAAGAATGCGGCCTTGTTTTGTTCAACGAAACCCTCATCGGATGTTGGAAGTGGATGAGAAAAACCTATTTTCAGCAGGTATTCATTAAGAAGAAAATTTATTTAAATTTTAAACATTATATTTACCAAAACAAGCACAAAATAAAGTATTAAGAACAATGAGATTCCCTTTAAAACTCGAGATTTTAGTTGGAACCTTACCAGCAGGATAACGTCTAATGGTCGCCAACTCTTTGCATGTGTAACCAAGTTTAGGTGCACGATATGACAAATAAGCCAACAACTCGTAATTATAAAATATGTCCCTAAAAGGCGCTATTTTGGGATCGAGAAGCATTCTACGACTATACGCTCGAAACCCTTGCGTTGTGTCAGTCCATTTAAATCCCGAGGCTAAACTCAAACATGGAGCATGAATAAAACGAATAGCAAAATCTCTCAATAGTGGCGTGTTTTCTGCAACACCCCCAGAAACAAATCGAGATCCCTGAACAAAATCAATACCATCTTTTAACGCGTCAACAAATCGCGGAATCGCCTCAGGGTCATCCTTATCATTTCCGTCAATAGTAATGATTCCTTGATAACCTTGGTTAAGCGCAAATGAATAAGCACATCTTAATTGTGCACTTAATTTTCCTAAACCTTTTTTTACTATCAGCCCTCGAACTTCTATTTGTATTAGCGCCTCTGGATCTAAGGAACCATCTGTACTTCCACCATCGACAATTATAATATCCGTAATTGCAGAAATATTGGATGCCTGCATGCGCTTCAATAAATTTTTAATGCGTTCGCCTTCATTTATTACAGGTATGACAACACAATAAGCATGATTCTTCTCTAACCAAAAAGAAATATCCATTTTAGGCACTTGCCACGCTTCGCAATCTGTTTGGAAAAGTTTCTCAGGTTTATTTACTATATTCATACTGGAGCGCCTTTTATTGGTCGATAATGCTGCACAGCAAAAGCAAGTGCACGCTCAATAGAGACAAGATGCGGTTCATTTTTAGTAGCAAGCATTTCTATCGATACCACGTGATTGGGAAGATAGCTCATTATGGTATCGCACAAAGTATTGTGATCTGTATTTAGATCACCAAGTGGCACAAGGTTGGGCTCACTGGCATGGATATGCCCTATTAAGTGTGAACATTCCGCAAGCACTGTTTTAATTGATTCTGCATTTATTGTTATTGAGCCAGTATCTAAATGCTTAAGAATTGCAGGGTGATCAACACACCTCACAACATTTGCTGTTTCAGCGCTCATTGTCATGAAATTCGCCCCATAGGACTTTGGGTTCGGCTCCAAACAGATCACAACGCCTTGTGCGAAGGCAATATCACCTAAACGCCTGAAAAAATTAACAGCCTCTTTTAGAGCCTGTTCATCACTTAAGCCAGAACGGTCGCGGTTTTTTGGGGATCCAAACACCAAGCGAGTCGCACCAAGCTCAGAACCAATACGGCAAATTGTCGCCATATGTGCAAGTAAGGCATTCTGGATATCTTGCGAACCAAATATATTCAAACCATTTGTACCAAACAAAAGAGCTTGCATCCCTGTGATTTTGATACCACGATCCAACCACCAGTGTTTAACCCTTTTGATATCAACTTTGGTGGCATTGGCTGGTTCAGAAAAATATTTTCCAGGTGCTATATCAATTGCATCAACATTAAATTTACGTAAAAGGTTTGCAACTTCTTGGTCTTCTTGGACATCCCAGGCGATATTAGATATGGCAAGTCTCATTGGTGCTACCTCCTCTCCCCATCTCTCCATTTAATTCTTAATAGTAACAGGTTCAGACTGAACATAAGCACGTATTGCTTGAACCGTTTCGCGCACGCTGTATTGATGCCGCCCACGAGTTTCAAACAGTTCGGAATAACACGTTTGCACATCATATCGCGCGGGCAAACCTTTAAGCTCCTGGGTAAACATGCGCCCAAATCCACGTAGCGACACCTCTGCAACACTAACAGGCTCTGCAGTAAGGTGCACAAGTTGCAGACCTCCTCGAATTGATGTTTGAATGTCATGCCAGAGATTTACCATTGGATAGAATTGAAAAACCCCTCGGCTATCGATTACGTTGAGTTTATTATTATTAAGAAAATCAAAAATCACGTTTTTACGTAAACCAGGACCAACCAAACCGGGTAAACGTACAATTAAGTGTTTGGAAAAATGTTCTTCCACAAATTTCTCTAGAAATCTACGGTGAAGCCCGTAGGCATGAAGCCCCTCCTCTTCAACAGCGGTTGTTTCATCGACTTCAATCGGCATTTTAAAAACATCAACAGTACTGATTAGTATAAAAATATTGCATTGAATTGTTTTTAAATAATCTATGAGAGAATCAATATTTTTTTTATCTTCACCCGGATTAATGTTTGCAATCCATTTCTGCGCCGGTGCGCCTGCACAGACAACAAAATTAAAATTTTTGTTGATGATTTCGTGTATATTGGTTGAACGGTATAGCTCATCAAATTGTGTTTGTCTTAGTAAAGTACTTCCTACAAAACCAGTATGTCCAATTAAACAATTTTTCATAATTAAAACTTTTCTGAATTTAAATGTGAATAACGTTTCTTGGCTTTTTGAAACAAAATCACTAAAAAATTAATTCCAACAAAAAACAATGCTGGAATAAATCCAAAATACCACAACACATAATTTGTACTTGTGTGTACTTGTGAGTGTGCTTTTGCCATTATATACCAAGATAATGGAATAAGTGACATAAAAGAAATAAGCACAAAATCTCGGACAAATGTTTTGTGCGAATGTTTTTTACTGATAAATAACCCTATAACAACAAGTATTAAAATAATTTGAAAGAATACGCCATTGACTCCTGTAATAAAATTTCTTCCCCAATTAAAGATGTAGGTTTTCACAACAATGATTGGGCTTACAGTTAAAGAATCTTTCAAAATCGGATCAAAGTTAGAGGGATCAGAATAGGTGCGGCGTTTGATGTCATCTTGATAAATTGACACAATGCCATCACTTATTGTTTGCCCACGCATATTGGCATGAATCAAAAAAGCTGAAATAAAACCCAAGATACATAAAATAAAAACAATAGCAGCAGATTTTATATTTGGCTTTGCTATTCCATTAAAAAAAGGTCCTATCACAAAAGGAGAGCACGCAAACAGGGTAATTGATGTGATAAATTCATACCCACCAAGACATTTTGCAAAAAATGAAATAAACAATAGCAGAAAATAAAAATTGCGAAGATATGATGACTTAGTAATGCAAGCTAATGTTGCAAAAAAACAAGGAAGGAACCATAAAAAAGGCGACCAATAGAGGTTTCTAGCAAAAGCGCTCACCCATGGAGAAAAAGTAAACGTAAAAGAAAAAACCATTGCATACATTTGCCCATATACTTTGGTATGCAAATAATGAAACAGAACCACAAGCAGGGCTAGTAAAGCTGACGGTAGAAATTGCAGAATTTCTACCGAATTAGTATTAAAATATTTGTTTAAAAATGAATAAAACCACCCCTGCCCTCCAATTTGGGATTTATAAGGAACAAAAACAGCTTGAGGGTAACTTTTATTTTCTGCAAATATTTCATAGGAATCAAAAAGATTTTGCGAAGAAGAAAAGTTTCCATTTTTAACAACAAAACCTAAATTCCAACCCTGTTTTTCTAGGCCTAATTGATCTGCAACAATTCCACCTACCACTAAAGCTTCCGAATCTTTTTGAAATTTATCAAAGAAATTGTTAGATACAGTTGCAAAGAAGTTGAACTGATATATCATAAATAACAAACAAAAAAACAAAACAGGGTAAATAAAAATTTTTGCTTTAATTAATATTTTCAGCATCAAGTTTCTCCAGTACATCGTAAATATTATCTATTTTACCTCCTAAGATAGAATAGAAACCAGGTAAATCATTATGTTTTTCAAATAATATAGGTCGACCATCGTCTACTTCATTCTTAAGTAGGACTGTCTTTATCTCAAAGAGCGATTCAACATACTTGGAATTTAATATTGATGGCAAATATCGCCCAACATCTCTAATCATACGCTCTACGCGCGACAATTTTTCATATTCGTGAAGCTTCTTGTAAGGCTCAATACCAAACTCATCCTGCCAGCTGAAATGCGGAGTATAACGAACATGTGATAGTGTATGTAACCCCTTAGAAGGGAACGGCATAAGCGAAAAAAATGGCCCATCCATCACAGTTATGCCAAGATTAACAAGAGGAGGAAACACTTTAAGCAGAGCCATTTCTGTAACCTCTTGTTTTAGACCAACCTCTGTAACTGAAAATTCCGAACAGATGTGTTTTAGACCACTGTACGCGCAATTAAACAGGTATCGACACTGCAGAGCGTCATTATTTCCGTTGTTATTAATGGTTGAAACAATTAATGTGTTATTAGGAGAACGAGAAATAGACAAAGCTTTTGAAGAGAGACGAACTTCTATGCCATTTTCTTGTACTTCTTTTGTAATCCAAAAAGCTAGACGGTTTGCATCGAAAGCATATTCTTCTGCAAGAAATACATCTTCAATCAAATTAGGTTCAAATATTTTTTTTAAACTTGCTTCTGCAGGTTGAATTTTTGCGCCAATTTCATGACAAAAACGCTTGAACTGTCTAGCAGTCACCTTTGAGTTTCGTCTTGCTATTGCATATAGCTTGGTAAAATCTTGTGTGATTGCATCAGGCCAGTTTCGTACAAACTTTAAAAAGTTAATACGACTTCGAAAGGCTGTCGTGAAGCTACGAGGGTAGTGATAACCATTATGAACTCGTGACTGATTGTTATACGAGGCGCGGCTTAACAGTTTAGACTCTTTTTCTAAAACAACGACTTTCCTTAATCCGCGTTGTTTGACTAAGTAGATAGCTATGTTTGTTCCATAGAACCCTCCACCAATAATCACGGCATCTACCTCGTTCATACTCAAAATGCTGTACCTTTAGATTGAGAGACTCCTTCAGAAGTCTCAGAGCGAGTAACCCTTGTCTCTATATTAAGTTTTTCTTTTCGAGTCATATGTACACTCGTAAACTCTTGACCAACATGATAAAGAGGGCCTTCATTTGATAAACTCGACATGTGCAATATATATTCACCAAGAACCAAGAACAAAAGCGAAATTAGGAAAAACATACCTGATTGCTGTAGTGAAATACTGATCCAGCCCGGAGCAATATTTGTTTTTGTAATTCCAATAATTAGTACGTAAAAAGTATAAAATAAGTTTGCAGTAGCCCCAAAAAGAGACAAACTTGTAACCAGTCTCATTGGTACTTGGGTGGTAGAAACAAGCAAACGTATGCTCACATTTATTCTTTCGCCGAGTTTTTTTGGGTCATTATAAATAGGTTTGGAACTGTATTCAAAGTGATCCTTCACAAAACCAGCAGTGACAGGTAAGTGCCTGTATTGGATTGAAGGCTGTGGATGTTGAAGAATAAAATTGATAACACGTTTGCTAAGAAGCCTGGAGCCTGAAGCCTCTTTTGCAAGGTGAATACCACAGAAACTCTTGTAGAATAAATTAAAAGTAGCTTTCGCTAATTGGTACACAAAACTTTGGCGCGGTTGTTGTTTATTTTTAGCAAATACAACATCTGCTCCATGAACTGCTTTTTTAAGCATTATTGACAAAAATGCAAGATCTTCAACTAGCGGATCGATTACAACAACAAAATCACCGAGTGCATTTTCTAAGCCAACCCAGGCTGCCGTGTCACAACTGACTTCCTTGGTCAGTGCATACACCTGAAGATTGGGCAACCCTTCTTGAGAAGTCAGTTTTTTAAGCACTTGCACACTTTGATCGACTGAAGCGTTATCAACCACGATCAACTCGTAATCACTGACGTGGGATGATACATATGCATTTGCGCAACCAAGAATGTTATCTAGATAACATTCTTGGTTGCGCACTACAAATACAACAGACAAAAAAATAGAATAAAAATCCTTATTCTCAACTGAGTTCTGAAAATGCTTCACGTTTTCTAAAGAATAGGATAAATTTATATAAGACTTCAAACTATTTTGTATTGGCGTTTTGATAATTTTCATCGAGTTTTACCTACTCTTCAATCGAACAAAGTTATATTGTTTTTTATGGTAGTAAAAAACTGTTACACACCTACGTACCAAAACTTAACTCGTATTCCCATAAAAATTTATTACAAAATAAGTTTAGCATATAATTTTTTTAATACACGAAACTTAATTAATCCTAAACATATTTTTTAAACGCTTTAATGCAAGCCTGCTATCAATTTCTGGTTCTGCATTGTTTTTGTCCCATAATGAACCCTCTTTAAATTCTAACTTGCTCTCTGGCAACGGCACAAAACCGCTTTGCCAAAACCAATTCAAGCGGCTTCTGGGATTTCCAAGTAACTCCGCAGAGGGACGCCACTCTATGTGTTTTTCCACAAATTGATCCGGAGGATAGCGAAGCTGCAACGTTTTATACCGCTTTTTGACAACAGATTGGGGCGCCCACACCTCAATTCCAAGACACAACGCCGCTTTTGAGGGTGAAAGATTTTCTGCTGGTTGCGCAGAAGACCATTCACTGCCAATTTCTTCGCATGGCGTTTTTCCTTTTGGAATAAGCTCTAGCCTTAATAATTTAATTTCACTGGCAGCCCTTCTTCGAGGTACAATCATATTTTCTTCAAAATCTTCATTAAAAATCATAAATAACTCACAAATAAATTTTAAAGTTTTAAACCATTTAATACAAACATATAAAGTTCTTCATTATTTTTTGTTACTTTGAAATTTTTTTCAAGATATCCTTTGGCAATTAAGTATAATTTTTCAAATAACTCAGGAGAAAGATCACTCTTTTCAAAATTTAAAATCTTATGCTGAGGATCTATAGCAAAAGTTTCTGGCATTTGAATTGTTGTTGCAATGTCTGACAATTGATGATTATTAACAAAATTTGGGACAATTTTTCTAAAATAAGAAATAGTATAAATTAAACACAATAAAATATGATGTTCTCTTGAGTAACTCCAACTAAATGCCTTTAGAGCAGAAGAAGGATCAAAGGTCAAACTCCATTCAAAAGGTTTTTTTTCAATAAAACTTAACAACAAATTAGAAAAACTTTTTCCCTCACTACTTTGAATTACCTGAAGTAACAAATGAGAGGACAAATCATCTGAATTCATAGCAATTCGTGACATAGCAAATTTTTTAAATAAAGGTAAAATTTCGCTGCAATACCTGTGACGACTGACTGATGCAGGTAAAAATATTTTTTGTACTGCAGACAATAAAAGAGCTGCTGCTGCGTCAATTTCTGATAAAATATCTTCATTAAAATTATTTTTAGATTTTAAAAATGTTATCCAATCTTGAAATTCACAAAAAGATTCCATACACCATAATGCCAAAGTATCGCGTCTGATGTTCATTTTTTGTGATACTGCTTCAAACTCTTCTTCTGATTTTTTAGAATAATTTTGCTGCAAATTATGGTACTTAGTACCATAATCAACCGCTAATACAGAGTTTAAATGCTCCCAGTCATCAATAAGTAAACAAATTTCTCGTTGTACCGTGCGAATTCTAGCAAAAAGAACTCTTTCATCATTAGGAGTGTAAAAATTTGTTAAAGCACAAACCTTTGAAACTGGCATACATTTTGGTTCGTGCAAACTATCAGCTGATCCAAATTTAATACCGTACTCAGTTAATGTTACAGAAAAATCTTGATTATTTTTGGTTAAAAATACAGAACTCACATTATTAATATTATAAAAGTGAATCAATGTCATAAATTGATAATTTCTATCTTTTAATCCAAACCAATAATACAAAATTAAATTAACAGATTTTTCAACTTCACACAAAATATTAGTTATTTCATGATTCTGACAAGAAAACAAACCACTTTTAGAAAAAATATTAACAAAGTAACTAATAATATTTTCTGTAAATTGCTTTGCAAACTGCGAAAGTTGAAAAGACGACTCATTTAACTTCACAGGCATTCCTCGATAGTTTAATAAATAATCTTTAAATTCGTTAATTTCTGTAGATAACAGCAAATAGTTTTCAAACGTATCAAAATCTTGTTCAAACTCTGAAATAATCTTTTGAATTATTATATTACTCATTTCGCTACTTTCCTTCTAACAAAGTAAGCAAATCACCTTCAATCTGATCAATTTCAGAATCATTCTCTAAACCTTTTTGAGATTCTAGTAATAAATCAGAATAATTTTTTAAAGTCTCAGTAATTTTTAAATATTCTAAAGAATTAGAGTCTAACTTTGCTAAAATACGTTTTGTTCTTAAAACTAATGAATTAATAATTTCAGCAGATTTTTCGTTATCAGATTCAATATTTTTTTCTGAACGAGATGCTTTGCCACCAAAAGGAAAAGCTAAAATATTTTTATCGTTTTCAGTAAGATTTAATTTTTTGCTCGGTGCATTGGTATCAATCTCATTTAATTCTTTTAGTAGATTTTCTTGATTGTCTCCAAACATACTCAAGTCTTCTTTAGAAATTGATGTCCAACCTGTGACTTTACCAGTTCTACTATCAAATTGCGCTTTGGCTTCGTTTTTTGTACCTAGCTGTTTGGCAAAAACCTGAACCATTCCATTAACATCATATGTCAATTGTATTTCACAACGAGTTCCTTTAGGACAAGGCTGTTCTAATTCAAATAAAAACGCACCAATTAGCCTATTTTCGCCCACAGTACTTCCATCACCTTGCACAACAACCACATGAACAGCATGTTGGTTATTATAAATTGTATTAAAAAACTCAGATCTTCTAGCAGGCAAGGCACTATTTCTAAACAAAATAGGAGCAACAGAAAGTAGTTTTTGCAGTTCTATATTAAATTCTTCAATGCGCATACCAAGTTTGCGGTGCAACTCTGATTCAGAAACAGGATAAGGAATCCCAAATTTCTTAGCAACGATTTTAAAATTTTCGTTTATAGATTCTGAATTTTCGACCACACCAATACCTAAGGTATGGCTGCATACGTCAACAAGAATTGTATCCGGTTGAATTCCTAAAATAATTGCAGCTTGTAATGAAGCGCCCCAACTGACCGCAAGATCAGGCTCAAGTCGCGCATCAACTATACAACTAAAATACTCAGAAAGCATTTGTCGCACTAAACTTAAACGTGTACTTCCTCCAACCAACAAAATTCTTGAAATGTGTTTTGGACTTCTTTTTGCTGCGTGCAATGCACTTTCTGTCAAATATAAAGTTTTTTCTAAAATAGAGACCACAAGTTCTTCGAAATGTTCTCGTGTCAATTCAGAACTTAATGTTGATCCTTTTCCATCAAGATCATGATGCTCAACTTGCACAACACCATCTACTTGCAAGCTTTTTTTAGCATTTTCAGCACACACCAGCAGATTTCTAAATAACTCAGAATCTTTAGAAGCTCTGCGCGCAACAAGCTGTGGATGCACTTTTGTTAATAAAAAACTTGCCACAGCATCATCAACGTCATCACCTCCAAGATGCACATCACCATCACTACTTAATACATTAAAAACATAGCCTTCTCTGTCTACAATACTCACATCAAAAGTGCCACCACCCAGATCAAAAACCGCAAGAGTTTCTTTTTGAATTGTTTTATCTTCTGGCATCATACTATACGCTAATGCAGCTGCAGTTGGTTCATTTACAATCCGTAGTACATGAATACCCACTTTTTCGGCTGCAGCAATTGTTGCAAGACGGGCTGCATCATCAAAATGCGCTGGCACTGTAATAACCGCCCAAATTCCTCCATATTTTTCTTTTTCTTGTTGTAAAATAGGATGTAAAACTAAATAATTTAAAACAAGCGAAGCAATTTCTTCAGATGAATATGTTTTTTTATTTGAGTAAAAGAAGCTGTTACTTTTTCCCATGCTTCTTTTGGTACTTCTAATAACTTCAGCAGGTTCTAAATCTAAATTTCTTTTTGCTTGTATTCCAACAACATCTTTATTGTTTTTAGCATCAAAATAGACCATAGATGGAACTAACGCAGCTCCTTCATATTCTAAAGTAACAGGCTGTGTTGCTCCATATGAAAATACCGAAACAACAGAGTTTGTTGTACCAAGATCAATTCCAATAGCAGAAACTTCTTTAGGAATAGAACGAATTTCTCCAGAACTATATTTTAAATTTAAAGCCGCTTCTTTTGATTTTTTTTTAAATTGTAGAACATTCATAATTTAGACTCCAACATATGCGAATTCTCTACCGCACAAATGTCTATTTGATAGACTTTGATTACTATGGCATATTACAGAATGCAAACCGGTCATACCGGATAAAATATCTTAAATTTTTGAAAGTTGGTTTTTTATATATGCTTAAAACTCGATTGGCGACGGCGTTCGTTTTTACTTCAATTATTATTTACATTCTTAGTTTTTCCCCAGAAAAATTGTTTACCCCACTTTTTGTAACAATCGTAAGCATTGCTATTTTACTTTCTGGTACAGAGTTTGCTGCACTTCGCTGGAATATTATGGATGGATCTACAGCTTTTGAACAACCTCGTCCCAAACTTAAGCTAAAGCACTTTGCCGTAGGTTTTTCTTATGCCTTTATAATTATAACATATTACTTTTCAAAAATAATTTTTTCGCATAGTCTCGAAAAAGTTTTAATCCTTCCCATTGCCTGGACTTTCTTATGTTTTTTTATTTTTGCTGTTTTGATTTACCGGCGCGCCGCCGACCTTCATACTGCTTCTAATAAACTTTTAAATATAATTGCAGGCTTTATCTACCTAGCACTCCCTGCTACATGTTTAATTGAACTGAGTTTGCTACAAATAGAAAGTCCTTATCGCAATGCTCAAATTTATTTTTGTTTAGCAACAATTTTAATGGGAGATACAGGAGCATATTTTATTGGCTCGCGCTTTGGCAAAAGAAAATTAGTCCCAAAAATCTCTCCCAAGAAAAGTTGTGAAGGCGCTATTGGCGGACTTCTGTTTAGCGCACTGACCGCAATCGCCTTAACCTATCTATTTAAACTTTCGTTTCCAATATGGTATGCTGTTTTAATTGGAGTTTTTTTGGGTATTGCGGGACAAATTGGCGATCTCATTGAAAGTGCTTTTAAAAGAGCAGGGGGCTATAAGGATAGCAGCAACTTACTTCCTGGTCATGGCGGTTTTTTAGATCGTATAGACTCTTTAATTTTGGGCATACCAATTGCTTACGCATTTTTTTCGTTTTGTTTTTAATTTTTCCCCCTTCTGCCAGAATTATGACATGCGCTTTTTAGAATAATTTCACTTGCCGATAAAAATCTGTATTTCCATTGTTGAATTTCTTTAAGCTTTTTTAACCAGATGGAATAATCATTTTATGAGCACCGGTACTGAAAATAGGCGAGACACGCGTAGAGTTGTGTTTCCAGGCGAAGGAATTAAAGTAAAAGTAAAAGACATTGAAGAAAAACGTTCTTTTCATGGCGAAATTACAGATCTATCTCCTTGGGGAGTTAATATTTTAATTATTAACCAACAGCTTGCTACTTATCCCAAAAAAGCAGATAGTATAAAAATTTTTTATATCACAAAGGATAATCAAACAAGTTTTGTCTATGGAAGGGTTGTGTATATTCTTGAAAAAGTCATTGATGAAGTCAATTATCTTCGTTACGGAGTAGAATTTATTAGTGGTAACGAAAATTCGTCTCAAACACCTCCAGAGAAAAAAAAGATATACGAAATTCCTGATATTTTTGGTTCACACTGCTGGTGCGAAGATCCATTTTTTTTCCAAGAAAAAATATTATTTAAAATAAAAAATTTTCATGCGAATGGAATGACCTTGATTACTTCTGCAAGAAATAAGACATTATTTCCAAATTTAAAAACCCAAATTAAAATAACAATTCCTACAAGCGAAGAATTTTTAATTGATGTTAAAATTTTAAAAATTGAGATTTCTAGTAAATCAAATGAAAACACAAGATACCATGTTGAGGTTCAATTTGAAAGTGTTAATACTCGATTTCTTCAAATCATGGTTGAATATATTTTATTTTGTGGAGTTGAAGTCACTCCAAAAGAACTGAGAGATGATAATTTTCCTGTAGAAATCATTGAAAATAGTTTATCTTATTTTTACGCAATAGAAGCAAACGAAATCGAAAAAGTTTTATTACTACGTCAAAATAGTCTTTTTCAAAAAACTCCAAATTCTTCTGACAATAATAATTCACTAAATTCATACAAAGATGAATTTGATACTTTTGCTAGACAACTTGTTTGTAAAGTAGGTAAACGACCTGTTGCTTGTATTAGAATTATTTTTAATAATAAGAATAAGAAAAAATGTGAACTTAATAATTATATTGATACTATTCCTGAATCAATCTGGAGTAAAAATTTTGTAGAAATTTCAAAGTTTTCTTGGGAAAAAGATTTTCGCGAAAGTGATATATTTATTAACATGATTAGACAAATTGTTAGAATTGTAATTCAGTCTAACCATACTCATATTTTAACAAGCGTTCCCGAAAGTTTAAAATCTTTATTTACAAAAGTTGGTTTTCAACCACTGCAACTTTCTTGGAATGAAAATATCAGAGATGAAAAAAAATTAGAAACTATTTTAATGTTAGATGTTAAAGGAATTATTTCTGGAGAAATCATTATTGATAAATTTATTTGGAATAAAGTTTACTATAAAATTTTTAAACATCTTGGTTTAATAAAAAACTAATATTTAAACAATTAACTGAAAAATTGCTGGATGAACTGATTTAAGTTTATCTTTATTTCCAATCATTGATTCTGTATGACCTATAAATAAATATCCTTCTTTATGTAAACATTGCGATAATTTTAAAACAGTGGATTCTACAATAGGCTGTGGAAAATAAATAAGCACATTTCTACAAAAAATTATATCAAATTTATATGGAAAACTATAAAAATCGCTCATCAAATTTAGCTTTGAAAATTCGACCATTTTTTTAAATTTTTCTTTAATCTGAATTGTTTCAGTTGTTGTATTTTGATTTTTTTCAAAGTACTTAGACACTAATTCTTGCGGAATGTTTTCTGTTAGTTCTAATTTATAGATTCCCTCTTTGGCTTTGTCTAAAACTTGAGTATTGAGATCTGTAGCATTAATTTTTACTGTAAACTTAGGATTAAAAGCTAAACTCTCTAAAATTGTCATTAAAATAGTATAAGGTTCTTCTCCGGTACTTGATGCAGCACACCAAACCCTAATTTCATTTCTTTTTTCTTTTATCAAATAATCAATTATTTTTTGAAAATTTTTTCTTAAATAAATAAAATGCTCATTTTCTCTAAAAAAATTAGTAGTATTTGTAGTTAAAACTTCTAAAAATTCATTTAAAATTAAACTATTTCCAGAATCTAATTTTTGAATAAATTCTGTATATGAATTGCAAAAATGTTTTTTTAACACTTTATGCAATCTATTTGACATTAACGAAATACTCTTTTCACTTGGATCCATGTAAATTCCAGTTTTTTCAAAAAGAATTTTTGATAAACGCTCATATCCTTCTTTATCAGACATAAGTTGTTCATGAGTTACTGTTATTTTTGGTTCATTGTTTGACACAACTCAATAACCTCTAAAAAATTGAATTAAAACATATTAGCTTATCGGAGTTTCATTTAAAAAATATTTATTCCTGTCGGAATTCTAACACAATACAATTTAAATTTAGTTTATAATAAAATCAAAAGTTTATTTTTTATTTATTTGAGGCAATATTATGATTTTTCTTAAAAACAAACAAGTCCTTATTGTTGACGATGAAGTAGATTTAAGAGAAATGCTTGCCCTCGAATTAAAAAATTATCAAACAACAGTATTTGAAGCAAAAAATGGGCAAGAAGCACTTAATTTCATTAAAAAGGAAAATATTGATCTGGTAATTTCTGATATTCGCATGCCAGGAGGCAATGGCATCGAATTTTTAAAAAAGACAAAAGCTATCAATATAAAATCACCTCAATTTGTGTTTATTACTGCTTATTCTGATATTACAATTGAAGAACTTTTTGCGTTAGGTGCTGAAGGCATTGTAGAAAAACCTTTTGATATTCCAGAACTATTTGGTTTACTAAATTGGTTAGCCATGCCATTGCCAGAACGTTATGCATTAATGCCCAAAACAAAACCCACAATTAATTTTAAATTTAATCAAAATGAAAATTCAAAAAATAGGTTTGCCGTTGGCAGAGGCGGAGCATTGATTCCTACTGAAAATACTGTTTATGAAGTCGGCAGTTTAATTGGTTTTGAAATCATTTTTTCAAGTTATATTAAAATTTCAGGCATTGGCGAGATCAACTGGAATAATTGTATGAACTCTTCAAACAATTATTATGCAGGTATGAGTTTTAAATATTTTGATGACTCTACAAGAAAAGATGCAATTGAGCTTTTGACAAAGCTCAATTGCATCGAAATTATCCCTAAAGTGAGCGATACTTAAAATGGTCTATTTTTTTTCTGCTAATGAATGGACGTATTCAGCAATATCACGTCTGTCACTTTCATTAGGAACCTGAGCTTTAAAACTTGCCATTCCGGTACCAGGAACACCTTCTGTAATAACTTTAAGAATATATTCAACAGACTGAAGATTATCTTTATTATTCTTAAATTTGCCTTCAACAAGATTTGTTGCCTTTAAAGCTTGTGCAGTAGGAGTATCTGCTTTGCCAGTCGCTCCATGACACAAAATGCATGTCGCAGTCTCATACAATTTTTTGCCATTCTCTAGTTGAGCGGCACTTGGCAAACCTGTTGCAGCCGTTTCCTTCTTTGCCTCTTTATTTTCTGACTCAGAAGGCTTGTCTGCTGAATTTGCAGCTGGTGCAGAAGTTTGTTGAGCGGTCTCACCCGCATCTTGCGATTTTTTTGGCAACAAATCATACCGATAAAGCACAATAAATACAACAACTAATGACACAATAATAGACACAATAAGCACACGAGCAGGAGCTTTCACACAACAATCCTCCAAAATAAAGCCACTAACCAAAAATCACGAACTCAATCTATTTTAATGCAGTTTTAAGAGTTGCCTCCAACTGACTTGGACTAACCTGTATCAATCGGCCATTTAAATAAAAAGTTGGAGTCCCTTTAAACCCTGTTGCAGAATTGAACTGATTTTGAACTTTTTTAATATGCTCAATTGCTTCTGCTGAATTCAAGCACGTTGCAAACTTTGCTTCATCTAATTTTGCCATCTTTGCCGTTTCAATTGCAACATCATGGAACGCTTTGCTGGGATCCTGACCACTGGCTTCCATTTTTGAATATGGAACTTGAAATGCTAACGAGTTATAATCCCAAAACTGCTTTTCTCCCTGTTGCGAAGCACAAAATGCCCCTCTTGTTAATGCCCCACTCAAACCATTGACAGATAGTGGATAAGAAACACTGACAAACTTAACTTTAGAAGAAAACTCTTGATAAATATTTTCGAGAACTGTTTCTGCCTCACGACAGTGCGCACACATATAATCAGCAACTTCAACCAATACGGTGTCTGCGTTTTTATTACCTCTTGCTGGATAATCTTGAACATCTAACTTTACTGGTGGTGATTGAGGAGGATTTAGCAAAACCTTAATACGCCCTCCAGCTTCAAAATCATGAATTTTTTTCATAACAAGATCTGCGGTTTTTTGTTGCGCCATTTGCATCTTAAGTTGTGTCTTTATAGCGTCGAATGATTGCCCACCTAAAACGGCGCTACCCATACGCGCAACAACCTCATCGTAGTATCTTTTCGCCTCTTCATCGGTGATTGACAATGAGGGGAGTAGCTCATCAAGTCTCGGTAACGCTTCTTGAGACACAGGCTTGCCGGCATCGTTAGCAAGAGCAATACGAGCTGCAGTTTGAGACATAAAATTCTTTTCGGCATTGTATATATTACTGCGGAGAGTATAATAATCCATCATAGAATCCCCCGGAAGTGAGTCTGTGCTCCAGGTTTTTCCATCAACTGTAATAACAGGCTTCACCGTATTTCCAACAACGTCAAGTGCTTTTTTATTGTTCTTTGCAATCATGACTCCAGCAGTGCCTATGATTCCTAATAAAAGACCTCCAACAAAAAAACCTAAAATCTTTTTTAATCCCGGAGTGGAACTGTTATCGAATTGCATAATTTGTCTGCTCCATTTATTTAAAAGTGAATTATATCCTAAATAATTGATAATAAACACATAACACAAAAAACTTACAATCCATCAACTTCTTCTAAGTCATCAAGCTCAGAATGCAGCATCAATAGTCTTTGCGGTGCAATATCCTGAATAATTTTCGCCACACTTAAAGGAATAATATAATACTCATCAATATCATCTTGAGGTCTCCCAATACCAAGCTTACCCCTTGCAAGCATTTCTCGTTGCCATGGAGTAACAAGTACTTTACGAATTTTTTTATTTTCTTCAAAAAAGTAATTCTCTTCAGCATTTTTGTCATTCAAACAATTGCTATTTAAAATTTGTCTTGCTCGATAAAACTGTTCTCGCTGTTGCACAAGAAGATCTCGCTGTTTGTTGAGTTCTTTATCAAGCTCTTTACGTGTATTTTTTTCGTTTTCAATTTTTTCGAGCTCAGCCTGTTTTGCAGCATCAAGGGAATTAGCAAGTTCCTTATTTTTTTTGGAATCATGATTTTGTTTGCGCCCAGTCGCTTCTGCTTTTTGCGCTTGCTTCTTAGAAACAAGACCCACTTTCATAAGTTGATCCCTCAAACTCATAACTCTCTCCTCCTCAATTCAATCCTTCTCCTGAGATGCTTTAATTGTCAATTGATCTTTATTGGGCCAATTTTCTATTATTTAAAGCAAAAATGAGGGCACCATAAATTTTAAATAAGTTATCCACATTGAAAGTGGATAACTTGACCAGCAACAAACGACTTATGCCGTTAAAATCTAGACTTCAATAGTATGCCATTTTTTATGGCATTAAAAATTTTTAAGCATAATTAATTATTATTTATCATTTTTTTTAAAAACCCTAAAAATACATATCATAATCAATTAGGTAAAAAATCTGCTTTACCAAGAAGCAAGGAAAATACTTTGCATTTAAGCGTAAAAGCAAATATACAGAGGTCGTCTTACATAATACGGATTTCATCTAGGAGAGTAAGTTGAAAAAAGAAGAAAAGCATGGGGCAAATAGAAAGATTCCAAAACCTCGCAAAAAAATTGAAATGAAAATTTGTGGGGTTCATGCTTGCAAAGCAGTCTTTTTAAAAAGGCCGCAAGACATTATACGCGTGTACGTTACAGAAGAAAATATTAAAGATTTTAATAAGATACTTAAATTTTGTGCCGAAAAAAAATTAGCCTACAGAGTTCTAAATTCCCAAGAAATGGAAAAAGTATCAGAATCAAATCATCACGAAGGTGTTTGTTTTTTAATTAAAAAACAACCCGTAGCCAATGTTGCAGATTATTTATCACAAACACAACAAAACAAAGCCGATTGTGTTGTTGCACTAGAAAATGTACAAAATCCTCATAATTTAGGTGCAATTATCCGAGTGTGTGCAAGTTTTGGTGCACAAGCCATACTTGTATCTCATACTGATCCTGCATTATCAGGAGCTGCTTTTCGAATTGCAGAGGGTGGAGCAGAATTTATTAAACTTATTGCAACTGAAAACTTAGAAAAATCTGTTTTAGATTTTAAGGCAAAAGGATATACGGCCATTACAACATCAAGTCATAATGGCAAGTCATTATTTGAAGAAAAAATGCCGGCAAAAACTCTTGTTATCTTTGGATCAGAAAGTCAAGGTATTAGTCCCGCATTATTTAAAACTGGAGATAAAACCCTAAAAATACCGAGCACAGGACATGTTGAAAGTTTAAACATAGCATGCGCAACAAGCGTTATCCTTGCAGAGTACTGGAGAAATCACAAACGTTAAAATAACCCTACATCACAATCTTTACTTCTTACCGCCTTTTCGCTAATATTTTTTATACTATAATTAGTATTGTTAAATAAATAAAGCTCTATGTTTTTTAAGTTAGTTAATATGATTTTTGAAACATTTTCATTTTTAATTTCATTTGGAATAATTTGAGTTTTTATATTATTTTCAGTTATATATATTCTAGGCTGTTTTTTATCGTAAGTTATTTCAAAAGAAATATTTAAATTATCAGAATTTTCAAAACTATTACAACCCAAAACTATCCCTGTATTTTCACTAAACATGTTGTCGATTTTACTGTAATGTCCAATATCATTTTTATCAAAATCCCAAGCTGTCTCAGTGATATATCTTTTTTCTTGAGCCATCAAATTCAATGAAAAAAAAGAATTTGAAACAAAAAATAAACTGATTACTTTTAAATACATGTTACCTCCTAGTATAAAAATAATTATGTAAAAATTAATTTTTTTTATAAAACTTAAAATTTTTGTGAATAAACAAGAAAAAAATGGTAAAAAATAAATATAACAAAATATTAATTACGCAATTAAAAAGAAATGTCAAATATATTTTATAAAAAATTACGTTAATTATTTAACAAATTAAAATAACTTTAATTTCCAGAATTTTTTTGGCTGATGAAAATCAATCTTCTGATTAATTTTATTTTTTGCAAAATATTTCCAGTAAGGTGACAAATAATATCTATTGTTACCCAAACTCAAAGCACACTGGATGTAAATAAATTTACTTTCTTCATCTATAATAGTTTTAATTTGATTGTAATTAAAACTCATACCAAAAACAAACCTTACTTCATTATTATTATAAAAACTTGTGCATAAATTATTAATTTTTACATTTTTCCAAAGATCAATTGATAAAGTTTTATTGCGTCCAGTCCGTTTTCGAATACCATCAAACTCTATGGCTACCCATTCACCATATGGAGTCATTTCAAATTCTAAATAATTATTTTCTGGGTTTTTATAATTTGCTAAAAATATTTCACTGACACTAAAATTCCACAGTTCATCAGTAAAAATATTATCATTTATTTTAGATTCATAATTTTTTCTAAGAAAAAAAATCTTCTCTGGAGTTTCGGTTGAATAAGTTATCCAACGCAAAAAAGGATTTAAAGGATTCTTTTTTGCGTTTTCCAAAGAATCAATTTGCAAAAATTGCACACCAACAGTTGCACAGCCCATAAATGGAGTTTGTAAGTACTCTAAAAAAAGTCCTTCATATAACAAACAAGGAAAATTTGGGGTCAATTTTTGATTTTGTGGATGATACAATAAACCAACCCATTTGTTACTTTGATTAAAACTATAATGAGGTCCTAGTTGCTTCATTCCACATTTTTCAAATAATTCACAAGAAAATATCCCTACTGGCTGAACTTCTAACTCTAAATCAACAGATAAATGACTTTTGGCACTTTCACGCATTTCGGCAGCAAGCGTTAACATATCAACCGTTGAAGCGTCTCCTGTATTCCAAACAAAGTTTGCATGAAATTGACTCACCTCTGCATGACCAACACGTCTACCTTTTAAGCCTAAAGAATCAAATAATTGTCCACTCGGTTTTCCTGCAGTGTAATTATTTTTAAAAGTAGAACCGCAACTCGGTAAATAAAAATGTTTCTTTTTATGTCTATCTGCCTCAAATAAACTCATTTCATCAAACAAAACTGCTGGAGAAATAAGATTTGGCAAAAATAATCTTGCACCAATTACAATTTCTGGAGATTGCATTAATCTTGTACTTTTATAACCTTGAAAAACTTCTTGAGCAGTATAAGTTTTTAACTGTCCATCCATATTTAATGTGATAACAGATTGAACTATTTGTGACATTTCGCCACCATAACAACGGGCATTCATTCGAATTGATGCGCCTAATTGTCCTGGCATTCGATACATCCAAGTCGCTCCACCGCGATTTGCAGCTAAGCAAATTTCAGCAATTTCTGTATTTGTGACTCCCGCCTCGACAAACAACACAGAGTCTGTTTCCCAAAACCAACCAATCATTTTTGCAAGAGAAATAACAACACCTTTAAATACACCATCTGCATATACCGAATTGCTCCCAGCTCCTAAAACGGCGCATGGTTTTTTATTGGTAACACACCAAAAAAGGAGTTCTTGCAGTTCACTAATATTTTTGGGGGTTGCAAAATATTCTGCTATACCGCCCATTTTATAGTAAGTAACATCTTTTAATGACTGGTTTGTAGTTAAAAAACAAGGAAAATTTTTAGACATTTTATTTTCCTAAAGCTTCTCTGACTTCTTGTTCATTGCAATACCTTGGACCACCAACGTAACAAACAATTGAGTTAATTTCTGTTACAATTTCAGACTCATTATAATTGTGTTCAATAAATGCCTCACAAATTTCAGCAAATAATATTTCTGTTTGCTTTTCCATTTGCTCAGAACTTTGTTCTTCTATTCTTTTATAAAGATCAGCAACAGTAATATTTTCTGGAGGCAAATGCCCTAATTTCATTTCTAAAGCTTTCAGTTCTAAAATTTTCTCTTTAATACTTTCTGGAATAGTTTTAACGTTTTTTGCATCAATCATTCTTGATCATCCTCGATCTTATCTGGTAAAAAATAACGTTGGTATACGCTTTTTGACATACGAACTTTAAAAATTCCTTCATCTTGAGTCCAGTTTGCTTCTAAAACCCGCGTATGTGAATAAATATAAGATAACAATTTTGAATCTTCATAACTAACATGAAAAATTTTTTCCACCATATTCTGCGCAAGAAATTGAACAATAGAATCTCGAAAACGTTTAATATCTTCTTTTTTTTGACTAGAAATGCAGATACTTTTTGGATAACTTCGTGCTAAAATTCTTGGTAATCGAGGCTCTCCTACAATACAATCAATTTTATTAAAAACAACAATTCTAGGCACTTCTGAAGCACCAACTTGTGCTAATACATCTTCTGTGACTTTTATGTGTTCTTTATAATGTTTGTTTGAGATATCAACAATGTTTAATAATAAATCAGCCTTACAGGCTTCTTCGAGAGTACTTCTAAAACTAGCCACTAAAGAGTGCGGTAAATTACGAATAAATCCTACAGTATCTGTAATTAATATATTCATATTATTTGTGCCACGAATACGTCTTATACTCGCATCGAGTGTTTCAAACAAAGAATCTTTTGCAGAAAGTTGACTTTTTGTAAGTTGATTCATAAGCGTTGTTTTACCAGCATTTGTATATCCAACAAGCACAACATTCCATTCATCAGATCTGTTTTTTCGCTGAACTTCTCTTTCTTTTTGAACTTTTTCTAATTCTTTTTTTAAAGAATTGATTTTATCTTTAATTCTTCTTCTATCTATTTCAATTTGCGTTTCACCCGAACCTTTAAGCCTGCCTCCAACACCGCCACCTCCTCGCTGTCTTTCCCATGTAATCCAAGCATTTGATAAACGCGGAGCAATATATTCGAGATGCGCGATCTCGACTTGTGTTTTTGATTCTTTTGAACGGGCATTTTTTTTAAAAATTTGCAAAATGATACTTGTCCTATCTAAGATAGGTTTCTCAATTAAATTTTCTAAATTTCGAACTTGTGTTGGCGAGAGCTCTTGATCAAAAACAACATAATCTACTTTTAACGTTGCGCATGATTTTTTTAATTCTTCGGCTTTGCCATACCCAATATAAGTCGCGGGCACAGGCTTTGACTTTTTTTGCACTGTAACACCCAAACAATCATCACCCAAGGTACGAACTAATGCGCCAAGTTCTTGAAGGCTCTCTTGAATATCTTCTGGATTATCCTCTGGGAGTTCAAGACTCACTAAATAAGAGTTCATTCCGCCTTGATCGCGACTTTCAAATTGCAATCGCGATTTTTCAAGCTCTAATGTTTTTTCAATATCCATATTTGACTTGTTCAACGATACTCCTCAACAAATTTGGTTATGTCTCGAATCTCTTCCTGGCACAATGTATGCCCCATCTGGTAAATTTTGCTTTTCAAATTTTTTACTCCAATATCTCTTAATGTATCAAGAGTTTCGTAATACATTGCAGGAAAAATAACTTGATCCTGATTTCCATGTGCTAACAAAATTGGGGTATCAATCGAGCTGCCTGCATATGCTTTTTTGATCAAGTGAGACTGAATTAAAAATCCGCTAAGTGACAGAATACCACAAAATTTTTCTTTATATTTTAAAGCACACAACAATGCCATTGCTGCGCCTTGAGAAAATCCTAAAATAAAAACACGATTGGATGCAATTTGGCACTGCTCGCAGACATTATAAATTGTTTGCATGATTAATTCTTCAGATCGTCTGCGTTCTTCGGTAGGGTCGCTAAACAATGGAAACCACTGCGCACCATCTTGCCCCATAGGATAAAAACGAGGTCCTTGTAAAAATATCCAAAGGCAATCATCATTTATGATTTCATTAGAAAGCGAAGAAAAATTTGCCGCATTATCTCCAAACCCATGCAAACCAATAATTACATTTTTAATTTGTTGTCCTTTCCAATTTGCGACAGTTTTTAAAGGACTTTTAAAATTTTTTATTGTGTTTGTGCTAAGCCACTTGACGTTTTGCTGTAATGACATTCTTTCTCCATTATATGAATTTGACATTTTCTAATGCCCACTCAGGCAATATACTTAATTTTAGAACTCAGCAAAATAACAGAGGCCAAAGCATGGTTCGGATACTTGCGTTTATCCTATGCCGAATATTTTTTAAAAGAATAAGCATTTCTGGAACCCCATATAAAGGGGGTAGTGCTATATGGGCTTCAAATCATTCCAGCGGCATTGTCGATCCAGCTGTGATGTTGGGTTTAGCCCCAGTAGAAATTCGTCCCCTAGGGAAACACACTCTCTGGGATATTCCAGTGATGAGACAGTTCTTACAATGGACTCGAGCAATTCCAGTAACACGCTTGCAAGACATTAAAAAAGACATTCAGGCACAAAAAGAAATGCTCGAACAAGGAAACTTTGATCCAGACTGGCGTGCAAAGGCAAATAACGAAGCATTTCAAACAGTCAGCGATGCTTTACTTGCTGGCGATTGCATCCTTATTTTTCCAGAAGGCGTGAGTCATGATGATCCCTATATTTATCAACTTAAAACAGGTTTAGCACGAATGGCTTTACAAGCGATGAGTAAAGCAAAAGATGGTCACTTTTCGGTGGTCGTACAACCAACGGTGATTGATTATTCTGAAAAAGACGAATTTCGCAGTGAGCTTTATCTGCATTTTTGCGAACCCGTTAAAATTTCATCCGTTGATTATTCTGTTAAGGACATTATGGATGGAGTGAGAGATTCTTTGGAGGCTGGTTTTGCAAGTTTTTTTAGCTGGGATGAAAAAAGAAACTGGCGCTTTTTATTTGAAATGGCGTATGGAAGGCAACCTTATTCCTCACGAGAATTTAGAGATTACGTTGAAAAACATCGTCCCGATTTTGATTCGGATCCCATCCTGATGGCAAGAATTCAAACCATGCGCCGTATGATGCAAGCTGTAAACGTTTCGCCAGTCCAATTGGTTTGGGGCGATACCAACTATAAAAAAAGAAATTTCTTTTGGATTATGTTTAAACATGGTTGGTTTTATCTTTTTATTACTTTGCCAGTTGAGTTTCTAGGAACCATTGTGTGGGGATTTCCTGCTAAAATATGTGAGAGGCTTGCTAAAAAAAGCACATCAGACAGGGATGTGCGCGCCACAATGAAAATTGCACACGGAATGTGGTTTTTCCCACTTTGGGCATTTATCATGTCGTCGTTATTTACTTTTTATCTTGGTAACTATTTACCAAATGTTCATAAAGTCGTACTATGGTTTGCATTCTTAATTCTAACGCCAACGTTTCTTGCGTTGAGCCTTATCGTTCAAGAGAGTGTTAATTTTTTTCCTGGATTTTTAAGACTTGCCAAACTTCGTTTTTTCTTTCCACGGGGTTGGTATGAGCTCATGAAAGAGTGGCGCGAGATCTCTGATGGAGTTATCCAAAAAATTAAAATCCAAGATTAAAATTTTGAAAACAAAAACCAACATATTTATACTTAAGGGTGCATTTCAATATGTCTAGAGTGATCAAAAAGTCTGTTGATGACTTTGAAATATATTTAAAAGACAATTTTCCAGAGCATGCCCGGCGTATTCTTAAATCGCGTTCTAATGCAAGTTTTGTGCGATTTTTTTACCCGTTTGTTTCTTTTTTATTACCTTTTATGTTTTTTTCTAGTAGCGCTATCGTCATTTTATTTTTAAAAAACTACCTTGTAGAAAATGCTAAAAATGGCAGATTTTCAGAAATTATTAATGAACATACGATTCCAAGTTTTTTAGCTGTATTGTGCTCAATTGGTTTTGGTTTAGCCTTTTTATGTTTTGTGATAGGTTTTATTGCTGGTATTTTTAAAGCAAGAGATCTGATATTTGAATCAGAGCAACTTGAAACAGGAATAAGACACATTTGGCTGATTGAACAAAAGGCAAATCCAAAATTTTCAGAAAATAATTTTTTAAAAGTTGAGGCATAAAATTAAAAAATTTATTATTTTTCTTAATGGAACTTATGCTAGCTCCCATATTCGTGTTTTATCTCACAATACCTACTCAACAACTATAGATAAAATTAAAAATGAAACTTTATATGCCGCAGACGGCGGGCTAAACTACGTCATTAAACACAATTTAAATTCCCAAAAAATTATCTACATTGGGGATAACGATAGCTTATCAAGAAAGTCTAAAAAATTTCTTGACAAAAAAAATTTAAATATCAACAATTACAATTCTAAGACCGAATATAATGAGCTCACAGCACTTAACAAAGACAAGTGTTTTAGCGATTTTGCTGCAATACTAGATTTGATTTTAAAAGATAATTTAAAGAATCAAGTTTTTATTGAAATATTTTATGGCTTAGGAGGAAGAAAAGATCATGAAATGGCTAATCTACTCGAAGCTGAAAAATTTTTATTAGATCTCCCACAAGGAGGACTTTGCTATTTTCATGGAGGTGTAATTTTATCTACAATAGACTGTATGATCTACTCAGAAAAAAATTTAAGTTTTTCTGTTTTTTCGAAATATAAAAAATGTGAAATTGAAATAAGCGGTGCAAAATACGAAGGTCATATTTTACTAGAAAGACCTTCACATGGTCTTAGTAATCAAAGTACAGCAAATGAGGTTTTATTTAAGCCTCTTGGTTCGTTAATAACTATTTATTTTTAAAGGAACAGATTTATGTTATCTCCTCGGATAAAAACATCTACTCGAGAAATTACTGTATTTTTAAAAGAACTAAGCAAAAAAAATTTAAGCCATGAAGAATATGAAGAGATTTTAAAAGTTTTTTTAACTCCCGCAGAATTAGACGCAATAGCGCAACGTCTTCAAATTGTAAATCTAATTATTAAAGGAGTGACACAAAGAGAAATTTCCGAAAAATTAGGAGTAGGAGTTGCTACCGTAACAAGAGGTAGCAGAATGCTGCAAGAAAATGAACATATTTTACAACTTGTATTTCCTAGAAATGAACAACTACCAATTTAAGATTTTTTAATTCTTTGCACAAGAACATTCATGTCTTCAGGCATCTCTCCCTCAAGATTATAATGAATATTTAAAATCAAATCTAAAATTACGTTTAGCCATTTTTCGTTTTTAGATATATCTATTATTAATAAAAGTAGTACAAAATTTTTAACCAGGGTTTCGATATATTTTTCATCGTTATCTAATATATCTTTAATTCTATCCTGAATCAGTAATTTTCGTACCACCGGTCCTACATCAATAAATACTTTTTTAATAATATACTGCCAATCTTCATCATTTAAATCTAAAATATTTTGATCTAATTCGATTTCTTCTATCTCAGCTATAAATTGAATAATACTTTTATTATTTAAAGAAGCAAATTTTTTTAAAATAGAAATACTATTAGAAATTGGCGAAAATTTTTTAAGCCGAATTTTATTGTAATAGCTTTTGTCCATTTTCAAAAGTTCTGCAACTTCTTTGTTTTGAAAGCCGGTAGCTAAGTGAAATTTTTCAAGGTACTGTGATAAGTTCCTAATATGTCTATCTTCGTCTTTGTTTTGTTTCACTTCGTCCATAAAGTTTTTACTCCTTAACGATTTGAAGAATCCTTTCTCCAAAAGTAATTTTGTTACTACATGATTTTAAATGAATCTACTTTTTTCATGTAAAATAAAAAGTAAAATTTATTTCATTATTTTATAAGCCAATAAATTTATTACTTTAATAGATATAAAGATTAAAAAAAAATTTTAAAATTTTATTATATTTAAAGTAGAATTTATTTCCATCTATTACACAAAACATAGATAATATCTCCATATATACCATCAAGAAATACTTAAAAAACAAGGACTAAAATCAATTTAAATAAAAATAAGAAAATTAAAAATTACGTTCATTTAAATATTATTTTCAGGATTTAAAAGTGATTTTTTCAAGTTTATATAGGTTTCTGTGAAAGTCGCACCACAAATATTCTCACGATGATCGTATCCAAATGCTCGTTTAGTAATTGAAACAATTGGAGGACTCTGCACCCTCTTAAAAGCGGCCAAACCTTGATAATTTTGCCACCATCTTTCTAAGTCAGAAATAAATAAGTCTACCGTTGGAAATAACTCCTTACTTAAGCCAGCCTTACACCCAATTAAAGAATCTAATGTGTTATCTAAATAAGCTCTTAAACAGTCTTCAGGAGTTTTTCTATCCCAATGCTCTACCCAAGAACGAAATAAAAAATCGTGGTATAAATACTGAATAGGATCACCTTTATTTTCCATAACATTCTGATTATTACTAAGCTCTGCACTTGGTATCACATTTAAAGTATCATTTGGTATAATTTGTTTATGATATATATTTTCATTGTAGTGTTTTGCAAGTTCATACACATAAAACTTCCACAAATCACCTAAAGGACACAAAAATCCGGCTAAATCACCATAAAGAGTAGAATAACCAACTGTTAATTCTGTTTTATTTGCATTGCATGAAAACACTGCTCCTAACGAAGCAGTAAGAGCTGCTAATAACCGAGATCCGCGATCACGTGATTGTATATTTTCAAATACTAATTCTGTTAATTTAGGAACTAATTGACTTCTTTCAAAATTTAATTCACGAATTTGAGAATCCGTATACAAAATTGACTTTTCAATATCTAATGATGCATATGGACACTTCAAGTTTTCTGCAAGTTTTTTTGCAGCAGATATAGTTAAAATAGAATTGAATTTCGATGGCATATTTACTAAATAAACATTTTCAGAGCCTAATACTCTTGAAAACAAAACTGCACTTAAAGCCGAATCAATTCCTCCACTCACTCCAATCACAACATGATTTATTTTCCACTCTAATAGACATTCCCTTAAAATATATTCTAGAGCAATTCTTATTTCTTCAATTTGTACAATATCATCAGTTATTTTATAATTTTCAGGTAAAAAAACTTTTTTACTAAAATCAAATTCTCCAAAAATTAACGACTCCCTAAAAAAATCACCCAACTTAATTAATGATCCATGCACACTATAAAAAGCGGAGGAGCCATCAAAACCATATATATTTTTACCATTATTTTGAATACCAACACAGTTTACATAAAAAATAGGAATATTTATATTTTTAGCTATAGAATTAAATACATCTTCTCTTTTTTTTCGTTTATTTAAGGTATAAGGAGAGGCACTTAAATTTACAAAAAAATCATGTTCATCACATTGTGCAAAACTGCTGAGCGGAGAAAAGGAATAATCATGACTCCATGCATCTTCACAAATTGAAACTCCAATACGAACTTTGCGATTTTTAAATTTAAAAACTGCCGCTTGATAAAGATCGCATGGAGAGCATTGCTTTTCAAATGCCAATTTTCGCAAATCATAAAAATGTCTAGAATCATCAAATTCTCTATAATTTGGTTGTAAAGTTTTAATCCAAAAAGGATACTCTGTCTTTTTATTAATCAGAAATTGACCATTTACCGCAAAATATACAGCATTGTATTTGCGCACTCTGCCATCTTCATTTTTTTTATGCCAATCAATTCCTACCGAACCAAAAATAATCACAATATTTAAAGATAGTTTACAAAGCTTCTCATGAAAATATTCACATTCTTTTAAAAAAGCAGTCTGCTCCCACTTATCTCCATTAAAGTACCCAGGTAAACACATTTCAGGAAAAATAATACAGTCAATTTGATTTTTAACTGCAATCTCAACTTGTTTTTGCATTAATTCAAAATTAACTTTACTATTTGAAGATATAACTTTAATTTGCGCTACGGCAATTTTCATACAAACCCCTAAAATGCTTTTCAAAAAAACACTCCACTGTTATCACATCTCACTCTACTTGAATTTTGTAAAAAATTAGTCATAATTTAAAAAGAAATGAATGAATGTAAAACACGACACACCTTCAAGTATAAAGGACCTCGTTCTCTTAAAGCGTTCAAACCTAACTATGAGATTTATTCAAGAAAAATTTTATTTTTTTATTGTCCATGATTTGATCAGACTTAAATTGTCTTACTTCCCCATCCCCATAAGCTTTAAAAGCCTGCTCATGACAATTCTAAAGTGGAAGAGTATGTAATAGACAATGTGCTCATTGCACATGCTCTGGAGGATATTCAATGTCAATTGTCGTATTAACCCGTCGCCAAGAACTTCGTACTTTTTTACAAGAAAAAAAATCTCACTTAGGACAACTGTCTTTAGGTTTTGTTCCAACAATGGGTGCACTACATGAAGGACATGGCAAACTCATTTCCCTGTCTGCATCTGAAAATGAATTTACAATTGTTTCAATTTTTGTAAATCCAAAACAGTTTGCGCCAACGAAGATTTTGCAAAATACCCGCGTACCTTTCAAAAGGACCTAGAAACTGCGGAGCGATATGGAGCCACTGCAGTTTTCGCTCCCACCATAGAAGAAATGTATCCAGAACATTTTTTAGCCGAAGTGTCTGTCCCTCAAATCTCAGAAATACTGTGTGGAGCTTATAGACCTGGACATTTTAAAGGCGTGTGCACCGTCGTTCTTTTATTCATGAATATCATTCAAGCTAACAACATGTATTTAGGGCAAAAAGACTTTCAACAAGTTCAAATTATTAAAAAAATGGCATCAGATCTGGCGCATCCCACCAAAATTATCATGGCACCCACAATTCGAGAAACCGACGGCCTTGCTTTCTCAAGTCGAAATCGCTACTTAAAACCAGAAGCAAGGCAAAAAGCAACAGCAATTCCCAAAGCACTCGCACAGATAGCCAAATTGTATCTTTCTGGCGAAAGACAAGTCTCAAAACTCAATGAAGTGGCTAAACAAGAATTAAACAAAGAAAATTTGAGCCCTCAATATTTTGAATTTAGAAATGCCCACAATCTTCTTCAAAAATGCGACGATCAGTTATTTGACGACACAGTTGTTGCGATTGCTCAACATATCAATTTTGAAGGACTGACAACACGTCTCATTGACAATATCATTTTAGCAGATAATTCTGCGGCAACTCAAAATCTTTCTGATTTGGTAAATAAGGCCTTAAGTTAGTTATGCGGAGATAATCAATATGTATAAAATAATGGGAATCCATTTTACTCGCTGGGCTTGGTTATATACCTCACTGTCTTTTTTTATGCGAACAAAAATTTATCCTAAATCAGTCACTAAAGAAACATTTTTAAATCAAATTGAAGGAAAAGCAGTTATCTATGTTTTTCCTCGCATGTCAATCATGGATACGATTGTTTTAAATAAGGTTCTTAAAAGTTATGGTCTCAAGAAAATTAAAACCGAAGCAAAATCAAAAAGATTTCGTCATGCAGCATTACTCGCTTTAAAATCGGGTCGCTTTCATTTTTCTGAAATACACAAAGAACGTTTTTTGCATGACTTCATTAAGCTTTTACGTCATGATCCACGAATCAAATCTGAAAAAATTATATTTATGCCAGTTAGCGTTTTTTGGAGCAGAGCACCAGAACGCAATGAAAAAGGATTTTTTCTCCGTTCATTATTTCCAGACGACGGAACAGGAAACGCGCTGCAAAAACTTTTTATGCTCATTTTACACCGTGGAGAGGTTAATGTTTCTTTTGGAAAAACAATGACAGCTGCACATATTGAAGGACAAATTCAAAACAAACTTCTTGAGTCAACAAATAACCAAACAATTGAAGATCTCGAAATAGAACATGCTCGGCGTATTCGTCGTCAATTTAATATTGAATTTGCTAAAGAAAGAACAGCTGCTTTTGGACCCACTCTCTATGATAATGATAAAATTTGCCAATGGGTTTTATCGTCACCAAGTTCAAAAAAATTTATTTCTTCAAGCGACAATCCTATAAAAACAGAAGAGCATATTGTCCGTTACATTCACGAAATTGGCGCAAATTATAATTATCTAACGATTCGAGCACTTGAAAAATTTTTTGACTTTATTTGGACAAAAATTTTTGAAGGAGTCAGAGTCAGAAATTTTGAAGGCGTAGAAAGAAGTGCAAAAGATGGTCAAGTTATTTGGATGCCATGCCATCGCAGCCATTTTGATTATCTTCTTTTAAATTATGTGCTGTTTAAAAAAGGCTTTGTTGTGCCCCATATTGCTGCAGGTATCAATCTTAATTTTTGGCCAATTGGGCCTATTCTTAGAAGAGGTGGTGCCTTTTTTATTCGCCGTAGCTTTTCAGGCAATAAAGCTTACGCTCACACATTTGCAGAGTATGTCAATTATTTATTACAAAACAGCTTTCCAGTAGAGTTTTTTCAAGAAGGAGGGCGGAGCCGCATTGGTAAATTATTATCTCCCAAAACTGGAATGTTAAATATTTGTATTCAAAGTATCATTAAAAGAAAATCAGAAAATACATATATTATTCCTGTGTATTTTGGGTACGATAAGGTTATGGAAGACGATACCTATGCAAAAGAATTAAAAGGAGCAAAAAAGCAAAAAGAAAATGCTTTTCAATTTTTAAATGGGATTAGAAAAATATTTACTAATTATGGTAGCGTTGATGTATCTTTTGGAGAACCTATTCAAGTTGGTAAAATTTGGAGCGAATATATTAATAAAGTTAAACTTGAAATTCCTAAAGGAGTGTCTATTGAAAACGCTTTTTTACCGCAGTTATTTAATGAAATACCAGATAATATTGATTATCGTGAACCACAAATTCAAGACTTTGTAAAGCACATTGCTAATAGAGTCAATCAAAAAATTAACTCTGCAGCAACAGCTTCTGCAACATCTATACTTGCAACATGCTTACTGACTCAGCCAGTTCATGCTACTATTAATAGCGAGGAGCTTCAATGCAAGGCATTATTAATTAATCATCTTATTAATTCTTTTGCAAAAGAAACAAATTGGAAAGTATCAACAACCCATCATGCAGATAATATTTTAGAGTTTTTAAATATATATTTTAATGAGTCTGAAAATAAAGATAGCAATAATCTTCAAATAAAAAATAAGTTAACAGAAATAAATTCTTTGATTGAGCAAACTTTTAAAATGGGTGAAAGATGGCAATTAATGGAAAAGATAACTAATGAAAATTCTGAGATTAATTATAAAATCAAAACAGAAAAAGTGATGAATTTATGGTGGTATCGAGGAACTATTTTTCATTTATTATCTCCTTTTGGCATTATAGCTCATTTTCTATTAAACACTAAAAATGAAGATAAAAATTATTTAAATGTTGAGTACATATTAGATAATATTAGAAAAATTTGGTATGATGAGTTATTTTGGGACACTGATACATCAAGTGAGTTGCTAGCAAATTCTTGTATTAATATTTTAAATCAAATTAATATAATTCAAATAGATTCTAATAATAGTAAAAAAATTATTCTTAGCAAAAATGATAAAGCACTCAAAGCACTTGAGTTTTTATCAAAATTAATTGAACCAGAAATTGAACTTTATGGAATTCAAGTGGCAACAGCAATGACGCTGATTAAAAACAAAGGTTACTTTACAAGAGAGGAGCTTTTGCAAAAATCTATCACCTCACATACAGTTGCCTATTCTCAAGCATTAGCACACCAACCACCAATATTTTCAAAAGTATTTGCAACAAGAGCATTTGATGCATTTTATAAAAATGGGATCTATACTCCAAAAGAAAATCAAAAATTTTCGGTGAATCCTATTTTTCTATCACGTATATCTAGTTTTTTAAATTTATCAATATGGTCTGAGTGTACTTATAAATACTAAATTTATTTAACATACCCTTTTTTTGGCAAATTGGTATATTTATAATAGTCTTTAAACAATTTATTTAAATTAATTTTTTTAATTTCTTCATCTAACCTTTTTTTTAAAATACTTCCATTTTTATCATTTTTAACAGCCAAACTCGCATCAAGCTCACCATCAAGCAAAGAGTAATAAATATTATTTATTTTTAACTGTTTGATAGTTGTCATAGACGAAGCTCGTTCAAAAAGAAACGCATCAATTCTTCCAGCTGAAAGCATTTTAAAAAGATTTTCAATTGTTCCTTCTTTAAAATTTTTTATAGGAATATCAAACATATTTCCAAAAAAATCCTTGTTTCCTAATGGAGTTCCAATTATAGAAATTTTTTTTAATTCATTATTTTTAATATTAATTGGCTTAGTCATATATAAATCCAAGCATGTAGGTATATAAAAATCAAGTTCTTGAGCAAAAGTATAAAATTCTTTTGTTTCTTTATTTTTTGGTGTATGACCAATTAAGTCCAATCTTCCTTTTTTTAACTCTTCCGAAGCTCTACTATAAGTCATAATCTGAATATCAAATTTTAAATTTGATTTCTTCTCAATTTCTTTAAGAAGTTTAACTGTATATCCAGAATTTTCATCTATAATTAAGGGAGGCATTGGTTCTAAACCGACTTTAATCTCTAAACAGTAAATTTTGAAATTAATAAAAAATAATAAAATAATTATTTTAAATAATATTTTTATATAGTACATATAGCTCCTAATTAATTTATATACCGTTGCATTTTTATAAATTATAACATCAAACCGTTCTGAAAGTTGAATTAAACTTTCTGCACCACCAAGTATTAAAATCCTTACGGATATATAATGTTTCATCATATTGTATGCCAATTTCATTTTCAATCAATGAAGAAAAATATTTAAATACACCTTCATTTATATTATCCATTTTTCTCAATATCCTTCCCTAAAACCGTATTAATTTTTCCTAATAAAATATCATTCGTAAATGGTTTCATAATGTAATCATTTTCGCCCTTATCTAGAACTTCAATAATATTATCTAAAGAATTTTTTGAGGTCATCATTAAAATTATTTACTCAGGTCTTTCTTGTTTTAATAATGATAAAACCTCAATAACCGAAAGTTCTGACATTTCCAAATCTAATAAAATTAATTCTGCATCAAAACTATAATATTTAACTACTTCAACATTTTATCGACAATTATAGGCATGCAAAAAAGTGATATTTAACTTGCTTAACGTATCATATAACACATTATGGATTGACTTTGATTCATCTACAACTAAAAATTTCATAGATAATTATTCCTTTTCGTAAGGTTATTCATAAGTTGTTTTAATAGATTTTTTGATTCTTCATTTATGTCTAATTCATTTTGAGAATTTTTTAAACTTATGCAATAATTATTTATAATAATTATTGCCATATGAATTGTATTTTTTATTTTTTTAATATCTTTTTTAGAATTTTTATTAATATTTTTTTGAATAAATTTAATCATAAATACAGAAATTTCTAAAATTTTTTCTTCAATAAAATCTGAATTTTCATTTTGCTGATTTAATAAAACTTTCAAAAAATCATCATTTGAAAGAACACGTAAATCATATATAAGCTCTGTATTAGAAGGTTGGCTTTTAAGTTGAATTAACATTGCTTCAACAACTTGATCAGTGCTCAATAAATTTTGTTCAATTGAATATTCAGCAAACGAAAGGCTCACAACCTCCTCCTTTATTGAATCAGCTGAACCAAATACTTGGCACACTCATCTAAATTTTCCATACGGTCATATGCGCCCACACCAAATACCTCTGCTGACATACCCCATACTGTTGATGACATTTCATCTTGAATAATAACATGTCCTTGCACAGATTTGATGGCTTGAGCCCCTTCTTTGCCATCTTCACCCATGCCGGTAAGATTAAATCCACGCATTTGTTTCGATATATTTTTGCTATCGACTCAAATAAATTATCCACATCTGGGCGCAAACTTCTTTCTCAAATCCATTTCTTCTATATAGGCAATATTTTGTATAACTAATCCAAAATTTCTTGACATTCGTCAAAATATTCCATCAACGTTAAATCTTTAATTTAATTAGTTTTAGTCATCTAAAAATTTTCCCAAAATTATATAAAATATTAACCAATTATCAAGTTAACGCATCAGTTTATTTGATAATATTATTTAACCTTAGTAAAATCGTCGTTTATTTAAATATAAATTAACTTTATGCCAATTCTTTAAACAGTGAATTTTATTCCCTCACTTTTAATATAGTAAATGATTAGTTTATATAAGAAGCCTATTCTTTAATTTTACAGAGGAATTAAAAATGAGTATTGATATTACTTTAATAAAAGAATCTTTTGAAATAGCAAAACCAATTGGTGGACAAATAATTAATAGATTTTTTGAAAATATATACCACGATTACCCAATGATTAAAGAAACATACTTTCAAGATGAATCAGTTTTGTTAAAAGAGTCATTTCTTAACTTTTTAATTAATATAGTTGACTATCTAGACAAACCAGATTTATTGAGTACATACCTTCAAAAAATTAGTCAAAATTTAATTAGCTATAAAATTGAAGCGAGTTACTTTGACTACGGGATGAACTCAATTTTAAAAACATTTTCGCAATTTTTTGGTAGATCTTGGAATGAAAAATTAAGTAAAGAATGGACTGAAGTATTTCAATTTATCTCTCAAACCCTAAAATCTTGTTCACAAATCAAAATAGAAAAAATTCAAGATGATATTCAAAAAAATCCTACTCAAGTAACCAATGCAATAAAAGTAGAAATTCCATTCTTAACTGATGATTTTAAAAAGTATATTCAAAATGCGGTAAAAACTGTAATTCTCAAACAACTTAAGATCGAAGTCCAAAAAACTCTTCAAGAAGAAATGCAAGAAATTGAGACAATGAAACCAGAAGAGTTGATAGAAAGAGCACTAAGAAATTAAATTTTTATTAAATTTTTATCATTCGATAAAATTCTTCGCTGTTGAGCTGGTACTTTATGAAATATATCTATGAATGACCCCACAATTGAATTCACCCTTACAGGTAAAAGTTTTTCTATTTTAAATAATATTTCACGACTTGCTACATTCATATAGGGAATAATAAAACTCAAATCACAATAAAGAAGACTTATTGGAGAGTTTTCCGTTATTCCAAAAAACTCATCAAATGTGAGTTTACTATCCAGTATTTCTTTATTATCATCTATAAATTAGCTCAGCTTATTTATGTCTCAAAAATTATATTGCAAAGTAAAAATTATAAATCACATCCTTATATAATATATGCATTAATATTTTCATCCTCATTTTTTATAAAGTCAATATTGATAAATCTAATGTCAAATATTTTTGTATATTTTTTGAATTTCATGTAGTTTATGATTTATAATAGTAGGTGCGTTTGTAAAAAACAATACTATCCTAAGTTTTGCATATTTACTTCAATCAAGGTGGACATATGACCAGTAATAAGATTCTGATTGTCGATGACGCAAAAACAATACGTCAACAAGTCAATTTTACGTTGGTAAAAGCCGGGTTTGAAGTCATTGAAGCGGTTGACGGTGTTGATGGAATCGCCAAATTAAAAGAAAATAAAGATATTAAAGCAATTATTAGTGATATCAATATGCCAAACATGGATGGCTTTCAAATGGTTGCCTCAATAAAAGGGGATTCTTCACTAGCACAACCTCCAATTCTAATTTTAACCACTGAAGGCGCCAACGATATGATTCTTAAAGCAAAACAAGCTGGCGCAAGTGGCTGGATTGTGAAACCTTTTAAACCAGAAATTTTGGTTGAAGCCGTAAAAAAACTTATTGGGTAATTTTTTTTATTATTAATCACTTTTCTTTACTCCACTTCAATATGTGTATTCTTGCATAAAAATTAATTTCAAGTTAACTTTTAATTTTTATAAATTATATTCTTGAGGTTTTTTATGAACCAAAATGAATTATCGACATATACATTTATAATTTCTGGCGCTCACTGTATTGATTGCACAAAAAAAATTGAAACTGTATGTAAAAAAATTGATGGGATAAAAACAGTTTTATTTAATTTTAATAAATCAGAGCTCACAATTTTTATTATAAAAAATACAAATGCATTAACAGAAGTTAAAAAAATTCTAATATCTTTAGGATATACTATTTCTGAAGTTAAAATATCAAATAATAGTAAAAATAATTTAAAAAATATTGGCTTAATTTTTAGAAAAAAAATACACAAAAAATTGTTACACAAAATTATAAAAATTAACAATTATAATCAAAATGCTGACAACCAAAAATTACATTTGCACGACCATTCAAATCATAGTGAACATTCACACTGGAAAGGGATTTTAATACTATTTACTTTATTATTATTTGCATTTATTTTAGAACAATTTAACAATAAATTTGGTTATATTTCTTTTATTTGTATTACATTATATGGACTTTTTCCAACTTTAAAAAAAGCATTAACCCAAATTAAATATAATTATATTTTTAGCGTAGAAACACTTATAAGTATTTCATCTCTTGGCGCCATATTTATTGGTGCAGCCAAAGAAGCTGCAACTGTTATTATTTTATATTTAATTGGCGAAACACTCGAATCACATACAACCAACCGCGCACGGAAAAGTGTTCGCTCTCTTCATTTACTACTACCTGATAAATCAACTATAAAAAAAGAAAATGGAAAAATTGAAACAATTGCTACAAACCAAATTAAAATTGGCGATCTCATTGACATTAAACCAGGAGAAAAATTGCCCACCGATGGCATTATTATTTCTGGAACAAGTTACATTGATGAATCTCAGTTAACCGGAGAGCCAGTCCCCGTTTTTAAAAAAACTTCTGATAAAGTAAGCGCCGGTTCATACCCTGTAGATGGAAATCTATTGGTTAAAGCCACATCAACAGGATTCGATAACACCGTCACGCAACTTGTTCGGCTCATCGAAAATGCTCAAGCTTCAAAAACAAGAATAGTTAGAAATATCGAAGCTTTTAGTAGGATCTATACACCTATCATTCTTTTAATTTCAGTTTTAACTGCAATTATTCCACCAATTATATTTGGTGAAGACTTTATAACATGGATTTACAAAGGTCTCGCTGTCCTACTAATTGGTTGTCCCTGTGCCTTAGTGATTTCTACTCCGTCTGCTATTTCTGCGGCAATCACAACTGCTTCTAAACTTGGTATTTTTATCAAAAGCGCTGCATCATTAGAAGCCATTGCAGAAACCAAACAGATCGCATTTGACAAAACAGGAACTGTTACGTATGGAAAATTAAGTATACAAAAAATAGTCGCATATAAGTACGATGAAAATAAAATTTTACAACTTGCAGCTTCAGTCGAAAATAAATTTACTCATCCCATAGCCCAATCAATTGTGACTGCAGCAAATACAAAAAATATTGAAATACTTTCTGTTAGTGATGCTAAAAATATTGCAGGAATTGGTGCAACAGCTAATATTGCAAATAATTCTTATTTACTTTGTTCCTTTAATTATTTTTTGGATTTAAAAAATAATTATAATTTTGATGAAATTAAAACTCTACAAAATGAAGGAAATAAAATTGTTATTATTCTTGAAAACAAAGAATTAGCTGGAGTTATAGTTTTAATTGATAAATTAAAACCCGAAGCGCCTTTTACAATTAAAAAATTAAAAACTCTCGGGTACAACTCAATTATTCTAACAGGAGATAGCAAAGATTCTGGAAATATACTAAAACAAGAACTACAAACAGAAGTGTTAGCAGAACTACTTCCAGAAGATAAAATGAAATATGTGCGAAATATAAGTTCCCAAGAACCAATTATTATGGTGGGAGATGGTATTAACGATGCTCCTGCACTTGCTGCAGCCAAAGTAGGAATAGCGATGAATAGCGGGTCTAATGTGGCGATTGACACTGCAGAAATTGTAATAATGAATAATAATATTAATGCAATTATCGATACAATTATAATATCAAAAAAAACAATTTATAATATAAAACAAAATATCTCTATTGCAATAGGTTTAAAAATGTTTTTTTTGATAATAACGATATTTGCTAATACTCCATTATGGTTAGCTATTTTAGCAGACACTGGAGCAACTTTGCTTGTTACCTTGAATGCATTAAGACTTTTATTAATAAAACCAAATTCGGTATCATGATTTTACCGCAAAAGTCCGATTGAAAGTTAGCTAACAGGAAGGAGAAACATATGTATAAGAAATTATTATTAAATGTTTAATAATTTGTTTAAATCTTGGATAAAAATGGTAAAATCATGATAAAAAAACTTTATTTAATAATATTAATATCTTTCGTTTTGTTTTGCAATAATAAACCCTCATTCGCCAGTTATACATACATTATTTGTGCAGATAAACATAAAAACTGGAATTGGCTAGAAGGTATCATATCAGATGGTTTCTGGATAAAGAAACATGTTAAAAGTAATTTTTTTTCAAATCATTATGTTTTAAAAGAAGGAATAGAATATTATAAATTTTTACGAGAAGAATGTAAAAATCAATTTGGCAATGATTTTATTTACCCACAACCAAGCTTTCATTCATTTTCAAACTGGACTGTATTTACAGATAAAGACGGAAATAAATTTCCTGGGCATGAAACATTGATATACAATTCTGATAAAATACCTAGAATTTAAATAGTTAATCTTTTTGCAAACGGCCAACACACGAAGAAATTGCGTCTTGCGAAGTCATTTGAGTGTCCATAATTGCTTTACAACTATAAATTTTTTGAAATTTCTTTTGCTTTCCAGAATACGCATCAGCAAGACAGCGTATTTCAGCAATTTTATCCTCAGTTCCTGGGATTTTTAATCCTGCTTTAAACTTGCAATTAGCCAAAATTTTACGAGAAGTATTATTGCCCTTTTCTGCCACTTTAGAATTCATAATTTTCACATTATCTTCTTCTAAAAGTCGTAGCAAATCTTCTTGAAATTCATTGGTTAATGCTTGATCTTCAATAATTAAAACATATTGATCTTTTTCTGCATTTTTCGCCACAGCATTTATAAGATCTCGAAAAGAATTATCAAAAGTTATATTCGAGCAGCCTTTATAAATTTTACACAATTCTAAATCCGATTCACAACTTGTTTGATAATTATTAATAAAATCTTTAGCAGTTTCAATAGCATTTGCCAACACCTCTTCGGCTTTGGCATTTTCAATAGATTTTTTAAGAGAATTTGCCTTATTAAAAGTTATTGTCAATTTTTCTGCAAGTGAATTAATAAAAAAATCTTTATCCAAGGTAACAACGGTTGAAAATTTATTTTCACCAGAGCATCTTTTTAAAATTTTTGCGCCTATTAATATTTCTTGAACAACAGATTTAGTATTTGAAGATAAATTAGAATTAAAATTATTTTCTTCAACAGTAGAAGTCGCACTTACTTTTTGTCTAATTTGTCTTGCTAAATCTATTTGAGCATTTTGATCTGCTTCAAACTGTGTCTGACCAGAACCATAACCAACAAAAGAATTGTTATTTTTTGTCTGCAAATCGGCTAAACTAGAACATGCATCCGTTTGCGAATACAGTTGCCCATGAAATACAATAAAGCAAAAAAACATAAATACACGTTCTGTAACTTTAGATAGCATTTACTCATTCTCCTTTAGAAGAAGAATCAGAATCTTTTTTGCCTACGCTATCAATAAAAGTTTTTTGTGCTTCAAGAAGTTTTTTACGTATTTCTGGATTACCACCAGATGATCCATTAATAGCATCTCGCATTTGTTTATCAAGAACACCTTTATCTATATTAACTTTTACTGCACACATCAGTTTTTTAACTGGACGCATACCAGAATCATCTGATTCCATAGTTTGTTCCCAGTAAGTTGTTGTTACTTTTGCTCCAGAAATATTACCTTGAGACAAAAATGCGGTTAAAGATGAATAAGAAGGATCTGAACTTGCATTTAAATCTTCAACTTGTCCAGAACTCGTTACAGAGTTTTTAATGTACTTCATCATTTCTGCTAAAGCTTGGGTACGAGCAATTGACACACATGAATCAGGCCTTGCGGAACCATTTAAATTAACTTTATGAATAAATATAACATTGCTTTGTTCTTCTAATAAAATATTTGAGTTTAAAACCCATTCTGGAGTTTTTAGGTTATTAATTGAATTTGCAATGACTTCTTTTTTTACAAAATTAGAAGACGTACACGATTGTATAATCAAAAGTAAAGATGCAGCCGCATATTTGCTGTTATTAAAAAAATTAATCTTCATAATTAAACCTCATCAAAATTTTAAACTAGGAGGGATTGTAACTTTATTTAATGCTTTTCGCAAATAGCTTTTTCATAAATAAAATTGGGTTTTTCAAGGATTGAATTTTGAATAAAATAAACAGTTGTAAATGTAAAAAAAATCCCTAAACCAGAAATAAGCACGCCCCCCAAAAAACCTAACCAAAACCACCAGGGTTTTATTTCATTTTTATGATCAATTTTATTTTTTGAGGTTTTAATAATGTCATTTAAAAAATCTTGAGTTTCATGGGCACCGATGAAAACACGCAAAGGTTTCTCATAACCTTGTTTTGATTCATTATTTTGCTTAGCGTTTCCCATGACTGGCTAGCTCCCAGGTGCATAATCGCCTCTAATTCTCTTTACTTGATCAAAGATATCCCCAGAACGAATAGCTTCTCTTAGCTCAGACGTCAGATCATAAAGAAACTGTAAGTTATGAATCGACAATAAGCGAAAAACTAAAAGTTCTTCTGCAACAAAAAGATGACGCAAATAAGCTCTAGAATAATTTTTACACGTATAACAGGAACATAAAGAATCTAAAGGGGCTTTGCTCATTTTATGAATTGCATTTTTTATTTGAATTTTCCCTGTAGCAGAAGCAGATGAACGAACAAAAACACTCCCATTGCGTGCATTGCGTGTTGGCATGACACAATCAAACATATCAACACCCAATAAAATTGCGTCAATCAAATCGTCTGGCGCGCCCACTCCCATTAAATATCGCGGTTTGTTATCGGGCATCCAAGGTATTGTAGCAGACAGCAAACGCCTCATCTCTCGTTTTGATTCGCCTACAGAAAGTCCGCCAATTGCATACCCTTCAAAATCATTTTCAATTAACTGCAAAACACTTTGAACGCGGAGATCGCCATACATCCCACCCTGCACAATACCAAATTGCGCACGATTTTGTTTGTTGCGAGCGAGGCGGGCTCTTTTTGCCCAGCGCATTGATCGTTGCATGCTTGATAATGCTTCTTCGTAAGTTGCTGGATAAGGAGTGCATTCATCCAAAACCATTTGTATATCAGAGTCTATATCTTCTTGAATAGCAACAACCTTTTCAGGAGTTAATGTTACTTTTGCGCCATTAATATGATTTGCAAACGTAACACCTTCTTCTGTTAACTTTCTAATTTTTGCTAAACTCATAACCTGAAAACCACCACTATCGGTAAGAATCGCTCCAGGCCAACGCATAAATTCGTGCAGCCCATTAAATTCTTTCATGAGCTCCATCCCTGGTCTTAAATTTAGATGATATGTATTACCTAATATAATTTTATAACCTATTCCATAAACATCTTCTGGAGAAAGAGATTTGACACTTCCTAAAGTGCCAACTGGCATAAAAATAGGTGTTTCAATTTCAATATCTCCAAAAGTCATTTTTGTGATTCTAGGTCCAACTTGCTTAACACGCTGAAGATCTTCATTGCGAGCAATACCTTTAGACAAAACCTGATTAAATTCTTGCTCAAAATCAGATGATTTTAGATTTTCGGTATCAAAGTGACCAGACCAAAATTCTGGAGATAAGGGAAGAGATTTAATTTTTTTAAAATTGATAAGATTGCGTTGAGAAAACATCACTAATTTTGTTCTCCAAAAATAAGAAGGCTAGAATCACCATAACTAAAAAAACGATATTTATTTGTAATCGCGTAACTATAAAATTGCTTCCAAAATTTCATTCCCATTAATGCTGCAATCAGCATTGCAAGAGTACTTTCTGGCTGATGAAAATTTGTAATAATTGCATTACCAATTGTAGGAACAAAAATTGAATTTTCATTTTTAGGGTGAATAAATATATTTGTTGTATGCCATTTATCAGAAAATTTATTTAAGTTATTCTCTAAATGATTTATATTTTTATTATTTAAAATAAAATTTTTACCCAATTCTAAGTTTAACAATTGAAAATAACTTTCTACAGCTCTTAATGAAGTTGTACCTACAAAAACAATAGGCCAACCGTTACTTAAATATTTGGATATTTTTTTAATTGTTTCTTGAGATATAAAATAATATTCTTGATGCATTTCATGAGATTCAATATCTTCAGATTTTACAGGTAAAAATGTTCCTAAACCCACATGCAAAGTAACATAAGAAAGTTCAATTCTATTTTCTTCACATTTTTTTAATATACTTGGTGAAAAATGCAGACCTGCTGTAGGAGAAGCAGAACTTCCCACATGATTTATGTTAGAATAGACTGTTTGATAACGGTCTTTATCAAGCTTACTATAATTAACAATTTTTTTAGGATCTCTTTGAATATAAGGAGGTAGTGGCATTTCTCCATATAAATCAAGAATTTCATCAAGAGACATATTAGCAATTATAGAAACTTTTGGCGGATTTAAATGACTTATTTCAAATAAAGCAATATCTTCTTTAAGATCAGCATACAAAATTTCGCCAATTTTTAATTTACTTTGCGGCCTTAATAAACAACTATAATGCGTTTTTTCTCCTCTTTCTAAAAAAAACACTTCCCCCCGACCACCCGAGCTTCTTTTGATTCTCACTCGTGCAGGATAAACTCGAGAATTATTAGCAATTAGCAGAAGTTTTGCATTATTTTTTTGTAACTGAAACTCATGATTTAAAACTTCATCTAAGTTTTTAAACATACAATCAGCAATAGATTTATTTTTTGCATTACAAACAAGAAGTCGACTTTCATCGCGATTTGCTAAGGGAGTTTGAGCAATAAGCTCTTCTGGCAAATCATAATTAAACAATTCTTTTTTCACGAATCTACAACCATTCTTTTAAGATGAGCACCTATACGGGTCACAATTTCGTAATTAATTGTTTGTGCCCATTCAGCAATTTGATCGACTGTAATCGATTCTTTGCCGCTTTTTCCAATTAATGTTGCAATAACCTGGCGAGAGTCATCTTGCGTTACATCAGTTACGTCAACAACAATATGATTCATCATCACACGTCCTAATATTTTGCAACGAACTCCATCAACCAAAACATAGCCTTTATTAGAAAGCAATCGAGGATAACCATCAAAATATCCAACTGGAAAAAGCGCTGCAATCAGATCTCGTTCAGCACGACAGGTACACCCATACCCAATATAACTGCCCGATTCTACTTTTTTTATACTTTGACTCTGACATTTCCATGTAAGGGCGGGGATTAACCTTGGTAATTCTGGTAAAATAATTTTTGTAGACAATTTTGTTTCAGGAGAAGGCCACAAACCGTAGATTGAAATCCCAACTCTGGTTAAATCATATCGTGAAGCAGGAATGATCATAGTCGCAGAGCTCTGGGCAATATGCTTTTCAAGTTTATACGATAAATTTAGTTTTTTAGTAATAATTTCGAATGCTTTATCTAATTTGGCCATTTGTTCTATCGCATAGGATTGATCTGTCACATCTTCCGTGTTTGCAAAATGCGACATCACCCCTTGCGCATGAAACAAAGAAGCATGCTTTACTAAAAATTCAAGCTTAGACCCAAGCTCAGAAAGTAAAAATCCTTCACGCGTCAAACCTGTGTCAACATGAACATGAACTTTTAACGGTCTGTATATATGCCCTCGCTCTTTCTCAGACCGCAGTAAACGAGGAATAAAATTCTCCCATCCTGCGTCTGTAATTGTCACTTCTATCACTTTCATTGCGCAAATAGCAGCTTCTTCAGCAGTGATACTGCCCAAGACAACCACTCTTTTTTGTACAAGCTCATTGTCTTTTTCAAATTTTCTAATTTTAAATGCGTCAACTGGGCTAATCACAAAAATAAGATCAACATAATCATGTAAAATTTCAAGACTTTGTAAAAAGCCGTGCCCATAGGCATTACCCTTTAATACGCATCCTAAAAGGATGTGAGGCGGCAAAACTCTTCTAAAAGTATTGATATTATTGACAAAAGCTGACCTACTCAACTCGAGCCATGACGAATTTTCTGCAAACTCAATTAAATGAGTAGATTCAACCATTTCCAACTCCTCCAACTTGTATCAAAGAGTTTCAAATTCAATTGAAGCATTGAACATAATTACAATTATAATAGTTTTCAAATTTTAATAACAACGCTATGGAACAAAAACTTTACACCGATATAGATAATGGGAAGACATATCTAATACTGCTTCGGAGAAACATGGATAACGATAGGCTGATTGCTCAAATTTCAATAAGAGAAGATGCAAGTGTCGAAAAAGTTGCGAGTCGCAAGATTAGCAGTCCAATTATTTCTCGTATGCAACGAGCTGATGAATTAAGAAAAAAAACTGTAAAAGTGGAAGGAATTAATAAATCACGATTTTTCAAACTTAAAATACAAGAGAGTTTTGAAAATATAAAAAAAGCGCTTCAATTCGAATATGGCGAAAACATGGAGCTGTTTTTTAGAACTAACGATTTTGAAGTCTTTTCTCGTTGGATTGAAGGAGTTACTTTATTTGATGCAAATAAAAAAGAAACTCCTATAAAAATTCATGAAATTTCACGCATAAAAAATCGACTTAGGTTATGGGTAAGAATTTTTGAAAATCTTTATTTTTATCATTCAAAAGGTATTATTCATGGCAATATCAAACCACAAAACATTTTAATTCGCGATCGCGCATCTGTTGATATCAAACAAACATATGAATCTGATTTTTTTGAAAAAAAAGAAGAAGTTCCACATATTGTTTTACTTGATGGAGGATATTTTCACTTTATACCTCATCATGAAGAAATTGAAAATATTGAAGAAAGAATTACAATTTCAAAAAAAATCACAGAAAGAAATTTTTGGATAGCTCCAGAAGCACGTGGTTTTATAGAAGGTTCTTTTGGAGAATGTTCTGATATTTTTAGCTTAGCAGCTATTATGGCTTGGGATTTTGGTTTAATTACAATTGAAGGCCCCTCTGTTCTTAATGCTCTTTGGCCTCTCTATGTTTCCTTAGATCAAAATGTATTTATTCTTGGCAAAGAATGGCATAAATGGACGGGAAAACATGCTATATTTGATACAATGAAGCGATTAAAAACTGTTTTGTTAAAGGCAGTCGATCCATTACCAGAAAATAGAATTAGTGACGCCAAAGAACTCGCATTTGAAATAATGATGATTTCAAATCGACTTGCTGACAATGTTGATATTCAAAATTTAACATCATTATACAGCACATTTCAACCTGAAAATAATGACAGCATAAATGAAAAAATTTTAAAAAAACAATTTAAAATTCCAGAAATTCTATGTGAGTTTTCTTTAAGTAAAAACAAACAAGATGCAAGCAGAATTTGGGTAGATGCAAGAACAACATCTGCTAGCAAACATCAATTAATGCGTAGTTTAAACATGGGTATGAGTATTATTAAAGTCAACTCATTTTATCATAGTGTTAAATTTAGTGCAATGAAAGTTCCATTTTCTTCTCTTGATGCTTTATGCCATGGTTTATTAAATCATACCGTTTTTTTAAATCCTACGTTTTTACAAGAGATGAAATCATTCTTGTTTAATCTTGGAAATCAAGTCGATTCTCTTTATTACGTTTTACCTTCTTTAAGAAAATATGGTGAGTCTAAAAATTCTATTAAAATATCTAAACAAAGCTCATTTGTACAAATTAAACATCAGTGGTTATACAATAGTATTGAAAAACTATTTGATAAAATTCTTACAGCTTCAAAAATAAATTTATTAATTGTAGATGATCTTAATAGATCCGATCATTCTTCACTTAAAATTTTAATTGAAATATTCAAAAAGAAACAAAATTCAATAAAATGGATTTTAGGAATTCGCTCTGAAGAAGAAATTTATGATGAAGAAATTAAAAAATCAATTTTACAATTAAAACAACAAGATTTATCATATTCAAACCTAAAAGACGAAAGAACAAAAAGCTATTGGATAACAAAACTAAATAAATTAACAAGTCAGCAAGCACGGTTTCTTGCTACATGGGCAATGGTGGATTTACAATTAAACTCAGATATTATAGAAAATTTAAGCAATAAAGTTTCTGTAATGCAAGAAATATTTTCTGATCACTACCACGAGGGAAAAGAGCAAGCTAGAAATTTGCAACAATCTGCAGAAGATCTCATATTAAATGAAGAAACAACAACAGAAAATACAACATTATCAGAAAACGAAGACAATGATCTAGAAGAATTAGCTGATAAAAAAAGAAAAGACCCCTTACACTTGGCTTATGAAGCGCTAAATATTGCGATTAAAATAGGATTATTCTCTGAAAACCGAGACGTCCACACTGGACAACTTATTTGTTATTATTGGGAACACCAGTATATTTGGCTTAGCCTCTCGTTATTACTTAATAAAGAAATAAAATCAAAAGTATATTTTATTCTTGCAGAATTTTTATGTAAAAATTCCAATGAAAAAACAACATTAAGTGATATTATCCATATTTCAGAATATCTCGCTCGCTCAAATCTTAAAATATATTCTTATAGCGCCTATGCTGCGTTAATTATGGCGACAGAAGAATTGTGCGACATAACTTCAACAGAGTTTATCATTGCAAAATTACAAATGCTTGGAGAAAGCATCGAAAAAGAGTGTCCAGAAGAAGCTCCGGTTTTAATCCCAAAAATTCGCGAGCACATTGCAGATCTGTCTCTTTCTTTAAGCCAATTTGACCAAGCTGATAAATACTACCAAGCAGTAGGTTGGAATATTACAAATCCTAAACGCAAAATTATCCTTTTGATGAAAAGTTTTTTTCCTTCTCAGATTAAAAAAAGAGAACGAAGAACAGATGAATTTTATAAACTTATTCATCAAGCAGAAGAATCAGAACTCGTTATCAGAAACTCTAAAGATACTAAACTCTCTCTGGCAAATGAAATTGAATCTGAAATTTACAAAATTCAAAAAAAGCTTTTAGAACAAGTGAGTTTCTCTAACGAAGAAGAAATAAAAAACAATAAAATATTACTTAGAAAAATTGTTGAACCAATAGATACCAGTAACTTAAAAGCTGACAAAACACTTTATTTACCCAAGGTCAAACCAATTCGCGGCATTGTTCTCGCTCAATTTTTAAGAACAAGTATAGGCTGGATTGACAATAGCATTCTTTTCCCAGAAATTCTTAACGTCTTATCTTTTACAATTGAAAACAACGATGGAGAAAGTACAATTAGTTTATTACTTTCTCTTATTTTATGCGGAGAAAGAAATTTAAGCCCAAAAATTCGATCTCTAGTTTTAGAAACAGTACTCGATCTCTCAAGCAGAATTGGTAATGATTTAAGTATCCTTGAAGCCCACCTTATGAAAGGATGGTGCTCCTTTTTTTACGATGGCAATCTTGCAGAAAGCAAAAAAAATATTGATAAAATTAATTCATATCACTCATTAGAGTTGCCTTTAACCATAAAACAGTGCGCTCGAAAGCTACAACTGCTTATTGAATTTGAGTCAATGACTATTGAAAACATTAAAAACTATTTAACCAATCCTCAAAAATATTTAAAAAAATTATCCGACTACAATTTAACGCACTGGGAAATTGGACTTGTTGTTTTTGGTTTACAACAAGGTCAACCTCACCTTAAAAAATTTAAAAGCGATAACTTATTTACTGCAAATATTTTAGACGAAAAAATAGATCAAATTTTACTTTATACAATTTTATTATTTGAAAAAGGTCATGCGCATGCTAGCTCTATCATTTCTCAAGAAGCCAAAGAAGCACAATTGAGACAGTGGTTTTTTGATCCAAGCTCACATATTGAATATATCCCAGAAAAATTTGCTCAAAAAATTATAGAATTTAGCAATCTCAAAAACCGGTTGGTGACAGGAAGCAATTCAAAACAAAAAATTTCTTTTATCAATTCTGTCCGCAAATGGGCAAAACACCTTAAAATCAAAAAAGAAACAGCATCACGCTACTGGGGAGAAGACAAAGCAATTATTAACAACTTAAAAATTGATAAAGCCAATACCCAAGATACAGAACGCCTTCATATTCTTGCGCAAAATGCGATTCGAGCAGGTTTTAATTGGACGGCATACCGACTTGCCCATAAAGCCAGAACAGAACTATCTGTAATTATAGAAGAAATAAGAGAAGTTGAAATTAATTTGCGAAGCAAATTGAATAAAGAAGACACGAAAACAATGATTCCAGAAAGTTCGATGCATTCTGCACAAGCCACAGAATCAATGAGAGTTCGAGAATATGAAAAAACAGGTGCTTATCCAGAACAAGGTGTTGCCATCAATTATGTTCTTGAGTTTTTGCATAATTTTCATGACTATATTGAGGATTCCAATCTTGGAGACGAAGAACGTTTGCGCCTTGCAGCGATGATCCGCAAGTCAATTCCAAAAGAAACTGATATCATTGAATCAACCTTAGCAGGAGCGCTCAGAGCATCTGCCAAACGCATTAGCCTTACACTGAATACAAAAGAGGACGAGGAGCCTTCTCATCGCTCTGATACCCTTGAAAATCCAGAAAACGAAGAAAATCAGCAAAATAACATAACAGCGCTCAAACGCACAGGATAATGATTGACATAAACAAATGACTCCATTATGAAGTTGAAACGTTTTGTTTACGCAATGTGATGCGGGGGAAAGCTCTGAAAATTATCACATTCGTTTTTGACTCAAATGTCATGTAGTTAAAAGTAAACTAAATACTTGAAATTGCAAGAAGAGGATAACCTAGTATGCCAACTCCAAAGAAAAAAGTATCCCGCTCACGCCGCAACATGCGCCGTGCTCACCATGCACTCAGTGCTATCAATCTTTCCAGCTGCTCAAACTGCTCTGCTCCGAGACTTTCTCATTCAGTGTGTGAGTCATGCGGCTTTTATAAAGGGCGTTTTGTTGCTAAAAATATTTTGAAATCAGATTTATTGGCTGTTTTACGCTAAACTGTTTTAAAATAAACAAAATAAAAAGAGGTGGGTAGTCTTTTAAGCTACCTCACCTTTTTTATTTTGCTTGTCCAGCCTCTTTGCTATTCTCTACCCCACACTTCGATAATAAAATCATTGAAATCTACATTACGAGGAGTGGCAACATACACCATTTCATTACCAGAACATAAAGCGTCATATCTCTTTTGAAGTCCATCAACCATAGACTCAAAGCCAGCATAAACAGCATTAAAAATCACAGGATCTGGCCCTTAAACCAAGGCTTATTACACATTAAATTAAATCTTACTTTTTTATCAGAGATTTCTTGATTGTCTATTGTTTTGGTTCTAAAGAAAATACTATGATATTTTCCACTATCAATAATACTCTTAATATCTAAAAAATCTTCTGAAGATTGATTTTTTTGACCCGGTAAAGGTATTTTACTAGATTTAACTTTAGCAATTAAAGTACCAAATTTTATATTCAATACAGAATCGTCATATTTTAACAAAATTTGTTGTAACATAGTTTCAGAATTTGCTAAACAATTTGATAAATCTTTATAGCACTCTTTGGAAAAATTTTGTAGTGAATCAATATTTTGCTGAGAATTTTTTATAACATCATTAATTGACTCTCTTTCTTTGTCTGTTAGACTTAAATTTTCTAAAATATTGTTAGCTACAAAATAATTATCAACTTCTTTTGATATTTTTTGATTAACTATTGTTCTTAATGATGAATAGCTAGTTGATTCTGCATAATTTTTAGTCCAATTAAATGATAATAAATTTTCTTCTTGATTTACAATATTCAACTCATCATAAGGCGTCGTATTTGAAGTCTCTACAAACCATGTCGCAATATTATTAGCATCAAGTTGAGAATAGAATGATTCAGAAACATATTGTGTTAATTTATTAATAGTATTAACACACTCTTCAATTTTATTTAAATTACAAGAATTTTTTGCGCCAACAATTCTTGTTAGCTCAATTGGCTTACCACCCAACTGAATTGCATATAAATTTAAATGCACACCTTTTTTTGTATTTTCATCAAGTTCTTTAAGATTGATATTAACTCCAATTTTTTCTCCAACTTTTAATACATTACTTGCAATACCGACTTTTGATTCAAAGCTTTTTAATAAACTAATGGAGTCAAAATTCAATTTTAATGTGATTAATACTTTTGCTGATAGCTTTTGCGATGTCACAACCTCATCACCGCATTTTTTAACAAACCGATAAGAATCAATCAGCTCTCCAGAATTGTTAAAATACTTATTTAAGTAAGGGTTAATTTTTAAACTATCATTAGGATTATTTACAAATTTTGCTTCGCCAAGTTTTACATAAACAGAATATGTTATTGAACGACTAAGACGACTCACTGCGGCTTCTTTAGAAAATTTTAATTCTGGTGAAATATCAAAACCTTTAATTGAAATTTCTGCAGAGCTACCAACATGCAACGCATTTTTAAAATCGTTTTCTTTTAAGTTTTCACTTAAATTTACAACTGTTCTTTCCACTTCTTTTGGATACTCTACATTTTTCTTTTCAAGACAAAATTCTGTAAATGAAAATCCCATTTTATTAAACCCTTGAAATATTGACGCTGGAGCGCTTTCTCCGGTTTTAATCAAGGTTTCCTCAGAATATTCATCATCATTATTATTTTGTGAACTGAGCATGTTTAAGTTTTTTAACTTAACCTGAGCTGTTTTAATGTCATCATTATTTTTACATGAAACAAAAAAAGTTGCTGCTAAAAATATAAAAATGTAATTTATTTTACTCTTATACATACTGCTCCTTTAAAAAATATAGTGTTGCAAAAAGAAATTCTAATGATTATCTACTAAAATTTAAAACAATTTCTCCTTTTTTTAAAAAATTAAAAAGACACAAGTTCCTTTGTATCGACGAAAAGTACTGATTATAATTTTTTTTTTTAATTATTACATATTTTTTTTATTTATTTATTTACACAAAGTTAACTGATTTTATAAAATTCTCTACTTTATTTTAATTTTCTACCGATAGATAAACATATGACTTGGTTTATTTAATTTAAGAAAGAGAGAAAGGAAAAACATGAAGAACCCAATTTCATTAAAAATTTTGTTATTTATCTCGTCTTTTCTAACGTTACAAGTAACGCATGCTAAAGATAAAATTACAGTTATTACCGAAGATTTTGTTCCTCCATTTAATATGGTAGAAAACAAGCAAACCATTGGAATTTCAACAGATATTATGAAAGAGTTATTAAAAAGGGAAAAAATAGAATTTACCCTTGAAGTGTTTCCATGGGCACGGGGATATAAAATGGCTCTTAATGAACCGAATACGGCTCTCTACTCAACGACACGAACTCCAGAAAGAGAAACTCTATTCAAGTGGGTTGGACCTCTTGCCTCAAATGACTGGGTCATGTTTGGAAAAAAAGGGACAAAAATTAAACTGAACAACCTAGAAGATGCTAAAAAATACACTGTTGGTGTTTATAATGGCAACGCAATTACAGATTATTTAATTAAAAAAGGTTTTCAACCTAAGAAAAACTTAGATATTGCAACAAACGACCAACAAAGCGCCTTAAAACTTGAAGCAGGAAGAATTGACCTTTGGGCATCGGGCTCAGTATTGGGGCCATGGACTGCAAAAAGAGCCAAAGCAGGACAGCTCACTCCACTTCTGACTTTTGAAAAAACAGAACTCTATGCGGCGTTTCACAAATCAGCAAGCGATGAGTTTATTAAAAAACTCAATACCACATTAAAGAAAATGAGAGACGATGGCACTGTTGCAAAAATTTACAACAAGTACCTAGGCCAATAATTTTATTAGCTTATCTCTTTACAATTCCTAAGGCGGTTTGATTTGGAAACAAAACCGCCTCGGGAAGCATAATGGTTCCAGGGTTTGTCACTGCATTGCAACCGGTTTGCGCTCTATTCCCCAGAACGGCACCAAATTTCTTAAGCCCCGTATCAACCTTTTTATTATCTAATACAATTAATACATAACTGTGATTAATTTTTAAATTTGCAAGTTTAGTTCCGGCTCCTAGGTTAGAGTCATACCCTAAAATAGAATCCCCTACATAATTAAAATGCGCAGCTTTCGCATAAGGCAGCAAAATAGAGCCCTTACATTCAGTGGTATGACCCACAACAGCGCCTTCGCCGACAAATACCGAACCTCGAATGTAGGCTCCATGACGAACCACTGCCTTAGATTCAATAATACAAGGACCGCTAATATAAGCACCCGCTTCGACAACAGCTCCTTCTTTAATGACAATATTTTCTAAATTTTCTAAAAATGCTGCAGGACTGACTTGACCTAAAATTCGATGCTGTGGCTCTATAAGTTGAATATTTTTTTGAATAAATTGAGTTAGAGTATTGCCCAACGCCTTCCAAGGATACTCACACTCTAATAAAAAAGATTTTAATTCTAGAGAAATATGCAATGCATCAGCTTGTTTTAATTCAAATAAAATATCATTGGTGACAAACTTAGACTCAAGACTAATTCGATGCATACACCCACTCCTCAATTAAAAATTAAAAAATACAAAACTCCTCTAAAAGCTATAAACCGCTGTTATAATTACACAGTAACTAAAAAAAAACACTCAAGATACCCTCTTTTTTTCCGAATAATAAGGAGATGTCTGCACAAAAACAGAGATCGCAAAACTATTCAGCTAAAAGGCGTGAATATTATGTTTGATAAAAATGATTTTAAAGAAAAATTTCGCTTTTGGCTTGAACACAATCAACACGCAACCTATGAAGAAGCTAAATTATTTTGTGATTTGCATATTCCAATTCATATTAAAGAACAATATTCATGGCTTGAAGAACAATCTTTATCTTGGTTTTTATGGCGAAAAGAATCACAAGAAAAAACAATACATTCTTTTGAAAACGATGAAGGATATTTTGAAGAAAATTAAAAACCCAAAAAATTATTTAACAACTTAAATTTTTTAATAATATAAATTTAACAATATTATTTTAAATATAAATTTTTATTTTTATTATTATTTTTAAATTTAAATCTTTAATTTTTAATTATACCTTAAAAAATTGTTATTTGACAACAATTAAATAAAAATATAAATAAAAGAAGTTAGCAATTTTGTCTTTTTTAGCTAATAAAAACTTTTTTTTAAGGTATAAGTACATGAATAAAAAAAATAATTTAGGAAAAATTAGCATACCATTTTCTTTGCTTTCAATTTTACTTGCAAGCTGTGGAAAAAACACTTCTATTCCAGAAGCCACGTATCAAAAATCAAAAGCAAGCTTTAACTTGAATGTTGCACCTTCTGCTAACTACGAAGCACAACCAGATGCACAAACAATTATTATTCCTGAAAGTGGTTGCGTTATTTTAAATTCTTTTGCAAATATCAATAACATTAAAAAACAATTGAATTTTGATAATATAAACCTATATTCTAGCGCATTAGAAAATTTTCAACTAAATGTTAAAGACCAATCATTGTGTCATACCACCACACTAATTCCTAACAAAACAGACCTTGCAGAGTTGGTGTTAAAAATTGGTGATGAAGTCTCTGAAACATTTAATATTAAAGTTCAATCATACCCTTTACCTCCAATAATTTTAAATTCTTTTACTAACGAAGTAAAAAACAATATTTACAATTTTTCTGTTAATATTAACAATAAAAATCAACCATTAAATCCTAAATTGTATAATATTAAATTTCTATCAGACAAAGGATCTACAATTGCTTTTGTTCCTGATGAATCTTTTGAAATTCGCGATTACAAAGACAATAAAATTGGTACAGTTCATAACCTAGATGATGGCACAACTCAATTTACGATAAACAATTCTTTTGATCATCAAATTCACAGTATTGTGATTGGCCATAAATTCAGCGTTGTTGCGAATAGATACATTATCAATACCAAAGAAAAATTATTAGTTCATGTCAACACTGATTCTTTTTTTGAAAATGAAATTTCTACCAGAGAAAGTGTATTTAATGATAAAATTAAAGAATTAAAAGAACTCTTTAATGCTCAAATTAAAAATATTTCAGAAGCACTTGCTCGTTATGTTACAGATACTGCAGATAAAATCGATACCCTAAAAACAACCTTGTCTAATCTAATCAATGCAAAATTTAATGCATTATCTCAAGAATTTGCTATTTTTAAAACAACTTTAGAGAATTTAGATCAATTTGTAAGAACAGAAATTGTTTCAATGAAAGCTAATATAAGTTTGGCATTAAGCCGTATTAATAGCTTAAATCTGCAAGTTGCAGATTTACAAATTAAAGATGCTGAACTTAACACAAGAATTACAAACACAGTAACTGAATTAAGAAATAAATTCAGTGAATTAGACAATAGAGTAACAAAAAATGAATCTGCAATTATAAATCTTAGCAACACAGAATTAAGGCAAATCAATGACAAAATTACAGAATTAAATACAATAATAAATGGCACAAATGGCCTCAACACTTTAATTAATCAATTGAAAAACGAATTCCAGAGTGACTCATCAAAAACAGCACAAATTCAAACACTACAACAAAGAATAGACAATATTGAGAGTCAGTTGAGCTCACTTAACAATAACATTAACAGTTTTATTTTAAAGAAAACCGAAATTTACAAAGAAACTTTACAGGCAATTTTAAGAGGTAAAGAGAATATTAAGCCAGTTATTGATGCTCTCGATAAATTAAACACAAATACTATTAAAACTAATTTAAGAGTTATTACAGCTCAATTAGATAGTTTAATCAATAATAATGATACTGCGTCTGATATTGAACGTTTAGATGAAGACCAAATTCTCAGTGTCACAGAAATCAATGATAGCCTTAAAGAACTTAATGATATTATCAACCCAACACTCTAATTGTTTTTCTTAAGCCCGCAATAAATTTTTGCGCATCGTGGCAAGGTAATTTTTCGCCTTGCCATTTATTTTAGAAAAATCGTAGCGGGTGGCATCCCAATTATCTTTAAATGCGATTTTTAAATGTTTAAATGCCATGGCTTCGGCATCAATATATAATTTTTTATTTTCGCCAAAAAAACGATCACCAATAAATACGGCATCACAAATATCATGTAAATTTTGCCACGTTAATGCCAATTTTTGTAATGAAGATTCTTGATTCCAGTGCATTAAACATAAAAATCTATCAATTTCTCCTAGCATCTCAAGTTCTAGCATTGAAATAGAAGTATTATTCAACACGGTATCCAACAACAATTTAAAATGACTCATTTCTTCTGATAAAACAGACAAACTATTAATAGAAATAGTCACATTATGTTCAAACTCATTTACAATTTTTGTCCCAAATTGCACACCAATAAAAAATTCTTCATTTGTTTTATCTTCTTCAAATAAAATTTGCCCGCTATGCTCAGGAATTGAGGTATTAGGAGGTAACAAAAATTCTTTAATAGAATTTGTAACCGAAAAACTATAATATTTTTCTAAAATTTTAAGAGTTTGGATGCAACTTAAAACAACTTTGTTGTTTGGCATTGCCATATTTACTGAACCTTACGGGTTGGAATCTTAACAGGACGCACCCCTCTAGAAAAAAGCTCCTTTTCTAGTTTTGCACTATTTGTATTCAGCCATGCATCATAAATACTTAAAATAGAACGCTCTTGATTTTGCTGCGACGTTTGTTCCGAAACATCAAGCAAAATATCAACAGCATGCAAAAAGCTCTCGCTCATTTCTTGATAAATGGCAGACATTGTCATTTGATAAGAATTTTTCCCTTTTAATAAATGCGCAAGCTCTTGGTATGCCGATTCACCCATGGTTACATAATACTTAATATCAAAACTTTTTTTATTAAAATATTCCTGAAAAAATCCAGAAAAATAGAGCGATGTATCCGCAATTTTTTTATATAAGGCAACTCTTTCGGCCGGAGGGCTTTCGAGTGCTTTTTTTAAAATTAAAGCCAAACAATTGTCAGAGTCTTCCGTTTCCGTTGCGCGCAAATAACCACACAACAAGTTAACAATATAATACTCTACATTTTCAGATAGCTTTAGCTTTTGGCGCTCTTGTGCCTCAACAACCATTTCGCGGAAAAATTGTGTTGGATTCACTTCGGTCATCCATAACACATTTGCATCCGTTTTGGAGCCCATGCTCCCTCCAATAATATCAATGATCTGACTATTTAAATTCTAATTTAGGAGAAATCGATAGTCAAATTCGCCTCTCTTACCTATGTCGTCATATTAAATAAACAGTTAAAGTGAATTTTAAATTTGTTTTTCTTGATTGTCTGCTTTTTTATGTTAAGTCATTGAAAGGTGTATTGAATATCTCAATTAAGGGAGCATTTGACTTTGTCACACTTAAAACCTCAAAAACATGAAAAATTGGTACCTTATATTGAAGATACGCCAAGTCTCATGGAAACACGTAAAAATGACCACATTCAAATTTGCCAAACGCAAGACGTCGAATCTCAAGCAGATCTCTTTGCAAAAATCCGTTTCATTCCCGAAGCATTGCCAGAATTTCATTTTTCTGATGTGGAAACCAGCCAAAGCTTTCTCAACAATACATTTAAGCTTCCAATTCTTATCACTGGCATGACGGGTGGAGTTGAAAAAGGTCAAGAAATTAATGAAGCTTTAGCCTTAGCAGCACAAAGTTTACAAATTCCGATGGGCTTGGGCTCCCAAAAAATGCTGCTCAAAGATGATAAATATCAAAAACTCTTTAATGTTAGAAAAGTAGCTCCAAACGTATTTTTAATTGGCAACTTAGGTGCTGTTAGTCTTAACTACGGTGTTACACTCTTTGACATCCAAAAACTGATTGATAACCTTGAACTCAATGCATTTGCCCTGCACCTCAACGCCCTGCAAGAATGCATTCAACCCGAAGGCGAAAGAAATTTTTCTAACTTACTCTCAAAAATTGAACAGATTGCTAAAAATATTTCTGTACCACTTATTATAAAAGAAGTGGGTTCTGGCATTGCTCCTACAACTTTGAAAAAATTAATTGAAGCAGGAGTTTCTGCAGTTGATATTGGCGGCATGGGGGGCACAAGTTGGGGTTACATAGAAGGGCTACGATCGAATTCTCATGGCAAACGACTTGGCGCCCTTTTTAAAAACTGGGGTTTAGCAACAGACGAATCTTTGATAGCCTGTACAAAGCTAAAAAATACGCTAAATTCTAATATACCTTTAATTGCAACGGGTGGCATTAGAAATGGTGTTCACGTTGCAAAAGCAGTCTCTCTTGGAGCCACAATGGTAGGAATTGGTTTACCTTTATTCCGTGCTGCGCTATCTCCTCTTAAAGGGGAAACGCCGCAAGATGCTGTCGAAAGAGAGCTTGCTTTTTTTCAAGACGCTCTTTCTATTACAATGTTTTGTACAGGAGCACGTAAGCTTTCTGATTCGAGTTCCCGCATCGTGTGGGCCTCACCATAATTTTAAGGGTATTAAAAAATGGGAAAAGAAATACACCATCTTCTTTCGCGTGCTACTTCTGTGTCTTCATCAGAAACGAGCTCCAAAGTATCTCAAAACCAACCTGCGTTGGCCTCAAGCCGCATTCCTAATTTTGCGCAAATGAACTCAAAACAACGTTGCCAAGCTTTAGTAACTCGAAATATTTTGACACCCGATGAAGCTCATGCCCTAAACGTTTCTGGTGCTTTACAAATAGAACAAGCAGAAAAATTTATTGAAAATTGTGTTGGAAGCTTTTCTTTGCCGTTAGGCATTGCAACCAATTTTTTAATTGATGGTAAAGAAATTTTTATTCCTATGGCAGTTGAAGAATCCAGCGTAGTGGCTGCAGCAAGCTTTGGCGCAAAACTGGCAAGAACCTGTGGCGGCTTTTTTTCAGAACCAACCGAAACCATTGCAACCTGCCAAGTGCAATTTATTGTCCCACCTTCATTTAATACGTATCAGGCATTTCATGAAAACTTAAAAAACAAAATTCATGAACTTGCAGAACTCTGCCAACCTCGCTTAAAGACGCGTGGCGGTGGGGTAAAAAGTGTAGAACTACGCGAATTAAACAAACCAGGCTACTTTGTGCTGCACATCAATGTCAACACCTGTGAAGCTATGGGAGCAAACATCGTCAATACCATTGCAGAAGAAGTGGGACGAAAATTACCAAGTCTTTTGCCCTGTACAGTGGGATCAAAAATTTTAACAAACCTCACTCTGCATCGTATCACTCGCGTAAAGTGTGAAGTGGAGTTTTCTGCCCTAGAAAGAGACGGCTACTCTGGCGAAGAGGCCGCACACAGAATTTGCTCAGTGTGGGAATTTGCCGATCTCGATCCATTTCGTGCAGCCACCCATAATAAAGGAATTATGAATGGCATTGACCCAATTGTTATTGCCACGGGCAATGACTGGCGTGCCGTAGAGGCTGGTTGCCATGCCTATGCGTCATTAACTGGAAGTTACAAGCCACTAACCAAATGGTTTGTCAATGAGAACAATCGTTTACAAGGCGAAATTGCCGTTCCTATTGCTGTAGGAACCGTTGGCGGGGTGACAGCGTTACACCCCACAGCAATTGCATGTTTAAAATTATTAGGAGCTCCATCTGCGGCACAACTATCTGCAATTATTGCAAGCGTTGGGTTGGCACAAAACTTATCGGCAATACGAGCACTTGGCTGCGAGGGGATTCAAAAGGGACATATGGCGTTACACGAAAAAAATCTCGAAATGATGAGACGTTACGACCACCTTCCTCGCATTTCTGTTGTTGAATCGCAAAACTCAGAATCATAAAGCCAAGCGTAAGCATGAAAAACGTACAAATTTATACCCCAGCTAAGGCATTATTATTTGGTGAATATGGCGTACTTTTGGGCGGCAAAGCAATTGTTGTTACTTTTTTTGATTTTTATTTTCATGTTTCTTTAACTTTAAAACAACAAGTTGCTTTAAATTCTATTATTGTTAAAAGTAAATTTTTTGAAAACGAAATATTACAATTTTCTTTAACTTCATCAACTTCTCTTAACACTATAAAAGACAATAAAAATTTATTTTTTTTCTTTCAACTTTTGCAACCTTGGCAAGAGCATTTAAATAATTATCAACTAGAAATTGAAATTTTGCATTCATACAGCCCCGCACTAGGCTTTGGTTCGTCATCAGCAATTATTGCAAGCGTTTCCAAAGGACTATGGCAATTATTTTATAATAATACAGAAAAATTTCTTGAATCATCTTTATTTTGGGAAAAAGTACGACAATCACTATTAAATATTCAAACATCGGGAAGTTGTTATGATGTTGCAGTGCAGCTTGCAGCATCTCACAATAATAGGACAAAACAACCAACCAAACTATGGTTATTTCAAAACCAAAAAAACTCTTGCATTCCTAAAATTGAACCGTTTTCAATTAATATACCTATTAAAAATTTGGGTTGTTTTATTGCAACTCAAATTTACTCAGAAACAACGCATGCTCTAAAAATTTTTAGTCAAGACGCAAAAAAACTTGATTATGCAACAAAACATTCAGCAATTGCCAACAAATTTCAAGATTGCAAAAATTTACAAGAGGTTGCTGCATTACTTGATAATTCTTTAGCACTTTCTAAAGAACAAAATATTATTCCAAAAAATAATAATCAATTAAATTTAATCATTTATGCTTTAAATGAAAAGAAAATTTCGTATAAAACAATGGGTGCAGGACACGGTGATTGCTTTTGGGTTTTGGCTTCAAAAGAAACTTTAATAAAAAAATGTTTCGTTGACGCCAATTGTATTCCTTTTAGTTTTGAAAGTATTGAGATTTAAAATATGCAACAAGTTTTTAATAATTCAATTCCTAAACATTTACAGTTATTGCAAGAAAAAATTGTAAATTTAAAAAATCAAGGCAAAATTGTGATTCAAAATGGAGATGATGGTTACGCTTCAGCACCAAGCAATATTGCGTTACTAAAATATTGGGGAAAAGAGCCTGAGCAAAATCAAATCCCTGTTAACTCAAGCTTAAGTTACACACTCGGTGGTTTTCGCTCTTATACAAAAGTGACTGCAGTTGGCCATTTTTTACCGATTCATACAGAAGCAAAAGCGAATTTTAAAAATTCACTCACTTTAAATAACAAAATAGAAGAAAATTTAATTACTGAAAAAATGGATCATTTTCTGAAAACAATTTTGTTTCCTTACGGAACAGAAATCGCTCTGCATGTTAAAAGTTTTAACAATTTTCCCACAGCGTGCGGCATTGCTTCAAGTGCATCAGGCTATGCAGCCCTTGTTGCGGCAATTGCAGATTTATTACAATTGCAAATGCATTTTTCAGAACAAGAGCTGTTAATTTGGCTTACCGAATGGGCTCGCTTAGGAAGCGGCTCTGCGACGCGCAGCGCCGTTCCCAACACTGAGGCATTGTTTGTAACATGGAATAAAACACAGCAAAAAAATTTAACCGCGACCACAACAACTGCAATCCCATTTCATGAAAATTGGAAAGATCTCCAACATTGCGTTTTTATTTTAGACGATAAAGAAAAAACAATTTCTAGCTCCAATGGACATCGCTATGCAAGCACCTCGCCGTTGCAAGCTATGCGCGTTGCAGGAATTCCTTGTAAATTAAAATTAATCGAAAAAGCGTTGATTGATTTTGATTTTAATTCTGTCGCCTATTTAACCGAAGATGATGCATTTGCGATGCATGCGATTATGCAAACAGGAACTCCTCCTGCATGCTATTTAACCCACGAGGTGGGTATGGTTATCGCAGAATTTATTAAACTCAGAAACAACACTCAATCTAAAGCATTTTGGACCTTAGATGCTGGCTCTAACATTCATATTTTATTTTTGCCAAGCGCGATTTCAATGCTTAAAGAATTTCATCATTTACTAAATACAAATCTTAATAAAAATATTCCTATATTAGTGAATGCATCACATAACGGACTTTCAATTGGCAAAGAGGCATTTGATTCTTTATCTAATTTAAAAACTCTCAAAGGAAACTTAGGATAATGCCAACTTCTCTTTTTACAACAGAAAAACCTCAGTTATTTGAATCAATGCTTACTGCCGAAGCCTCAGGAAAAACAATTTTAGTAGGAGAACATTCTGTTGTATATGGGCACGCCGCAGTGGCAATGGCGCTACCCGATGTGCGTCTTGTCATGCGGATGCACACTGCCCAAAATTCAACAGAAATTTCTTCGTGGGAACACGTTTGGCATACCAAAATTAAAAATAAAAATTTTGAACCCAATATCACAATGAAACAGTTATTACTCAAAGCATTTCAAAAAGCGTTATCTTTATGTGGGATGACAGAAAATATTTATGATTTTGTTCCGCAAAAGATTGAAGTGGAATCTGACATTCCTTTAGGAGGAGGGATGGGCGGCAGTGCTGCAATCAGCACGTGTTTTTTAAAAATTGCAATGCAGATTGCCCAAAAAAAATGCCACAACACATCGATATCGTTGTTAAAACAAATTGAGTTTGCAAACGAAATTGATTGTTTTTTTCACTCCGGAAAAGCGAGTGGACTTGATGCTACAGCTGTAGCCAGTGATGGGATTATCCAATTTAAAAAGGGAGCTCCTTATCAATACATTAAAAATGGGAAAGAATTTTGGCTTGGACTTGTTGATACAAAAGAACGCAGCGATACCGCACGCATGGTTCAAAATGTAGCGCAGTTAATTGAAACTAATCCAACAGAAACAAAAACTGCTTTAAATACTTTAGGCTCTCTTGCAGTACAAACAGAAATAGCGATCAAAAATGGCGAATTACAAAAACTTGCCAATATTTTAAATCAAGCACAATTTCAACTAGAAAATATTGGCGTTTCTACACCAAAAATTTTAGAAACAATATCTAAATTAAAACAATTTGGAGCTCTTGCGGCCAAATTAACAGGAGCTGGTGGCGGCGGATTGGTGTTAGGCTTATTTGAAAACAAACCCAATCAGCTTTATAATATTTTTGAGAATGATTGCATTTATATCACGAGAGTTCCCAAATATGATAAAAAATCTAACCTCACAGAATAAAAATCAAATAATAAAAAAAAATAATAATTTTTTATCAAATTTTATTCCATCAAAAGAATTTCTTGCTCAATGGACGCAAACTCCTTTATCAGAAAATATCACAGACATCATTATTCATTTTATAATGAGCTTTAGTAGTTTTCATACTAGAAGAAGTTATTTTAATGATTTAAAAGATTTTATTAATTTTACAGAAAAAAATAATACTTCTATTAAAATTATTAGCGAAATTTCAGAAAAAATACTTATCTCTTGGAATCAATATTTAAATCACGAAACAGAACTCACTCAAAAAAGTATCCGCCGCAAACTAAACACCATGTCTTCGTTATTTGAATTTTGCAAACAGAGAAAATTAATTGACTTTAATCCTATGACTTTTATTAAGAAACCTAAATACAATGAAGAAAGTAAAACAAATGCATTTACTCTGGATGAAGTTAAACAAATATTAAATTACTTAAAAGAAAAATGCGATTTAAATAAACATAACTATAAAAGCAATTTAAATTACAAAAAATACTTACTTAAATATACAGTTATACACACGCTTTTTGCTGTTGGAATGAGAGTTAATGAACTTTGTGAATTAAAAATAAAAGACATTGAATTTTCTAGTAACTTTTGCAAATTACATATGATTGCCAAAGGAAAAAAAGAACATTCACCAGTGATTAATCCTAAAACAGCCCTACTACTAAAAGAATATTTATCTACCAATAGAAACAATGCAAACGAAAACGAATTTTTATTTGTTCAAGCTCGCAATGTTCAGAAAAAAAATAAACTCACTCAAGTTGCAATTTATTATATGATCACAAATACCGCAAAAGAGTTAGGAATTAATAAAAAAGTTAGTCCTCACAGTTGCAGAGCAACATTAGCAACAATTTTACATAATCAAGGAGTGCCTTTAATTGAAATTCAAAATTTACTTAATCATAAAGATATTGCAACAACTTCAATTTATATAAAAAAGGCGAACGAAATAGAAGAATCTGCAGCACTAAAATTAAATTTTTAACTTATTCTTGTTTTTCTTTGGGAACTAGCATTTTTGTTTGTATTTTTTGTTTTAAATTAAAATAAAGCTTTGAATAAACCTCTTTTAATGCATTATAACTCATTTGATTTCTATATAATTTATTTTGAACTTGAATTGTGGAAGTTAAAGAAAATGTTCTCGCATAGTGTGTAGCAGGAAAATTTAACGTTACTGCTTCAATATTTTTATTTTTATCTGCCCAACTAAAATAAGCTGTATAAGCAAAGTAACGATTAGTAGAACCAGAAATATTATCCACCCTTAAAATATTACCTGCAAAATCAAAAATATTATAATCGGTATTATTTGAATTCAACTTAAAAAACCATCTATACTCATGAGTCATACTTCCTTGATTCGAACAATAATCGCTATTGATCCATCCCCAAGCACCTCCTCCACTTTTTAATAAAGAAGAAAAGTAGCAAACCTGAGGACCATTACGCTCATGACCATAGCTTGAAAATAATGAATTATTATGTGCATTATAAAAATTGACATACTTATTTAAAGAAGAAGGAGAATCGACAAACATATATCCTTTTGATGTGGGATATAACACATATTTATTTTCCACCATTAACGGATCAACAGAAAACTGCACTAATGCTTTTGTTTTATTTTGAAGCATTAATGCGTCACTTCTATGAATTTTAATCACTGACCCTGATTTATAATTATTAGCAAGATAAATATAATAATTATAGCTTGATGCAATATATCTATTATCTAAAGACGCTATCGTTAAATTATCTTTATCTAAATCTACTAACTTCCAAAATTGTTTGTAGTCATTTAAATCACAAATTTCTAATTTTATATAATCTTTTTGTAATTTTCCTGCTACAAGACAATAATATTGTTTCTTATGACCATCGTCAACTTCTGTAATAATTTGCCCAAACTCTGTAAAGTTCCAATGCGCTGCAACTTCACAAAAATCAATATAAACATAATACTGCGAAGCTGGATTCAAACAGTATTTCCCTTTATTAAAAACGCTCAATTTAAATTTAAATTGAGTTTTTGGTAAAAAATAATTAGGATTTTCAACAACTTCTAAAGCCCTTAGCGATTCTTTAGGACATAAATTATTTTCTGGTAAATTATCGTTACGTTTTTTCATTGCGTGTGCATTAGAATTAGAAGGAACCTCTGCGCACGCAAACCCAGCGGATGTGCCATTATATGAATAATATACATTTCTATATGTACCTATCGAGTAGGTGTCAGGATGCAGCATTGGAATCACATGCGGTTCTGTTCTGCTTTCTCTGGTTACAGTGTTAACAATTTCTTCTCTTTCTACAAATCGTCTCGAATTCATATCAAATTCATAGCGGGTCGCAGAAATAATTGTTTCTGGATGTATTTCATACAGAGCAGCATATTCATTTTCCCATGTATAAATGTGCCGCAAGTTTTCTAGCTGTTGTCTAATTATGGGGTTATCTGTTTCTCTGAGTGCACGCTCATAGGTGTCCGTAACACTCACAAAGTTATTTTGAGGCACTATTTCATACAGATAAAATTCTCGAACATTCCACCAACCCATCGCATAAGCTTGAGCAAAGCTGACCGCATATTGCCTATTCGATGTCGTGCTAATAAATCCACTAAACTGCCCTGGATCACCTGTAATATGTAATCCCAAATCTGTGTGATAATTTGTACTTCTTGAAAATCCAAGTAAAAATTTTTCTTTTGGCGCAGAAGGGCTTGTACGATAAACTCTATTTGGAATAATATTGTTATTTTCAATACCAGGATCCATTGAATAAATTTCACGTCCATAAAAACCCAAAAATAGAAATATAATAAAAGTTATTTTTAAAAAATTTTTTATTAAAAACATATTTTTCTCCACTAAAATAATAATGATTTAAACTGTATTAATTTTAATACGATCTTTATCCTATAATTAATTAATTTTAAGCAATTATTTGAGTTTTTAAAAAAACCTTATCAACGTATTTCAATAACGGATTCCTCTAAAATTTATATAAAATTTTTCTTTAAATAATTTAATTTTTGAGTTATAACAGCTCTCACTTTTACGTCTTCTAAACGGAGATAAACAAAGGAGCCTCCTATGAATCAAAAAGTTAAAATTATTTTAACAACAATTTTATTATCAAATTTCTTTTATATTCAAACAATTTATGCCGAAAACGAGAGAAAAATAAGCTCTAAAATTGATTTGAAAAAAAAATCGCAAAAACAACATTCAACCTCTCCTGAGGAATTATCAACAAAAGGCAACATTCAGGTTGTTATGAATACTAGTTTAGGAAAAATAAAACTCGAACTATTTAAGGAAAAAGATCCACTTACAGTAAATAATTTTTTAAGCTATGTCAAAGCAGGTTTTTATAATGGCACAATATTCCACAGAATAATAGATGGATTTATTATACAAGGAGGCGCTTATGATAAAAATTTTAACGAAAAAATAAATAAACAACCTTCAATTAAAAACATGTCCCATCTTGGATTAAAAAATACTATAGGCACTATTGCCATGGCAAGAAAACCAAATGCTCCAGATTCTGCTACTTCTCAGTTTTTTATAAATTTATTAAATAATCAAAATTTAGATTATCAAAGAAATGAGCATGGATATGCAGTATTTGGCAAAATTACTTCTGGCCTAGAAATAGTCCAAAAAATTGCGAAACAAAAAATTGGACAAAGAGAAGGTATGTATTATGTTCCTTTTTATCCAGAATTTGCAATTATTCATTCTATTGAATGCTCAGAATGCTCTGTAAACAATACAAATTAATTGATAATTTATAATTATTTAAAATAATAAAATTATATTTCTTCATAAAATGATTTAACTTCCTTTTTAACTTGACGAATATTTCATTAAAGTTATTCGATTTTTAGACATATTAATCTACAAAATAACCTTGTTATTTTTAGTAAATTAACAAAAAAAACACACTTTAAAATAAGGGTCATTGTTTATGAGATTAAATTCATTAGATAGTACTCGAGGTATTATTTTAATTATGATGGCTCTTGATCATGCTAAAGACTTAATTATGCGAGAATTTATTTTTGTCTCAGAATCATGGTCTGGTCAGTATGCCTACTATAATGATTTTTCATTATTTTTTTCACGGTTCATTACCCATCTTTGCGCACCTGCGTTTGCATTTATGATGGGATTAAGCATGATATTACTATGCAAAAGTAATTCCACTGTTTGGAAAAAAGAAGTGGAAATGTGGAAATATTTTTTTAAACGTGGCATTGTATTAATTATTTTAGAAGTAATTTTATTTTCTCCAATTTGGAGCTATGCATTTAAATCAGACAATATTTCATATGAATTTGGTGTCCTGGGAATGCTTGGGACATCAATGATAATTTGTAGTTTTTTTCTTAAAAGACACTGGTCCATTTCGTTTGCAACAGTTATTTTTGGTTTAATTTCGTCTATAATTTTTATAACCAATGCACCTAAATTTGATCTCAGTAATTTATTGTTAAAAATTCTTTTTATCCCAGACATGACCAGCGTAGTTTATCCAATTTTCCCGTGGCTAGGTGTCAGTTTACTAGGTATATTATTTGGAAAAATTCTGATAAAAAATCAAAAACTAGCTTTTAAATTAATTCTACCATCAAGTATCGTTTTTTTAACTCTTTTTGTAATTGCTCGTAACTTTGGAGGAATTGCTTTTAATTTACGTCCAGATTTATCACTGACTGATGCTAATTGGTGGAGTTTTTTTTATGTAGTTAAGTATCCGCCTTCAATAGTGTATTTATTATTTACCTTAGGTACATTCTTTTTGATATTTTATGTATTCAATAAATTAGAGAATTTAAATCCCAAAAAATATCGTTTTCTATTTTCGCTGCTTAATATTTTCAAAGTTTATGGTAAAACAACTTTCTTTTTCTATGCTTTGCATTTACCTATTTTATTAATAATTGGAATTATTTTTTACAATGGTTTTGGCTTGAGCTCATTATCTATAGCAATTTTAGGCTGGATAGGCTTACTTTTAATCTTATATCCACTTTGTAAAAAGTATCAAAAATTTAAGAAAACCAAAAACCATAACTCACTATGGAAACTGTTTTGAGTTAAGTTAAAAAAACGTTTCTTAACAGTTTTCCACCTTCCAAAACATTCTGTGTGCTGCAACTAAATGCAAAACGTATTGCATTCGCACAGCTAACTCCAAAACTATCTCCTGGGGCACTGCCTATACCACGTTCCGCTAAAAAGTCAGATAGTTGGGAAACAGATTTTAGGTGCAAATTTTCAAGTAAAAATGGTTCTACTTCGCACCACATATAAAATGCCCCTTGTGGCTTAAAAGGAACAATACCAGGAATATGACTCAGAGAATCAAACAAAGCATCCCTTCTGACTTTGTACTCAGAAAGCATAAAATTTAGGTGATCACGTGGCCCAGTCACAGCAGCAAGAGCTCCCCATTGTGCAATGCTATTGATTCCATTTACTGTACAACGCAATAGTTTTGGTATTCTTTCTTTTAACAATTGATTCGTTGTCACAATATATCCAACCCTTAAACCACTCATAGCGTGGGTTTTAGAAAAAGAATATATAGAAATAATTTTATTATAACCTGATAGTTCACTTGCCGGAGAGTAATGTTCTCCTTCATAAACAAGATCTTCATAGGCTTCATCGCAAATAATCCATAAACCTCTTGCAGCAGCTAAATTAACAATTCTTTGCAACTCTTCTTTTGGAACAATGGCTCCAGTAGGATTTTGTGGAGAATTAATAAAAATAGCTTTTGTTCGAGAGGTCAGTTTACGAGAAATATCTTCCCAAAGATATTGATAATTATTTTGTCTTGTTAAAGGAACAGAAACTGTAACCCCTCCTGCTAAACGAATATTTTCACCAATTTCTGTCCAAAGTGGTTCGGGGGTAATCACTTCATCACCATTTTCTAACAGACATTGAAACAAAACGTAAAGTGCGTGCATTGCACCGTTTGTTACAAAAATATCATTCACAGACACATTAATTTTATTTTGTAATTTTAGTTTTTGGGCTAACGCAGACAACAGATCAGGAATACCATTGTTAGGAATATAATGCGTTTTGCCATCACGAATTGCCTTCTCCATTGCTTCAGAAATATGAGGAGCAATAGAAAAGCTAGGATCTCCTGATTCTAGCCGAAATACTGGCTTACCTGTCGATTGAAGCTTGAGGAGTCTTTCTCTAATTTGCACGATTTTTCCAAAACTAATTGAGTCAAGACGATTCATTATAATTCCCCTAGTTTTTATAAAATAAAATAATGTAACCCAACAGAGACAACCAGAAGTCGAGACAAAAGTCAAGAAACAAGGCAAATATTTTCAAGCCATTGTAAATATTTGTTTTATAAGAACTTAACATAAATACACTTTTTTTAGTCAATACAAAGACAATTCCAATTTTTCCACCAACAAAAATATAACTATTTATTATGATTAATTTTTTTAAAATATTTTTTAAAATATAAAAAATTTGTTAATTTATCAATTTTTTAATTCGATAAAACCTCTAATGGTCATGGAACCTCTAAGGAAATAAGGAGAATGACCAGATTTTTTGCAAAGTATCAAGGTTGGTACTGCAAACTTCCCAACATGAGCAAACCACATTGTTGGGTTTTCACGGAGGAATTTATCATGGGATTACGTATTAAAACAAACGTTGAAACACTCACCGCACAACGTTTTCTTTCTAATAACAATTCAGATTTATCGTCAAGCATGGAAAAACTGTCATCAGGAAGTCGCATTAATAAATCCGCAGATGATGCAGCAGGTCTTGCGATTTCAGAAGGTTTGAGAGCAAAAACAAGAAGTTTGCTTCAAGCTAAACGCAATGCAAATGATGGCATTTCTTTAGTTCAAGTTGCCGAAGGCGGACTTAACGAAACAACAAATATTTTAATTCGCATGCGCGAACTGACTATGCAGTCTGCAAGCGATACCGTTTCAGAAATTGAACGCTCTTATATTGATAAAGAATATCAAGAACTGACTCAAGAAATTGATAGAATTTCAGAAACTACAGAATTTAATGGCAGAAAACTTCTTTCAGCAGAAACTTATGAAGAACCAATAACTTTACAAGTTGGATATAACGGAACAGAAAACGATATATTAACGTTACAATTTGCAGAAGATGCAACAGGTATTAGCTCAGAAATACTTGGCCTCACCGACACCTCTTTAGCTGGCACAGATAGAGAAGAAATCGCTGATAATTTAAATAAAATAGATGAAAGCTTAAACATGATTGCAGCAACTCGTGCAACATTAGGCGCAGCTCAATCAAGACTCAACTCCGCAATCAGTAATATTTCAATTAACACAGAAAATATGATGGCAGCAAATAGCCGTATTCGCGATACAGATTTTGCAGAAGAAACTGCGAAATTTTCTCAAAGCAAAATTTTAACACAAAGTGGTCTCGCTATTCTTGCTCAAGCAAATCTCAGACCAGAAATGGCTTTAGCACTATTACGTAATTAGAGGTTTATCATGGGAATGAGAATTAAATCAAACATTGAAAGTCTTATGACACAAAGAAAGCTAAGCGAAAATTTAGACGAGCTCAATGATAGTTTACAAAAATTATCCTCGGGATTGAGAATAAATAAATCAGCTGACGACGCGGCGGGACTTGCCATTTCAGAAACAATGCGAGCCAAAATACGCAGCTTTTCTCAAGCCAAACGCAATGCTTCTGATGGTATCTCTTTATTACAAACTGGTGAAGGTGGATTGAGCGAACTCAATAACATTATTATTAGAATGCGCGAACTCACAACGCAAGCGGCAAGTGATACTGTAGGTCCAACAGAAAGATCTTTTTTAAACAAAGAGTTTCAAGAACTTTCACAAGAGATAAATCGAATAAAAGATCAAACTGAGTTTAATGGTAGAAAAATTCTTTCTGATGAAGATGAAAACAACATTAATATTCAGGTTGGAGTTAATTTTCGCACAGCCGATGGTGAAACAAATACTGATAATGAAATAATTACATTAAATTTTGAAGACCTTGCGGATTTAAATGAATCTCTCGCAGAACTCACAGATCTCAGTATCGAAGGAGAAAGCGGAGAAGAGTTAGAAGGAGGTAATGTAGAAGACATTTTTTCTACGCTCGACAATTCAATGCTAAACGTAACAAAAACAAGAGCAACATTTGGAGCATTGCAAAGTCGCCTAAACTCAACTATTACCTCAATTGATATTGGAAGCGAAAACTTAAGCGCAGCGCAATCCAGAATTAGAGATGTTGATTACGCTTCAGAATCTGCGCGCTTTGCTCAAAGTAAAATTCTTGTGAACGCTGGCTCAGCAATTATGGCGCAAGCTAATCATTTTTCTGAAAATGTGCTACTTTTTTTAAGGTAGGGGAGTACTTGTTGAATGGCTTTAGAAATTAAACAAGGTTTAAAAACAACCCAAAAGCTTTCTTTATCAGCTGAACTAAAACATTCAATAACTGTATTAACATTAGGACGTTTTGAACTTGAAAAATTAATTAATGAAGAATTAGAAAAAAATCCTTGCCTTGTGAGTTTACCGACTCGGCAAGAATTAGAAAATATTCAAAACTATGCAGATCTAAAACAAAGTATCCTAAAATCTTATAATAATTCTGACTATACAGAGAGATATAATGATATTAAAAGTATAGAATTAATTTCTACTAACAATGCGCGTCGAGAAATTGCGGACGTATCACAATTTACTTCTCTCCATTCATTCATAGAAAATCAAATTTCAATGTTACGATTGAGTGATTATGAAAAAGAATGTAGCTTAATTATTTTACAATATCTTGATGATAACGGATTTTTAGGTTCAGACATAAATTCTATTGCAGAAAACCATAAAATTTACCTCGATGATATTAAGTTTGCTCTAGAAACTATTCAAAAATGCGAACCTTCAGGAGTTGGAGCGCGCTCACTGCAAGAATGCCTTTTGTTGCAAATTAACAGAATTGAAAAAAAGCCTAAACTCACAGAAAAAATATTAAATGACTATTGGATTGATTTCCAAAAACAAAATTTTAGCAAAATTTCTCGTATTGAAAAAGTTCCTATTGATGAAGTAAAACTTGCTTTTCGTTTTATTAAAACCCAGCTTGATCCCAAACCAGCAAGACAATTTGGTAATTTATTAAATCATAACGTTACACCTGATGTCTATGTTTTTAAAAGAGATAACAAATGGCTTTGCAGTATGAATGATAATGGTTTACCAAGACTTAAGCTTTCCAAAAAATATTCTAATCTAATAGAAGTATTAAAAAAAGAAATTGATAAACCAAAATCTAAAGATACATTTAAATATATTAATGATAATTTAAAATCAGCACAATGGTTAGTTAAATCCATTAAAGATAGAAATAAAACTATTTTAAAAGTTGTTGAATGCATCATTAAATACCAAGAAAATTTTTTTGAAAAAGGAATAGAATATTTAGCCCCACTCACTCTAAAAGTTGTCGCACAGGAATTAAATTTACATGAAAGCACAATTTCTCGAGCAACATCAGATAAATATCTTTATTCACCGAGAGGATTATTTGAATTAAAATATTTTTTTAATTCTGCTATTGAAAATAATTCGGGAAAAGAGCTTGCAAATGAATCTATTCGTCAATTTGTTGCAGAATTAATTAAACTTGAAGATAAGAAAAATCCTCTTTCTGATCAAGAAATATCAGAAAAAATTGAATTAAATAGAGGGATTAAAATCGCTCGCCGGACAGTCACCAAATACAGAGAATCATTAGGCTTAATGTCTTCCACAAAAAGAATTCAAAGATTCTAATTACTTATTTAAATATCGTTGACAGCATGAATATATTTTGATATAAATTAATTAAATATTACATTTATACTGTAATATTTAGGAAAGAATAGCGTTATTTCTGATTTCATTTGCCTTAGCTTTTTTTTGCGTAGGAGGTTTTATGCAAGTCGAATTTCAATTTATCAACTTTCCAAAGTCAAAGGATATTCGTGCTTTAGTTGAGCACAAAATTAAGGAATGCGTAGAAAAATTCTCTAATAAAACAACTTTTGTAAGAGCATTTTTCACTCTTGACGGATTTGAGCATCACGTTAAAGTTTCTGTTGTTTCTGGGAAAATTAATACATGCGTTAATGCAAGTGCTAATAATATTGCCCTTTCTATTGACAAAGTCGTAAACAAATTAAACTCGTCATTAAGACGACTCACTAAAAAAAGAATTCACAAACGTGCCGAGTTCTCGATTGTCAGTGATCAATCTGCTTATAATGTAACTAATTTACGCAGGAATAAAAGATTTGTTCCTTTAAATGAAAATGTTTTTGATAAATACGAAACAAATTATATTTCAGATTTTGAAGATCTTTCTCGTAAAACAGGCTAGTTTACTAAAATATAATAAACTTTAAAGTGAGGAGAGCTTATAAAAGGCTCTCCTCTTTGTTTTTTAACAGAAAAAAGTTAGAATATGTATTCTCTTGGTTTTAATCTTGGAGATACAATGACCACTCATAAAAAAAACTTAATAATAATATCAGGACTCGCTGGTTCGGGAAAAACAATAGCAATTCATGCTTTAGAAGATTTAGGATTTTACTGTATAGACAACTTGCCGGCTGTTTTATTAAGTTCTTTCGCAGCAGCCATTCAAAACAATCACATCAAATCGTCTCATATTGCACTAGCGCTCGATTCTCGCGATCAAGATAACCCTAATGCATTTGAAACCATTTATTCTGCTCTTTCTAAAATTTGCTCTATTCAAATTATTTATATTAAAGCTTCTGAAGATATTATATTAAGACGCTACAGTGAAACCAGAAGACAGCACCCACTCAGTGTAAATTTTCCTTCTTTCTCTCTTCAAGAAGTGATTAAACTTGATGAAAAAACTTTAGAACCTATTAAAAGTCTTGCTCATCGCGTTATAGATACTTCTACTATGTCTTCTAAGTATTTAAGACAATATATTTATAAACATTTCCCAATTAATAATGAAACAAAACATTTAAGACTTCATTTTATTTCTTTTGGTTTCAAACATGGCGTACCCTCAGATTTGGATACGTTATTTGATGTCCGTTGTTTTAAAAATCCGCATTACGAAAGTCAATTGCGAGAACACAATGGTCTCAATTCACTCATTAAAGATTATGTGTTTAGCGATCCGAATGTCACACTCTTTATCAATAAAGTTATAGATTTAATTCAATTTTTTTACCCATTATATCTTGAAGAAGGAAAACATCATTTTTCTATAGGAATCGGCTGTACCGGAGGAAAACATAGGAGCGTTGCAATATCTGAAGAACTTTTTAAGCAACTGTGTAATCAATTTTCTCATGTTTCTATCGAGCATCGTCATATTGAAGAAGAGTAACTTTGAGACAACTTGACCTCTCTAAAAATTCAATCAAACATACTAATGTTTTCTTGGTAGATACAAGACCAAGTGGTATTTTTAGAAAGGATTAACCTATGTCAGAATTAGTATTAGAAGTGACAGATAAAAATTTTAAAACAGAAGTTTTAGAAAGCAATTCCCTTGTATTGGTTGATTTTTGGGCAGAATGGTGCGGACCATGCAGAGCACTCGCACCAACTGTAGAAAGAGTTGCTGAAAAACATTCAGACACTATTAAGGTTTGCAAAATCAATATAGAAGAAAATCCTGAAATCACTACGCAATTTAATATCCGCCAAATTCCTTTTCTGGCGTTTATAAAAAATGGTCAAAAGGTGGCAGAGCTTATTGGCAACCAACCAGAAGATGCTATTTTAAAACAAATTGCTCAACTCAAATAGCTGTTTGATAAACAACCATGAGCACCTCAATGCAATCCTACTTTCCAAATGAGTTTTTCTTATTAAATTTACTTTCTACTCATCATCACATTTCTAAAAAGATAATTATTGCTATCGATGAGGTCGGCAGAGGGTGTGTTGCTGGGCCTGTGTTGTGTTGTGCGAGTCTTTGGATTTCTGCCACCGAAGTTCCGTTTCAAACGCAACAGCAGCAAACATGGCTCCCCTTAATTGATGATAGTAAAAAGTTAACTGAAAAAAAACGTAACCAATGTTTTGCAGCAATTCTTGCTAGTTACCAATCTAAGCCAGATACATTTTCAACTTCAACCACACACTTTATTCCAAATAACCCTAGTAGTTTAAACTCATCACAAACCCAAATTCACTGGAATGCCGCCAAATTTTTAGAATTAAAACAACATTCTCAATTTATAACAGAGAAAGAGATGATGTGTGTTCACTTTGCTTTAGGCGAGTCTTCTGCAGAGGAGGTCGATTCTTACAATATTTGGCAAGCTGTACAACTCGCAGCAGCGCGAGCTTTGAATCTGTTATGTCAATTATTTAAAAATCAATCGAATTTAACTTTAAATTTCTTAAATGACGCAATCATTTTAATGGATGGAAAACATTTTTTAAATGTGCCTAAAGATTTTATAAATATTCCTCAAATCACAATAACCCAAGCAGATAGTGTCTTTAAGAGTGTTGGTTTTTCAAGCGTAATTGCCAAAGTCTCACGAGATAATTTTATGATTTCTCAGGATAAAGAATATCCATTATTTGGTTTTTCAAAACACAAAGGTTATGGCACTGCAAAACATCTCTCATTAATCAAAGACGCTGGCTCCTGTCCACTGCATCGCAAGAGCTTCTTAACAAACTGCCAAAAAACCACCTTATTCTAAAGCAAATTTAATAAACACCGATACCTTATCTAGGAGTTATAGGTTTTTGATAATTATGATCAAAAAAAACCTAAGATATTGATTTAATTAGAGGTTTCATTAAAATGAAACAGAATAATGCAAATTCTAGCAAAGTGGATGTGTCATACGAGCTTTACCGAGAGCTAGCTGGCGAAATTTGCGCTCCAATTGATGATAATAATATGACATTTGATCTCCGTTATGAGCTTTATACGAGTAAAATGACTTACTTATTAAATATTCAAGAACAATGCTTTCGATGCATAAATTTAACCTCTGACTCTCATTCATATACCAAAGACGATCTTCTTGTTATTCAAGATGCAATAGAAATTACGAAACAATTTATTAGACAAACAATTCTTGAAGCACTTATCCACAGCTTAAACACAGCAACAAAGAAGAACTTCTATGCTTCCAGAAATTCAACCTGTACTTGAAATTTTTGAAGAATTAAGCTTCGACGATAAAGCATTTTTCTCTTTTAAAAATGAAGAGAATTTAGAGGTTGTTGCGCTATATTCAAAAAAACAAGACAAAAAAAATTGGAGCATCTGGTTTGCTATAAACGAGCAGGCATCTAAACAAACTTTATCATCTACACATATCAAAAAAGCAATTAAAGCTTACAAAGTCAGTGAAAAACAATTTATCCAGCAAATTACCGATATACTTATGACCCAAGCAATGTTTGCAAACGAGTTTATTGACCAATTATCAAGAGTATTTGGAGAAGAAGCTGTGCAAAATAATCTATCCCAAACCGAATGTTACTTTAACAAAAATGACATTGTTTTAAATTCATTGAGTGAAATTGATATGTTAAAAGACCAACTAAAACGCTCAAAAGAGCGATTAACTAACAAAACAAGATTAAAAATAGTAAAGTAATAAAAATGAATACAGAAAAAAGATCTAAAAAATATAGTAATCTTGATTTATGGGACAATAAAGAAGTTTTAGAAACAATTTTAGAGTCACAACTCAATTCTATTTGTTCTATTAAACAACTTATTTCTGATATTGATTCTGCTGTCACAAAGGCAACGACACTGCTAGAACACGGTGGGCGATTAATTTTTGCTGGAGCAGGAACTTCTGGACGACTTGCAGCTCAAGAAAGTGCCGAATTGTATCCAACTTATGCATGGCCTAAAAATAAAACTCACTATCTTATTGCTGGAGGCGACAAAGCTCTTTCACAATCTGTTGAAAATGCAGAAGATTCTATTGAAAAAGGAGAACATGATTGCATAAAAATTAAGCCAACTTCTAAAGATGTCGTAATTTGTGTTGCGGCGAGCGGTCGAACCCCATACACTCTTGGCGTTTTAAGAACTGCAAACCAAGCTGGTGCATTAACAATCGGTATTTCTTCTTTGGAACACGCCCCAATTCTTAACGAAGCTAAAATTAAACTTTTTACCAACACTGGCTCCGAAGTGATTGCAGGATCTACGCGTATGAAAGCAGGAACCGCGCAAAAAGTTATTTTAAATATGATTACAACAGCTTTAATGATCAAACTCAACAGAACATATGATGGGTATATGGTTGATGTTGTTGCAAGCAACGAGAAACTACAACATCGTGCTATTCATATTATTTCTGAAATCTGCCTAGCAGACTCTGAGGCCGCAAAACAAGCATTATTAACGTGTCATGGCAACGTAAAGCTTGCTTGTGTTTACCTTAAATGCCAATCTAAAGAGTTGGCCGAAGAAATATTATCTAAAACAAGCGGAAATTTAAGAAAATCTCTTGAAAAACTTCCTGAACATTATAAAAAATCATAATAATATTTTGAGCTTCTTATTAAAAGCTCTGCCATTAAAAAGAAAGATATCAAAACATATCAATATATGATAAATAGCAAATGAGACTTTTTTGGAGAAGGCCGTTATGCAGGAACATTCTTTATTTGACATATTAGTTTTATCATTGGGCAATGCAGCTCTTGTGGGGCTTGGAATTGTTCCAGAACCAGACAGTAAAACAATTCAAAAAGATATTGAATCCGCAAAATACAATATTGAACTTTTAGAAACATTACAAAAAAAAACAAAGGGTAACTTAACAAACGCAGAAGAGGAAATGCTTGCAAACTTGCTTTATGACCTACGACTGAAGTATGTTGAAGCAAAGAAATAAGCATGCTATCTTCTTAATGTATCATTGATTATTACATGATACTCGCATGTTATGTAAACGGGCTGGGCATTGCAAAGCGCGCTCAGTCCGTATACTCGTTGATAACAAGATCAATGGCTTTGCTATTCACGCAAATCTAGCGAATCGATCTTTCATATCAATTACATTGGTAAAAAAGTTCGGTTTGTTTCTTTTTTTATGCAAACTATAAAAGGTAACTAAACTATGTCAGCTAACTCAAATTCCCCCATTCCAATTACTGCAATTGGACATGAAAAGCTTAAAGAAGAGCTTAAAAAACTAAAAACAATTGATAGACCAAAAGTCATTTCTGAAATTGCAGAAGCACGTGCGCTAGGTGATTTATCAGAAAACGCAGAGTACCATGCTGCCCGCGAAAAACAAGGTTTCATTGAAGGCCGAATTATGGAACTTGAAGACAAACTCGGTAGAGTTCAAATTATTCAAGTTGGTAAAGGAAAAACAGATAGAGTTGTTTTTGGTGCTGTTGTTTCTTTAATGGATGTGAGTGATGATTCACACGGCGAAGAAAAAAGCTACAAAATTGTTGGTGATTTAGAAGCTGATATTAAAAATAATGCCATTTCAATTTCAAGTCCACTTGCAAAATCCCTCATTAACAAAACTGTTGGGGATGTTGTTGCTGTAAGTCTTCCACGTGGAGAAAAATACTATGAAGTCAAAGACATTCAATTTGCTGATTAAATTAATTAATAATTGAATTGATATCGCCAATCTGAAAAGTTATACCAAAACCTGCAAAATAACTATTATTTTTGATACTGAGAGTATTTAAATATGTAGCAGAAGAATTGTTATTTAATGGCGTTATCTGCTGCAATCTCCAACCACTTTGAAAAGAAAATGCTTTGTTTTTTTTGAAAAAGTAATCTAAACCTAAAAAAATGCAGATCATATCTGGTACTGGTGAAATATTTTTAACAATATCAGCATCTGTTTTGACGTTCATAAACTTATACCACACAGCACTATATTCTATTCCTGCAAGTATTCGACTTTTTGCTAGATTATATGTAAGTCCCCCTAAAATAGAAGGAAACAGATAGCCGTGACTTTGAAGCAGTCTTGTATTACTACCAAGGTTAAAATCAGTTAAAAAACCAGTTGTTGTACCTACAAAAAAACCAAATCGTGAAATCAAATTGATATGATAAGAATATCTTAAAAATAATCCCGAATTTATTGCATGAGATTGAAAAGCGCTGATTTTCTGATTAGAACTCGATGATATTTTCTGACTGACATCCCATTTTGAGTACTCAGCAGAATAAAATATTGATAGATTATGTCCTGAGCGAAATACAGGGACATAACCTTCATCTGTTTCAATAGCAATGCTGTCTTCGGCAAAGGCCTTTGTGTTTAAATACAGTAATTGTGATAGAGTGATAAGTGGTATAAAAGTTCTTATTAAAAGAGGTGCACTATTAAAATATCTCTTTACCATGTTCAAAAACCATTGTGGATGTTTATTGCAATAGTGATGATTTCGATTGTAGCATCTTCTGCGCATCAGTTGTCTATTTCCTTAATTGGAAGCTTTGCAGCACTTATTACAGCGGCATTTGTTTATTTTATAAATAAATTTTATGTTTACCAACTTTTTTTTATTGGATTCCATCTATTACCAATTGCTCTAATCCTTATTTTTCAGTCACAAGAAATTATTGTTATTGCAATAATCTTGGTATTTTTAAGAGAAACTCTGCGACTAAGCAAAATTCAAGGCGAAAACGAATCTCGTACAAGCTTATTATCGAATCTTGGTGTGATAAAGCCAGAAAGAAATATTTTACTGGTTTTAAATTGCTCTATGCCTTTTATAGTCGCTTCATTTTTGCTAGCGTTGCTTTCTGTATTTTTCTCTGTGTTTTCTAGCGCTCTTGCATACTGTTCGCTTTTCCTATTTGCTATCTGTTTTGGAGCTCTTATAATTAACGAGCATTGAATGACAAAAAATGGAGAAAAAATTGATGAATCACCCTAACTTTTCGTTTGACTGGAAAAAAATACAAGAAACACTTACTGATGCAGCAAAAATAAGCTCAAGAGAATTGATACGAGGTCTTGATGAAGCTAAGCGTCAAATTAGCAAAATGCAACTTTTGCAAAAGCGCAAAGAACTTTTTGCAGAGCTAGGAAGAAGCTTTTACGATGCTTATCAAGATGGCTTACCAGAAGACATTGATCGTTTTTTAAAAGAAACTGAACTTTATGAAATCATACAAGATATTCAAGATACAGATAAAGACCTTATGAAACTAAGAGAAATTAATAAAAGTTCATAATAGAAAAGACACTGCATGAATAATACCAAATATTTAGATTCTGTTATTTCTGTAGAAATCAATTGGAATTCATTATTTGTTTTTCATTCTAAAAAATATTGGAACCCTATGTTACGTTTTAGCTACAGCTTATGTCACGATAGAAGTTCCGCTGAAGATATTTTACAAACTTCATTATTAAAATCTTTGCAAGCATTTCAAAAATTTGTTACTCAGTATTGTAACAATATTTCCACAACAAATGATATTAATAATTTATTTTTAAGCCAAGACATTCAACATCATTTTAAAAACTGGTTATATCGCATTGTAAAAAATACGTATCTTGATAACCATGCAATTTCTAAAAAATGGAATTATGATAGTTTGGATGAAGCAGTAATAAACAATAATCTACCTGATGCAAATTCATATCATTTAAACTCACCAAAATTAACCAATAATTTAAAAGAACAAGAACAAGAATTTTATAGAATAGCTCTTGATGACAACTGGAAAAGTCGCTTAAGCAGTTTAAACGAAAAGCAACGGAGCGTTCTTTATCTTGCTGCAGAAAACTATTCTTACAAAGAAATTTCTTTAATTTTAGACATCCCAATTGGCACAGTAATGAGCAACTTATCTCGTACAATAAAAAAATTAAGACCCACTGCTAACAATTTGGAATAAATAACACTTTACAAACGTAATTATCATTAAGTATGTTTCTCGCTTTGAGGTTTATTGACATGGTACCACACCAACCAGACAATCAAGACAACACTAATAAATGGAAACAACAGGTAAACGAATATTTTCACGATATCTCACTTTCGATGCAAAAAAAACATTCTCTTGAGCATCTCATAACGAGCGCAACATTTTCTCAAAAGAGGCGCTTTTTGCATAAAGTAAAACATAGCTTTTTTTACAAATTAAATTTTTCTTATTTTAAAAAGAATAATAAATTTTTCACACATTTTACAACAGCATGTTTTTCTGCATTAACAACGTGGGGAAGTATTAAATTTTTTGAAAATGTGAGCCATGACTTTATTATTGATATGGTTGCAACGGTGCAAGATTCTCGCACATTACCACCAGATTTTGACTTAGTTGGTGATGCTTCTGGTCTGCCCGAACTCTCTTTAGAATCTCTACCCAATCAGGCTTTTACTCCTAATATCCCAAACCAACTATCACAATTTTATTCAGCGAGTGAGGGACGATTTTTTTTATATAAAGGCTTACAAGGAGTAAGCATTAACTTACATTCTAATACAAATAACCAATCAAACTTACTACCACACCCAGCAACTCTTTATATTGTAAAACTGACAAAAAACAATTTAGAGTCTTTTCCAAAACAAAAAGTTCTAAAACGTATTCGAACTTCTTCAAGTAAAGTGAATAGAGTCTATGCATGGAGAGATGATGTGTATGGGTATGCAATGGTACAAAACGTACCCTCATCAATAGAAAATACAGATTTACCAAATCTTATTATTGATTAATACTTAAGATCCATTTTCTGGAACTGAAGAATTTGCAATACTTGCAATATAATTTTGGAATGACATCTGACCTGAACCAAAATCTACAAATACAATATTTCGTCCATTTTCTTTGGCATGATATAAGCATTCATCAGCCCGCTTCACAGCAGTTTCTTTTGAATCATCTAAAGTTTTAATTAACGTAACACCTACACTTGTTGTAACAGGAATGCGTGTCCCATTAAAAATATATTCATTATTCTGAATCGCTTGTCGAAATTTTTCTGCTGCCGTACCCGCACCTTTTTCTGTAGTATCAAAAATTAGCACCAATAACTCTTCTCCACCATAACGACCGAGCACATCGGATCTGCGACTTTGTTGCCTGAGAATACGCGCTGTTTCAGCAAGTACAAAGTCTCCTGCTTGATGTCCGTAGGTATCATTTACAGACTTAAATTTATCGAGATCAAACATAATCACCGCAAGTTTTGGAAGAACATTATTGGTGCGACAACGCTCAAACTCTTTATCAATTTGTTCTTCAAAATATCTACGGGTATACAAACCTGTGAGAGGATCAGTAATAGACTGTATAGACTTATCTTTATACTTAGATTGTAAATTCGTTTCTGCGGTCACATCACGCATTAAAATACAAGTCCCTAGCATTTTTCCGTCAGCTTCACTATACGGATAACTGCTCATTATCAATATAAGTTCTTTTTTATTAGTAAGATTAGTTGCAGGAACTTCATCAATTCGTGTAGGCACAGAAGATTCTAAAATTTGCTCAATTGCACTTTTTTCGCTTCCAGGCAATTTGGTGCTTAACATTTCTTTTAAACTTTGAATACGTCTTACATCGATTGAACGTAATTCCATTATCTGACAAAATGCTGCGTTAAATTTTAATACTTTTTGCTCATAATTAATTAAAATAAATGCGTCCAAAAACACCCTGGTAAAATCACGATGCGCTTCAAACTTTTCTATTAGTCTTGAATCGTATACGTTTTGATTTTCCAATTAACACCTCAACGCATTAAAAACACAAAGTACTCATCTTCCAACTCTTCTGTTTGCATCCCACAATCACCATTTTCACATTTAGGAACAGGGGGATATGTTTTTGGTGGCAGAGTCGAAGTTTCAAAAAGTTTTTTTTCTTCTTTATTACATGTTTCACAAATATAATTAACATAAAAGCTAGATATCGTTGCTTTTCCTAAAAAGCTTGGAATCATATTGATTTGCATAATAATATCGGGAGGACATTCACTAAAAACAATAGAACGTCCTTCTTCAAGCGAGCGTAAAAAACTCACCCATGCCCTCACTCCTAAGGAGTTAATACTTTTAACTTGCGAGAAATTAAAGTTTATTTTTTTTTCTTCTTTGAGCTCTGCAGAAAGATTTTTAAATGATAACTCCGAGTCTTCGTTTATCACTCCAACAAGATTCACCATTTTTCCATCATCTTTTTGCACAATGGAGTATTCCATTGTTTTTCCTCCATAAATTAGAACGTAAAGGTTCTCGTAAAATTTTAGCAAGTTTTTAATGCAATAATTTTTTTTAGAAAGTTTCTTGACATTATAGGCAACGATTACTAATTAGGAGCTATGGTTGACGCTAGGTTAAGCACGCATTTGTGCTACTCACCTGTTAGACTTTCCTAATTTGCATTGCTCTTGTGGCGGAACTGGTAGACGCGCGCGACTCAAAATCGCGTTTCCTCCGGAAGTGGGAGTTCGATTCTCCCCGGGAGCACCACAATTTTATTTAACACAAAAACAATTCGCGTTTTTTCTTTTGCAGTTCAATTGTTTTTGTCGTAATTAGCCAAACTAAAACATAAAAATGGAAAATAATATTTATAAATCGTCTAATACCAATGACAAATAAGTTAAAAATGAATCATTTCTCATTTAAATGAAAACATTTGACCACAAAATAAATTTGTAAATTGAGACACAACCTCTAGCCTCTATCGTTGTCAGAACACGTCCTCAGATTGTTCAAAAAGTTTATCCTTCAGTCACTGATTCACAAGAAATTACCTTGTCAAATGAAAAAAAATAAGGCATGGTTGCAGTTTCAAAGGACGATCACTACTTTTTTAGTTCGTTCTATATATTTTTTTTAATATATTCAAGGGGTTAAACATGACTTCACCTACAGACAAAACAAATCGCTGTCGTGATGCTAAAAAAGCAAAAATGGGCAAAAAAGCAAAAAATAAGCTCCGTAGAACAGGCACAACCCCTGTTTTGTTTGCTTTGAACAAGCCAACATCAAATGAGCTCAAAAATTAATATACCGTCGCAGCTATACAATTCTAGAGAAGAAAAATTTTCATCCCTGCCTCAGAGAACAAAGAAATACAATCTCTCTCTGTAGCGTTAAGTGCTGATTTTCTTCTCTTTTTTATTTTTTATCCAAGATATGGTACATTTCAGTTGTGAATATTGCATAAACCATACTTGACCAATAACCAATTTTTAAAGGAGATTGCACACAATATGCGTCCAATGGGAAACCAACAAACTCGTAACCCTGCACAAGATGGCCCAAGAATCAACGAACGCATCAAAGCACCTGAGGTTCGTCTTATATCTGACACCGGCGAACAAGTAGGTGTATTACCCATCCGAGATGCTCTATTAAGAGCCGAAGAGTTAGGGCTAGACTTAGTTGAAGTTTCTCCTGACGCCAAACCCCCTGTGTGTAGGCTAATTGACTATGGTAAATTCAAATACCAACAAAGCAAAAAAGCGCAAGAGGCTAAAAAGAAACAGGTTGTCATAGAAGTCAAAGAAATTAACTTGACACCCAATACCGATAAACATGATATTGAAACAAAACAAAATCATATTAAAAGATGGATTGCCGAAAAAGCGCGTGTTCGTGTTGGAGTTAAATTTAGGGGTCGTGAAATGTCACACATTGATTTGGGCTACAAAGCGCTCCAAGAGCTCATGTCCGGTATCGAAGACATCGTAGTACAGGAATCTGTACCGCGAATGGAAGGACGCCGCCTTGTTGTGACGCTTCTTCCAAAAAGCGAAAAGGTATGACAACAAATCGGTGTTACCAATTGGTTATCTTGGAAACATCTGATCTTCATTGTAATATTGTACCGTACGATTATTACAATGATAAAAAATCAGAGTTTTTTGGATTAGCCAAAACTGCAACAATTATAAAAAAATTTAAAAATAATTGTACAAACACCGTTTTAGTTGACAATGGCGACCTTATCCAAGGTAACGCTCTATCCGATTTTATAAATCGTAAAGCCCCGCTTGCAGAAAATCAAATTCATCCAATAATTAAAGTTATGAACTACTTGCGGTTTGATCTTGCAACAGTCGGTAATCATGATTTTAATTATGGATTGGATTTTTTATTTAAAGTTGCAAATCAAGCGAACTTTCCTTTTATTTGTTCTAATTTATTTCACTACAATAAAAATTTAAAAAATCATCTTGGTAAAAGCCTTTTTCCTGAAAATTTTATATTAGAAAAAAAACTTGATAATGAAGAAATTGTAAAAATTGGCTTTATAGGGGTTGCTCCACCGCAAATTTTAATTTGGGACAAACACATACTGCATCACAAAGTAGCCGCCATTGATATGGTGCTGGCAACAAAACAGCAAGCCAAGCTGTTAAAAAAAATGGGCGCAGACATTGTTGTGGTACTTGCTCATAGCGGCATCTTTCCAATTAAATATGTCACGGGCTGCGAAAATGCCGTTTGTGAACTCACTAAAATAAAAGAAGTTGATGTTGTATTATCAGGACATGCACATAATGTTTTTCCTGGCGGTAAGGTTTTTAATAATCTTGAAAAATATAAAATTATTAATCAAACTGGAAAAATTAATGGCAAACCCGTTGTGATGCCTGGTGCATTGGGTAGCCATTTGGGTGTTATTCGATTAGAACTCACAAAAAAGCGTGATAAATGGAAAATTAATCAAAGCTTTGCAGAAGTGCATAACGTCAGAGATGTTGAACCAGACTCTCATTCATTAGCTTTAGTTTCTGAAGAAAATAATAAAGTGTTATCTTATATTCGGTCAGAAGTTGGTAGAAGTAGTGTGCATTTTAATTCATGGTTTTCTACTTTGCAAATTTCTTATGCATCTCAATTTATTCAAAAAACCGTGTTAGAATTTGGAAAAATTTTATTAAAAAATACAAAATGGGAAAACCTTCCAATTTTATGTGCATTTGCGCCTTTAAATACTGGCTCTCACGGAAGTTTTTATATAAATATTCCTAAAGGACCACTTGCAATCAAAGACATTTCTAACTTATACCCATACGACAATGAAATAAAAATATTACTTACAAATGGTGATCAATTAAAAACATGGCTAGAATTTGGCGCGCAAATTTTTACACAAATTGATGTTACTTCTTCAACAGAAATAAATATTTTAAGCCCACATTTTCCCGCATTTAATTTTGATTGTATTTATGGCATAACTTATGAAATAGATATTACAAAACCTTATGGAAAGCGAATTATCAATCTTTGTTACAATAAAGTACCTATTAAATCTACTCAAAAATTTTCAGTAGTAACAAACAATTATCGAGCAGCAGGTGGAGGTAACTTTCCTAATTTACACAAATTAAAATCACTTGTTGAGACAACGCAACTTTATCGAGATATTGTTATTGAAAAAGTAAAAGAACAACCAGTAATTAATGTTACTTTAGAAGAAAATTGGCGTATACATCCTATTTTATCTGGAACAAAACAAAAAATATTTTTTGAAAGCTCAAGTGATTCTATCCCCTTCCATCCTAAATTTTTAACACTACTTTCTAAAGACGAAAAATTAAAAAAAGCCAAATACCTTGTAGACATCACAAAATTTTGAGAAAAACACTCACCACAAAAAAACTAAAAATCTGAGCAAAGTTTGGTTCAAAAAATCGACTTTAGGTGAATTTTTACCGGGGAAGAAAATTGTTAAATGCTAAAATTATAAAGTAAAGATATAATTTGGAGAAAAAATGTTTAAATATAAATATTTGTTATATTTTATAATAATTTTTGCTTTATATTTTCAAACCATACGGTTTGCTTGGGCAGATGTAAACGAAGTTGGTAAAATTGAAAATATCATTGGCGAAGGAATTGTTTTTGATGGAAAAAATTATGCCTCCATTCAAAGAAACATGTTAATAAGAATTACTGATATAATTACAACTAAACAAAAATCTCTGATTAAAATTATTTTTTTTGATGGCTCAGATATTGTTTTATACGAAAACAGTGAGTTAAAAATTAAAGAATATCATATTATTAAAGAAGAAAATAACAAAAGCATAAAAAGTGTAATTGATAATATTAAAGGAAAAGTTAGATTTTTTATCAAACCAAAAGAAAATGCAAAAAATGACGTACAACTTAAAACTTCTAATGCAGTAATGGGTATTCGTGGTACAGAAGGATATATTGTCACCACAGGAGCCGAACAAACCCAATTGGTTGTCACAAAAGGAGCGGTTGAATTTAGTAACCCAAGCACACCAAATATTATACAGGTTGTGAATGAAAACGAGTGGGGACAAGTGATCGCCAACGCACCACCTCCTCCTCCAGAACCAGTGACTCCAGAACTAATTGATGCATTAGAAGTTAAATTACCAGAAGGTTTTGATACAAATTCTTTAAACGAAACTGAACAGCTATTTCCAAATACAGATGGGGGGTTACCTGTTGCCCCACCAACTATACCTTCAACTCCTGAAATCAAACCAACTCCAGAAATACAAGGAAAATCTGATATTAAAAATGAGATGCAACCTTCCTCAGACAATGCTCAAGCACAAGGAAAGACTTTTGACATTGATCCTGATCAACTGATAATAGGTCCAACGTTTGGCGTAGGTTTATTTCAATTTTTTACTATTGGAATTGAAGCAAAAATTTTTAAATTTTTAGGTTTGAGCATTAACTATGGTGGTGCTGGGGATATTCATTTCGATACATTTCCAGGACTTCTTTCTTATATAAATAGGAACTCCAATGAAAACCATATTTATGAAACTAAACTATCTATTCAACATATAAAAACGAGAGTTGTGATATATCCATTTTTTGGGGCATTTTTTGCAGGTGCAGAACTTGGTATTCGTCATATTGAAACCAATGTTCATGCAACCAATTTCTCTAGTTCAAACCCAGTAGAAATTTCTGCAAGATACAAGCTCAACACATTTTATTTTAATCCTCAATTTGGCTGGATGTGGGTATTTGATTCTGGATTTGCAATTGGCACAGAATTTGGTGCGCAAATACCACTTTCCTCAAACAATGAAAGTTTTTCGAACGTAATATTTGCACAAAACCCCGCTCAACTAAATTCAATCTTAGTGTCTTCAGCTTATAATGATTTTTTACGTGCCAATAAAGACGATATTGGCAATTATTTAAAAACAAGAACGTTACCATATTGGAATATTATTAAAATCGGCTGGTTTTTTTAACGCTTTCTTTTTTCTAAAGCAGCTTCTAGCTCAATAAGATATTTTTTCATAAATTTTTCTAAGTCAAAAAACATATAAGAAAACAGTTTTGAAATAATACTACTCGTTTTTAATGTTTCAGAAAAAATAACTTCTGTTGAATTATTATCTATAGCCTTAAAAGTACTAATTGCTACGCCACTAAAACGTGGTTCATCACTATAAACAATTTCAAATCTTTGATAAGGGACTAGAGCTTTTGTTTCGAATTTAATTGGCATTCCTTTTTTGGGCTTTTCTATCCATACTTCCCTACCTTTTTCATTAGAGATAATTTTTACATATTCAAGATCACTTCTCCAGGTAGATTGATCAATTTGTGTTATAAACTCAAAAACATCTCTTACAGGATAATTAAATTTATGAGTTAAAGTCACAGATCTTTGAGCAGGTAAGTATGCGCCTACTCCTATCAAAACAGCAATCACTAACAAAATAAGAATAAAAAACTTTTTTAACATTTTAAAGCTCCTATTTTAGTTTCATTAAATATATTAATTTTTTTTTACCAATAAAAAAATACTAAAATGCAATTTTTAAGACATCGGTAATTTATTAAATTGTCTTTCTGCAAAAATACATTCTCTTTTTTTAAAAAAACCTTGTTTTTTATGAATCACAAATCCTTGATTTTTTAGTTGCGTTTTTAAAATACCTTTAGAAGCATAAGTGGCAAATATACAATCAAACGCACTACAATTTTTTGAAAAAATATTATTAAACAAAGATTGTGTCCAAAGTTCAGGGGAAGAAATTTGGCTAAATGCATCAAAAAAAATTCCATGCGCAGGATTTTGGACGGCAGAATTTTCTGTAAATTTTGAATTAATATTAATTTTTTTCTTTAAAATTAAATCTTTAATGTTACTTTTTAAAGTTTCTTGATTAACTCCAAAATAAACACTATTACGTTGAATTATATCATTATAGCAGTATACAAACTTTTGCGGCACATATTTTTCTAAAAAGTAATTAATAAAATAATGACCTAAAAAACTCACAGCTTCAAAAGACTCTACAGAAGCCACTTGTTTTTGTTGTGATAAACAATAAGCAATGATCATCACTTCGATATAACCCAATCCAAGACCAATAGATAAAAAATGCAAAGGCAAGTCGCGCTCTATAACAGCTTTTACCACAGGAAGATAAACATAAATGGTTTCTGAAAAAGCTCCTGCTGTACTATGCATCAGTTCTGGTAAACAGGTGTCTGATTGTATTGAATTTTCAGTTAACATTTGAGGAGTATGATTTAGGCGCAAGCTAAAAGAATGATCACTCGTTAATACAAATTCTGCTGTGTACTTAGATGCCTTATCAAAATAAACATTCTCTAACAATTTAAGCACTCCTTGGATCAAACGTAGCCCGCAACGCCTGCCCAATAAGACTTATCGAAATTAATAATAAAAGAATAGTGACAACAGGCGAAATCAAAACCCAAGGAGCATTTTGAATGTTGTCACGTCCCTGTGCCATGAGCTCTCCTAAACTTGGCGTAGGTGGAGGCAATCCAAAACCCAAATAATCAAGGGCTGCTAACAAAGAAATCCCGCTTTCAATTGCAAAGGGACTTAAAGTTATAATTGGGGTTAATGCATTTGGTAAAATGTGCTTCCATAAAATACGAAAGTGACTTCCACCAAGCGCTATGGAAGCTTCGCAAAAATCGCGTCTTCGCAAAGTTAAAACATTGGCGCGAATCTGACTTGCAATCCCCATCCAACCAAAGATCAACACCAATCCTAATATGATCCAAAAAGACTGATTCTTGGTGATTGCAGTTATTAAAACAACGAGAGTTAACATTGGAATTATTGCAGCAAGCTCTTTAAATCGCTCTAATAAAAAATCAACCGACCCTACAAAATAACCTTGCACTGCGCCAATTATCGTTCCAATTGAATAAGACAGTAGCCAAAGTATTATTGCAAAACTCAGAGATATTCTTGTTCCATATAATAAACGCGCTAAAATATCACGGCCTAAATTATCGGTACCAAGCACATGCAACGAGGAAGGAGGCATTAAAATAAAAGCGGTTTGTTCTTCTGCATTCCATTGAAAAAAAGGATAAATAGAAAAAACAAAATGACCATGAGCTTTTTCTGCTTTTTCAAGCTGTTTGTAATCGACGACAAATACGTCTTGTAACTTAAAGTCGTTTGGAGTGTACTCAATAAAAGATGGAAAATATATATGTTTTTCTTTAATAAAAATTATTGGTTTATTGTTAGAAATAATCTCTGCAAATAAAGCGCAAATAAACAAAATTAAAAAAATAATCAATCCAAATTTTGTTTTTTTTTGCAAAAAAAATAATTCTAATTTTCTTTTATTTTTCATACAAATAATCCAATATATTAAATATACATATTACCTGTATTCAATTCTGGGATCAACCAACACATAAACAATATCGTTTAAAATTTGCCCTAGTAAAATTGCTATAGACTGTAAAACAACAATAGCCATAACTACATTAAAATCTCTCGCTGCTAAAGATTGCAAACTTAAAACACCAATTCCTGGTAATCCAAAAATTGGTTCAATAATAATTGAACCACCTAAAAAAGTTCCTAATACAGCACCAAAACCTACCATTAAAGGTAACAAAGCATTTCTTAATGCATGTTTATAAACGACAATATTTTCACTCAATCCTTTTGCTCGCGCAGTTCTAATGTAATCTGATCGAATAACTTCTAACATGCTATTTTTTTGAAGCATTGCAAATACAGTAAAGTTTCCAATTATTGAAGCCAAAACAGGAAGAAATAAGTGTTTGCCAACGTCTAATATTTTACCAATAAAACTTAACGTTTCATAGTTATCCGAACGCCAACCTCCCAAAGGAAACAACGCCCCAAAAGGAAGAATTCTATCTGTACAGAATAATAATAAAAAAACAACAGCAAAAACTAAAGCAGGAATACTATAGGTAACAAATAAAATAAAAGTGGCCGCTGTATCAAACTTTGAACCATCTTTTAAAGCCATCAATACCCCAAGGGGTATTGCAATTAAGTAGGTCAAAAAAAAACCAGGTATTCCAAAAGAAAGAGATATTGGTAAACGCTCAACAATTTGATCGATCGCTGGCGCACGAGTAGTTATAGAATCACCAAAATTCAATGTAAATATATTTTTTAACCAAATAAAATACCTTGTCAAAACTGGTTTATCTAAACCATATTGAACCTCTAATTCATGAGTTAATTTTTGAATATCTTGAGGACTTAATGTTGTGTTTTTTCCAGCACCACCTTCTCCTCCCAACCCACGAATACTTGCCAGTGTTTCTTGGACAGGCCCACCTGGTAAATAATTTTGAATACAAAAATAAGTTGCTGTCATTAAAAAAAACATAGGAATAATTGCAAGAAATCTTTTAATAAAATAACTTCTCATATTATTATAGTCTCACTGCATTAAATAAAACATATCAGAGGATGCTCCAGAATCATAGGATGCAATCCACCTTGACGAATGTATTCGGCTATTTAATCCTTCTAATATAAAATTTTGTTCTGCAATAAAGGTATAAGGCTGATCAGCATAAATTAACTTATTAATTTCCTGCATTATTTTATTTCTTTTTTTTGAATTAAATTCTAAGTTTGCTTTTTTTATAAGTTCATCTATTTTAGGATTATTATAACTAATAAAATTTGAACCTTCGTTTTTTTCAGAACTAGAATGCCAAATCTGATTTGGATTAGGAAAAATAGCTCCACTCCACGCTAAAATAATCGCATCAAATTTTCTTTTATCAATATTATCTAAAAACGAATTCCATTCTAATGAACGAATATTCACTTTTATTCCAGCTAATTTAAAATTTTCTTTTATAATTTGTGCAATTTTTAATCGTGCAGGATTATTTGAGTTAGTATCTATAGTAAATTCAAAAGGCACTCTTTTTCCATTAATATCTTTAAATAAAATTCCAGATCCGTTATTCAACCAACCAGCTTCTTTTAATAAAATTATAGATTTTTCTTTATTATAATTAATCATTTTATCTTTATTTCGTAATTCTGATGCAGAATTTTCTGTAAACGATCCAAATGGAGATGTACTTTGTGTAAATAAATTATAAAAAACTGTTTCGTTAATTTTTTTATAGTCAACTAAATACGAAAGCGCTGTTCTAGTTTTAACGTCATTAAACAATGGATTTTTAAAATTCCACGCAATAAAAGTGTAAGATTTTGGAGATTTATTTTTTTCTTTAAGTGCCCATAATTTTTTTTGATTTGGTTGTGTTCCAAACTTTTCTTTATCAATATCTGTAACTTTATTATGCCACTGTTCAGAAGTAAAATTAATATTATCAATATCTTGTTTTAAAAATTTTTCATACATTAAATTTAAATCAGGAATAATATGTAAAATTATTTCATCAACATTAAATCTATTTTTATATTGAGGTAAGTTTGCAGCCCACCAACCTTTATTTCTTTTTAGAGTTATTCTTTGTCCTCTCATATACCTGGACATAATATAAGCAGCATTGCCAATAGGATTCATAATACCTTTATCATTATTAAAATCTTTTGAATTTTCAAATTGTTTTTTTTGAATGGGTTGAAATAATGTCAAAAAATTTAAAGTATCAAATCGCGGCTCTTGAACTGAGAATACAAAAGAATATTTATCAATAATTTTTAAATTAACACCTTCATAATAGCTTCTTAATGCGGCGGAATGTGTTTTAGGGTTCATCAGTGTATCAAATGTAAATTTAATATCATTGGTTGTTACTGGTGTGCCGTCTTGCCATCTTGCTTCTTCATTTAACCAAAAGGTATAACTTTTTCTATCAGCAGAAATTGTATAGCTTTTTGCTAATGCAGGAATAAACTCAAGGGTTTCAGAATCTATCGAAAATAAAGACATCCAAATATATCCCTGTATTTCTACCGATGCAGAATCAGTACTTAATAGAGGATTCATTACTTTAGGATCATTAGAAATTGGGTATGATAATGATCCACCTTTAGTAGAACTGGGCATAGTATCATAAAAAGTTTTTTTTCTTATAAATTTTTCTTCTCCAGTCACCTTAGAGTAACAGGGAGAAAAAAAGAGGACATAAAACAAAAAATTAATAAAATTTTACTTCGCAACATAACTATTCTGCCTATAAAAATTAATAAAACTCATAATTATTGTAGCAAAAATTTTTAGTTTTTTACAAGAAAAATAGAAAAAAAACACGCAACATAAGGTTACATGTTTTTAAACAGTATTATTACTGATTTAAATTTTTGTCTGCTTTGTTATACGCTAGCTTATTACGATTCAAATAGTAATTAAGCTGTTGCAAAAGAGATGGGGTCTTCATACCAACTTGCATTTTTTTATCCCCAAACGGAGGAAGGAACTGCAATGGGTTATACGCCACCCCTGCAATACGAGTTTCGTAATGCAAGTTTGCGCCTGTAACTCGACCTGTTTTGCCAACATAACCAATAACTTGATCACGTCGCACAAATTGCCCTGTTTTCACTTTAATTTTGCTCATATGTGCATACAGTGTTTCATGCTCTGCGTCATGGCCAAGAATAACAGAATACCCGTAACCACGTTTGACTCCTGCAAACAACACTTGACCATCATAAGAAGAATGGATTGGCGTGCCCACGCGTGCACCAATATCAATGCCAGCGTGCATACGAGTCCGTTTACCAAGTTTTCTCATACCAAATAAACTAGTCAAATTGCCTGCCGTAGGCCAAATAATCTCTAGGCCACCAAATTTTCCATTACGTGTTTCAAGAGATACTAAACCGTTCTCAGCATTTCCTTCAAATTCTTCTTCATCAGATAACAAACTTTTGTTGTAATCAGCGCTATCAATAGCTTCGGAAAAACCAAAAAAACTTTTTTCAGCCTGTTTTTGGCGCGCCGCAAAAGCCGGATCCAGCATGACGGTTTCTTTTAATTCTGCAACAGAGCCTTTTAAAATTAAGTTTTGTTGGCTATCTTTATAAGAATTAATACAACCTGTTAGTCCAACTGTGAGAAGAACCAGAATGGAAAAGTCGAAACATTTTTTATACTTTTCCATACAAAACATTCAACTCTCTCCTGGGTTTAAATAAAACAAAAAATACAATACCCGAAAGGACTACCTCAGACAAGCTTCTTTGATTTTGAATCTAATTTTTATTTTATCGCTTCAATGAAAGCATTTTTCAAAATCCCGTCAAAATCATGACCTTTTGGACACTTTCTAGCATTTTTTCTTTGTTTGGCATTTCTAAGCGTTGCAAAATTTCTCCCTGGCTACCAACAAGCCAAACTGTAGGCACTTTAGGATTTTTTAATGCATCTAACAAATTGCGTGAAGCAAAATCATTTAAAAATAACAAATTATTTTTTTTGCGCCACTCTGTCACAGAAACCACTGTGTCATTCGAAAACAATGCAATCACTCCAATCTTTCGCAATGCAAATTGCTTGTAGTTTTTATTAAAAACTTCTGCAATTTCGCTAGAACGAGGATTCCATGACGCAATAATTGCAACATACCAAAAACGCATTGAAGTAAAATGGTGTTCCATTTCTCCTTCAACTGAAGGTTCACTACCATATGTAATTCTTGGAAATTCCATGTGACGCGGCAATGAACGAACTGGAGCCATAGGCATTTCACCGCCAACACCCGCCCCTACTCCCGGTTGCCCAGGGGTTTGTGGTGCTGCTTGAGGCGGCGGCGGAGTTGCTGCGGCAGCCGTGTCTTTCTTTTTTTCTTCTGCACTTAAAGCTACGTGACTCACCAATGCATTAAAAAATAGACACATAACAATACAAAAGGATTGAATACTTGCTGTCACAAAGAGTTTTTTTTGGCTAACCAATTCTCGCCTCCTTTCCTTTTGAATGAATTGCTGACAAATATAGAATAGCTATTCCAGGTTCATAGCGAGTGAAAACGTCTGGATTTTGTCGGTTTTGGGGGTTACTACTTGAAAGAAATGCAAGCATTGCGAGAAAAAACAAGTTATAAAGACAACAACATCCGATCACTGCAATCGTTTTGGCAAATTCCATGGCAAGAATTTGAAGTGATCCTTGGCTTTAAAAATTCTTTTTCGCAGCGAAATTTAAATTTTACATCAGAGCAACAAGCAGATAATTTTTTAAAGAACTGCGGTTTTGACTTAAACGATCCAATTCACACAAAACAATTTGAACAGTTTTTTGGAGAAGCTGTTTTTTTTATCCGCCATGTTCTCTTCACAACAGAAGAGCGCGAACAGCTCGTCTTTCCTTCACAATTACTACAAATTAAAAATCATCGAGAACTCTTAATTTTTGCCAGTTCAAATAAACCGCGCAAACGCTACTTAAGACTTTGGTGTTGTGCAATTCTAAAAGTGATGTATTCAATATCAAATTTACAGTACAGTGGAAGATTACATATAATCGATGATGCTCGCGAACAAATTTTTAAACGAATTCGTAGTAATATTTATCAAAACAGTAACGAAACATTACGCTGCACCTTTAAAAATTTAACTGTTTCGTTAAATAAAGTAGAATGGAAAGAAGCCAAAACACGAACAAGTATTATCTTAAAACTTCTTCATAAACCAGATAGTATTGTTGATGAAGTATTTGATTATCTAGGCGTTCGTTTTGTTGTGCAACACTCTAACGAAATACCATTACTGCTTAAGTTACTAATTGATGCAGATATTATCATTCCACATCAAGTTGTTTCTATACGAACACGCAATTCTTTATTAAATGTTAAACAACCTAAAAAAACTTTAAATTTTTTAAAAGAACTGCACTCATGCGGTACGTTAACAGATGCAGAATTTGGTTCTATGTGCCAAAACCTAGTGTGGTCGGGGTTTTCAAGCGAAGAGTTTCCTAAAAAAGTAAACTCTTTTTCAAGCCAACATTATCGTTCCCTTCAATTTACAGTCAGACATCTGGTTCGTACTCCCAATCCCGCATTTGTTGTATTAGAATCAATGGCAAATCAGCTTCGTCGGTATACTGCCGCATTACGCCAAGAACCCTGGATGGAAACAATTATTCCGCAATGTTTTGCTCATTATTTTCCGATTGAAATTCAAATTATGGATCAAGAAAGTTACCAACTTGCAAAATTTGGTCCTGCTTCCCACGAGCAATACAAAGCACAACAACTCAAAGCAGTTCGCGATCGTATTTTATGCAATCTGTTGTCTTTCAATGAAGAAAAACTATCAACTCAAGAATTTTAAGAAAAAAGGATCACAATATGAATTCAGCGGAACTCGACAACTGGCTTGAGCTCTCTGGACTTATGCCCCCCATGCCGCATGATGTCGCGCAAAAAATGCAACCTTTTTTAGGAACCAACACGTCAGGCAAACACACGTATCTACCAAGTTTACTCACGCGCAACGAATACTATGAACACATCTTGCCACAGCTCCAAAAAAATGTAGCTCCCGAATTGCTCACCTTTATCAATCAAAGAGTCGAAAACACATTTGAAATTCGCCACAAGCTCAAAACTTTAAAAAAACAAATTATTTCGATTGTGGGCGAAGGAAATTTTTCTGCGCTATGGCTCGACCGTGAAGCTTTTTCCGCTGATAGTATGGAGCATAGAGCCCTTGTCACAGAGGCTGTGATTCATATTTATTCTCCCAAAGCACTTCAGTCTATTGTACAATTATTGTATCAACACAAAATCCCGATGATCCCCTATGGAGAAGGCGGAGGCTATAATATGGGTGTCACACCCATGGCTTCCGCTGTCACAATTAGTGTTCGGGGCATCGATCACATTTCACAAATTCAACAAAGTCGCAGAACACCAGGAAAGTATGAAATATCTGTTGGTGCTGGTGTACCTTTTAAAGATCTTGTCGCCTACCTCAGTAAAAGAGGATACGTATTGCGCTGCGATCCCAATACGCCAAGAGCTGCAACGGGAGGGATTGCGGCAACAGGTAGCAACGGAGGGCGAAAAGCGTTTGAAGTCATTTTACACGGACGCGCAATTGCGGCTCAAGGAGCTGCGGTTTGCTTTGCCGCAGACGCAGAAGAAACCGAATGCATCAATAACGAACCATTTTTATTAGCCCGTAAATTTTTTAGCATTACGAATATTAGTCGTTTTCAAAAAACATGGCATTCCATTGAAATGGCAAAACTAAAGGTCTGCCGCACTCCCAACTCAAAAGGTATTGTTGTTCCTCTGCAAGGCATGAAAGCCGCAGCCAACATGAAAGCACAACAGGCGCTGCACAAAAATTCCAACAATAATAGCAAAGATACAATGGCCAATAGCCCTACGTTACCAATTTCTGCTTTTGTGGGCGCAGAAGGATGCACAGGATTTATTTATGAAGTGACATTTGAAATAGAAAAACCGTTACCTTGGTTACAAGGATCGCGATGGCATTTTGCAAGCGTTGAAGCGGCGATGGCAGCTACACGAGCCATTAAAACATTACCCAAAACTGAACAACCCGAGTATTTTGAATTTATTTCAGGACAAAGTATCCGCCGTTACCTTTTGCAAGATTTTCCAAACGTGTTTTCAGAAAAAGATGAAGCCGTTATTATTTTTGCAGTAGAAGGAGACTCTAAAGAGCTCTGCGAAAAACGCCACAACCTCAACGAAACAATTTTGAATCATTCTCTTAGCAAAATGGGCTTAAAACAAGAAGAGGCTATTCTTAAAGTTACAAAAACATCTCCTCTTTTACAAAGCGAAGGAATTGAAGAGTTTGAAATACTCCGTAAACCACGTGAAGAATTGCCAAAAAAATTGCGCACAAAATGCAAAACAGACATGGAAATTCGCACCGAATATCTTGGCGAAGTATTAAAAATTGTTGAACACGCCCAACCTCGAAGCACTTCTATTCAAAAACAAGATGTGCTGTTTGGTCATTTAACTCCTAATCACACAGCAATTATTCATTGGAATATAGGAGGGTTTGACCTTTATGACGAAGAACAAGCCGATATTGCGTGGGATTATTTAGAAAATGTGATTGGCAAAGCACAAAGTCTTGCACCCACTACAGACCGGCACGGCAGTGCCCGTTTTACCGGAGAACATGGCGTAGCAGGCAAAGCGCCTTTTTTATGGTTAAATTATATTCCCACAGAAGACTTTACGAGAATGTGTTCAATTAAAGACACTCTCGATCCCAATAACCTTTTTAATCCAGAAACGTTGTTTTTAAGAACAAGTCATTCTCGCGCATTGCGCGCAAGGCTTCTCAACACAAGCGCAGAATTTATCAAAAATGCGGCACAAAATATTTCTGTAACCTTAAACAACGATCTCAATTTAGAACACCTTGATCCTCAAATTCAACGATTAACCGGCGAACATTTTGCAATTGCCGAAGGACAAAAGTGTACGCGCTGCAACAGTTGTAAGGTATGCCCAGTGATTGATGCCGAACACGAGTTAGAGCGCGAACGCAAACGCAAGAGCAAATTTTCTGTACTTCCAAGTAAACGCAATATTTTAATGTTTATGGAATACATTGCGCATGCTCGTAAAACTGCCGAACAAACTCAAAATTCGTCTGCATTATTAAAAGTTATTGCCACAACATCAACCATGATGAAAGAAAGTGCTGCACTTTTATCCAAATGTTTTTACTGCCGCAGATGCGACAAAGCATGTCCTGTTGATATTGAAATGCATCCCTTAATGCGCGCCTACCATCAAATGGGCATGCTACCCTCTATGGGTTCAAAATTATGGGGCTTTGTATACGAACGCCTTATGGGCGAAGATGTATTTAAATCTATGACCTATAAAATTCTTGCCTTTATTATGATGTTGAGCGCGCCTATTCTTAAATTTATTAGAAAAATTAAATTTATCCCTGATTGGCTAAAAACGTATACTGTACCGCCCACACTTTCACTCACCCATTACGAACCCTCTGAGCACGGCATTCGTCATGACCAAAATGACAACTTTGTTGTGATTGCCGCAAACAATACGCACAACAAATATGTGGCGCACGATCAATTGGATACACAAACAGTTTACATTCGCTACCGTGGCTGCATGGACACATTTGGCAATCCACAAGCTTCAACAAGTGTAGACACATTTTTTAAAGACACATTGCATGCTCGTTTTGTTGATTTAGAAAAAAAGATGTGCTGTGGATTTCCATTTGAAGCAGATGGATTGCACGAACGCGCAAAACAAAGTCAAATTATAAGTTTGATTGAAATTGCAAAATGCATTTTTAAACTCGTAGAAGAGCACCGCGCATCAATGATTGCAATTCCCCACTTTGTGGTTTTTTCAAACTGCCCAACATGTTGCGAAGCAATTCGAGAAATGCGTGCATTGCTTAAAAATGAAAATATTTTAGAAACAGTCAGGATTCGTAGTCGTATTCCTGAAGATTTTGACATCAAACAAATAACCTTTGACGTTCAAGACACCGCAGAGATTGCTGTAAACTTAATAAATAAAATGGATGCTGCAGTGGCTATTCCATTTACTAAACCTCAGAATAAAATTTTAAAAACAGTTGGGTTAAAAGTACCTTGTCATAACACCAAAGCTGCCACAGAAGCACAAATACAACTGCTCAAGATGTACTACAAAAGTGTAGCCGCTTATGATAAATGCTGTGGTTTATCAGGCACGGGGCGACTCAAACACCCTAAAATTGGTACCAAAATTTCTGAAAAATTGTTTGAACAAATTCGTGAAGAACCAGCAGAAGCGGTTGTTAGCGGTTGCCCAAGTTGTCGCGATGGCGTCATAATGCAACGAGACATTTTGCAAGGCAAAAAAGACAAAGTTGCTAACTTTCATGTTGCAGGAATCTTTGAGCAAATTATTACTGACAAAAAAGCATAATATTCTTAATTTAAAATTGGCGACACGTTAAAGGATAATTGATGAATGCGACACGAGCACAAGTAACTTCACAAAAAACACATAATCACAACAATGCCACAGCACCCAATTTAATTACTCCTGATGGCTATAAAAAATTGCTTGATGAATTTAACGAGCTTTCTAAAAAAGAACGCCCCACTGTGGTACAAGAGGTCTCTGCGGCCGCCAAATTAGGCGATCGCTCCGAAAACGCCGAATACCAATATGGCAAAAAAAGACTGCGCGAAATCGACAGACGCTTGCGGTTTTTAGATAAACGAATTTCTGCAGCCAGAATCGTGAACCCAAAAGAACAAATTGGACACAAAATTTTATTTGGCGCAACCGTTACCTTAGAAAACGAACAAGGTAAAAAATTTGAATACCAAATTGTTGGCGAAGACGAAACCAATTTAAATTTAAAAAAAATTAGTTGGAAATCTCCGCTTGGTCATGAGCTTCTCAATAAAAGCAAAGGCGAAATTGTTGTTGTTGAAGCACCAGCAGGAACTCGTGAATACGAAATTATAGATTTTAAATTTGTTTAGTTAAGGAGAACATACAAATGAAAACAACCAACATTGATTACCGCGTCGAAGACACCACCTGCACAGGCTATTTGGTAGAACCGCAAACCCAAGGTTATAAAGTGCCAGGTATAGTGATGTACACTAACTTTTGGGGCGTGAACAAAAAGCAAAAACGCGTAGCAGAAAAACTGGCTACCATGGGCTGCTGTGTTTTGGTTGCAGACATGTATGGCAACCAACAATGTGGATCTACTTTTGACGAATCTGCAAAACTTATGAGCTCTATCACCCAAAATTTTGAAACTTATAAAAAGCGTATTATGGCTCCATATGAGCTATTAAAACGCAATCCTATTGTGAAGCACAATAAAATATTTTCAATTGGATATTGTTTTGGTGGAGCTTCGTCGTTACTTTTAGCACGCATGACAAGCGATCTGCATGGAGCCATTTCGGTGCATGGTTTATTAAATTCACAGTTACGCGCAACCCCGCAACAAAAAATGTCTAAAATGCTGGTGCTGCATGGCGCTCGCGATCCCATGGTTTCAGACGAAGACATTAAAAATTTTCATCACGAAATGAAAGCATGCCAAGCCGACTACACTTTTATTTCCTTTGGATTGAGTACTCACGCCTTTACCAACACCGATGCCGCTGGCAACGAAACAACGGCTTATAATTTTTTAGCAGACATGCGTTCTAATTATTTAATCGAACAATTTATTAAAGAAGATTTTGTGAATGCTTAATATTGACAAAAAAGATTTTCCAAAAAATAAATTTACAGATATTCCAACAGATTTAATTACTGCCATCAAAACTGTTTATAGCCCAGCACATCTAAACGTTTCAAATATCATACGTGAAGCAGAAAGTTCTGATTATGGTGCTTGCCGATTTGTAATAAGTGGGTGTCATGTTGTTTTCCGAATTGCAAAAACAACACCAACCAAAATTGGTCAATTTGTTACTTTATGGAAACGATCGGCGCCGCTAAATAAAATTGCACCCATTGATACTCAAGATGGTGTCGATTTTATTGTGATAAACGTCTCTAACAATACTAATAATGGCCAATTTATTTTTAATAAAAGCTTACTTGTCTCAAAGGGAATTATGTCATCCCATGGCAAGGGAGGAAAACGTGCCATTCGCGTTTATCCCTCTTGGGCAAAACCTGTCGCAAACGACGCAATAAAAACTCAGCAGTGGCAAGTCCCTTACTTTTTTTCAATCTCACTAGATGGCATCACAGATTCAGCAAGAATACGCAAACTCTTTGGATTGTGAAAAAATCTTGAGAAAAAAGCTCTCATTTAATTTTACCCTATAAATCGAGTGCAACGAAATTCCTCTGTTTTAATCACAAAAAAACTTAAGAAGTGGCTACGTTCAGAAAAGATGTGGTGAGCTTTTCTTGATTTTTTAAAGGTTTTTTATACGATGAAAGTCTTTTAAGACAAAAAGATATGTGTCTTAAAAAACTTAAATGATTACTTAAGTATCACTCATTGCTTAAATTTCTGTAGAAATTTGTTTCAGTAATGGCGCTCACACGTTTATAGATGAAAGTTTACAAAAATGACAATTTCGCTGAATGAGACTGAAGCAGAATTAAGTTACGCATATTTACATGCTGTTGCTTCACAAGCGGGTTTTACTTGTTCCTATAGTAACAGGCTTGAAGACTCTTATCGTATTGTAGATGCAAGAGTTGGCGCAGGAATTAAGCCAGATCCATTATCTGTTTTAGAAGATTTTGAAATCGAAATTCAACTAAAAGCAACATCACAAGAACTTATTACTAATACAAAAAAAATATCATATCCTTTTAAAGGAATAAAACAGTATAATAAATTAAGATCTGAAAATACAGGAGGAAGAAAATTTCTTATCTTATTACAATTACCTAAAAATCATGAAGATTGGCTTTATATTTCTGAAGAACAACTTCTTTTAAAAGGGGTTGCGTATTGGGTCAGTTTACGTGGAGCTCCGCCAAGCAAAAATGATACAATACAAACTATATATATTCCAACTGAAAATGTACTTACAGTCCAAAGCTTAAAAGATTTAATGATAAGAATCTCAAAAAAGGAAGATATTAAATATGAATTATAAACTATTGAATGATATCAATCCAAAAGATATTCTTGCCTATGTCACACAACATGGTTGGAAGTATGTTGATGATCTTCCTCCAAGTATTGAGTTATATAAAAATGAAAAATATTTAAACAGGCAGTTACAAATACCTATAAAATCAGAATTGGATGACTATCCTGAACTCATAACAAGACTTGCTGAAAAATTATCTATAATCGAAGAAAGAACACCAGAACAGATTATTAGCGATTGGCGTTCAACTAGTTCAGACACAATTCGTATGCGATTACAAACAAAAACTGAATATCAAATCCCATTTACGAGAGCCGTTCAAACAATGGAAGCAATAAAAAAAGCACTTATTGCTACAGCATGCAGCATTCTTTCTCCACAAAAACATCATGCAAAACTTCGCAGGTCTGAAGCAAATGAACTTATGGACGCTTGTAAGATGGAACAAACAGAAAAAGGAAGCTTCATCATTAAAATATCTTGCCCGATTTATGCTGTAAATTACGATATTGCATCATCCGCATCGACTAAAGGTATTCCTTTTGTTCGCATGACAATGATAAGTTTCATGAAGTCTTTAAAAGAGATTAAAGAACTTGCAAGAAATGGCGAGGAGAATATCATTATACCGCCTTTATTAAGTTCAAATTTTTGTAGCGCATTACGCAGCATTTTAGAAGATGACGTTGAATTTTCCGCATCTTGGGCTCTTAAATTACCTCAACATGATTTAGGTATTCCAACTAGCGTTTCCTTAACAACCGATTTAATACAAAAAATAGAATGCATTGAAGAAAAACTTCGCCCCACACTACTAACACAAAATCAAATGATTTTTGGAACAATAGAAACCTTAGACGGCCAAATGGGAGATGACAATAGAAGATCAGGTGATGTTACTATTCGGTTCTTGCATGATGATGAAATTTTAAATGCTAAAATTTCATTAAATTCTGATCAATATGAGATAGCAGATAAAGCACATATGACAGGAAAAACCATTACAGTAACAGGACTTTTAAAACGAGGATTTCGTAGCAATAGAATTGAAAAAATAAAGAACTTTGATTTGGCTGAAAAAGTGAGATAGTGAAATCTTAAAAAAACAACTATGAGAAGCAAAAGTCCAAGTTATTTAAAATTTAAACTCAATTTTTCCACACTCCACTTGAATCCCCACCAAAACAAAACAACCCCAAAAGGAAAAACCTTTTGGGGTTGTTTTTGCTGCACAATACAGCAAAGCAAGAGTTTAATTACTCAATGCATTTACCAACTGCACCAGAACCAACTGTACGACCACCTTCACGGATTGCAAAACGGAGACCTGGCTCCATTGCAACAGGAGTGATGAGCTCAACAGTGATTTCGATGTTGTCACCAGGTACAACCATTTCCACGTTAGCTGGAAGATCAACAACACCAGTTACGTCTGTTGTACGGAAGTAGAATTGTGGGCGGTAACCTTTAAAGAAAGGTTTATGGCGTCCACCTTCATCTTTGTTCAACACGTAAATTTGTGCTGTAAACTTTTTGAATGGTTTGATAGAGCCTGGTTTAGAAAGAACTTGACCGCGTACAACGTCTTCACGTTTTGTACCACGAAGAAGAACACCAACGTTGTCACCAGCTTGACCTTGATCAAGAACTTTACGGAACATTTCCACGCCAGTACAAATAGTCTTAGCAGTTGGGTTGATGCCCACGATTTCAAGTTCTTCACCAACTTTACAAATACCTTGCTCAATACGACCAGTACAAACTGTACCGCGACCAGAAATTGAGAACACATCTTCAATTGGCATAAGGAATGGTTTGTCAATTGGACGTGGAGGTTCTTTAATAAAGGTGTCCACTGCATCCATAAGCTCAACAATGCATTTTGAACTTTTCTCATCAGCAGGATTTTGAAGAGCAGCAAGTGCAGAACCACGAATAACAGGAGTGTCATCACCTGGGAAATTGTATTTAGTGAGAAGCTCACGGATTTCCATTTCAACAAGATCAGTCAACTCAGGGTCAGCAATATCGCATTTATTTAAAAATACCACAATGTGAGGAACGTTCACCTGACGTGCAAGCAAAATGTGCTCACGAGTTTGCGGCATAGGACCGTCAGTCGCAGCACAAACAAGAATTGCACCGTCCATTTGCGCAGCACCCGTAATCATATTTTTTACGTAGTCCGCGTGACCAGGACAGTCAACGTGTGCATAGTGACGATTTGCAGTTTCATATTCAATGTGGGAAGCGTTAATGGTAATACCACGAGCTTTTTCTTCTGGCGCTTTGTCGATTTCATCGAATTTAGTAGCAACTTTACCTTGACGGGTAGAAAGAACAGCAGAAATAGCAGCTGTAAGAGTGGTCTTACCGTGGTCAACGTGACCAATGGTACCGATATTCATATGAGGCTTGGAACGCTCAAATTTTTCCTTTGCCACGGTATAATCCTCCAGTTTTGGCAACACAAATAAAAAACAAACTAAAAAAAATCATGAGTAGGATAAGCATAGTTAGAACAACTTGTAAAGTGGTTCTTGCTCCTGTGAAGGGCATTGATACAAACATTCCAAACAAAATGCAATCATCTTTTAAGCTGAATTTACATTTTTTTGAGCAGAACGCATTGCATTTTAAAAAATTAAGAAAATACGGTATAAGGAAATTATATTCGACTTCTATCAGTCTAACGTATCGTTTTCATTATTAATAAGTTCTTCTAAAATGGTTAGATTATCTTCAGCACGAGTTCGCATCAAACGCTCTCTAATTGCATTATAGCGTAGCTCACCATCTGGCATGTCAAAGGGGATATCAAGAAACATCACATACCGCTTTGCATCATAAAACTCTGTAAAGAGTATACGTTTAGAAGCAATAACTGGTTGCTTTATTGGAAAGGTAAATTCCAAAGGAATCAGTTTAACTGCTCGCAGCGCAGCAATAATAATAATAGAAAAAATCAATATCATTAAAGCATTATATTGTAACATACGAATTTCAAGCGCCCAAGGAAGAGCAATAAACAACAAACAACACGTCACCCCTTGAAAGCCGATGTAGGTCATGACATAAAGCAGATCATCATCCCAGTTTTTAAAATTAACGGGCAATAGCAAAAAAAGAGTTTGCACAATTGCTGCAATGACCACTCCACCATAAGTAAGCAAAAGCTCTAATACCTTTATGAGCATTTTTTTTCCTCATAAACAGAAAAACAAAAAATCACACCACTCCTTTTTCGGAAACTATTTTTAAAGGATTGGAGGAAAAGAATTTCCGAGTTATAACCACGCTATGCAAAAGATCTTTGTTTTTTGAGAAATTTTCATTCTCTCTTACAACGAGGCTCCCTCATGAAGCTCTATTCGATTCCATTTTGTCCTTACTGTTTTAGAGTCAAGATAACGTTAAAAATAAAAGAGATTTCACCTTCTATGGTAGAAATCAAAGAAATTGACTTAAAAAACCCACCAGAAGCATTAAAAAAAATAAATCCAAATTTAACAGTCCCTACTTTGCAGTTAAACAATGACTCAGGGTTTGGAGAAAGTGTTACAATTATGGAGTATTTAGATACTTTGGGCACAAACAAGGTGATGCTGTTTGGCAAAACGCCAGAACATAAAGCGAAACTAAAGTTTACAATGCAGTACATAAACGAACACATTACACAGCAGCTGAATTATGCAATTATGAGTAAAGGTAGCGCAATTGCATACTCTAAAATTAACACCGCACTACCAAAAGCTTTTGAACTTTTAAATCACTTACTGCAACAACAGAATGGTGCACCATTTTTTGGCGGCACAACCGTTAATGCGCAGGATGTTTGCTTAGCTCCTTTTGTTGTTTATTATAATATGGTGCAAAAACATACCAATTTACTTCCAGTGCCAAACGAATTTCAAAAAGTTACCCAATATTTTAAAAATTTAGAAGAACACGCTGTTGTTAAAGAAACCATGCATCAAACACAAGAAATGCAAGACGTTATTTTAAATTTTAGTACCCCTCCCGAATACATGCTAAAAATTAAAAACTCCTCTCGCACGCTTATAGACAACATTCAGCAAGAGACCGCAAAGCTCAATCAAACAATACAAAAGCTTGGGTCTAAAATATTATGGGAAGTGCAGTTAAATAGTAAAGGACCCTTACTTTTTACTAAAATACTTTTGCAAAATCCAAGTGAATCTCTAAAAGTTTTACATAAAATCAACGATCTCCAAGAAACCACAAATCACCATTGTCATTTTATCCTTGAAAACTTTACATGCATTCAAGTAGAAGTATGCACGCATGAACCCCAATGGGGAGTTTCTGCAATGGACTTTGCGTTTGCGGAGGCTTTGGCAATTATTTTTTTAACTTAAAGGAACACATCACATCATGAAGCAAAATAAAAAAACTTTTTTAGCATTTATTGGTGGTAGCGGACTTTATGATCTTCCAGGAATAGAAAATTTAGTTGAACATGAAATATCAACCCCTTTTGGTGTTCCTTCTGATAAAATTATTGTTGGAAAAATTGATGGCAGACCCATTGCATTTTTACCTCGCCATGGTCGTGGTCACCGGTTTCTCCCTTCAGAAGTGAATTACCGAGCCAATATTTATGCTTTAAAATCTTTAGGAGTTTCACATATTGTTAGCATTAGCGCTGTTGGTGGCTTGCAAGAAAAAACAGCACCTGGAACTGCAGTGATTCCTACCCAAATTTTAGATAAAACCACAGGTCTTCGCGCACGAAGCTTTTTTGGCAACGGTGTTGTAGGACATGTCAGCTTTGCAGACCCCTACTGCACAGAACTACAAAAATATATTGCCAATGCTTGTGAACAAGAAAAAATCTCAACCCATTTTGGTGGCACGTTAGTGTGTATTGAAGGACCTCGTTTTAGTAGTCGAGCAGAAAGCCATTATTTTAGAGCAAGTGAAGCGACTATTATTGGCATGACTGCAATGCCAGAAGCCATTTTAGCCCGCGAAGCAGAAATTGCGTATGCAACTTTAGCCTTTGTGACTGATTATGATTGCTGGAAAGAGGAAACAGAGCCTGTTACGGTTGATGCTGTGTTAGCGGTATTAAATAACAATGTCGAAGCGTCAAAACGCATTGCCAAAGCAATTCATAAGTTGCTGCCACTAGAATCTGATAATCCTATTTTTCATGCCGCAAAGCATGCAATTATGACAACGCCAAGTCTTATTCCTCCAGAAACAAAACGCAATTTGAATTTACTCTATGGAAAATACTGGAACTAATTTTATAATTTTTTAAGAATAGGTGCAAATTTATGTTACATAACCTCGAAGCAATTCGATTTAAAAATAATAAGTTAGAATTATTAAACCAGTTGTTACTTCCCGATTCTTTTGTGTACGAAGAGTGTTCTGATTCTAAAGATGGTTGGCAGGCAATTCATAGTATGAAAGTGCGTGGAGCACCTGCTATTGCAATCACTGCAGCTCTTTCTCTTGCCAGTGAGCTTCATCATTTAGAACATCAATTTACTGTTGATGAACTCAAAGAGTATATCTTTGCTAAACTTGATTATTTGTGTACAAGCAGACCCACAGCAGTCAACTTATTTAAAATGGCTCATTCCATGAAACACATCATTGAAGTAGAGCTTAAAGCAAACCAAACTTATTTTCAGAACCCACAAATTTTAAAAGAATTTTTTATCAAAAAAGCAGAAGACATGCTTGCTAATGATATTGCTGATAATAAGGCAATTGGCAAATTTGGGGTCGAATGCTTTGGCCACAATAAAAACTTGAAAATTTTGACTCATTGCAACACAGGATCGCTGGCTACAGCTGGTTTTGGCACAGCGTTAGGAGTCATCCGTTCGCTTCATCAAGCTGGCAAACTCGAACACGCTTTTGCAACAGAAACACGCCCTTACAATCAGGGCGCACGCCTTACGGCATTTGAGCTTGTTTACGAAAAAATTCCAGCAACTCTTATTACCGACTCCATGGCCGCATTTTTAATGCAAGAAAAAAAGATTGATGGAGTTGTTGTTGGAGCGGATAGAGTTGTTGCAAACGGAGACACCGCAAACAAAATAGGAACATTACAACTTGCTATTGTTGCTGCGCACTATAACGTGCCTTTTTATGTTGCGGCGCCTTCGAGTTCTATTGATTGCACAAAACAAACTGGCAAAGAAATTCATATTGAAGAACGCCCAGCCCAAGAATTGACCCACATTCAAGGCATTCCTATTGCGGCCAAAGATATTCAAGTGTGGAACCCATCTTTTGACATCACCCCCAATGCGCTCATCACAGGAATAATTACAGAGTTTGGAGTGATGACAAAAAATAACAATGGCGAGTTTCAAGTGGCGCAATTCTTAGCAACAAATCTCAAATCTAAGGGGTAAATTTATGAAATCTGCAATCAAAAATCAAAATTTACTTGCCCCCCTTGGCAACGAGCCACATGCATTTGCAAAATTTAGAATCGATAGCAAAAAGTACTCTATAAATTTAATTGAAGAGATTGCAATTGGTCAATCTTTAGGCGCTTGGGACGAAACCCATGTCAGTCACGCTATTTTGCAAAGCAAAGTTGCTAAGATTGTATCGCTAGAAAGCTTTTCTGATTTTCATGAAGCAGTTGTCGCTTTTCCGCTTAACATTTGGCATCGCAAATTGTCATGGTTATTGGCTATTTTGTACGGCAAAATGAGTTTTTACGAAGGCGTGCAACTAAACTCTGTTTGGTTTTCTGCAGATTGTTTTGACAATAAAAATTTAATTGGCCCTAAATTTTCGCCTGAGTCGCTGCGTCAATTGCTTGGTGTGCAGCAAAAACACCCTCTGTTGATGGGTATTTTAAAACCAAATGTGGGAATGAATGCTAAAAAAATTGTTTCTTTATATCTTGAGGCAGCAGAAGCAGGGGTTCATATATTAAAAGATGATGAAATACGACACGATGCGTCACCGCTGGATTCCCTGCAACGCATAGAAGCCGTTGCTCAAGAAGCACAAAAAAGAAATTTAAAAACTTTGTACGCTGTGCACTTACAAATTGATTCGGCAAACTACATACAACATGCAAAAGCATTTGTTGAAGCCGGGGCTAATGCATTGCTTGTGAATGTGTGGACAGCGGGAATTGAAGCATTACAAGAAATTCGCAAAGCCGTTGATGTGCCTATTTTATCGCACCCAGCACTTGTTGGAGCATTCGGAAGTCAAGAACACAATGCCACAATACACCCACGCGTTACTTTAGCGCAATTGATTCGTGCGGCAGGAGCAGACTTAAGCTTATTTCCAAGCCCATACGGTAAACTTGGTTTGCAAAAACACATTGCACTCGATATTGCACAACATTGTTTACAAACAAACCAAAATTGGCCAATTTGCAGTACAATGCCTGTACTCAGCGCCGGCATTAAACAAGAACACACAGCTCTTGCAAAAGCAGATTTTGGAACCGATTTTGTTTTAAATGCTGGCACAGGAATATTTACCGACAGCCAAGGTATTCAAAACAGCATTCAAAACTTTAGAAAAGAACTTGATGTATTATGAGAAACTTTAGAAAAATCATAAAAGACGCTTCGCACTTTCCGCTGTCTTTATTTGAAACAATTGAGTTAAATAAAATATGTGATACCGCAAAAAGACTCGACACACGTCTTGCAATACCTGCAACAAGTAGTAATTTTAGTATTCGGACAAAAAACAATGATTTTCTTATAACAAAATCGGGCTTACACAAACGTAACTTAAACCCTGGCCGCTTTATCAGAGTGTCACTGCAAGGCACACCATTAAACCCTTTATCTGCAAAACCAAGTGATGAAACTCTAATTCATGCAGTCATTTATCAAAATGTTTCTTCTGCACACGCTATTTTGCATTGTCATGCTCCTGAGTTTGAATCTATTTTGCTTAAAAAGCTTGAACATAAGCAGGTGTCTTCTCAAGGTTTGGAATTTGGTTACTTTAAGCTAAAAGGTCACGAGCTTTTAAAAGCATTAGGCAAAAAAAATCATCAAGAAGACTTTTATCTTCCAGTCGTGCAAAACCATCAAGACATGGAAAAAATGGCCCACTTTATAGAAAATCATTTTTTTCATGACTCGAAGCATCCAGCCAATTGCGGCTTTCTTTTAGAACGGCATGGCATTTACTGTTTTGGTCATTCTGTTTATCAAGCAGAATTGCGGCTAGAGGCTTTGCTTCACCTGATAGCCAACATAACCACTCCCCCATTAAAGTAAAATCTGTAAAAACCGATGTTTATATAGCTTCAATCATTAATAAATAGTTTGTAATTTTAAATGTTAAGGCTTTTATGAACATTCGTACTCATTTCAAAAACATGAGGTTTCCACTTGCAATTAAAACAGCCTTAGCACTTATTGCTATTATTTTTGTCATCATGGGAATCACAACCTATTTTTATATTGGCCAAAACCGATCAGAGATGGAGGCATTTGAGAGAAAAAATCAATTGTCTATTTTTTCTGCAGCACTGCCTGTTGTCGAAAATGCATTGTGGGATGTCGATTTTAAAGGTTTAAACTCTACCTTATTACAAATTATGAAAAATGAAAATATAGTTAGAGTTGTTATATTTACAGAAAGAGAAAAAGTTTTTTCGTATTTAGAGCGTAATAATTTAGACACATTGGGCAAAGATGCTGATTTTAAATTTGATGATTTCTTAACCCCAGAAAATAAAAAACAACTTGTTTCTATTAAATACGATAAAAATTATAATAATGTTGTAGAATTTAACAACTCTAACGAAGAAACGTCTTTACTAGCATACCCACTTTTTTCTAAAACCATGATTAAAGACGTTTTAGAAGTTAATAAAATTGGTTACTTATTTATGATCTATTCAACTAAAAAAATAAGTGAAGCCAATAGATCAATTATTATAAAAGCAATTTTATTATCAAGTTTACTTTGCATTGTATTAATTATTTCTAGTTTTATATTTATTATTAATTTGGTTATTAATCCAATAAAAGCATTAGAAGAAGCCAGCATTAAAATTGCAAATAGTAATTTTGTTCAAACAAATATTCAAAAAAGTATTGTCGGCCATGACGAAATTGATAGTTTAACAAATAATTTTAATCACATGGTAACGCAAATTTTAAAATTTATTGAAGAAGAAAAAAAGCAGCAAAGAATGGCAAACGAACTCGAAACTGCAAGAGTTATTCAAAAGTCATTTATTCCGAAAGCAACAAATTTACAAGTAGGATATTTTGAAATTTCTGGTCAGTTTCAATCTGCTTCAGAATGCGGAGGCGACTGGTGGCATTTTTATCCTCTTCCCGATAAAAAACTAATGCTTTTTCTTGGCGATGTCACAGGACACGGAACACCTAGTGCAATGCTCACAGCCGCGGTAAAAGGCTATTGCGATTCAATCTACGGCAGAAAAATAAGTGATCCCTCCATTATTCTTGAAGAACTTGACCTTATTGTAAGAAGCTGTGGCGGTGAAGACTTGGTCATGACCATGTTTGTGACGGTTATCGATCCCATCAACCAAAAAATGACGTATTCCAATGCAGCACAAAATTTTCCTTTAATTATTAACCAAGAATCAAACACAGAATCCCACACAACACTGCTCGGTCTTGGTAAACGACTGGGCTTCAGAAATAGTCAAAATGATGAGCATTATGTTAAATACAAAAACTATACATGTGATTTTAAACCCAATAATATACTTTTTGTTTATTCTGATGGATTAATAGAAGCAAAAAACTTAACTAACCAAAGAGAATACTCAGAACGCCGTTTACTTAAAAAACTAAAAAGCATAAAAACCCTTGATACAAATCAAATAATTATCACTATTCAAGAAGATTTAGAAAAATTTGTTGAAGGCAATCAGTTTGAAGACGATGTGACGTTTGTCGCCTGCCGTTTTTGCAAAACTGAAGAAAATCAATATACCAACGAACTGGTTACATATTTCAATTCTCGTGCTGGCTAAAAAATTGCTTAGTAAATTGGCATTTTAGTGTCGTAGGAACCATTTTGCCCAGTAAGCTAACACAAATTTGCCCATAATTATAAAAGTACACAAAAGCACAACTCAACAACTTGCTACATAGGGAGAGATTATTGTGCACGACGAATATGAACTCAATTTAGACGATTTGGATTTTAATGCGACTCCTATTCAATACTTTGATATTGAAGTGAATGATCCTGTCTCAGAAGAAGACCTTCGGTATGCAGAGCTTGAACATATATTATTTAAACAAATGCCAAAAATTGATTTTGCTGTTTGAATAGTTTTTAAAATTAAAATTTAGGAACCTGTACAACAATGCTCAATCCTTTTGCAACTTCACATCCATCTTGGCACGCATAGGCATGGCGTTGATGACCATCAAAACAAAGCAAATCTCCCTCATAAACAATAAATAATTCGCTCTCTACCATAACGTTAAAACATCCTTGAAAACAATAAAAGTATTCTTCGGTTCCCGGGGTGTGCGGCGAACCAGGAAATCGCTCTCCAGCAAGAAGTTGATACTCTTGTAAAATAAGATAACGAGAGTTTTCGGGTGTTAATTGATAAATATCAATAAATTTATTTAATTTATGGATTCCTTGTAAAAGTGGCTTAGGAATGAGTGTGGCATTTTCTTTTTTATATAATATTGCGGTGGGAGTTGGTTTGCGTAACAATGAGGCCATTTCAACTCCTAGACCTTGTGCGATGCCAACCAATACTTGCAACGTTGGGTTTCCTTCACCGCGCTCCAAACTTGCAATTGTGCTCCGCGGAACACCCGAACGTTCTGAGAGTTGTTCTTGGCTAAGTCCATACTCGCGCCGAAACGCCTTCATATGCACAGCAATATACTGCCCAAAGCATTCGGGTTTTTCAAATGAATCTTTTTTGAGCATAAATGCAATTCTCCAATTTTTTATCTTTTTTTCATTGTGTCAGTTTCGTCTCGTATTTTATATTTAAAACCCCTGGGTAACGTATAATATCTATGTTTGTTTTGACAACAAGGAAGGCGCGAATGAAGAAAAATACCTTAATAATTGTTATGAGTTATTTTTATTTTTCTATTGTAGTCAGTTGTGCAACAAAAAATCAAACCAAAAGAAATCATTTTCTTCCCAATTCTGCTTACGTGAACCCTTCACATCCTTCGGTTGATTGGAGTAAGCTACATGCTCAAAATGACTCACCAAATGTAAAAACATTTTTAGAACTTTCTAAAGCAACTCAATCAAAAATAAGAGAATATCAAATTCCATATTCATGGAAAGGGATATCAGAAAACTGGGATTATCATTATTTTAAGTCAAAAGATAAGTATACTTTTATGCGTAAAAATGGTGTGGATTGTACCCGTTTTCTTCGCCATATTTTTTTAGAAGAAATGAAATTACCATACAATTCAAAAGAAAAAAATTACCCAATATTGAGTCATAGTTTTAGCCAAAATAGATCTAGCAGCGAACTGAAAAACTTTATTCCAATTAAAAAACTTCGCAATGGCTTTAAACCTAAATCAGGAGATATCTTAGCGTTTCCGGGTCATGCACTTGTTGTGATTGATGCAAAAAATTGTATTGCGATGCAATCTGCTTCATGGTTGTGCAAAAAATTTGCATTAAATAACTGCTACCAATCTGCAAGCGGCAAACATGCAGGAGTCACTCTATATAAATTGATGAATAAAAATGATTGTGAAAACGGAACTTGGAAACAACTCGATGCGGCAAAAAATAAATTTACTGCTGCTTGGCGACACAAATCATTTAACACTTGGATAGAATCAATGCCTCAAAAAGCCAAACCGCATGAAACAATAACGCTGACAGGATACAATATTTCAAGAAGATATATTTATTTTTCTGGAAGTCATACACCTGTTTTAACCTCCTATGCACACGAGCACAAACACAACGAGCATGGCGATCTCATAGATATTGTTACAGTTAAAGTTCCTAGCACAGCAAAAAGCGGAAAGTTAAAAATTTATTGGGGCAATCATTTAAAACCCGATAGCAAACATACAGTGAGTTCGCAGAAAATTATAAATATTGAGCAACAATTTCTTACTAAAAACAGAAAATTATAAAATTACATTTTATTTTTTCAATTTCTGAATTGACACAAAAAAAATACTATAATATTAAATTATTCCAATAAAATGAGATTTTAAATAACTCATTTTTATAAATAATATTCTAAAATTTTAAGGTTATTTTCAAATGCATTATAATAAAGTCTTTTTAGCAATTGCGTCTGCTTCATTTAGTGCAATTTCATGCAAAAACGATGGTACTCATAATAACCAACTAAATCTCGAAGAGTATCAAATTGCTTTCACAAGCCCTAAAGATCCCGTAAATATGACACTTGTAAAAGGGTCTGTAAAATGCGGTAAATATGAAAATGAATTTGAACTAAATGGAAGCTCAACCCAAATATATGTGGCAAAGGATCACCTTTGTGCAATTACAATTACAAATATAGAGTTTACAAAAAATAGTAAAAATTATAATTTATCTCCTAAAGATACAAATAAACCAATTTTAATACAATATAACTCACAAGATATTCAACGTCAGGAAAATATTTTTTTTAATAATAAAAGTGATGAATTTTCTGTTCATACCGAGATAGATACTCCTAATAAAAAAATAGATATACTTTTTTATTTTTTTAATGTTTTCCAACCACTATCTGCATACACTCTAGAACCAATTAGCAATATTTATTTTAATGCAATTGAAGCACCTAAAAATATTGATTTGTATGCAACAATCTTAAAACAAACTGTTCCACTAAAGTCTAACTATTGGTTAAAAACTAATGACCAATCTCAGTTACCTAACGCGAAGCATTGTGCTGTGGTGTCACAAACCGATCTTGAAAATTATTTTACAAAACTAAAAATAAATAAACAAAAAACAGACGACTGGATAACACTTTCATGGCAAGATATTCGTTCTTATTTTAAATCAGAATCATTAATAAAAAGTGATTGCCCAGAATTTTATCAAAGAACAATGGATTTTTCTTCACCAGGAAACTGGAATAGTTTTGCAAACAGCAAGCATTTTATTATTATCTCTACAGATCCTATAAATAATGAATACAATTCTTATAGAGTTATAAAAGTTAATGAATTAAATAATTAAATTTTAATCATATAATATTGGTTTTAAATGAAATTTCTTTTAAAATATAAAATTAATTTAAATTTATTGATTATATTTTTTATTATATTTGGCTGCAAAAAAATACCCCATGAATATAAGTTAGAAAATAATTTTTCTCCAATTATATTAAGCTTAAACACAGAAAAATCTTTATTAAACAAAGATTCTGCAATTCAAAGTGTACATATAAAAGTCACGTGTGAAATGTTTACTATTACAAATTTAACTATAGAAATTAATTCAGAAAAAAATATTTTTCTTCCTATTGATCCCAAATGCACATTAGAATTAAAAAGTTTTAAAAAAAACGACTTAGAATATACTTCAAAAAATAATCTTAAAATTGAGCTAGAGCATAGTAAAAAAAAGAACAACTCTACAAAATTATATGAAAACAGTAAAAGTCCTTCTGGAATACGTGTTAATAGTGATATCGAAAAAAAAGACAATATTCTCAAATTAAGTTTTAATTTTGTAGAGCGTGTAGAAGAAAAAGTTTTTGCTCCTAGATCATCAATTGAAGTAGAAAAGGTAGATAAACAGCACACCAGAATTATTATTACAGGACATCTATATGTTGCATTAAATACAATAAATTTTTTTTCAAAAGATGGTACAAAAAAACTTGACTCACAACTAATCAATATAGCAACGATGGGGAATGAAATAATTTTATTTGGTAATAAGTTACCAAAATGCGAATTTAAAAATTCAAATTTAAATCAAAATATTTTATATATTGACGAAAAAATTCATCCTAGTATCAAACGTTTTCATAAAGATTCACTTTCAAATCATGAATTTTGCGCTGTCTTGCTCAAACATACCGAACTTGAAGATAATGTTGTGGTTGAAATAATTTTAACACATAGCGAAAGCAATACAGAAAAATATTTATTTTCATTATTTTAACATAAAAACAATTTTAAACCATTAACTTGCTTACGACTAGGCCGTCATTTACTTATGATTGCTGAACTTCTCTTATAATCCAATAATACAAGAAACCATCTGCTACTATTAAATACTCGCTACTTATTTCTAATTTTAGCAATCTTCTCAAACACAGACATGTTTATAAATAATTAATATTATTAATAAATTTCAAATTACTTAATTGAATTTGTTAAATTTATTAAAAATAATTAATTTTACAAATTGACTTCAATTGCACTTTACTATAGCAACTTTATGTTATTTTATTTCGTATAAAATAATAATACAAATAAAACAATAATATTAAGGGTTTGTAAATGAAGACTTTAGAAAAATCGTTACTTTTTATATGTTCTACAGCTTTAACAATTATTTCTTGTAAAAATACAAATAATAACAATAACTTATTAAAGTTTCGTGAAATTAATTTCGACTTAAAATCAAGCATCCCAAATAGTGATAACTATACAGTTAACCTAGACGTTACCTGTCAATCAGATCCTGTGTTTCAAGAAACTCAACAGATTAGCCAAGCAAACAAAACTTTTAAAATTGCTGAAAATTCAAACTGTGCTGTTACAATTAATTCCATTGAATACGGATTAGCCCCTAATATTATTAACTTAATACCAAAAGATACCAGCACTAGCTTAACTTTTCATTACAACACGAACAATTCTTCAACAGAAATTGTTACTTCTCATGCGGTTAATTTTATTAACAGTACCAGTAATACTAATTATGCCATGATTAAGAATTCATCGAGTTCTATTCAGTTAATACTTACAGATTCTTTAAAAGAAACCAATGAAATATCCTCTAACACAATTACACAAAATATAATTCCCTCACCAGAAATGAATTTGTTTAATATTCCTGCACCTGATTTGGTGAACTTTACTCTTGAAAGAAAAATCTTAAAAAGAAATGACAACACAATTGCCGCTCAAACAGTAACTCTTAAAGGTCCCGAAAACCTTAACTTAGCTAGTATTTGTAAAGTTGTCTCTGCTACAGAATGGGAAGGCAAAGTGCATAATTGGGCTGAGACCAATGCTTTATTTAACTCATCAAAAAAAAGTTGCCCTGTACCAAATGTATCTAATAACTGGAGTGATTTTAAAGTTGACGATCAATATTTAATTATGAGTAACACCATAAACAACTTTGAAGTAAATTCTTATAGAGTTTATAAAATTAACAAAGTTAATTAACATTTAATTTAATACTGAGAGTATTTTTTATATTCTCGGTATTAATAATTGAGATTTTGTAATGATAATTAAATTTATAAATTTTTTAATATTTTATTTTATTACTTTTATAACAATTATTTCTTGCAAAAAAGATCCATTTTATAATAATAAATTACAAATTGAATTTCAAATTCAAAGCTTTTCGCAAACAACCCATTCTGATCCATTAGAAAAAATCAATGTGCATGATATTGAAGTGACTTTAAAATGCTTTGACAATAACTCTAAAAATAAAAAAATTGTTTTTGAATATAGACAAGTAATAGATAATAATATTTTATGGATACCTAGTGATTACAATAAAGGTATATGTCAATTAGAGATTGAAAAATTTTATATTGACAACCAAGAACTTAATATTTATAATGAAGAAAAAAGCAATAAAAAAATTATTACTTTTAATGATAAAAAAAGCTTAGAAAGTTCTAGAGTTTATAAATCTAAGCATTTATCAAAACAAGTCACAGGCAAAGCGACTTTTAATAAATCAACAAACAAAGCATTTATTAGTTTATATTTTCTTGAAAGAAAACATAGTAATGATTTAAATAACTTAAATATTGAGTTTAATTATTTTGAATTTTCAACCATCTCTGAAAATATTATTAGAATTGAAATTAAAAATAATAATTCTAAAGAATTAAAAAACAATGAAAATAAAGATGTAATATTAACATTTACTAACCCAGAGCTACAATACGATAAAAGTAAAATGGGAATATCCAATGGGAATCCTACGTTAGAAAGCGACAAACATTTTTTTCATAATTTACCCAAATGCGAACACGATAACGAAAAAATCAACAATCATAATCCTAATGGCATTTACTATACCAAAACACTTGCGCCAAATCATGCTTGTGCCTTAGTTTATAAAAGAAAAATTCCTTTAGAATTTATCCAAAAATTTGAGTTAAATAATCAAAAGTTTTCTTTAAAATATCAACCAAGCACAGGTCTTACTTTTGAAGATTAAATTTAAAAAAACATTAAGGGGGAGTGTAATCAAATCCCCCACCAAAATAACCATGCTTCTTTCATTTACATCGGATATTCAATCATTTGGGAAAAACTGAGTACACTCCCTAATTATCCCGCAATTTTTAAGAATAATTTTTGCCAAATAGCCTACTTTGACCAACGCTTAAATTTACTAAATACAGCTGAATGGGAGACAAATTTTGTTGGAAAAACATTCCATTGAGCTTCTATTCCTAACTTCCAAAATACGGCTCATCCATAAATACCTTTAATCTACTTAAAAAGTGAATTATAAATCCTTTTAACTTTGGCGCTAGCATTAACAATAATCGATTTGTTATGAACTTTCTCAGCATATGTCACTCTTTTGTGAGATCTAGTAACCAAACTTTTACGGGAAACATACAAAAAATAAAATCTTATTCAATACTTGAGCACACTCCTATAAAAATTTGACAAAAATTTTTATAGGTAATAAATAACTCTTGTTATTTTACTCAACTGACAATAAGTCAAAGTAATTTTTAAAGTTATGAGGTTACAATGAAATCTTTAAGTTTATTTTTATTCGCAGCAGGCGCTTCGGCTTTGTTTGCTGTTTCATGCAAAAATTCTAGTGACGATAAATTGCTTAATTTAAAAACAGTAACTTTTAGTTTCAGCGGGGAGCCCATTCCAAATGATTATGAATTTGTTGGTGATGTTAAATGTACCATAGACTCCTCTGGAGCAAACCATACCGAACCCTTCACTATTACTAATACTGACTCCAAAGCAAAATATGTCGAAAACTCTAATACTTGTACTCTTAAAATTAATAGCATTAGAATTAATACTGAAGATTATACACCAGAAACATCAGTGGGTGGAGTTCAATATCAATTTTCAAGTGTGTCTAATCAATTACAAACATCTTCCCACACTAAGTCTGAAGCAGTTAAATATATTAATAGTAATAGTAAGGCACATAAATTCTTTAATCTTACATTAAAAGAAAATATATTTACCATAGTAATGACCGATTATAACCAAGGCACTGATATTACCTCTACAAGTAAAACAATAAAAGCGAAAGAGACTAATAACTTTAATTATAATTCAATCCCACTTCCAAAAAATCCTATATTCTCAATTGATAAAACTACAATAACACAGGACACTGAACCTACTACAAGATTTACTTATAAACTTAGTGCAAAAAATCCAGAAAAATACCATAAAAATAGCTGTAAAATGGTTACTAATGCAACTCTTGACACCAGACAAGAAGTACTAAACGCATATAACAGCGGCGACGCTATCGCTTGCCCTGACTTAGATATAGTAACAACCCTAACAGGAGCGCAATTTCCAACATATATAATCTTAGGCTCAAAAGCTCCTGATAATACAGATGACTCGTTTACAACTTACAAAATAAACTAATAATTTCATATTTTATATTTTAACACAATGGAAGCAGTTTTTGTTTCCATTGTTTTTTATTACAAGAAAGATTTCAGGTTATGCTTTTAAAATTTAAATGTGACAATTTTTTTCAATTTTTTATTTTGGCTAGCTTAGGTTTATTAACCTCTTGTAAACCAGATCCTTTTTTTGAAAATAAAATTATTGGCGAGGTGAATTTTTTATCCACCTCAAGTGGTAATGAACTTGAAGTTGTTGATGCAAAATTAATATGTAAAGATAAAAAAACAAATAAATATTTATTTTTACCTATTCCATTTCAATTAACAAATGAAAACAAACAAATTTGGATACCAAATAATTATGAAAATATGAATTGCAAACTAGAAATTGACTCATTTATTTATAACAATAAAAAATATACCCCACCCCAAAATAAAGATAAAAAATCTATTCCTATCAACAGCACTCAGGGTAAAACAAACACTCACGTTTATGAAACAAAAGATAAAACAAAGTCAGTACACTTTACAGGAAGCATTATATATAACACATCCAATCATAAATTTGATGTTAATTTTAATATTAGTCGAAAATCAGAAGCTAAATTTGACAAAATTAAATATCTAAATATAGATTTTTCTAAGAAACATAAGGATGATAAATATTTTTATATCATAAAATTAATAAATAACAGTACCGATCAGGAGTTAATATTTTCCAAACCAATAACTTCAAATCTTGATTTTTTACCACCATTAAACCCTTCTGTATCAGAATTTTTTACTGATCTAGAAGAAAAACTAGAACAATGTTATAATAAAAATAATACAATTCATACTAAACAAATATCATTTAAAGGTAATAATAATAATAAAAAAACCACCTTCTGCGTTTTAGTAGCAACAAGTGACAACGACATTGAATTTGATGTAGATATAGAAATTAAAAATTTTAAAAAACCATTCTCCTTACAATACAATCCAAGCACCGGACTTAATTTTTTGGTAAATAAAAAATAAATGCTCAACTATCTATCTTATTATCCTTCGTTTCTTTAATAAATATTACACCAATAATTAAACTCATAATTGCTATGGCAATTGGATAGTAAAGTCCTGCATAAATATTACCTGTATAAAGTACCAATGCAGTTGCAATTAATGGTAAAAATCCACCAAACCATCCATTTCCAATATGATACGGAAACGACATAGATGTATAGCGAATACGAGTTGGAAATAATTCAACCAAAAATGCCGCAATTGGGCCATAAACCATGGTTACAAAAAGTACCAATACAGTTAATAAAATTATGACCATAACGTAATTAATTGCATCATTATCTGCTACCAGTGGATATCCTGCTATGGCAACTTCTTTGTCTAACGTTCTAGAGTCTAAAGAATTCACTTGATAATCACCAATAAAAACAGTTAAGAAATCTTTTTTTTCTGGCTCAACATTTAATTGATAATTGTATCCTTTTTTAGAAAAATATTCTTTAATTTCTTTGCATAAACTCTTGCATTGATTGGTTGTAATAACTATTGGAGCTTCGTTTTGCGCTCTAATTAAAGCTGGATTTCCATAATAAGCTATACCTTTAAAAATTGGAATATAAAGCAAAGCCGATAACAAAAATCCTGTTAAGATAACTTTTTTTCTGCCAATGCGATCGGATAGTTTACCAAATAATATAAAAAATGGAGTTGCAATCACAAGAGCGATGGCAATCATGATATAAGAATTTTGAAAATCAATTTTTAACGTGTTTTGTAAAAAATACAAAGCATAAAATTGTCCTGTATACCAAATAACTCCTTGTCCAGCGGTTGCCCCAAACAATGCCAATAAAATTAATTTTAAATTTTTAGGTTTTGTAAAACTTTCTTTTAAAGGAGATTTTGAAGTTTTACCCATTTTTTTCATTTTTAAGAAAATTGGAGATTCACTTAATTTCAGGCGAATATAAACAGAAATAATTAATAAAATGATAGAAATTAAAAAAGGAATTCTCCAACCCCAAAATTTAAAATCTTCTTCTGTAAGCATCACTCTGCAGCATAAAATGACAACAAGAGACAGTAAAAATCCCCCTGTCGCTGTTGTTTGAATCCAACTGGTGTTCAAACCACGCCTTTCATTAGGCGAGTGCTCGGCAACATAAACTGCAGCGCCTCCGTATTCTCCGCCTAATGCTAAGCCTTGCGTTAGTCGCAATAAAGTGAGAAGGATAGGCGCAAAAATACCTATTTGCTCGTAAGTTGGTAACAATCCCACAAGAGCAGTCGATAAACCCATTACAATTATTGTTATTAAAAAAGTATATTTTCGCCCTACAATATCACCAATTCTACCAAACACAATGGCACCAAAAGGTCTGACAGCAAACCCTGCACCAAAGGTCGCTAAGCTTGCTAAAAAGGAGGCTGTTTCATTTCCTGTCGGAAAAAACAAAGTTCCAAAAAAAACAGCTAAAGTACCATACAGATAAAAGTCATACCATTCAAAAACAGTCCCTAATGATGCAGCAATAATTACTTTTTTTTCAGAATTTTTGTTTGTCACAAATCCTCCTAATAGCAAATAACAATTTTTATTTTACAATAAAAATTTCTAGGAAAAATTTGCACTGCCATATTTATGATATTAAAGAATAAATTTTTAATTCTAAAAATTGGTTTTATCCAAATATTTTTCTATCTTGCAAAGCAGGGAGGCGTGTCCTTGATAATTCTATAGTCTCTTTTGTAATTTCGCAGCTTAAAATTCCGCACTCTTCTTCTAAACGAGCCACAATATTTCCCCAAGGATCAACGACCATACTATGTCCGTAGTTACGTTTTTGCTGGTTGTAAAAATATCCTGTTTGATTGCAGGCAACCACATAGCATTGATTTTCAATTGCTCGTGCTCTTAATAAAATTTCCCAATGCTCTTTTCCTGTTTGCCAAGTAAAAGCTGCTGGCACAAAAATAATATCAAAATTATTCGTAAATTTTTCCGCCTGAGATCGAACAATTTCTGGAAATCTCAAATCGTAACAAATAATGTTTAACGCATTCCATTCTTGATTATTTTTAGTTTTCATGAAATAAGGTATTGGAGAACTCCCAAACTCAAACGTATCACTTTCACAATATAAAGACTTACCCTCTTTATCTTTTAAATTAAATAAATGCTGTTTTCTATAAACATTAATAATTTCCCCTTCAGGATTATAGGTGACTGAAGTATTGTAAACCTTATTTTCATTATTTTGTATTTTTTCAGAATGACTTCCGGCAATTAAATAAATATTTAATTGTTTTGCAACTGCTTGAACTTCTGCAAAAACGCCTTCGTTAATTTGATCTTTAGTTTTTTTTCTATCAAGTTCGTTTCCCATAAATGTAAACATTTCTGGAAGCACGACAATTTCTGATCCCAATTTTGCAGCTTCAAATATATAATTTATAATTACCTTTAAATTTTCTCTGACATTTTCTTGGGGATTAACTTGAATACAGGATATGAGCATATTAACCTCCGGTTAGAACTGTTAATAACTCATAATATCTTATTTTAAAAAATTCTATAAAAAATTAAATTTAAAATTTCTTGATATAAAAAAATTAAGCCAATCAATTTAACCATCCAACAACCAACCTTACAAAAGCACTTTGATTTGGGTTCTCTTTATATTTATTTCCCATTTCTTCTGTAAAGACCCCTCCCTCAACTCGAATCACTTTTGTTCCCAAGTATCCTCCATAAACCCAATATCCTTGATTTATCCCAGTTTGCACACCAAACATATCCAATAACGAATACTCTAAGCCAATGTGAGAGCGTTTTAAGAATATTTGTTTTTGAGTATTGAGAACATCAACAACATCGACAGATAAAGAAATTTTGTTTCGAGTTGTTCCAATAGACGACACAAAACCAACATCTAAAGTTGTAGGTTCAGCAGCAGGCGCCCCTTTATTAGAATCTGCAACCCATCTGTAGGTCATTCCTATGTTTCGATACGCAATCCCTAATTGCGTTCCCGTGTTTTTTTCAAGTAAAAACATCATCCCAATATCTGCGCCAATCCCTGCCCCTTTTCGTTGGTTTGTACTTTTTAAAGAGTCTAAAATATTATTAGAACCAGAATAGTCGGGTGAAGAAGAATCAATTTTAAACTTAATTTGATCTTTTTGAAGATATTTTCCATTTAATCCAATAAATATTCTATCATTTAATAAAGGTTGCGCTAACGTTAAATGCGCACCGTAGCGGACATTCGTATCAACCTGGGAAAAGCCCGATGGAATACTCAAATCGGTATAATTGTAGTAATTTGCACTTCCTCTTGCAAATGCCCCAATGGCAACTTTTCTAAATATCACTCCAGAATAATTTTGAATTGCAGCGCTATAAGATTTGTTTTGATTTTGCGAAAGAACCTGTAAAACACTAGAACCACTTTGTCCTGTTATACTATTTTTTAATTCCATAATATTTGTACTGGCTTCAGCCTGAGGACTGGCAACGATGATTTCATTTAAGATCCCTTTGCCTTGCGCAATTCCTGCAGGATTGTAAAATATTGCATCAAACCCTTTTGCATCAGCAATTCCTGTGTCCCCTTTGCCTAAAAAATTGGCCGATCGATATTCTCTTTGAATTGCTTCAGCAAATATTGAGTGTTCTATTAATAATGATGGTATTAAAGCAATTATAAAAGAAGCTAAATTTAATTTTTTCTTATAAGCATAAAGGATTTTTTTAAGCAATCCATCCATGGATTTTTTCCTCTATTTTTAATTTTCACCATGTTTTTAAAAAATCGGAAAAGAAAAAAGGAACTTAAAGAATTTAAGTTCCTGTACAATCAAAATTTAGACGTTGCTCTTAATGCTTAAAGAATTTGAGTATTTTGCTTTAATGCTTGAATACGTTGTTCAAGCGGTGGGTGAGTTGAAAATAAACTCAAGAAACCTGCTTTATTAGAAATTTTAAAGGCAGCAATGGATTGAGGAGCAGAGTCTTGCTCGGCAATTGGCGTAGCATAGACACGCTGTAATGCCGCAAGGGCAGCAACCATACTTGATTTTCCAGCAAGTTGTGCGCCTCCTTGATCGGCACGAAATTCTCTTTTGCGCGAAAACCAAGCAATTGCAATCATACCTAAAATGCTAAATAAAATTTCGAGCACAATAACCACAGCCATATTAACAAATGGTCTGATGTCTTCTTTTACAAACTGCGTTGCCGCATATGCTACAATACGTGCAAAGAACATGACAAACGCATTCACCACACCTTGTACTAACGTCATGGTCACCATGTCGCCGTTTGCAATATGGGCGATCTCATGCGCCAACACACCCTCAACCTCATGTTTATCCATACGATCAAGCAAGCCACTTGATACCGCAACCAACGAACGGCTTTTAGAAGGCCCTGTCGCAAATGCGTTGAGATCTGGACTTTGATAAATTCCAACTTCTGGAGTTTTTGGTAAACCAGCTTTTTGAGCCAAATTTGCAACACGATTATAAAGTTCACGCTCTTGTGCAGTGCAACTTTGCGGATTAATAGGTTTGATACCCATTGTAAACTTAGCAATCCAACGAGAAATCGCCAAGCTAATAAATGCACCACCAAAACCCCAAATCAAACAAAAGAATAAAAGACTTTGGTAATTGATACCACGCGCTGTCATGTAATGATTAACACCCAACAACGACGTCACAACAGTGATAGTAACCATTACTAAGATATTGACTAATAAAAACAAGAATATTCGCTTTGCCATTATGACAACTCCTCTACATTTACAGACAAGTTCAATTATACTACATAAAATAGGGTTATTAAACAGTTTCGGTTTTTAATTTGTTCTTTTAACTTAAAATAAAAAGGCAACTTGCTTATGATTTACTCTAATTCACAATCGCAGCATGTCAAACGCAAAAAAGTTCGAATTCAAGACTTTTTTGAAAAGAAAAGTGCAGGGAAAAAAGTTACTTCAATCACCTGTTATGATGCCACTTTTGCAAAAATCATCGAAGCAACTGACATTGATTTTGTACTGGTAGGCGATAGTTTGGGTAACGTAATACAAGGAAAAAACTCTACCATTCCTGTCACATTAGAAGAAATTGCCTATCACGTTCGCGCTGTTCGCCAATCGTTAAAAACTCCATTACTCGTTGCTGACATGCCCTTTTTGACTGCAGGGGTGAGTCGCCAAGAAACAATTCATCATGCAGGACTGCTTATGCAAGCCGGTGCCGAAGCTGTCAAAATAGAAGGCGCAACCCCAGAAATTTGCGACCAAATTCAATTTTTAACCGCACATGGCGTGCCCGTTATGGGGCATATTGGTCTTACACCCCAAAGTGTCCATACGTTAGGAGGTTATCGGATTCAGGGCAAAACCGAGCATGATAAACAACGACTGTTGCAAGAAGCAAAACGCCTTGAAGACTGTGGTTGTTTTGCAATAGTCTTAGAATTGACTGTAGCCGAAGTTGCAAAAGAGGTGAGCCAAACCTTAACAGTTCCCACAATTGGTATAGGAAGTGGCAATTATTGCGACGGCAACATTCTTGTGCTTTATGATATGTTGGGCTTAAATCAACAGTTCAAGCCAAAATTTTTAAAACATTATTTAAACCTAGAAGAAAATATTCAAACCGCCATAAACGAATACTGTAAAGAAGTGATTGATTACACAAGTGAAAATGAGTGATTAGTTGTATGAACCAAAAAAAATTAACTCTTGCAGAAATTAAAGCGCGACTCAAGGTTGTCTGTATTTGCAAAGGTATTAAACAAAGTCGAATTTGTGAGGCAATTGAAAATGGCGCACAAACCGTTGAGCAGGTAAACCAAAAAACAGGTAGCGGACGAGGGGGGTGCAATGCAACCCGTTGCGGCCCTGTTATTAAGAAACTACTCGAAAACAAGGGAAAACCATTAGAAAACCCACATAACACAACGATTGAAGATGACGAAGATGATAACTTCTAACTTAACTTTGCTTGAACAAAATATAAAATTTTCTTTTTATGAAAAACAGATTAAGAAAGAATTGGCAGGCCAGGAGGGACTCGAACCCCCAACAAGCTGATTTGGAATCAGCCGCTCTACCATTGGAGCTACTGACCTACACACGTTAATTTCGTTATCAGTTGAAATCTGCAAGGTCAAGTTTTTGATCCAAAACATTTGTATTTTTACACCACCTAACTAAAAAGGCAGCAGCATTATGTTAAAAATACGCCATACAGGAACAGGAAGCATTTTTTATGCAACGCAACAATCAGCGGGATTTGATATCTGTGCCAATGAAGCAATTGATATCCCCTCCCAAGAGTGGCGATTGATTAAAACAGGTTTGTACATTGTCGAATCCTTACCAACAAACACAGTTATATTTGGAAACGAAAAATTTTACGCTGTACCCGAAATTCAAATCCGTCCACGCAGCGGATTAGCACTCAAGCATGGAATTACAGTACTCAATTCTCCAAGCACGATTGACGCCGATTACCGCGGCGAAATTATGGTGACCTTAATCAATCACTCTAAAAGTACTTTTCATATTCAAGCTGGGGATCGCATTGCACAAGGCATTTGTAGTTTAGCAATTCAACTACCAGGACTTAGCATAAAAGATGTTGAGCGCGGAGAGGGCGGTTTTGGTTCGAGCGGAAAAAATTAAGTAACAAAGTTTATTTAAAAAAAATTGATTAATTATTTGTCAATAGTTAATGTTAACTATAATAAGGATAATGCTAAATTTTAAGTAAACCATTTGCCATGTTAATTAATCAATTTTGTCAACAGATTAAATTGTAGTTAACTTTTTTCATCTTTAAGAAAAGCGGGCAAATTTCGCATTGTATACACAGTTTGATAGTTCTTGTTATTCTTACTAAATGGTAACAATAACGCAAAGGAAATATTATGACTACAGAAAGTCACTCATCTGTTTACGAAAAAATTAAATTCTTTCAAAGAGTCAACTCTTTAAAAGAATTTTTAAGTACAGAGAAGAATTCTAGTAATTATAAAAACACAAGAATTCAAAAAATAGAAACATTAACTTTAATTTTAGATAAAATTGAGCAAAAAATAAAAGAAAATAAAAAATTTATATCTTAAATACAGGTAATTTTAATGCAAAAAGTTTTTATAATTAACGGACCAAATATAGGTATTCTTGGCAAAAGACAAAACAATATTTATGGAAATAAAACTCTTAACGACATAGAAGATAATTTAAAAATTATTGCTACAAAAAATGACATAGAAATTATACATTTACAAAAAAATAGTGAAGGTGAAATTGTTTCTATATTAAATGAAATTTATATAAGTTATTGCGACAACTCAAAATCAGAAAACTTAAAAAGAAATTTAATTGGTATTATTATAAACCCTGCAGCATATACACATACAAGCATTGCAATTCGAGACGCCTTAGAAGTATTTAATGAAACTAAAGTTCCTATCATTGAGGTTCACTTAAGTAATATTTTTTCTCGCGAAACATTCCGTCATAAGTCTTATATTAGCCCCATTGCAACAGGTGTTATTTCAGGATTAGGATCGTATGGATATGAAGCCGCTCTTTTTAAAATCATAGAAATGGGTAAAAATGCTTGAGCATTTGCTAAAGTTAATATCGTTTGAAAAATTAATAGATTCTTTTAAAAATCAAAATTTATTTGAAGATTTTAATCTTTATCATGAGACTTATGCTTTACGCCAGGCAAAAGTTGCAAAAACTTCTGATTCAGATATTTTAAAATTTATATTACCTCCAGAAATTTCAAAAAAAATGTTTGGATTAGGAAATTTAAATTTATTAGCGTTTATTTTTGCATTAAGACACAAAATACTTTTTTTAAATAGTATGTTTCATCTATCCTCCATCAAGCATAAAAATAGTCCTTTATTTCAACAAACTAAAGATGAATTTTGTGTTGTATTTGGTGAAGAGTTTTTTGAGCAATATTGTTTAAATCATAACATGCTTGGCTCAAATTATTGGGGCGAAGCAAAGCAATTACCGATTTTTGGATTTTCGGCAATTGGTTGTCACTTTGCCATGCGTGATGTTTCATTGTGTAGAGCGTTTGACGCATACCACATACCGTATTGTAAAAATGTGACCACAGATGTTTTTTGTGAACAACATAAACACGAAAAGTTTTGGCATGAAACAATATCTATTGAAGCTTCTATTCAAACAAAAATGTCTCAATTTTATGCGAACACAAACAACTTTTCTCAATTTGATGAAGAAAGTCTCAAACAATTGATCAATAATTTCTTTCACTATTTTGAAAGTAGTTTTAAATTTAGCGCTCCAGAACTACGGGATACTGAAAAAATTAAAGACATGTTAAAATTCTATAGCTTTTCTTCGCTCGAGGAAATAAAACAAGATGGTGGCAACGAATTGCGGCGACGCTTTCTTGAAATGGCAAAAAACCATCATCCAGATATTGGTGGTTCTCAAGAACTATTTCGAGAGGCTCGAGAACATTACGAATACTTAAAAGAGATTATTCCAAAATGAGTTATTTTTTTTTAAAAACAGATTCTTTTAATTTTGTACCAATAAATAAAACTCCATGGGGTGGTAGCAAAATTGCAGAAATCAAAAAAAAATATTTTCCACATTTTTTAAATAAAATTCCAGCTAAAATTGGTGAAAGCTGGGAAGTTTCTACAGATATTCATTATCCTTCAAAAATTATTTCTGATAATAAAGAACTTAACAATAAAACTTTAATCGAAGTTTTAAAAAATAACAACGCACAAAAAATACTCGGCGAATCTATTTTTAATAAATATGGTGCACATTGTCCTCTTTTATTAAAATGGTTAAATGCTTCAGATTTTTTGTCTGTGCAGCTTCATCCAAATAATAATAATCCAGCTTTAAAACCAGAAGAGTGCGGTAAACCCGAAAGCTGGTTAGTTTTAGATATAGAACAAGATGGTTTTGTTTACTTAGGCTTTAAAGAGCATTTAACACAAAGTGAAATTACAGAATTTTTGTTAAATGACGAGCCAGAAAAATGTTTATACCGATACGAACCCAAAGTTTTTGATTACATATCTGTCCCTCCTGGTTGTGTCCATGCAATTGGCAAAGGCGTTTTTGTTGCCGAACCTCAGTATGTATTACCGCAAAAGTCAGGAAAAACCTGGAGAATTTCTGATTGGAAAAGGCTTTATAATAAACATGGACAAAAAAGCGAAACTGGAAAGCCTAGAGAACTTCATGTCAAAGAGTCAATCAATTCGATTGATTGGAGTTTGCCTAGAGGCAAAGATCTCGAAAAATTATTAATAAAAAATATGGCCGAAAACACAGTATTTTATGGTGACACATATAATCCTTTTGCTATTAGTGTTTTTAATGAAATAGGCACTTTTTGTTATAAACCTTTATTTAAAAATACTTTTTCTATTATTACTGTATGGTCTGGTGAAATTATCATGAAGCACAATAACAAAACATCTACACTTAAAGGAGGAGAAAGCGGATTAATAGTATCTAACATAGACAATATTCATTTAACATTAAAAAGTAAAAATTCTGATTTGCCTAAAGCCGCTTTTTTTTCATTAAACAGTGAGGTTATTTAATGGCTTTTATTAATGAAGCAACAGGTGATATTCATTTTAAAATATTGTATATTGGATGCCAAAACTCTGGTAAAACAACAAATCTTCAATCTATCTTTTTAGAAAAAAATAAAAAGCCTAAAGAAAAAACTAATTTTTCAGTTTTAAAAGATTTACCTCGAAACAATTTTTTTGATTTTTTACCTTTAAGCTATAAAACAATTGCAAACAGAAAATCTCGAATGCATTTGTACACATTGCCTTCAAACCAGCTATGGCAAAGTGTTAATATTAACCTCATGCTTGGTGTAGATGGAATAATACATATTATTGATAGCCGTATGCGTTATTTAGAAAAATACAATGCTCAATCTCAAAATCTAAAAAATTTAATGAATTCTCTGCAAATTGATGAAAATAAAATTTCTACAGTTTATCAATTTAATCACTCTGATTCATACGATGCTCTGCCATTTTTAACACTTAAAGAAACTTTTAACTTACCAGAAGAAGATTGTATTAAGGCCGTAGCAGTAGAAGGAATAGGTGTTATGGAAACATTTTTAAAACTAGCAGATAAAATTGTTTCTAAAATTGTATAATAAATTTTAATTGATACTATTTTTACTAGTTTATTTTTTGCTTTTTATTTAATTCAACATGAAATAAATAAAATGTTGCACCACCAAATTGATCACCAACATTTTTTATTTTATTAGCTTTATAATATGCTGTAGTAGGCACATTAAATAATGGAATAACTATTTTATATTCATGAAAATAATTTGAAATTAACTTTAATCTTTCGTTTAATAAATTTCTATTATTTGAATCTTTTGTTTCTTCAATTAAAGCACCTAACTCAGGATCAGAGGGGTATCTGTCGGCAGCTGGACCACCTTTTCGGTACTTAGAAAACGAAACAAGCGGATCAATAAAATCTGCTCCTTGGGAACACAAATACATTGGAGAATCTTTAAATTCATTATTAAATGGATTCCACAAATTTGTAGTTTTAACAAATTCTACTTTAAATCCAGCCAAACTTAACTGATCTTTTATTATATTTAAATACTCCTCACCTAAATAAATATCTGGAGTATATGGAACTTTAAATATTGTATTATTATAATTTTCTCCTAAAACTTTTTTAAATAATTTTTTAGCTTCATTTATATTATGCAGTTCTCCTACATTAATTCTCCCAATTCCACCTATAGGAATAGTTTCATATAAAGGTTGTGTTTTAGGAACTGTTGCTTTAGAAATTTTAGATTGCGATAATGCAAAAGAAACAGCTTTTCTAAAATCTAGATCTTTTCCTAAACTAGAAGAAAAATTAAAATTTAAAAGCCTAATATAAAACGAAGCAAACATTGTTTCTTTTTTATATTTTTTACTCACTGCGGCTTCTTTATCTTTTAAAGTCAAATCTGGTTCATAAATATAATTACTTTCAAATAATATTTTTTTAGGAGCATTCGGATATTCTTTTTCTTTATCTAATTTTAAATGATAAATTCCTGTTTTAGCATCAAAACTTTTAACTTTATAAGGCCCGCTTCCAATTGGCCATGTTTTCCATGTTAACAAATCATTTTGTAATTCTTCTTGCGGAACCAGCGCATAATCTGCCAGTGCAAAAGTATAAAGAAAGTTTGGATTATACTTAGCAGGTTTTAAAATTATTGTTTTATCGTCTAATATTTGTATACCCTCAATAACACCCGATTGATAAGGTTGGCCTCGCTGTATTTTTTCTGTTCCTAAAAGATTAGACATAAAAGTTGAAGCAATATTAGCTTCTTTAGTAAAAAAAAATCTTAAAATGCTAAATTCAAAATCTTTTGCAGTTACCTTTCTCCCGTTCTGAAAATATAAGTTATCTTTTAATATTAATTTATAATGTTGATGTTTAAAATCCCAACTATATTTATCTATTGCTGATGGTTTTAATTCTGCATTTTTATCAATGTAAAATAAAAGACCAAGAACTGCTGGATTGAAACTTCCTCTGCAGTTAGCTGGAGCAGCATAACTCCAAAGCGGAGCTACTTTACTTTCACAATAAAATACAATTGTTTCGCTATCTAACATGTTAACTCCAATATATCTAGCACATCAAGAAATAGAAAATTCTGATTCTTGATACATATACTTTTTAAAAATTAATTAACATGTTTTATTAAAAAAATTCAAACTTTTAGAATACTTGACACCATCCAGTGTTTCTCATCAAGGTTTCGGCATTGTAACCGATGGCATGCAATAGACGTGTTTAATGATGGACAAACTTCTACTAAAAAAGCACAAAACCAAAGTTCTTTGTCAGCAACTTCGTAAGGCAAACGTAAGCTAGGATTAATATATCTTGAAATGACTCGTTCCTTATTCATTCCAATAACACTATCGTATGCTCCTGTCATACCAACATCTGTAATAAATGCCGTTCCTTTATTGGTTAAGCGTTCATCAGATGTGGGAGTATGGGTATGAGTTCCTATTTGAGCAGCCAATATTCCATCATAATACCAAGCAATAGCCTGTTTTTCTGAACTCGCTTCAGCATGAATATCTGCAATCACAATATGCGAACCCGACTTTACCTTATCAATAAAATTTTCTTTTTCTTTTTGCAAAATTAAAAAAGGATCTTTGTATTCTTCTTTCATAGCAAAATTGCCCATTAAATTAATAACACTAATACTTTTATTACGGTCAGAAATATAAAAAGAGGGAACAGTTTCTACATCGCTGAGTCCATTTAAATTTTGCGGCAAAACCAAATCATTATTATTTTTACGAATAACATGCACTTCTGCTTTGTCTTTCCAATGGTTTCCCATTGTAAAAACATCAACACCTGCCAACTTCATTTCTTCGTAAATTTTTAATGTAATTCCAAATCCACCTGCTAAATTTTCTGCGTTCATAGTTACAAAATCTATTTGTGCAGTTCTTTTAAGTTGCGGCAAAATTGTTTTGGTAATTTTTCTTCCACCTCTTCCTAACACATCACCAATCATTAAAATTTTAATGCTTTGGTGTTTTGGCTTCAAAAGATTTTGTAAGTTGGAATAAAAAAGATCGTCTTTAAAATACTGAAAGGCAATTTTATTTTGCAAGATAAGTCGCTCTCTGTTCTCGTACCATAGTAACTTTAATATTAGTCGATTGATGCAGATCCCCGCGAAGCTTTTTGGCAACTGTTTTTGCTAAAAGCGTGACCGCTTCGTCATCCATAACTGTTGGTGATACCATAGCTCTCACCTCTCTACCAGATTTAATAACATAAGCTTGCTCGACTCCATCAAACTTTTCTACGGTTGTTTCCATATCTTTAAGTCTATCAATTGCCTTTTCTAAAAATTCTTTACGAGCACCAGGTCTAAAATTACTTAATGTGTTGGCGGTTTGAACCACAACAGTAATTAAGCTCGAACCATGCAAATTTTCATGATGATGTTTTAAAGCAGCCTCTACAACTTCTGGAGCTTCACCATATTTTTGCAAAAACATCGCGCCAACATGAGCGTGGTGACCTTCAGTTTCTTCATCAAGACTTTTGCCAATGTCGTGAAGTAAAGCCGCCCTTTTAGCCATACGCACATTGAGCTCTAGTTCAGAAGCAAGAATACCGGCAATTTGCGCTGTCTCAATAGAATGCTGCAATACCGACTGCCCTCCCGTTGTCATGTACTTTAACTTTCCTAATGCCTGTATTACCTCTGGATGCAATCCGGTAATGCCGCAGTCAAACGAAGAACGTTCTCCTGCTTCACGGATCATTTGATCAAATTCTGCACGAGTTTTTTGCACAACTTCTTCAATACGGGCAGGATGAATGCGACCATCTGCAACCAAACGTTCTATTGCCGTTTTGGCTATTTCTCTTCGAACAGGATTGAAACACGAAATAATAACTGCTTCTGGGGTATCATCAATAATCAAATCAACTCCGGTCGCTTGTTCTATTGTACGAATATTGCGCCCTTCCCGACCAATTATCCGCCCCTTCATATCATCTGTAGGCAAGCTAATTACCGAGACAGTGGCATCAGTCACAAACTCATTTGCGATACGTTGAATGGATGTTGCAATAATATTGCGTGCACGCTCCTCGGCGACCTTATGTGCTTCATCTTCAGCAAGTCTAATTTCAGCACTCGCTGTTTTACGCACTTCAACCTCAATTGCTTTTTTAAGTTGCTCGCGTGCTTCGTCTTGCGAGAGTCTTGCAACTGTTTCTAATTTAGACTTACTTTCTTCAAGGGTTTCTTCTGCTTTTTTTAAAGTACTTTGGACTTTGTGTTGTTCTAGCTCAAGATTTTCAAGCTTTTGTTTAAGCTCTTTTTCTTTTACATCAAGTGATTGTGCTTTTTTTTCGATTGTTTCTTCGCGCTTTTGAATTCGGGCTTCGATCTTTTTTATTTCTAAATTTTTTTCTCTCTGAATGCGTTCAAAGTCCCGACCTTCATTGATTGCAACCTCCTTTGCCTCTCGTAATGCCTTTTTAACCAATTCTTCTGCTTGCTGCCTGGCTTCTGAAAGCCTTTTTTCAGCTTCTGCATGTTTAATCTTTAATTCTTGAGCTAGCGCGCGCATATTCATCGTATGCACAGCTAAAAACGCAAGAGCTGCCACAGCCACTCCAATAGCTATGATCAAAACATATTCCCAAGCACCCATTTTAAAATAACTCCAAAAAACTTGTATTGTTGACATGCCTTAGTAAATCCTTTCAAGGACATACAAAGCATTTTACAATTTCAGACCTTAGAACATCGTATAGATTTTTACCAGTAATAGATATGCTGTGAAATAGGTCTTAAGTGTAAAAACAAAAAAAGGCTGTCAAGTTTAGTTGACAGCCTTTTTTAAATTGGTGCGGATGGGCGGACTCGAACCGCCAAGCTTGCGCACACGCCCCTCAAACGTGCGTGTCTACCAATTTCACCACATCCGCAGTGAGGGCGTTACTACATTATGAAGAAAAAAAGATCAACCTTTTCTCACCTAAAAGTAAAAAAAGGGAATAGCGGTTTTTTGTTTTACTCTAAGAGAGACCTGCAATCTAAAACAAACAACATATCATCATAAATAAAAAAACACTAATTTTATTGTAATATATTTAAATAATTTATATAATTTAAATTATATCATATTTATCAATTATATTTTCTAAATCACAAATGATTATAAAATTGGTTATGGTTTTTTTAGATAATTGACTTTTTCGCTTTCTAGGTCAACTTTCATAATGTTTTTTTTACACATAAACGTTTCGTTTTAGTTAGAAAGGTAATCTTATGAAAATAAAAAAAGTTCTCCTTGCGTGTTCCTTGCTGTTTTATCTAACAGCAGCCAATGGTAATAATTATAAGGCAATAATTAGTGAGTCATTTAGATATTGCCAAGAAAAAAATGGAAATAATTATCAAAAAATAGTTGAGTTTGGTGAAGTTCAAATTACTCCAGAAGAATTATTATTAAAATGTGCTAAAAGTTACACTGAAAAAATAATTTTTGATAAAAGTTACGAAGGACATTCTGATGATTATATTTACTCAACTGTAAAGCAAAAAATCGAAAGATTAACCGTATTATTACAACAAACAGTTAATAAAAAAAACCACTCAGAAATAGAACAAGCAGAATTAGAGGAACAATTAAAATGCTATAGATTTCAAAATTTCATGCTAATTTTTCATCACCATTTAAAAGTTAAAAATAATCATTTTTTAACAGATCAAAATTTCAATAGAACATTAATTAAAACTCATACATTTTTAATTAATGGATGTGGAAGAAGTTATTTTTAAAAAAATTGTAATTTCTAAAATTAGAGAATAATTTTTTGCGATATATATTCTAACACATCATTTAAATTTTCGAACACAGGATGTTTTAACTGATCTGCTTCTGCAAAAGAAACATGACCTCTTCTTACCCAGATTCCATTCAATCCTGCAGACTGTGCACCTAAGGCGTCGTCATATAAAGAATCTCCTACATGAATTGCATACTGCGGTAAGACCCCTACCTTATTGCATGCATAAAGAAAAACTTCAGGATTTGGTTTGGTTTTCATAATAGAATCTGCACTGACCACAACATCAAAAAACGTATCAATTTTTAATGCCTTAAGCATAGGGTTTATTCGATTTCCCCAACTTGTAATCACGCCTGTTTTTAAATTATGATTATTGATTTTTCTCTGTTTTACTGCATTCAAAATATGAGACGTATCTGGAAGCAATTGGACACCAAGCGCATTAAACGAAGAACTACCTAATAAAGTGCCTGAGGCGTCTAAAAATAACGCATATTTTTGCTCTTCTTGTTCTGTTTTAATATTCATTTATTTTTTATCTTTTTTATAAAATTGTTTCTTGAATAATTTGATTTACAATACTGGTTGTTGTTCTTTTTTCAGACAAAGAACGAAAATTTTGAATACAACGGTGCCTAAGTACTGCTGGCGCAACCTCACTGACATCTTCAAATATCACTTCATGACGCCCACGAATTAATGCTAATGCTTTACTCGCAATTAATAATGCCTGAGTTGCTCTAGGACTTGCACCAAACTCCAAGTATTCTTTGGCAACAGAGAGTTTAGAGTCTTGAGGACGGGTATTGCGAACAATCCGCACAATTCCATGCAATAATTCTTCTGAAATTAAAATTTTTTCGACCACAGCTCGAGCATTTAGCACCCACTGAGCCTCTGGCTGCGCAGTAAGATCCGTGCGATTTTTTGATAATACTGCAACTTTCACTTCAGCCTCAAAGTCTGGATAAGGCATCTCAATATTTAGCAAAAATCTATCAAGCTGTGCTTCAGGCAAAGGAAATGTGCCCTCGTTTTCAATAGGGTTTTGTGTTGCAAATACTAAAAATGGAAATGGCAATTGCCTCGTCACTCCTCCCAAACTCACTTGACGTTCTTGCATCGCTTCTAATAACGCCGATTGTGTTCTTGGCGAGGCTCTATTTATTTCGTCTGCTAAAATAAAAGGTGAAAAAATTGGTCCAGGAACAAATGCGAGTTTTTTTAAATTTGGATCTTTTTGATCAAATTGTATGGTTTCACCACCCAAAATATCAAAAGGTGTGAGGTCTGGAGTAAACTGAATCCGCTTATAGTTACAACCGAGTGATGATGCTAGGTTTCGCACCAAAGTTGTTTTAGCAACGCCTGGAGCCCCTGTGAGCAACGCATGCTCATTGCAAATTACAGAAATTACAGCCAACTCAATCACATCATCTTGACCAAAAATTTTTTGCTCCAAATGCTCAACAAGCATTTTTGCAGCATGAGTCGCTTTTTCAAAATCACTCATTTTTACAAACCTCTCTTTATCAAGAAAACTTCTTCACTTCCTAATAGATTAAAGGTAATTGATATTTGGAAGGAAGCTTAAAGGAGTAATCTGCAATGACCTCAACACCAAAAGAAAAAATTTTAATTATAGGATCTGGAGCTTTTGGAACTGCTATTGCAACATGCATTCATAGCTCTAGTAATCCTGTTACAATTCTTTCAAGAAACAACAACAACTTTGCATCCTTACAAAAACATAATACGCTGAAAAATTGTGAAATGGAAACATTTGAAAATTTTAAATCAAGCTTTAGTGATTATAGTCTTATTATTCTTGCTATACCATGTCAAAGTATCAGAAGTGTGAACGAATGGATGATTGAACACACAAAAAAACAGACTTCTAAAAAGAAAAAATTTTTAAATAAAATAAAAATTATTTCCGCCGCAAAAGGGATTGAACAAAATACACTATTGCTACCATCGCAAATTTTACAAAATTTTTGGCAAAATTCTGCAAGCATAGGAGCATTAAGTGGTCCTAGTTTTGCTACAGAAATGCTCGAAGGAAAACCAACGTGCGTTGTTGTCGCTTCTCAATGCCAAGAACTGCTTTCTATTACTTCAAAAATATTACACAAACCTTATTTTAGAGTTTATGATTCTAAAGATGTTATTGGTATTGAAATAGCTGGCGCACTTAAAAACGTGATTGCAATGGTCGCCGGTGCTGTCGATGGCCTTAATTTAGGAAGCAATGCAAGAGCGGCTGTTATGACTCGAGGACTTGCAGAAATTGTTCGTATTGGCACAAAACTAGGCGCAGATCCCATTACATTTCTTGGATTAAGTGGGGTTGGCGATTTGATTTTAACCTGTACAGGAAATCTTTCTAGAAATCGTCAATTTGGTTTTAGAATATCTCAAGGAGAAAATAGCGAATCCATAATGAAATCAATGAACCAAGTGATTGAAGGCTATACAACTGCAAATAGCGCATATTCATTATGTAAAAAATATGATATTGAAGCATCAATAATCAAAACAGCGTATAGTGTATTGTATGAAAAAAAGCCCATCCAAGATGCAGTTACAGACTTAATTGCAAGACAGCAAAAAAGCGAATTTAAATAACTTAAAATATAAATTTTAAAAATAAGGAACTATAGTTTTATGACATTATTTTCTGTTGAGTCGAGTTTGATTGAATTAATTGCTTCTCTCATTGAAAACCCATCACTTAACAGAATTATTGTCACACCAAATGAATCAGAAGCACAAGAGTATGAAAAATTTATAAGAGAAGCAACTGCAAATTATTTAACTCATAAAGATATTTTATATATTCCTGGTTTTTTTCAGGCGGGTGTGTTTCGCTTTGAATCTGCAAAAAAAATTATCGCAAAAAGAATTGAAGCTGCATATTGTATTCACTCCCATTTTCCACGAATTATTATCTGTAGCATTAGCGGATTAACAAGAAATTTTCCGCAAGCTCAATGGGTTGATAATCATAAATTTCAAATTAAAGTTGGCGATTCCATAGATCCTGACTTATTGGTGGAACAATTGTTGCAACGTGTTTATTTACAAGTGCAGCGAGTTGAAGACATTGGTGAATTTGCAATTAGAGGATCTATTGTTGATTTTTGGACACCAGGAGAAAAAACTCCAACACGCATAGAAATTTTTGATGATGCAGTCGATAAAATTCGTTCTTTTCGCATAACTGATCAGAGATCATTTCAAACATTAAACGAAGTGACTATTTTACCGTCAAGAGAATTTGTTTGGCCGTATCCCAGTGAACTAGAAAAATCAATTGAGAAATTAAATGCGTCGATATTAAGTCAAAAAGTAATGGGAGTTGGACGTGCTAATTTGTTAGAAGACTTAAGAGCTAACGTAACATTTCCTGGCATAGATGATATATTTTACATGTTTACTTTTGATCAAATATCCTCTTTTAACGAATACATTTTTGATCTTGCAAATAAGAAAAGTAAAAAGTTGTTATTTTCTTTTGCTTGCGAAGCAGATGCTTTTATTAAGCCGCTTCTAGAAATTGAAAAAATTTATGAAAACTCTTTAATTAATGCTACTGGAAAAAATTATCCCGTAGGTAAAATAGAGACTGTTTTTCCTAAAATCAGTAAAACCAAAGATTATTTTAATGAAAATAATTTAATCTCATCTCGATTTTTTATTCCTGATCATATTATTTCAATTTTAAAGCCATTTGAAAAACAAAAAATGTCTAATAGAATTGAAAAATTAAATTATTTGATAAATAATAATGTAATTAATAATATTTTAATTCTATCTAACTCAAATGATAGCTTTATTGAATTTGCAGGAATTAGTTCTAAATATTTTAATATTGACAATAATAATTTAAATTTTGAAGAACCACCAAAACTTAATATTAAAGACATTTTATCACCAATCACAAAATACCCAAATATTTCCGAAAAAATTCAATTTTGTATTTTAAACGCAAAAGAGTACTTTTACCTTCCATTTTCTAACACTCTTGCCGTTTCAGAAAATTGGATTAGAGGAATTGCAAACGTAGAATCTTTTGAAACGTTTGAAAATAACGAAAATAAAAACTCTTCTAAAGAAAACTCAGAAGCATTTTTAAGTGCTCAATACGCAGACTTTATTGAAGGTGATTTGGTTGTTCATGTGCAACATGGAATTGCTCGTTTTCGCGGACTAATGACCATTAAAATTCATGACATTACTGGCGATTTTTTAGTGCTTGAATATGCCGAAAACGATAAAATTTATGTTCCAGTTCACAAACTCAATCTTGTACAAAAATATATTGGCAGTTCCGATAACACTTCGTTAGATACGCTCAAAAACTCTTCATGGGAAAAAAGAAAAACAAAAGCGAAACAAGACGTCGAAAAACTTGCCAAAGAATTGATGGAACATCAAGCCAAAAGAGCAATGACTTTAGGTCATGCTTTTTCTAAAATTGATGAAGAATATATTGCTTTTGAAGACGCATTTCCTTTTGACGAAACTCCTGATCAGCTTAAAGCGATTAAAGAAATTATGATCGATATGGGAGAACCTAAAGCAATGGATCGCCTTCTTTGCGGTGATGTTGGCTTTGGAAAAACAGAAGTCGCAATGCGCGCTGCTTATCGATGCATCTTAGATGGCAAACAAGTTGCTTGGTTAGTGCCTACTACAGTTTTGGCTCATCAACACTTTCGCTCTCTCCAAGAACGTTTTGCAGAATTTCCTGCTAATATCTCAATACTCGATAGATCTGTGACATCGTCTTCAAAGCACCTCGAAAAACTTAAAAAAGGTGAAATCGATGTTTTAATTGGCACTCATCGTATACTTTCTAAAGACATTGAATTTCGTGATTTAGGTTTACTTATCGTTGATGAAGAACAACGGTTTGGCGTGCTTCAAAAAGAAAAAATTAAGTCTATGTCTTATGGGGTTGATGTTTTAACAATGACTGCCACACCAATTCCTAGAACCTTACAAATGGCAATGGTTGGCTTAAGAGAATTGAGTTTACTGACCACACCTCCAAAATCTCGACTTGCAACAAAAACATTTGTCTGCCCATTTGAAGAAACAACAATTAAAGAAAGCATTCAATTTGAACTCCATCGAGGTGGTCAAGTATTTTATGTCCACAACCGTGTCGAAGAATTAAATACCGTATTTTCATATTTACAAAACCTTCTACCACAAGCTAAAATTTGTATTGCCCATGGGAAAATGACACAAAAAGACTTAGAAAAAACGATTATTGATTTTTTAGATGGAAAATATCAGGTTTTACTATGTACCACCATCATTGAATCTGGAATTGATATGCCAAACGTTAATACAATTATTGTTCAAAATGCAGATCATTTTGGTTTAGCACAACTGTATCAGCTTCGCGGCAGAGTTGGTAGACGCTCAACGCGTGGCTATGCCTACTTTTTAACTTCACAAAACTCAAAAGAAGATCAAGAAGGCATAAAGCGTTTAGAAATATTAAAAGAACATCAAGAGCTGGGCAGCGGCTTTGTGATTGCTAGTCACGACATGGAAATGCGAGGTTCTGGAAATATTTTAGGAGATGAGCAAAGCGGCAAAGTTTCTGATGTGGGTCTAGAAACATATTTACAAATGCTCGATGACGCAATTAAAAATTTAGGAGGAAATAAGGTTACAACAAATACTGATGTAGAAATTCAAATTCCTTTTATTGCACATATACCAGAAAATTACATTGTAAATTCTAAAGAACGTTTAAAAACATACCGTCGTTTTTTTGGTGCCCGCAACGAGACCTTATTGCAAAACCTCATTACAGAATGCGAAGATCGATTTGGTACACTTCCTGTTGAAGTAAAAAATCTGGCAGAACTCGTTCGAATTAGAAGGTGGTTAATTACACTTGGCGCAACTTCGCTGATTGTGAGCGAAGACAGTACGGAACTGCGATTAGGCAAAGGTATTTTACAACCAGATTCTTATGATGAAGCAAGCGAAATACTCGTAAAGAGAATTTTAGATGTTTGTAATCGTAAAGTTAAAGGAATGAGAATATCACCAGAAGGTAAGCTGATTTTTGCAATTAGAAAACAACACTTTAACAAGGATCAAGCAGCATCTATTTCTGAACTTAAAAGAGTTTTGAGTCTCCTTGTTGGAGAAACGTATGAGGAAAAAAATTAATAAGAATAAATGTTTTTTAATTTATAAAATTACTTTATTACTTTTTTTTATTTTATGTTTTCAACAAATTTCTTTTTCAATCACAGCTCCAAGCAAAATTAAAAACAACAAAATTCCCACTCTACAATCAGGGCCGCCAACAAGTATTCACACATCTTATGGAAAAGAAGTACTGTTAGAAGTAACAACATCTGATGATTTTTCTTCACAAAATTCTAGAATAATTTGGATAATAAATAATAAAATTGTATGTACAGGTTTATATTGCCCTTTAGTACTTAAAGAATCTGATTTTCAAAAGACTATTCCCATTCTACAAATTATTACTTACAATCAATTTGGTGGCACAACATATAGCTATGAATTTGAAATGCACCCCAAAGATACTTTTAACGCAAAATTATTTAATAAAGAAACAAAATATTTAGAACCAATCGATTTCCCAGAAAACAGTTTTACCACACAAACAGTAAGCGCAGTAATGGGTAAAGGTACATTAATTCAAAGTGATTATATTATGTACATTGGTTCAATTGGCAAAAAATTTAACTGGAATCATGGAGTCTTTCAAACAGATAATTTGGATACATTAAGAATTGCAGACTCAAAATCTGGAGTTTGGTATTTACTTCCTTCTACTAGTCTTACAATTATAGAAAACGATAGTTCCTCTGATATTAGAAACGGGATTCTTAATTACGGAAAAATTAAAGTAAAGGCTTCAGGTATTAAAAATGATGCTCCATCAATAGCAGAAAATTTCAATAACAAAATTAAAATAGAAACTTTAGAGGCAATAATCACAATACCAAGAGGGGGTGATGTTGCAATTATTAGAGAAATAGAAAAGGATACCCATAATAATTTTTATACAAAAATTATTGTCTTTGGTGGCGAAGCATATATTAATTTATTTAATCAAAATAAAAATGATTATAAAAAATACGAAAGTAATAAAGCCGTAATTTCTGCTGGGCTAGAGCTTAAAATTACAAGTGATGGTAAAGTATATCCTTTAAAAACACCAAATAGCTCAGAAATTGATTATTTTAGAACACTAACAACAACCGAATTTGAATTAAAAGGTGATGTATCGAATTCATTAGACTTAGAAAATTTAAATGAAGTGCTCGAAAAGGCAAGTTTTTACATAGAAAATGAAGCTTATTTTGAAACAATTAATCTACTTTCACCATATCAAATTTATATAAATAAAGATATTAGAATATCTTATTATTTAGGTTTAGCAAAGAAAGGTTTGTATCAAAACCAAGAAGCAAAGAAATATTTAGTATATGCAAAAAATATGAATAATTCATTTGCTATGGCTCACTGGAATTTAGGCTTGATATATTTAGATGAAAAAAATTATCTCGAAGCAGAAAAAGCATTTATTTTAGCAAGAATTAATTCTAAATCCGATAGCAAACTGGCTCATGAATTCGAATATTACGTAGGGGTCGCATATTATTTTAATGACAAATCAATTCTCGCAAATAGCTCATTTCAAACAGCTGTTTGGGATAATGATCTGGATCCAGCCTTAAGACATTCAGCAAGTCAATATCTTCAAAAATTAAAAATTGAAAAACCTTGGTCATTAATTGTTCCTGTTAGTTTACAATACGATAACAACGCTCTCTCATTAGGACAAAATCAATCTTTGCCCTCGCAATATTCGCAAAAAAGCGTAATGAGAAGTTTAATTGGAGGAGTTTTTACTTACGATACATCACTTTCCAATAATGATAATGGCTGGTTTATTGGGGGAAGCGGAAAAGCATTCTATGTAAAAAACTTTTCACAGCAATATAGTGCACTTGATACAATAATTTTAGAAGGAAGCGTATATGAAACAAAACGTTGGGAAGCAAATTCAACGATTAAAGAAAAAAGTACAGTAAAAATTTACGAAACTTTTGGTAATATTTTTGTAAATCAAAAAATTGATACCTTTTATTTTTTAATGGGCGGTAGTTATAAAAATTTAGATTTAAATATTGGCTTACAAATTGATTCATCAAACAGAGCCACTAGTGATAAAAAGAGTGGAATTATTTATAATCAATATTATTTGCTTAATTTAGGACAATTTCAAGACATTATGTTTGATCTCAGTTTACAAGCCCAAGAACAAATGATGTTTCAAACTTCAAGTAATGTTGGCAATACTATTGAATTTATAGCAAAACCTAGTGCAACATATTCATTAAATTCTAAAACAAGTCTAAATATTACGAGCGCTCTTGACATTTTATACACATTTTCAACACAAATGCAAAGTAGCTATAAAATTTCGCCCGCTGCTGCTATAAATTACTTTTTTCTTGAATGGTTAATTGGAAATTTTACTTTACAGTTTGATTATTCTCGAGTTATGCCTAAAAACGACAATATTTTTAAACCAGGAGCTCAATTTATGGTGACTGGTATTTTTTAGCTTATAACTTTGAGTTTTCTTTTATGACAAACAATAATATTAATAAATTTAAAGAAAAATTTAATAATTTTAATTTTGAAAAATATCCCCAAAATTCGAGAATTCATAAATTATTTAAACTGACTAACAAAGAAACAACAGTTTTTATAAAAAGAGATGATGAGCTTGGGTTTGGAGCTAGCGGTAGTAAAATTAGAAAGTATCTTTCTTTAATTCCATTTATAAAGAAACAAAATTTTAATGAAGTTATTATTATTGGAAGTTCTCATTCAAACAATATTCTTACAGCGACTCAACTTTTAATTGAAAACGAAATCTCACCTATTTTATTTTTATTTGGTAAAAAAAAGGAAAAAATTTCAGGAAATTATCTTCTAACAAGATTATTTGTCAATCAAAAATCTATTTATTGGATTGAAAATTCTTTATCAGAAATCGAAAAATATATTTTAAATTATATTAATGAAAAAAAATTGGTTAATAAAAAGGTAGGATATATACCTGAAGGGGCATTTTGCCCTGAGGCTTTACCCGGAGCATGCACTCTGGCATTGGATATCATTAAAAACGAACTCGACTATAATTTAGAATTTAACCATATTTTTATAGATGCAGGGACAGGATTTATTGCAATTTCACTAATTTTAAGTTTTTTGTTTTTAAAGAGAAAGACTATTATTCATGTACTTTTATTATCTGGAAATCAAGAATCATTTAAGAGCAATTTAGAAAATCTTAAAGTTGAATTTGAAAAAAATTTTAATAAAATTGGTACTAATATTATTAATTATTTGCTATACTTTCCTTCAAATGCCAAATCTTTTGGCTCCACAAATTCTAAGACATTTCATGAAATTAAAAAAATATCTAGTGAATATGGTATAATTACAGATCCAATTTACAGTTCAAAACTTTTTTTTGAATCTAGAAAAATAATAACAGAATCTAAACTAAAAGGTAATATTTTAATTATTCATTCTGGTGGTGGATTATCCTTATTTGGTTTTGAAAATAAAATTCTTAAATTAACGACAAGTTAGTTCATCTAAAGTTCCTGTTAGCTGAACCTTTAAATACCCTGCTAACATCGAGCTACTCGGACAATTTAATAATTGAGGAATTAAAAATCCAAAATTCTTTTCGACTTCTCCGCTAAGAGAAAAATTTACAAATAAATTTATATTTGCTGGATTTCTACTTAACGCCGGAGGAGTTTCAACAGTACCATAAAATTCAATATCAATATTTTTGGAAATAATTTCTGTCTCTTTAAAAATTTCAATGTCATTTCCATCCCATTTAAGCTTTAATCTTAGTTTAGAAAAATCTTGATTAGGAAATTCAAGTGATTCATTATCAATTCCTAAATAAGAATTTAATAAATTTAAATCTACATCGAGTGAGCTAGGATTTGATAAAATCATAAATCCATCTAAATCTCCTCCAAAATTAATGTGATTAATTATTGGTTCGAGAAGAGCTACATTATAATTGATACCAGACATCGAAGCTTTCAATAAAACCTGGGAAAGTCTATCAACAGAAAACTTCTTTATAATAACACTAGCTTTTTCTGGAAAAAAATTATTGTTTATTAAAGAATTAATTGGAGCAGAAAATGCTGCATTTAATAAGCCGCTTTTCTGAGACAATTTTAAATTAACAGAAACTTTGCCTAAAAAAAGTGGCAAAATTTTTATTCTTACTATAATAGAATCAAGAATAAAAGAATTATTGAATTCAAATTGATTTTTAATCGCTAAATCATCAATTTGTATGCCTGTAACCCAATATGGCCTTATGTTTTTTATTTCAACTTTTAATGGAATTTTTTCTAGCTGTAACTGATTATTGATTTTATTTGTAATATTTTCCTTTAAAATATTATATGGAAATGTTTGATAAATTATTATTATTATAAAAACTATAAATAAAAAAACCAAACCTAAAATATGTTTTCTTTTAAAAAAACTCATAATAACCTTAATAATTAAAATTTTCTTTAATTTATTGGAACAATTGCTTCCACCGTTAACAACACATCAAAATAAAGTTTTGCATCTGTTGTAGAAAGCAGGCGAAACTTAGAAATTTTAAGTTTATTTGGTAATTGCTCAACAGCATTTGAAAACTCAATAATTTTTTTAATACTCACTCCTATCAGCTTGAATTCTACACTAGCAATCTGGAACTTTGCCTGCAAAGGACTATGACCAGGAAATTTTGACAACACCGGCTTGTTTGGAAAGCCTTGCGTTTGAATACTCATATCTTTTGCTTTTTGTTCAAGTACAGTTATGAGTGATAAATTAGAGTTATTATTATAAATATTTTGAGTTAACTCTTCAAAATTTTGATTGATTGCAACATAGGAAGATTTAATATTTTTTAACTTATTTACATTTTCATAAGACTCATCAAGTCGATTTTGCATAGAAGCCATATTAAAAAAATAAACTATTAACATACTTATAAAAAATAAAATTCCAAAGAAAATACTACCTACAATAATTCGAGATCTCACTTCATATCGAAGTTTATAAAAGCTTTCTATTATATAATCTAGGCGTGTATTATTTTCGCCAAAAATAACATTTCTTATTGATTGAATTGCCTGATTTAAATATTCAGCATATTTTGCCATAATTTATCTTTCTACAACGTTTGCTACTAAAGAAAAATGCGTAATTTTTTTGTCTGTCCCAACTTTAACAGACTGCGATTTCTTTGTTACATTACTAATTAAATTTATTTTAGATAAAATATTAATAATTTTTTTGATATTTTCTGGGTCATTAGTTTCTGCTTCAATATAAAACTGATTATCTTGAACTCTAAACTCCGAAACTTCAAAATACATTGTACTTGGAATAGATTGAGAAACTTGATTCATAATTTTAAGAGGCAATGGAGTTTCAGAAGAAGAAAATTGTTCTAAAAATAATTTTTTATCGCTCATATTTTGCTGCAAAAGAATGAGGGATTCTTTACCATAATTAATAAAATCCCAATCTTTTTTTCCAGAAATCATTCTTAAAGAGGCTGGCTCTCCTGAAAACAAACTTATTATATCTCTTCTAAAATTTGTTTTTAAATCATTTATCTCTTTGTTATACATAAAATATCTAAAAAAGTAACTTAACATTAAAGAAAAAAGAACAATAGCGACAATTGACGAATATAAGAATATTTGCTTAATTAACTTATCATAATTACTAATTTGCGCAAACTCTCCCTTTCTAAAATTAATTTTAGAAATCTCTTTAATTAATGGAAGACCTCGCATTGATATTGCAATTGATTGAGAAAAAACTTTTAAATTTTTTGCAATTTCATCTGAGTTTTTAATATTTTCATCATTTAAATCAAATAATATTTTATCTTCTTGAATTAATAAAAAAGAGACGGAAATACCTAATAGCTCTTGAAAAACACTGTCAATTCCTGCTATTTTACTAGAACCGCCTGTTAAAAAAATAGATGTAATATTTAAATTTTCTTTTGCAACAAACGCTTGAATAGTTCTTAAAATTTCTAATCCCAATTCAGTAACAGCTTCATTTAATACTTGTGCAACCATATTTTCTTTATTATTATTAAATTCATCATCGTTTATTAATATTGAGCTAACAAAACATTTTAAACTTTCTGCTTCCCCAATACTTATATCAAATCTATTTTTTAGTACTTGATTAAAATACAATCCACCAATATTAATAATTCGAGTATATAATACATTATTATCATTAATAAAAGTTAAAGTTGTTTTACTATGTCCAATATTTGCAATTAAAAAACAATTTTTTTTAACTTCTTCTTCTTTTTTTCTTCTTTATTTTCTGTAACCAAATCATTATTAGCATTTATTTTTAAAAATGAACTCATATTTAAATATGATAAATTGTCAATATCTAGTACCTTAACTCGCAAATGCTCTTTTTCAACTACATCCAAGAAATTTTTGATTACAGATTTTTGGCATAGAACAGCTAAAACAGCAGAGCTCGTTTTTGAATATTTTATGATTTGATAATCAAGAATAGTTTCTTCCATGTCAAATGGACTGGTGCTTTCGAGCTCGTTTTCTAAAAAACCCAAAATATCTCGCTTGCGTATATTCTCAAAATCAACTTTTCTTATTGAAACTGATCGAGAATCAAGCGCCGCATAAACAACATCATACTCAAGTTGATTCTCATGAATTAAGATATCAATTGCAGTCACTAAACTTGCGTTATGCTCAACGCCTTCTTTATAATCAATTTTCTGTTCAACAATTTTTTTAACTGTAAAATTTTTAAAATCATTCCATAATATTGTGGCCTTAACCGAATAACTTCCAATGTCTAGACCAAGAATCTTTTGCATTTTCTAAACTACTCCACAATAATCTGTATAATCATTAAATTACACTAAAGCCTCTTTGCACAAAAAGCACGAAATAATGACTTTTTAAATTAAACATCAATTCTCTTTAAAAAAGTCCGAACCAGTAAAAGAGTCAAACATTTGTTGGAGAATTTATGCAGGCAAATACTAAAACTTCGCCCAAAAAAAATACGAAATTACGGCGAATTTCTAGATCATGCCTTAACTTATCCAAAAAGGCTCGTTTTAAAAACTCTAACTCCAATCTATCCCAAAATCTTTTAAAAACAGCAAACAAATACATATTTGTTCATGACTTTGAAAAAGCAGGATTGATATTAAAACAACTTTCAAAAAAATACTTTAATGATTATGAAGTACTTTTTAGAAGAGTCGAAGTTGCCTCAAAACGAGACGGACTTTCTGAACTTCTGATTGATTTACAAAAGCTTGCTCAAAAACACCCCGAATCTAAAGCAATTGAGTTTGCTAGTATTTTAACAAAAATACGAATTGCTTCGAAGTACGATTTCGATAAAGATAAAAAAACTGATTTAAAAAAGAGTTTTTTTCCACATCACAAAGAAATCACCTACTCACCGAATATTAAAATGCCTTTAATTCATGTTTTGTCAAACAAGAAAGTAAGAATTAATAGAGCACTTGATATCCCTGATGATTACTACCCCGAAGATTTCGCAAACCCAGAAAATTTAGATCAACTCAATAAAACCTCTTCAGAAAAAGAAGAAATTTATAATAAGGCCATAGAACTCCAAACTAACTATCCTGACAACTATGCCGCATGGTATGTTGCCGGGTGTGCTTTAGAAGGTATTGGCCGCATTCAAGAAGCTCTCGAATTATGGACACAGTCTTATAAACTCAATAATTCTTCGATTGCGACCTTAGCAACTCTAACAGAATTACAACAACTTGGCGTTGTGACTGATTTTGGGGCGAACTATTCTGAAAAATTTGAGTCTTTAGATAAGTTTCTAGTTCATGGTCACCTCGAAACCCATACACAGCTTTATAATGAATTTATCAAAGCTGGAGACTACAAAAATGCGATACAATCGCTAAAAATATTAGCAGAATGGTTGCAACGGCAGTACGGAGAAGTTCCTGTTGAAATAGAAGTTCTTAACTTACTTGGCTCAATGCAAGCGTATAAACTTGCAAATAACTTTGAAGCAGCAGAAACAAGCCGGGCAGAAGTCGAAAATATCGTTATAGCTTGTAAAAAATCTCCGCGAGACATGAATCAGCTTTATTTTATTGCACAACTTTGCGAAGATTATGGTTTAAAATCCTTAGCGAGAATGTGTTATTTTACCGTCTTAATTTCTTCTGAATCTCATTTAGATCTTGTCATTCAGACTGCATCTCACTGTGTTAGCAATAATCCTTCAGAAGGTTTATTAGAGTGTTTAAAAGTATCTTACAAAAACACACATGGAAGCCCAGAAATCCGTTTTTGTATTTTGATTTGTGGTTTAAAAATTGCTCATGTCAATATTTCTGAGTATATGCTCAAAAAAAATCAAGTGCGAGACTTAATTCTCAAAGAACCTCACAGCAAAAATATTTTAAACATTCTCGAAGAATTAAACAAAATTTATAATTCAGATCCAGAAATTCACTACTATCTTGGAGAAATTCATTCTAAACTCGGTCATTACAAAGAAGCGAAAGAATATTTTACATCCATGTTTGTAAGAGATTATTATAATACTGATGGTATATTAAGATATATATTCTTTCTTCTTAAAACACGAGATTATGTTACAGCCCGTAAAATTGCTCAAGAAGGTCTTTTGCTTAGTTCTTTATCAGAACAACAAGCTAATGAAATGCATTGGAGCATTGCTGCAACATATTTTTCTGAAGGTAACTTTGAGAACTCATACAATGAAATTTTAAAATCTCTCAGTAGCGATCCTTGGAATCCTTCGTATTTAATATTGCTATTAAGATCTTCTCTTAATATAGAAAATAATAAGTTTTTAAAAGATAATGAAGAGTTAATTAAAAATTTAGAAGACGTAATTTTAAATACAGAAATTCAAGATTCAGAAAAAGACACATTAGCCCAAAAAACGATTAAATATGGAAATGATTGTATTGAAAATAATCAAGTTGAATATGCCTGGATATTATCTAAATGCGCTATTCTCATTACTAACAATATCAGCGAAAATTTATTACAATTTATAGCAAAATCAGGTGCTGGTTTTAACTCTCGTATTGCAGTTCAAGAGCTTTTACTGCTACTTAAAAATAAAAATATAAATAAGGGATTAAACTTTGCGACCCTGTCTGCCTGCATTGCTAAAATTTACAGTCTTTCTGGAAATTGGCCGCTTGTCGACGAATGGCTTTCTATTGCAAAAAGCAATAAAGATTCTGCTGCAAAGCTTACAAAACAAAAACTTTTTGAGCTTGAAGCCCTCAGTATGACAATGCGAGGTACCGATCTAAAAAAAGCACAACTCCTTTTAGAGGCTGCAATTGATTCTTATGATAATGTTCAAAAAGTTCCTTTAGACACAAAAGTCCTTCATGGATACCTGCTTGTAGCACAAGGGCAATTTTCTGTTGGGCTTGAAAAAATGCAAAATAATATTAGTACAAATGCATCTATTCAAAGTCTTTACTTCTTAATTAAAGGACTTGAAAGAGCTGGTCAGCTCAATAACACCACTAAAGAATCATTAACTCAGTTATTTAAAATTTATCCTACAAATTCTTTTGAACAAAAAATGGTGGAAGAAATATTTATTACGGTTGGAAATAAAAGCGATACAAATCCTGTTGGTTTAGCCTGTTAGTGAATTGACTTTAGTTCATAAAAAATGAATATTGATGTTTAGTAACACTTTGTTATTTTATCCCCAGAGGGGTGCTTTCATAATGAAGATAAGAAAAGAAAATTCTGAATTTAAAAAAGTTAAACAAAAGTCATCAGAATTAAAAAGAATTCGAAATAGAATTACTCTTTCTGGAGACTGGTGGGATGGTAAAACCCACGTTCTTCTTGATATGGATGGCACTCTTATCAACCAACCGGGTGCACTTTTTCACAATTTGTTTGCTCTTGGTGTGTTGTTTAGAATGCGGAGTCTAGGCTCATTTTCTAAACTCATAAAAGCCGCCCAAAAAACAAAAGAAATATTATTATCATCTCATTCATTTAAATCTAATGAAGAAGCTTTTTTTGAAACACTGTCTTCTGAATTAAATGCAAATAGAAAAAAAATTGAAAGATTTATTGCTAAATTTTTTGACTCCGATTACCCATTTATTTGTTTATTTTTACATTCTGATCCCAATGCTCGTAAACTGGTTGATTTATTGCATGCAAGCAACCGCCACATTACGCTCGCAACAAATCCTGTTTTTGGTAGAAGAGAAATAGAATTAAGACTCAAAGCAAGCGATTTGTATCTCCATGATTTTGACTTAGTCACTTCTTGGGATGTCATGAAAAGCACTAAGCCACACACGCAATTTTTTAATGACACTCTCAATAAAATTGGAGCAGCTCCAGAAAGAACGATTATGATTGGCAACGACCCGTATTACGATCTTCCTGCTCATATTTTAGGAATACAAACCTTACTTGTAGGAAATAAACTCACATTAAAAGATATTGTAGAGTCGTTAGAAGAAAACATGAATACAATTAAAATCTAATCAAACTACGTATTGATATTTTTTTTAAAAACTTATTTATTAGTTTAAATTATTTTAATTTAACAATATCATCTCGACGATTTTTAGCCCACGCATCTTCGTTATTTCCTTTTACAGCAGGACGCTCTTTGCCAAAACTAATTGTTTCAATATTGTTTTGCACGCCATTTGAAATTAAAAAATTCTTTAATGCTTGAGCGCGTTTTTGACCGAGCGCGATATTATACTCAGTTGAACCACGATCATCTGTATTACCCTGAATCTGAATTTCTAGAGAAGAACTTGATTTTAACTTTTCAGCAATTTGCATTGCACTATCTTTTTGATCTTCACGAATAACGTACTTATTAAAATCAAAGTAAATAGTCTTTAAAATAAGCGAAGAGTCTGGAGTTTGTGTTGCCACCTTAGCGGTGGACTCAGATCCTGATGTTGCTGGCTTCGTGCCCGATGCTGTGTTGGTACTCGAGCAGCTAGAAGCAATCACCGCAAGCGAAATAATTGATGAACATGCAATAATCTTAGAGATTTTCATTGGTAACTCCATAGTTAACGTTATGGTAGCGGAGACAAACCAGTTAGTTTAGAAGTTATAAACGAAATAGCCAAGAAAAATCAAATACTGGCGATTTTTAATTAGGTCATAAAGATGACAAATTATTTTAATGATTACAAGCTTTGCATCCCTGATTACAGACAAGACTTCTCATCACTAAATAAAAAGAATTGATTTTTTTTTATAATTAGAAAACCTTCTCTTGCTCCAAAAGATTTTTTGATATATTCAAGCCCTCTACACCGTCCTTTGGTCGGTTCTAAGCAATCTAAGGTTTTGACCCGTTCTTTCAAAGGCTCGTCAAGAACAAACGATCAATTTACGTTTTTCCGCTTTTGTGCTAGCGTTTCGTCACCTAACCATAGATCATCGTTGGAACTACGTGATGTTAAGCAGGTAGAACAAAGACGAAAAACGCAGCCGCTTTAGCGGTGTGAGCTGTTTACCTCAAATGGAGTATCTCATGACCATAGAAAATACTGTAATTTGCGCTACTATGCGCAAAGATGCAAGCAAAGGTGCCATTCGCAAGCAACGCCATAGCGGACTTGTACCAGGCATTCTTTATAAAAAAGGGATTTCAACTAAAATTGAAATCGCAACACATGACCTTCCTAAATGCCATACTCGCTCTCGTGTTATCAAGCTTAAACTTGATGGTGTTGAGAAAAACGTTCTCATGCGCGAAGTGCAAGTAAACCCTTTAAATGACAAACCTCTTCATTTCGACTTTCAAGAAGTTGAGCCTAACGATATTGTTCGAGTGCACGTGCCTTTGAACTTTGTAGGCCTTACTCGCGAACAAGAAAAAGAAGGGTCATTTAGTATCCGTACTCGTTACCTTGAAGTTAAGGCTCCTTTGTCTAAACTTCCAGAAGCGATTGAAGTTGATGTGAGTGGCCTTAAAGTAGACCAATCTATTCAGCTATTTGATATCAAACTAGCTGAAGGCATGACTGTTCGCACTGGTAAGGGCAAAAATCTTGCGCTTGCTTCTCTTGTTAAAGTTTAATGCACAGTGTTTATTCTCGTTGGTCTTGGCAATCCCGGCACCTCTTACGAAAATACGCGGCATAATATCGGTTTTATGATTATAGACCAAATTGCAGCAGAAGCTGGTGTTTCGGTCTCACAAAATCGATTTAATTCGCTCACGGCCCGAGCAACTTGGAACGGGCATGATGTGTTTTTAATGAAGCCTATGTCATACATGAACCTCTCTGGTTCATGTGTACAGCAGGCTTTAAATTTTTTTAAAGCCCAAGAAAATCAACTTATTACAATATTTGACGACCTCGATCAGCCATTTGGCGCAGTAAAAATGCGAGTTGGCGGAGGACATGGTGGTCATAATGGGATGAGAGATATTCTCCTTAAAACAGGCTTTAATCAGTTTAGCCGCGTAAAAGTGGGAATCGGTAAACCCGAACACAAAAGTGCCACCGCAAATTGGGTGCTTAGTAAATTTACCAATACTGAGATACAGTTTTTAGAAGCAGAAAGCTTTCCATTAGCAAAAAAACGCGTTTTAGAAGCGATGAAAAACGTTAAGCATTAAAAAATTTAGCCGTATTTATGAGATGTTCTTATCTTGCATATTCTCAATTCTCGCCTGCGTTTCCTTGCGAAAACTTGGCTTTGTCAGTTCGCATTCATCCTCTTAATGAATCAAGAGGGTTTCTGCTCAGTCTGGCTAAATAGTTTTTTTACTAATTTTTCTTTTAAGAATTGGCGTCATATAAACTCTAAACTGTTCGGGAGTCATGCCCGCTCGCTCTCTTTCAAAAGCCTTTTTTTGCAACGGTTTTAAAGCCTCATAAAACTCAGAAACTAATACCAAAAATTCATTATCAGACAACGTATCTTTTACAGAAATTACTTTCTTTTTAACAAGGCTTTTTCTAGGAGATACCGTATCCTGCACCACTTTGGACGATACATTAAGATGAGGACTTTCTGTAGAATCAAATAACGTACATGGTGGAACTTTTTTAATAATTTTTTTATTTAATGGCTCAGATTTTGGAACAACAACTTTTTTTTCTGCCTTTTTTTCAAATTTTTCTATTTTTAATGCTTTTTCTTTACGAGCTTTTTTAAGTTCATCTGCTGGAGGTTCTGGAAAAAGTGTTTCATCAGGCTGTGATGCTGCAATATACTTTGAAAAAGCATGCGAAGCTGTTGTCTGCTGTTGCGATTCCATCGCGAAATTGTGAGATAAAGCAGTCAATTTATCACTAATAGCCTGCTCGAGTTCTATGGCTTCTTTTGCTTGATGCGAAAGCTGCCAACAATACACAACAGTTCCAACATTTTGACATTGAAACTGTTTATTTTCAGAAATTTTATTTTTAAGTTCAGATAATTTCATATTTGGTGCAGAAATATTCCAACCTAAAACTCCATGATCGTACAATGAAGGCACATTGACTAACATTTCTTTATGAAAAGAATTTATATTTTTGCATTCAATAGGAACAGAATGCCAGTTGTTAATCACCGCATCATTTAACTCTTGCTTTGAGTATTCGAGATATAAATAATTTATGACTTTTTTAATGCTCGCCCTACGTCCCATAGACTGAATCACAACAGGATTGATACTTACATAAGAAGGTCTTGGTGAATGACTACGAAACACTTTATTTTGTGAACTGTAAAAAGTTTGTAAGGATTGGCTAAAACTTAAAGAAAGCCAGATACCATCAACCTCTTGTTCAATATGTGCATGATGAATTAAACCAAGGCTCCCCGCTTTAGCAAGCGACAATGATTTTGTTTTTTTTGATGTTTTGACTTCAAACAGCCCCATTGGAGTAGCCCAAATTTCTTCGAGTTGTTTGCATTCTTCTAAAATGTCTTTTTGAGTACCAGAAAGATATTTATTAATTTGAAATCTAAAACTAAGAGTTTCACCAGTTGCAGAAAACATCTGTGATAACACTTCGTGCCAAACTGCAAACATTAACGAGATGTTTTTTCCTGTGACTTGTGGAGGAGCGACAATAAATTCTCCAGCTTTACTGGCAATTAAAGAGTCAAACCAAACTTCTTTGGCTCCTAAACTTAATAAAATACCTTCTACCCACCAAGTCGGAGCAAGCAGTCTTCTTTTTAAGGCATAGATTCTTGAATCAGAAATTAAAGAAATATGCTGCTTTGGTGTAGTTGCGAGAACTTTTGGATAATGAGCTTCTTCTTCAAGTTGACGAGTTGACTTTACATGCTTCAACTGCGTCACTCCCAACTCCGAATAAGAAGTTTTTTTAAATTCTGGAGCTAGGCGCGGTGATTGAGCCGCAACATCACGTTTTTGCAGATCAAATGACATATTTTTTATTAATATCCTGAATTGTTAAAGCCGTTTATTTACGAGCCTGAATATAATTTGGTAACATAGTTTCGAGTACAGACGCAATAGCCTTGACCGATTGATCATACTCAACTTCAATGCACATTTTAGCAGCAAAAAATTGTAGATTTGTATAGCGAAAAGTATGCGGAATGATCATGATCTCAATGAACTTATCTTCATGATCTCCTGGAAGAATTTGAGCAATTGTTAAACTAATCCCTGCAATAGCAATAGAGCCTTTTGGAATGACCCATTTGGTAAATTTACTTGGAATCCTTATCATTAACTTCCAAAAATCACCATCTTGGTTATTTATTTTATTAAACTCTTCAATAACACACATACAGTCTATATGCCCTGTTAATTGGTGTCCTCCAAGAGAATCTCCAATTCTTAGCGCAGGCTCTAAATTCACACAAGAACCAACTTGCAATAAAGTAAAGTTGGTAAGCTTTATGCTTTCAATCCCAATATCAACAAGAAAAATGTGACTATCTTGCTCGGAATAGACCTCAACAATTGTTAAACAACAACCATTGCAAGCAATACTTGAGCCAATGCCAAGATAACTTTTATTAAGTTTTGTTTTAATAGAAAGTCGTAAAGAATTATGAAAAGATTCTTTAAATAAAATAACACCAATATCTTGAATAATTCCTGTAAACATATCGCTCCATTTTACTTGTTTGCTTAAAATTGGCGGGAACTTAGTTAGGCTCAAGTTTAAAATTATTTTTACTTTGAGTTTTTTCAGTCAAAAATTTTAATTCAACCACAAAATCCTCAGGACTTGAAAAAGCGCGGTATACAGAAGCAAATCGAACATATGCAACAGGATCAAGCTTTAATAAAGCTTCAAGCGCAAGTTCTCCAATTTTATGCGAAGAAATCTCACGCTCTTCGCAAGAATAACAAACACTTTCCACCCAATCCGCAATTGCATCTAAGCTTTTAGAACTGACTGACCTTTTCTGACATGCAATGCTCAAACTTTTTAACAACTTTTCACGATTGAACAACTCACGTGTTCCATCTCGCTTAATAATATAAAAAGGTTGCTCCTCAGAACGCTCAAATGTTGTAAAACGGTAGCCACAATTTACACACTCTCGTCTTCGCCTCACCGTTCTGCCATCGCGGTTTTCACGACTTTCAAGCACTTTACTTTCAGGATTTTGGCATTGCAGACACTTCATCATCCCTCCAAGCTCGATACCCTGACATTTAGGTCAGGGAGGAAAGCGAGCTGAAAAGACCGCAGCACCGAAAGGTGCAAGGTTGAATTGAAAGCCGCACAAAGCAAGCAAAAAGACGATAGGAATTTTTGCTTGTCGTAAGTTGGATTTAACTGTGACATTTTTTTTCCTCATGGGAGTAACTATAACCATCCATTGAGTGAATCTTTTTACAAAATAGATGCGAAATACCTTGAACTGTTTCTTTGCTTGTAGAAATATTAAAAGACCCTGAAGATCTCACGGCTAATTTTCCAATATATTTTCCTATTTTTTTCCCTTTAGTCACTTTTGCAGTAACAATATCTCCTGTCTGAAAACCAAAAACATATTTAGATGCAGAGGGCTTTGATCGAGGAAAACCATGTTTGTTTACAAGGCACATTTGTCTATCGCCATGCCCAGTTGCTGTAATGAGTTTTGCCTTAAGTTTTTTAGGAATCACAACATTTTCTCCACTTTCTCCAACACACGCAGCATCAATCCAATGATCTTTTTTGTAACCTTGCTGAATGCGATTGTACTTTGTGCGACCACCAGACCAAAATGTTGTTGGAAGTCCAATGGATTTAACGACATTCCCTATTGCATATCGGGTTGCATTGACCACAGCGGCATCTTTAAGAGGTTTTTGCAAATGAGTCTTAATTTTCTTTAAAAGTTCAGGCTTTGTTTTTAAAAAATCTTTAATATCTTTGTTTGCTTTTTTTTGATTGCATTTTTCGCATGCTAAACACAAATTAGAAACCCTGTTTGAGCCACCTTTGGAGCGTGGGGTGATGTGTTCTATCTGCAACGGAATATTTTCTTTTTCACAATAAGTGCATTTTCTATTCCATTTTTCAAGCAAATACTCACGCACTTCGTAGCCTAGAAGTTCTCCTTGTTGATATTCTGCACCTGAAATTTCAGGACTCTCCATTTTTTGCATATCAAAACGAACTGTTTCTACAGCGCACAAAGAAATTGGAGAAAATTTTGACAGACGATTGATCCATGTTTGTACGTTATAAACCCTTGACATAAGTGAAGGAGGAAGCCAACCCTTGAAACGAGATCTATTATCAAATCTTGGTGCACGATATCTTGTATGTCTATTTCTACGTCCTCGACGAACGCCGCGCCTTTTTTCGAGGTTAGATTTGATCGTTTGACCACGATGCTGAAGGTTAATTGCAGTCACTACTTTTTTCTCTGATTTGCCATTTAAAACAAGAGTAATTCCAGTTGTTTTACTACCTGGATCAGCCTTAAATTCTAATGGTTGAGTTTCTCCGTCTGCGCGATCTTTTAAAATAATCGTGAAAGGATATATTCTAAAAACTGCAGCTTTTTTACGTTCCAAAAGCAAGCGAGCACGCTTAGGAGTGCATGGCATCAGTGGCTTTTTTGTGCTGGAAAGTACCAGTGGCATTTGATTTCCTATTTGCTCTTACGAGCCTGATTAAAGTTTGCCTCGACCTTGTTACTCGTGGGTTTTTGTGAGCATCCTTCAGCGTTACACCTCACGCTTGCATGAACACTCACCGCAGAGTTTGGGACTGGCACGCATCCCAAAGTGCCTATTTCTGCTAACTTATGTTAGCCATTCCACAAGAACGTCTCCTCCAATTTCTTGGAGGGGTCTGGTCAACCGCTTTTAGAGGTTTCTCTCCTCAAGCCTCCGGCTTTAGTCGGAGGTGTGGTTGACAGCAAAACATAACCGTTAGCTAATAGAAACATAACCGTTTCGTTGTAAGGCTTTATCGTACAAAGGATACTTATGACATAATGAGACAACCATTTCCTTAGCCTTATCTAACAACGAATCATCATTTTTTAATGCGAGAGATATTGCTTCACCAAGAACTTGCATATCTGCTGCAACAAGGCCTCGTGTGGTAATTGCAGGAGTTCCTATTCTGATGCCGCTTGTAATAAGCGGTTTACGCGGATCGTTAGGGACACTGTTTTTATTCACAGTCAAATTGATTTTTGCCAAACGTTCTTCGGCATCTTTTCCACTTAAAGGAGAAGCTTTCAGATCAATTAAAATGAGATGATTGTCTGTACCACCAGAAACGAGTGAAATATTATGTTTTATTAAAGACTGCGCCAAGGCTTTTGCATTTACTACAATTTGTTCTGAATACAATTTAAATGATGGTTGCAAAGCCTCACCAAAAGCCACTGCTTTTGCACCAATAACATGCATCAGTGGACCGCCTTGAACACCAGGAAAAACAGCTTTATCAATGGCTTTAGCATATTTTTCTTTGCAAAAAATAACACCCCCTCTTGGGCCTCTTAGTGTTTTGTGAGTGGTTGTTGTCACAAAATCTGCAAAAGGAATAGGACTTTGATGCTGTCCACCAGCAACCAACCCTGCGATGTGTGCCATGTCTACTAAAAGAAGAGCATTCACTTTATCTGCTATTTTTTTAAACTGCGCAAAATCAAGCAACCTTGGATAAGCACTTGCACCGGCAATAATCAATTTAGGCTGGCATTCTAGGGCTTTTTTTTCGACAGCGTCATAATTAATAAAACCATTTTCATCAACACCATACGATTCTGCTTTATAATATATTCCAGACAAATTGACTGGCGATCCGTGAGTTAAATGTCCACCATGCGAAAGACTCATACCTAAAATGGTATCACCAGGCTTTAAGCAACTTAAAAATACCGCTTGATTTGCTTGTGCTCCACTATGTGGCTGCACATTAGCATGCTCAGCGCCGTATATTTTTTTGACTCTCTCAATCGCGATACTCTCAACCTGATCATTAAACTCACAGCCACCGTAATAACGGCGTCCAGGATACCCTTCTGCATACTTATTTGATAAAACAGAACTTAAAGCCGCCAGTACAGCCGGACTTGCAACATTTTCAGAAGCAATAAGCTCAAGTCCTTCGTTTAAACGGTGACTCTCTTGTGCAAACAAGTTTGCAATTTCAGGATCAGAATTTGCTAAATGTGCACGATCTAAAGCCAAAAATGAGTTCATTGAGCAAGCCTTCTTTCTATTGCAGCAACTTTTCCAATACGATTTCTATGGCGACCTTCTTCACATTCAGCAGCCAACCAAATTTTTACAAAATCAATTGCTCTTTGATAATTAACAATTCTTGAACCTAAACACATAATATTTGAATCGTTATGAGCGCGACTCATTCGAGCCGTAAATTCATCGTTCACCACGGCAGCCCGAACACCTGGAAACTTATTGGCAGTGATACACATTCCAATACCTGTTCCACAAATTAAGATACCTCTATCACAACGTCCAGTTGACACTTCTGATGCAACAATATCTGCATAATCAGGATAATCAACTGAGGCAGAAGAATCAGACGCCACTCCGTAATCTAAAACTTGATGATTTGTTAACGTTAAAAAATCTATCACATAACTTTTTAACTCACGTCCCGCATGATCGGCTGCAATTGCAATTTTCATAGCTAATCCTCAAATGATTTTTTAAACTGCGCAATTTAGTTTGTACTCGCTCTTTAATCACCAGCAACTAAAAATCTTTAAAAAAAAAGGCACCTACCTGGTGCCTTTTCGAAATGAATGCCTTTACAGCTTTGCGATAATAAACTTTACAGCGTCACCGACTGTTTTTAGGCGTTCTGACTCTTCATCAGAAATGTTAACACCAAATACTTCTTCAATTTCCATGAGGAGTTCTACGATGTCAAGAGAATCAGCGCCGAGATCTTCTTGAAAACGAGAAGCAGTTGTTACACTTTGTTCTTCAATATTTAATTTTTCAGCAACGATCTTTATAAGTTTCATTTCTAATTGTTTAGAATCAAGCTGCGCATCCATTGTCTAATACCTCTGAATAAAATTTAGTATAAAAAAGAGGCGGTTTGCCTTCTTGCCAACAAATACCTCTGCTTAGGCTTCTTTAACAAAGCAGAGTGATAAAAGCAATCCAGAATCTGCAGTAACTTTTGGACAACTCCTATTTTCTGCATATACTTAATCGAGCTTAGAAACTCAAAAAACTACGAATCTTGTCGTGAGTAAAGAGGGTTAATCATGCGCATAGTTCTAGCTTTTGATAAATTTAAAGGCACTTTTTCAGCACGACAAGTGTGTGAACTTGTTGCAGAAGGCATTCGCAATCGCAATCCTAAAATTGAAATTATACTCAAACCTATGGCCGATGGCGGAGAAGGCAGCGCTTCTTTGCTAGCTGATAATTTAGGAATGGAATCTCTTAGGGTTGAGGTATTTGATTTACTCGGCAAACCAACTGAAGCTAATGTTTATTGGCAACAGGCTAGAAGACTAGCTGTTATAGAATCTGCAGAAGTGTTAGGCAACTCAAAAGCACTCGCTACAGAAGAGGGTCTCATTCAATCAAGCACTTGGGGGTTTGGCAGGCTTTTGCAAAAATGTTTTCCACTTCGCCCACAGGAAGTATGGCTATGTATTGGCGGCACACTCACAGCGGATGCAGGTTGGGGACTCGCAAGTACTTTTGGTTTATCTGCTTACGATGAGCATGGCAAAAGACTACGTCCCTGCATTGAAAATATGGACAAAATTCGTTCGTTTCAGCAAGAAGAGTTGCCAGACTATGTTAAAAAATGCCGTATTACAGCTTTATGTGATGTTAACGCCCCTGCAAATGGCGAAGGGGTTTCTCTCCTATCATTTTTAAAACAAAAAGGCGCTTCACAAGCAAAAATACCTTATATCGAGAAACAAGTTCAGCAATTTTGGAAAACACTTAAAAATCAATATTCTCATATCCCTAAACTTGATGAACCGTTCATGGGCGCAGGAGGAGGAGTTGGCATAGGTTTAGCAGCTGTATTTCCAAATATTAAGTTTGAACTTGGTGCCAAACTTATTGCTAAAGCCATTGCCCTTGGACCAAGTTTTTCGGGCGCAGACTTAATTGCGTGTGGAGAAGGAAGTCTCGATGAATTAACACTATACGGCAAAGCGGTCAGCATAGTGTCTGAAATCGCTCACCAAACAGGGCGTCATAAACTTATCGGAATTTTTGGCAACGTTTCTAAAAACAAACCAGAACTAAAACAAAAATTAGGTTTTTCTGAGATTTTGACCTTATTTGAAGAAGGCAGATTGGGTATGAGCAGTAGCGAATTGACAAAAAATTCTAAACATAAGCTTTACCATATAGGCCAAGAATTAGCGCACAAACTCGCAAAAAAACACTAATTTTTACTCTCGAGACTTTAGCTTTTCGTCATTTTCTTGAATAAATTTTCTGATGTCCTGCTCTTTGCTAAGGAGCTTTAGCCACTGTTCTTTATACAGAGTGACAGGAAAACGTCCTAAGCCATAAACCGATAAACCTCCTTTTTCTGCAACCTTAAAGCTAATTTCTCTTGTTGAGAGTAATTTTTTTTCACTTTTAAGGGCAGCATTTTCTGCTTTGAGTCTTTCGAGTTCTAATTTTAATTCGTCTTGATTTTGCATAGTTACCTCTTATTTCAAAAAACATTTCTAAACCTGCTTAACATACCATTAATGAAGAATAAAAAAAACCCTCTTGACACTATAGATAGAATACAGTTTAAGGGTCTGCTGGCAGGGGTTCAGAAAGATTAAATCTTTTGTTGCAAAACGCTCAATATGGAGCACTGTGTTGCAACCTCTTAATATTGCTTGTTTTACAAGCTCGTGACTCTTTCTCAATTCTCGCCTAAGTGTCTTAGCTAATTACAGCTAACCCCTTCTTTTCTTTATTTTTTTGGGAAACAAATGACAAATACTAATACTATTGCAGCAGAAGATTCTTCTATCTTTAACCTATTGCCAGAGGCTATTCGCAATGGCCTTATTGCACAAGGCATCACAAAGCCTACCCCAATTCAACAGGCTTCCTATGAACCTGTATTAGCTGGTCGCGACGTTATTGCACAAAGTCGTACAGGCTCAGGAAAAACTCTTGCTTTTGGTCTTCCTTCTGTTGCTAAACTTGAAAAAACTCAAAATGGCGGCAAACCGAGAATGCTCGTGTTAACACCAACACGTGAGCTCGCACAGCAAGTTGCCGATGTTTTTGAAACCAATTTTAAACCACAGGGATTTAAAATTCTTGCAATCACTGGTGGTAAAAGCTATCGCTTTCAAACATCTACCATTCAACGAGGCGTTGACATTATTGTTGCCACACCAGGCCGCCTTAACGATTTGTTAGAACAAGGCGCTGTCAGTCTTACTAATATAGAAATTCTTGTTCTCGATGAAATGGATGAAATGCTTGATTTTGGTTTTGCTGAAGACATTATCAAAATTAAAGGAGCAATTGGAAAAAAATGCCAAACTCTTTTATTTTCAGCAACTTTTCCTCCAAAAGTGACAAATATTGCACGTCAAATGGTTGCCAATCCTTTTGAAGTAAAGGTTGCGAGCACTGACACCAGCACTGGTCAAATTGATCATGGGTTCTTAGAAGTTAAAATGGGTCGTAACCTCGATGCATTATTAGGTCTTCTTATTTATCACGATCCAGAACATGCAATTATTTTCTGCAAAACACGCGAAGAAACTCGCAATATTCATAATGCCCTTATGGAAAGAGGTTTTTCTGCAGGTGTGTTAAATGGAGAAATGACACAAAACGATCGTAGCCAAACGATGGAACGCTTTAAAAACAAACAATTGCGTTTACTTGTCGCAACTGACGTCGCAGCACGCGGAATTGACATCACTGGATTGTCTCACGTTATTAACTACACTGTGCCAACAAATGTGGAAACCTATACTCATAGAGCTGGGCGTACAGGACGCGCAGGCGCAACCGGAAAAGCGTGGACTATTATTACTCACGTTGAACGCCGTGAGTACCAATTTGTTTGTCAAAAAGTTAAAATCAATCCTTTACGCATTGAACTACCAGATGCTAAAAAGATCACAACGCAATTTTTTAATAATTTACTTTTTAGAGTTAATGAGCAAGGCACAGAAACTCAAGAGTTTATCAATCAATCTGTGGATCAAATTATCTCTAAACTTGACCAAGATAAAATTAAAGATGCCCTTGCAACACTTTTAAAAGCAGAAGCTTCACGCCAAATTGGCAAAAGTCTGCATGTTGAAGACCTTTCTCCTGCCTTTAAAACTGAATTTGGTGCAAATGTAGAAAACTCTAAATTTGCAGTGGGTGGAGATAGAGGACGTTCACACAAAGGCGGTTACGGCAGAGGCGGCGATCGCGGTGGTCGTTTTGGAGGCCAGGGTCGCTACAATGATCGAAATGGTGGCAAAAGCAACGGTGGACGCTTTGGTGATTCTAAAAAATTTGGTGGACGCTCAGAAAACAATAGTGGTTTTGGGGGTCGAGGGAATCCTAAAAGAACATCTGAAGGTTCTGGAAAAAGAAGTTTTCCTATTGCCTAATTTTAAAACCATTTAATAATTCAATGGTTCACAATAAAAGCTCCCTTTACCAGTTGTGAGCTTCAATAAAAAAATAGTAATATTTCTGCTGAGAAAATCATTTTTCTCAGCTTTACTTTTCTTGCTAATATTATTGGAGAATAAAAGAGTGAGTCAAACTGAAATTCATCAAAATAAAGACTTGCATTTCCTTGCTGAGGGATGGAAACCTTTACTCCAAAATGAGTTTTCTAAGCCATATCTTGAGCAAATACGCCAACATCTCAAACAAGAAATTCATCAAGGCTATCAGTTTTTTCCTCATAAAGATAAAATATTTAGAGCACTAAAAATGGTGGATTACAACAATGTCCGCGTTGTCATTATTGGACAAGATCCTTATCATGGCAAAGGACAAGCCAATGGTCTTTCTTTTGCTGTTGAAAATGGTGTTGCAATTCCTCCTTCACTTAACAATATTTTTAAAGAAATAGAAGAGAACTGCGGCAAACGCCCAAGTAGCACAAACTTAGAAAACTGGGCTAATCAAGGAGTACTTTTATTAAATACGGTATTAACTGTTAGAGAAAATGCCGCATTCTCTCATCGCAATAAGGGATGGGAAATTTTTACTGACAAAATTATTGCTCTTTTGAATGAAAAAAAGAAGCCCATTATTTTTTTACTATGGGGAGCTGCGGCACAATCTAAAGCAATTATGATTAGCAATCCGAATCATATTATTTTAAAAGCAGCACATCCTTCTCCTTTATCAGCTCATAGAGGTTTTTTGGGATGCAAACATTTTTCAAAGGTAAACGAAATTTTAAGAGCACAAAACGAACTAGAAATTGATTGGACATTGTAAAAAGTTATTTGGAGCAACAGATGTTTAAAGAAAAACGAGATACTTTTGATAATAAAAAATTTTACGAAGTTAGTCTTCAGGGCAAACAACTTCTTTTAAATTCATTTTTAAATAAAGATACCGCATTTACCCTTGAAGAACGCAAAGAATTAAAACTCGAAGGTTTAATTCCAAATGTTGTTGAAACTTTAGATGAACAGGTTGTCCGTGTTTATGGTCAATATCTAAAAAAAGATACAGACATTGAAAGAAATATTTTTTTAACACAACTTTACGATCGCAATGAAACGTTATTTTTTCGCCTTCTGCAAGAGCATCTTGTTGAAATGGTACCAGTATTTTATACACCTACCGTTGGCGATGTGGTGCAACAGTTTAACCAAAACTTCAGAAGACCAAGAGGACTATTTATCTCATATCCTCAAATGTCTCAAATCGACGAAATACTCGAAAACTTGCCAGAAGGCTATGACATTAAAGCAGTTTGCGTAACAGATTCCGAGGCAATATTAGGAATTGGAGATCAAGGGGTTGGAGGAATTGTGATCTCTATTGCTAAGCTTGCCATGTACACTTTATGTGCTGGATTTCATCCAACAAAAGTTCTTCCAATCGTTCTTGATGTCGGCACTAATAATAAAGAATTTCTCCAAAACCCATTATATTTAGGGTGGAGACACGAAAGAATTCGTGGCGAACAGTATGACGATTTTATCGATGCATTTGTCACAGCCTTACGCAAAAAATTTCCTAATATTTATTTACATTGGGAAGACTTTGGAAGACAAACCGCGCGAAAAAATTTAGATCGTTATAATGATCAAATGTGCACATTCAATGACGATATGCAAGGGACCGCAGCCGTTACCTTGGGAGCAATCTTAGCTGGATTAAAAGTTAATGGCACAAAAATGAGCGAACAACGGGTTGTCATTCATGGAGCAGGAACAGCGGGATGCTGTATTGCCGATCAAATTATTGCCGCAATGGTTGCCGATGGCCTAAGTGAAGAAGACGCTTACTCAAGAATGTTTTTAATTGATAAAGACGGATTGCTTCATTCAAACATGGATCATTTAGAATATTTTCAAAAAAAATATGCGCAACCCGTCGAAATTTATAACAACTGGGATCGCGTAAAAGGAAAAGTCATTCAGCTTTATGATGTTGTAAAAAACATAAAACCAACAATTCTTATTGGAACCTCTACGCAAACTGGAGCATTTAACGAAGAAATTGTTAAAATGATGGCATCATATTGTGAAAGACCAATTATATTTCCTTTATCTAATCCAACCTCACGATCCGAAGCAATTCCAGCTAATTTAATTGAATGGACTGATGGAAAAGTTTTGGTTGCTACAGGCAGTCCATTTCCAGAAGTGCGTTACAAAGGCAAGGTATATCCTATTGGTCAATGTAATAATGCTTTTGTATTCCCTGGCCTTGGATTAGGCGTTGTTGCTGCAAAGGCAACTCGAGTCAATAACGAAATGCTTGTCGCTTGCGCTAAGGTAATTAGCGAATGTGCACAAGTTAACAAAGATCCAACCCTTTCGTTGCTGCCTTCTCTAACAGATATTACTCATGTTTCTTATAAAATTGCTTTTGCAACAGCTAAAGCAGCACAACTTACAGGAGTCGCTCCCACAACTTCTGATCAAGAAATCCATAACAGTATTCATGAAAACACTTGGAAAACGAGTTACGTAAAATACGTTTTTAAAGAAAACATTTAAAAATTTTAAGTTAAATTTGGGTTTGTCTATAGAGAGTGTTATTATATTAAATAACACTCTCTATAGGTTTTTAATGGAATATGAAATAATTTTATATTTATTTTTATCTGCAATGGTTGGTGGTATTATCTCATCAGCGCCTCCAGGTCTACTTAATGTTTCAATGATTGTTTTTTATCTAAAAAATGAAAAAATTAAATTATTTTTTTTTCAATTAGGCATTATTATCGCAGATACAATTTGTTGCATAATAATTTACCTTATTGTTAAAGAAACACTGCAGCTTAGTTTACTTTCGGATTACAAAGATTTATTTATTACCTTAGCAAACGTAATTTTTATTTTATTATTAATATATATAGGCACAAAATACATCCTTAACAATAAAAATGATAAACTTATACATCAAGTCAAAACATCAAATAACCATAAAAGTAAATATGTAAGCACATTTTTTGAAGGAGTAGTTGGAACATTGACGATACCAGGTTTAATTCCCTTCTGGTATCTTTGGTGGATGGGACAAGACTATTTAAAAGAAAACTTATTATTTATAGAAATCATCGCAATTGCGATAGGAGTTGGATTTGGTGATTGGATAGTGTTTAAATTATACCGATACTTTGCAAACCATATAGGCAAAAAAATGACACAAAATTCCATTAGTAAAATTGAAAAATATATGGGTTACACATTAATTATGATTGCAATTATATTTTCTATAAAGTTTATAATTACCTATTATCTAGGATTAACTGCATGAAAATAAAAGAAATTTTTCATAAAATTTTATGCTCAACTTTAAGTATTTTTTTTAGAAGCAAAACTGTTAAACATATTTTAAAATTAAATAGTAAAGAAAAAATGCTTTTTTTAAGAAAAATAATTGATGAAAACATTAAATATCATAAATCTGAAAATAATGAATTAATAATAAAAAAACCATCCTTAAAATTTGTAGAACATTATAATCAACTTCCATGCACTGTGGAAACTCGTAAAAAAAGAGCAGATCTTTTAGAAAAAAATGGTTATAGAGATAAAGAAATATTGCTAATGGGTGATGATGATTTACTATGTGTTGAACTCGCTTCACGAAAGTTTAAGTACATTACAGTACTAGATTGTGATAAATCTTTATTAAATAAATTAAAAATATTAACTCATGATGCAAAATTTCCGATTACATTTTTACACATTGATTTATATCAAGGCCTTCCAAATTATTTAAGTAAATTATTTTCTGTAATTTGTTTTGATCCACCTCAAAACTATTATGATTTAAAAATTTTTTTAGATTGTGCCTTAAAAGCTGTAAAACATAAAAATTCTTCTATTTATATGATGATGAATGCAAATGCAATGGGAGAAATTTTCACTATTAGAATTTTAAATTATTTAGATGTATTTGGCTTTAAAAATACTCAAAAATTTGAATATTTTAATTGCTATCCTCTTAATCGAGGACAATCCTGGTTGCTAAATCTAATGTCTTATTTTACTCATAATTATCATGAAAGAAAAAAAGGATTTAAATGTTTATATTATTTTACAGATTGTTTAGAATTTAAATCAATGACTCAAATTAATGATAAGGTCAATAAATTAGAAGAAAGTCAGAGCAATAATCAACCTTCTAGTCATCTTTCATATCCAGAATATCCAGTTGCTTTTTTTATACCTTTTAACAAGCATCACAATAAAAAAATTTAAAAAAACACTTAAACCTTTAATGTGTTTTTACAATAAATTTTAAAAATTATATTTAAAATAAAAATTTGATATAAATGTACTTATATGCTATTAAATAGTTTAATGACCTTCTTGTTCTAATTTTAATTATAAAGAATTTAATTTTAATATTACAAATTTGACGAAAGGAGTAATAAGTATGAAGTATTTTAGACTGAGTGTTTTTTTGTTTTTGATTTCAAATTTATGCTTTGCCACTACAAGTGATACATATGTTTGCAATGAAAATACAATCAATGAACTGATGATAGAGGGAAACGCTAATTTTAATAAATGCCATTCAACATCTAATATAATTATTAATGGAAATATTGTATCTAATAATTCTAATTTCAAAGATAATCTTGTAATTTTAGGAAGAAGCAATCTTTTAAATTCTACTGTCTTTAATGGTAATTTTTATGGTCAACTTATCGCAAAATTTGTAAGATTTTCAAATTTATATGTTACAGAAAACGCCTTTATTCACGAAGTAGTTATTAATAAATACACACAAGTTTTTGGAAATTTATTTGCAGATAATAGCATATTTTATGATAATACTGAAATTTTTGGTCTTAATAATACAATAAAAAATTCTATAATAAATAAAAATATAATATTAAAAGAAAATTTAAATAACTCTAATCAACAGACCCTAACATTAGAGAATACAGTTGTAGCTGGAAATATAATTATTGAAAACAAAAATTCAAAAATAAATATAACAAAAAACTCATCAATCAAAGGAGAAATCATCAATAACTTTCAGTAATAAATTATTATTACTTAATCTCTTTTTCTAAAGAAATTGCTTTAATTTTCTTATCTTTATAGTTAAAATTTTTGTTTGGAGTATTTTTTAGATTGCTCGAGTTTTTATTATCATATTGATTTGTACTAATATTTGATACTGATTTCCCAAAAATAAAAATTTTATCTAATAATTCTTTTTGTCGTAATTTTATATCTGCATTTGATGCATGATTAACGAGAGCTTTAACTCTCTCTGATTTCCATTTTGCATTTAAGCTTTGAGCAATCACTTTTTTTGATAATACATCGTCTTTTTCAGAAATAATTCTTGTATACCAATAGTAGTTTCTTAAAATTAAGGACACATAGCTTCGCGTTTCTTTAAAAGGCATATAATCACAAAAAAGCATAATATTATCGCTACTCACTCTTTCTCGCCATTTATCTACATTTGAAGCTCCCGCGTTATAGGCTGCAAGTGCATACTCAGTTTTTCCATTGTACTTTCTTAACAAGATATTAAGATATTTAGTACCAATCTCTAAATTTTTATCAGCATCAAACAAATGGCGTGGAGATGTTTTTCTTTTTATTGTTTTTGCAGTTGTTGGTAAAACCTGCATCAAACCTCTAGCGTTGGCAGTTGATTGGGCATGAGTATCAAAAGCACTCTCTTGACGAACAAGTGATAATACAAAAATTGGATCAATCTCTTTTGAGTGATTTGCAATTTCTCTTAAATAAGGCTTAGGAAAATGAAACGATAAAAGTGTTTTACTAACAGGAAAATTTTTATAATATTTACTATATCTACCCAACATAAAAATTGAGTATCTATAATTTTTCATACTATTTTGCGCTAAAATCCAGTAAAGAATTAATTTTGGATTTGTGATTGTAGATGTTCTCCCTACAAAATTTGCCCATTCTTTTGCAGCAGATACTTGTTTTTTTGCCCGTAGTAAATCAAAAACAAATGCTTCTAAATTATTTTCGTTCCAAACATTAGAATCTCTGGACTGCAATTCAATATCTTTATCTGGAACCAAGTTATCTAATGGATCAATTCCTAATTGCTGGGAAGCAACTATGGCTGCTAGAGAAATTGGATTTTCTTTTAATAATCTTTGCCAATATGGATTTTCTTTTAAATTATTTTTAGATTTATGATGAATTGTGCCTAACCAAAAAAGACTTCTGGAACTTTCTCCTGGATCTTTATCTAGTAAAGCATCTTCTAGTGATTCTTTTGCAATCTCAGGTTGCCCTGAAATTAAACGTAATAACCCAACCCTTAAATGAAGTTTTTCACTTGGTTCAACATTTGCAGACAAACATTTTTTCATTTTATTATATATTTTATCAATGAATGAATAAATCTCTTTATCAGGTAAAAATGGTTCTAATCTGATAATTAATGCTGCATTTGCATTACTATAATCGCAATCAGATGCAACTTCTAGCGCTTCTGCAGAAATTTTTTTAGCTTTACTAATGCTTGGAGGATCTAATTGATAAAATGCATCATTAAACGAAAGTCCCTCAAAGTTTTTCCATTCTGCCCTTTGTTTATTAGATAAAAATTTTATAATTGGCGGAGATGCTGCAGATAATTTAGACGCATTCGCTAAAGTTTCATTATTTCTTTTTTCTAACCACCATGCAGCACAGGTAAGAGTTTCTTCATTTAAGGGAAATTGATTTTTAAATCCAGCAATTAAATTTTCGCAATTTTTTGCAATTTGAATTCGATCTTTAGATGGTAACGATCTTGAAATCCAATCTGTTAAAACACGTGCACTTTCATTATAAAGCTTAATATTTTGAAAATTAGCTTCATCTATAAGTTGTTTTTCTGTTGGAGGAGAATAATCTTTTAAGTTTGAAATATAGTTAATTTCGCTACGTTTTACTTTTGAAAGTAAACTTTTTTGCTCTGGGAGATTTAATTCTAACTTACTAGAAGCAACATCATTGTTACTTGAGCAAGAATTAAATAAAAATGAAGATGGTAATAAAATATATGAAGCGATGAACAAAGTACTTGTATATCGAAACGCTCCTCGCATGCTTATTATTCCCCTCTTCGTTACTTAATGTATCGTCACCTTTAATTATGACTTGAGGCAAGAGCAAATGCAAAGGGGCATATTGTTGCAAAATTTATACTGGATCTCGCAAAACAGGGCAGGTCATGCACCGCGGCCCTCCACCTCCACGAGATAATTCACTTCCCTCAACAGTAACAACCAATGGTGAGTGACTTTGCAGCAGTGTTGGGTGCTTGATAACATCTTTTGCAGACACAATTTTAAACCCAGCTGACTCGCAAGCCCGAAGCGTGTGCTCATGAATGTAGCTAATGACTTTTCCAGGAGCAAACGCAAATAAATTGGCTCCACTATTCCATTGTTCACGCTGTTGATACAACGGATCATCTCCACCACAAGGAATAGGATCCATTCGCACCCCGACACTTCTCAAGCCTAAAATAAGATCTTCAACCTCTTTAAATTTTTTATCTCCATCTGGTTTAACACGAATACGAACAACACGAGCTCGCTCTCTACCTAATACATAAGGAGGGTAAACAATTGCTTGTTCATTATTTACAACAGTAAAAATCATATCAAGATGAATTGTGCTTCGATTTTTTGGTAAAATAACACAGAGTAAATTAAAAGGTTCTTCTTTAGCTTCTTCAGCTCGTGCTTTGATTAATTGATTAACAAGAGTATCAATTGCTTTTGGAGTTGTTCTCTCACTGATTCCTACCAATAAAAGATCTTTATTGATAACAAGAATATCTCCGCCTTCTATTGTAAATTCAGGATCATTTTGCTCATTTAACGCATCAAGTAACAAACCATATCCTTGCAAATTTGGATGGTAATCATAAATAGTGCGCATTATAAGTGATTCGGCATACCGCACTGAACTTGCCATTTTTGATGTAATCACTCGATTTCCCACTACCATGCTTGTATCGCGCATAAAATACATATTTGGTAACGGAACAAGAGAAAAATTCTTTGAAGACAACCAAGTTTCCAGTGTGTTCCGTTTTAATGGCACACCCGTTAATAAAGCTTGTGCCAAATCTGCAGAAGGTAATGATTCGAGTTCTAATTTATACTCTATACAATTTTGATATCTTAAAATCTTGTCGAGTAACTGCTCTCTTGCTATAGGAATGTCTAATATTTCTTCTAGACAATCTGTTACCTCTAACACATTGCTTACCAAACTTAAAACAGATTTTAACTGCGCGTGCCCTGCAACAACATTTTTATAATAAATAATATCATTATACAAAAGCTCTGGAGCATTTTTTGGAGTCATGAGTTCAACTTCATGTCCTGGAGAGTGTAAAAAAACTTTTCTTAAATACCCAATTTCTGAATTAACTCCAATTTCTGTTTGTGAATTCTTAATAAGTTCTGCTTTTTTTTCTTCAGTTAAAGAGTTCCAATAACAAAAATGGCTCGTTTTTTGTACTCTTTGATCTTCTTTCACAATAAAACTCCTTGACCAATTTAATTCCTAGTGAGAAAAACATACTTACTGTTAACATAGATCGCATGGATCTAATCAAATGGCAATTCAATATTTATTAAGAGGTACAAAGATGTCGGCAAAAAAAAATGTAGCCGTTTTTGGCGCAGGAAAAATTGGAAAACTTGTTGTAAGCATGCTTTCAGAATGCGAAGAATACCAAATTACAGTTTTTGATTCTAATATAGATACCGCTAAATCTGCTACCATATTAAAATATCCTCATAAAAATGTTAGTTATGATACCGCTAATTTTATGTCTTCTAAAGAAATAGAAAAAGCATTAAAAGAAAAAGACTACGTATTGAGCTGCGCTCCGTTTTTTTGCAATAAAGATATAGCAGAAGCAGCAAGAAAATTAAAAGTAAATTACTTAGATTTAACAGAAGATGTTAAAACAACTTCTATCATCAAAGAACTATCCAAAAACGCTCCTTGCACATTTATTCCACAGTGTGGCTTAGCTCCTGGTTTTATTACAATTGCAGCAAAACATCTTACTGAACAATTTGATTCTGTCCATACTGTAAAAATGCGAGTAGGAGCTCTTCCAATTTATCCTCATAATAGTTTAAAATACAATTTAACCTGGAGTACTGATGGTCTAATTAACGAATATTGTAACCCTTGTGAAGTTATTAATAATGGTAAACTAGAACTGACTCCCGCTTTAGAAGGTAAAGAACTTTTTAATTTAGATGGGGAAGAATATGAAGCCTTCAATACATCTGGAGGACTTGGGACTCTTGCCGAAACTCTCGCTGGTAAAGTCAAATTTATGGACTATAAATCTATACGTTATCCAGGACATAGAAAAATAATTCACACTTTACTGCACGATTTAAAGTTTATTGATGATAGAGAAAACTTTAAAAAAATTCTTGAAAGATCTCTGCCGCATACTACACAAGATGTTGTCATTATTTTTGTTACAGTCACAGGTGAAAAAAATAATAAACTGAGTCAACTCAGCTACGCTAAAAAAATATATAATGCCGAAATAAGGGGAGAACACTGGGGAGCTATCCAAATTACCACAGCCTCTGGTATTTGCGCAGTTGTTGATCTTCATGCTCATGGGCAGTTACCGAGTGCTGGATTTGTTCGCCAAGAAGATATTTCTTATGATAAATTTATTGGAAATCGATTCGGAAAATATTATGCATGATAAAGTCACCTCTCTGACTTAATGGTGACCGAAGTGCACTAAGAGGAGAGATGATGATATCTGCACAAAAAAATATTATACCCATTAGTGAAAAAATATTTTGTAATCGATCTCTCAATATGAGTTCAATTAAAGCAATTGGCTTTGATATGGATTATACTCTTGCTCTTTACAAGCCAGAAACTTTTGAAAAACTTGCCTACGACGAAACATTAAAAAAACTTGTTGAGATCAAATATCCAGAAGAAATTTTAAAATGGCGATTTGATCCACATTATATGATAAGAGGACTTGTTATTGATAAAATTCGTGGCAACGTTCTAAAAATGGATCGACATAGATATGTAAAACTTGCGTATCATGGCTTTAGAGAATTAAATAGAGAAGAAAGAAGAAAATTATATGATGTTGAAAATGTAATTAATTATGATGAACCTAATTTTGCCCTGATAGATACTTTATTTTCTCTCGCCGAAGCGTTTTTATTTTTACAACTTGTAGACTTTAAAAATAAAAAAAATAACCTAAATGATAAAAGCTATTGCGAGATTTATCAAGACATTAGAAAATGCATCGATCTATGTCATAGAGATGGAAGTATAAAAAATAAAGTTAGCGAAAATCCAAGTAAATATATTTCTAAAGACAAAAATTTAGTTCCTGTATTAAAACAATTAAAATCTTCTGGTAGAAAATTATTTATAGCAACAAATAGTCTTTGGGATTATACAAATATTGTAATGAGTTACTTATACTCTACCGATAATAAAAAATTTGAATGGCTTAGTTTATTTGATTTAGTGATAACAGGTTCACAAAAACCTTCTTTTTTTACTGTAAAAAATCAAATTTATGAAGTTGATCTTGAATCAAGTTATTTAAAAAATATTGATATTCTTAATTTCGAAAAAAATATTACAAAACCGATACCAAAAGTATTTCAAGGTGGCCATTTTAAACTTTTATATAACATACTAGGTATTAAAACTGGGTCAGAAATATTATATATTGGAGATCATATTTATGGTGACATTTTAAGAAGCAAGAAAGAAATTGGATGGCGAACTATGCTTGTTATTGAAGAGCTAGAAAAAGAAATCAATACAACGCAAAATCTAAAAAAACAATATAAAATATGCGACATATTAAACAAAAAAAGAAATTTATTAGAAAAAAAACTAGAAATTTTACACATTCAAGAAAAAAATAAAAATTTACAAAAACAAAAAACCAAGACAGAGCAACTTGAAAAAATAATAACAAAAACTAACCAAAATTTATTAATAATTAAAGAAAAAGAAAAAAAAGAAATTAAAAAATATCATTTAGAATTACACCCAATATGGGGCGAACTTATGAAAACAGGACGACAAAACTCTCGTTTTGCGACACAAGTAGAAACATATGCCTGTCTTTATACAAGTAAATTAACAAATCTTATTCATTACAGACCTAACAAAAATTTTAGAGCTGTTCGTGACTTTATGCCTCACGATCTCGAAGATTAAATTATTTAATTTAATGTAGTAAGTCTTTTTCCTAAACTTTTTTGAAAAGAAATCCATGCCAAATCAAGAGCCCCTTTTGAATTGGCCAAATTAGCTCTTGCTGTTGTTTGTGCGTTAGCCGAAGAAATAAGGTCTGTTGCAGTAACTTGGCCATTGTCAAAACGAGCTTTCATTTGCAAATAAACATCTTGTGCATATTGCACAGATAATTTTGCAGAATCTAATACTTGAATAGCATTTTGCAATTGTAAATAATTATTTGTGATATCAATTCTGACATTTAAATTTAAATTTTCTAAGACGTATTTGGCTTTTTGCTCTGCTGCTACCGTACTATTAATTTGAGATTGACGAATTCCCCAATCCCAAATAACCCAAGAAAATTGAACTCCATAAGAAAAAGTATCTTGAATATCTTTTGCAGAATAAATTACACTATTAACACTAATATCTTTAGAACTAAAATTTCTAGAGTACGTTGCAACAAAATTTAATGAAGGCAAATAAGTACTATACTTTTGTTGTTTTCCATAATTTGCAGCAAGAACATTTTCTTTTGCAGCAAGAACATCATGGCGCTGGGCTAAAGCTTGTTCTAGTATACTTTCAAGACTCGGAATTGCGGGTAATTTTGTTTCCCAAACAGATTGTTCACTATTATTTAAAACAATTGAATTATAATTTCTTATACCAATGGCTTCTGCTAAGGTCATAAGAGTAATTTTATATGTTGTTTGAGCTTGAATATAACTCGTTTTAGAGTTTTCTACCTCTAGCTTAAACTTTAATAAATCAGCATGTGTTAATTTTCCGGCTTGATATTGGGCGTTGCCATCACTCAATTGCTTTTCAGCCACTTCCACAGATGACTTTGCGGTTTTTAAAAGTTGGTTTGCTTTTTGAGCATTAATAAATGCTTGGGCACCACTAAACCTAGCCTCAATTTTACTTTGTGCTTTATTTTGTAATGATGCCCTTGAGAGAGCAGATGCTTGTTGTAATGCTTGTAGTGAAGAATAGAGCCCGATAATAGGCTGAGAAAGAGAAATTGAACCAAGCATTGAGGTTTTATCGGGCAAACCAGCTTGCGTTCCTACCGTTGTCCCAATGAGTTTGTTAACAGAATCACTATTTATAGTATACGAAGCATTAGAAGATATAGTAGGAAACAAACTCCGAAAGGCCGAATTTTCTTGAGACTCAACAATTAAAAAATCTTGTTCTGCAATTTTTGCAGTAAAAGAATAGTCTTCAGCTAAATTCATCGCTGCTTCAAGTGTTAAAGGATTTCCTTGAATAATTGCATTAAATTCTTTATTGCCATCTGTTTTCAAAGTTTGAGGATTTGATAAATTTTGTTGTGGATTCGAATTTAATGAAAACAAAAATGATGCCAAGCTAAGAGCGGTTTTAAATAAATGTATTGAATTCAAATTTTTCATTATAACCTTCCAAAAGTTAAATCAATAAGTAATCTTCTTCTATATTAAATAAAAAAAATATTCAAGTAAGTGCATTTCGGTTAAACTATGTTCATAAGATAACATATAATGTTTAATTATAATTAATTTTTATACTATTTTTATAAACATATTGCAATTTTAAATAATTATACGCTTATTATATTAAGCAAAGGATTTTTACTGAACTTCTGAAATTTTATTAGCATTTTGCATAGTATCATCATGTGACTTTACAGTTTTCTGCAAAGCTTCATAGTTTCGATGCGCAATAATCATATTGGTTAAATTTCTCATGGGATTGACATTACTTCCCTCTAAATATCCTTCAGTTACCTCACCTTCAGGTTTTTTTAAATTTTCAGGCGCACCATTATGAATCCATAAATTTTCTCCCAATCGCTCGAGCAAAGTAGTGTCTTGAAAAGCGACAACTTTCAATTTATCAATAAATTTTTTTCCAATGTAAATTTCTCCAGTCGCTAAAATACTGAAGTTCTTTGCTTCGAGACCACTGATTGCCCCATTTTCTCCTTGTACAACAGCTCCTGTTTTGGTAATTAAAACTCCATCATTACTAATGCTAAAGGCACCATCTCTGGTAAAACGCTCGCCAAAAGGTGTCATCACTTCAAAAAAACCGTCACCTTGTATTGCCACGTCCAATGAGTTGCCTGTTTTGATCATTGGCCCTTGAGTATGTGCTGTTTTGATTTCGCTCAAAGTAACATAAGACATTTCATTGCCCTTTAAAGGCCATAATTCTTGCATGTTAATTTTAAATGGCGCAGGTGGATGCGGTGTCGCATAACTCGGCCAAGGATTTGCTTCTTGTTCTTGAAATGCAATTTCATCTTCTTTAAATGCTGTTGTATTTGTATTTGCTAAATTATTAGAAATTATTTCCATAACTCTTTCTTGCAAAACTCCACCAGACAAAGGTGCATAAACATTTTTGAGCATAATATTTTCCTATCATAAATAACTATATATGAAATAATTATACTATTTAATTTTTAGCTAGTAATGAAAAATTTACATTATTGTAATAAAAACATATAGAAAATAATTGCCGAACTATTAAGACAAAGTTGAGCCATTATTAGGAAACATAGAATTTAATTTAGATAAAGAATAGACTTGTTTTGCAATTACGCCATCAAATTGTTTATGATCATTTTGATTTAATGAAGCATTAGTAGAAATAATAATTGGATTTTTATAATTAAATTTTCTAATAGAATCAGTAAAACTCATTTGAGAAACATTTAAAGCACTCTTATCATAATAATAGTCAACTATTATAAATGCTACTTTATTCAAAAACTCTGGATTATCTATAAAATATTTTAATGCTGCATCAGGATGAAAAAAACATTTAATCTGTGCATCGTAAACCGAAACAGACCAAAACTTATGATAATCATATTCATCATCTATAATAATAATAAAATCATGATTGTCAGAAGATTGTAATACAATCTCGGAAGACAAAAATCTTTCATTACATTCTGGATTAAAATATGAATAAATAAATTTAAGAAATTGAAATCTTGACATGGGTTTTGCTATAAAAAAGTCAGAATTAACTTCAAGAGATTTTTCTAAATCACATTTTAAAAATCTATTTGTATGAATACAAATTTTTGAATTATTTCCTTCTTCTCTTAATTTCTTAACAAAATCAAAACCATTTAAATCTTTTATACCTAAATCAATATCACAAATAATAAATTCAGGATTAAAATTTTTAACGCCATTATAGGCGCTCCAAAAATCTTTAAAAGGCAATATTTCAAAATAATTACTAAGAAAATTTGAAGAAATTAATGTTGAAAAATTCTTAATATAGGTTTCATCATCTTCAAGAATAAGTATTTGAAATTTTTTTGAGTTAGATTTACTATTTAATAAAGATAAAATTTTTTCTTCAATCAAATTTGATCTTTTTTCATATTCAACTTGAGAGTTATTATAAATTGAATCAAAATTTTTTACAAAAAAACTCGCTTCAACAGGAAACTCTATTGAGTCATTAATGTCTTCTTTTAACTTTGTTGGCTGAGGAAGTTGTATATAAAATTTTACACCTTTTGTTACAGAAGATGTATAAAATATTTTTCCTCTATGCTGTTCGATAATTTCTTTGGCTATACCCAAACCTAGACCAGTGCCTCTTTGTTTACCTTGTGTAAAAAATAGATCAAATATTTTATCACCTGAATTTTCATCTATATACGAATTAGTATTAGAAATACATAATTCAAAATAAAAAATACTATCATTCACAAATTCTCTTGTTACAAAACTCATCTCACCAATACCTTGCATTGCTTCAATAGCGTTGGTAATAATATTTGACAAAACTCGTTCCATTTTATGTATATCAACACAAATCATAAACTTATGATTAAATTTATAATAAAGAGATATTTCAACTTTTTTTTGCACCTCAAAACTATTCTTAATAACAGAATATAAAAGTTGATAAAAATTTGTATCAACCAAATGCGGTGATTCTTCTGTTCTAAAATGCAATAAATCAGAAAGCATATTTTCTACGCCCAAAATATCTTTTTCAATAGATTTACCAGTTTCTAAAATATACTGTCTAATTTCTTCGTAGCTCGATAAGCGCAACATAACATGCAATGAATTTTTAATATGTGCAAAAGGATGTCTCAAATCATGAGCTAGTTTTTGAATTGTACTTGAAACAGCTCGCATCATTTCCATTTGTTTTAGTTGATTTTGCGCTTCTTTGAGTTCAACATACACTTTATTAAAGTTTTTATAGATAATATCTAATTCGTGATATGTAATAAATTTATTATAATTTTCTTTACTTAATGAGATTTCCTTTAAGTTTTCAGAAAGCTTCATAATTGGCACAAACATTTTTTCATAGTTTTTTTTGCTTTGATTTTTAACAAAAATAAAAATTAAAGTCCAAAACAAAACAATCATTAAAAAAATTAAAAAAATTAAAAAATAATTAACTTTTTGAATTACAACAATGGAATTATCATTAATAGCAAGATTATCATCAATTGGTAATACTGTAATAAATAAAAAATTACCTTTATAAATTTTAAAATAAAGTTTACTCGAAACATTTATATTAAGTGATGGTGGAGGAGTATCTCCGTTTAAAACAAGTATATTATTATTAACTAAAGAATATATATAAATAGAAGAAAAATAATTACTTTTTTGAATTGATGACAACATTTTTTTTGCAAAAAAAACATCGCCAACTGAAAGTGATGAGTTAATTTCGGGAATATATCCATTTAATAATTTTTGAGTTCTTCTAAAATAAATATCATACAAAACAAGTAGTAATATTGTTGAAAGTATTATACAAGCAATGCTTGCAAATAAAAATCCATTTCTTGCCGAACGACTTGAAATTTCTTCTGCAATTGGTTTGAGATTCAATTTAACTTTCCTATTATTATGAATAATAATTAAATTTTATTAAAATACCCCTGCACAAAATATACAGTGTTTGTAGTTTTATAATAATATACACTATATATTTCAAGTTTTTTAATCAATTTTTTAATTAGTTATAAAATTTTTAAAAAGATTTATTCTCTATTTTAATTTTTTTTTGAATTAATAATTTCCATTAGAATACTAGAGCAGAAATTTTATTCCATAATTATATCAGATGATTGTTTTTCTTTATAAACTTTTAAAAAGTAACAAATTGTAAATACTGATATAACAATAACAATTATTCCTAAAGGAAGAAGAGTCGCTCCTTCTATGAACCCAATTAATGCAGTTCCAAATCCTGCCGCTGTTAATTGCAAGGAACCTAACATACCAGTTACCATCCCCGAATTATTTGGATACAACGAAATAGCATTTGCTGACGAAAGTGGCATTAATAACCCATTACCAATTGTAATAATAAACACAGGAATCATAAGTGCAAGCATATGCTCCCACTGCACTAAAAACATCAAAACAAGAAAAACACCTCCTATAAAATTTAAGCTCAAACCGTAAAATATAATTTGCAAACTCGTTTTGTAGAGTGAAAGTCTTGATCCAATTAAAGAAGCTAACATATAAGGAAATGACGCTGCGCAAAGTGCATAACCTACAGTCTCAGGAGAATAACCAAACTTTTTTAACAAAAATGGCGAAGCAGCAACAAAAGTAAAATACGTTGCATTTGATGCCATCATAAACAATGCAAAACCAAAAAACTTTTTATTTAACAAAACATTTAAAAGTAATTTTAAATTAAATGAAGATGCTGATTGTTTTTTTTGGGTAGAATTTTTTGGAATAATTGGACTGATAAGAAGTAAAACTATAAATAAGCCATATCCTGCAAGAATTAAAAAATTTGTTTGCCAATTAAAAAAAACTTCAATATAACCCCCCAAAACAGGTGCAATCGCTGGAGAAAATGCAACAAGCGGAATTGTAATAGAAAGAATTTGACTCATCTCTTTAAAGTCAAACAGATCGGCAACAATAGCTTGGCCCACAGACATTCCTGCACAGGCTCCAACAGCTTGCAGTATCCTAAAAAACATAAGCTCATAAATACTATTCGATTGATAACAACCAATTGAAGCAAGAATAAAAATAGTAACAAAGACAAATAGTGTTTTCTTTCTGCCAAACCGATCAGAAATACTTCCAGAAAAAATTTGGAAAATAGCCATTGTCACCAAAAAAACTGTCATTGTATTTTGTGCTAGTGATGCCTTAACATGATAGTAATCTGCAATTGCAGGAAGAGAGGGCAAATAGATATCTGATGCGACAAAACCTATTGCACAAAAGATCGTAATACTAAACACAAAGAAAAATTTATGGATTTTTCCTAGTTTTAATTTTTTTTTATTGTACGAATCGTCACAAACACTTGAGGTTGAAAATTTCATATAACATTTTCTTTCAAACTAAATAAACTGTTAGCGTACCACATAATCAATAAAAACAAAATTATCTGATTGTTCCACTTTTTTACATTGTAACTTTTTAGTCAATAATTTTGGAGCATAAACCAATGCTGGTGCTTCAGTAAAGCCACACATAACAGGACTAATTGTTAGCAATAATTCAGAAACAAGATTTTTTTCCCAAAACAATGCATTTAATTTTCCGCCACCAAGTAGCGCTATTTTATTAGATTTTTTAATTTTTAAATGATTTAGAAGTCCTTTAAGATTTCCAACATAATAAGTGATATCGCCAAAACTTTCTTGTTTGTGCTGCACTTCTAAAAAAGGAATCTCATCATCACAGTCTGAGTTTGACGTATTAAAAAAAATACTTTTTCTAATTTTTTTTTGATACCAAAAATCATTTTGAAAAGACACATTTCCTGAACGAGTAAATAATATCCATTCTGGTTCGTCTTGCTGACTTTTTCTCAAATCAGATACGTAAAAAGCACCCTTTTCACAAGCCATACTTCTTGCCCCTAAAAAAACCACATCACACTGCGCAACAGCACGACGAAGTCTTTCAAAGTCTTTGGTACACGTATAACCCAATAGATTTCTTTCTTGAGTTGACTCCGCTTCATGACTTGCAATTTTACCGTCAACAGAACACGCCATAACATTAATAATGTAACTATCACGAAAAGTTTGTAAATTATCTATCATTGACTTTACCATTTAATTCTGGCCACAAAATTATAGCGCCCAGTTCTTTTGCACGAATCGCAATAGGATCGTCTTCTAGAGCCGTTAATATCTCAACACCATCGCCAACTATTGCAATAGTATGTTCAAATTGAGCAGACGGTTTGCCATCAGCTGTTTTTGATGTCCACCCATCCTTCATCATTTTCATTCGCCAATCGCCAGCATTGATCATAGGCTCAATTGTAAAAACCATTCCTCTTACAATTTTTAATCCCATACCAGGTCGACCATAATGTGGGACTTGCAGATCGGGTTCATGAAACACTTTACCAATCCCGTGGCCGACAAAATCGCGAACAACACCGCATCCTTCTTTTTCTGCAAACCCCTGAATTGCCCAACCAACATCACCAAGCCGATTTCCATGTTTTGCCGCAGCAATTCCTCTTGCTAAGCTCTCTGCTGCAACTTCTGTCACCTTTACACTTTCGTTAGAAATATGTTGTCCAACATAAAACGTTCTTGAACAATCACCAAAATAGCCATCTAACGTGACTGTCACATCGACGTTAATGATATCCCCTTCTTTAAGAATTTCTTTTTCACTAGGAATACCGTGACAAATAACATCATTGATACTTGTACAAACCGATTTGGGATAACCTTTGTAATTTAAAGGACTTGGATATGCTCCATGAGAAACAATAAACTCATGAACCGCTTGGTTTATCTGTTCTGTAGAAATTCCTGGTTTAATGAGCTCTCCTGCATGCCGCAAGGTTCGTGCTGCAAGCCGTCCCGCTTCTCTCATTTTTGCAATATCTTCTTGTGATTTTAATTTTGGCACGAGTTTTCAATCTCCTGGTTTATTTTGATAATATATCAAACACTGCATGAACCGCCGATAGTTCATGAGTGCCTAAACAATTTGACGATTCAATTGTTTTTTTAGCAAGCCCCTGCAGTACTTTGCCAGGTCCAATTTCAACCCAGGTTGCACTAGGAAAACTTTCTGAAATTTTTATTAATGATTGTGTCCATAAAACTGCACTTGCAATTTGTTTTACCAAAATATTTTTGGAATAGGAGGCTCCAGTATGAATTTGAGCGTCAACATTTGCAACTATTTTTCCAGAATAAGCATGATTCATAGAAATCGTTTCTAAAAATTTTTCCATTTCTTTCGCTGCAGGTTGCATCAATGAAGAATGAAACGGCGCACTCACTGGCAATAACTTTGCTTTACCAAGTTTTTTTTCAGCAATCAGGGCACACGCGTTTTCTACAGCATTTTTATGCCCACTTAACACAAGTTGTCCTGGAGAGTTAAAATTAACAACTTCAACAACCTCTTTGGAATTGGTTAGTGATTTGCAAAGCTCAAAAACATGTTCTCCACTATTTCCAAGGTACGCGGCCATTGCTCCTACACCTACTGGAACAGCTCTTTGCATTGCTTGCCCTCTAAAATGCACCGCTTTTACAGCATCCGAAAACGATAACGCACCCAATGCGACCATTGCCGAGTACTCTCCTAAGCTATGCCCTGCAACACAATTTAATTTAAAATGCCCCTTTGCTTGAAGCAATCGACTGATTGCTGTACTCAGAGTTAGAATCGCAGGCTGAGTGAACTCTGTAAGATTCAAGCGATTTTCTTGATCTTCAAAACAAAGTTTCTCCAAACTAAAACCCAAGGTATCCGAAGCCTCTTCAAAGGTGCGCTTTACTTCAGAATATTGTTGAAAAATTTCTTTTCCCATGCCGACAAACTGGCTACCCTGACCAGGAAACAAAAATACAATCTCTGCCATACCCTATCTCCTTTACATTCTGATGTAACAGATTACTCATTTTCACTAGCAAAGTATTAGATACGACTCCAGCGCTTCTATGCTTCTTAACAAAGTTAAGAAAAAATGCTTGCATGCTGTTCTATGCTGGATTTGAGCATTTCACCAGAGTTCGTTTTATGCATTGACCAATAGCTCTTTTGAGAGGTATACAAACTCGTTTGTGGTCGTTTTTTTGCGGAAAGGTTACATTATGTTTAATTTAGTCACTCAAGGATTTAAAGACGCAGCTCTCAAACTTAAAGGACAAGCACGTCTTACTGATGATAACATCGCTCCTGCGCTCGACGAAATTAAAAAGTCTTTACTCGATGCTGACGTCGATCTCAAAGTTACAAAACAGTTTCTTGAAAATATTAAACAAAAAGCTCTTAATGACGTTGTGACCTTGCAGTCCAAATCGGGACAAAAAGTTTCTGCAAGCGACCACTTTGTAAAGATTTGTCACGATGAACTCGTTGAGTTTTTGGGTGGTAATCAAGCAGAAATCGTCAAAAATACCAAAGGCCCAACAGTTATTTTACTTGTTGGTTTACAAGGCGCGGGAAAAACAACCCATGCTGCAAAACTTGCAAAACTGCTTGCAGAAAAAGAAAAAATGCGCCCTCTGCTTGTGGCTGCAGACGTTTACCGTCCCGCTGCACGCGAGCAATTAAAGGTTCTTGGCAACAAAATCAACGTTCCTGTGTTTACCCTTGATACCAACAATGCCGTAGAAATTGCCCAAAAGGGAATTGAATTTGCACGTTCTGAATGGCTTGACTTGGTGATTATCGATACTGCCGGTCGTTTAGCGATTGATAACGAATTGATGCAAGAATTAGAATCAATCAAATCAGCAGTCCTGCCGCAAAATATCTTGCTTGTTATCGATTCTATGATTGGTCAAGATGCCGTTAGAACAGCTTCTGTTTTTGACATGCGACTCAATTTATCAGGTGTTTTATTAACAAAACTTGATGGTGACACTCGGGGTGGTGCTGCACTTTCCGTAAAAAAAGTAACTGGAAAAAATATCGTTTTTGTTGGTACTGGAGAGTCACTCGATAAACTCGAGGAATTTAGACCAGAAGGCATGGCGAGCCGCATTTTAGGCATGGGCGATGTTGTTGGACTAATGGAAGATTTCACCAAGGCCGTTGATAAAGAAAATATTGAAAAAAGTGCTTCGCGCATGATGCAAGGTCATTTTGATTTTAATGACTTTTTGGAAATGATGGGAACCATTAGTAAAATGGGGCCAATTAAAGACATTTTAGCAAAAACCCCGCTTGCAGGCCAAATTTCAACGCAAGATCTGAATAAGGTGAATGATAAAGATATCACACGCAAAGCAGCAATTGTGCAATCAATGACTAAAAAAGAACGAGAAAACCCTGACTTACTGCTAATTCAAAAATCTCAATCAGCACGCAGCAGAATTTCTCGAATTGCTAAAGGGTCTGCGCATTTAGATAAAGACGTCAAAGATCTCGTGGATCAATTTATGCAAATGCGCCAAATGATGCAAATGATGAGCGGCTTAGGTTTAGGTGGAGGCGGTGGTGGCCTTATGTCGAAAATACCTGGCTTAGGACAGCTCAACCAAATGGCAAAAATGGCTAAGATGGCAAAAATGATGGGCGGAGGCGGTGGCGGCCTTGGCGGAATGGGTGGCCTAGCAAATATGTTTGGAGGAAATATGCCCTCAATGCCAAACGCTGCAGGAGGGGCTCCATTGAGTAGCGCCGATCTCGCAGAGATCAACCGTATGAAAAAAAGAAAAAAAGAAGAAAAACTTAAAAAACAAAAAAAGCGTTAATAGTTTTTTAGCTAATAGGAATTTGTCCATGTTCGGTATAAATAAATCAATGATTATGAGTTCAACCCCAGTTAGTTCTCCTCAAGAGCTTTTTGCAAAATATATGCCCAAACCTCAAGTTGAATATCCAAACGTGGACGCTAAAAATTCTGTTTACTTAAAAAAGGTTTATATTCAAACTTGGGGCTGCCAAATGAATGTGGCCGATTCCGAACGAATGCTTGGATTGCTTGGCAGACTCAATTACCGTCCCACAGAAGATCCAAATGAAGCCGATTTTATTCTTTTAAATACCTGCCATATTCGAGAAAAAGCACGTCATAAAGTCGTGAGTCGCCTCGGCGAATTAAAGCCGTTAAAGGAGACAAACCCAAACCTCATTATTGCCGTTTCGGGGTGCGTTGCTCAAGCAGAATCTCAATCACTCGCTAAAGAGGTTCCATACCTTGACTTGATTTTTGGTTCCGATCAAATTGAAGATCTCCCTCAATTATTAGAAAAAGTTATTGAAAAATCGGAACAAGATCGTAACTCTATGGAACAGTTTACCACTCAAAAGCATGTTCCTTTTGTTTCAACACAATTTGATAATAAAGAACAACAATACTCTATTCCAATTGATGTTGTCCCTCCATATTATGACGAAAATAAAAGCGAAGTCACTCGTTTCGTTAATATTATTAAAGGTTGTAACAATTTTTGTACATTTTGTGTTGTTCCTTATACCCGAGGCCGCGAAAAAAGCCGCTCTGAACCAGAAATTATTCAAGAAATTAATTATCTCGTTGATAAGGGCGTTAAAGAAATTATATTACTAGGACAAAACGTAAACTCCTACGGACTCGACTTAATAGGAGCCCAAGATGTCCATTCATCCCAAGGCAAATTGCCATTTGCCGATCTTTTATACACGGTTAGCAACATTTCTGAAGTAGAACGCATTCGATTTACAACATCAAATCCTCATGACTTTACACCACAACTTGCAAAAGCATTTGCAGATTTACCTAAAGTTACAAATTCTTTTCATCTTGCAGTTCAATCAGGAAGCGATCGCATACTTGATAGGATGAACAGACAATATACACGTGCCGAATATTTTGAACGGGTTAAATGGATACGCGATGTCCGTCCTGATATTGCATTTAGTACAGATATTATTGTCGGTTTTCCTGGCGAAACCGATCAAGATTTTGAAGACACGCTTTCTCTTGTTCAAGAAATGCAATATGCATTTATTTATGCATTTAAATATTCTATTAGAAAAGGCACTCCAGCTACACGTTTTAAAGATCAAGTTCCAGAAGATGTTAAAGACAAACGTCTCCAGGTTTTACTAGAACTTCAAAGAAAAGAAACAGAAAGACAAAACTTTCAAGAAATATCTAAAATTCGTGAAGTTCTCATATTGTATAAAAATAGAAAAGAAGAAAATTCTTGGTATGGCAGAACAAACGAAGGAAGATTAGTAAAAGTTCATTCTCCTCGAAATATTATTGGAATGATTCTTCCAGTAAAAATAATTGATGCAAATTTAACAGCTTTAGTGGGTTGTTTGGTTTGATTTTTTAAATTTTGATGCAAACATTTTTGCCATTGCCAAATACGTTATCAACCCTACAAAACAGTATGCAATGGCAACCTGCATTAAAGATTCTATTTTCATTCCACTTAATAAAATAGAAATAATTCCAGAAAATACATAAGAAATAATTCCATAAGTTGCACTGACAATACCTGCCATATTTTGAAAAGGGGCAAACATCCTTGCAACAAGAAATGGATATAAAAAACCCGAAGCAAAGGCAAAAACAGAAGACGTAAACATTAAAATAAATATTGAATTTGGATAAATATAAGCAGCGATAACCATTAAAACGCCAAGTAACAACAATATCTTGCTCACAAAGCGAATAATTTTTTCTCCTTCAAAAAATTTAATTGCAAAACGTGTTAAAAAGGCACCCAAAATATATATAACACCAACAAATAGAGCCATATAACCAAAAAAAACTTGGCTTTTAGAAAAAACATTTTGAATTAAAAATGGCGCCATTAATGTAAAAATAAATAATCCTAAATTTGTTGTTGCCACAATCAATGTACTACCAAGAAAATCTTTATTTTTTGTAACTTCCAAAGAAGTAACAAAAAAATTTTTAATATTAACTTTTTTATAATTTGGATAGGTTTCTGTAACAAAAAAAGCGGTTAAAAAACAAGAAATAATCCCATATACACATAATGCAAAAAAAGGAGCTCTCCAACCTGCAAAATGATCAAGATACCCACCGACAACTGGAGCCACTATTGGAGCAACACCCCAAATTAATCCAATCCAAGCGCTTGCCTTAACAAGATCGTGACCTTTATATAAATCAACAGAGATTGTTTTTGATAACACCGCAATTGATGCTGCGCCTAATCCCTGAAAAAAACGCGAAATAATCAAAATAAATATATGGTTTGCAAAATAACAAAAAAAACTTGATACAGTAAAAAGTAACAAGCCAAATAATAAAGATTTTTTTCTTCCAATTGAATCTGCTAAAATTCCATAGAAATATTGACCAAGACCAAGTGAAAGTAAATACAATGAAACAGTTAGTTGAACATAACTATCTTTTGTTGCAAGTGATCGTGAAATCTCTGGCAACGAAGGAGAATAAATATCTATTGCACTTTGTGATATAGGAACAAGAAATAAAACAACAATAAAAATAATTTTATGATTAGATGATTTATTGTCCATATAAACACCATTTTAAATGATTAATCAATTTTTAACGATCTCGGAAACAAATCGTAATCATCATCATACAAAGGATTCCCAGAAAGACCTAATTCAAATAAATTTCTTAGATCTTTAAGTACCCTAACGTTACGAATTCTATTGTTCCTTAAATCTAGTTTAGTTAAATTATTTAAATTTTGAATAAAATCAATTTCACTTATTTGATTTTCTGCTAGTAATAGTGTACTCAAACTCCTAGACTTAGCAAGTGGCTCTAAATTATCTAAAATATTTTTATTTGCGCTCAATTTTTTAAGAGACTGTAAATTTTTCAAAGGCATTATATCTGAAATATCATTATCAGAAATATCGAGTTCTTCTATATTTACAAGTTGCGATAATTCACATATTTTTCTAATTTTATTTTTTTTAAGAGTTAATATTTTTAAGTTTTTTAAAGAATTAAGTTCGCTCACATCAGAAAAATTATTTTCGTCTAAATGTAATTCATGCAAGCACAAAAAATTACTAATCTCTCCTAATTTTTTTAAATTATGACCTTTTATTGATAAAATTCTTAAATTTTTTAAACACTTTAAATCATCATAGTTAGAAATAATCTGATAATTTAAATTTAATTCTTCTAATTGAGAAAAAAACTGCAAAAAAAATGCATCCATCAAAAATTTTTTACTTTCCGGAAAGGCGCTCAAATCTAATTTTTTTAATGAAAGCAGAATTTTTTCTGCTTCAATTGGAATTTTAGACCTAGCAATACGAAACAAATTTTTTACACTAAATTCATGCTCTACTGATAACCGTGTTTCACCAAGATAATCTAGCAAACTATTATATTTCATTATTTATCATCCTCCCAATACTATTTAAAATAAAACTCTTTTAACAACTTATATTCATCACTTTTTTCAAAATGATCAAGAAATTTGTTAAATTTATTAATAAGATGATCATCTTCTTTTCTTGCCGCCATCGCAATATAGCCTTGATTATTAGAAATAATTGTATAAAATTTAGTTTTCATTTCTTTAGAAACCTCACGAATAAAAATATCGTCATCGACAAATGTTTCTACCTTTTTTTGAATTAACGCGCTAACCTGATCGCTTAACGTATCAAATTGCAAATGGTTTGCATTCTTAAGATAATCTTTTAAAAAAAGTGTTGCAGCAGAACCAGTGTGTGAAGCAATTTTAATCCCTTCTTTATCAATATCAGAAAAAATTTTATACTTTTTTCTATTTTCTGGATTGTCTAATAATGCCGCGGAAATAGTAGCAAAATGAACTGGTTTAGAAAATAATACCGCATTTTTTCGCTCTTCGGTAATTGTTAATCCAGACGCAATAAAATCACATTTTCCGGTTTGTAATGAAGGAATTAAACCTTCCATTTTTGTGTCAATCATTTGTAACTTAACTCCTAAATATTTGCTAAAAGCTTTCATTAAGTCAACATCAAAACCTTGCCACTCTCCTTTATTATTTTTATATTCAAAAGGAATAAACCCTGCTTGGGAACAAACGGTTAATACTCCTAGCTTTTTAATACTCTCTAAGCTGTTCACGTTTTTAGGGATAGCCCAAGATATTTGACTTAAAAGCATAAATATAATAATAGTTAATTTAACATTAAAAAAATACATGATATTTCCTTTTAACAATTAAAGTGTCTTAATAACAATTTAAAATTTTTCTAATTATTTCAGCAAGTTACCTAAGTGCTCGCAAAAATATTATGTAAATAATTGTAATAAATAGATTTTTAGTGATGTGAACGATGATGATGATAATGTTTAGCTAGGTTGGAAAATACTAATTGCATTGCAGTATTACTAAAAAGCATTATAAAGCGTGGTAAAAAAACGAGAAACTTGAAAATCATTTCATCACCATATAAAAGAGTTTGCATAGCTTGGTTTCTTTATGGTTAGATAAAGACCAATGTGCGAGCCTACCTTACGCTTCGTCATCTTGGCAAGTATCATTTTTTTTGGTTACTAGGATTTTTATGCAAGACTCTAAAATTATTCAATTCGCTAGCGATAATTACGTTGGCACTCATCCTGAAATTATAAAAAAAATTGTAGAATCAATGACTTCCATAGAGCTTCCATATGGGCAAGATTCTTATTCACAACAGGCATCCAAAGATCTGCAAAAATCATTTCAAACTGATTGCAAATCTTTTTTTGTTGGAACAGGAACTGCTGCCAATGTTCTTGCCTTAAAAACCATCTTAAAAAGCCATCATGCAGTTGTATGCACAGATATTGCACATATTAATGGAGCAGAATGTGGTGCTTTAGAAAATATGACTGGAGCAAAAATTTTTCAGGCAAAGCATCAACAAGGCAAACTGACAATCAGCGCAATAGAAAACATCTTAAATGCTAAAAATGATTTTCACCATAACACTCCAAAAGCTGTTTCAATCACTCAACCTACAGAGCTTGGCACAGTTTATACACTCCAAGAAATTAAAGAAATTTGTGACTATGCACACTCAAAAAATCTATTTGTTCATATGGATGGAGCGCGACTTGCGAATGCAGCAGCTACTTTAAATGTTAATTTAAAAGAAATGGTAACAGATACTGGTGTTGACATTCTTTCTTTTGGTGCAACAAAGAATGGAGGAAGCCTTGCAGAGGCTGTGGTTATTTTTAATAAAAAACTAGCAGAAGACTTTATCCATATTCAAAAACAAGGCATGCAGTTGTTTTCAAAATCTCGTATTATACCTGCACAATTTATTGCATATCTTAAAGATCATTTATGGTTCAATAATGCTAAACATGCAAATAAGGTAGCTAAAGAAATTGCAGAAAGTTTACAAAACTTAAAATTTATTAAAACTTTAATGCCTGTTGAAACAAACCAAATTTTTATAGAACTTCCAACATCTTTAAAAGATCACCTATTATCAAAATATTACTTGTACATTTCGTCAGAAGATCAAGTGACACAAACTACGACATTTAGAATAGTGACCTCTTACAACACTTCCCCCGAAGATGCACAAAAGTTAATGTCTTATTTAAAATCTTTAGACTATGATTATGAACTCACTTTAAAAGTTTAATTTTTCGTTATTTTATTTTTTTCGTTTCTTTCTTCATAAAAAAACAAAAAGCACTTATTTAAGTGCTTTTTGTTTTTTTTATCTTAAAAAATTTTTTTCTTTAGAATCTCGATTCTGGTAGTATACAATGATAAAATAATTTTATAAAAAAATAAACTCTTAAGGATATATATGCTAAAAGCCTCAGCTGAAAACTCCGAAAAACTAAGACTTCAAGCTCTTAAAGAATACAATATTCTTGATAGTCCTCCAGAGCTCACCCATGATGAAATTACCAAAATTGCTGCCTATATTTGTAATACACCGGTTTCGCTTATTAGCTTAATCGATACTAATCGGCAATGGTTTAAATCAAAATTTGGTTTCGGTGTTTCTGAGACCCCTCGCAATATTTCTTTTTGTAACCATGCAATTTATGAAAATGATATATTTATTATTGAAGATGCAACAAAAGATGAACGTTTTAACAACAATCCGCTAGTAATCAGTGATCCTTACATTAAATTTTATGCTGGAGCTCAGCTTAGAACTCCAAAAGGAATCACTATAGGGACTCTTTGCGTTATTGATTACAAACCAAACCATTTAAATGAAACTCAAATTGAAATTTTAAAATCCTTATCTAAACATGTTATAAATTTTTTTGAACTTCGATTAAAAAATGCACGAATAATTGAAAATGAAAGAAAACTAATTACTCATGCTAAACTGAATTCTTTGGGTGAAATGGCCTCCGGAATAGCCCACGAAATTAATAATCCCTTAGCAATAATTTCTGGAAAAATAGAACTGATTACTTTTGCTACCAAAAGTTCAAATAATTTAAATATTAGTAACCTTCAAACAGATTTAATAAAAATTTCTGCAGCGATAGAAAGAATTTCAAAAATTATAAAAGGATTACAACATTTTGCTAAAAACTCAGACGAAGATAAATTTGAATTCACACCATTAAATAATATAATTTCAAATGTTCTTGATTTAATTTATCAAAAATTTTCAAATAAAAACATCCATATTAATCTAAAAATTAATTCTGATCAAATAATATACTGTAGACAAAGTCAAATTAGCCATGTATTTATGAATTTATTTTTAAATTCATACGATGCATTAGAAAATTCAAAAAATAAAAAGAAATTAATAAAAATATACTCAGAACGTAAGGAAAATACAATAAAAATATATTTTATTGATAATGGAAATGGAATACCTAAAGAAAATGTTGATAGAATTATGGAACCATTTTTTACTACAAAAGAAATAGGTCAAGGAATTGGATTAGGTTTAAGTATGTGCAAAGGAATCATAGAAGAACATAACGGAAATTTTTATGTTGATATCAATCACAAAGAGACTTGCTTTGTGATTGAATTGCCAATTATTAAATGAAATAATTAGTGAGAATAATAATTATATATTATTGGATGCCAAAATTTTGGGTTATTAAATTCTGTTGTTTTTGGTAAAATTGGATTTTTTAAATAAAAAAACTTTCTACTGCTTAAATTTGCCTTAGTCAAAACTTCATTATTGTATTTTTCGAATAACTTATTAAAAGAACCATCATTAATAGCACTTATAAAGCCATAATTTATTCGTTCGGCAAGTTTTTTATTTTTTTTGCTAACAAAAAAATAATAACCAATTGGATATACAATTGCCCAATTACTGATAACATCAATATCAAATTCTTTTTGACGTTCATCTGCAATTTCATAAACTTCTAACGCACCCAAAGGAAAAATATCAAATCTTTTTCTTTCGAGCATTGGATATAAATTTTGATATTGTAATGAGGTAATAACATTTATATTATTTTTTTGTAAAATAGTAGTATCAGGCCAATCAAAAACTTGACCAGCTTTTAAACTTTTTAAGTTATCAAACGTTTTTACATTTTCAATTCTAGATTTTTCTTTTTTGAGAACTATAGGAATACGAACTCCAAGAAGCCCCTTAAATATGCAAAATCGAATAGGAATCGTAAGACTTTCTCTTTCTATAGATGTCATAGTTGCAACGACATGAACCTCGGGATTGCTTTTATTTAGCTCTTGAAAAGATCTTGATTGAGACATTTTTTCTGACTTTACTAATTTATAGTCTCCAAATTTTTGTTTCGATTTATCTAAAATTAATTTTAAAACCATAAGTTCATAACTTAATGTTTCATCGTTTTGCGATGCAGAAAGAGAATGCTTTATAATTTCTTGTGAAAAAATATAATTATTACATAAAAAAGAAACTATTAAAATAATAATTAGTTTAAAAAAATTCATATTAATCCAATAAAATATAATTTTACACATAACTATACTTTTTACATTGAATTATTGTATAATTTTTTTTAATGGATTACAAATTTTAAAAAGAAATTTTTCACGAAATATTGTAAATAAACAATAAGATATAAAAATTGTTATAAAATTTAATAATAAATAAGCAATTGTTTTATAAAAATAAATATCTTCAAATAAAATTTTTTTAAATTGCGCTTGATGCAAAATAATAGAAAATTTTGGGGTATAAAACTGAGCTATCAAAAAACAAAGAATCATAGAAAATGTCAAAATTTTGTTGCTAAAAATAGTATAAAAAAATAATGTCATTGAAGAAATTAAAGAAAATGAACAATAACAAATAAAATAGTATTTTACTACATAAACAAAAAAACTAAAATAACTAATAGGTTCATTTTTTCCGTAAACAAAGATTAAATCTGGAACATCAAATAATATTAAACCTAAAACTAAATTTACTAAACAAAAAACTAAAATAATAAATAATAAAACAAAATTTAAAAAAACAATCTTACTTAAAAAAACTTCTTTTAAACTAATTTTTTTATAATAAAAAATTTTAAAAAATTTAAAATCAAATAAAATTATAGCTAAAAAAATTGAAATCATATTAAATGTAAATATAGAGTTTTCTAACATAATATGGATTATAAAATTAAGCGAATTAATATGATTTACATCATTTTCATTTGGATATACAATATTATTTCTAGTATAAAGAAAGGCAAATAGTACATTAACAAATAACAAAAAAATAAAAATGTAAAACAATAAATTTCTTTTATAAATTAAGAATAAATCACTTTTTATCAAGATATTCATAAAATTACCTTATAATTTATTATACATTTTTATATACAATTTACTAGAAATAAAAAATGCGATCAATAATAAAACAGAAAATATCGACATATAAAATATATTTTTTCCGTTAATAAATTCAACTATCCCACTTAATTGAAATTGCGTTAATGAAAAATAATCAAACATTTTAAAATCTTCTTTATTTCTGTAACCAAAATTATATAAAATTTTATTTTTAATAAAAGGATAAATAATGTTTAAAAATAAAAAGAATAAAGTTAGCATAATAGAATAAAAAGAATTTTTAATGTAAGAGTTTATTATAATTAAACACAATGAAAATGGCACCATAGTAATTAAAGATAAAATGTAGAATATAACCGTATTTCTGAACCACTGCATATATCCTATTTCAATATCAGAAGAAAAAAATGTAATTTTTTCGACATTTTCAAGCAACAAAAAACCAGAAACATAACTACTTATGAAAAATACAAAATATACATAAATCAAAAAAAAATAAAAGATAATTAATTTTGTTATAAAAAATTGAATCTTAGAAATTGGTCTTAAAAAAAGAAATTTTAAAAAACCACTATCAAGCTCTTTATAAAAAAAATTTGCTGTAAATATTATGAACATAAAATTTAAAAAAACAGCCTGAATTTCTGACAAAAAAAGAATTGGATAACTAGAAAAAGAAGGAAATGTAGGTAAAATTTTTTCAATCATTGAGTATTTAATTTTATAAAAATATGCAATTAAAAAATTGATTGTAAATAATAATAAAGAAAATAATATTAAAAATTTTTTGTTAAAAAAGTAAAATCTTTGTAGCTCAGATTTTAGTAATATATTGATCACTTTCAATAGCCTCTATAAAAAAATTCTCTAATGATTTATTGTATTCATAAACTTCATTTTTTTTGCCTTGCCACAAATTTTTTCCATTTTTAATTAAAACCAAGTCTGTAAAAATATCTTCGAGTTCGCTGACCATATGACTAGAAATAAAAAAAGTTTTTTGTTTTTCTTTAGAATAATATTTAATAATTTCTTTTAAATCTCTTAAACCAATAAGATCTATTCCATTTGTAGGCTCATCAAGTATTAAAATATCGGGGTCACCTAAAAGCGCTTGTGCAATACCCAATCGTTGTTTCATACCTAAAGAAAAATTTTTTACTTTTTCGTCTTTATTTTTTTTTAGCCCTACGACATCTAGTACTTCATAAACTCTCTGTAATATATATTTTTTCTCAATATTTGGCGTTAAAATTCCTAAATTATATAAATTGTCTTCTGCACTGAGTGAAGGATAAAATTCTGGTAATTCAATTATTGCACCAATATGTACACAAGATTTATGATTTTTATCCAACACCTTATCAAAAATTTTTATATTTCCACTATCTGGAACAATAAGACCCGTTAACATACTTAGTGTTATCGTTTTTCCAGAACCATTAGGACCTAAAAATCCAGTAACTGAGCCTTTTTCAACTGTAAATGAAAGCTTATCTATTATATTTTTTTTATAAATTTTTTTATCTAAATTTTTAACTTCAATTGCAAATTGTCCATTCATAAGCTACCTTTTCATTTATTAATAAACAATGAATATAAAAAAAAATTTTTAATGTCAAATAAATATATTAACAATTTTATAGATATTTTTAATTTTTTAATATTTTTATAGAAAAATAGGTAGCCAATAATTTAAATAAACTATTACGAAGTCGCACCATATATATACAACCATACCGTTACTTCATCACGATCATGATACAACTGTTTGCATTTTATATTAAATTTAATGTTTGCAGAATTTAAATTTTCTTCAATATACATAATACACTTTTTAACTTCATCATATTTTTTTTTCATGGGCAATTTTAAATTAAAAATAAACTCGCTTGCAATTTTACAACTCGCTCTTTCTGCAATAAGTTGGGCAATTCTAAAAGGTTTTTCTACCATATCACACACTAACCAATGAACTGGTTTTTTTGGAATAAACTTAAAACCATCTACTTGTAAGTGTTCTACTAATCCAGAGTTTAGTAAAGACTTATCCATTGCGCCATTATCAATTGCATAAACATATATACTTCTTTTAACAAATTGGTATGTCCAACCTCCAGGACTTGCGCCTAAATCTATCGCTTTCATGCCTGGTTGTAAACGTGTTGCGCGATCTGCCTCGCTCATAAATGTTAAAAAAGCTTCTTCGAGTTTTAATGTAGATCGACTGGGAGCATTTTCAGGAAATTTTAATCGAGGAATACCCATATACCACTTTGAAGAGCGACCAATCAGGCTTAAGCCAATAAAACAAGATCGACTATCTAAAAAAACAAGATGCAAACGATAAAGAGAATTATTTATATCTCGTAAAATATACCCCTTATTTTTAAGCGCAGAGACCATTGGGCTTGTAAATTTTTTACAAAAACTGAGAATTTCTTTATACTCATCGGTATCAAACGTTTCAACAAACAAATCTTCTAAGTATTTGTTATCTTTTATTAAATCTAAAAAATATTGTTCAAGATACGCTAATATAGGATTTGTGCGATTTTTTTCTGGAAGACTTGAGCACATTGGAGAGGTCAATAATATTTGTCTCGAAAAAATAAGTTTTTCGAGATGCAAATTTTTCCAAAATGAAACTACTTGCGTTTGATCTATGAAATGAAACAACACATGAGCTGAGTTTTCTTTAGCATTTACATAACCTTGAATATTAAGCAATGCCGCATATTCAATAATTTCTGCCGCACATTCTTTTTCAAAACCCGCACGACAATATAATAAAATAGATAACTGCATGAATAAGTACTTTCAATTAGAATATAACTGTAGGAAAATTAATATAGTTTCTTGAAGATGTTAGCAAATTCACCACACTATAATCTTTTGCATCCATTGAGGTAGATACAGCTCCTCTGCCAATTTGACAAGTTAAAGTTCGAGTATCTAAAAGACAACTAAATAAGTATTTTTGTGCTGCATTATTATATATTACAGAACCAGAAACATTACTCACATAAATTTTTCTAGCTTCTTCATTTAAACTTTGAGCAGTCGTTTCTTTTAAATTAAACCAATAAGAATCAGTATTTGTATATTTAGTGACATATTGAGATTTCTCGTCATAAATTCCTGCTTTTTCATTAATAAAAATAGAATTTCTATCTGCAGACAATCCTCCTATTTCAAAATACTGAAATCCATTTTTAATTCTCTCTTTCGTTAAAATTTTAGTAATTTCTGGAGTATGAATATTATTAAAATTAGAGATATCAATTAAAAAAACATTAACAGTATTAGAAATATTATTTTGATAAGGGTTACAAAGTACCACTAATTTACTAGAATCTATAACATTAACATGCCTTGCGGCGTTAAAACAATTTGGTATAGGCCAAGAATTTTTAACAGTTAACATTTTATCATCGAGTTGATAAATATATGGTTTAACAGTATTATCATTCCAAGATCCTTGAGAAACAACAAAAATATTTTGATTATCATGCAAAATTGCACTTAAATTTGAACTTGAAATAGATGCGGTTGCATAATTTGTGTGATGTAAATTTTCTATCTTTCTTTTACCAATTATAATTTTTTGTGTATCCTTTGAAGTTTGTATCGCTTCACCAAGATCATAGCCAACTCCAACTATACTTTCTTTAAAAAAAGCAAGCGCATGTAAGTTCATAGGAAAATTACTATTTTCTGTAAACTTATTACCTGAAGTTAAATAAGTTACTCTTGAAGGCTTCTGTGTTGAAAACCTTTCAATAAAATAAATATCTTCAAGATCTTTATAAATGTTCATTTTTTGCACAACCATTGCATCACCACTAAAGAAGCGAGTATCTAATAGTTCTGCTGTATTATTTGAAAAATTGAACCTCATTAAATTGCTATAATCTCCATAAGAATTTATAGTATAATACGAAAAATATGGTTCCACACTATTATTTAAGTAATCTTTATCACTAAATTTATAATTAGTATTTTTTAGATCTCCACAAGCAGAAATTAAAATATAAATTATAAAAAAAAATAGACAATTTTTTTTCATATTAAAACTCACTTATTATTGATAAATATATACGTCTGCCTGGACTTGGATATCCCAAAACTCCATTTGATTGATAAATTTGACTAAAACCAGTTTTATCTGTAACAACAGAAAAATTTTCATTAAAAATATTAAATAAATCAAATAGTATTTTAAAATTTATTCCTCTTGTTATATTTTCAAAACTAAATAAAATTCCAGAATTATACACTACTGGTACTTTCATAGAAGTATAATTTTCATTATCTAAATAAAACTCACTTTGCCAATTAAAATTAAAATACCCTCCAAATTTTGTATTAAAATTAAAAAAATTTCCTGCATAAATATTGTCATAATTAAGACCATAACTCGCTGAGTGTATAGGACTTCGCGGTAAAGTAGTGTCTCCGATATTAATATTATTTAATATCTTTGCATTGAGAAAGTTATAAGAAAATGAAGATCGCACATAATCAGAAAAATAAAAATCTGAATTTAAATAATAACCGTAACGAAGACTATTTTCAATATTTTGAAACTGTGATGTATTAGAGTTATTTTGCTGTAAAAATATTAAATTATGATCTTTCGCATAAAAATATCCAATTTCTCCTACAGGTAATCTAACGCCTGTTTCAAATTTTTGGCTTTTTTCTGGTAATAATTGTACGTTTGGTAAAATTCCATTTGGAGCACCATAAAATTCATGAAGATGTGGTCTTCGCATTGACTGCGATATTCGTAAAAAAGAAATAAGTTTATTATAACCTAGCTGAATTGAAAAATTTCCTCCATAGACAGGTTCTTCTTGCTGAATAAAGTTATTTTGACAAATATTTTGAATGCTAGGATAGTTGCAGTCCATCTTGGAATTTGCATTTGAAATTGATATCCAAGAATTTAAGCTTGACGATAAAACAAAATTGTTATTGATTGGAAATACAATAGAATTAAAAAGTGCTGGCTTAAAATCTGTTCTATTTGCATTAGCAAAACTATCAAAACTTGAAGATTGACCTGCTGGGACAAAAGTTTTTGTTTGCTGTTGCGTATGCAATACTTCAAATGCTAATCCAGAATATTCTTCACTAATAATATTAGAAGGAATAATAAACCATGATTTGAGTTGCGCAGAATAACTCAACACGCTCCCTGCTTGACCAGAAAAACCAGCAGTTACATTTTGATTTTTAGAGTAGCTATAAGATAAACCTATTTGATTACTCCATTGCACACCGCTATCTGGAAAGATTTTTTCGTTATTTAAAACAGCCAAAACTAGATTATTATTTAATCGCGCATATGAAACAGATCCAGGTAGAGCAGGAATTCCACTTGAGCGCGTCCCTGCAATAAGATCAAAATCTATTTTGCCAAATTTTTGGTTATAAGTAGAAATTCCTAAACTATAACCAAATTTTTTAAAATCATTATTTTTTAATGGCTCATAATTTCCTTGATCTGCATATAAAACAGAATTATTATTATTAAATACAGGGTAATCTTCTTTACTCGATATTGATTCAATTGTAGTGTTAATCTCTGTTTCTTTATTTAATTTTAAATAATAGCTCGCATTTAATTGTAAAAAACTATAAGAACCAATTTTATTAACAATCTTAAAATAATTTTTACCTTGCTCTGGCTTTAAAGAAACACAATTATAAAAGCGACAAGGAAGTATATTAATGTCTCCAGAAATTCCCATAGATCCTAACCAAAATGGCGCAACATCAGGATAGACATATAACGATCCCAATGCACCCAAGGGCAAAAGCGAAATATTTGAACCTGCTAAGGAAGAAAGCGATAAACCTTTAAAATATAGAGTGGGCTCAAATGCCCGCGCGCCTCGAAGTCGCACACGCAACACCCCTGCCTCTCCTCCATAACGCTCAACTTGTGCCGCACGCGTTTGGCTTAAAAAGTCTTCAATACTTCTTGGTGCAGCAGAACTGCCTGAAAGATTTTTTGAATCAATCACTTCTTGATTGATATTACCCGCCGAGGGGTTAAGCAAAGTTTCAACAGAAGAATTAAAATCTCTTTCCAATTGAGACAGATTGCTATCTTGTTGTGCTTCAGGCTGTATAATAACTGGTATACTATTTTGTTGCGCTAACGCATAACGAGAAAAACATATAAAAATAAATATTCTTTTAATCATCATTCATTATATTTTTAATATTGCAATTAAGCTGTTTTATTACAAAAAAATACATTCAACAGTTAACTGACACATTTTAATATTTTTGTCAATTAATGAACTGTAAGTTATAATTAAATTTATATAAGCAAAATATTAATTGACAAATTATTTTATTTTAAACTATTATTTTAAAATAAAATCGAGTACAAACAACGCTCGCTTTTATATAATGCATGTATCTATCAAAAAATTACGGATCAACAACAATGCTAACTTTAAATTCGCAACGATCAGAAATTGGTTTTTATTTTCATATTCCTTTTTGCTCTCACATTTGTCCATATTGCGACTTTATTAAAACCTCTAATTTTTCAAAAAAATCGGTTAATTCTTTTTTTATAGAATTAAAATCTCAGTTACTATATTTTATTAATTTAATTCCTAATTATCATCACAAACACGTTACTGTTTATTTTGGCGGTGGAACCCCTGGATTATTTGAAGCTTCTTATTACAAAGATTTCATTGATATTTTAAAGCAATATTTTATTATAGAAGAGTGCACATTAGAAACCAATCCATATACTAATATTAAACGCAAATTTGATTCTTATTTTCAAGTTGGATTTGATCGCATTACTCTTGGCGCACAATCCATTTGCCCCAATACATTAAAGTTTTTAGGAAGACGCCATACTCCTCAAGATGTACTTAAAAATATTCAATGGGCTAGCCATGCCGGTTTTAAAAATATCCAAGTCGATTTAATTTATGGTTTAAAAAAAGGGACTAGAACCATTGCGATTGAAGATGAAATTCTCACGCTTGCCAATATAGGAGCAACAGGCATTTCTGCCTATGCTCTAACAATAGAACCTAGAACTCTTTTTGACAAAACTGATTCTGCTAATGAAGAAATTGCTGAATTAGAATACTATCAAATTTTAACAGCATGCCAAAAAATTGGATTTAACCAATTGGAAACAAGCAATTTTTCAAAGTTTGAAGCAAAACACAACAACATTTATTGGTTCGGAAAACCTTACATTGGAATTGGAACAGGAGCTCATGGCCTTCTTCCAGCCACTCAACAAAACCCATATGGTATTCGTTACAAGATTGGCGATCCCAATGCCGTAACAGAACCCGGAAACGACAAACTTATTTTTTCTGATGAATCAGAAAAAATTAAAAATTTTTCTATTATTTTTGAACCCCATCGTTCAAAACAAGAATATTTAGAAGAAATGTTTTTCACTTTATTACGAACCCCAAATGGAATTCCAACCCGTTGGCTAGAAGAGCAGATAGACTTAAAAAAATTTATGAATTTATTGACATCTCATCCTAAAATCAAACGCGGGCTTGATGAACAAAAAATTCTACTAAACAAAGAAACTATCGCTATTGCCCCAAAAGAAAAAATTAGAGGTGACGCATGGGCAACAGAATTTATCTCCTTGATTTAAATATATTTACTTTATAATATAAATATAAATCTTTAAACTTAATTAAATAAAATTTAGCATTAAGGATAGTTTTTAAATGCGATTCTTGTTGAAATTATTAGCACTTTCTTATTTTATTTGCTATTCAGCAACTCTATTTTCGCAAGTTGATCCAACTATTCCTCTTCCTCAAAGAAATCTTCAAAATAAATTAATCAATCCAATAATTAACGAAAATCCATTCATGAGTAAACCTCCTGTAATTAAACCCACACCAAAAAATTTAACCAAACCATCTACTGGTCCAGAATTCATCGAAAAGCCAACTCCTCTTAAAAAAGATTTTATGGAACAAGAAGAGAAAATCGAAGAAGAAGTTGACGAAGAAGAACAACCAGAAGAAAAAAAGAACGAATCGAAATCAAATCAAGAAAACCAACCTCGCGATCCAAATGATGGGATGTTTGGCACTTTTCGGATTGGTCCCATGGTCGGATTTGGTATTTTAATGGGATTAAACTATAGCTTAGAAACAAAATTTCTCGATTATATAGGTTTATCTGTTAACTATGGTGGCTTTACCAATTTAAACTTATTATCACTTCCATTAATTAAAAGCTTTATCAACAGCAGCTCAACAGATTTTCAGCTCGATAAATTTGCGTTAAACTATAAACAATATGAAGTAAAACTTAGCATTTTTCCGATTCGCACAAGTTTTTATATTGGCGCAGCCTATGGAAGAAAAACAATTGGTGTAAATACTACCGGAAGAATAAATTTAACAGTATCAAATACACCAACAACCCAGATAAATACTCCCTTTAATCAATTAACTGAAATCACTACAATTTATTGGACACCTCAAATTGGATGGCTATCAACGAGCGGGTCTCCAATTGGATGGTTTGCATTTGGTTCTGAACTTGGCGTTCAATTGCCAATCCATGTGAGTGCCAATACAAGTGTGTCTTTTAGCAACCCAGCAGTGGCACCATTTATAAATGCTGCATTACAATCAGCTGAATACACGGAGTTCACCAATCAAATAAACAACGTGGTTGTCAGCAAATTAAAAAAATATCCTATACCTTATTGGAACATTGTAAAAATTGGCTGGATTTTTTAAAGTTAAATTTATTATCAAAATTTTTAAAAAATAAAAAATATTATAAAAAGTATAAAATTTAATTTAAAAAAAAATTTAATTATAAAAAATAACATTAAAATATTTTATAAGGACACCATTATTTAAAAAATCTGGAAAAATTAAAAAAATTTAAATTATAGTTGTAATTATAATAAAAATTTTATATTTACATGAAACTGATTTTCATATAATTCTAGTTATTCGAAGGAATTTTATATTTTAACAAAACATAAACTATTATTTTATTAAAAAGAATAAAAACATGAAATTTGTATTAAATAAAATTGAACAGTTTTTTCAATATTTTTTTGGAATACAAAATGACGATAAAGAAATAATCTCATTTTCATTTTCTCAAAACCAAACTATATACATTACTTATAAAAGTAAAATTAATGGAAAAATTTTTAAAAAAAATGTTCATATCTCTAAATCTAAATACCATATGAATGAATCTGAATTAGAAAAATTAAAACAAGAACTTGGAAAATTTCATTCTAAAAATATGTTAATTGAATAGAGAAATTTTATGAAAGAATACAACTATAATAAATCAAAAAATAATATACAAAATCTTAAAAATTTGTGGATATTAATTTTATTTTACTGTGTAGCCATGATTTTCTCAAACTGGTTTGATATCAGACTTATAAAATTACCTTTAATTGGTCTAGAAACTGATGCTGGCACACTTATTTTCCCTTTTACATTTATAATTTCTAGTATTATTACAGAAGTGTATGGATATAAAAATGCTCGATGGGCTATTTGGTGTGGACTTGCATTTAATGGATTTGGTTTATTATTTGGCCAATTGCTCGTTCAAATGGATTCACCCAATTATGCAAATAATCAAGCATTTGATACTTTGATTAAAAAAAATTCTTTAATAATTTTAGCTTCAACAATAAGCTACCTTATCGCAGAACCCCTTAACAGCTTTCTTATTGCTAAACTTAAAATAAAATATTCAAAATTCATTAAACTTAGATTTTTCTCAGCGAATTTTATATCAACCTTTATTGATAGTGCAATTTTTAGTATTATTGCTTTTAGTTTTGATTTAAGGTTAAATGAATTATTTGAATTATTTTTTACAATGTGGTGTATTAAATTATTTATTGTTTTTTGCACTCTATACTTTACACAAAATATTGTAAAGCATTTAAAGACAGAAGAAAAAATAGACATCTATGACAAAAATTTAAAATTCAATATTTTCAGCTTAGATACATTATACTCACAATTAGATAACCATTTTAAGGATGAAAAAATTGAATCAATAATTGACGATTTATATTTAGTTACTATAGATGTAAATCATAAAGAGTTAAGATCAATATGGGATTTAATAAAAATTCAAAATTATAAAATTTTCAATAATTTTGATGAATTCCTAAAAACCACAGAGTTTTCACAAAATTTCTGTTTAATAAATCACACAAATCATACTGTATGCGGTTACGCAAGAATCATAACGGATTACACAAAATATGCTTCAATTTGCGAAGTTCTTATTGATGAAAAAATTGAAGATAAAAGCTTAGAAAATAAATTTATAGCAAAACTATTAAGCCATAAAACATTAAAACAATTAACTGTATTTAAAATCAACAATAATCAAAATAAGCAAGTAAATATGGAAGTTCTATTATCTCCACAACAACCTTTAATCAATGATGCAAACATCAATGAGATTAAAATAATGGAGAAGCAAGTAAACTAATGAATTATAACCCAGAAATTATGGAAAATAAAATCCATAATCCTAAGATGCTGAGCTTTTTTATTCTTTTTTATACAGTTGCAATGATATACGCGAATTGGTTTGATCCCCGATTAATTCGCATTCCATTCTTAGGGTTAGAAACTGTTGCGGGTAATTTTATTTTTCCATTAACATTTTTGATTTCAAATATAATTACAGAAGTATACGGATTTAAACATGCTCGAAGAGCAATTTGGTGTGGTTTTGGGTTAAATTTTTTAGGAATTATTTTAGGCCAATTGATAACTTTACTCCCCTCTCCCAGCTATGCAGACAATTCGGCTTTTGATTCTATTATACAAAAAAGCACTAAAATTGTTATTGCTTCTGGCCTAAGTTATCTAATTGCAGAACCTTTAAACTCAATTATAATGTCAAAAATGAAAATAAAACTTAAAGAATTTATTGCAATTCGTTTTATTTGTTCTACTATATTTGCAACATTAATTGATAGTATCTTTTTTATTTTAATTGCATTTTGGGGAATTTTAAGTATCAATAATATGATAAAAATGATTCTTACGATGTGGGGAATTAAAGTATTTATTGAAATCTTTGGAACTCCATTTTCTGTTAGACTTGTTAAATATTTAAAAAACTATGAAAAAATGGATATCTATGACAGAAAAACAAAATACAATATTTTTAGTTTAGATACGACTTATGCAACTAATGAAAATGAGTTTTACAAACATCACAAACCAGAAAAAGATCAAAAACTACATACTATTTAAGTTAATTAAAAAATCTTTATACATCAGGTAACTTTACTTTAATAATTTCGCCTAATATTTTAAAAGGATGATTAAACTTCATTATAGCAACATCATTTCTATCCAAACTGCCAAATATTACATTATTGTCTGTTTTTAAATACCTAGTTATATGAATTGTTTTCTCACAGTCAATTGCGCAAATTGTATCGCTCTCTGGAAATTTATCGGTGTTTACAAACCACAAAGAACCTTTTGGAAACACAGGTGCTATAAAATCAGAAAAAAGAAATGCGATAATGTGATTATTGGCAAAGCGAATATCGATATCTGTTACCACCTCAAAAAGTTTTTCAGAAGAATTTAATGGATTAAAAACAGAAATACCTGATATATTTTTTTTGGCAATTAATTGAATGTCTTCAATGTTTACTTTTTTACATCCCGTGATTTCGTCTAACGTGATGCTAAATCCATCTTTTTGAAAGTAATCTGCAATTTTTTTTAATATTTTTTCAGAAATAAATTTGGTTTTTTTAGATTCATTTTGACTAAGTAAGCGATAAAAAACCGAAGAAGAAATATTAATAGCTTCGGCTAAAGCATTTAATGAAAAATCAACACGATCCCGTTGGGACTTTTGTTTAATCAAATTTAAAATTTGATCTCGCAAATGCTGTGTGTTGTTAACTCCATCAAACGTTGCCATAAAGATTTCAACTCCATCATGTTGATCTCAACCTTGTTATGCTTTATAAGCATAACAGGCAACATACCATAAAACTTGATTTTTTCAAGAAGAGGTTGCTTTACTAAAAAAGAGTGCGCACTCGTGCACACCCTTCCATCTGGTAATCGGAAGATATCACGAGTGCACACCAACCACAAGTTCATAACGCGAGGGAGTGCACATGAAAAAATACTTTTGCCATAAAAGCTGTAAAGTTACTAATTCTACAAATACTCAACAATTAAAAAATCAATTACGAGAAATGACAACTATTTTAAATGATACAAAACTTAAACTAATAAATGAGCAGCTTTATTTTGCACTAGGTGAAAAAATTTTAAAAATTTCTCAACTACTCACCACTCCAGCACAAGAATCTATTACTTTAAAAAAACATCCCACTGAAATTCAATCAACTCACATTTATAATTAAAAATTGTGAGTTGTTAGTTTATTTTTGCAACAACACTTGTATTCATTCCGCTTGAGACATTAAACTCTTGAACAGATAACACGGCTCCTGTTACAACAGAATTAACAATGATTCTATATTTTCCAGGAATAATCCATAATTTTTTCTGAATATTATTAGACAATAATAACTCATTTTCCGTACCAAGAACCTCGCTTTTAAATTGCTCAAGTTCTTTAGAGATTGCTTTTTCTATACTAGAAGGTATTTTAAAATATATATTTTCACAACTTTTTGAAATGGTCGATTTTATTGCAAACTGTCGTGCTATTTCTATTCTTGTTTGAATATCCCAAACACCTCTAATAGAATTAGTATTTATTGCTAATTGAGGAGCATCACCCAAATCAATTCCAATTTTACCAGAATTGAGCTTGCATAAATGATCAATATTTAAATCAAGTGATTTAGCAAAAAATTGCCCATTTAAGTAAATACTTGGCAAGGCTTTATCAAGCAATTTTGGTATAGCAGTTATGCTACTTGGATTCATATTTGCGCTACGTGAACCATCAATTATAAAATTAAGCGAAGAATCAATAAGCTTAATTTGTGCTCTTACAACTGCTCTTGATTGTAAATTAGCAATATTTAATTGAATTCCTACTAATGATTTTCTATTCTTATCTAATTCAAAATTATTTTCTAGTTCGTATAATGCAGTTTGTGCTAACAATGCTGTAATACGTGGCCATAAAAATGATATTGTATCATTGTAAAAAAGTATCGTATCTGGGGAATAAGCTAAAAAATAAGGTAATTCTTGCGTATTTTCTTTTAATAAAGTTTTAACTGCACTTGCAACATGAACTAGTTTTTGATCATAGGAATCAAGATCTTTATTAGATAAGTCTCTACTTAAATTTGAACAAAAGTGAGACATATTAATGACTCGTCTATATGATAAATAAGAACTTTGTGGCAAATACTGCAACATTTTTTTACTTAATGACGCAGTTCGAGAAGCACAGTTATCTAAAGATTTTTTTAATGTATCAAACTCTATTTTAATAGAACTTAAAGATGAAAACCAACCAAAATCTAATAAAGTTTCTGAAATGCTTTTACTTAAATCAGCAAATTTACTTTTTTCAATTCTAGAAAAATTTAGTTCTCCTCCACCATCAAATACAATTTTACCTGCATTAAGAAATCCGTCATCATCATACTTTGCACTAATATCTTCGACATTGACAATAGAACCAACAAATGGAATAAAGACTTTATTGATTTTAGATCTTTTTTCTGACTTAATATAATAAAATAATCCAATATTATCATCAAAAATAATTTTTGATTTAGAACTAGAACGTAAAAAACTTGCAGGAATGATACCTTGTAGACTAGCACCCATATCTTTAATTAACGAAAGGTTACTATCTTTATCTTGTTTCCAAATATTTTGAATTTCTTTAAATGCACCATTTTCTGTTTGCGACAAAAGATACTGTTGCAGTTTTAAACTTCCGTTTTCTTCATAAGCCAAATCTCCTCGTAAATTTGACAACAAAGGAGATGAGCCAATTCGACTCACAAATTGTGCGGTATAGTTAGATGGAAATCCTGAATTTAAATCTTCGACTCCTACTGAAATAAGACCAATTGGAATATTACCTATTGTTGCAACATACCATGCTTTATTTTTAAGCATGGAAGACACAACTTCGGGAATTGGGAAATTTTTTGTGTCTTGCGAAGCATTAGCGCTTCCCACTTCTGATAATTTTGTATTTATTTTTAAGGTATTTTTATTTATAAATATAAAAAATACTGAAAATAAAGTAAAACTCAAACCTAAAAAGCAAAAAATTATAATCTTAAGTTGTTTTGACATAAAATTCCCCATAAGCTGACTTCTGGCTTAAGTACCAGTTATGCCATTAGGTATAATTGTTTATAAGAAAGAGTAGCACGAATCTAGTTTTTAAACACATTGGAGACAATAATTTTGATTTTGCTTCAAAGGATAATGACTTCTTTGCTTATTCATTGTGCAGTTTTTGCTTTAATAATTTATTTTAATAAATTCAATAATAATAAACTAAATTCAGTAACTTTTAAAATACATGAAAATATGCAATTATTATTCTTAGTTGATCACTATGATCAAAAAAAACAAGTCATTCATGATAACAACAAAAAATTTAATATTTCTAAAAATTTATCTCCAAAAAATTTTAGAAATTCAAAAATAGAAAACAACACTATTGAGAGTTTTACAAATAACAAAAAAATTCAAGAAGAATCTGTAAATAATTTAAATCAAAATTTTGGAATAGAAAATAATTTTTCCCAAAATAACGTTAATCCTTTTGGAATAATTAAAGTTCCAAAAAAATTGTTATCACAAAATTTATTTCCAAAAAAATATTATGCAAATTTCACTTTGATAAAAGAAAATGACAAAATAATTAGTTATAAATTTTTAGGATTAACACCAACTGGCAAATCATACGCGTATCTTGATAACAGTGTTCAAAAGGCTTTTTATAGTCAATTGCAATTGATCTCTATTGAAAAAGTTCTTTTTTGGTTAATAAATCAGCAAAATACACAATATTCCTTTGAAACACCTAGAGATTCAAACCATTTAGCTATTCTTCTTGAGTTTCAGGAAGCAAACTGATAATTCAATTAAAAGTATACGATTCAACACGTATTCTTTTCTTTTTTATGGAGAATTCAGTTCATGGTCAAACAGGATATAACCTCTACACCAAGTGATATTTTTTCTTTAAAAAACACCCGTATTTTTATTGCGGGAGACACAATTCTAGATACATATATTGAAGGCAAAGTCACTCGTATTTCTCCAGAAGCCCCTGTACCAGTGGTTTTAGAAAATAATCGCAAAGCAGTACCTGGAGGCGCAGGCAATGTTGCTGCCAATATTGCTGCAATGGGTGGAGCAGCATTTCTTTGCTCACGTATTGGAAACGATGCAGAAGCGAATGTGCTTAAAGGTATTTTAGAAGATTACGGCATAGAAACAAGCTCATTAATTATTTCTAATTCTGTTCCGACAACTACAAAAATGCGTATTGTTTCTGGTAGCTCCAATACTGTTGGTTCGCAACAAATTGTCCGTATTGATAAAGAATGCTGTAGTCATATCTCATTAGAAGAAGAAGATAGAGTTTTAGAACTGTACGAAAGATTTTTAGATAGCGGCGGTAATCGTTGTTTGATTATTTCTGATTATGGAAAAGGTTTTTTAACCAAAACACTTATTAAAAGGCTCATTCAACTCAGTAAAGAGTATAATGTACCTGTCGTCACCGATCCAAAAAGCGAAGATGTATTTCGTTATGTTGGATCAACTGTGATTAAACCAAACCTTAACGAAGGCCGATCCGTTGTAAAAGTGATTAAACCTGGTTTTATTCCAACATCCTTTGAACATGAAGTAGAATGTATTGCAGATTGCTACCTTGAAGCAAGTGGCTGCGATAACCTTGTGATGAGTCTTTCTGAACATGGTTTAATTAGCAAAGGCAAACAAATACAAGAAACTCTAAAAATCAAAACTCATGCACTAAAAGTTGCTGATGTTTCTGGTGCAGGAGATACCTTAGTTGCTTTTATTGCAATGAGTTTAGCGGCAGGTTTTTCATTAATGCGCGCAACTGAACTTGGCAATATTGCGGCAGGAATTGCTTGCGGTAAGCCAGGTACTTCAACGTTATCTCCTTCTGAATTTTTAGCTGCGTACAAAATGAAAAGTGAAGCGATTCATCCAGAAAAAACAATTAATCTAAAAACGTTAATTCAAATTTCTGGAGATCTGAAACTACAAAACAAACGATCTGTATTTACTAACGGTTGTTTTGACATTTTGCATGCAGGGCATGTGGAATACTTACAAAAAGCAAGAGCGCTTGGCGACTTACTTATAGTTGGACTCAACTCTGATCAGAGCGTATCCCGCTTGAAAGGGCCGCATAGACCCGTTCAACCCTCTTTCGATAGAGCAAGTATTCTTGCGTCACTTGCTTGCGTTGATTACATTATTATTTTTGAAGAAGACACACCAATCGAAACGATACGTTCTATAAAGCCTGATATCTTAGTTAAAGGTGCAGATTATTCACTTGAAAATACAATAGGCGCCAAAGAAGTTTTATCTTGGGGAGGTAGTGTTGAACATATTACTCTATTACCTGGTAGGAGTACATCATCAATAATTCAAAAAGCCCAATTTGTTAGATAGAATAAGTTAACGCACTATTGTTTACAATATAAGGGATAAATTATGAAAATTATTGCAACTGAAAACGCGCCTAAAGCCATTGGTCCTTATTCACAAGCTATCATATTAGGCAATATGATTTATTGTTCTGGCTCAATTCCTTTAAATCCTAAAACTATGCTTGTAGAAGCGACAACTATAGAAGCACAAACCGAACAAGTTCTTAAAAATATGAACGCTATTCTCGAAAATTCCGGATCAGGATTAAATAAAGTAGTAAAAACAACAGTTTTTCTTAAAAATATGGATGACTTTCAAAAAATGAATGGTGTTTACGAGCGAATTTTTAAAGGACATGCACCTGCGCGCTCAACAGTTCAAGTTGCTAAATTACCTCTTGATGTTATGGTAGAGATCGAATGCATTGCAACTCTTTAAAAGGTAACAAGTATTTAACTCTATAAAACTATCATAAAAAGCAAATTAATTTATTTTTGACGAATTGCTTTGATAAAGTATACGATGGTTTTGCATGCGTAAAGAGGGAGAAACGTTATGAACATGAAGTCAATGCAAAAATCCGCGATAAAACCAATTCCTGCTGCAAAAAACTTTAACACTCCACAAAAATTATCTATATTTTCTAAAATATTTGGTTCAGAATATCAAAAAATCATTCAAGATCTTAGAGCAGAAAATCAAGAACTTATTTTAATGAATCAAAGAAATATGGAATCGATCAAATCACTTTCAGAACAGTTAGCAGAAAGCTTAAGTTTTCAGCAAAATTTTATTCAATCTATTGCTGACCGTTTAAAAATTATTGACGATCTTCCTTGTCGACAAGAAGAACTTCACCAAAAAATTATGGACTCTTTTGATAGATCTTCTTTTTTTATTCAAAATGCATCTCAAGATCTTATTCAAGCAAAAGCTAATTTAGTATCACATCAATCTGATACAATTGAAAATTCTGGCACAATTGAAATTGCAGAATTTATGCGTAATTTTTTAACAACTAATCTTTTAACAAAACAAATTCGTTTGGTGCTTCAAATATTTTTAGAAGATAAAAATTTAAACTCAGAAGCTGATAGTCATCTTTCTAAATTACAAAAAAACTTACAAATTGTTAATCATCAAACAGCTCAAGTTAATTTTAAAATTGAAAAATACAATCTCAAAATTGAAGATAGTATTTGGAAACCTTATGCTCCTGATTTACAAACAGCAGAAGTCACTGAACATTGCTCCCCCGAAAGTTTTCACAATTTAATAAAACATGCTCAAAAATTAGGGATGTTTGAAGAAAATGATAAAATAAAATCTCTCGTTATTGCAGAAACCTTACCAGCAATATCTTTTTTCAGCAAAGAAAAATCCGCATGGGTTGTTAAACGAAGAGCTAAAGTCGTCATTCTTAAACCAAGCTAATTTAATTAATAACAGTTTTTAAAGATATATTTTCTTACAATTTTATCTATCTCATTAAAGTCTAATTGATGAGTCGAATTAATTAATAGCACATAAGAAGCATTACTGTTTTTTAAATACGACATTTTTGATAAATATCCATTTGTACTGCCTGTATAAAAGTAATCTAAATCGTTAAGATCACGATCATGTGCAAAAAATATACCAAATCCATATCCACTATTCATTTCATTAAAAGTGATTTTTTTTAAGTTATTTAAATTGTTATTTTCTTTTTTAGAAAATAAAGGATTTAAAAATTTAAGTACATCATTTGATGTTGAAATTATTGATCCAGCATAGCTTAAGTATGATAAACTAAGATCATTAACATCAAGATTTTTGAATAATGATTTATAATTTAACGAGTAAAAATAACCCTGAGTCAAATAAGGAGTTTTATAAAGTGGTATTTCTGTTTTTGGTCTATGTTTAATAAAGTAAGTATTACTCATTTGTAAAGGCTGTAAAATTCTTTTTTGCAATTGTTCTGAAAAAGTTGAATTACTTACTTTTTCAATTATTTTTCCGAGTAAAATATAATTGGTATTGGAATACATCCAACTAGAGTTTGGCACAAATTTTAAATCTTCACTTTTAACCAATCTTAATAAATCTTCGTTTGTAAAATAATAATCAGGATCACGTAATGTTTTTCCTATAAAATATTGATTTTTAGGATCATTATAATTATGAATACCACTAGTCATATTGAGTAAATTTTTTATCTTAATTTTTGACCAATTTTTATACTGTTGTGGAAAATATTTTTCAATATTATCTTCAAGTGAAAGTAATTTTTCATTTTCAAGTTGTAAAATTATTGTTGCAACAAAAGTTTTAGTTATACTACCAATTTGAAACAAACTTAATTGAGTTACATTTTCACCATTTATACTATTAAATCCTAAATTAATATCAATAACATTAAAATCATTAACTTTTGGACACTTTATTGCTAAGGATATAGCTGATAAATTTTCTTTAGAGATTATTTGGTTTAAATCACTTTTCAAATTTTCTAAATTGTAAATATTTTTACTAGAATTAACTTGATGAACACATGAAGTTAGAATAATAATCACTAAAATTTTAAACAATAATTTGAATTTTATCACTAATCCTCCAATATAAATAAATTTTAGAATATCAAAAAACATTAGTTAGTCAATTTTTCAAGAATACCATTACAAAACAAAACCCAAAAGCTTACCAATAAATAAAAATTATATCACTTGACTAAATAATTACATATTATCTATGTATGATTGATTTAATTATCTAGCATCTTCTTAAGGGATTTAAATTTTATGAATATATCAGAAAGCAAGTTTCTTAATAAAGTATTAATTGAAACCAAATGGACCGATCTCGACGCATACCATCACATCAATAACTCTAAATTTTTTGACTATATGACAGAAGCGCGTTCGCAATTATTTTTTGAACAATCGTTATCAGAAAATGCAATACAATTAGTTTTATATGAATGTAAAATTTCTTTTAAAAAACAATTGAAGTATCCTAATAAAGTTTGGGTTGAACAATATATATCAAAAATAGAAGGAGCTAGTTTTGATTTGTCTTATATTATTAAGTCTTTTAAAAATTCTGAGATAATACATGCAGATGCTGAAATTAAAATGGTTTGTTTTGATCCTATTAAAAACAAAGTATGCAGAATACCTAAAAATATACTAGAAATTATTTTAAAACAAAATTAGATTTAAAAAATTTTTTTAACAGACCTATCTATAAAAAAATTAGATAGCGCACATAAAATAGAATAAATCTTAATTTTTTTAACTTCTGAACGTGACACTTTAATAACTTTTTCTGGGGTTAATATATTTTCAGAGTTTTCTATTTTTTTAAGTGTTGCTATAGCTAAAAATAAAGGAAAAATGCAAAAAAACCGTATTCTAAAATTAAATGCTGGAATATTTTTTAAATAATTTATTGCAATATCTATATCATTATAAGCTAAATTTAAAATTTCACGCACAGCGTTTTGTGATTCTATCTTTAAGTTTTCATTTAACATTGCTTCATGAGAAACACCATATTTTTTTAAAATATCTGACGGAATATAAATTGAATTTTCTTGTTTAGCATCCCATGCTATATCTTTTAAAATATTTACAGTTTGCAGCGCCTCACCAAAAACACTCGCATTACTTTGTAGTTTATTAAAAACATTAATGCTGACTCGACTTCCGTATTCTTTCCATAAATCTGTCAATAAGTGTCCCACAGTACCAGCTACATAATAGCAATATTCTTTGTATTCATCTAAAGTTGCCAACCTAATTCCATTGGGATAGCGCTTTATAAAAGAAATCATTCCTTTTGCCATTTCACAAACCCAACGGGTTAATGTCAGTTGCGTTGTTTGCGATAATGAAAAATATAAATGAAATACTTTATGAGAATTCGCAACCAACTGAATATGATTTTTATCACCACTTAAATTTTCAGCTATTTTTGTATAAGCAGTACATTCTTCAAAACTTTTAAAACAATCTATAAACTTTTTTAAATAATGTTCCTTTTGCAAAATACTTAAAGACAAATCATCTTCTACAGTATCAATTATTCTACATAATAAGTAACCAACCAAAACAGATTTTCGCAATTCTCCAGAAAGAAATTGAATGCCAATTGCAAAAGATCGAGATACATTTGGCAATATATTTAAGCAGTAGTTTAATGATTCAGCATAATTGAGTTCAATTTGTAAGTCGTTACTTTTACGAGTATTCATGAATAATAATACTTTCAATATCAATTAGGAAAAGGAATTTGTGCAAATGCATCGCATGAAATAGAACTTCCAGGGACAGTAAGAGTTGGTGGAAAATCTGCTCCATTACCAGGCCATGTTATTTCGAGACGATCAATTTCTGGCACTTCTGCACCCAATCCAAAATGTGCTACAGGCTCCATTTGACACATATACCCGCTGCCTGAACAAATGTGTTTTGTTTGAGCCTTTCCATTTTTTAAAAATAATCTAACCTTAGCCCCCAACGCTGGAAATCCGTGTTGTGTTAACGGCTGAATTCTTAGCCAATGATTCCGATTAGGAACCCCTAAAAATAATTTATTAGTGCTTGGCAACCCCTCACCACATGTTACAAAAATATCTAAAAAACCATTACCAGTCAGATCACCAATTGCAGCACCAGAGCCATTTAAATCTTTTAATGCTAATGAACCGATATGAATTTCTTCCCAAGTTTTATTTCCAAGATAACGATACATTCGGTTTCTATTATTAAACGCTGTTATAAAAATCTCTTCCTGACCATCATTATCAAAGTCTGCAACAATAACACACCTGATTGTTTTTGGAAGCTTAAAAAAAGGAGGAGATTGATCTTCAAACCTACCTTCTGGAGTTTGAAATAAAATTGAATTTTTACCTTCCCACGCACCTATAACAATATCTGTAAGACCATTTCCATCAAAATCTGCTACAGCCATTGCTCTTGAATGATTATTTTCATCTTCTAGCGAAAAATGATGAGCTGCTTCAAAATAAAGACCTGACTTTATTTTTGTAAAGTAACTATTTGCTTCTCGCTCATTGCCAACAAGAATATCAATCGCTTTTTTATTTAAAATATACTGCGCTAAAACACTCCGCCCCGTTGCAAATTGGCTTAAACCAAAAATACGAGATAACTCTTGGACTTCATTTATTGTTGTATTAAAAGTAAAAAATAAGCTTGGAGCTTGGTAGTTTGTAACAAAAAATGAATGTTTTCCTTCTCCCTGATAGTCAAAGGCCGCAACACTTCTACCAGAATAGCGATTTTGATATTCTGAATCTTCATCAACAATGTTATCAAATCGCAGAGTTTCGCAATTTTTTGATGTTCTCGCAATAATATTATCACTCTGCTGCTTCATTCCAGAAAATGCATCTGCATGCATCATATACACAGACGGATTTCCGTTACCTAAAAAATCTCCAACAGAAAAACAAATCGTATTTCTATGAGGTAACATAAAATTATTTGGTGCAATATTTGAAAATGTTCCTGTTTCTTCATTATATTTATATATAATGTTATTACCACTTGCATTTGCAACAAGTATTTCTGGTTCATGATCTCCATCGATGTCAAAGATAGTCACACCAAAATATTTAGAAGGTAAATTATCCTCTAATGCGTAAGATACATCGTTAAATAAAATTTTACTTTTTTTTGTTTTTGAAGTCATATTATTTCCAAAACTAGGCAACGCCTTTTCTAATATTATCTAAAATATTTTAAAACTCTGTTCATAGAGGATTACCCCCTTCACGTCTTAAAAGACCTGCTTACTATAGAAAAAGATTCATTTAAAGCCAACTTTTAACAAACAAAAACCCTCTTGCCTAACCGCCATTCTCAGTGCGGTTTGCAAACAGTTTAAGCATCCATAATTTAAATATAATACTAAATAATTATTAGGATTTTTGCGCATCTAGCGCTTTTATAGCTGCCACAAATAATGCAAAACATACGGGTCCTAGCAAAGCTCCTGCAAGCCCTAACATAGACATCCCCCCCACAATAGCAAGAAAAATCCAAAAGAAGTTAAGATCTATGCCACCCTTCATAAAATAGGGTCTAAGTAGATTATCCAACACTCCAACAGCTAACGCACACATTAAAATACCGATTGCAGCACCAAGGGAGCCTTGACTAAAATAGATCCAAATGGCAGCACCAAGCATTACAGGGATTGTGCCCACAATTGGCACAAATGACATAAAAAATGCGATGATTCCCATAAGCGCAAAACGCGGAATCCCAAATATACCTAGTACCGTTGCTATTATTATTGCTTGAATAAAAGAAACAAAAATATTTACTACTATAAAAGCTTTTAATACCGATGAAACTGTATTTGAAATTAATTCACGCTCTTTTTTCCAAGGGATTATTTTAGGTAAAAATGATTCACGATATTTTTTTCCATGAATCATAAAAAATATCCATGTTAAAATAAATAAAAACATTTTTATTAAAAAAGCCGGTGTTGCTGTTAAGGCTATTCCCGCTTCAGAAGCCAACATTGTTGCTAATTGTTTTAAACCGTCTGTAAATTTTAAAACCACTTCATCAGAAGAATAATTTAAAGAAAATTCTTTTAAAAACCTGCTAACATCAATCGATTTTTGGTTTAAAAAATTAGGTTTTTTTAATTCGCTTTCTAATAAATTTAAAGCGGTTAAAAGTTCTTGTATACCTGTTGTTAAAAGAGTTAAAATTGGACCAAATATTGCAACAACTGAAACAATTACAAGTAATGTACTTAATACCCATTTCCAAAATTCTTTTTTAATTTTTAGTATTGAAATAGTTTTATTTAAAATTGGCTCGTACAAATAGGCAATGGCAACTCCAAATAAAAAGGGAATTAAAAATGGATAAATAATAATAAAACTCAAAATAGTAACAATAAAAAATAAAATTTGTTCTTTAGTTAAAATAAAACGCACATAACCTCCTTAAAAGATAGTTGCTGTGCGCTAAATTCTTATTAAAAATGTCAATGCTTACATGCGACTTGAAGCCAAATGTTTTGCACCAGAAGCTTTTAATACTTCCATTATTTCATTTTTAAAGGAAATTGAGCTACTTGCTAATTCAGCAACCATTTTTTCTATATCTCGTTCTGCTTCTATGTAATCAAGTGCCACTTTAAATATTTGATCAGGGTGCATTGACTCTAACCAATTTAACCCTTCCCGGTATATAACGTGGCTAGCCATATGTGCACTTAAAATCGCAATTTTATGTGCTCTTGGCAATCGATTCAAAATTCTGTCTTTGTATTTTTCTACCAAAATTGGTGGGCAATGTTTAAATAAAACAAAGTGAAACTTATCGACAACGAGCTCTTCATCTTTTAATTGATTGAGTTTGTCTAAAAGAATATCTTTAGCCTGGTTAATTTCTGTAGAAATTTCATAACTTAGCTTTACAAGATCGGTATTATTTTTATTTTTGAGCCATTCTCTAAATAACAACTTAGCCTCTTGATCTGCATTGCGTCTTATAATCTCAAGCACCTGTTTTACATAAATATCTTTAATTTCAGCAAATTCTTCGGGCAAAATAGTCAAGCATGCAATAATTTCGTAAGAAGAGCAGCTCACACCTGCTTTATTTGCAGAGCTATCTTTTATAACGACAACACCACTATCAACTATTTTTTGTCGCGCTTCTTTTGTAAAGAAAATATTTGCCCCTTCAACAATTGCTAAAGAACTTGGTCTTCCGCTTGGCAACAGATACCTATCCCAATTGCTTTCTTTAACTGTATATGGTCTACCACCTGCAGGAATAAACACTTCAGCTTCAACAGTGGCATAAATATTATCTCTTATTTTTATATTCTCTTTTGTATTTGCAGAAATCACAAAAGCTTTGCTATCGCCACTAAGTTTACTCGGGTCAAATTGAACAATAGACTTCGATTCTTTAAAAAGTCGAATGAGTTCTCCCCAGTTTAATCCTTTAGGATCGTGAGCCGCTCCAAATCCATCTGCAACCGCAACAACCCGGCAGCGCTCTCCATACTCTCGATAAAGAATATTTAACTCATTTCCTGCCACATCGCCATCAGGACCACCTGTCATTTTTACTCGAAACGTCGAATTTTGTATTCCTAAATAACGTAAAACATTATCAACATAAACATTTACACCTTCTGAAGTAACGCCGTATGTTTTGTGATTAATCCCAAAATCGGGTTTAGATGACATAAACGCATAAGCATACTTGTATTTTCGGTGTAATGCATGTTGAATAATCCAAACAATAAGATCATCGGTGAGGTTTTCATCGGGGCCTAAATAAATAATTTCATCTTTACCATAGTAATCAATAATACCTTCCGCTAATGCACCAGTTTTAGAATCAGTTACAATTAAATCTAAAAGTCCAGATATTGCGGCTTTTACGGCTTCATTTTTATCTGCATGAGGCCGAACAACCATAACACACTTACTGCCACCTTCTGGTATATCTTTATTTTTTAATTGTTGTGCAGATGCAAGGCCATTCACTTCATCAAAAATACCCGCCAATGCATTTTCATAATCTCCCGAGTTTTTAGGTATAACAACGCGCATACCGCCACGAGAAATATCACGATAACGAACCTGAAATGCTCTAAAATTCCGCCCTATCATATAAAAAATACCATATGGTGTTTCGGGATAAAACTGCTTATCTAACGCTGAAGGATCAATTCTAAAGGAGAGACCTCCTTTAGAAATCAAAAAGTAATTGGTCTTTAAAATATGTGAAAGAAAATTTAATCCTTCTTTTAAGATATTTCTTTCAACCACATCGGAAAGTTCTGAGTAAAACAACTTAATTTCGTCAAAATAATGCTGCGCTTCACTTTTGCGATCTCCAACAAATCTTGGATCAAACCGCGCTCTAAAATAGCGAATACAAAATTCCATATACACAGGATTATTTGCAATAATTCTAGATACCCGATCCTTTGAATAGTAATACGGATTTTGTTTAGTTAAGAAAATATGAACCCAATTCGCCATTGCACGAACCAAGTTTGTTTCATTTAAACTAAAAGGGCTATCACCAAGCAATAAACTCGAAAACTCATCACCATGATCAACATATGATAAAGTTTTTAAACTTTTTAATACTTTACCCCAAGACTTCATATTATCGGTAATCATTTCGCCAGTAGGACTTGCTGAAATCAAATGTAAAATAGTATAACGTTGATTATTTTCCATCAAAATTTCGTTTGCTAAAAACCGCCTTACCTGAAAATTATAACGGTTAAAAATACCAATAATATTTTCCATCGCTGCAGTCACTGGAAAATGCTTTAAACAAATATCAACCCGAACCCTGGTATCTGATGTATTTTCATCCATAATTGTTGTTAAATTTACATAAGTATTTTCATTTTCAATACTGTATTTTACAGCTTCAAATGCCAAAGACATCTGCTTTACAGTTGCAACTTCAACATAATCTTTATCCAAAGAGGTCAAAAAGCTATCAACTAAATTTTTAGGTTGCTGCGACAAAATTTCTTTTAAAGACTGTAGTTTAAGTTTTGATTTGGCTGCGTTCCAGGTCGCTTCAGTTGTATAGGGAGCTTGATAGAGTTCACAAAGCCCGATTTTTTTATCTAAAGTATTAAATAACCGAGCGACTTTTGCTTTATGTTTTGACAGTAAAGGAGCAATCCGGAAGGTTGCCGTAGAGTGTTCTCCCGCGGCAATGAATGTGGTTGTTTGGGTTGCTGCAGAGACCCTTTCTGCAATTTGATTTTCGCTCAACACTTTGCCAGAAACTATTTCTAGAATATCATCAATCAATGCATTTTGAGAAGTTGACCATAAATACAGAGGCGGCATTTGAGATAAATACCATGGAATTGTTTGCTCTAGTTCTTTTGATAAAACATTCAAAATGCTTGTTGCTGCTTTATCGCATGCTTTTGTATCTGAAATGCTTGAAAAAAAATTTTCTATATTCGCAGGTTTTAACTCAACTGAGGGTTCCATATCTGAATCAAGTAACTCAACTTCGCTTAACCACTTTTGACTATGAATTTTTGGCAAGGTCATGACTCACTCCACATCATTAAATTAAGGAAAATGAATTGGAATTTAACCATTCATCAAACTTAAAGTGTAACTAACACATCAAAAGCACCTTGCAAATTTATAAAGAGATTTTTATTGACTTGGTTAAACAAAAATCATTGCAATGAGTAATTAATAACTAAATTTTCCTAACTTTACTTTTCCCCTAAAAACCCAATATATAATAGCAGTATACGATAAAACAAAAGGCATTCCACAAAATGCAATAATTTTCATTATTTGCAGTGTTTTTTGAGTTGATGATGAGTTAAAAATTGTTAAACTGTATTCTGCTGCAATACTTGAAGTGATTAGATTTGGAAATAATGCCGCACCAAACAATGCGGTAAAGGCAATTAGAGTTACACAAGAAGATAAAAATGCATATCCTGGTTTAGCCAAAAAAATTGCTCTTGGTATATTTGCAATTGCAAGCACATTAATGACAACAATACTCCATAACCAAGGATATTGTGCAAAATTATGAATTGATCTTGGTACATGTACTAAAGTATAAATCGTTGCAAAGATATAACAAACAATAAAGCAACCGAAAGTGTGCCACATCACTCTATGCACTCTTTCTCGTAATTCACCTTCGAGTTTTAAATAAAGATAAATAGATCCGTGCATTGTAAATGTTGCAACAGCTAAAACGCCAATTACAATTGAATACGGATTGAGCAAGTCAAACAAAGAACCAATAAATTCTTTATCAGCACCAACAGGAATTCCTCGCATACAATTTCCAACAGCAACACCAAATAAAAAAGTCGCTAAAATACTCGCAATAGAAAACCCAACGTCCCATGACGTTCTCCAAATAAGCCCATCGTATTTGCTTCGAAATTCTATAGAAACTGCTCTAAAAATTAATGCCCACAATAACAGCATAAAAGGTAAGTAAAAACCAGAAAAAGCTGTGGCATAAGCATCTGGAAATGCCGCAAACAACGCACCACCAAATGTCACAAGCCACACTTCGTTTCCATCCCAAAAAGGCCCAATTGAATTTAGAAATAAACGTCTTTCATGATCAGTTTTTGCAATAAAATGTAAGATTCCTACACCTAAATCAAACCCATCTAATATTGCATAACCAGCAAGCAAAATACCTAAAGAAACAAACCAAAAAATCTGTAAATCCACTTTAACTCCTTTAAAATTTTTTAATTTTTAATTTTTAATTTTTATTTACAATAAATCTTCTGGTCCTTGTTTTATTTTACTATGAATAACAAAAATCCAAACTATAAAAAGCAATATATAAATTAAAGTAAACATAATAATTGAAGTTAAAATCTCGTTACTTTTAACTGCTTTAGACAAACCTTCTGGTGTTCTCATCAAACCATATACAATCCAAGGTTGCCTTCCTGTTTCTGCCGCAATCCAACCTGCTTGATTCGCAATTGCTGGAGCTAACACAGAAAAACAATACATTTTCATTAAAAATTTTGATTTAAATAACAAACCATTCTTTAAAAGTAACAAAGAAATTGTTGTTAATAGTAACATATACATTCCAAGTGAAATCATAATATGATAAGTTTGAAATGTAATTCCAACTGGAGGTCTATCTTTAACGTCAAATTGATCTAAACCAATAACGGGTTTATTTCTATCACCATAAAGTAAAAAACTCAGTCCACCAGGAATCTTAATTCCATATTCTACAGTTTGCTTTTCACTATTAGGAATCCCAAAAAGATATAACGGAGCGCCTCCTGTTCCTGTAAAATAATGACCTTCCATTGCAGCCATTTTTGCAGGTTGTGTTTCTGCAACACGCTCTGCTAAAAAATGCCCCGACAAAACAGCAGCAATAGAGGAGATAAAAGCGATGTATAATCCTACCTTAAACGATTTTGTTGCGGCATCGAAGTGTTTATTTTTTAATACATACCACGCACAAACGCTCATCACAAAAAATGAGCCCATAAGCCAACAACCAATTAGCGCATGAATGAGCATTCTAACACTTGATGGATTGAATACCATGACCCAAAAATCATCGATGACTGCTTTCGCATTCATCCCCTCACCAACAATATGATAACCAACCGGAGTTTGCATCCAAGCGTTTGCAATAATAATCCAAATAGCTGAAAATACAGACCCTAAAAAGACCATAATGGTAGAAAAGAAATGCATTTTAGGAGTTACTTTATCCCATCCAAACACTAAAATCGCGAGAAACCCCGATTCTAAAAAAAATGCAAATATTCCTTCTGCAGCTAATGCAGAACCAAATATGTCCCCTACAAATCTCGAATATGTTGCCCAATTTGTACCAAATTGAAATTCCATCACAATCCCAGAAGCAACACCCATTGCAAAGTTTGCTGCAAAAATTTTTACCCAAAATTTTGTGATTCTTTCATAAATTTTATTTTTAGTTTTTAAATATAAAAACTCTGTGACAACAAGAATTAAACCCAAACCAATTGATAAAGGCGGAAAAATATAATGAAACATTACAGTTATCGCAAACTGTATTCTTGCAAGCATTTCTGTCGTTAAAAATTCACTCATGTCATGTTCCTTTCAAAACTTTCAAAGAAAACACAAACAAGATAATATTTAACTTGTTAATGAAACATCAGATTTAGCGCAGCAAATTGTTGCGGCATATGATTTTAAAGTTCTGTTAAATGAAAATCAGATTGGCAGTTTATAAAAGCAGATATTCTATCCCTGACTTTACTTGGAAAGGTGTGATCATCTAAAATATCAATTAAATTAAAATATTCTACAGTTTGCACTTCGTCACAATCTATCCTCAATGGTTTGTCTAATAAAGCGCTTTGATCTTCAGGAAGAGCTAAATAAATAAATCCTTTTATTGCACCACCTTTCCATTGGCGTGTGACTTCCTTGTAACGTTTAATTTTCCATCCGAGCTCTTCAAAAACTTCACGAATCATAGTATCTTTAGGAAATTCACAAGGATCTGCATTTCCTCCTACAAAATCCCAAGAGTAATCAGAGTAATTTCTTTTCATTAATAAACATTCCCATTTTTTTGGATTTTCTCTAGCCTGTTTCATAATGTCATCAATTTCAATATTTAAATAAAGTTTTCTTAGCGAAATTTCTACGGGTCTTAAAAACAAGGCACATCCAAAAAGGGAATTTGGTTTTGACTTAATATTTTTTATACCCAAATCAATAATCTGATTATAAATAAAGCTATCTTTATTAAAAAAATCTTTTTTTACTTTTTTATACAGTTTATCTTTAGTATAATTTAAGAGTTCCCAAGATGATTGAGTGGGATAACATTCGTTGCGATATCTAGGAATCAAATGCCAGTGCAAATGATTTACTTTATTAGAAAATTTAACAAAATTAATTCTTTCGCAAGATGTCACATCAAGAATTGTTTTCTCTAAACATACCAAACTTACTAAAGTATCTGAAAGATCATTGTTTCTAATTTGTGACTGTTCAAAAATGTGTTTTTTATAAACAGCCATCAATGCACCTGGCCAACGATCAGATAGCGGACTTTTAAAAACATAAAAATTCGCTCTTTCATCAAACAAAAAATCAGAGTCATTTTTTCCAAGTTTTAAACGCTTACATAACTCACAGTTATTATTTAATTTTATATGTTTTGAAAGCATTCGTCATTTTTCCTTTCAATTGACTCATTCTTTCGTAACAATTGCCGACAATGAATCAAGAATAGTTTTATCCGAACAAATCCGCAAAGGCGTTTTGAGAGGTCGCTATGCAGCTTTTTGGCTCTTATCTTGTAAAAAAAGGATATGTAACCCCCGGTCAAGTTATGACTGCTCTTGATATCCAAAAGCAAACATGGCTCCCTATTGGCCGCATTGCGCTTAATGAAGGAAAACTTACACCAGAACAAATTTTTATGATTCTTAATAAACAATCAGAAACCTCAAAACCATTTGGCGAAATTGCAATTTCACTAGGGATGCTGAATTCTGATGATGTCAACCATCTATTAAAAATTCAGCAAAAAAATATTAGACCAATTGGACAAATTTTTGTAGAACTGGGTTATATAACGCAGTCTGATATGGAGTCAGCGCTGAACGAATTTATTAAAGACCCGGAATCATGACAAAAAAATTTAATCTTGCAGAAGAAGACAAACTTCGAACTTGTGGATACATTAACTTTGCTCAAGTAGGTCGCCCTCATGGTTTGAAGGGCGCATTTTTTTTAAAAACAGCAGACAATCGGACAACTTGGGATGGTTATAAGAAACTGATTGTTGAAACCAATCACGGTTTTTTAGAAAAAAGAGTGATCAAAACCTATCTGAGTGGCAAAGCCCTGGTCATTGTTTTAGATGGTTTTTTAAACCGCAATGACGTTGAACCTTTGTATAATAAAAGAATATATGTTCATCAAAGCGAAATAGAAGTTAACGAAGATGAATATATTGTTGATAAATTGATTGGATTTAAAGTCTATGCCGAAGATATGGGTCTAGTAGGTACTGTTTCAGGGGTAAGCTCTTTTGGTGCACAGGATAATCTCGAAATTTTGTCAGCCAATACGAAAGAAACTTTTTTATTTCCATTTCTTGAGAAATTTGTAAAAAATATTGACGAACAAAACCAGCGCATTGATGTAATTTATATTCCTGAATTTTTTGAGGACAATATTACGTGACCACCTTGCTTCGCTTTACGGCACTCACTCTTTTTCCAGAAATGTTTCATACAATTAAAGAAGAAGGGGTAATTTCTAGAGCTATAAAAAATGGCATTATTAATATTGATACCGTTTATTTGCGGGATTTTAGTGATCACCCACGTAAAAATGTAGATGGTTCACCTGTTAGTGGTGGTGACGGTATGATTATTCGTCCTGATATTGCAGAACGCGCTCTTTTATCCGTAAAAACTCAACAGTCTTATGTTGTAAACCTTACTCCTTGTGGCAAAACATTTAATTCTCAGATTGCAAAAACGCTTGCACAAAAAAAACATTTAATTTTTATCTGTGGTCGTTACGGTGGGTATGATTTCCGTTTTTCCGAAAAATATAGTGACATCCACATTAGTATTGGTGATTTTGTTATTTCCGGAGGAGAACTCCCAGCAATGTGTGCGATAGACTCTGTTGCGCGTTTTGTACCAGGAGTTCTTGGCAATAGCCAAAGCGCGACAAGCGATAGCTTTGAAGACGGGCTGTTAGAAGCACCACAATATACCCATCCAGAAACTTTTCAAGGAACTAAAATTCCTTCTATTCTTTTTTCTGGAAATCACAAAAAAATTACTGAATACAATAGAAAAGAGCAACTAAAAATTACTGCAAAATATAGACCAGATCTCATTTTACTTTTATGGGATTCTCTAAACAAACAAGAACGCGCTCTTATTCAAAAAATTTGGAAAAATGGATATTAAAAATTAACTAAATAAAAATAGAATTTGCTGTATAATTTTAAAATCTATCCCCTGTATAAAAACTTAGAGTTCTGCTTAATCCTCTATACCCTTATACATTTTTATGATATACGAGATCCGTTAATTTTTTTACTCCTGGAAAGGTTTTAAAATGCAGCTATTACGCACACATCATTGTTCAGAACTCAATATAACGCATCTTAATCAAAAAGTGACATTAATAGGATGGCTGCATGCAAAACGAAATTTAGGTGGATTAATTTTTATTGATATCCGCGACAATTACGGATTAACTCAAGTTGTTATTCATCCTAATACTCCTTTTTTTCATGAAGCAAGCCAAACTCGCCAAGAATCAGTTATTCAAATTACCGGCCTCGTTTCAAAACGAGAAGGAGCAATAAACTCAAAAATGAGTACTGGAGAAATAGAAGTCATTGCATCAGAATTTGTAGTCGAATCTCCTTCTGAAATCTTGCCTTTTCCTATTGCTCATAATCCTAAACAAGAAAGTGAAGACACACGTCTTGCGTTTCGTTTTCTTGATTTACGAACTGAAAAAATGCATAAGAACATTTTATTTCGCTGCCAAGTTATCCAGCACATTAGAAGCATAATGCATTCTTTGGGGTTTCATGAGTTTAACACTCCAATTTTAACCAGCAGTTCGCCAGAAGGCGCACGTGATTTTCTTGTGCCAAGCCGCTTGCATCCTGGTCATTTTTACGCACTTCCTCAAGCCCCACAACAATTTAAACAACTATTAATGTGCTCTGGATTTGATAGGTACTTTCAAATAGCGCCTTGTTTTCGCGACGAAGATCCACGAGCGGACAGAGCTCCAGGAGAATTTTACCAACTCGATATTGAGATGAGTTTTGTTACACAAGATGAAGTCTTTCATGTTGTCGAACAGCTGATGGGCGAGTTGTTTGAAAATAAGAAATTTTCTGACAAACCAATACTACCACTCAGTCACTATAATTCTGAATATAGAAAAAATAACCGCCGTTTCCCATGCATCCCTTGGCATGATTCCATGGATAAATATGGAACCGACAAACCCGATCTTCGCTTTAATCTTGAAATGCAAAATGTAGAAGAAACTCTTGAACACACGCAATCCGCATTATTTCAAACCATATTAAAAAATAAAGGTATTTTACGCGCTATCGTACTGCCTAATGCTGCATCGCAATCTCGTAAGTTTTTTGATGAGGTAGACCAATTTGCAAAAGAACAGGGATTAGGAGGACTACCTTGGCTTGCTGTAAAAGATGGAGAATGGAAAGGATCTATTGCCAAACAACTGTCTGACGCAGAAAAAAAAGCTCTTGGCAATCAGTTACGTTTAGAAAACAACAATGCAATTGTTTTTATCGTTGGTAATCATAAACAAAAAACCCAAATTGCTGGTGGGAAAATTAGAACATATTTAGCAGAAAAACTAAACCTAAAAAATACAAATAACTGGGCTTTTGCCTGGATTGTCGATTTTCCAATGTTTGAATATAATGAAGACGCGCAGAAAATTGATTTTTCTCACAATCCATTTTCAATGCCGCAGGGAGGAATGGAAGCCCTAAATCAAAAAAATCCTTTAAACATTACTGCTTATCAGTATGATCTTGTTTGCAACGGAATAGAATTATCGTCTGGAGCGATCAGAAATCACAAACGTGATATTATGAAACGGGCATTTGAAATTGCGGGGTATTCAGAAAATGACGTTGAATCTAAGTTTGGTGCTCTGTGGAATGCTTTTGCGTTTGGCGCGCCTCCTCATGGAGGAATTGCCCCTGGGATAGATCGCATGATCATGCTGCTGCTGAACGAACCCAATATCCGAGAAGTCATTGCATTCCCATTAAACCAGAAAGCGATGGATCTACTCATGAAAGCACCAAGTCCTGTTTCAATGCAGCAGTTGAAAGAAATTCATATTCAAACAAAAATGTTATAAATAAATAACATACCTGTTATAAAAAACGTTCATATTGAACGTTCTTGAACAAAAACTTTGAATAAAGGTTAAGAGCATTGTCTGTAACTTTATATCGAGTCTTATGCTATTTTATTTTACTAACACCAATGCATATATTTGCATCAAATAACGTTATATTACTAACACCTCCTTCTGCAGGAAAATTTTATTTTGAAACAGCCCAAGAGCTTTTCAAAACTGCACAAGTAAATGCTATAATTGAGATTAATACCTATCCAAATATATATAAAAAAATGAATAGCATAACTCCAAAATCAAAAGAAATTTTTGCGACTGTCAAAGCTTTAAATGAAAATAATGAAAAAAAATTTTATAACATCAGCAAATTTTTAAATGTAGATAATTCTTTTTATACGCTTAAGCGCTCTAAAAAATCTTGCAAAAACATTCAAGATGCAAAAAAATTAGACACTATTTGTGTATGGCTTGACTCTGTTTTAAATAAGTATCTTATTACTCAAGGGTTTGAAAATTTAATCCCAGTACCAACATTCAATCAGTGCACACAAATGCTCTATGAAGGCAAAGTGGATGCAATGTATTCTTCAGAAGTAAATATTGTAAAATCTGCAAAAACACTTGGACTAAAACTTCAAGATCTAAAAAAAGGGTATACCCCAATCAGAGTGACTTTTTTTCTTGCAGTTACAAAAAATGCTCCAAAAGATCTAGTTGAGAAATTAATGGAAGCAAGCAAAAAATTAAAGTCTTCGGGCAAAATTGATGAACTAATATTTAAACATAAAAGCGATCTGTTTCTACCTGAATAATGTATCACAAATTTTTTACGAGGAAAAAATGCAACAACCTCTTGTTTCAAACATTTCCAATACTCAATTCTCTATGTCAATAAATCAGTTTGATGAGTCTTGGAAAGATGCTCTAGCAACGTTATTAGGATTAGGTCGAGCTGCAGGTGCTGATTTTGTAGAATTTTTTATTCAAAGAGGACATTATATCAATGCCCTTGTTGAAAATGAAATGATAACTGCAATTAATCCTACCCTGAGCCTAGGTGCAGGGATTCGCTTATTTAAAGGAAAAGAAGACTGCTACGTATCAACCAACGATGTCAGCTTTAATGGGCTTAAAAATATTTTAGAAAAAGCACTTGATATCATGGGTTTAAAACTTTCTCACAACAGAATTACAACAGATATTAACTTAGAACCACTTAGAGATTATGCTCAAATACGAAGTAAAAATAATTGGCTTAAAGAAGTGAGTCCTATTTCTGAACTCTGCGAACTGCTTTTAAATTGTAATTTACAACAAAAAAAATTAACAACATCGCTACAAAGCTTTACAACAAGCGGATTCCAAGACTGGCAAGAGGTTCTAGTTGCGTCTAGTGAGGGAACATTTGCACGCGATATTCGCTTACATCAATCAATTTCTGCCCAAGTTGTTTGCCAAGATGGCGCTCATCGCACTTCTGCTCACAAAAGAATGGGCGTCTCTGCGCAACCGCAATTTTTTAAGAGTTTAAATTTTAGAGAAATTTGTCAAGATTTAGCAGAAAGCGCTGGGTATATGCTGCATGCTGATTATGTTCCTTCTGGCGTTTACCCTGTTGTTCTTGCAAACCAATTTGGTGGCGTAATTTTTCATGAAGCTTGTGGACATCTTTTAGAGACAACAGCAGTGCAAAGCAATTCAACACCTTTTAGCAGCCTAAAAGGGCAAAAAATTGCGCACGAAAACCTGACCGCATGGGATGAAGGCTTTTGGGAAAATGGTTTTGGCTCATACGATATGGACGATGAAGGGATGCCTACGCAAAAAACATTATTGATTGAAAATGGAATTCTTAGAAATTTTATTGCTGATCGCATGGGTCACCTGTTAACAGGACATCCTCGAACAGGAAGTGGACGCCGCCAAAACTATACATTTGCTCCGGCAAGTCGTATGCGCAATACATATATTGCGCCAGGCAAATTTAAAAAAGAAGAGATGATTAGCAGCATCGATAAGGGCATATACTGCAAAAAGCTTGGAGGAGGAAGTGTTAATGGAACAGGAGATTTTAATTTTGCGGTAGAAGAAGCCTGGATGATTGAAAATGGCAAAGTCACAAAGCCAGTAAAAGGCGCTACATTAATTGGGCAGGCAACAGAAATCATGAAAAAAATATCAATGTCTGGCAATGATCTTGATATTTCAGCAGGATTTTGCGGCTCTGTTAGTGGCAGCATTTATGTCACAGTCGGCCAGCCACATATTAAAGTTGATTCGATTACAGTTGGCGGTCGTTAAACTCAACAAAGGACAAAGCCTATGATGCGCAACATAAAAAAAATACAGTCTGAAATTCAGAGCTTAGCCAATTCTCTTGGTATTCAAAAATTTGATGTCAATGGTTCATTTAGAGAAGAAATCTCTGCAAGTTCAAAAAATAAAAACCCCTTTGCTCTTTCTTCTGCAACAAAAACAACCCTTTTTATTAGAGTATGGAATAAAAATAACCAAGTTGGCGTTACAAATACTTCAAATTTAACAACTCAAGGCATAAAAGATGCTTTAGAAATTGCGCTTGAATCATCTTATTTTTCTTCAAAAGAAGTGATTTATGAATTTAGTGAATCCTGTTTAACACCTCAAGAAAATGCGTTTTCCCAAAACGAAAATTCAATAATTTCTCCTATTCAAGAACTTGCAAATGAATGTATCAAAGCAGAAAGCTTGATTCTTGATCATGATTCTGTTTTTAAAAGTGTTCCTTATAATAAAATTTCTGAATCATTATCTGGGAGATTTTACTTTAATAGCAATGGCGTTTTAAAATCTGAGAAAAAAAATATTGCCTATTGTTACTTTTATCCACTAGCTCAAGAAGAAGGAAAACATGCTCGCGAAGCTGGGCATATTAGCATAGTTAATGGTTATCAAAAATTAAATGTTTTAGAATGTGCAAAAATTGCACTAGAAAAAACCATAAAACATTTAAACTATACGCCTATAAAATCTGGTAAATATTCTGTATTATTTTCACCCGAATCTTTTTTAGATATATTGTATTCATTTGCAAATTTTATAAATGCTCAAAACATTTTAGATAAAAAAAGTTTAAGCACAATTGATTCTCTTGGCAAAGAAATTGCAAGTCCACTTGTTAATTTATACGATGCACCGCTTCATGAAAAAAATGTTGCAAAAACGTTATTTGATGATGAAGGAACCAATACTCAAGAAACAGAAATTATCAAAAATGGAGTTTTAAAAAATTTCTTACACAGTAGCTATACTGCTAAAAAATTTCTAACAACATCTACAGGAAACGCAAATAGTGGTGCAAAAATCACGATATCACCCCATTTTTTACATATAAAATCTAATAAAAATGCGGCAGCATTTCAAGATAATTTGCCAACTGAACCGTATATTAATATCGAAAATGTAAAATCGCTACATGCGGGAGTAAATGCCCTGCAAGGATCTTTTTCTTTACCATTTGATGGATTTATAGTAGAAAATAATAAAAAAACAAGTATTGAAACAGCAACTGTTGCGGGAGATTTTTTAACACTACTTAAAAATATTTGTTATGTGGATTCTGAAGAAGAACTTACAGTTAAAGGCATTTGTCCAAAAATTTTAATTAAAGACCTTGCTATTACAGGAAATGGCTAGAATTTTTTTAACTCTTGAGCAGAATAAACTCTCTTTTTTATAATAATAATTTTTTCTTTTTTTATAAAATTTTCACTCTCAAGATTTAAATCACTCGATAAAAATATTTTTCCGCCATAAATTTTTTTTAACTTTACAATAAAATCTTCAAATAAATAACGAGAACCCTTTCCAAAATAATAATCCGAAACTAAATATTTAATATTACCTAAAATTTCTTTATTATTATCAATATACAATAAAAAATTCTCAGGGCTTAAAAAAGTAAGTACGTTAATATCGTTAACGTTTCGCTTCCAGCTCTTACAAATAAGGGGATCGTCATCGATCACAACTAAAGTTTCAGTAAAATAGTTTTTACTTTCTGAAGTTAATTCTTCATAGTAATCCAAAAATAATTTTTGACCTTTTATATTATTTGGAATCTCTGAGATATTTACATTATATTTTATTGTACTAACAGGTAATGTGAAAATAAATTCTACACCTTTTTCAATCTGCGACTGACATCTAATAACACCACCATGTAAATTTACAATTTTCTGTGCAATCGCTAGACCTAATCCAGTGCCATGCGTTTTATGTATTGTGTAAAATGGATCAAATAATCGATTAATTTTATCTGCTGGAATATAAGAATTGCTATTTCCTATACAAATTTCAGCATATAAAATATTATTACTTTTGATTAAATTCGAATTAATCCATATTTTTCCATAAAAATTCATAGCTTCTATAGCGTTATTTAAAATATTAACAAACACCCTAACAATTCTATTTTCATCGACGTTAAGATAAAAATCATTATTAATATTAATTAATAATTCTATATTTGTATCTTCTTGAACAATAATTAAATTTTTTATTGATTTATTAATAATATTTTCTAATTTTACATTTTCTAAAATATTTAACTCATTAACTCCTGCTTCCATAATTTCTTTTAACATGTGATCAATATAATCGACAGAGCTTTTTATATGAGGCTCAAAATAAACGAGTAATTTTTTAATATTTTCATTATTATCTTTATTACTAATTTTTTTTATTTCCTGAATAAAAAATTCTAATTTTGTAAATGGTTTTTTGATATCATGCGCAATTAAGTGTGCAATATTTCCAACTGCAATAAGTTGTGAATTTCTATTCATTTCTCTTTGAAGATATTCTGTATAGCGTAAAAACAAATCAAATGTAAAAGACAAAGACTCTAATTCATTAACTATTAAATTTTTTTCTACTCCTTTTCTTTCATTAATAACTCTATTTCTAAGGAAAATTATTTTATCAACAATTTTTCTCTGGAATATTTGCAAACCAAAAATTATTAAAATAATAGAAAAAATAAAAGAAATAAAAATATATAAATAGATAAAACTAATTTCTATATTATTCATATAAATTAAGTTAAATTTTGTTTTAAATTGCTCAATATCTAAGTTATTTGAAATAGCTTGAATTTCAAGTAGCATAGGAAAATTTTTCTGTATTTCATTTATATCCAATAAAACAATTATATAACCTATTTTATTTTTTATACTTAATTGACTAGGAATAATTTTATAAGAAATTGGAATGAAAAATTCAATTCTTTTAAAACTATTATTTAAATATGCTCCATATTTTTGAGTTTCATTTAAATCAATTTTTGTAGAATAATTTTTATCTGGTATATTAACAATTAAATTTCCTCTGGTATTATACACAAGCCATTTTGTATTATGATATGGCATTTTTTTTCTGATTAAATCAATAGAATAAGTAAATTTTTTATAATTACTAGATTGTTCATCTATTGTAGAATCAAAATAGTTTTTTAGCTCTACAGACTGTGATACCATAACAATAGAGGATTGAATTTTATGAAATGTATCAATTAATTCTAAATTCATGCTTCTCTGCAATTGACTATTTGCAAGTCGCATTTTCTCGTTAGTATGAGATATAAAATTCCAAAAAAGTATAATTGATAAAACAAAAGGAAATAAAAAAGAAAAAATTATAGAAAGTAAAAAATAAAATTTCAGCGTTTTAGAACCGGCAATCATGAATTTGAATTCATCCCCCAAAGCTCATAAAAACGCTTTAATTTTTAATTTAATCCCAGTGAACAGGTTGTCCCGTAGCAGCAAGAACTGAAAGCCATAGAGGATCATTGACACTCAATTGTTTTTTTCCAAGCGCCGCTGCAGATAAAGGAACATGCGTAAAGCGTTCATGAGCATATCCTACCATACAGCCAGTTTTGCCAGCCATTGCCGCATGAACAGCATTTTGACCAAGTTTTGCACAAAATACTGAGTCATCGGCTGACGTTGTTTGAGCACGGAGCATATAACTTGGATCAATATATTTTAGCGTCGTTTCAATATTTCTTGCCTTAAATTCATCTGTAATTTTTTTCTGTAAAAATTTACCGATATCTTTTAATTTTACATTGCCGCTAGGATCTTTTTCAATCTCAGAAGGAGGAAAAAGGTCTTGACCTGCACCTTCAGCGACTGCAATGGTGATGTTTCCTTTATCAAGCACTTTTCTCACTATTGCATTTAAAAGTCCATTTTGTCCTTCTAAACGTATAGGTACTTCTGGCACTAAAACAAAATCAATATCATTCATTGCCACGGCAGCAGTTGCAGTCAATGCACCACTATTGCGTCCCATGATTTTTACCAAACCAATTCCATGAAATGCAGAGCGCGCTTCTGTTTGCGCACAGCGCAATGCTTCAACAGATTTAGCAACTGCAGATTCAAAACCAAATGTTTTACTGACCCACAATACATCATTATCAATTGTTTTAGGTATACCAATCAATCCAATTGGTACTCTACGACGCTTAATTTCTTCATGAATAGCATGAGCACCCGCTAAAGTGCCATCTCCACCAATTGTAAAGAGAATATTGATATCGCGTAACATCAAGGCATCAACAATACTAACATGATTAGAATGACCTCGACCCGTTCCTAGAACACTACCCCCTTCAAAATCAATATTTTGGACAGAGAGTGAATCGAGGCGTCGCCAACCAAAAGCAAATCTTTTGGTAAGCGGGTCGTGAGTAAATCCCTGATACCCATACGGCACACCAAAAATATTTTTGACGTTGTAACGGTCCGACAAAAACGTAACTAAATTTTGGACAACGTTATTGAGACCTGGAGCGAGTCCACCACACGTTACAATTGCAACTTTAAGACTTTCGGGGTTCCAAAATATTTTTTCTCGCGGCCCCGCCAACTCAAAAGAAAGAGGGTTAAAAAGAATATTTCCCTGTTCAGGACGAGACGCCTTTAATAGCCCGTTTAATGATATGTCAACAAGAATCCTATCCCTACCATCATCAACAAAGTTTTCTGTTTGAAACGATGTTCTTAATGGCGAAGGAATGAGAGCGTTACCAAAATTTTGCGTCAAGCTCTCAACCATAAATGTATCTGGTTTAATATTGCTGGATTCAATCATCGTGACCTCAAGCAAGCGCAGCGTTTTGTTCATCAAATATTTCTTGTAAAGAACTTGATGCAAGATCTAGCATTTTATTTAAATTCTCTCGAGTAAATGGACGCTTTTCCGCAGATCCCTGAACTTCTAGGAGTTGTCCACTTGCGGTCATCACCACATTAAGATCAACATCTGCTTTGAGATCTTCTTGGTAATCGAGGTCTACAAAAACCTGATCTTCAAAAACACCTAAAGAAATTGCAGCAACCGCATCACGAAGAGGATTATTTTTTAATTTATTTTGTTTGATTAACGATTCAATTGCCAATTTTAATGCAATATATCCACCAGTAATCGAAGCAGTACGTGTACCACCATCAGCTTGAATCACATCACAATCTACAATAATTGTTCTTTCACCAAGTAGTTTAAGATCGACAACAGCTCTTAAAGAACGACCTATAAGTCTTTGTATCTCTTGGGTGCGACCAGAAAGATTTTGACGCTCGCGGCGAGTGCGATCTTGAGTAGATGCTGGAAGTAAAGAGTACTCAGCAGTGACCCATCCTTGTCCACGTGTTCCACGCATCCAATTCGGTAAAGTGTCTTCTATACTTGCAGAACATAGCACCTTGGTTTCGCCATATTCAACCAAAACAGAACCAGCAGGATTTTTTAAATATTTTGGTGTAATTTTAATTGGTCGCGCTTGAGAAGGGCTACGACCTAAAGTACGAAGAGACATCATATTACCTCATTAAAAATAAAAATAGAGCTTTTTCAAAAATGAAATACCCATCAAAAGATATACATTAAAATTACTTTTGCAAGGTACAAAAATTTTGCTGTAATTGAGATTTAGTAAAGACTGATATAACAGAAGATTTCATCATTCTTGACGATCATTATTTTCTTTCTGTTGTTTTAAAAGCCAATCGAGATCTTTAAACAAATGCTGATGGGCTATGATTTGCATAGCAAATTTGTCCCATGCCTGTGCGCTCAATGGACTAGAATGATTTACACTCATAATTTCATTTTTCTCAGGAGTGTGACTCAAACTCCAAATACAATGACCAAGCTCATGAGCAATCAGCTCTAATTTAAAGTCATTCTTATACTTTTGCACATCACGATGAAACTTATATTTTTGCGCTATTGGTGGATTATTCCAAAATGATTTTCTAATCTTTATTAAGCTTTTAAGATAGATCACGTTATCGTATGTTTTTGATTTGGAACTATATCTTGAACATTCAGCCTCATCATTATCACCATTTTTTTTGCTATTAAAATAAGAATCATCTTCAAATTTAATGGTTACATATTTTGTTCTACTAAGGAGATCCTCTCCTACCCCAAGGTTTCTCAGTCTATCTTTAACTGAATTGGAGACATGAATAAGCTCAGGTTCAACGGTTTCACTTTTTAAATATCGAATTTCTGGAATCACTTTTCCGCAACTTACAGAAATAAAAAATACAAATAAAATAAAAATCTTGAAACATAAATTCACAAAATTGCCTAACTGATGAGTAAGAAAAAATAAATATAATATTTGTGGTGCAGAGAAGGAGACTCGAACTCCAACAGCTTTGCAGCTACTCGCACCTGAAACGAGCGCGTCTACCAATTCCGCCATCTCTGCCGTTTTAGTAATAAAGTTGATGTTAGAAAACAAGTCAAGAAGAAACACAGACATTTATTATCTAATAAAATAGATAACTTATATTTAAAGAATGCTCGACAAAAGGACTTCCTAATATTCCCCAGTTATATCCTAATGATGTATTTAAACCAATTTTCCAATTTTCAACAAATTCATAAGAAACACTTAAACCACTTTGAACTCCATACATAGCTCTTTGATAATTAAAATCTGAATCAAATAAATAAGAAGATATTATTAAAAAATTTACACATAATTGGAACAAATTTTCATTATGCAACAAATTTTCTTTAAGGCCGAAAGCAACCTTAAATAAATTGTTAGGTTCAAAAATAGGATAATCAAATAAACTTTTATTCCTTAAAATTGTTAAATTTTTTGCATTCACCATAACTTTAGAATATCCAAGTAGTAATAAATAATTATTAATACTTAACATCGAGTTATAATTAAAATGATTATGAATTTTCTTATTATAATTAAATAAATATCCACTACTAAAATTAATTTCATAAGCATCAATTTCATTCAATTTATTATCCTGATTGTTACTTTTTAAATTTTTTGCGTAAATTGAGGGATACGGATTTGGTAAAGTACTTGGAATATTGTTTTTATTTTTTAAATTATTAAAATGGACAGTATAAACTGACTGAGCAGCATCTGGTATAATTCTTTGTACCTCAAAATTTTTTTCGCAATATATTGCAAGATAAATGGGAATTCCAGAAGGTGACAAAAAATGATTCATATTATTTAAAACTTTTCCATTTAAATAATAATGACATGATTTTAAATTTTTATTAAATTTTAATTCTATCTTTGTTTTATTAGAAATTCTATTTTCTTTTAATGCAAAAGACATTTTTTTTGCAATGCTAGTATTAATTAAATTTGTTAAATCTAATGATAAATTTTTTGAATCAATATCAACCAATAAAGTTTGCAAAGAATAGATATCATCTTTAACAATACCTTTTAAAAATAAATACAAATCTAAATCAACATTTTCATAACCTATATTTAATTGAAACTTAACAATTTCTTCAATTAAATTAAAATTTTTTTCTAACTTTTCAGTATTTAATTCGTAATTTTCATGTAAAATTAAAGTTTCTTTTACAATTTCATAAAGATATTTTCTTTCAAATGAATAACTATTTTTAATAAAAAGCAATAAAACAATTAGTACAGCATAATTGAAAATTTTTTTATAAAACATATTAAGGAAGTTACTTTCAAAATAAATTCAGTATGACTAAAAATTAGTCGTATTCAAAAGAATATGTTTATATTTTAGACAAAAAAATACGACCACAGATTTTTTTTCTTAAGGAAACTCATGTAAATAATTGATTTTTATATGTTATTTATAGTTGGCACAGATATTTCTTGTATAAATTAGAATTGTTAAGTTTTTATTCTTTTTACTAGAGAAATTCATGAATATTTATACAACTAAAAATCTCTTACAATCCAAACTTCAAGGTTATTTTCGCTTATGTTTACCGTTTTTATTTATTTTTTCAATGCTTTATTGTCTTGTACAGGGGTTTATTGAACAAAATAAAGAACGCGAAGATCTTAACAAGATGGCTCAAATTCCTGTTCGTTATAACAGTCTTCCAAAACCAAATTGCAACCAAAAAAATTTAGAATTAGCAATCGCTCTTTTTTCAATAAAATCATCTAATACAATAAAATCAATAAGTTATTTATCGAATTTGCCTTTTAGAGGAATAACACTTGGCAATGCTTTCAAAAATAACAAAGTCATATTTATAGGTTCATCAGCTTTTACGAGTTGGGGGGTACTTGGCTCGACTCTGGCTCATGAAGCAGAAATTCATGGAAATCAGTCATTTTTCAAAATTGAACTTCTTAACTTTGCCGCCTATATGAGTGCTTCATTAGTTAATAACAACTTATTTTTTAAATATAAATTTAACGTAACTTTGCCAATAAGCTATGGGACATATACTGCAGAATTAGAGGCTTACAATTATGAACTGATTAGTAAAAAAAGATTTCACTTGAGCTTAGATGAAGTTGCAGCTATCAAAAAAACCTTGGTGACAGATGTTATATAATTTTACAATTATATTTTTACTTTAAACTCAATTAAGATTATGGTAATCTTTTTTTGTTTAACCTAATAAACGCAAAATTTAGTTAATTTATTGAAATAATTAAATTTTTTTATATTTTATAAAAACAAAATGAGTTGTCGTAATAAATTAAAATTAGTCTAATTTTTATACTTTAAAAATTAGACTAATTTTATTAAAAATTTGGCATTAAATACTTGATTGATACTTATGAAGGAGTTTGCGTAATGCTTTTAGTAGAATCAAAAATTTATAAAATATCAATAAATTTAGCGGTTTGTATTTTTTCTATTTTGTTACCTTTTAACTCATTTTCAAAAACAGAAAAAAACACTATTATTTACTATAACTTAATGCCAGCGCTATTTAAAAACGAATCTTCTTTTCCACTTCCAAAAATGAATGGGATTGATGACTATTTTTATAACCACAACAATTCTCTTCCTCAAACTTGGGGCAAAGAAAATGTCAACCTTGAAACCTACAAAAACCTTGATCTCAATAAAATTGGCACTCAAATTGTATGCACAAAAAACGATGGCTGCGAAGGTTATGCTAATATTTATCGAAGATTTCATGAAAATAATGCTTATTCAACAATAACAATAGACTATGTAAATTATGCAGACACTAGTCATCATCCTATCACTTTTATCGAAATGGATAAACCAATAATGAATTCGGTTACATATCGATATACAGACGGAAAATTTTACAATAAAAATATTGAAACTTTGGCGACAGGTGGGTCATTAATAGGGCTAGACTTTTACTTTTACTACAAAGCAAATAAGGGCGAAGTCATTACATATCTTCCATTTAACTACGTACCAGGCTTAACTGGCAACGCATTTTTAGATATAGATAATGAAGATATTCTAAATAAAAGTATTCCATATAAGCTTATCGACCCTAACGGCAAAGAAGAAACAATTGAATATAGCACGAGATGGATATTAAAAGGTTATGATCAAATTTATCCAGATATTTCTTTTAACCGAACTTTTCAAATTTCGCACGGCTTTTCAGAATCTGATACTTACTCCTGGGCATTTCAATTAGGAGCAGAAGAATCATTAAGTGTACCATTATTTGCATCACTCAAACTCACGCAAGGCATCACTTATACATCAACAAAACAAACAACAGTGAGCGACTCAACTGTGGTTAGCGAAAGTGTTACGTTTCCTGCAAAAAACTACCCTGCAGTAGCAGCAATATATTCTTTATATATGGTTTCTAAAACTTCGGCTCCACGCTTAGAAAGCTTAATGAAATTAATAAATAAAAGTATAAAACAAAAAGAAAAAAACTGCTATTTTCAATGGGAACTTGTAAAAACAAATTCTATGCTTTCAGATGACTTTGACAATATGGTTGATGCAAAACCCCCAAGTAGTTCAATGTATATCAATAGTTTTATTTCAATTAAAATTAATTGAAGATTTTATTATTTATTAAATTTTTGATTTTTTATTGAGTACCAGGAACCTAAGCCTGCAGTTGTTAGAATCGATATAATCACAATTAATGACATCCACCCTGGAATTTTAATTACATCTATCAATAACATTTTTAATCCTATAAATGATAAAATAACTGCAAGACCTGGCTTTAAATACTTAAGTTTAACAATCCACTCTGCAAACACAAAATAAAGCGCTCTTAATCCAAGTATAGCTAAAATATTTGAAGAGAATGCAATAAAAGCATCATTGGTAACAGCAAAAACAGCCGGTACAGAATCGACTGCAAAAATTAAATCCGTTGCCTCAATTACAATTAACGCCAAAAATAAAGGTGTTGCATAATATTTTTTTGACTTTTTTATAAAAAATTTATTTCCATGAAACTTATCAGTAGTTGGAATAAATTTTTTAATAAATTTAACTAAAATATTATCTTTGCCACTTGTGTGTGAATCTGTTTCTCTAAGTAATTTTATACCCGTTATTATTAAAATAACACCAAAGACATAAATAATCCATTTAAAATTAAGTATCAATTGAGCGCCAAGTAAAATAAAGCTACCTCTCATTATAATTGCACCTAATACTCCATAAAATAATACTCGATGTTGATACTCACGTGGTATTTTAAACGAAGTAAATATTAATAAAATTACAAAAATATTATCAACACTTAATGTTTTTTCAACCAAATATCCAGTAAAAAATTCAATCCCTAGCTCAACGCCATAATTAAAACCAAACCAAATATTAAATATTATTGCCAATAAAATCCAAAGACCACTTTCAATTAAAGCAATTTTTGTATGTTTTTTTTGACTTAATCTACTAAATAAGCTTAAATCAATTATCAATAAAACTAAAATTACAACAACAAATCCAAACCAAAGCCAAGATGGCGCAACAGAAATAGAATTTAAAAAACTAAACATAATCACCTTCTTTTAATAAGTTTAAAAAATTAATATAATTATACAACAAAAATTAAAATGCGTAATGAAAAAATAATGACAATACTGATTTTAAAAAAATATTTATAATCTTTATTAAATTTTTTTATTAAAAAATATAATAACTTAAAGTTGACTGAAAAATAGTAAGCTGCTAAATTCAAATTTCTGCTTTTTTTAAATAAAATGCTAAAATGGAGACTCTATGAAAAAATTTTACCTATTAATTTTAATATTTATACAAATTTTCATAAATTTTAAAATTTTTGCAAATACAACTCCATACAGCTTTGAAGGTCACATATGGAAAAATAAAAAGTGTACTAGTTATTCTGATAATATTTTATCTGGAAAATTTAACTACGATTTTACAAAACCCGGCAATATTATTACTTTTATCGATTATTATGATAGCATGAAATGCTTGAATAAATTTGGATATCCATCTTATCAAGCTAATGGAACTTATGAAGTTATAAATGTATTTAAAGAAAATGGATTTGAGATCCATGAATTATTGATAAAATTTGAACACCTACTTTATAATATAAGGTTAAATATAATAATTAAAGATAAAATAATGAAAGTATGCAATCCAAAAAATATTAAATGCAAAGAATTCGAAAAGTCATAACAATGTTTAAACCTTTAATGTTGTGAGATATCTATTGTATGAAAAAAAATGAATCTCGTTTTATTTTTGGTAACTTAAAAAACTCTGAAAACCAGTTAAATTTAAAAAAAAATGATAGAGGATTAATTAAAAATTATAAAAACTTTGCGTGTGAAATTAAAGATAACTGGTTAGAAGTTTTAAAAAGCAAAACCCTATTACAAGATTCTATGGCTGCACTAACAGTTGTTTCTGTGGCAATTCCACTAAATATCGCACTTGCAGTGTCTTGTGGTCTATCTGCAAGCGCTGGATTACTTGCAGGAGCAATAGGTGGTGGACTTGCTGCTATTTTTGGGGGTTCTGCTCTTCAAGTTACAGGTCCTGCAGCAGCGTTAAATGTTATGGTACTTGCTATTACAGCTAAGTTTGGTACCAGTGGTGTTTTAATCGCTTGTTTGATAATTGGACTGATTCAATTCATCTTAAGCTCTTTTTCTGCCGGTAGATTTATTAAATATGTTCCTGAAGCTGTTCTTGCAGGATTTACAACTGGTGTAGGCATTACATTACTCAATATTCAAATTCCAAAACTCCTAGGCTTTGAATACAATTTAATGCATCTAATTGGTATGCTTAATTTCAAATGGCTTCTGGATGTGTCTTGGTTTGCAGTGATATGCGGATTATCAGTTGCTTTTATTGTAACTTCATGCAGGCAATTTAAAAGATTTCCAGCTTCTTTTGTTGGAATAATTATTGTCACAACACTTTCAATGCATTTAAATTGGAATATAGAAAGAGTAGGAAGCATTCCTTCTTTTATTTCTACCCCAAATTTTCCGCTTATTTCTTCTGATAAGTTGTTCTCTTTAATTATCGCATGTATTCCACTTGCTTTACTCGCTTCTATAGAATCATTACTTTCTGCTCAGGCTGTAGATAAAATATCTAATGCACCAAAACCTCATAATCCAAATCTAGAATTATTTGGGCAAAGCTTAGGAAATATTGGTTCTGGACTCTTTGGCGGCATGCCTGTATCAGGAGTGATAGTCCGTTCAACTGTTAATGTGCAATCTGGCGCAAAAACAAGATTATCTGCACTCTTACACGCTATTTTAATAGTTGTATTTATTTTATATTTTAGCGAAATTATGGCCGCAATTCCAATTGCGGCCTTAGCAGGCTTGTTGTGCGTAGTAGGAGTAAGGCTTGTTGAAGGAAAAGCCTTTATTCATTTATTAAAAACAAATAAATTTCATTCTCTTGCATTTTTATTTAGTATGCTTGGAACAATTAGTGATCATTTATTTGTTGGATTAACAATAGGATTTTTAATGTTTTTCCTGGAGAAAGGGGTTAATAATAATCAAAAAAATACTGACAATAAAAAATTAGACACCAATAATAACCAACGCCGTGCAGTTTTTCCTGCAAAAAATAAAATTAAAACATTACAAAAGCCCAAACACCATTATCTTGATACCAAAAATACAAATTGGTTAACGCAAATTCGAGAGAAAGCATACATTGCTGCATCATCTTATGTGCATCAAAGAGCATCACTTATAGGTAAAGTAATTCTTGGAGAACATGTTCATATTGCGGCTGAAACCTCAATTCGTGCCGATGAAGGAACTCCTTTTTATATTGGTTCAAATTCAAACATTCAAGACGGTGTCGTAATTCACGCCTTAAAAGAAAAATGGGTTAACATTGGTGGAGAAGACTGGGCGGTATATATTGGAGAAAATGTTTCTGTTGCACACCAAGCACTTGTCCATGGACCTTGTTACATTGGTGATAAATCATTTATCGGATTCCAAGCAATCGTCCATGATTCTATAATTGGCTCTCATTGCTATATTGGAATTGGAGCTATTGTTATAGGAGTTGAAATACCTGATGGCCGCTACGTACCTCATGGAATGGTTGTTGATACTCTTGACAAAGTCGAATTATTACCTAAAGTTACAGATGCACACTTAAATTTTAACGAAGATGTTGTAGATGTAAACAAAGGACTAGTTTACGCCTATAAAAAACATAATAATCAAAATATTCAAACAGACGAATTTGATAAAAAATTATCTCAAGTATTAAATTGGAGAATCGCTTCAGATAAATTTTAAATTAAAAGGAGCATAATTAAATGTTCGATACTATTATTTTAAGCTTTACTATTGGTATTTTTCTCTTTTTAATTTATTCATTAAAAAAATGTTTTTTTCAAGTTAATGAAGGAAATATTGCAATTCTTAAAAATTTTGGCAAGGCAATTTCTATAAATAACTCACCAAATAATTTAAAAATTTATAAACCAGGTTTACATTTTAAAAAACCTTGGCAAAAAACAGTAAAAATTTCTGTAATGGAACAAATTGTTGAGCTTTCAGGCACAGATGGCGACACTATGGCTATGGCATCAGATGGCACTTTATTAAGAATCGATGCAAAATTACGGTTTATTCCAAGTTTAAAAGATTTATATGCATTAATTTTTTCTATGGAAAATCCTCTTGAACATACTAAAGGATTATTTACCTGTATTCTTCATCAAGAAATAAGCTGCTTTGAAAACAAAAAATCAAATAATAATGATCATACGCACGAATTAACAAATGTTGGATCTTATGCTGCAATTCGCAGAGATAGAGGATTATTAAACAAACATATTCAAGAATTTTGTAGTTCAAAATTGGGAAATACGTATGGTATTCAGTTTGAAAATGTTGATGTTACCGATATTTTACCCCCAGATGAACTTGCTCAATCTCTAAACGCAGTCATTAACGCACAAAGTGAAGCGCAACGACTCTATGCCCTAACAGAAGGAGTCTGTGAACAAAGAATTATGGCAGCCAAAAAAGGGATTGATATTGCCAAATCCAAAGCCAAAGCAACTGAAGTAGATATTGAAACTATGGCAAAAATTTTAGAACAATTGCAAAATGCTGGAACATTGAATTGTTATATTGAAAGACGTCAAGCAGAAGTCTTTGCTGAATCTAGAATTTCTTATGTAAAGAGGCCATTATGAATGAATATATTTTTGATTATATCATTGGATTAATTGCAGGGATTGTTTTTATTCCAACTGTTTATTTAATTATTAAATCTTTTACTATTCAAGTTGAAAATGAAACAAACGTGTTAATATGTAAGTTTGGTAAACTCTCTAAAGTTATTACCCAACCAGGACTTCATTTATGGATTCAAAAAGTTTTACCATGGAATAAAATTTACCATGTTTCTTTAAAAAAAGATTTTCGCTGCTTTGAGGGTATTCATGTAAACGATAGTCGTGGTACTACGATAATAATTGATCTTTGGGTCGAATTTAAGATTTATTCACCAGAAAAGGCTTTGTTTCAAGTTGAAAATTTAGAAAAATTTTTACAAAGTGTTCTTGCAAATTCTGCCACTGCTACACTAGGGACTTACGAATTTAAAAAAATTCTGAGTAGTAGAAATCAAGTGTGCGCCGTATTAAAAGAAAATATTAAAAACGAAGCAGAACGCTGGGGACTCTCAATTGATTTTATTTTTATTAGTAAACTCAGCTTACTCCAAGATGTATCGCAACAGCTCATGGACACAATTGCTGCACAACTTGAAAAAACAAAAGCAGACGTAGAAGAAGCAGGACGCCTAGATGCTCAAATTTTAGAGGCAGAAACTGCTTCAAAAGTTGCGAGCCTTGTTGCCGAAGCACGAGGACAATATAGCTTAAGTGTCAGTAGAGCCTATAAAAAATTATCTAATAATTATAAACTATTAGAAGCTTACAAAAGACTCTATGAATTGTCGTTACTGAAGCCTCATCGCACTGTTGCGTTTCACGGTTTCTCAGAACATGAAGTCAAATCTATGGAAGCTGCTATGACACTACCTCCCCCATTTGACGATGGGTCAAACTCGGAAGGAGCACAAAAATCTTTGACTCTTAATTCGACGTATGCAAAAGATTTCAATTCATCAAGAAAAATATAGATGGTTATAAGCTATGTTAAAATATCTTAAAATAAATTTAATTATTATGATTCTGGGACCTCAAGTTTTATTATCTTCTACCTATTCAACTAAGTGGAAAATAAAAAACTTTTCAAAAGCAATTATCAGAATATCATGCAGCAATGAGGAACAAACTCAAATTAAAATAGCAATGACTTCTGCTGCTATTTACCCTGGTAAATATCAAAACTTTGATTGGGGAGATAAATATTATAATGATGGTTTATGGCTAAATCCTGGAAAATGGAAATGTAATTTTAAAAATCTTCCTGCTGAAAATGCTGATTTTGAAGTTTTTACTACAGATTGGGGAGAAGATATAACACTTATAGTTACTCAAACAAATAATACATTTAAATTAACAAAAATAAGTTCTTCAAATAAAGTAAAAAACAAACTTGATTAAAATAAATTATACTTTAATGAAATCGAGATCCAAAAAATAAATTACTAATGCCAATTAATAGTTGAGAAAAATCAATTAGAATTTGAATAAGTAGTTAAACAGGCAGGCAGAAAATCGTCCGAAAACATGGACGATAAGGCCTTTAGTCGATTCGAACTTTTGATGCGATTTGAATACCGCTGGATTCAATTAACCAGTTAAAAAGGATTTCAATGGACTGCCGAATAGAGCTAACAGATTTAGAATAAACTTTCTCATCACTAGAAAGAGTTTTTTTATTCCGAGAGAGTTTAATTGGTGTGTGTAATTTAGAGTTTATTTGATTCAAGTTTTTTTTAGTTGATTTGTCACAGTAAGCACGATTGGCAAAGATTTGCGAATGTTTGAAGTTTAAAAGATCATTCTTAACAGCAGTTAAGTCGTGAGTTGCGGCGGGTGTGATTTTAAAATCAATAGGTGCGGCAAGTTTTTTATTTTGAAACAAAGCAGCGAGATGAAGTTTTAACCCATAGTAAAATTTATCTTTTGAAGAGCAATAGCCAATAGCAGAAATATCGTTTGCAGTATTGCACTTGTGCGCCCGAAAACCAGTTGTGAGTATAATAGGTAAAGAGTCAATAAGAATAAAAGGTTTGGATTTTGTTTTAGGGATTTTAAATTTATTATTTTTTAAAATAAAGTTTGCAAGTTCAGGAAAGAGTTTACTTAAGCTATTAAGTCTTGACAAAAATCCTTCATAAGAAGGCAAGTGAGGAAACCAGTTTGGAATAAAATTTTTAGTGAAGTTAAAAATAGCTTTTATATTTTTTTGTTTCATTAAAACTCCAAAGATGTAAATAGTGGTGACTTCTTGGTCTGTGAACGAGGGATTTGAGTTTGGACTAATTTTTAAAAAAGAGGTTGGAGAGAGTTGAGAAAAGAAATCGCAGGTAGTAAGGTATACAGTGATGAGTTGGCTCTGCCAGTCCATTGGTAGCTCCTTTGTTAATTTTGTTTGTGCAAAAATTATTTAACAAATTGGAGCTATTTCTTCAAGCCTCACAATAACTTTCTCAACTATTAACTGGCATTACTAATTTTTAGTTTTTTATTTTGTTGCTGATATTTCTCTCTAATTTTCTCTAAGTAAACACTAAATGCATAATAATATCTAGTTGAAATAGGAGATCTTTTTAGTCGTTCGGAATGAAACCGATTGTTTTCATAAGCATAATTTATCATTTCATATTGTTCAGGAAGAAAGAATCGACACGTTTTATCTGTTATACAAACATAATGTATCATAACAAAATTACTAACATCACCATTATTTAAAATTTTTATTTCAACTTTTGAAGCACCATTCAAATTATTAATTTCATCAGTAAAAAATGCATCTCCCACCTCAATATTATTAAATAAAACTTTAGAAGTACAAGCAATTTCTGAACACATGATTGGTGACAAATCAAAGTTTTCAATTTCTGATAAAAAACTATCAAAAGCAGCAGCTGCAGACATATTTTTTTCGTTAACTATGATGGTGTTTGCAAAAACTGCTAATTTTATAGAAATTAAACTCAGAAAAATTAAAAATTTCACGGCTTACTGCACTCCTAAAAAGAGGTTTAAAAATATTCATAATCCTTTTTATAAAGGTAAAGATATTTTACGTATTTTTTCTATTTTGTCAATTAAATTAATTTGCTTTTTTTGGTAATCTAAATAAATGACTTAATTTTTGTTTTGTTTTTTTTCTAAATGATATTTTTCACATTTCATTATTAAACTAGCACGGCTTATTCCTAATTTTAATGCTGTTTTGCTTTTGTTCCAATTTTCAATTTCTAAATTTAATAAAATCATTTCTTTTTCGAGTTGTTCTACAGCTTCTTTGAGACTACCTTCTTTATTTATTCCATTAAATGATTCATTATTGTCACGTATACCATAAATTCTTTCTGATAAAAGTTCTTCTTGTATTTCTATCTCATCACCGGATAAAACACAAAGTCTTTGAATTTCATTTTCTAGCTCTCTCACATTCCCTGGCCAAGTATATTTTTCCATTCTCTGCATACAGCCGGCAGAAATTTTTTTAATTTTTGTATTATTTTGTGTGCTATAATTTTCAAGAAATTTTTTTGTTAAAAGAAGAATATCTTCTACCCTATCTCGGAGCGGAGGAAGTTTAACATTAATAACATTTAAACGATAATATAGATCTTCGCGAAAAGAACCATTTTTAACCATCTCTTCTAGATTTTTATTTGTTGCAGCTAAAATACGAACATCTACTTTTTTTTGCTCCAATCCACCTACAGGAATAAAAGTACCATCTTGCAAAAGTCTGAGTAATTTAACCTGCATTGAAGAAGAAGTATCACCAATTTCATCTAAAAATAATGTTCCTTTATCAGCTAATTCAAATAATCCTTTTTTATCTTTAATTGCATTGGTAAATGAGCCTTTTACATGTCCAAATAATTCTGATTCCAATAAATTATCATTTATTGCTCCGCAATTTTGGACTATAAAATTTTTATCTTTTCTTTTTGAATTTACGTGAATAGCTTTAGCAATTCCTTCTTTTCCTGTACCATTTTCACCTGTAATTAAAATTGTCGCATCACTATCGCTTATTTTAGATAAAAGCTTAAAAACCTCTTGCATTGCTGTACTTTTGCCTACAATATTTTCAAAATTCCAATCTTTTTTTAAGCTTGATGATATTGCCTGAAAATCATCATTATTATCATTAATTGATTTTCTTAAAGTTAGAATTTCATCAATAAATACCTGCAATAGTTCTTCAAGATATCTTACCTCTTTCATTGATAAAATTGGAAGCTGATGAATATATTTCTCAATATCATCATATTCTTGACTAAAATGTTTTTTTAAATAATATCGTAATTTTTCTTTTTGTTCTTCAAGAGTTTCTTCAATTATAAAACCATCGGCGAATACGCATCCTAAATATTTATTTCCTAATTTTAAAGGAACAGAAATTGTGCTAAATCCAGCATGACATGTTGATATTAATTGCTCACCAGCTTCTTCGGATTCGATTGTTGTTTGCCTTGCGACAGCAACACATTGTCTAAATGTTTCGTTATTTTCAGTAATGAGTTTACAGATTGGATTTTTAGGATTAAAGAATTTTCCTTGTGGAACCCCCCTCAAATACCCTTTTTGATCGGTAAAATTTAGCTGAATATTCCACCAACTGCCTATAATTATCCGTAATTTCTTTATAATATTTAAATTTTCAAAATGCTCGTAATTGAAATGCTGTTCATCTGTCACTTATACCCCCTCAAAGCGGATATTTTTTTACATGCATCTTTTTTCGACACATTTTGACAAAACTTTATGCAGTATGAAAAAAAATTCAACAATTTCAATTTATAATATATTAAAATTGCAAAAAATTAAAATACTCTTGACGATTATAAATAATATTTGCATAATTATTATAGCCTCGTGTAGTTTTTGTAAATAATGTGGCAGAACCTACAAATAACGTTATAGGAAGCTAACGGTTTTTTGGTGAGCATGCCCTCCGGCTTGTACGATTGAGGGAAGCCTAAAAAAAAATCACAAGGCATCCACTTTTTTGAAAGTGGGTTTCTCCTAAAATAAAAACTTACGAGGTCCTTTTTCATTATATTATTATAATTAAATTTCTTATTTTAATTTTCTCTTATAAAGTTTAAATATTTTTAAAAAAATTAGGCACATTCTTGCTTCTTCATGCGCGTCTTAACGCATTAGAGAGGGCTTGCTTGGGCTACAAAAATAATCTCTCCATAATTTTTTCTTAATCTGTTTCCGAAACTCTTTTTGAAAAAATAAGAAGATTTTAATTTTAATTTGATCACCACTATTGCAACAAAATATTTAGGTAGGATACTTACAAGAATATGTTCATGATTGTCTTTGCTGTTTAACTCAATAAGTTTGCAATCAAGCAATTGACTCCAAAATTCACGAATGTTACAAATATGATAGTGGAGGATTTATGACAATATGTGGTGTAAAATTCAGAACGTTTCCAAGCATTGAGCAAGCTAAAAAACTTTCTCAATGGATTGATTGTGCGAGAGTTATATACATTTGCAAAGTGTCAAATAATAATCAAAATTATAGTGGATTTAAAAATACAGGAGAAAATTTTTCTTTAAATCAAGATTTTTCTCCCTTTAAAAAAAAAGAAAAAGAGTGGTTAAATCAATTTCCTTCGCAAATTTTACGCAATGCATTTTTAACTTGGTACACTGCAAAAAAGCGTTTTTTTAAAGGATTAGCAAACAATCTCTGTAAAAATATAATTAATAATTTGTCTTTTTCTTTTTGTTACGATTTAGAAAATAGTGTAAAATCTGAGGAAGATTTGTTAGATGAATATTCTTGTTTTGAAAAAGATTCACTCAATGTTCTTAATGTTGACTTTGATCGTGGTGTTGTGATTCCATTTCAAACTAGTCGTCAAATAAGTTATGATTTTAGAGCAATCTATTTCGCTAATTCTCGTTACTTTGTTAGCTAGCTTTTTTTGGGACAGAGGTTTACAAATTATTAAATGCCTAAGACAATAGCTAAAGCTATATAATCTCTTTTTTTTGTATATGAGATTTATTATGAAAAATATATTTAATGGTATTGCAAATATTAATGGAAAGTTATGCAATCTCAATGAGGCAAGTGTTCCTCTTAGCGACAGAGGATTGTTGTTTGGTCATGCAATTTTTGAAACACTTTTGGTTTATAAAGGTAAAATTATTGACTGGCAGACTCATTATGAGAGAATGAAATTAAGTTGTGAAAAATCTTTTATCCAAATACCAAACGAGCACGATCTTAAAAATGAGGCTCTAAAAGCAGTAGATGAGAATATTAAAAAATCAGAACAACTTTATGATAAAGCACAGTTAAGAATTATTATTTCGGGAGGAAATTCATTTGATTTTGCTATTAAAAGAGAAAATAATTCTCTTCCGTCCTGTAATATTTACATTATTTGCAGAAATGTTTCTGGGCCAACAAAAGAAAATTACATGAATGGCATAAAGTTAAAATTAGTAGCTGATTTGCGTTCTCCTGGACTTGTAAATATAAAAAGTAGCTCTTATCTCTATAGCATAATAGCACTCGAGAACTCTCGATTAGATGGGTTTGAAGATGCCCTTTATTATAATTCCAATGAAATAATAACAGAATCAACTACTGCAAATTTTATATGGTTTGATAAGAATCTCAATGTTTATTCTGCCCCCTTTGAAGGAGCATGTTTAGCAGGTACAACACTCTCTCGCTTAATTTCAGGCTTAAAAAAGTTTAAAATTTCATTTGACTGGAAAGAATTAAATCGTGCAAAGATAGTAGAGTTCGCAGGATGCGCCATAATTTCTTCAATTCGAGGAATTGTGCCAGTAAAACAAATAGAAAATCATCACTTTGATATTCAAGAATTTAGAGCGTTTTTTAACACTCTAAATAAAGCACTTCAAAGTGAATAAATAAGATAAAGGTGTAAAAATAGATGCGTGTTATCAGTGGCATTTACAAACGAAGACAGCTTGCCACACTTCCTGGTAATTTAATTACCAGACCAACTGCCGACAGAATTAAAGAAAGTTTGTTTAATATTATTGCATCAGAAATTCATAACTCTAATGTACTTGATTTATTTTCTGGTAGCGGCTCTCTTGGTATTGAAGCGCTTAGTAGAGGTGCTCATAAAGTTATTTTTGTTGAACAACATCCAGATGCTGTAAAAGTAATTCAAGAAAATTTAAAAAAATTACAAATACCAGATGATAAATTCATAATTATCAAAAATGATGTTTCAAATTTTTTAAAATCATTCAATTTTGACATTAAAATTGACATCGTTTTTGCAGATCCTCCCTATAGTACAGAATGGTATAAAAATGCACTTAATGAAATTGAACATTCAAAAATATTAAACAATAATTGCACCGTCATTTTTGAAATGCCAGCAAACTATGATTTTCATTTACAATTCTACTCAAGAGACTGGCGCATGACAGACAAACGCAATTATGGAAAAACAAAATTAGAAATCTGGCAGAAAGGAACTCACGAGTGAACATTATAAATAGACATAAACTCAGTGTTTCGCTAATCACTTTAATTATTGCTTTTAGCCAGGGTTGTACTAGCACATCATCAAAAACCCCCAACAGTTTAAGTTACATACTGTCAGGAAATAAGTTTGCAGAAAAAGGCGAATTTGCAAGATCTGCAGAACAGTACAAAAATGCTCTGAAAGAAGAACCAAATTCTTCTACAGCCAAACGCAACCTTGGTTTGGTTTATGTTAAAATGAACAAATTTAAAGAAGCTGCAAACCTTTTGTCAGAAGTATCTTCTGCTTATCCTAAAGATCCAGAACTATTTTATTTTTTAGGTGAAGCGTATCGCGGCCTTTCTTTAGAGCAAAAAGCAATTTTAAATTATAAACAATCACTTGGTTTAGCACCAAACGATTTGCGAACAATTAAGTCTTTAAGTTGGGTTTATTTAAAAACTGGCGAAATCAATGAGGCCGAACAGCTAATCAAAAAAAACTACGAAAAAAATCCACTCGATCTTCAGCTGTTATTAATTATGAGTAGCATTGATGTTAAAAAAGGACGTTATAGTAAAGCAATCAAAGAAATGAAAGAATTTGAAAAATCTGACTTTAAAATTATAAGTAGAGATAAAACTACAGCAGAAACAGAAAAAATTCTGCTTTTAAATGTTTTAGGCAATGCCTACCTGGGTATCAATGATTGCGTTAAGGCTCAAAAAATATTTGATTTAGTGCTACAATCAAGACCTTTCTTAGCATCTACTCTCACAGATTCTGCGAAGTGTGATCTAAAATCAAATAACTTGTCGCTAGCGATGGGCAAACTTGAAAAAGCATATTCCGCCGAACCAGATTACCCAGAATCATTGTTTTTATTAGGAAAAATTTATACTCAATATGACCCTAAAAAAGCAGTGTTTTATTACAAACGATTTTTAGAACTAAGTTCCGAAAACCAAAGTTTTATCAATGAATTCAAACAGGCACAGGCATCTATCAATTCTCTTGAATCTAAAAACTTACCGTCGTCACAGAAATCTGATTGACGCAAGAGATAGATTAGTTAACTATAACACTTGTATTCAACTCTTTAAGAGAGTTGAGCATGATTTAAGCATGTTAGAATTCATGGAAGGGTATAAGCGATGAAACTTTCATCAGAGCAATTAGAACGCCTTGCCGAGCGTGTTTTTAAAGTCTTAAAGTGCTCCGGTCACATTGAACTTGATTACTCAACCGAAGAACGTGTTGAAGAAAAAGTTATTGAACAAATTACAAACGTTTTAGAAGACGATTCCCGTACTGAAGATAGACTCTCCAGAGAAGCGGAACGCCTAGTGCAACAACAAAGTCAAATAGCCAAATCTTCTGGCAAAAGTTTCGAAAGCCTTGTTGATGAAGTTAAAATCCGTCTTGCAAAATCAAAACGTGTCATTTTAGGAGATTCTCCTGAACGAGCTGATTCTCTCGCAGAAAAAGTGTTAAAGGCGATTTGGAAAATTGATAGCATCGACTTTTTTAGCGAAGACATGAAAGTCCAAAACTGCATTGCTCGAGCAATCCATCGTTTTCGTTTAGAAGATGATCGCATTATTGAAGCTGTAGAAAAAATTGTTAATAAAAAAAGCGGTGAAGAGCCTTACTCTCACGCTTGGTGTCTTGCGTTTGACAAATACTATAACGAAGTTCGTCAACGTATAGCAAACCAAAAGGCTTCTGATGAACCCCACTCAATGGGGGGATAAACTCTCCTTTTTTATTTTAGAGAATATATCACGTGCAGCATCCCTCTGAGTTTGTCCATCTTCATATTCATTCTGAGTATTCCTTGCTCGATGGTTCTATCAAAGTAAAAAAGCTTGTAAAAGAACTCAGTAAACGTGGCGCCAAAGCTGCAGCGCTCACAGACCATGATGCAATGCATGGAGTCTTAGAGTTTTATCTTTCGTGCCAATCAGAAAAAATTAATGGTATTATTGGGTATGAATTAAATGCAGAACCTAAATATCTTGAAGAAAAAAAACAAACATGCCACCTAGTTTTACTTGCCGAAAATGATATTGGTTATTCAAATCTTATTAAACTTTGCACAATTGCAAATACATCTGGTAAAAATAATATATTTACAGATTCTTCAAATGTAAGCTGGCATGATCTCGAACAATACTCAAAAGGAATTATTTGTTTAACAAGTTGTCTAAAAGGTGAACTTGCAAAACATCTTTTAAATGATGATAAAAAAAATGCGCGTCTGTATCTTGAAAATTTAATAAACATATTTGGTAAAAAAAATACTTTTGTAGAATTGATTGACAATGGATTAGGAGAACAAAAACATCTCATTCCAAAACTCGTGCAAATTGCTAGCGAGCTTGATGTTGGTATTGTTGCCTCCGCAGATGTGCATTATCTTTATAAAAAAGATAAAGAAACACACATGTCTCTCCTAGCAATAAAAAATAAATTGCAAAAATCTGACGTCAAAGGTGTTCCTTCAGAAATAGAGTTTCACTTAACAACAGCAGAAGAAATGTGTGAAAAATTTTCTCAATATCCTGAGGCAATTCTAAACACAACACGTATTGCAAATCGATGCTTGGTAAAAATTGATACAAAAAGTATTTTTATGCCTGATTATCGTCAACGTGAAAATGAATCGTCCGACGAATGCTTGGTAAGATTATCAAAAGAAGGACTAGAAGCAAGAAAAGATGCCATTGCGAACTGGATGGGCGACAAATTTAATAACGATATTTGGCAAGAATATCAAAAACGTCTCGATTATGAACTCTCTGTTATTTTAACAATGAAGTTTTCTGGTTACTTTTTAATCGTTCAAGATTTTATCAACTGGGCAAAAATGCAAAACATCCCTGTTGGACCGGGACGTGGTTCTGCAGCAGGAAGCATAGTGACCTATGCATTGCGTATTACAAATATTGACCCCATTCGTTTTAATTTATTATTTGAACGTTTTTTAAATCCTGAACGGATTTCGATGCCCGATATCGATACCGACTTTTGCCAAGATCGCAGAGGCGAAGTTTTAAATTACGTTTATCAAAAATACGGTAACAGAGCAGTTTCTCAAATTGTGACTTTTGGCCGAATGATGGCGAAAAATGCAATTAAAAATCTTGCACGAATTAATGGCTGGTCATTTCATGATAGCAATGAATTTGCAAAACTCATTCCAGAATCACCTGGAATTACGCTAGAACAAGCCTTTCAAGAAGAGCCTAAAATTCGAGAACGCGTAGAAAATGATGAACGCACTCGCAATCTTTGGGAAGGAGCGCTTGAAGTTGAAGGGACACTAAGTTCTCTTGGAATTCATGCTGCAGGTGTTATTATTTCTGATAGAGCACTTGATGAACGTTGCCCATTGCTTGAGTCAGAAGGGCAACTTCTGACTCAATTTGAAAATAAATACGCAGAAAAAATTGGTTTAATTAAATTTGACTTTTTGGGTTTAAAAACTCTTACTGTTATTGACAATACAGTAAAACTAATTAAAAAACATAAAAATCCATCGCTAGATATTGATACTATCAATCTTGAAGATAAAAAAGTCTACGAAATGATCTCTACGGCTCATGTTACTGGTGTTTTTCAGCTTGAGTCTACGGGAATGCGAAAACTCATTGCAGATCTCAAACCCACATGTTTTACGGATATCATTGCTGTTCTCGCTCTATTTCGACCAGGACCACTAGGTTCAGGAATGGTAGAAGATTTTGTAAAAAGAAAACATGGAGAAACTGCCGTTGAATACCCATTTATTGAGCTAGAAAGCATTTTAAATGATACCTATGGCGTTATTGTTTACCAAGAACAAGTTCAAAAGATTGCAGCCGTACTTGCTAACTACAGCTTAGGCGAAGCCGATCTCTTACGCCGCGCAATGGGTAAAAAAGATAAAGTCGAAATGGAAAAACAAAAAAGCCGTTTCGTTAGTGGTGCCACACAAAATAATCATAACGCCCAAAAATCTGGTGAGTTATTTGATTTAATGGCTAAATTTGCTGAATATGGTTTTAATAAGAGTCATACTGCAGCTTATGGTTGGGTTACATACCAAACTGCTTGGCTTAAAACTTATTATCCAACCGAATTTATGACAGCCATCATGTCTTGTGACTTAGATAATACAGATAAGATTGTTGGCTACGTTCGTGACTGCAAAAGAATGAAAATTAAAGTTCTTCCACCATGCGTTAACCATTCGCGATTTGAGTTTAGTATTCCTGAAGAACGCGTTATTCAGTTTGGATTGGGTGCTGTTAAAGGTCTGGGTTCAGGAATTATCAATATGATCGTTCAGGAAAGAGAAAAGAATGGTTTATTTACAACAGTTCCCGAATTCATTGTCCGCATGGATGCTCGTAAACTCAATAAAAAAATTATGGAAAGTTTAATCAAATCTGGAGCATTTGATAGCCTTGCAACAAATAGGGCAGAACTCCTTACAAATTCTGATTCTTGGTTGCGCACTATTGCAAAAGAAGCAGACAGAGAAGAAAAAACAGTTTTTGATCTTTTTGCAATGTGTGAATCACAAGTCGCTCATTCTGGCAATCAGCCATCTTCTGCAACAATTGCTCAAAATCTTAAAAACTTAGATCCCATCGTGACTGTGCAATTTTCTCCTTTTGCCTTACCAACAAAAATAAAGTTTGAAAATTGCCCCGTTAAAATTCAAAATCAACTTGTCGCAGTTCAGTTAAAACCTACAAAACCTTGGAACTATCAAGAACAACTTGCCCATGAATTTGCAACACTTGGCTTCTATATGACAGGACATCCTGCGGATATTTTACGTCCAGATTTTGATAAGCTTGCAGAAATTACTTTAGACCAAGCAGCTCTTTATCTTGAGCCCGATAATGTGCCCGATTATAAACGCAAAATAATAAAAGTCGCAGGCATTGTTACAATGCTATTAGAAAAGAAAAATAGAGAAGGACAACCGTTTTTAGTATTAAAAATCGAAGATGGATTTGGCGAGTTAGAAGTTACCTTATTTAATAAACAGTATGCAGCATTATCAGAATCCATTAAATTTGGTGAGGCATTTATTATTGAATGTAAAATAAGACGCGGGATAGAAGAGGGTAGTGTAAAAGGTGTTGCTCAACGTCTTGATAGAGTTTCTAATAAGCGTTTAGAGCTCATTAAAAGAATAGTTTTGTCTACTCATGAAAACTTCCTTAAAGAAAAAGATAATATCAAAAAGCTTATACAAATCTTTAATAAAAACACTGGTACTACTCCTTTATTTATGAACATTCTGATACCAGATGATAAAATTATGATTAAAGCAAAATTTGGAAATCACTTTGTAAAACCTACCGATTCTTTTATTATGGAAATTGAAAACTCTTGGCCTGGTATGATTAAGGTTGAGAGACTTTATCAAAATCCGATACAACTTGCTTAATTTATTTTAACTTGTTAATAATTTAATTACATTTTTTTATATAGTATAAACATACATTTCCTTCAGGAAAGGTAACGCTATGATGAGACAATGGGATATTTGGAAAATCGATTTCAATAGAATAGCGGATCTAGAAACATTCATTCAAATACCAAACGAAAAATCCAACTTTGATTTTTGTATTATTATCACAGGTCAAAACTTTCTTGATACTTACCATGCACCAACAATTATACCAATTGCAATTACAAGCAAGGGAGCTCATACATTTCTTCCAATTGAAGCAAATAAACAAACTGGTTTATTTTGTGAATCATACATTTTTTGCGATCAACTTTTAACGATCCATAAAAATATATTTAAACGCAAAGTTGGCATGGTTCCAGAAAATTTACGCCAAAAAATTAAAGAAAAAATAATTACTTATATTAACAGTTAAAATATGATTTAACACATCTTTTTCTTGCCATTGTCTCTATCAAACTAAAAATTTTAATAATGTTGTCAAAACTATTATAAAAGCTTAAACTCGAAAGCTACCTAAAAGTCCTATTTGTCTAAATTCTCTGTTACGTTTACTTGATGGAGTATAAAAATGGAAAATTCAAATCGTTTTTTAGTACGAAAAGTAGCAGTTTTGGGATCTGGAGTGATGGGCTCCCAAATCGCTGCTCATATGGCAAACGCGAATGTTGACGTGGTGTTATTTGATTTGCCTGCAAAAGAAGGCCACCCAAATGGAGTGGTGCAAAAATCTCTTGCATTCTTACAAAAATTAGAGCCCACTCCTTTTTCTGTAAAATCAAAAGCACATTATATTAAACCCGCAAATTATGAACACAGTTTAAATGAACTTGCAGAGTGCGACTTAATCATTGAGGCCATCAGCGAACGCATGGATTGGAAAAAAGATCTGTATAATAAAATAAGTTCTAAAATTGCCTCACACGCTATTTTTGCAACCAACACGTCTGGGCTTTCTATCAATTCTTTAGCAGAAGCCTTACCAGTAGGATTAAGAAAAAATTTTTGTGGGATTCATTTTTTTAATCCACCTCGCTACATGACCCTTGTCGAAATTATTCCCCATCAAAACACAAATCCAACCATTTTAAATCAACTCGAAACCTTTCTGACAACCACATTAGGTAAAGGTGTTATTCGAGCCAAAGACACACCAAACTTTATCGCAAATCGAGTTGGTGTGTTTTCAATGTTAGCCACCATGTATCATACCGAAAAATACAATCTTGGCTTTGATACAGTAGATGCTCTCACTGGAGTTTCTATTGGTAGAGCAAAAAGTGCCACCTATCGCACTCTGGATGTTGTAGGGATTGATACCTTAGCGCACGTTATTAAAACTATGGGAGACACACTCCCAGAAGATCCTTGGCATGCAATTTTTAAAGTCCCAGAGTGGATACAATCTCTAATTTCTAAAGGTGCTCTCGGACAAAAGTCAGGCGCTGGAGTTTTTAAAAAATCGGGAAAAGAAATCCACGTACTCGATCTCAAAATGCAAAATTACAGATTGAGCGAACAAAATATTGATCCTGATGTGACCAATATTTTAAAATTAAAAGACCCTTCAGAAAAATTTAAACAACTCATAAATAATCAACACCCACAAGCACAATTTTTATGGGCAATTTTTCGGGATCTTTTTCATTATTGCGCAGTACAACTAGAACATATTGCTGATAATGCACGTGACCTTGATTTGGCGATTCGTTGGGGATACGGATGGTCAATGGGGCCCTTTGAAACATGGCAAGCAGCTGGATGGAAAACAATTTGTGAAGCAATTCACAAAGACATCGAAGCCGGAAAAACAATTACAAAAACACCTTTACCAAACTGGGTCACAGAATCGAATCGTCAAGGTGTTCACTTTGCAGATGGTAGTTTTTCTCCTATTCAAAAATCAAACGAAGCAAGACGAACACTACCTGTTTACTTAAAACAAAAATACCCAGAAAAAGTACTTGGTGAAAAACACAGTTATGGTGACACAGTATTTGAAAATGAAGGTGTACGACTTTGGACAATCGATCCAGATATCGCAATTTTATCTTTTAAAAGTAAAATGCATGCGATTGGTTCAGACGTATTAGATGGCGTAATTGAATCTGTAAAACATGCAGAAAAAAACTTTAAAGGGATGGTTTTATGGCAAACAGAACCTCCATTTAGTGCCGGAGCAAATTTAGCGCAAGTCACTCAAGCCTTACAAAGTAACAATTTTAGCATTCTTGAATCTATGGTGAAGAGATTTCAAGATGCTTCGATGGCCTTAAAACATGCTCTTATTCCAACCGTCGCAGCTGTGCAGGGCCTTGCTCTTGGTGGTGGCTGCGAGTTTGTCATGCATTGCAGCAAAGCTGTTGCAGCCTTAGAAACCTACATGGGACTTGTAGAAGTGGGAGTTGGACTTCTTCCTGCCGGGGGGGGATGTAAAGAATTTACCTTGAGAGCGTGTCGAGAAGCTAAGGGAGGAAATATTTTCCAATTTTTACAACGTTACTTTGAAAACATTGCCATGGCTAAAGTCTCTCGTAGTGCCGAAGATGCAAAAGAACTGGGTTATCTAAGACCATCAGACACAATTATTTTTAATCCAAACGAGCTTCTGTATGTTTCAATGTCCGAAGCAAAAGCCTTATACGAAACAGGTTATCGTCCTCCACTCAAATCAAAAGATATTATTGTTACAGGAAAAGGCGGCACTGCTACCTTTCAAGCCGCTCTTGTTAATATGCTTGCTGGTCAATTTATTTCTCAACATGATTATGAAATAGGAAAAAAAATAGCTTCTATTTTAGGTGGCGGCAATATTGATCAAGGAAGCATGGTTAGTGACGAATGGCTACTGGAACTTGAATATCGTTACTTTATGGAACTTCTCCACACCGAAAAAACTCAACAACGCATTGATTACATGCTAAAAAATGGCAAGCCACTGAGAAATTAATTTAAGGAGTCGTTTGATGTCTAAACAAATTCAAGATGCTTATATTTGCGCTGCGGTGAGAACTCCTGTGGGAAAAGCTCCTCGTGGTTTTTTTAAACTAACTCGCCCCGATGATATGCTTGCGCATTGTCTAAAAGGTTTGTTAGCCCAAGCGCCCAATTTGGATCCCAAAGAAATAGGTGATGTGATTATTGGGTGCGCCATGCCCGAGGCAGAGCAAGGCATGAATGTTGGACGTATTGCGCTTTTGCTTGCCGATTACCCTAACATGGTACCTGGAATCACAATCAATCGTTTTTGTTCATCTGGAATTCAAGCTGTCGCAATGGCAGCCGATCGCATAAGACTTGGCGAAGCAGATGTGATGGTAGCAGGTGGGACAGAAAGCATGAGCCTAATTCCTATGATGGGACACAAGGTTGTGATGAACCCCACATTCTTTACAGACGAGCATATTGGAATTGCCTACGGCATGGGTATGACTGCAGAAAATGTGGCCGAAAAATGGAAAATTTCGAGAGAAGAACAAGATAAATTTGCATTTGAAAGCCATAAACGGGCAAGCGATGCTATTAAAAATAACGAATTTAAAGACGAAATTATTCCCTATACAATTCTTGAGTCCATGCCAGGAAATATTGGTGAGATTATCAATAATAAAAAAGTTGTCTCACAAGATGAAGGTCCACGCCCCGACACCACTCCCGAAGCGCTCGCTAAACTAAAACCAGTGTTTGCTGCACGAGGTAGTGTCACTGCAGGAAATAGTTCACAAATGAGTGATGGCGCGGCAGCCGTTCTGTTAGCAAATGAAAAAGCAATAAAAAAATATAAGTTGGTACCACTTGCACGATTTGTTACTTTTGCTGTAGCGGGCGTACCACCAGAAATTATGGGTATTGGCCCAAAAGAAGCTATTCCTAAGGTTTTAAAACAAGCAGGAATAAAACAAAATCAAATTGATTGGTTTGAATTGAATGAGGCTTTTGCAGCGCAAAGTCTTGCTGTCATTAAAGATCTTGATTTAAACCCTGCTAAAGTAAATCCTCTAGGAGGAGCAATTGCATTAGGTCATCCACTTGGTGCAACTGGTGCAATACGAACTGCAACCATTGTGCATGGTATGAAACGTCATAAACAAAAATATGGTGTTGTGACAATGTGTATTGGAACAGGAATGGGGGCTGCTGGGCTTTTAGAAATAGTGTAAGACACACTTATTTTGCAGGAGCAACTGGTGCATTTGGTGCCTGATCAGGCACTGTCTGAGGTAAAGGATCTGCAACAGATTGCTTTGGTAATGATTGAGCCAAAGGATCAACTGTGGATTGATCAGGAAACGATTGCGCTGGAGGAGTTGTTGTTGATACTGGAGCAGAAGGCGTTGCTAAACTTTTTTCAAGCTGGTTTTTAATATCGTACTTGTTGTGAGTTTTTAACCACGATGTTGACATGGCAAGGACAAAAAACAAAACACCACAGACCCAAGTTGCCTGAACAATAAGTTTTACACCACCTGTTGCACCAAAAAAGCCTGCAGAGTTTCCTCCTCCAAAAGCTCCTCCTAGGCCGCCTTCGTTACCTTGCTGCAAAGCGATAATCAAAAATATTAAAACTAAGGCATCTATGATTAAAAGAGTTGTCAGAAGAGTTAAAATCATCTTAGTATCCTCAAGATAGAAAAGGCTGTATGCCTACTCAAGTTAAACAGGTATGACACAGCAGTAAAGATTTCTCAAGTTCGTTTCACTAAGTGGGTTTATTAAATGACGCGTATCACCAGAAAAAAAGACGTTTCCGATTCAAAAACAGAAAAAGTAGCAAAAAGTCAGTCTCAAGCTGGAACTAAAACCAAAAAGACTGTTGCTAAAAATGCTTCTACGCCAGCAAAAACTAAAAAAGTAGAAAGCACAAAAACTGCGAAAGTAGAAAAATCTGTTAAAAATCCTGCAATCAAACCTACAAAAGAAACTGCAAAAAAGGAAAAAGCACCAAAGCTATCGCCTGCAAAATCTGCAGTTCCAAGCAGTAAAAAAGAAATAAAAATTACAAAGCCCAAAAAAACGGCGACACTACAGCAAAATACATTATTTCCAGAAATTATTGAACACAATGCTACTGAAATAGAAACAACTACAAAAGAAAATAGGGTTGTTAAATCCCAAGTGATTCACGCAGAAATCACGGCACCGACACAGCATTTTGTTGCTGCAGCAAAAAAGCAAACAAAACCGCAAATTCTAGAGCGTGGCAACACCCCTGCTCCTGATTACTTCGTACCAGAAATCTCAGATATCCAAACAAAAACAATAAAGTTTGAAAACATTGTTGCAAATGACAATATTATTAAAGAACTTCTCAAATTAGGTTTTAAAACGCCCAGCGAAACAATGCAAAAAGCATTACCAGCTGCATTGCGTGGCTCTGATCTACTTGCAATTATCCCTAAACAACCAGAAGAGTTTTTAATTGGTGCAGTCACTGCGGCCGCAAAAATTCTTTCTGAATTATTGCCTAAAGGGACGAAAAAAAATCCTTCTGTGCTTTTTTTAGCTCCAAATCAAAAAAAGACGGAAGAAACTCTCGCTATCAGTTCAAAACTTTTTCACAATCTTGGGATTACTGCAGCGAGTTTAGCGGCAGTAAAAAATGAAGCAGAAATTGCAACACTTGAAAACATTGAGCTCGTTGATGTTTTGATTGCGACCCCACAAAGTTTAAATATTGCCATAGAACATAAACACATAGAAACTAAATCTGTTGGCTTATGTTTTGTTTTAGATACCCAAGCTTTTTATCATGAAGACGCTGTTTTAGAGCTTGAAAAATCTTTATCTATACTTCCACAAGATAGAACACAAAAAATTATTAGCGCGTCTGAAAACGTTCCTGTTGTGCGTGAGATGGCATTTCAATTTTTAGAAAATCCAGAATACATCACAGTTTTACCATCACAAATAAAAGAAAAACATCCTAAACAATTTGCCCATACTCTCCAAGCAACACAAAAATTCCAAGTTCTCCTTGGGCATTTAAAAACTCACAAACCACACTGTGCCGCTGTATTTGCCAACACGAAAGCCGTTGCAGAATGGATTGCGTTTAAATTACACGGAAATGACATAAAAGTAGAGCTCGTTACGTCTCATCTTCCGTTTGCAAAACGCACAACCTTAACCAAAGCAATAAAAAATGGTGAGATTAACGTTATTGTTGCAACAGATGCAATTTCTAACTCCTTAGGAATTAGAGAATTAAATTGTATTTACAATTTTGATCTGCCAGATGCCTCTACAAATTTTTTTAAACGCCTTGCACGAATTGAAGGCAGCAAAAACCCTCTCGCTGTATCGTTTATTTGTGAAGATTATGGATTTAATATCAAAGCGATAGAAGATTCTCTAGGATTTAAAATTCATCTTGCTCAGCCCGATAAAAATTATTTTAATTTAAAAGATATTTCTAAGTATCCTCTTGAACCAAACGGCAAAGTCAAACGCATTGGTGTTCATTATGAAGACGACACAACCGCAATTGCTACAGAAAAAGTAGAAACTCAACCAAACCAATCAAGCGATACAATTGCGCAAAAAGCTCCCAAAAAATACGAGCTTGATTCAACGCAAACAACCAACACAAGTAAACTGTATCCAAGACCAGAAAAAGAACCGCTGTCAGCAAAGCAACCGTTGCAATTTACACCCAAGTCAGCAGAACCGCGTAAAAATGCTGTCAATGGCAGTTTTCAAACAAATCAACGCGCAACAACTGATAGCACTGTAGGTCGTCAACCGAACGAAAAATTTGTTCGTCGTGATGAAAGAGCAAAAGAAGCGATTGATGCAGCTCGGATGGCAGCAAAAGCCACACAAGAAAAACGTGGTCATACCCAATACTCCAAACCTTCGAGCAAAATGCCAAAACGTCCAGGATTACTTGATATTATGGTATCACTTGTACAAGATGCCGTTCAATCTGCTGCAACAGCTGCAAAAGAATCAGTGGCCACAAATATTCAAACAAACCTGCCGACATTAGCAAATGTTCTTAATAAATTTAATATTCTTAAAAAACCTACTAAATCAGATGATGATCACTCACACCAATAAGTATTGAGCCAATAAGATTTAAAGCTTCTAAATATTTAATTTAGAAGCTTTAAATAAACATCATTATCTGACTTCGTTTTTATAATCCGCCACACTTAGGTTTCCATTTTGCTAAATATAAATTTAAAGAATCATAAACTTCATAATAAGAATGCATATTTGTCGCCACTATTAACGCGCACAAAGACTCTAACATTTGAATGGTTTGAGGACTTCTAAAATCAGAGTTCATAAAAACAAGAGACTTACAAGATAAATTAATCATACCAGACAAACCAGAAACTAAAGGAATATTTTTCCAAATATAACGACTATAATTAACATTAAATGTTTTTTTACCATCTGCAGCTCTAGAAATAAATCTAGATGTCTTCATTTTTATATAATCCCTAGAACGAGCAAAAGGGAGAAAATTATTTCTAAAACCATCATCTACTTTAATAAAATTAACAGAGCCAAAATGAAATTGATCATAATTACTTATTGATTTTTTCATAAGACTATCATCAATAATAAACTCTTTTGTGTTAACAATTTTATCATTATAAATTTTATTAAGCAATTCAAATTGCTGTAATAAATAATTATCGACTCCTAATTCACGTAAAATAACTGTTCTAAAATCAGAAAATAACAACCAAAAAACAGTCATTATCCGAATATGATTATTTTCTATATTAAAAAAATTTACCAACTCATAATGAGAACTAAATTTTTTATCAAAAACTGGGTAACTACCATTATAATATTCAATACGATAGTTTATAATTTCATAAAATTTGCAAGAAATTAGCCAAGAAGAAGACAGCAATATTTTAGCAACACGTCTTGAAAAATTAATTATATTTTCAATATACTTAGGATCATTTAAGATATTAAACGCAAACAAATCCTCTTCAATTCTTCTATCGTTTATATTTTTTGACCTATAATTAAACTTAAAAATATTTCTTTGAGAATCATAATTAGATTTTTTATAAATTGAATATTCCATATATAAATCCATAAGATAGCAAAATATGCTCTAAAATAGAGCAAAAATGCTGTTACAGATTAATGACAAGGAAATCAATAAATAATACGCCGTCCACTAAGTTTTTAACATAAGCTTGCCTTAGGTTTTGAATTCATAATTGACTTGACAATTTTTTGTGTTAATTGATTCCAACCACTAGAGCATTTTTGAACGAGATCTTCATAATCTTTATAAATTTTAAATGATAAGTGATTCCTTTTAAAATAACTCCATAACCTTTCAATTGGATTTAACTCTGGAGAAAATGAAGGTAAAAAAATAAATGATATATTTTGGGGTAAAATTAATTTTTTGCTTTTATGTGCACTAGCTCCATCTAGTATAATAATAATATGCTCATTCTTAGGTACGGTCTTGGAGTACTCATTGATAAAAATTTGCATGTTTTCAACATTTAAATTTGGTAATATCATTCCAAAATATTTGCCCGTATCTTTGTTAGCAGTAGCATACATCCATGAGTTTAAATAACCCATTTGAGTTTTAAATTCTGGTCTGATTGGGAAAGGACTCCAAATACCAGCTTTTATTGTCATTTGTCCAAATCGTGATTCATCTTGAAAATCTATGTTTATTTTTTTTCCTGGATTTTTTACTTTAATTTCATTAATTTTATTTGGTAAATCTTTAATCCATTCGGCCATTTTTTCTGGATCATTTTTTATATGCTTTGTTCTTGGAACAACTCTTCTTATTAATGTTCTTTGAAGGAACTTGTATAACCCACTTTTACTAAATTTTTTTTTAATTTCGTTTTGGATTCTATAATACTATTTATTATTTGAGCATGAACAACTTTTTCCTCATTAAATTCAGAATTTAATTGAATGATTTCAGTTTTTAAAATTTCAACTTCTTCTTTATTTACAAAGGATGGACGACCAGAACGTGGTTTATCAAGTAAAAAATAAATACCATTATTCTTATAGTTTGAAACCCAATAATTTGCCCGTCCTCTTGAAAGGCATAATAAAGTTTCAATCTTTTTTTCAGAAAATCCTACGGAATATAAAAAAATTATAAATAATCGACGTAAAAGATTAAAACTTAATTTATTTTGAGGTATTCTCTTTAAATCATCCATAAGTTGTTGTACATTATTCATTGTGCTGCAGTGTCCTTTTATAAAAGAAAGTACGAATGTTAACTGCAGCATATCCTGTTTTCAATATTCATCAATTTCCGTATAAATATTTATTTTTGGTTATCTATGTTGCCAACAAACTTAGTGGACGGCGTATAATTGATTATTTGTAAAAATTAATTATATTTAATAAATGAGTTTATAAAATTTTTAAAAAAAATAAAAATATTAAATTTATATCATAATCTATAAATTAACGTTAGACAAACAGTGATTCTTAGCCTAAACAATTAAAATCATTATAATTTTTATGATAGAAATTTATTAGAAAGAGTGTCAGAAGCTAAATCAACAAAATTATCAACATTCGTTTTTATTTAATTTTTGAATTACTCTTTTAATATAATTCTCATCATTAATTATTGGATCCTGAGTGCTAAAATCTTCAAAACTTTTTGGATATACACAATCGGCATATGTTCCTTCTCCTTCAATTAAGCGAAAACCATTTTCGGTTTTACTTTGCATTTGCATAAAAGAGGTTTGAAAATAAACTTTATTTTCTTTGTCTATGTCAAATGCCAAGACAGATGCTCCCCCACCGCCAGTTTGCACGTCTTCACCAATTACTTTTGTCACTAAATTTTGATCTTTTAAAATTGCAACGAAAGCATCGCACGCAGAATAGCACAATGAATTCATAAGAATATAAATTTCTTTACCCGAATATTTAATAAAAAATCCTGGTTCAATAGAATTGAGAAATTGTTGAGACACCATAGGAAAACTCTCTGTATATTCTAAATTCTTTGACAGAGCATCAAATAATAAGGATTTTTGTTGATTAATATTATATAATTCTTTAAAATTTAGCGACGATTCAAAATCTAATATCACTTCCAAATTTGTAGCTGAAGCTTTTAGCCGAAAATACATAGGAAAAAATTGCTTATTAATATTAGGATTGTAAAACAAATAAGCTAAAATATCTGATAGAATAAGATTTCCTCCTTCATTATTTCTAACATCAATAATAAGTTTATTTTTATTCTGACTAAGAATATTATCTTTTAACTTATTAGCAATAAATTTTAGATTTAAAATATTATCAATTGAGTTTTCATATTGAAAAGTTTTTAGCTTAACATAAGCAAAGTTTTCAATACTTTTAACTTCAAATATTTCTTCATTTTTTAAACTATAATTATTATAATCATCTTTATTTTCGGCAAAAAAATCTGACACCATTTTAAATGGAGGTATATTTATATCTAAAAAATGATGACCTCTATAAATAACAACATGATAACGATATGGAAAATTTGAAAAAAATATCTCTTTTAAAGCTCTACTTTTTTTAGCAGTTAAATTGGCTCCTAGATTATTCCATAAAATAATATCAATCCAATCTTGAGGACTTTTATGATTAATTGAAATTATTCTATCTCCTACCTGAAATTGTCGTAAAACATTATCAATATTATAATTATTATAAGTCAAACTCACTTTAGAAACCAAAAAATACTCTTTATCTTGATTAAAAACCTTAGACAACTCGATATTTTCAGGGGATAATCCATAAAAAACAGGATCACCTTTACCAAAATATTTAGTATGATAATCATTTTGTGAATCAAACAAATTTCTTAAATTATATTGCAATTCATCACTATTTTTTGAATTGTTTACAGCACTAAGAAGCTTAAAAGTGTCAAGATTTTTTTTATGTGGAAAAATGTCATTAAAAATTGTTGAAACTAAATTTTTTACTTCTTTTTCAAAATTTTCGTTTTTTGAAAAAGAAGCTGGTAAGTCGCTATTGGAATTGGATTGAGATAATTTGGAATTTTTTTTATTAGAACAAGAAAAAAAAATGCTTAAAAAAATAAAAAACAGTAAACTATTTTTGAGCATAAAAATTCCTTAAAATTAATAAAAAATTTATACTTTTTAAGTTTAATAAAAACAAATTTTAATACAACAAAAAATAAGTTTTTTTGTAAATTTTATTAATTTAAAAAAAATCTAACACTCATTGCGTTTGATTTTTTGAATTACTCTTTTAATATAATTCTCATCGTTTAAAATTGGATCATAAGTGCTAAAGTCTTCTAAATTTTTTGGCAATACGCAATCAGCATAAGTGCCTTCTCCTTCAATTAAGCGAAAACCTGTTTCTGTTTTACTTTGCATTTGCTCCCAAGAAGTTTGAAAATAAAAATTTTTACTAATATTTTCTGCTTCTCTATCAATCTCTAAAACACTTGCTCCTCCGCCTCCCGTTTGCTCGTCTTCACCAATCACCTTTGTGATTAAGTGTTGATCTTTTAAAACTGCAACAAATGAATCACAGCCAGAATAGCATTTAGAATTTGTTAGAAGATAAATTTCTTTTCCTGCATAGGTTGTAAAAAATCCGGGCTCAATAGTATTAAGCAATTCATTTGAAATCATTGGAAAATTTTCTGTATATTCTTTATTATTACTGATTGCATCATATAACACATTTCTTTCTTGAATAATATTATATTTTAAAATAAAATATGGATTATTTCGAATAATGTCTTCAGCTTTATTAACATTAATATTTGTCGCTTTTAATCGATAATACATAGGAAAAAATGACTTATTTGAATTTGGATCATAAAACAAATAAGCTAAAATATCTGATAGCTCAGCATAACCACCACCATTATTTCTCACATCAATAATCAATTTATTTTTACTTTGACTAAGAATTTTATATTTTAAATCATCGATCACATTTTTTAAACTTAAAAAATGATCATATGAAGTATCATATAAAAAAGTTTTTAACTTAACATAGGCAAAATCATCAAAACTATTGATTTGGTAAATATCTTCATTTTTTACTTTATCAAAACTACTTTCTTGTCTTTTTTTAATACAGACATGATTTGTCAAACTAACCTCAGGTATATCAACACTTATATATTGCCCATCTCTAAAAACGACAACACGATAACTTATTGGAAATTTTGATTCAAAAAAACTTTCTAATGCTCTACTCTTTTTTGCGGCTTTATTGGCACCAAGGTTATTGTCTAAAATATTGGCGATTCTCTGTTGCGGACTTTCTCCATTAACATTTATTATTATATCACCCACTTTAAATCTTCGAAGAATTTCATCAATATCATAATTATTTGTAAAATTAATATCAGATATTAAAAAATATTCGTTTGTATTATTAATCGCGCTTGAAACTTGTAAAATATAAGAAGGTAATCCATATTTTTTACAATCTTTCTCACCAAAATAAATAGTATGGTAATCTTTGTGCGCATCAAATAATCTTCTTAAATTATCGTGCAGTTCATCACTATTACCAGAACTATTTACATCACTAAGAAGACTTGCTGTATTAACATTTTTTTTATGTGGAAAGATACTATTAAAAATTTTTGCAACTAATTTTTTTACCTCTCCTTCAAAACCTTCATTTTTTGAGTAAGAATTAGCTTGATAATCATGGCCTTCTTCATAAGAACTTTTCTTATAATCTTGATTACTTGCTTGTTTAGAGCAGGAAAAGACGCAGAGAGAAACAAATAAAAATAGTAAATTTTTTTTTAGCATAGGAATTCCTCTATCAGAAATTACAAAACTATGCTTTCTAATTAAAAATAAAATTAAAATCAATTATAAATTTAAAAGCTATAAATTAATTTTAATCAAAAATAATTTATTTTACGAATTATTACAGCAGGAAAACTTATCGTTTTCAAAATTCAAATTATTTTAAAACCGCCTCATAATCATCAATGAGTATGAGGTATAAAATTAACTTTCTTTTTCTCATGTCAAATTTTAATATTTTTTAGTATTTTCTGTATAAATTCTTTAGCATGAGAATTTTTAAATCTCTATAGAAAATGGCCGCTACTCGTGAATCCTCCAAAAACGGATCCTCCTCCATTAAACCATGCTACTTTTTCTCCAGTAATTTGATCCCAAAAATCAATATGAACATAGAAATATCCTCCACCCGAAGCAGTTATTGGACGACCAACTAAATCTTGCGGACTGACAGCAAAAGTCATAATTCCACCTGCAATAAAGTAGCCAATACCACCGTCAATTGTAGATTTGTAGCTAACCCCAGCCCCAGCTGAAGGACAGTATATTCCACCAAATCCTGCTTGACCTCCATAGCATGCAGCATCATAAGAACCAGGCCCTACAGTACCACTTTCTTTAAGCTGTGCGTGACTTTTTGGACAAAACAAAAATAAGGTTAAAAATGCAAGGAAACAATTTTTTTTCAATATTCTCATAATTAAATCTCCTGAAAAATTGTGACTCAATCAAAATCGACCAAACCAAAGCCGATAAAGCTTTTCTCGGTAAAATAATTGAGGAATTAAAAGTTTTTTAATTCCTCAATTTGATTTTGTCGGTCATTTTCAGTTACATTTACTCAAACTTATTTTTGAATCACTCTTTTAATATAATTCTCGTCATTTATTATTGGATCCTGAGTTGTAAAATCTTCTAAACTTTTTGGAATTGCACAATCGGCAGATGTTCCGTCGCCTTCAATTAGACGAAAACCATTTTTGGTTTTACTTTGCATTTGTTTCGAAGATGTTTGAAAGAAAAATTTTTCTCGGATATTTTCTGATTCATTATTAATGCCTTTTAATAATAAAATCAATTAAATTTTAAAAAAAATTAGAAATATCAAAATTAATCATTAATTCAAACGTAATTTCGAGAAGAAGGCTGACAGCTTTCAAAATTTAATTTTTCAATTAATTTTACGGGCAATTTATTTTCTCCCAAATACTTCCAACAAGCAATATGAGAAAAATCTTGATCATTGCGTAGTGGATCTCCAAAATCGTTTTGATGCTCTTCTCGAAAATGGCTGCCACAAGATTCTTCTCGCTCAAGCGCATCGCGACACATAAGTTCTGCAAGTTCAATATAATCAGCAATTCTTCCAGCTTTTTCTAATTCTTGATTTATGGTCTTTGTATCTTGCGGAATTTTTACATCATTCCAAAACTCATCTCTAATTCTTGTAATTTCTTGTAATGCATCCGTTAACTTTTCTCGACTTCTTGACATTGCACAAGCATTCCACATCACTCTGCCAAGTTTTTCATGAATCTCATCAGCAAGTTGGTTACCTTGAATACGAATCAAGCGTTGTACAAATAACTTTGTAGTTTCAATCTTTTCTTTAAAAGAATCGTGTTGCAAAGAGACTGTATCAAAATATGTATTTGCCAGATAATTCCCCAAGGTTACAGGAATAATAAAATAACCATCAACCAATCCCTGTAGCAAAGCATTCGCACCAAGTCGGTTTGCCCCATGCTCACTAAAATTGGCTTCTCCAAGCACAAACAAACCAGGCAATGATGACATTAAGTTGTAATCAATCCAAAGCCCTCCCATTGTATAATGCACCGCAGGATAAATACGCATTGGGGTCTGACGCGGATCATCTCCTACAATTTTTTCATACATTTCAAAAAGATTACCATATTTTTGAATTAATTTTTCTTGTCCATACAATAAAATATTATCTTTAAAATCCAAATAAACAGATAATCCCGACTCACCTACCCCAAAACCATCATCACACATTCTCTTTACTGCACGAGCAGCAATATCTCTTGGCACTAAGTTTCCAAAATTTGGATAATTGCGCTCTAAGAAATAATCTCTTTCTGTTTCAAAAATTTCTTTTGCATGACGTTTATCATCTCTAATCTTTGGCACCCATATTCTACCATCATTTCTTAAAGATTCTGACATTAAAGTTAATTTTGATTGCTTACTACCAGAAATTGGAATGCATGTTGGATGAATTTGAGTAAAACAAGGATTGGCAAAATAAGCACCATTTTTATAAGCACGCCAAATAGCTGTAACATTAGATGGCTTAGCATTGGTCGATAAATAATATAAATTTGCATAACCACCAGTAGCCAAAATCACCGCATCTGCGCAGTGACCTTCTATGTTGCCAGTAATTAAATCACGCACAACAATCCCGCGTGCTTTTCCACTAATACAAACAACATCAAGCATTTCTTTATAAGGAAACAACTGTATTTTATTTTCGGCAACACCTCTCATCATGCCCTGGTATGCACCAAGCAACAACTGTTGCCCTGTTTGCCCTCGCGCATAAAAGGTTCGTTCTACTTGTGTGCCACCAAATGAACGGTTATCAAGATAGCCTCCATACTCCCTTGCAAATGGAACACCGACCGCAACACAGTGGTCAATCACTTTTGTTGATAGTTCTGCCAGTCGATAGACACCTGCTTCACGAGCACGAAAGTCGCCACCTTTTAATGTGTCATAAAAAAAACGATAAATAGAATCTCCATCGTTTTTATAATTTTTTGCCGCGTTAATTCCACCTTGAGCAGCAATAGAATGTGCTCTGCGCGGCGAATCTTGGAGACAAAATGATTTAACATTGTAACCCGCTTCAGACAAAGAAGACGCAGCAGAAGCTCCGGCCAAACCGGTGCCCACAATAATTACAGAATACTTTCTTCGATTTGCCGGACTCACCAACTTGCAGTCAAATACATGCTGTTGCCATTTATCTTCAATATTTCCAACAGGAACAAGATTTTTTAACATGTTTTATTCCTTAAAAATATAATATTTTATAAATATAACTGCAAATCGTTTATACTTGTAGTTGTATTATTCTCTTCTTGAATGTGTTCTAAATCAAGCTTCTCTGAAGTTTCAATCAACTCTTTTAAAATTATCTTTTTAATTATACCATCAATCCTATCAATTTCTTTTTCAGAATTTTTTAGCCAGTCAAGACAATAAATTTTTTCAATATACCAACCGACTTTTGTCAGTAAATTTGATCTAATATTAATATAATCCATTACATTTAAGCTCGAATGAAGTATTCCATTATCGCATTCAATACCAAGTATATACTTCTCAGGGTACAATGGATGCCTGATCGCAAGATCCATATAAATGTTATTCAACCCAACCATTTCAGATACCTTATAACCCAAGTCTTCTAACTTATGTTTTACAAACAAAGCAAATTCATTCTGTTTATTTAAACTAATATTTTTATCTCTTTTAAAAGACTTAAGAATATTGATTGATTCTTCTACTTGTCCTAGCGATAAAAATTTAAAATATTTTAAAAATCGTCCACAAATACATTGATCCGAATTTAATAAAAACGCTTTCTCGCTTGTATCGATTGCATCAATATTTACAGAAGTAAATAAAATCATTCTTTTCTTTACACTAGCAATAATTTTATGAATATATTTAGCCGAATTATTTGTATTAAATATTTTTAAATTATCAAATCTAGTTGATTTACATGTATTATCATTATTTCCTAACGATAATAATATAACATCAAATTTTTCTAAATATAAATCATCAATACTTTTAACTATAATACATTTATTTTTATAATTATCATTTTTACAATTAATTCTTTCCAATATCCAAGAAAAGCTAGGATTTGATGCAATAATATTTTTTATAAGTTTTATAAATAAAAATGTTCTTTCTGCGCAACTTGTAATTACAGCGTATGACTGATTTGGATAATGAATAATCATATTAAAAAAATATTTAGCAAGTTCATCCAATTCATTTCGATCGGAAGTTATTTCTATTAAATGTAAATCGTTCTCAATAAAATACAAAGAAGGCTTTGGTGGAACAAAAAGTTTAAAATCGTAAAAAGCATAATTTGCAAAAGTTATAAGTGACTCATTATAATCAGAATTTACCCATTTAAAAAATACTGAAGAAGAATTTTCAATAAAATTTTTTTCATACTCATTTGTTGCATTAAAGTTTTCAAATTCATGACACGTAAGTAAAACTTTTTTTGCTCTATAGATGCATGGAATAATTTTATTTAAACCTGATGGTTTTACTACATCTAAAATTACTAAGTCAAACATTCCCTCTATAAGTGGAACAACCTTACTCACATCATTTAAATTTACAAACCAACATGGTTTAATTTGCAGGAGTAACTCCATTTCTTCGGAGGTGATACTAGAAACTGAAGGTGAAAAGTCAAATGAAGAAAACATGTTTTCAAATTTATTGTTTAAACAGTTATCACTAATTTTTTGAGAGTATTCATTAAATTTATATTGATAATAATCTAGTATAAATTGATATAATTCTTCTTCATTATTTTTAATAACACAAGTAGAATTACTTATCAAATTTTTACCATAAATCTTGATATCAGGAAAATTCTCATATATTTCTTTTAACCAACCAATTGTTACGCTTGAAAAAACAATATCTTTCCATTTGCCGTTATAATTGAGTAATAACTTAATCACATCTAAATCTAAATCAAATAGAAAACATTTATTTTTTATACTAAAAATAATTTTATTATATTGATGTATAAAATCAATATCATCATACTTTTCAATCAAAATCTTGATAAAGTTAATTTTTTCATCTGTATTGCTAGCACTAATTTGTTTTTCATCTATAAATAAAGATATTTTTTCCCATTCACAATTAATCAACTGATTCATTTTTTCTATTTTGCATTTTATATCGTAAATTTCTTTAATAGTTGATGTAACATTCTTATAGCCATAATATGAACTTGTAATTTCTAGATAATGCTTGTCACTCAAAACTATTGCAAGATTTTGAAAAATCTCGTATATATTTTTTAAATTTGTTAATACATTATTACAATATTGCGTAAATGCATTTATATCATTGCTATCAAAATAAAAACTAAAATTTAATTTATTAAAAATCTCAATAATATTTTCTTTTTTAAACTCATAAACTTTATAAGTATTTAAAAAAGTTTCAAAACTTTCACAATTACTACAGATTTTTTTTAATATATTCTTATTTTTCCAATGCTTTACAGAAAAAAACTTTAAGATATTTTTTTCTTGAGAAAAAATTTCTTCTAAATTATCTATACTATTATAACAAACTTCATCTTTTATTTGATTAAAAATATTGTTCCACTCTTTTGCGCTATTAATAAAATCTTCTAATTTTTCTATAATAAATTGTAAATATTTAAAAATATTTGTATCATCTTCCCATAATTTTTTATATTCATATGAAATATCAAAAAATCTAGTTCCATTAATAACGAGATCATAATAATTTTCAATAATATCCTTAGATTTTTCATCTTTTATTAAATTATTAAGTTCTTCATTTAAATTAAATATAATATTTTTTGTGTTAATTATAGTATTATAAATACTTACCAGACTATCATAAACTTCGGCCTTTTTTGAAATATCAAATTGCTTGAATAACCATGGACTATCTAAGTTATTATCAAGCTTGTTATAAAAATACTGAATATCATCAATATCAAGCAACAGACCTGAAAGCACACTCCATTTTATATTTCCTAATTTTTTGTATATATTTTGATCATACAATTCATTTTGCGCATAAAATGCTTTATTAATAACTTCAATATTTTTTAAACCACTTTTTTCATGATTTTTATTTAATATCCTAAAATATTTCTTATAATGAAATATTTCTTTATCTATTTCGTAAGTTTTATTATACAAATAATCTTCATTAAAATTAAGATTATCTTCTACTATGTACTTTTTTTCAAACTGCTTCATAATATCAGAAAAACATTGAATATTATCTGATGATACTAAAATATTATTATTTAACTTCATTTCAGAGATTTTTGAATAAATATTTTTTATAAATTTATTATTATTTGAAATAAAAAGAATTTTTTTATAATTACTTAAATACTTAATAATTAAATTTGTAATAATACTAATTTTCTCACTGCCCGCGGGGAATTTAGCAATAATAGAATCTTCTTTTGTTAATTTTTTAATTAAACTACTAAGATCTGAGTCAAAATATAAAGGAAATAACTGACTACTTTTTCTTATATTATCATAGTTAAATTCGCCATCTTCTTTTTTTATAATTTTTTTTGCAACAGCATTATATATTAAATTATTATCACAACTATCTCCAATAATTTTTTTATAGTCAGAATATAATTGATAATTATCAGCATCTAAAACACTTATATTCATAAAATCATAAATTAAAAACTGATTAAAATTGGAATTATAATCTTTAGTTTCATATTTATATCTTAAATACTGGCAATCAATATTATTTTTTCTAAGCAGTTCGCATAAATAATGTAACGCATATTTTGGAGATAAAAATTCTTTTTCAATTTCAATATTAATATTAAAAAAATTTCTTAAATGAAATAATAAAGTTTCATTAAACCTTAGAAGTCTTTTTGTAAAAATTAATTTAAAATTTTGACCATCATCTTTAATTAATGATACTGGAATTTTAAAAATCGGGATACTAGATTCACCAAAATTTCCATGCCATGTTAAAAATGGTCCTAATAAATATAAGCAATTAGTATCAAATTCACGCTCATAATTATCACTAATATAATTTAATTTTTCTAACATCTTAAATGTATGACAGTTAAGGAAGTCATTATTTTTATTAAACAATAAAAATTGATTGAGATTCATTGATTTTGAATAAAATATTTTTTCAAACTCTTTTGAACTCCAAACAAAAGAAGAAGTAGATAAGTTATTATTATCAAAAAATCCTGACTCAAGTGTATCTCTAATAGATAAAAATAAAGAATTTTCATTCTCAATAATATTTAAATTATCAAAAATTAATTTATTTTTTAACGCATAACCTTCTAATGAATTTCTATACTTCAAAAGGTATCTTTTTACTTGAGTTTTGTTCATTTTATTTATTTATAAAACCCCTCATGATAATTTTTACAATACTAAATATAATAAATTAATTTAAATTAAATATTTTAGAGTAACATTAAAAAGTTAACTACTAAAATATTTAGTAGTTAACTATAATATAATAATTTATTCTTTATTTTTACAAGAAAAATTTCTAAAAATTAATTAGATTGAAACCAAATTAATAAGAAAAATCCAGTCACAGTTTAAAAACTGATGCCTGTACTTCAGATATATGTAATTTATCTAATAATAACATTACCAATCGGGATTGACCTATTCCTCCACCAATTGCGCTCGGCAAACGTTCACTTAACAATTCAGTATGAAAATATAGCACACTGCGAATTTGTTGACGTGTTAATTGTAACTGCTTCTGCAGTGCTTCTGCATTAACACGAATCCCCATTGACGACAATTCAAATGCACATTCTAATTTTGAATTCCACAATAAAATATCTCCATTTAAACCTTTAAAATCAAATTCAGAAGGCGTTGACCAATCATCATAATCTGGAGCTCTTGTTCCATGGGGTTTTCCATTAGACAGAGGCGCTCCAATTCCAATTAAAAAAACAGCTCCATGAATCTTACAAATTTCTCTTTCCCTTTCTATTGGGCTTAAATTTGGATACATCCCTAACAATTCTTCAGAATGAATAAAAGTAATTTTTTCAGGAAGCTTTGCCTTAATTTCTGAAAACTTGTTACAAAGTTTTAACTCTGTTAACTTAATAGAATCATAAATATCATTAACAATTTTTTTAAGATAATCGATATTTCTATGCTCCTCATCAATACAAATTTCCCAGTCCCATTGGTCTACATATGCTGAATGCGTTGCATCAATTTTATCGCAGGGTCTGATTGCCCTCATATCGGTATACAAACCCTCTCCAATTTTAAAATCGTATCTTTTTAACATCAGCCTCTTCCATTTAGCTAAAGACTGAACAATTTCCACTGTTTTTTTTGTTGATAAAGCTGGGATTTGAAACTTTACAGGTGGCTCAATTCCAGTTAAATCATCATTAATCCCAATACCTGATTCTACAAATAAGGGAGAAGATATTTTCATTAAGTTTAATTTTTTTTCTAAGCATTCTGAAAAGTAATTTTTTATAAATTCTGCCTGTTTTTCCGTTTTTTTGAGATCCACACTTAAATCAGCGCTTATTTCTGACTGAAAACAACATAAATAAGACATTAAAGTTATCCTTTTAATTAAATTTTTAATATTAAAAATTAATAAATTAAAATTTATTAATAAAAAATATTTATTTTTTACGAAAAAATTAATTATAGTTGAGATTAAAATTATTTAATTTAGAAGATATAAAGAGCTTTAATTGTATACTACAACCGATATTTATCAAAACAAAAAAAACCTTAGATATCATAACATTACACCTTTACTTAGAGCTTGCCTCTAGCAGTTTCTCAGAAAACCTTAATCTACAACCAAATTTAAGTCAATCAAGCTTAAAAAAAATTACTTAAATATCAAATTATTATGTGATTTTTAAAAAATTATTAAAATTTTTAGAAATATTCCGATATTAATTAGTATTAAAATTTTATTAATTTTAAGTATACTTAGAGGTATTATGCCTTCAGTTCTAATTGTTGACGATGAACCTATGATATGTAAGCTTCTATCTTTAAGATATGAAAGAGAAGGCTACAAAACTCTTACAGCACATAATGGGCAAGACGCACTTGCAATCTGCAAAAAAAATGCTCCCGATGTAATTATTACAGACATTAACTTACCAGTTGTGAATGGCATTAAATTTATAGAAGAGCTAAAAGATATAGAAAATTACAAACCTGTTATTTTTAGCATATCTGGGTCTATTGAAACTCTTGATAATCTTGATGTCAATGAACAATTCAGCAAACCAGTTAAAATTAATGATATTTTAGATGCAACCAAAAAATACCTCTTTGAAAAAGATAATAATATAAAAAATCTTAATATCCCTGAAAATTTTGAACTATCTAAAGAACAATTAGAACTGATATCAGAATTAACTCCAGGAATTATTCATAATATAAATAATCATATTTCATTTATTTCTTCTTCATCATATTTAATGAAGAAAAATATAGAAAATGAAATATCAAACCAACCAAATAATGAAAAATTATTAAATGATCATAAAATATTCGAAAAAATATATACTCATAGTCTTATGATTGCTAAAATAATTAAAAGCATTAAAATGCTTGCATACCCAGTAAACAAGCAAGCTGATATGGAAAATGTAAAAATAATTAGTATTATAAACAGCTCTCTTGACTTGATGCAGGATATTATTAAAATTAATGAAATTAAAGTATATACAACTTGTAACGAAAATGTTGAACTTCGTTGTTACCCAGAACAAATAATTCAAATATTTATTAATTTAATTAAAAACGCTTGTGATGCAGTTGCTAAAAATGATGCAAAACACAAATGGCTAAAAATTGATGTAAAAAAATCTGATAATTTAATTAGAATTAGCTTTACTGATGCTGGAAAAGGTATTTCTAAAGAAATAATTCCTCATTTAATGAAGCCCTTTTATACAAATAAAAAAAGAAATAATGGACTAGGATTAGGTCTTAGTATTTGTAAAAAATTTATGGAAATTCATAATGGAGAGATTGAATATGATGATGAATCAGATAATACTAAATTTATTTTAAAATTTAATGCTATAAAAAATTAGTCATCATCTTTACCTGATAATTTTTCTATTACAGAATAATCCTCTAAAGTTGTTACATCGCCTTTAATAGAACCAGTTGTGGCGAGCTCTCTTAATAATCTTCTCATAATTTTACCACTTCTTGTTTTAGGCAATATTTCTGCAAATTTTATTTCATCTGGCCTTGCAATACTTCCAATTTCTTTTGCAATAAAATTTGAAATATCATTTTTAAGTAATTTACTTGGCTCAATTGATTTTTTTAAAGTAACAAAAGCAACAATTGCTTGCCCTTTTAAATCATCAGGTCTGCCAACTACAGCACACTCAGCGATTAAAGGATGCTGAACAGCAGCGCTTTCAATTTCCATAGTTCCTAATCGATGCCCACTGACATTGATAACATCGTCAACACGCCCCATTATCCAAAAATACCCATCTTTATCTTGATGGGCGCCATCTCCAGTAAAATAATATCCTTCAATCTGTTTCCAATATGTTTGCTTATATCGCTCATGATCTCCATAAATAGTCCGTGCCATATAGGGCCACGGATTTTTAATGCATAATAACCCGCCTTCTGCTTTTTTTACTGGCTTTCCATCTTTGCTAAGAATAATTGGTTCAATACCAAAAAAAGGAAATGTCGCACTACCTGGTTTTGTTACTGTAACTCCAGGAAAAGGAGCAATCATTGCTGCACCTGTTTCTGTTTGCCACCATGTATCAACAATTGGACATTGTTTTTTGCCAATAACCTCGTGATACCACATCCAGGCTTCAGGATTAATGGGCTCGCCTACAGAACCTAATAACCTAAGATTTGATAAATCATGTTTACTTGGCCCGTCATTTCCCAATCTAATAAATGAGCGAATTGCGGTAGGAGCGGTATAGAGAACTGAAATTTTATTATTTGCAATAATCTTCCAAACACGATCATTATCAGGATATGAAAGAGAACCTTCATAAATAAAAACAGTGGCGCCATTACTTAATGGACCATATACAACATAAGTATGTCCAGTAATCCAACCGATATCTGCTGTACACCAGTAAACATCAGAGTCATTTAAATCAAATAAATATTTTGTAGTAACAGTCGCACCTAATAAATAACCAGCCGTTGTATGCAAAACTCCTTTAGGCTTTCCTGTTGTACCACTTGTATATAAAATAAATAATGGATGTTCTGCATCAAGCCGTTCTGGCGGGCATTCTGTTGATTGAAGCGCAACGGATTGATGCCACCACAGATCTCTACCAGACTTCATATTTACTTTTTCATTTGTTCTATTTAATACAATTATATTTTTAATTGTGGGTGTTTCTAAACAAGCATCATCAGCAATATCTTTCATCTTCACTATAGAGCCTTTGCGAAAAACTCCATCTGCAGTAAATAAAACTTTACACCCAGAATCTTGAATTCGGTCTCTAAGAGAATTACTACTAAACCCTCCAAATATGACAGTATGCGTAATTCCTAAACGGCTACATGCCAACATTGCAACAATTGCTTCGGGAAGCAGCGGCATATAAATAGCGGCTTTATCTCCTGGTTTTAAGCCTAAATTTTTAAGAATATTTGCGCATTGACAAACTAAATTATACAATTGCTGATAAGTTATGGTTCTCGTATCACCAGGCTCACCTTCCCAAATTAAAGCTGCTTTATTTTTTTTTGAAGAAGATAAATGCCTATCTAAACAATTATAAGAAACATTTAAAGCAGAACCAGAAAACCATTCTGCTCGATAATCTTTCCATTTAAAAACCGTTCGCCATTTTTTAAAAAATTCTAAATTTTTTAAAGCCATTTTTTCCCAAAATGATTTTGGATTTTTAATTGATTGATTGTAAATTTTTTTGTATTCAGAAATGCTTTTTATAATGTAACTTTTAGAAAAGTCTTTAGATGGTTTGAATTTTCTATTCTCATGCAATAGAGAATCAATATTTTCTTTAGAATTTTTTTTTTACCATTAAGCCTCCTTTATTATACTATTCCAAAATAATTTAAGTTTCTCTAATGCGCTTTCAAATTCGTGATCACTAACAGACAAAACAAATCTACAAAAACCAGGCAATCTTGTCCATTGAGGACCGTTTATAAGTAATCCAAACTGTTTGTACAAAATATCACAAATATTACTTTCCGTAATATAAACAAAATGATTCTCTTTTTCACTTAAAATATTTAATGCTTTTCCTAAAATATAGGTTGGTTTTGCAATTAAAAACAACCCTCCATAAGACTTGAGTACCTCCCATCCAGTTTCAGAAAGTACCAATTTTAATTTTTTTGATCTTTCTTGTAAAAACTGACTCTGACGTTGATAATGATGACTCACTTCAAAATCATTATTATTCAAAATAGCAAAAATCCTTCTCGCCGCAAAACGTATTGTTACTGGTAATTGATGAGAATAATTTTTTCTTAACGCCATCAAAATTTCTGAGCTAGCAGAATAACCAAATCCTATTCTTAATCCTCCACTTGAAAGCTCTTTTGATAAGCCTCCCATTAAAAGAAATTTTAAATTTGGAAACTTATTGCTTACTAAGCTTTGTACATTATAACAAGACTCTTCTTTTTGATACTCTAACTCAGAAAAAATAGTATCAATTATTACATACGATTTAAATTTTTCGGCAACTTGAAAAATTTGTTCACATTCTTCTAATGAATACTTAGCTCCAGTTGGATTAACTATTGGAGCATTTAAAAAAATCCAGACTGGCTTGGTTTCTTTTGCAAGAGTTTTTTCTAAATTTACTGCTGAAATTTTAAAATCATCTTTTATATAAGTTTTAAATGAAATTAACTCACAGCCATAAAACATTGCAGTCGCTTCAAAAAAACCATAACTCCCATCAGGCAATAACAGAGAATAGTTTTTTTCTGCACAAAACTCACAGACACTAGCAAATAAAGATGAAATACCATTTCCTAAAACAATTTTATTTGCGTCTATAGAATTAATTCCAAAACGATTATACAATAATTTTAGTATCTCATTTTCAAGTAATAACTCTGAGTTAGAAATATTTTGTCTTACAAATCCTTCAAAAACAGAAGCTTTTACAAATTCTGGTACAGGATAACAGTTTTCACCATAATCAAGTCTAACTGTCTTTGAATCAACGTTATGATGACTATCTTTAATAGAAATATGAGCAAATGAATTTTTACACTTTAAAGAAAAACCTGGAAATTTATCTTGAAATGGTAAGTTTTCTAATACAGGCGACCTTAAATCACTTGCAAGACCTCTTTTACTATTTCTTACATGAAAACTTAATAAATCAAACAATATATTATTATAATATTCTTGTAAAACAACTGATGTTCTACTATAAGTTAGTTCTGATGAATTACTTAAAGCAGAAACAAACGATTCATTTTCTGAATATAAAAATGCAACTTCTAAATCAGAATAAATTTTATTATAAATAAAACCACATATTAAAGTAACATGACTTGGCAATACATTTTCAGATAAAAAATCAAAAATTCCGTTTCCTTTTGGAAAACTTGTTAACTCTAGACCATTGCTAAAATCCACAACCAATCTACAATTATATTTTTCTGTTGTTTCTATTAAACGAATAAAAGCATCTTGATTTCTAACCTCTAAATCACTAAGTCCTGTAACAACTAAATCAGGAAGCAACGTTGCAATCAGTTTGCAAACAAGTTCGCATTGTTTTGGAGATTCAATTACATTTACATTTTGATTTTCATTAATGTTATCATTTGTAATCCATTTTTCTGGTAATTCTTTAAAGAGATCTTTTTCAACAATTGCCTTTTTTATATCATAGATCGAAAAAATATTTTTTATTATTGAACTTCTTGAAGGAGCAATAGAAATACATTTTGCTGTAATTGGTACTCTCCAATATGTTCTAAAATATTCTGCAATATGTCTTCTAAAAGAAGAATCTCCTTTTACATTTTCATAATTTAAAGCACCATCATTTTTTAGCTTATCTGCAAGCTTAGCAAGAAAAGACATTTTTTCGTCTACTAATGATTGATCTCCGTAAGTTAAATCTAAACCACTTCTAGCAGCAAAATATTTATCTTTTTTTAGTAAGGTTAAAATTTTTCTCATTTTATGGAAATCACGCATTTCTGCTTCGAGCACATGTAATGAATGAAAAATTTTTCCAAAATTTTGTGTATAAAAATAAGCTGTTCTTGCACTAATTGACTCTTGCGAATTGGAGCCCATAAAAAACTCAAATCGATAAGAAGAATTTTTTTCTATTTCAACCAACGGTAATATTTCTGTATCTCCAGCTTGTTGAATTTTGGTTTGCCAAATTATACTTGTTTTAAAACCCCGACGTGTAAATAGTCGTTCAAGTACAGCTTTACCTGGTCTTCCGCCTAAATTTAAAATAATTTTACCAGACGACTTCATGAGTTCAATTGATTCTTCAACAGCTCTAGCAATTAATCCTAAACCAAACTGATCTTCTATATATCCTTGTTTTGCACAATAATTACTTAAAGCATAAAGCGATTCATCCGTAAGATCTTGCGGCACAATATTTGGAATTACACTAGAATCTGGTGCAAGAACTTGAGGAATACAACCAATAACCTTATCAAGTTTCACTTTGTGTGTTAAACAGTATTCTAATAAATCTGAATAGTGAAACTGCACTCTATCTAAAATTGATTTACCTTCAGAATCAATTAACGTATTTCCTTTATTATCTAACGCATTTAAAAATAAATTTATTTTTGCACAAATAATTGCTTTAGGATTGATGTCTAATCCATATATTTGAAGTGGGGCGGTTTTTTTTGCTAAGGCTATACTTATCCAACCGTTTCCGCAACCAAGTTCAGCGATTGTTCGATGATGGAATTCTGATTCAGAGCACCTAACTAACCCTTCGTAAAAAGTAAAAGACCAATCTTCTGGAAAAAAAATACTTGGGAGCTGCAAAATATACAATGAATTTGGACTCAATTCATTACCATCTATAATCAATTTATCTATTGTAAAGTTATAAATTTTAATAATATCTTCTTTTGTATCTAATGATAAAAAATATTGATATATTTCTGTAAATGCACAACGAGCCTTAACTCGAGTAATTGGATCTTCTAAATATTTTAAAATTTTTTTTAAATTCTCAAAAGTTTGTTGACTAGATATTTTACAACTATCCAAAAAACTCCTCAAATCAAAATTCCACAAATATTTTTCAGATTCATGATTCAATTTCATATTTTATTTCCATTACGTTTTGATTCAATTAACTTAAAAAATCTAGATAAAATTAATATTGCTGGAACAATTAAAATGAGCATAGGAAGAATAGCGCCACCAAAAATAAAATACAAAATTCTTCTAGACATCATTGTTTCAATTGTATGATAATAATTTTTATTTAATAAAAATTTATCTATTTTCATTAATAAAAACTGAGACAAAATACCTGATAATATCCAATATAAAATTAAAAAGTTAATCATATCAATATTAGCCAAATTCAAGTGCATTAAATTATCTAATGAAAAAAGCATAAATTTCTTATTCCCCCTGCTCTATTAATTACGAAGAAGTAAGACGTATTTGAGTTATAAACCAAATATCTGTATAACACCTGGAAATGAGCAGTTGCTCATTAAAAATTTTAAACAAAATATTTAAAACTACAACATGAGGATATTATGAATCTTAAAATCACCTTAAGTAGCCTTTCTGTTTTACTATCAACCGTTCACTTTTCTTTGTACCCAAGCGAAAATGAAAATTCTTTCTTTAAGAATAATAGCAATTTTTCTGAATCACTCAGCCCCTTTATCCATTCAGAAGCACGTTCACTTGCAGCACAAAAACTCTTGCCTTCAAGCTATCCAGAAGAAGCAGAAATCTTATGTAGCGCAGATCAATGTGTATTTGGGCTGACTCGAGGTATTGTTGTTGGATCAGATATCTTTAGTATGATTTATGCTCCCTTCCGCAAAACGTTTGATTCTAAAGCTTTGGGCGGCTCTTTATATATTATTGATGCCTTTGGCGGTTTTCAAGTTCTGAGAGACGTTGAAAATAAAATTTATATGAATGCTCAAATTGGCTACCGTCAATTAAATTATAGTTACAATTCATTAGATATTTCTAACCAAGGCATCACAACTAAAATTAATTATTCACAGCTTATTACACCAATTTACTTACAAGGACTTTCTTTTGAAGCATATTTTGTAGGAAAGTCTAAAACAAATAATAGCCAATCATTAAGTTTAAACTCTGCAGACCATAATACATTTTCAGATACAGCAAGTTACTTTTATAGAATTTCTCAAAAATATCCGATTTATCAAATATCATTACCAGCTCATCTTGAAGTTGCAAACTGGAATAGTTCACAAACTGGCTTTGCACAACCACTTAGACTTTATGCTTTGCTCGAGCCTTTTTATACACAAAATCAACTATTATTTAATTATGATAATTTATCATTACAAAAAATAGAACAGAATTTTGGAATCAAAATGGCAGCATCAATGTCTTATGAGTCTTCACAACAAATGGTATCAGGACGTTTTGCTCTTCTTGGAAGCTTAGGAATAGATATTTCAACAAGTTATATTAACACAATTCAATCTGGAAATTCTGACGCCAATATTCCTGCAAAACACTGGCTGTCACCTTACATAAATTTTGCTGGTACTTGGCAATTTTAATTTAATTTTTTGCTTCTTACTTGAAAGAACAATGGCAATATGCCAACCTAATTACTTGCTAATTTGCTTTAATTCATTGTGGCTCTATTTTTAATTAAAAAAATATTCTCTAGACCAAATATTGGTCAGCAAAAATGTGCAAGAAAGGATGGCGTTTATGTCTTTGTCTAATTTCTCTGTAAACTCGATATTGCAAGATAAAACAATTTTAGTAGTTGGAGGCAGTGGTTTCATTAGTAAAGTATGGTTATCAATGATTTTGCAATTTGTCCCTTCAGTAAAAAAAATTTTTGTACTTGTAAGACCAAATAAGCAAATAGATGGCGTTGCAAGATTTGAAAAAATTTATTTAACCTCTCCTGTATTTGATAATATTCGTAATATCTATGGTACAAATTTATTTAACTCAAAAAAACTTGAAGTTATTTCTGGTGATGCATGCCATAATCAATTTTGTATGGATAATGAAAAATACACAACACTTCTCAACGAAGTTGATATTGTATTAAATTTTGCAGCAGACTTGAGATTTATAGCTCCACTTGATCAAATGCTAAAAAGCAATGTATTAAGTGTGGATAATATTTGTGACTTTATTTTAAAATCTGCGTCTGCAAAGCTTTTACACATTTCGACCTGTTACGTAGCAGGAGTGGCAGACGGTATTGTTTCAGAAAAACCGCTTTCGCAAAAATCTCCTAATGGTACCTTATTTTCTGCTCAAGAAGAGTTTAACTTTGGAATGCAAGAATGCCTTGGAGCAAGGAACAGAAATGCAACTAATCAAGAATTAACTAGCCTCGGAATTCTTCGCGCAGAACGCCTAGGATGGCCAAATACCTATACTTATACTAAAGCACTAGGAGAAATAATTTTATCTGAAAAATTAAATGATTCTCGTTTTTGCATTTTTAGACCAAGCATCGTTGAATCTGCAGAAAAATACCCATTTCCTGGCTGGAATGAAGACTTTAATGGCACTGCTCCTTTTATCCAAATGTTAAGTTCACCATATCGTTTACTTGTAGCAAAACCAAATCATAATCTTGATATTATTCCAGTAGATTATGTTGCAAAAGGATTAACAATAGCTGCCAGTGCGTTACTAACAGAAAATCATTCTAAAATTTATCAATGTTCTACATCATCAATAAATCCATTATCCGTAAAACACGCTACAGATTTTATTTTTAATTATTTTAAGAATAAAAATTCAAACGGACTTGTTCATTATATATTACCAAATCCTAAACCTATGTTTATTACTCCTAAACATTTTCTATCGAGTTCTAATATTAAAAATTTTGAAAGAAGAGTCACTTTAATTTACAATAAAATAAAAACAGAAAAAAAGTCTACAAAATTTTTTGCACAAACTGGCATTGATGGTTTATTAGATTCATTTAGAAGAAAAACCAAAAAAATTGATCTAATCATGAATGCCTATAAGCCATTTATTTACGATTATAATTATACCTTTACATCTGAAAATTTATTAAAACATAGAATTATTGAAGAAGAATTTCTATACTCACCAAAAAATATTGAATGGGATCATTATTGGAAAATCGTACATATACCAGGTCTTAAACAATGGTGTTTACCAAGACTTAATACATTAAATAAATTTTAATTTAAATCTAATTTTTTTTAATATTTTTCCATTGAGACCATGTTATATCTGAATGAGAGATATAATTTTTAGAAAATAAATAAAATTCTTTGATAAATTGCTCTCTTTCACGGTATAATTCTTTATATTTTCCTGCATTCTTTTTATGATAAATATATATTGGAAAAATTTTAGTTTGCCTTTTTAATATATCATCATATGAAACACTTTTAGCATTTTTAAGTATATCAAACATTAACAAAAAAGTTGTAGTACGACCTTTACCGCCCCTACAATGAAAATGAATCCATGTATTTGAATCTAAGTTTTTTACCAATTTTAAAAATTCGTCGACATCTGAGTCAGATGGTCTATTATGATCAGAAACAGTGATTCTAAAATACTTAGCTTTCAATTCATTAACTATTTGATCTTCACGTTCTGCAGAAACTATATCAAATCGAATAAGACCATTTTTATTAATTGTATCATTTTTATAATCTTTAGCTCGTGGGATTTGAATATATTTTAAATCATAGAGTTCACGAAGCCTATGCGCCTCGTCAATTAAAATATTATTTTTTAATTGATCAATATTTATCCAATTATTATTATTTGTCCAAGTAACTGGATAATTATTTATAAATCCATGTGGCTCTTGTCTTAAATCAACTACAAGGATATTTTTTTTAGTATTATTAATAATCCAACGCAATTCTTCCTTAGAAAACTGAGCACTACCAGAGATATGCAAATTATCTACACCAATTTTATTTAGGTCTTGATGCATTAAAATTTGTTCAGATGATCGAAAATTCTTAGGTGAACGATGAATATTAGTATATTCATCAACAACTAAAGTTCCTTCTATGTTATCCTGTTTTGTATAACCAGGAAGATCTGAAGCTAATTTAATTTTGCAAATATTTTTTATTATATTATTTTTGTTGATATTAAAATAAATTATTTTATTTTTAAAGTCTTTATAAGATGTAAAGTCCTCATACTTAATTAAGCCATTAAATTTTCTAAAATAATCTGCCCAATAAAATTCTGCGTAATTTGAAAAACTTTCTAAATTTTTATCAAAACAAAATTTAGATCTATCATCAGCTATAAAACCAACCAAAGATCGATATGGATCATTTGTAAGATTGTTTATTGTTGTGGGCAATTCATTAAAATCTTTTGATTCACCCTTATCTTTTAAGTAAACAAAATTATTATTTTTCATATCAATCCAAAATTCTTTTTTACTTATTTTAGGTTTTTCAAGCATATAATTCTTTTTTACTTTAAACAAAAGTTTTATTTCATAGTTTTTATTTTTATACAATTCATTTGCTAAAATTAGACGATGATGTCCATCGATTACAAAAAAACCATTTTCTGAATCAGGACCAACCACGATATCAAATGGTTTATCGCAATATAAGTTTTTTATTCTTTGAGGATTATTTGTAACTTTTTTAAATAAAGTATTAACATATTCTTGACCAATGTTAAATTGAGTTGGTCTTAAATCAGAAGTACTTAGAATACAAATTTGATTTACATCTGTGATTTGTGAACATTTAGGATAGCTTTTTTCTAATTTTTCATTATTTTTTTTACAATATACATAATCATTATTTTTTATCATATTCGCAAAAGTAGATTTGCAACCAATAAAAAAAAATTGTGGTATAATTAAAATAGATAATTTATTAAAATTAATTTTAATATTACGCATTCTACTTATCTCCTTTTATTACCATACTCAAAAATTACAAACAGAATATGAAGGAGATAAAACAAAACCACAATAATCTAATAAAATCAAGAATTTTTAAATGAATTATATATTTTTCCAAACTTCAATATGTATTATTAGACATATTTTATCTGATTTTTTATAATTTTTAACATAATTAAATAATTAATTACAATTAACTATTTTTTCTTTATTATCGCTAATTTTTTCTAATGAAAATCCAGGCAAATCTATTGCTTGAGGTAGTTTGCAGATATTACCTAAACTTTTAAGGTTAATAATTTTTTGTCTATAGTCGCAGTAATTGCTACCATCATGATATTCACTAAGTTCGTTAAATCTTCTAAAATATTCGGCCCATTTAAACTCAGCAAAATTTCCATAAGTTGGACTCTTTGTATTAAAACAAAATTTTAGCCCATCTTCAGCAACATAAGCTAACAATGATCGTAAAGGATCATTTGTAAGTTCACTCATTTTTTTTGGTAGCTCTTCTGCAGATCTTAACTGTCCCTTATCTTTAAGATAAACATAATTGTTTTTTTCCATATCTTTCCAAAATTCTTCATTATTTTTAACATAATTGTTAATAAAATAATTTCTTTCAATTTTAAATAATAATAAGTATTCAATGTTATGCTCAGTTTTAAAAATTTCTATACTCTTTGCTCTATGATGTCCATCAGTAAGAAAATAACCTTGATTAAATGAAGGTCCTATTACAATATTAAGTGGTTTTTTACAATACATTTCTTGATTTTTTTTTATATTTTTAAGATATTTTTTTACAATTTTGTATACATATTCTTCACCATAATTAAACTGCCCTGGGCGAATTTGTTCTAAAGTGACTGAACAAACTTTTCCCTCTTTTAAATTATAAGAACAAACAGGGTATTCAACAGATTCAGAATCACCTGTTGCACATGTAACAGTAGAACGCAAAGCGGTTTTTGAATTTGAATTTACAGAATCATCAGACGTACATGAATAAACAAGAAATAGACATATAATAGTGTTTGTTAAACAAAAATATTTGCCCAAAAAAATAGACATATAGATTCCCTTTTTTAAAAGTATAACATCAATTATTGACTCCTCAAAACCAATCAAAATCTCATTCAATATTTTTTCAGTATGAATTATCCATACTGAAAAAATATTGTTATTATTATTTACAATTCTTAAAAATCAAATATTATCAAATTCTAATAAAAATAGGAGGTTAGATAATGCAAAATAGTGGTCGTCATAATCTGTCTTCTAAAGCTCTCATAAATAGAAATTCTACGCTAGAAAAAAATAATATTTTTGTAAAATATACAAATAAAAGATTAGCAATTCAAAAATTTATTAGTTTTATAGTTTTAATTCCATTTTTCTATTCTCTTATTTTTATATTTAAATATATTCTAAACTATAAAATTGAAAATGTAAAATTTATTCGCAAAAAATTTAAAAAACTTGTAAAACAAAATAAACCATTAATAATCTGTCCAAATCATTTAACTTTTATTGACTCCTGTCTCATAATTTGGGCACTCGCACCCCCCACCTGGTATATTTTTAATTTTCGATATTTTTCGTGGAATTTACCCGCTGGAGACTTTTTTGGAAAAAAATTACGTTATAGAATTATTGCATTTATTGCTAAATGTATTTTTATTCATAGGGATGCCGATTCTTCTCATCATAATGAAATTTTAACTATCTGCCAAAATTTACTTTCTAAAGGAGAAATTATAACTATATTTCCCGAAGGCAAAAGAAGCCGCACCGGTAAATTTGAGTCTAAAAAACTTACTTATGGAGTTGGAAAAATTTTGCAAGGAGTTCCTAATTGTAATGTTTTGTGTATTTATTTAAGAGGTGATAAACAGGAAATTTATTCTAATTATCCTGCAAGAAATTCTCGCTTTTATATGAGTATGGATCTTATATCACCAAAAACATCATTACAAGGACGAGAAGGCTATGCAGATTTAATTCAACAAATTTCATCTGCAATTAAGCAGCAGGAAAATCAATACTTCAGTTTAAAAAAAGAGGTGACAATAAATATTTATGAATCTATTAAAATCAATCAACGAGAACAAAACACATAATACATCAAAAAAGCAAGTTGCTTTAATAACCGGAGCTTCTAGCGGAATAGGTTATGCAATTGCAAAAGTTTTTATTCAAGAAGGATTTGATATTGTTGCCGTTGCTCGAGATCAGCAAAGACTCCAGGATCTCGCCCACTATGCTAAAGAAAATTTTAATTCAACTGTTTATGTTCTACCAGCAGATTTGACAAAATTAAGCTCTATAAATGAAATTGAAAATTTTCTATTAACTGAACAAATCACAATCGATGCTTTAATTAACAATGCAGGTTTTGGAGTTCATGGCAGTTTTAAACAAACAGATATTCAAAAAGAACTTGATATGGTACGAATTCAAATTGATGTTACATTAGCTTTAACTAAAATTGTTTTACCTTCTATGATTCAAAAGAATTTTGGTTATATTCTTAACGTCGCCTCAGTTTATTCTTTTACCCCTGTACCATATCAATCTGTTTATGGAGCATGTAAAGCATTTTTACTTTCATTTTCTAGTTCATTACGCCATGAAAATAAAAAATACGGTATAAAAGTCACAACGCTTTGCCCAGGAACCACAAATACTGAGTTTCGGACTCGTTCTAACATTCATGCAAAAATTAATTTTAAAAATGGAATGAGCGCTGAAGAAGTCGCAAAATTTGGTTTTAAAGCGCTCATGAAAGGACAAAAAATAGCCGTTCCTGGTTTACTCAACAGGCTGTTCGTGAGTGCTGCGTCCCATGTGCCCACTTCTCTTTTTAGCTCTAGCCTTGTTTTGCTGAACCATTTCAGGGGCGTCAATTCCAAAAACACCTAAACGCATTTCTTCTTCCACTGGGAGTAGTTTATTTGGGTTGCAAATATTTTTAGGATCCAGAGATACTTTTACTGCTTTTAACGCTTTTATTCCAGTTGCTGATATCTCAGTTTCCATCCAGGGAGAATGATCATAACCCACTGCATGATGATGCGTTAATGTTGCGCCATTTTTTAAAAATGTGTCCGTAATGAGTTTTTTAAAAGAATAATATTGCGCCATCTCATTACCAGGTATCTGCTTTGTTGCATAGGTAAAATAAAGACAGGCTCCAGTTTTATAAGTATGAGAAATGTGACAACCAACATATCCATACCCATCATTTTCTTCATGAAATTTGTTTTTAATTTCTTCTATCGTTTTATAATATACTGGTAAAATTTTAGACCATGTTGCTGCAGTTTCAGCGACATCAACCATAATTCCATAATCCATCACATAATCTCTAAGGTAAGGGATATTAAATTTATCTTTTGACCATGTTTTACTTACATTTTTTCCTAAAGAAAATGCTCTATATTTTTTTAATATTTTAAGGACTTCTTGTGAAATTATTTTAGTATTTTTCGGTTCTCCTTCAAATCCTATAATCATAATGCATGGACTTGTATACCCAGTCAGTGTTAGGAAGTTTTTTATTTGTTTTTGTAATAATGCTTCGACTCCTGTTTTAGGTGATTTCATATTAAATGCTAATTTTGATTCTCCAGCATCTTGCAAACGTATCATACTTGGAATCCAATTTTTATCTAAACATTCTTGAATCGCCGCAACACCTTTTTCAAAACTTGGAAATATAAAACCTTTGTAATCTTTAATTTCTGGTAATTTATGAATTCGCATTGTCGCTTCTGTGATAACTCCTAAAATACCTTCCAATCCAACAACCCATTTATTTATATCTGGACCGGCACTTGAAGTTGGAACTGTTCTTGTCACGATTGTGCCAACTGGAGCAACCATTTTTAAAGAAACAAGCATGTCTTCAATTTTACCATAAGCATCAGATTGCATTCCTGCTGAACGCGTTGCTAACCAACCACCTAAGGTAGAATACTCAAACGAATCTGGAAAATGCCCTAAAGACCAACCTTGTTCCTGCAATTGGTTTTCTAAATCTGGACCAATTGCACCTGCTTGAATTACTGCTGTGTGAGATTTTGGATCAACAGAAAGTACTTTGTTCATATGTTTCATATCTAAAGAAACAATAGTGCGCACACCTTTAGCTGTTATCGTTTGATCTCTTGGATCAACACCTCCTACAATATTTGTGCCTCCGCCAAACGGTATCACGCAAACATTGTGAAAATGTGCTGACTTCATTATCATTTCAACTTCTTCATGTGTTTTAGGGTATATGATTAAGTCAGGTGCTCTTTTAACAATCCCTTTGCGAGCATAAAATAAATCAGCGTATGATTTTCCATAAGAATGCAATAGTCTTTCATCATCATTTGTAAAAATTTGATTTTTCTCAAGTCGACTTGAAACTTCTAATAAAAAATCATCATTCATGTTTGGAGAAGGCATATTGACTTGAGATCTTGCAACAACTTCAGTTACTTTTTGATCACTGGTTAAATTTAAAATTTCACTTAACCAATTCCATAAATTTGGTTTATCATGCATTGGAAAAGTTTTTTGCGGATCTCCCCAACCCCACCATTTCATCATAGTAAAGTCTCCATAAATTTTTAAAGTTATAACAATAATCTAGAAAACTAGAACTCTCAAATAAATCAATTATTGTCAATACTTATTAAAATTTATTTAAACTCTAAAACACTCAACTCTTCTAACTTTTTTATTGCTTTTTCATTTCGTGGGTCAAGTTTTAAAATATATTCCATCAACTTTTTTGCTTTATCGAATTCTTGCATGTCATAAAAGCATAGTGCTTTATTAAATAGTACTTTTGTATCAGTAGGAAAGGCTTTGATGGCATTATTATAATATTTTAAAGCTTCTTCATGTTTATTTAAATCTTTTAAACAAATTCCCATTAAGTTAATTAAACTTCTATTATTAGGATCAGACAACAAAGCTTTTTCAAAATATAGAGAAGCTTTTTCTAATTTTTTTTGATAAAATAATGTTTTCCCATATTGCTCATAGATATTAGGATAAACAACCCCATTATTTACAGCCAATTCGAGTACTTCTTCTGCTTCTTTAAATCTTTGGCAATCGATTAATAAGTTTGCAACTCTCTCGTAGCGAATTGGATTATTTGGACTTAAAGAAAATGCTTGTTTAAAATGATCTAGTGCAATTTCTATTTTATTTATTGCCATATAACTTTGTGCTAATTCATCAAATGACTGTACAAATAAAGAATTTGAATTTATTGCTTCTTTGCATAGCTCTATCGATCGTTTATAGTTTTTCATCAACCTATTACATTTTGATAATCCTACTCGTGCTCTAGACGATTTTGGCAACTTTTTTAACAACCATTCATATTTATTTAAAGCTAAATTTAACGTTCCTTTTTTTAGTAATAATTTTGCTTCTTGAAAATGAAATTCTATTTTGTTAGGATCATTACTATTGATCACGCAGCTAGGAATTTTTTGCGATAAATCATGAAATGAAAATGGTTTTTTCAAAAACCCATCAATTTCATATTCTCCAAGCAAAGCAATATCTTCTCTTGTAGCATTATTGCTAATCATTAAAAAGGCAATACTTGAAATTTCTGATGAATCTCTTATTTCTTTAAGCAATTCAATACCATTTATTTCCGGCATATCTAATTCACATATTACAAAATCAATTTTTTTATTACTTAATATTTCAATTCCAATACTGGTAGTAATTGATTGGTAAATATTTGTAAATCCCAAGAATTTTAGAAATGTTGAAATTAAATTACGAAATCCTTCGCTTTGATCAATAATTAGATAAGTCATATCTTTTGATAATTCACATATTTGAGACATAATTAAAGAAACCTTTCCTCATGTTTCAATATTCATTTTCACTTATTTTTTTAAAATAATTTAATATTTTAGTTAAATATTCAAAATTATTATTTTGATTTTTTACAAAAGTTGCGCCAATTATATTTTTTTCAAAATCAATTCTTTTGCAGGTACATTGAAACTTAATTGTATTTTCATCTTTAAAATCAAATAAATTTGGATCCATTAATAATAAAAAATTTTCATCAGTTTTAAATTGAATTTTACCTTTTTCAACTCTAACAGCACATCCATTTTGAGAAATATTTATTAACGTACATTCACAAATTTGCGAGCCGTGTAATTTTTGAATTAAAACAGGAATACAACTCATATAGCGATCTTCCGATCGTTTTTCTGTTGAATGATTGCTGTCACTCGAAAAATTCATTTACAGATAACCTCAAAATTTGTTTGTTTTAATTTTTAAATTTAAATTTAGTATATTAAAAAAAAAGGAGCTTTTAAAGCTCCTTTTTTTTATGCCAATAATAAAACAAAGTTTAATGAAGATTATTCACCATCTTTAAGTTTTTCAACTTTATTAAATTCTAGCTCTACAGGTGTTGCGCGACCAAAAACAGAAATGAGCAAGCGAAGCTTCATTTTATCTGCTTTAACTTCATCAATATCGCCCACAAAATTAGTAAATGGACCGTCAATAACCTTAACTTTTTCGCCTTTTTCAAAGGCTGTCAAAGGTTTTGCAGGTGCCGATTTGCTTGCTTCAGCGGCACGGTTAAATATACGACTAATCTCTTCGTCTGGTACAGGTTTAGGATCTTGATTTGCTGCGGCACCAATAAAAGAAGAAATTTTTGGAGTATCTTTAACACAACCAAACGTTGCCTTATGCTCTGGGTCCATTTGAACAAAAAGATAACCTGGCATCATTTTTTGTTCTACCTTTTTCTTTTTACCGCCTTCGTCAATTTTTTCGACTGTCATCGTAGGTATTAGAATTTGGCCAAAATAATCATTCATTTTGAGTTTTTTGATGCGCTCTTCTAAGGTTGCCTTTGCCTTTTTCTCCATACCAGACTGAGTTAAGACCGCAAACCATTTAAATCTTTCATGGGTAAATGAAGTTGGTTTGGATGTGTTGTCAATATCTGTGATTTTGGGTTCAGCCATTTTTTTATATTCCTTGCGTGATAGTTTTTATTGTAATTTATGCAGCAGTACTCATTATAAGATTGATAATTCTTAAAAAAACAGTGTCTGCAAAAAACAAGACAATAGAAGAAACTATGACGAGGGCAATAACAATTACAGTTGTTTTTTGAGCTTCTTTCAGTGTGGGCCATGCAACACGAGACAACTCATCACCTACGTCAACAATAAATTCTTTCAACTTTTTATGCGCAAGCAAAGAGCCAACAACAATTGTCGTTAACAAGGTCGCTATACCAATGCTGACAGCATAAAAGTTACTGTTTTGAATACTAAATATATTAGAAACGTCTTGTGGTAAATAATTTTTACCAAGAAAAACCCATAAAGAATAAAAAAGATACCAAAAATATGCTGCTATAATAGAATAAAATAAAGCAGCATATCGATAAGCCACGTGAGATACATCATTCATTTGCTTTTTGTCTCCTACTGGGTGCCATAACGGCAAAACGCCCCATAAATGTTTAAGAGCTAACACGGTTTCTTGAAGTTGAGCAAGGCAAAAATATGTCAACGAGATGTGCACCAAAAAGCTAGCATACTTTAGTCATCAATAAAACACAGGTGCGTCCACTGGTGTGTAACTTTGGGAATATCACGATGGGTCGCTTGACGAAAGCTAAACAGTGTAGGGTGACCATACGTATTTTCTCTTAATATACTGATATTTTTTTGGTTGAGCCCTATCACAACCGCTTCTAGTGCGGCAAGCAGCTGCAAATCAGGATAGACTTTTACATTGTCTGCAACCTCTATTTTACGCTTTTGATTTAATAAATAAGGCAATAGCGAAGAATCTTTGGTTAAATCAGAACAACAATCAAATAAGGATTTGTAAAGTTTATCCTCACAATGATAGTTAGAAAAAGTCACATCTCGGTGCTGGCTCAAAGCTTTTTGAACATCCAAACCACATTCGTAGCTAACCCCAAAAATAGCTGGACCAATAAACATTTGTAATGAGGCCAAAAATTCAAAACGGTTAATATTAAATAATGCGACCTTTTGTATTAGCAATTCTACTGTACTTTGTAAAATTTGAGCAGAAAATCCTCTCCACCCGGCATGGCAAACTGCACCTGCAAACACGTTTGATTTCCGAAAACAAAACACAACAGGCAAACAATCTGCAGTTTTTATTGCTAAATATTTTTTTTCGTGAAACACCTCAGCAATGTTTTCCACATTGGTTACCAAATACTGCGCATCACCACGAGGCGAAGGATCACAAGCTTCTACGACTTTACTGCTATGAAAAGTTTTTAAAATAAAAGAGTGAGGCAATGGGTCATTTAACGAAAACAAAACCCTATTCTTTAAGCTAGGAATTGCCAAACCTAAAGAACTTAATAAATAAGGATTTTCTGAAATGGCGATATTTTCACCTTCAAAGACATTAAAAAAACTTTGAGGAATTAAAAAGGGGTAGTCATTTGGGCATAAATGGCTAAAAAGTTTCATAAATTAAGGAAACTCCCCTTTCTACTAAATTTCTAAGGAGTAAGGCTATGAAACAAAATTCCCGCTGCCACACTTACATTTAAAGAATCTACAGTCCCCTGACCGCCAGGAATTTTTACAATATAATCACAACCTTTTGTGATTTCATGCCGTAACCCTTTGCCTTCATTGCCTAAAACCGCAACCCATGCTCTATCCTTTGGCAACTCACTTAAAGAGACAGTTCCCTCACTCAATGCAGTACCAACAATCCATCCACCAGCATCTTTAAGCTGCTGCAACGCACGATTGATATTCACAGTAGGAATTAAGGATAAAGAAAAGGCTCCTCCTGCGGAGGTTTTTAACACTAATGATGTGATATCAGCCTGTCTATCTGTTCCATAAATTACAAATTTAATTCCAAAAAACGCCGCACTACGAATTATTGCTCCAAAGTTGCGAGGATCTTGCACCTGATCAAGCACAATGCCCACACAGCCATGAACTGAGTTTTGATTTGCTGCTTTAACTGCCTCTAAAGCATCTGTCATATTTTGTACTGGGTATTCCGGAATTTTTAAGCAAATCCGTTGATGGTTGAGAACCTCAGAAGTATCAGCCAACGGCCAGGTTTCTTCTGCGTCTTTGTGTGGAACTACTTTAATTCCAAGTAGTTGCGCAGACTCCACAGCTGGTTTTAATTGTGCTGGCGCCTTATTGCTTTTATCAACAATAATGTGCAGTCCATACTTTGCGCTTTCAATACTTTTAAGCTGGTGCAAATTTGACAAATAGGCTTCAACAGTTCTTCTTCCCCAAACAAAAAGTTCTCTGGGTTGGTTTTTCTTGAGCTTTATTGCCTGTCCTTGATTTTTTTTCTCGGATTTAGAGGAGTTATCAAATTTTTTAGATGGTTCTTGTTGTTTAAAATACTTTTTTTCTGTTTTTGGAGTGGTTTTGCCTGGCTTTGCAAAACTTCTTTTTTTCTTATCTATCATACTAAAGCTTCTTTCATATTAAGAAGGTACTATACAAATTATGCCCACAGAAGCTATGCCACATAATTGATCAAAGTCAAAGCAAAGAAATAAAGGCTCAAGGCAATCAATTTCTAAAATTTCTACTTGCACGAATCGAGCACCTATGCTAGCAAAGTGGTTCCTATGATTTGAGAGGATTTTCAACATGAGCAAAAGAACATTTCAACCAAGTAATAAAGTCCGCAAGCGTAAACATGGATTCCGTGCCCGTATGGCAACTAAAAATGGACGCAACATCATCAAGCGCCGTCGCAGCAAGGGTCGCTCCTTGTTAGCAGCAACAGTTTACGTTAAGTAAAATCTAGAATTACTTAAGTAAAAGGCGCACCATGCGCCTTTTTTTCGTATTTTTAGCTAAATAAATAATGCTTAATTCTAACTATACTTTTAAATATGTACTCGCTTTTGGCTCCAATCAAGGAGATAGGATTCAAAATCTAAATACATCTTTGCGCCTATTGCAAGAGCATGTTTTTATTGTTCAACAGTCACCCTGGCGAAAAACAGAACCACTCCAACATCCAAAATTTGATACGTCTGACCACGAATATTATATCAATTTTGCTTGCGAAGTTGAAACAGTTTACACACCAATAAAACTTTATAAAATTATTACTAAAATTGAAGATACTATTGGACATCCAAGACATCGCCGCTGGTGCCCGCGAGAACTAGATATTGACATTTTATTTTGCGCAAAAAAAACGAGTTCTCAGTTTTCTTTGTGCGAGCCGTTTTCTTTTAAAAAACAACCTGATTTTTTTGTTCCTCATTTAGAATACTACAACAGGGACTTTTGGCGACAAATGGTGGAAGAAGACTTATGCATTTCTAAAGACTTTCTTGCAAAACACTTTCTTTAACACTAACCTCACACACGCAACAGCTAATGAGTAACATCACTCATTGACTATAAAATATGACATAGGTGCTTTAATTATGGTCTATTCTCAACCAGATAACAGATTAAAAATTATCTTTCTAGGAACTCCCCAAGTTGCTGCAAAATCTTTACTTGCTTTACAAAAACATTCTCATCTTTTTAAAATTATTCTTGCAGTCAGCCAACCACCGGCTCGATCTCACCGAAACGGTAAAGAAACTCCCTCTCCCGTTCATCTTGCTGCGCTTGAACACGGAATTCCCGTGTTAACTCCTCAATCAGCAAAAGAACCAGAATTTATTGCAACGTTACAAGAATTAAAACCAGACCTTTGCATTACAGCTGCATATGGCAATTATCTACCAAAAAGTTTTCTTGCTATACCTCATTATGGAACATTAAATATTCATCCAAGTCTGTTACCTTTTTATAGAGGAGCAGCGCCCGTACAACGCTGCATCGAAAACGGCGATACACAAACAGGAGTATCTATTTTACTTTCGGTTGCTGCAATGGATGCTGGTCCTATATTAGTACAAGAAAAACTTATTATTGATGAAAATATAAAATCTCCAGAGCTTCTTGAAGTTTTATTTGAAAAAGGAACAGAACTTTTAATTAAGTCAATACCAAATTATGTTTCTGGTAAAATGACTCCTTGCGAACAAAATCACAATAATGCAACCCATGCCGAAAAAATCAAACCCGAAGAAGCCAAACTCGATCTCAACATAAATGCCACCAAACTTCACAACAAAGTTCGCGCATTTGCAGGCTGGCCTGGAACAAAGCTATCTATATCACTCAACGAAGATGTCATAGAAATGAAAATTATTACAACTAAAGTTTCAAAAAATACTTTAAATTTAAAAATAGGTGAATTATTTTTTACTCCACAGTCTTTATGTTTAGGTTGTGGTAACAACTCTGTTTTAGAAGTTCTTGAAATGCAGCTTCCTGGCAAAAAGCCTGTTACTGCAAAAGACTTTCAAAATGGAATACGAAACCAAGAAATTAAAATAAATTTTTGAAATCAAAAGATTTTTAATTTGATTTTTTGATATTTTGGTGTATGAGAAATTTAGAGGTATTAATTTCTTGAGATCAGTAGTTACTTTTTCGGCTATAGAGTTTTGCCTAAAAGGCTATTAAAAAATACAAGGAAACACGCAATGGATAGTAAATTCAGTTCCTTTATTAATAACATTAAAAGTATGAATTCGAACAAAATCATTGATACCTTCAAAAAAAATCAGGAAAACCTTCATCCCAAAAATATGATGGGTCTAGCCCGAAAGGCCGTTGATACAGCACGCACTTTTTCTAAAGAAGAAATTCAAATTTTAATGGGAAAAGTGAATGTCCTTAGCCATAAAACAAATTCTGAAATTGAAAAAATGCTTTCAAATGTTGTCAGTAAAGTTTTAAAAGGACAACCTGAAAATTCTGTTACTCCAGAAATTCGTGATGAAATCACAAATATTCTAGTAGAACACAATAATGGAAAAAATATTATCCCAATTATTAGGTATGTTAATTCCGTTGTTGTGAGCAATGCACCTACTAGTATAGAATCAATTAAAAATTTTAGAAATAACATTGCTTCAACTCTAATTAGTGATGCCAAAAAACGGATTAGTGAAAAAAACACAATCGAAGCACAAATCGTTAACGAACCGCTTGAAAAAAAAGCTCCTAAAAAAGAGCGACAAAAAAATAAAGATAATATGTAATCGTCAATAAGGTTAATCATGGAAGAAGAAAATTCTCTTACAATTTTAAATAATGAAGCTTCACCTCAAAATTCAAATAAATCTGTGTTTGAAATTTTAAAATTAAAAGTTGAGGCCATTCTGTTTGTAGCAGACATGCCATTAGAAGCAGGAGAAATCAGAAATTGGGTTGGAGAAGTTTCTTTATCCGATGTTCGCATGGCACTTAGAGCCCTTGTTTACGATTACCAAAATAGAGCGTTTGAATTAACTGAAAACAATAATAAGTACCAGCTCAAAACTCGAAATGAATATCTCCCGTTAATTAAAAAACAATACTCTGGTAAAGCACGCTCTTTAAGCAAAAATGCGCTTGAAACACTTGCAATAATTGCTTATAGGCAGCCAATAACACGAGCACAAATTAATGCACTGCGACAAGTTGATAGTTCTTCTATTGTACAAACGTTAAAAGACAAAGATTTAATTTATGCCTCTGGTACACGAAAAGAAGTTGGCAATCCGCTTGAATACAAAACAACACCAAAATTTCTTGAAATATTTGGATTATCAAGCTTAAGCGAACTTCCTAGTTTACGATCTTTACAAATGAATCTCGATGATCAAAAAAAGGCTGTTTTAGCGCTAACTTCTATAGAAACTCCCCCACAAGAAAACATGCCTTCATCAGAAATTGGGTTGTGAACCTCTAATGAGCTATAATATTAAAAAAAATTGTTCTCGAAAAATCCACCAACAGCTTAACAGATATTAAAACAACTGTTATTATTTATACACTTTTAACACGATCTCATTATTTGAAAATTGTGTTATTTTTGTTTTTTCTAGGAGAATTTTATGAGTTTTATTAATAGTTTAGGAAGATTTTTTGCAAGTGTTTTTGGACTTGCGCAAGGTAAAACAGAAAGAATGGCTGATAAAATGGTTGCTTCAAGCGCCGATGCCATTCGCTCACAATTTCGCAAAACCAAAGAAGACTGGACAAAAGACTATCAAGAGATGAGAGAAGCAATTGCCGAACTTATCCGCATACGAGAAATGAAGTCCGACGAAGTAAAAAAAATAATTCGCGAAAATGAAGAACTGCAACATAAAATGAATGGCGCCATAGAACTGTACAAAAAAAATCCTGACGAACGCTATAAGAGTGCATACACTCAACTTGCAGACAAAGCAGAAAAAAATGAACAACGCATTAAAGAGCTTGAAACAGAGATTGATGAACAACAACAATCAATCGAACGATTCAAAGCACGTTTGCTAGAACTTCAAGCACAAATTGACATGTTAAATAAAGAAGAAGCAGAAACCGTTGCCGATATCATTAGCTCACAAAAAATCAAAGATCTTAACGATAGATTGGCTGGAGTTTCAACCGATTCGTCTTCTAAAAACTTGGAAGCAATTCGTAATGCAAGACAAAAATCTAAAGCTGTTGCAAAACTTTCTACTGAATTAAATGGAGTAGAAAAAATTGATCTCGATAAAGAATTGCAATCTGCTGGTTCGCGCTCAAAGCATTTATCTGCATTTGATGCAGCGATTTCAGGGACAAACAACAAAGTTAAAAGTGATCCGTTTGCCACACTTCCAGGCACAACTCAAGTGCATAATTCTAATAAAAATAATATTATAGAAGTTGATGCTCAATCCAAATAAAAAGCGAAAGAGAGCAAAATTATGGTTAAACTTGTTGATGGAGAAGAGTTTTTAATACACGCAGAAGAAAACATATGCTATGTCGTATTAAATAGCCCATCAACAAAAAATGCAATAAGCCTTCGCATGTCTCACATTATGCAAAGTCTCTCTTTTAATTTTGAAAATAAAAAAAGCACTTTTGAAGAATTCTTAATCAATTATAATTGTGTACTTATTGTTTTAAAATCAGCTGTTACTGGAGTTTTTTCAAGTGGTGGTAACCTTAAGGATTTAAAAAATAATTCTTTAGAAGATTGCCAACAATACGGTGCATCTATTCGCTCTTTTTGTAATCTGTTAAACTCAATATCGATTCCTTCTGTTGCCATTCTTTCGGGACCTTCATATGGAGGGGGAGTTGAATTGGCGCTAGCAACAGATTTTAGATGGAGCGTTGGAAAAAACTATGACTTTCATTTATCTCAAACTCGTTTTGGGATTCCTGCTGGTTGGAATGGCATGCTCCGTTTAACAGAATTATGCCCAAACTTGTATCCTAAAAAAGTTGCTGCACTCCAGGTTGGTAAATGCAGTCTTACTTCTACACAATTACTCCGTTTGGGACTTGTCGATCAAACGTTTACAACAGCCAAATCCTGCCAACAAAATTTAATAAAATGGAAAGATAATATTATTGATTGTCCTAAACCAATAAGAGACAATCTTATGAATAGACAAAAAATTTTAAATAAAAGCTTACTTTATGAATATGACATTAATATATTTAATAAATATTTTTTAAAAGAAGAACACAAAAAAAGAATTCATAATTTTTTCTCGGTAAAAAGCAAATGAAAAATTATAAAAAATATTTTATTTTAACTTTTTTTATATTTACAGCAGCATGTGGTGTTAAGTTACCACCAGAACCTCTTTATCCAACGTCTCCCTCTAATATAGACAAAGAAGTCACAAAAAGAAAAAAAGAAATCGAAAATCAAACCATCAATAAACTTAAAAATAACACTAACCAAATTAAGTCAAAAGAAAAATAACTGTATAAAACTATCAGTTTCATGGAGAAAATATGGAAGCGGAAAAAGGTGACATATGGCCTCAAAATCGTATTCAAAATCTATTTAAAATCGAACACCCAATTATTCAGGCAGGAATGGTTTGGGTCAGTGGGGCAAAATTAGCGGCGGCAAGCGCTAACGCAGGTTGTTTGGGATTGCTCGGTGCCGGAAGCATGAAGCCCGACGTGCTACGAAGCCAAATTAAAAAAGCAAAAAGCCTAACTCCTAAACCATTTGGTATTAATCTTCCTTTATTGTACGAAAAAACAGAAGAACAAATAAACACAGCATTAGAAGAAGGAATTCGTATTTTTTTTACAAGCGCTGGTTCTCCCAAGCGATGGACTGCTTTTTTAAAGCAAAATGGCTGCACCGTGGTCCATGTAGTCAGCACTCCAGAATTTGCAAAAAAATGCCAAGATGCAGGAGTCGATGCCGTCGTTGTCGAAGGATTTGAAGCGGGAGGACACAATGGCAGAGACGAAATCACAACCCTTGTCTTATTACAACAGCTCTATCAAAAGCTCTCAATCCCTATCATTGCTGCAGGGGGCATCGGAACAGGTAGGGGAATTCTGGCAGCATTTGCTCTGGGTGCGGAGGGCGTGCAAATTGGAACTGCATTTGCTGCAACTGAAGAAAGCTCTGCGCACAACAATTTTAAACTTGCTATGTGTGATGCGACTTTCAATGCAACGTTTTTAAGAATGAAAAAACTTGTACCAGTGCGACTTCTAGAGAATCCTTTTTCTAAACAAATAGAAGAAGCAGAAAATCGCTGCGCATCAAAAGAAGAGTTATTACAAATTTTAGGTAAAGGCAGAGCGCGTGAAGGAATTCTAAATGGCAATATTCAAGAAGGTGAACTTGAAGTTGGTCAAATTGTTTCAGAAATTAAAGAAATTTTAACCTGTGCCAATTTCGTTGATAATTTAAAAAAAGAATTTTTAGAAGCAAAAATTAGACTAATATAAAATTTAATTATTTACAAAAATACATCAAAAAAAATAAAAATAATATAAATTTAACTGAAAAAAAATACTTTTAATCAATTAATTATTTATAAAAATAACTAAAGAGAAATTGAGTAATAACGATTAAAATAATGCAATTTTGACACTGTCAAAAAAAATGCACCTTGCTAAAGAAAAAACAAAAATTTTTTCAACAGCACTATCAAGGTTCCATGTTTTAGGAGGTTATTTGCTATGGGGTTTCGTATTGCAACAAATGTGCAGTCGCTTAATGCACAACGTAACTTAACAATAAGTAACGACATGAACAATCTTTCAATGGAAAAGTTGTCTTCAGGTTTTCGCATTAATAAAGCTTCTGATGATGCCGCAGGGCTTGCAATAAGCGAAAAGCTTAAAGCTGATTACCGTGGTTTAGTTATGGCAAGACGCAACGCCAATGATGGTGTGTCGCTGATTCAAACCGCAGAAGGTGGATTAAACGAAATTGGTAACATTTTAACCCGTCTTCGCGAACTTTCAATTCAAGGCGCAAGTGATACAATTGGTAATACTGAAAGAGATTTTTTAAATAAAGAATTTAGCCAGCTTAAAGATGAAATTAACCGTATTTCTAGAACAACTGAATTCAACGGAACACTTCTTTTAGTTGGAGAACAAGATGGAATTGACGAAGAAATAACTAAACGATCAAATACATTTCCTCTAGAAATCCAAGTTGGTAAAAACTTTTTTGAATCTGCAGATAGCCTTGATAACCCAAATCCAACAAACGTTATTCGTATTGATTTTAGCAGTATTAATGCCTCTGTTGATGAAGACGGCTTAAATTTAGGGACTTCTGAAGAGGATGACATTTCAAGCGTTTCGACTAAAGAAATGTCGCAACGCTCTATTAGCGTAATTGATGATGCAATTACTAAGGTTTCGTCTTTCCGCTCAACAATGGGTGCGATTCAAAGCCGTTTAAATTCAACAATCAATCAGCTAAGCATTCAAGCAGAAAACAACGCCGCAACAAACAGCCGTATTCGTGATACAGATTTTGCAGAAGAATCTGCAAAACTTGCACAAACAAGTATTTTAAAACAATCTGGCGTGTCTGTGCTAACACAATCAAATCAAATTCCAGCATTGGCGCTTCGCTTGTTACAATAACCGATCTTTTTTTGCAAATTCAAATAATACCTAAAACAAATTTGGGGTTAGATTAAAAAATTTAACCCCAAAAAAATATATAAAAAGGCTGTTTATTAAATTCAAAAAATAAAGCAACATTTGGCTTGCCTAACGATTCCATTATTTCAGACGTTTTTCCTTGATGAATTTCTGGCAAACCAATATCAAAACTATAGCCATCATTTTTTAAGTTAACTTTTGATTTTCCACAAATTTGATTACAAATTTCACTTGTTACGTCTTTAATATCATTAGAAGACAGCGTCTCTTGTTCAGGCATACACAACACAGCACGCGTTATTTCGCTTGCCGATTCTTGACATAAACAAAAAGCCATCGCGCCTTTTCCTTTATCACGCGCAAGTTGCATACGCCCCGCAACTGTAATAGGAAACTGCATTTTACCGTCTATGATAGGTTTTATAAAACTGGGTTCTTTTAAGGCATTTGATTTGACAACTTCTCTAGTCGCTTTGATGAAGGCATTTAACACCTTAACATCAAAGATCGAAACTTCTTGTGCTAAAAATTCTTTTAAGCTCCTTTTAACAGGAGCTTCTGCTTTAGGAGGCGGTGTAGGAGGCTCTTTTGCAGGCGGAGCTTTAACGACTTTTTCTTCTGGAGCACTCACTGTTTGACTCTGTTGCTGTTGCGACGAAATGGTAGGGGTGGCTTGTGACACAACAACTGTTTGAGAGGCAGGCAAAATGACTGTGTTTGCTTGGTTTGAGTGTGAAACAGAAGCTGCTGCTCGGTTAATATTTGAAACTAAAGTTTCTAATTGTTCAATACTAGTTTTTGCTTCAAGTAAATGTTCTTTAAGTTTTGCAACATCTTTTTTAAGTTCTTTTTGTTCTCCCAATACATTTTTGTGTGTTTCAACAATCTCCATAAGTTTATCAATAATATCATTATAATATCGGTCTAGTTTTTTTTCTAACGAATTAGGGGGCGCCATAACGAACTTATAACCCCTTTTCTAATTTTATAGGTAATAGCAATTAACTGACATTTATAGGTATCGTTTGGCTATGTTAAAATCTATAGCAAGCTGAAGGGGGGAAAATGACACAGGTTATATTCAATAACATATTGGTTGTTGATGACGATCCAGACATTATTAATCAAATGAACAAAATATTTGGAAAAATGGGCAGAAAACATTACAAAGGCCTTCTTTCTGCAGAAGACGCGCTTAAAGAACTCGAAACAAACCCAAATCCTTACGATATTGTATTTGTCGATGTCAGAATGCCAATTTTTTCTGGCATTGCTTTGGTTCAATATATTAAAACACATGCAAATAAAAAAATTCGAGATACTTTTTGTGTACCTTTAGTTGGAAGCATTGGTAAAGAAGACAAAGCAATTATCTCAGAATTTTATTTTTTTGAAATTTTATCAAAACCAATTAGTGAAAAAGAATTTTTAACTCGTTTTCAAGAATTGGAAGAGCAACAAAAAAATCAAGATAGTGATCGCAATTTTCAATTACAATTTAAAAATGCACTTATCGAAAAAAACTATAAAATTGCTGAAGAAATTTTATTACCGCGCTTAAAAAAAGAGCCCAGTTCTCTTAGATTTTTAACTTTATATGCCGAGCTTTTACTTAGAACGCAAGAAATAAAAAAGGCAGAAGAGTTTTTAAACAAAATTTTAAAAATTGACGCCAACCATATTCCTGCTTTAAATCTATTATCAAAAGTTTTTATCAAAACAGATCGTTTTGAAGATGCAATGAAAGCTTTAGATAAAGCAAAAAATTTAAGTCCACACAATATCGACAGACTCCTGGTTATTGGAGAACTTAGCCTTGGCAATGGCGAAACAGATAAAGCTGAAGAAAATTTTAAAAGTGTATTAAAACTCAACCCTACTGATGATCGTGCCGCTTTTGGCCTAGGACGTGTGCTAGCAACTCAAGGGCGCATTGAAGAAAGCAAAAAAGTTCTTGCAAAATTAAAAAAAGGAGGAGAACTTGCCAGTTTTTTTAATAATAAAGGAGTTTTGCTTGTTAAAGCAGGAAAATTCAATGATGGTATCTCACTTTATCGTAATGCCATGAAGATCATTGATGCTCCAGAAAAAGAGTATCTTTTGCTTTACAATATTGCATTGGCTTATTCTAAAATGGGAGATACCCCAAAAGCTCTTGAATTTGCTAAAAAGTCGTATGAAAAAAGCTCCAATAGTTACGTTAAGTCTAAAAATCTTTTAGAAAAACTGCAAAAAGAAGCCAGTGAACAGCCTGTTCAAAGTAAAATTCCGCCAGCTCAGCTTCAAACTAACTCTCAAGATAATAAATCCAAATATTTGTTAACAAATGCGCAATTAGATTTTATTATGGAAGGTTACAACGATGGTGCTAAAAAAGCAGTAGCACCTTCTGCAACAGATGAAGAATTTATTACTTTTGGAACAGATTAAATTGACAATTGATTAATTATTCTTCATTTAAAAAATCTATTAATTTTCTAATTTTATAAAAATTTTCATCATTTACTTTACCCCCTGCAACATATGCATGTCCTCCCCCAGCAAAATTTTTAGCAAAGTAATTGCCTAAATGCTTAAAAGAATTTTTAGGTTTATTCCAAGGATTTATTCCACAAGAAACAGAATAAGTATTTTTTTGATAACTTGGAAAAACATGAAGTGCATAATTACATTCAGCATACAATAAATAAGGTACAAATCTACCCATACCTTTATATTCGTTACTTTTTGAAAAATCAGAAAAAGCGATTATACCTTCTTTTTTTATTACTTTTTTGTAAGCTCTTAACTGCTTATTAAATTGTTGTTCTTCAAAATCTATAATACTAGAGTATAATAAATCAGAATCAAATAAATCCTCAACACTTGGGCTTTTTACAATTTGCTTGACTAGCTTTTTATATAAAGCTTCTTTATTAATAATTCCATGACTTGCATTAAATAAAGTTTGTAGCTTTACTGCAGATGAAGAAAAATCATGAGCTGCCTCAGAATTAACATACATTGCGCCATCTATAATTTCTGCTAAATCAATAAACTCTTCGTAATCTTGAATTATTTTCCCGGGGAATTCGAGTTCATGAAAATGTTTTCTTAACAATCCTGGTGTACTTATCGCTGAAGTGTCCCATTTTGTTATAACATTAGGAATAAGTTCAGCGGTATTTGCTTCTGATAAAAAAGGATAACTTGAGCCTGTAGGATGGTGATCAATCCAATAACAATGTGGCAATATGTTTCCGTCGTCAAGTTGCTTGTCTTGAATTGTTTTATTTAAAAAAAACCTGTTACTTAAAAAGGAGGGGTGGATGGTAAAGTCTAAAATCGCACATGGCCATAAAATTTCTTTTAAACTCCATTCTCCTTCAGAAGAAACATGATTTACTGGTTGTACAACTACGTTCCAACCATATTTACCGTATTTACCGTAAAGAAATTTAGTAAATAATGCGGCAGCTATCCCCCCATCAGCATCAGAATGACTATAAATAGTATACAAAAAATTTTTATTCATTAACCAAAAACCATAAATGTATTGCTACCAACAAAAAATAGATTTGCAATAAAAATAAAGTAAAAATTAAATATCTTTAAAATTATAAGCAATAAAAAGACAATTGAAATTGTTAGTGCATGTTCTTGTAGCTTTTGAGACAATTTATAAGAAACATTATTTATAAGTAACTGCCAACCAGAAAAATTTGGAATAGGTAATAAATACAATCCACCTAAAATAGCATTTGTAATCCCTATTGATCCTATAATAAATTTTATCAATAAATCAGGATTAGATAAATCAGTGGCAGGATTTAATAAATAAGTTCCGCCCCCAATCGCACGAAAAATCACCATAACAATAAATGCAACCAAAAAATTTGCTGCAACGGCTGAAATATAAATTATATTAATATCACGCTTTGGTTTTGCAAAGTAACGTGTTTCAAGACTAAAAGTCTTAGGCCAACCAATAATAAATGGGGCATGTAAAATAATTGCCATAAGTGGCAAAATCACAGTTCCAAATAATTCTATATGAGGTAACGGATTTATTGTTGCCATTTGATTTGTGGTAAAAGAACGATCACCAAGCTTTCTTGCAACTATTGCAATAGTTCCTTGATAAACAGTAATCGCAAAAAGAAAACCTAAATAGAGGATAATTCCTCTAATAATCATAAACTCAACACTAGAATTCATTGTTAAAAATCCATACAAAAATTTAAGTAATTAAAACCCTGTTTTTTCTTTAATTTTTTTCTTTACAAACCAAATAACCAAAAACGTTACAAGCGCTATCGCAACAAACCCAATAATTCCAAACTGACCTTTTTTAATATAATAGTCTAGAACTTCTAGATCACTGAGTTGCCTTTCACCCCAAAACCCAAGATAAACCCAAATAGGGACGCTAATAATTGCTGCCATTCCATCTGTTAAAAAAAACTTTAAGTAACTGACTTTTTTTGTAATTCCCGTAACAACATAAATAGGCGCTCGCAAACCCGGCATAAAACGGGCTGCAAAAATAAACCAAAATCCGTGTTTCGCAAATTTTTCTTGCACCCATTGATATCTTTCTTGTGTCACAATTCTAGAGAAAAATTTTATTTTAAGTAACTTTTCTCCATAAATATAACCTAAAAAAAACATCACACTATCTCCTAAAAGAACACCAGCCATAGAGATAGCAAGCATGATATGTACAGAGTCACAATTTTGAAAAGCATGTAGAAATGAGCCCTCTATTGGACATGCCAAGGAAGAAATAAAGCCACCAGCTACTAAGGTAATGTCTTCTGGAATTGGCAAGCCAAATCCACATAACAAAAGAACTCCAAAAACAGCAATCGTACCATAATTTGTAAAGAAATATATGAGACTGTCTAAACTTAACACAACGACTCCATAAAATCTTAAGAAAAAAAAACTCTTCATATGCTCATTTATCTGATACTGTCAAACCCTGCAAACATTAACGTAAGAAAGAATATAGTTTTATTACTTTCTATATTGACAGTAGAAAATGGGTGCTTATGTTCCACGCAAGCAGGGAAAAAAGAGGCCCTGTACTTTTAGCTTAGCGTTAAGTAAATAAAAGTACTACTATTTCCCTACATTAAAAAATAACAAAAGTGATTTATTGTCATCCCTATTCGGAGGTTTTTTGTATGAGTAAAATTATTGGTATCGACTTAGGAACAACCAACTCGGTGGTTGCAGTTATGGAAAATGGTCAAGCAAAAGTGATTGCAAACCAAGAAGGCGAGCGTACAACCCCTTCTGTGGTTGCTTACACACGCGATGGCGAGTTTATTGTTGGTCGTCCTGCGCGCAACCAAGCAGTTACAAACCCACGCAACACCATTTACTCAGCAAAACGTTTTATTGGTAGCCACTTCTCTGAACGCTCAAGCGAAGCCGGCAAAATGCCATACTCTGTAAAAAAAGGATCAGATAATAATATTTTATTTGAAATTGGCGGCAAAGATTTAAGCCCACAACAAATTTCTGCAAAAGTTCTTCAAAAACTTAAAGAAGCAGCAGAGAACTATCTTGGACAGACTGTCACTCAAGCTGTTATCACAGTACCTGCTTACTTTAATGACTCCCAACGCCAAGCGACTAAAGATGCTGGCCGCATTGCTGGCCTTGAGGTTCTTCGTATTATTAATGAGCCTACAGCAGCCGCTTTAGCATATGGGCTCGACAAAAAAACCAACCAAAAAATCGCAGTTTACGACTTCGGTGGCGGTACATTTGATGTGTCTATCCTTGAAGTTGGCGATAACGTGGTTGAAGTGCTTTCTACTAACGGTGACACCCACCTTGGCGGCGACAACGTTGATGAGCGCCTTATTGACTTTTTAGTTGAAGAGTTCAAAAAACAAACGTCTATTGATGTTTCTAAAGACCCTATGGCAATGCAACGTCTAAAAGAATCTGCTGAAAAAGCAAAAATCGAACTTTCAAGCCAAACTAAGGTTGACATCAATCTTCCTTATTTAACTGCCGATCAAACAGGACCTAAACACCTTGCATTGAGCCTAATGCGTTCGCAGTTTGAGCAAATGATTATGGATATTATCGATAAAACAATTGAACCATGCCGCAAAGCATTGAGTGATGCAAAACTCACTATCGATCAAATTGATGAAGTGGTCATGGTTGGCGGTTCCACTCGTATTCCATTAGTTGGTGAAAAAGTTAAAAAATTCTTTAATAAAGAACCTAATCGTACTGTTAACCCAGACGAAGTTGTGGCATTAGGGGCTGCTGTGCAAGCAGGCGTGCTTGGTGGCGAAGTTAAAGACGTGCTTCTCTTAGATGTGACTCCGCTTAGCCTAGGTATTGAAACCTTGGGTGGCGTATTCACCACTCTGATCGAACGCAACAGCACAATTCCAAAGCGCGCAAGCCAAATTTTCTCCACCGCTGCAGACAACCAAACTAGCGTTGAAATTGGTGTGTTCCAAGGTGAACGTCAAATGGCTCGCGACAACAGAAGTTTAGGTCGTTTTAACTTAGCAGACATCCCTGCAGCACCTCGCGGCATTCCTCAAATCGAAGTGACTTTTGATATTGATGCAAACGGTATCCTTAAAGTGTCAGCAAAAGACCTCGGAACTGGCAAAGAACAAAAAATTACTGTTTCTAACTCCGGCGGTCTTTCTGAAGCAGACATCAAGCGCATGAAAGAAGACGCAGAACACAATGCTGCTACAGACAAAGCGCGTCGAGAAACAATTGAAGCACGCAATAAACTTGATGGAATTGTATTCCAAACAGAAAAAAATCTTCGTGAAAACGGCGATAAATTGCCAGCAGATATGAAGTCTGCGCTAGAAAGCGAACTTTCTAATGCACGCAGCGTGCTAGAAACCAAAGCAGAAGATAAAGAGGCTCTTGAGGCAGCTATTGCTTCTCTCGAAACTAAAGCACACAAGCTCGCAGAAGAAATGTACAAAAACGCAGGCGCGCAACAAGATCAAGGTACGCCTAATCCTGATGCAAGCAACAGCAACCAAACCAACTCTAAAAACAAAGATGGCGTGGTTGATGCAGAATTTGAGTCTAGCAAGTAAGCAAAAACTCATTTGGTTAAAACCCCAGTAAGAATATCTTTCTTTACTGGGGTTTTTTAATATTCACAAAAATAAATTACTTTTAATATAAATTTAAAGATACAAGTTAAAAGAATTTCTTATCAATCTACAAATTTGAACAACTTAATATTCTCTATTATTGTAATTTTTGATAAAATACTCCTTTTCAGTAAGTTTTTATTAATTTTTTGTTATTTTAAAATTAATTACACAAGAAAGTAAATTTAAATAAAAAAACAATCAAAGATAATAAGTTTAAAATTTCTTTAAAGAAAGAATCCAAAATAATTTTAATTTGCGATTTAAAACAATTAAAACCTGTATTTAATTTTGACAAATAAGCAAAGAACTTTATTACAAAAATAATTAAGTCAACAGAAAAAGATGTAGGATTGATGACATCTAAAAATTATCTGATGTCATTGATACAAATGAACTAACAAGATATGAATTTAAAAAAAATATTTTTCAATATTTCCAGAAAATTTCTTAAATAAAATCAAATTAAACTAGACTTATAATTGTGATTAAAATTTAATTTATATTGCATTCTATAGATATAGGTACTAGTGTTCATATAGCACCTACAAAAATTTCAAAAGAAGCCCCCAAATTATATCCTTTCTCTGAAGATAGTTGACTTACAATCAATTGAATAATTTTATTTTAACATAATTTGACATTAAATCTCTTATCAATTAATATTAATAGATAAATTTTTGCAATCCAAAAAAATGTTAAATGTATTAAGAAAAAATTTTTAAGGAGGTCGTATGAAATTAAAATTTAAGTTATATCTAGTGTTATCTTTTTTATTTCAAACCATAGCGACTAACGTTTATGGTGAAGCAATTTACGGTTCATTTGTTTGTTTTAATGATACCTATACTGACATTGATGTATATGGTTCAAGCCAATTTAGTAGCTGTAGTTTATCGGGTAATTCAAATATTTTTGGAACATTTAGTGCAAATGATTCAACATTTGTAAATAAACTAAAAGTATATGGAAGCAGCAGTATATCAAATTCAAAATTTTCTGATACTATTTTTAGTGGCACATTTCTTACAAACAATTCTAGTTATAAAAAGTTAACTGTATTTGGAAGTACAACAATAGCTTATTCAACTGTAAATGATGTTGCCAAAATATTTAGCGATTTAAACGCAGATGAAACGACATTTGAAAAAGATATAATTCTTTGGGGTAGAAATAATTATATTAAAAATTCGTTAATTAAAGGAAATATTATTATCAGAAGCTTTAGTAAGTTTCTTAATATTAGCCAAACACTAAATCTTGATAATGTTAGAGTTGATGGAGACGTTGTATTTAAAAATAATGTTGGAATAATTAATTTAATTAACAATGCAACAGTTTGTGGTAATACAATTGGCGTAAAACCTACAGACCCAGTTGAACCTACCGAACCCACAGATCCTGTAAAAAATTAATTTGTATAACTAAAAAATAAATAAATATAAAAATACAATTAACTTTCAATTTTTTTACTAAATATTATTTGACTCTAAGAAATTAATTTACTATTAAGTAACAGGAATTTAGATGCTTTAAAAAAGGAGCTTCCTATGCTTTTCAGGAAAATCTTACAATCTACCGCTCTTTTAAGTTTAGGTATCACCTCACTTTGCTATGCAAAATCCCCTTTTGGTATGGCAGGATGTGGTTTTGGTTCTCAAGTGATGGGAGAAAATGGCAATCAAGTTTTTGCTGCAACAACAAATGGATCGCTTTTTGGTTCCCAGTTTTTTGGTATTACATCAGGAACTTCAAACTGCTTAGAGCCTTCACAAGAAGTTGCACTCACCGCACAACAACGATTTATTGCAGATAACTTTTCTGCGCTGTCTAAAGAAATTGCTCAAGGAGATGGTGAATCTTTAAAAGCATTTTCAAGCACATTTGGTTGCAAAAAAGATATTTATCCTAACTTTGCAGTAAAACTACAAAACTCATATGAAAAAATATTTATATCTCCCGGAAGTATGGCTGCACTCGAAGTCATTCAATCAGAAATCAAAAATGATCCTGTTTTAGTCAATGGATGCAGCTTAATAATTTAACTTAATATTTTATTCGGGAGCAAATTTTATGAAACTTAAAAAATTACTTATTTTTTCTGCATTATCTGTTTTTGTTTTGAGCAACAAAGCCTTTTCACAAAACCCCTTTGCCAAAAAAGGTAACTACAAAAGCACTGAAGCCTATGGAATGAGTGGTTGTGGTGTAGCCTCAATATTTATAAAAGAAAAAGACATGCTGCCTCAAATAGGAGCCTCAGTTGTAAATAATATTTTTGGACCCACGCAAACCTTTGCGATGTCTTCTGGTACTTCAAATTGCGTTGCACCACGCAGTGATATGGCTCTAAAACAAGAACAAGAAGTATTTATGGCTGCAAACTTTTCGAGTCTCAACAAAGAAGCAGCTCAAGGCAATGGAGAACATATTTCTGCACTAGCAGAAGTATTTGGCTGTCCTCAAGAGCAGTTTTTAAAATTAAGCCAAGAAAACTACAATAAATTATTTGATTCTTCTGAACCAACTGTAGTGCTAGAAAATTACAAAAAAGAATTAAAAGAACATAATACTCTTTCTGGAAGTTGTGAACGCCTAATTTAAAAATGATGATTATAAAATTTTATTTAATATGTGCTTTTTTTATTTTTACTTTAAACATAATATTAGTATCAAAAAGCTCTCTCGCAAATGAAAACAGTTACCTAAACGTACTTATCCAAAAAGCTCGTAAACTCAAAACTGCAGAAGCAAGAGCTTGGAAAAAAATCTTATTTATTCCAGATAAAACTTTTAGTTTAAAGCAAAAAAGCTTGGTTAGTGATTCTAAATTTTTTCTTGCCAAAAATGGGCGAAATAATCCTGAAGAAGAACTTATTGCAACACTAACAGCATTTTTCAATTCTAGCTTAATAGAAATCAATGAAGTTTCTATGCATCCTCAATGCAAATACCCAGCACGAATGCATTTTCTTATTCAAGAATTACAAATTGATACCGAGAAAATTCCTAAACAAGAATGTAACCAATTAAATAATTTTATTAACTATCTTGAGTATAATGGTATTTCGTTAGTTTTTTCAAATTATGTCGCTGATGGCCCAGGCTCTTTATTTGGACATACTTTTCTTAGACTTCACAGAAAAGCAGTAGAAAGTAGTGATTCTGCATTACTTGACGATATCACTAATTTTTCAGCATTTGTTCCTTTAAATAAAGATTTATTATTTGTTTTTAAAGGTTTGCTTGGAGGTTATAAAGGAAAATTTTCTGTATTACCATATTATCAAAAAATTCAAGAATATAATAATTATGAAAGCCGAGACTTGTGGGAATATAAGTTAAACTTTAGTAAAAATGAAATTAAATTGCTTGAGCTACTGCTTTGGGAAGTTGGCTGGACTTATATTGATTATTACTATTTAGATGATAATTGCGCATACGTTATGCTTGCCTTGCTAGAGGCTGCTAAACCAGATCTTTTTCTAACAAATAAAGCTTTAATATATGCAATTCCTTCTGATACAATTAGAATTGTAGAAAATATTCCTAATTTTGTCACAAATGTCACTTACAGACCTTCTGTTCTGTCGCGCTATGTCACAAAGGTTGCTTTACTCAATAATACTGAAAGTATAATTTTAAAAAATATTGTTGAAAACAATAACATTTTAGAAAATACGTTTTCGAATTGTGATAAATACTGTAAAGCAAATGTTATCGACTCTACATTAGAATATATTGATTACAAAGAAAAACTTGTGGGCTCAAACGATCTAGTTAAATATGGAAAACTAAGACATACTTTACTTTTATCTAGAGCTAAAGACGCTGTTAAATTAGAAAAAACTGAAAATAAACCACAATCAAATCCGCCTCATATAGGGCATGATTCTGGAATGGTCGCAATGAGTGTGGGTAGTGTACTTGCTGAAAGCTACTTTACAGAACTTCAGTGGCGCCCCGCTCTGCATAATTATGAAGATAGTGATTTAGGTTATAGTAATAGTTTAGGTATAGGCTTTCTCGATACAACTTTTCGTTATAATGTGACAGACAAAAAATTTGAACTACGCAAATTTCATTTATTAGAAATCATGTCTTTGCCAAAAAATCTTGAGAATATAGAATTTTTAGCCTGGCATTTTGATTTAGGACTAGAAAATAATTTTGGCTTTAACGAAAAGGCAAAGTATGAACGAGGTTATTTAAAGTTTGGCGTTGGTGCTACTTTATTTGGAGAAGAAAACAATCGATTTTTTTATTCACTTCTTCATTTAGATACAGGATATTCTAGAAATTTTGGTTGGCATTTTGGTCCTACTTTTCTTTTTGGGTATGTAGAACAAATTAACTCAAAAATAAAATTTATAGTTACCACAGAACTTGGAAACAGATTTAATAAAAATAACATTACATTATCATCAGAAAGTAAAGCAATATTATCTTATTATATTTCTAGGAATTTTTCTGTGCAACTTAGTTATTTAAATAAAAACTCAGAAAATGAAGCTAAATTAACTACAAAAATTTATTTTTAGATTAATAATAAATTTTTAACTACTACAATAACACTTAACAGATGAAATTAAATTATCAATTCCAAAATCATATAAATTTTGAAATAATATAATTGAAGAATAATTAGTAATTTTATATTCATTTTTATTATAATTGTAACCCTCATAAAGCATAATGTAACATCCAGGATTTAAAGATACCATGCTCACATTTTTATCTAATGAACGTGAGGTTTTTTTCCAGCTCTTAACTCCCCGAAAATATATTTTTCTTAAAATAGTAATTGCCGTAAGGTCAGAAATTTCGTCTCCATGATTTAATTCAAAACGAAAGCCTAAAAACTCAAATTCCCCTGTTTTTAACACAATTGGGTTATGTCCATTAACATGTTCATAAAGAACACATTGAGAAGAAAACGCTTTTAAAAATCCGAAAAATAAAACAATAAAAATTATTAACTTCATAATTATCTCCATTGTATAATTTATCAACTACTAATAAATAATTGATATATAATCTTATATTTTTATGACTTCTCACTGTTAAAACAAGAAATATCAACATAAAAATAATCACAAAAAACTACAAATATTTAATAAATATATATAATTTAATAAAAATATTATAAAAATTATTTCAATCAATTTTAATTAAATTTGAAATAATTGATCGCCTCTTGGCTTGAGCTCATGCCTCATATTTAACCTTCGGATTTTTAATATTTTTTCTCAAATAGTTTTTTAGAATATGTTTATTTAAATTAAATTTTTTAATAATTATAAAAGCTTAAATAAAAGCATCCAGTCACCTTGACTTGTAACTCAATGTTTTTATTTATTTAATTATTGCTCTGAAAATATTTTGGTTATTGAAATCAATAATTCGGGCTTATTGAAGGTAACAAATCGGGCGAAATAACGGTTATTTTTAGGAAGTAAACCATTATCCAGATCAGAGGGCATGGTATAAATCATGATACGAGCACAATTTATTCGCAACAAATCTAAAAACCTAGTCGCCAAAAGATGAAAAGTTATCAACCATGATTGCAAATTTTTTAAGAAGGTCTTCATCCACTCAACACGAAAAGCTTAAGTCGTGTTTACAAAAAATTCGCTCAAAGCGGCAAATTTAAATCACATAACCCAACTATGGCTAATCTATCCACCTATTTATTTATTATTTACATTCTTATTCTAATTTCTCTTTTTCAACTATTAACTAGAAATTTATTGTTTATTAAAATCAATACTTATTAACTTATCAAAATCAATATCTTTAAAAGCCTCTATAGGGGTTGTGTTGATTTCAGGCAATTTTTCTTCAAAAACATCTTTTGATCTTTGTGTAGTTATTTTTTTAATAGCATTCACCAACTTTTCGGTCATTTGCCTTGCTGTAAATTCAATATTTTCAATATTTTCACTAAAAGAAAATTCGCCCATTATTCCTGCCGTAAAAGTTTGTTTTGTATAATAATCAAGTATCTTTTTATTATCAGAAAATTTACTGATAATAATCTTATTAGCAGATTTAAAATTAAATTCTTCATTATTACATTGATAATTAGTGCGGTCTTTTTCTATAATAATATCTCTACAATTAGTTTCCCCTTGTGATGTATATTCAACTTCAGTTTTTTTAGAAGAATTAACATTACCCCCTTTTCCTCCATCATTATTGCAAGAAATAAAAATTAAAAAACTCAATAATAATAAAAATAATTTCATAAAATCTCCTATTTATTACAAATTTTTTGTTGTCTTTTATTATTTTCATCTTTTAAAATGGAAACCTTGTTGTCAATATTTCTAAAAAACGGATCATTTCTATTATAATCATTTTCATAATTTTCTCTCATTTTTTTAACATCAGAATCTATTTTTGCATATAATACTTGTTTTTGAGTAATATATTCTTTACAATTATTCTGATAATTTAGATAAATTTTTAGCAAATCTTGAGAGGATTTATGAAGAATATCTTGGTAAAAAATACTCCTTGCTCTAGATAGATTTTCATATTGTCGGCTTTTTTCTTTATAACTGTCGGATTCTTTTATTGCCTGCTCATCGATAAATTTTCTAACGCTATTTTTTACATCATTTTTTAATCTATTAATTTCATTATCCATAAAAATATAAAATAATGTTAATTTATCATCAAATCTTTTGAGCTCATTGAGATCAATATCTCCACTTAAATAATTTAACCTGTCGATTAATGCTTTTAATTGATCTGTAGTATAAACTTTATTATTATAAAATTTATCAATACTCTGTATTGAACTATCAATCATACCTTTTAAGTGAGAAACAAAGTTAAAAATAAATTCTTTATTTTTAACTTGCTCTTCTGTTAACACAAATTCGCTTGGTAAATTTTTACAAATAGATAATGCTAATTCTTTTATTTTTTGGGGCTGCTTAACCCAAGTATTTTTATAGTACCAATTTTTTGCTTCGTGAAATTCTAAACTTTCATTAACACTCCAATATTCAATATTTCGCATATCTCTTCTTTTAAACTTAATTTCTAAAATAGCTGCAACTCCCATTCTCAATATATCCGAAGTATATCTATCGTCTAGATAAATAGATCTTTCAGCTATTAATGGATGCAAATTAATTTCTTTAGAATCAAAAATTAAGTTTGACTCTTCACAATAATTATCTAATGATTTATCAATTTTTCTTATTCTGAGCTCTGATTCTCTGAATTCAAACATAGAATTTCGGATTGTACTTTTTAAACTCGATAACCGATCAATTTTATTTCTTAAATTATCGGCCTCATCAAAACTCACAATTTCATCAATAACAATATTTTTATACAAATTATCAAATTCTATAATTAAATTTTCTAATTTTATTTTATTATTGTTATAATCTTCAATTATTATTTTTAAATTATCTTTTCTATCAGATAAATTATATTTATACATTGAAAAAATAATTTCTGGAAAAATAACCTCTTTTTCGTGTTTAATCACTTCTTCCGAATTTTTCATATATTTGCTATTTGCATACGCTACAGTTTGAAATAACATTAAAGTTGCTGTCACTAATTTTTTCATACAATTCTCCAGATGATAAATTTTAATATTTACAAAAAAATTTTTAAATTATAATTTTTTTATTTTGCAACCTTATTTCTAACAATAAATGCTATTACCCTCTATAAAAATCATGCTTAATTTTAAATTCATCATGATTTTTATCTTAATTTTTAAATGATAGCAATTATTTTAGTGACTTTTTAATTTTTCTGTAGTTTTGCTTTTATATTAAGCTATCGCCCATAAAATAAAAAAAAATCGGCTTTATTTTATTCAATTCATGTCTTCATAAGCACCTTTTACTACACCTTCTCCTATGGAACTTAACGCATCAAAAACAGTATAGATCAGATGTGATGCGCAAAAATTTAGCAGCAATTTCATACTCAACTTATAAATTATAATTTTGGTTTGTGCTATGTTTGTAAATTGGAATGCCGCACTATCACTCCTGAAAACAAGAGAGACTTCCAATAACCATGTTCTATTTTTCCTATATAGTTGCCAAAATAATACTGAATTGACTGAGCGCAATTCACTAAAAATAATACTTTGCGCATTTGCACAGAATGTGCGTTATAAAAAAACAGGCAATAATTTTTTAATCAAAGTTTTGCTCTCTGTAAAAATTATTTTTTTGATAATTAAATTTATTAAAATTATAATTTAATTCACTTTGCAAACTCTGGCTGAAATACATTACCGCATTGACACAGTGCCGAAGAAACAGTATCTCCTATTCCAATTTCATGAAGATTTTGTGTAAAACTCTGTGAATTGCTAATTGGATTTGCTAGTTCAGTTTTTTTTCCGGTATAATTAGCATTTTCATATAAATATAATGCACAACCAGGCGCGACTTCTGCACTACTTGTCTGGTTATCAAAAGATTCGTCGTACCCCATCCAACCACCAAAGAGCATACCCCAAAAATAGCCAACCCATCTTCTACTACTAATCATTATATTAGAAAAATCATGATAAGCTTCGCCATTTGACATGCTAAGTTGATAACCATTGTCATGAGGAGAGCCTTGATACAGCACACAATCAGAAGCCATAGCAGTTGAAGAAGCTGATAATATAGAACTACAAATAATAAATTTACCTAATAACTTTTTCATTTTTTATCCTTTTATTATATCGTTAATAATATTTTCTAAACTCAAATAATGTGCATTGCAAACATTTTTTGAAACCATATTTTTTATTAAATCATTAAAGTTACTAGGCACTATTGTATTTTCATTTTTAAATTTATTTTGAAATAATTTTATAAGAGAATTGCTAATATTGTTTTCACAATTATGAGAATAAACAAAATTTACATGCCATCCATAATCTCTAGATGTAGAAAATCCTGCATTAAATTTTTGATAAAATGACAATTCTCTTATCCGTCTTACATCAATTTCAAAAGTTGGGTTAGGATAATCATACATATTTTCACTAATTACAATTGGTGTAACCCGTGTTAACCTCAATTTTACTCTTTCATCGCCATTTCCATAATTCGTATAAGAACAATCTTCTAATGAGTTGGAATAGTCACTATAATCAAATTTATATTCAGTGCGTTGATAGTAATCTGTGCCACCTAACAAAGAATAATTAAAATACGTTAATGTCGAAATAGAACCATTGCTGTATTTATTATTTAATTTTTGCCCCAATACGTGACAAAAATTTTGAGAATTACTATTAGCACTCGCATTACCAAAATAAAAACCACATATCGATAAAGAAGTTAACGCTATTTTAAAAATAGATTTATACAATTATACCTCCTATGTAAAAAAAATAGAACTATTTTAAATTCAAAAATCAAATATCAAAAAAAACTAAAATTATCAAACTAAATAATTGATATTTTTAGTTTTTTATTATTTTATAAATTTAATTTTTAATATAAATTAATATAAATTTTTTAATAAATTAAATTTATGTTATTTTAATGAAATGATATTTTTAAAAACCAGCGCTTCCCAAAAATTAAAAAAATTTATTTTAAATAGCACTGTTTTTTAATTTTAAAATCAATCTGGTTACTTATGAAAAAATGGATTTACAGGAATATCAATAGGTGCTTGAGGTTGGTTTTTAATTCGTAATATTTCTGATTCATGCAACTCGGCATAAAAAATACCTGGTTCTGTTATGCTTCCTTCACATAGAATTTGACCTTCGGGATCAAAAATTGCGCTTTGACCACTAAAATCTAACTCTCCATGGCTACCAACAAAATTCGATACAGCAACATACATGGTATTATCAAATGCTCTTGTAGAAAAAATAGAAGAATGACTTAACTCTTTACCAGTTTTGATAAACGCTCCCAAAACCAAATAAACAGCAGCATCTTCTTTGGCCATTGCCTTTGCATGTTCTGGGTGTTGCGAGTCATAGGAAATTGCAATAGAAATTTTCCAAGAATCAACATCAAACTGAAGACCTGTTTTGCCTTGAAGAAAAAATTTTTTTTCAAAACTATCTAAATAATGTTTTTCGTAAATTCCTAAAATATTGCCTTTGTCATTAATCACAAATGCACCATTTGCTAGACCATCTGGTCGTTGAATACACGCACCAACAACAGCATAAATTTGTAGCCTGCTGCACGTGTTTAATAAATAATTTATTGCAGCACCACTTTCATTAACGCTACACCGACCTTCTTCAACCAAATACAAATCATATCCCGAAAGAGCAAGCTCTGGAAATAAAACAAGGCGCGCTCTTTCTTGCGCGGCCTCCTCTAAGAATGCAGCTATCACCTTTGAGTTGTAACCAAAGTTACCGCTAATTGGGTCAAATTGTACTGTAGCAACCTTTAACGATTTTTTGGAAGACATAGTCTATTTTCCTTTTTTAAAATCGTAACAAAGATAAAGTAGCAAAATTAACTTAGTAAATTGAATTTAATGGATTAGTTGTTACGTCAAACACTTCCCATTTTCGTGCTAGATTGATTGCAAGCATTGCAACTTCATCATTTTCACTTTTGGTTAACTGTAACACACGATTATAAAATAGGGGAGACAAGGCGCCGTCTAAAATTTGTAACGCATAAATTTGCTGCGCAGTATTATTGGAGTTTACATATTGCTCTAATCTTTCTAAATTCCAGTTTTGCGGAAAATTAGAAACCAAATTAGCGAGCTTATAACAGCTTTCAGTACATACTTTTTCTTGTAAATAAATAGTTTCTATTTTTTCTAGCAATACATCATCATACTTTGCTGGAATCAATATTTTAGAGTATCCAGACATTCCGTCATTATTATTTAGACTCCAATCAACAACAAAATTTTTACTTAAAAATGCTTTATTATCTAAAAGAGCATCCGCAACCATAAGCTGTAAACTATGAATAGGGACTCTTAAGGAAAATTCATAAATTTTAATTTTAAACACCGAAGTTAAAGACAGTAATGCAACAGATAAAATAATTGGTAAATAAACTGTTTTAAATTTAGACACTCTTTTTTCGGATAACACATAATAACTTGAAGAAAGACAAATAATGAGCGTTGCAATTTCATAAAAGCTAATTGAAGAACATAAGTAACAAACAAAGTAAACAAAAATAAACCATGCAATAAATCCAGACATACTTTGTGCCAAAATAGAGCTCAAAGTAAATAAAGCAGAAATTCTTAATGCATCTGTTAGACTTTGAATTAAAGAGTTTTCATAATCTTTTTTAAAGTATGTAATTGTAAAAATAATTAAAAGTCCAAATATAAAAGGAGCAATAACTCTTAAAAGATAGCGAATATTAAAAGTAATTGGCAAGGTTTCAATAAAGTACCAAGTACGTTCTTTTCTCGGCGCAATATTCCATTCATAAAAAAATAGTAACAGCATGAGAAACGGAATAAAATTCCATAATCCACCTAATTTAATAGCTACGCCTGTGCCTAATAAGCAAATTAAAATAAATGACCAGTATTGTTTAAATAAAAAAATCGATAAGGCTTTCACACAAGCGATTCCTTCCTCTCATAAATTCTTATAACTTCTTCAAAAGTAGTATTGTGCTTCTCTTTAATTAAATCTAATTCACTTTGCAAAATAACTTCTCCTTTTTGTAAGAGAATGATATCTGTTGCATACCTTTCAATATCTTCTACCATATTGGTTGCAACCACAACCTGCGCTCCAGTATCAAATGAATAGGTATCAAGTTTTTTAAAAATTGCTCTGCGAGAATCAGTGTCTAATTCATTTGTCACTTCATCAATTAAAATAACACGCGGCAGTCGGGGTAAGCTCAATAAAATTCTAAGTCTAACTTGCTCGCCTCGCGACATTTTTTCGACTTTTTTATGCAGAGGAATCGCTAAATCATTTAAAATTTCTTGCTCTAATTTATTATCCCAGCTTTTTATACTTAAAGATTTAAAAACTTTTAAATGATCTTGTGCGGTTAAATTTCTGAATAACTCTATTCCCCAAGATAACAAATGTATTTTGTTTTTAAGAATTTCATAATTAAGAAACGTATTTTTTTCTTCAAAACAAATAGTTCCAACGCTTGGTTTTTCAAAACCTGCTACAACACGAAGTAACGATGACTTTCCGGCTCCATTGTGCCCAACTAACGCAGTAATTCCTGGTGAATAAAAATTTAAATTAGGAATATTTAATCTTAAATTTCCATGTTTTCCGTAAAGCATTAAATTATTAACACAAATCATACAATTTAAACACTCCAACACTCATCCACAAGTCCATGAAATCTTTCTTTTGTGATCCCTAATTCATTTGCATGACTCACAGTTTGCTTCAGATCTGATTTTACCAAGTCTTCCTTTTGCAGCTGCGTTAATGCAATAATGCTTTCAGAAACAAAAGCGCCAACACCTCGCCGAATGACAATAAATTTATCACCTTCAAGAATTTTTAATGCCTTCTGAATAGTCAATGAATTTACTTCTATCATTTCAGAAATTTCACGAACAGAAGGTAACGGAGAGCCAGCCGCTATGCTGCCAGACAATATTAGATTTCTCATTTGATCAACAATCTGGGCATAGAGCGGAGTTGAGGAATGGGGGTTAACTTGTAGCCTCATTAGTAAGCACTCTCCTCTAAGGTGATATACATCTCTATATAAGTAGATTACGAATGCTGAAAATGCAAGTTTTTTAAAAATTACTGTTATTTTGATTGTGTAAAATATTGGACAATTCGTTGCTCTAACCAAAATTTTGGGAAAAAAGGAATATTCCCAGTAACAAACCCCACATGGCCTCCTGCAGAAGTAATTTCTAGTTCAACTGATGCTGACACATCATTTACATTAGGAATACCCTGTGGATACAAAAAAGGATCATCAATTGAATGAATGATTAATGTCGATGTTTTTATAAATTTTAAATATTGTTTAGAACTTGATTTTTTATAATAGTCATGAACATTAATAAATCCATTAAGTTTTGCTGTTACTTTGTCATCAAATTGCCAAAAACTTTTAATTTTTTTTAACTCTAATTCTGAAATTTCTAAGTCTTTAAAAATATTATTAAGCTTTAATTTCTTTTTTAAACTCCGCAAGAGCCACCACTGATAAATTTTAGAAAAACCAGTATTCATCCTATCTGCCGAAAGACTTAAATCAAAAGGAACAGAAACCGCAACTGCAGCTTTAATAAAAATTTCTTCTTTATATTCGCCTAATAATTTAAGCAATACATTAGCACCAAGCGAAAAACCAACCGCAAAAATTGGCTGAGATATTTTTAATTTTTTTATTAAAAAATTTAAAAAAAACTGTACATCAGCTGTTTGTCCCGCATGGTAAGTTTTTAGAATTTTAATTTTTTTATTAAAATTTGGACAACCGCGAAAATGCATACAAACTGCTCTAAAATTATTTTTTTGGGCAGCACTCATAATACGTTTTATATAGTAAGAGTCAGAAGAGCCCTCTAATCCATGCAACACAACAATAAGCGGCAAATTTTCTTGTTTATTTGATGTCCAGTCAAGCACCAAAAAGTCACCATCTGGTAACTCTAAAAACTCTCGAACTAAATTTAAATTTAATTTTTGCGGTAATAGTACTGGAAAAAGAGTTTGAAGATGCTTATTATTGAGCCACCAGGCAGGTTTAAAATGCGCCATGCAAACCTTTATGCCATTAGAGTGAATATAATAGATTAAAAATATCTAAGGAATCTATGAAATAATCATCTAATTTGAAATAACTTGTGAACGCCATATTTGATCTTCAAAATATGCTTTTTTGGTTTTGTCGTATCCGCCGTCATCTCTCCAAGTTTTTAAAAAGGAATTAAAAGCTTTCATAAGCTCATGATCATCTTTTCTTGCTGCAACAGCAAAATGATTAGCAACAATCTCTGTTGGGAGAATAATAAATTTATCTTTATTTCCTTTATCCATGAGATCGACATAAGTAGAATCAGAGACAAATGCATTTGCTCGATTTTGCATGACAGCCAAAACAAGATCGGCATCTTGGTCAAAACGAAGAATTTGTGCCTTTTTTAAAGTTTTGCTTAAATAAATGTCACTGGTGTAGCCTGTTTTAACCGCAATCTTATAGTTCGGTTTGTCAAGTGCGCTTAAACTAATCAATTCATTTTTATTTTTGTCTGTGTTTTTTACAGCAATGCTTAATCCTGTTGTAAAAGTAGGTTCGCTAAATGCAACCATCACTTTACGCTCAGGAGTTACGGTCATTCCTGCAGCAATCATGTCGCATTTGCCAGAAACTAAAGCAGGTATAATGCCATCAAAACTAATTTGAATCATTTTAAGGTCAACAGACAAGCTTTTTGAAAATTCCTTCATCATTTCAACATCAAAACCAATCCATTCCCCCTTTTGAGTTTTCATTTCAAATGGAAGAAAGCCCGCATCGGAGCAGATTTTTAGCTCTTTATCTGATTTAATCTTTTGAAGGCTATGATCTTCTTTTTTTGCAGGTTGCTGATCTGTGGATAGGGCAGATAAATTAACAGCAGGAACTACGGATAACAAAGCAGAGGCGCGAAGCAAGAACTTAAAATATCCTGGTTTCATTCTATTCCCCTCTTATGAGAAATTCTTGCCAAAACGTTCTGGCAAAGACTTTATTCACACAAATAAGCAAACACCAACGGGTTCTTACATACATAAGCTTAGAAAGCAGGTCAAGCAAAAGGTACTCACCAAAAACTAAGACTTAAAAAAAATATATAAACAAAAAAATAGACTACTCATCATCAATATCATCTTCATTTTCTTCTTGAAAAATACCTTTATTTTGATTCAATTCTTTAGGGGAATTTTTGGGAATGTTATTTTTGTTTGGCTGCAATTTTTGAGTAATTATTGACTTATTAATAAATCCTAAGTCCATTTTTTTTATAATATCATTTTCTTTACTCGATATAAAACGCATTTCTTTCATATTATAGTTAATTTTATTATATCTTTGAATAAAAAAATTCGTTAATGATTTGTTTTTTATACTTTGATTCCATTTATTAGGGGATGGTAAAATAGTTACTAGTGCAACGCATTGTGCAGCATTTAAATTTTTTGCAGATGTGTTAAAATAAGTTCTAGCTGCATTTTCTATCCCATAAATTTCCGATCCAAATTCAACCACATTAAAATACCATCCCAATTGCATTTCTTTTGACATAATTGCATTAAGTATTAATGCACCAATGACTTCTCTCGACTTACGAATATTATTTTTTTCTCTAGATAAAAATGCATTTTTTACAAGCTGTTGTGTAATTGTACTGCCACCTCTTTTTAGCTTAAAGTTTTTTTTATTTTGGCTAAAGTTTTGCTGAAGACTTTTAAAATCTACGCCAATATGATCGTAATATCTATTATCTTCAGCAGCTATTAATGCTTTTTTACATAATTTAGGGATATCTTTTTCTGCAACCCATTGATCTGTAAAAAATCCTACTACTGGTCCAGTTACGCGCATATATCTTGTTTTTCCTTGAGAATCATAAGGAAAATACACTAATACGCCTAAATACAATAAAAAAACCCATGGTATAAACCAAAATAAAAAAACCAAAAAAATCCACAGCGGAAATTGAAAAAACCAAAAATAAAACGAAAAAATTCTCATTCAAATTCCTTGCCAAAAAAAATTGAGTACCGCATGATAATAGCGAGTAAAGGAATGTTAACCGCATTGATTTCAAAGGAAGATCCCATGTCTCTGCCTCCTCTTAAGCCTCTAAATATTAGACACTGTCAATCAGCCGAAAATCTTAATGCAGATCTTGCTTTTATCATAATTGATGAAGTTGAAATAGAAAACAAAATTTTAAAATCTGACTTATTACATAAGCTTGATTCTGAATTTGGAGGAACACTTGCTCAACTCGTTTCTTTTGGTGACTTTGAAGGCAAATGGCTACAAACCTCTTCTTCAATTTCTGCAATTTCAAATACCGCAAAACGCATCGTTTTACTTGGAGCAGGCAAAAAAAATAACTATGATAGTGCACGTGCAAGGCATTTAGGTATAAAATGCGCAGAAATAGCGTTAAATTTTAAAGTAGAAACGGCGACTTTATTTTCTGGTAGTAAACTTTTATCAAGTAAAGAATTTATTGCACAATGCGCCATTGGTTTTAGTATGGGACTCTATAAGTTTCCAAACTCAAACTTAACTCAAGAAACATTACAAGAAATTGAAAAACCACTTTCTCTCACATTTATTAACAGCATTCCTGACTGCAGTGAGTCGTTAAGCGACGTTAAATTTCTTGAAGACTCCATTAATATTTGCCGCCTGCTTCAAGACTCTCCCCCTAACATTTGTACACCTAAATTTGTTGCCAACCATATTAGCAATTTAACAAAAAACTTAGGAATCAAAACAGAAATCTGGGGCGCCCAAACTCTGCGAGAAAAAGGTTTTAACGCAATGCTTGCTGTTGCAGGGGGCAGTGCCCATGAACCTCAATTTGTCACACTCGAATACACTCCTACTCATTATAAAAAATCAATTGCCTTTGTTGGCAAAGGTCTCACTATGGATACGGGTGGATATTCTATTAAAACACCATCTACAAGCCAAGAAGGCATGAAGTACGATATGTCAGGCGCCGCTGTTGTCCTCAGCGCTATTTTAGCAATTGCAAAATTAAAACTCCCAGTTCGAGTTTTTGCAATTGGAGCCTTGTGTGAAAATATGATCGACGCTCACTCCTATCGCGTTGGTGATATACTGACTAGCTATTCTGGCAAAACCATTGAAATTTTAAATACAGATGCAGAAGGGCGTGTTGTCCTAAGCGATGCACTCCATTATGCCGCAAAAGACCTTAAACCAGATTATATTGTTGAGTTTTCAACACTCACTGGCGCAATGGTCACAACATTTGGCCATATTGGTGCTGGAGTCTTTGCATTTGATAAAGAGCTTGAAAAAATAATTATGACCTCATCTGAAGCCACCGGTGAACGCGCTTACCCACTACCTGTTTGGGAAGAGGTTGCCGAAGATACTAAAGGCCAAATTGCAGACCTCACAAACCTTGGTAAAACCCGAGGCGCTGCAGGTAGTATGATAGGTGCAGCTTTTCTTAAAGAATTTGTAAATGATATCCCTTTTGCACACATTGATATTGCGGGCGTTGCTAACGATAATCAAGCAATAGGCTACACCAGAAAAGCGGGCTCTGGCTATGGCGTGCAATTGGTCACACACATTGCCAAAACTCTATCTGAAAAAGCGTAAGTAGGTTGTTTTATAAATACAGTTCCGCTGATATTTGAAAATAATCAGGAATATAATTTATATCAATACATCGAAATGGCAAAAGAAGAAATCGCTAATACATTTTCATTTTGTAGTACACCGCTATCAAAAATTGTATCAATCGTGAATCCATTAAGAAATCCGAAACAAACTCCTTTTAGTGATATAGTATACTCTTATCAGAAAAACATATTCCCAAAATTTTCTTTTAAGAATTTTACAATTGAAACATTTCAGATAAAAGAAACAACCCATGAATTCTCGATAATTTTTGATTTGACTGAAAACGAAAATCATGAAATTCATATTGAACTCCAATTTCAAGATTCACAGATTCCCGAAGACATAATTAAAATTTTTTTAGACGCATTTATTTCTTTTATTGATAGAACTTCTCAGTATCCAGAAGAAAAAATAGAGAAAATAACAATTAATAATTATGAAATTTTAAAAAAACACATTGTTTCTTTTCGTAATATTGTGGAAAAATCTTTACCAAATGAAAATATTCATTCAGAAGAAATTGTTCTTATAAAGAACAAAGAGAACGAATGGATGGAGCTTTGGTCTAAAGTATTAACAGAAACATGTTACAACATTGATGATTCATTCTTTGATGTGGGTGGTAATTCTTTAAAAGCAATTCGTTTAACCGCAGTTGCAAAAGAAAGAGGTTATAATCTGTCCCTACTAGATATATTCAAATATCCTACAATTCGTTTAATAGCATTAAAAATTCTTAAATCAGAAAATTTCTCCGAAAGAAAAAAAACAAAAATTTCAACGGAAGAAACTACTTCATTTCCATCCCTAAAACAAGAAATTTATTTACCTTCAAGCTATCAAGAAGCATTTTGGAAAATGTATAAAGAAACTAACAAGACTTACAATCTTCCAATTTACTTTAGGATTAAAAAGAACTTTTCATTTTCGCATTTCTACAATTTATTCACCAAATTATGTAACAGGCACGACATCTTAAGAACTGTTATGCAACGCGAAAATGAAATGTTATGTTGCAAAATTCTAAGTAATTTTGAAGTTAATATTACTTCTGATGATTTTAGCTCTTTGACTGAAAATATGCGAGAACAGAAATTATCACAAATTTCGTATGATTTATTAATTGAGCCATTCGAGCTTGAAAAGACACCCCCCTGGAGGATCAAACTCATTAAATTAGGCTCTGAAGAATGGGCTATACTTGTAGTGATTAGTCACCTCTGTATCGATGGATGGAGTCGCATTCAATTTATGAATGAAATAATAATAATGTTAAATTCTGACATTGATAATAGATTAAATATTCTACCAAAAATAAATCGTACTTATAAAGAATATGCGAGTATAACTAATGAAGTAGAGAACTCTCAGTATTATAAGGATCGTATAAAGATGATATACGAAACTTATCCTAAAACAATAAATAAAATATATTTTCCATCAAATAACTTAGAAATCACAGAAGCAGATTTTCAGGAAATTCATTTTGATATTCCAAATGAAAAACTTTTATTCATATACGAAAAATTAAAAAAGTTTCATTTGAATCTGTTTCAATTATCTTTAACAGCTTATTTTATTGCAATTCATAATGTTTCAAAAATAGCTGACATTTTTATTCGAACAGCATTTGCAAATAGAAAATCAGAATTTATAAATACTCTTGGCTGTTTAACAAGTAATCTTATATTTAACCTTAAAATAGAGCAAGAAGATGATTTTAAAACAGTTGCAGATAATCTGGTAAAAAAGCATTTGTACCTAATTGAAAATGAGGACATTGATTTTGCTGAGATTGAAAAATATGCCAGACAATATAATAGACATGATGAATTTAGTAATGCCAGAAACATATCCTTCGGATTTAATGAAATTAATGAATCTATTCTTGATTCTAAAGCAAATAATATTAGAGGAGAAAACTCTATTGATATTATTTACATTAAAGCTCCGCATTCTTATCCTTTAAGATTAGTTATAAATCATTATATAAATAATAGAATTAATATTAGCCTATATTTTCAGAAAAGTTTTATACATGAAAATTTTGTCAGAAAAATAATAGATAAATTTCAAGAATGTTTATTTAACTTTGATAATAATAAAGGAAAAGAAAAATAACATGAATTTAAAAATCGCATTGCAAGCTCAAAATCTTACAAAAAAATTTAATATTACTAACGGATTTTTTAAACATATTAGAGAAGTGACCGCCGTTAATAGCATAGATTTTACGATCTTCACAGGTGAATCTGTTGCATTTTTAGGTCCAAATGGCGCAGGAAAAAGCACTACTATAAAAATGCTCTGCGGTATTCTTTCACCAACCTCTGGAAATTGCAAAGTCATGGACTTTGATGCTGGACATAAGAAGGCAAATCAACACCTTGGGTTAGTCTTTGGGACAAGAAGTCAACTTTGGATGCATATGACGATACAGCAAAGTCTTGAGATGATGGCAGAGATTTACAGAGTACCCAACAACCAAAAGTTAAAAAGGATTAGCGAGCTGGCCGAAACTTTTGAAATTAAACAGCACTTAAATACACGTGCCAGAACCCTCTCTTTAGGTGAGAGAATGCGTTGCGAAATAGTTGCCGCACTTGTTCATAAACCAAATATTCTCCTTGCAGATGAACCAACAATAGGACTTGATATTGTCGTTCGAAATAAACTACGCAAGATGCTTCGCGAGTGGCAAAAATTCGAAGGAACAACACTGCTTCTCACTAGTCACGATATGAATGATGTAGAAGAATTATGTGACAGATGCATTCTAATTAATAAGGGTGAAAAAAAATATGATGGTTCGCTCAATGGTATTAAAGGGAACCTTGAAAGCATTAGACGAGTTGCTGTGACTTTTGCTCACACTGATGAGTTAAGCCCAATTCTGAATAATCATTTAGTTCATTTAATAAGGACTGAAAATTCGATTCATCATTATGAATTTAATCTTAATAAAATTTCTGCCACCCAAGCTCTAACTCAGATTATTAACCATTACAGCGAAAAAATTCTTGATCTGAGAATGGAAAATATTGAACTTGAAGAAGTGCTAGCAAGTCAGTTTGGGGTTCAAAATGAAAAAAATATTCAATAATATTAAATTAGATATATCATATTATTTTAAAATATCTTTTTTTTCATTCCGGGAACAAGTATCAGATTTTTCAAGTGTACTAGGCTGGATGTTACTTTATCCTTTTTTTGTTTGGTTATTAGCACAAATCTGGCTGCGTTTTGCTCCTGCTAATTCAAGTTTTTCATATTCCGATCTTGTTATTTATATTGGAATTACTGAGCTAATAATAATGTCTCATATGAGAATGCCGATTATTAAATACGCTTCTAATCAATTTGCTCTCTCGTTATCACGCCCACGCAGTTGGCTTTTAACCCAAGGGGTAGAAATATTAGGTCGAAGTACCGGTTATCGTACAGCATTTTTTGGTCTTTTTGGTGTTTTGATCCCTTGTTTAACACAAAGTACGGAAATTTTTTCTACCATCCCACGCATATTTTTAATGATGCCAATATTTTCTATTGCCGATATGCTTTGGTCATTACTTCTAGCAAATGCAATATTAATTTGGCCACGATCCACATATTTTCGTTTACCTATTAGCAAACTCTTTCTTGTTCTAGGCGGTGTCTTTGCACCAATATGTGATTGGACAGGATTCTATCAAAAATTTGCTTTATCATTACCCTTTAGTGATCTTATTTTCCAACCCGCATTTTTTATTCTCAAAGGTAAATTTTGGAATATGTCTGGATTAGAATGGTGTTTTAGAATTTCTATTCAATTTATTATTCTACTTCTCATTAATTACTATGGCCATAAAATTGCTAAAAAATATTTTCAAGCATGGGGAGGCTAAATAAAATGTCATTTTCTATTATTTATCAAGCCATAAAATTTAATATCCATAGCCATTTTGCAGATCCTATTAATCTTAGTCTTGGCGTAGGTACTATGTTTGTAAATAATATAATAGCTGTGAGCGGATCTTTTTTTATGTACTTTGGGAGTCAGGCAGAACGTAACGGAGATCTACTTCAATATTTTTTCACTTTACAAGCAATTTGCCTATTAGGTTATGCTTCCGTGCAGTTTGTAGCTTCGGGTCTTTCTCATTTAGGTTCTTTTATAGATGATGGCTCAATAGAAAGTTGGATGTCTACACCGAGAAGTTCATTATTATTAATATCTATTGCAGAAACAGATATAACTGCCATTGGAGACTTTTTGCTTGGAGTCATTTTTACTATTTTTGGTTCAATACTTTGGGGACCTATTTTTTCTATCAATATTATTCAGGCCGCTTTAATTGCCGCCCTTGGGTTTTCTGGCACATTTATCATTGGCGGTACTTTAGGTTTTTTCTTAAAAAGAGGAGGAGTATTACAAGAGTTCTTGATTTTTTCAACAATATCATTTTCCACCCAACCCTCTCTTCCGGCACTTACAGGAAAATCACGGTGGTTGTTGTTACTTTCTCCAGCATTAATAACCACTGTGCTGCCTGTTGAAACAGTTCTGAATGCAGGCTTCAAGCAATTCTTAATTTCTTGGATAATAGCTATTATTTTCTTTATAGGATCTGTCCAATTTTATAAATTTGGGTCGAAATATTATCAATCTGCAAATTATTTAAGACATTCAAGATAGAAGTTGAGGTTTTTCCATATTCGTCTGTGGTTTATGTTGTGTAAGCAAGAATTCTTTTCGTTAATAATGAAACAGGGATAGATAATGCGAAAACTATAAAATTTGTAATTGTCTAAATCTTTTATTCTTTGAGAAAACCAAATTCCAATCAGATCAAGCATAGCAAAGTTCAAATCACTACAAAAACAAAAAACCACGGCTTTGAAACCGCGGTTTTTTTGTGACTCAGAAATATAACTTTCCAAAAACTCTTAACGTTTAGAAAATTGGAAGCGAGCACGTGCAGAACGTAAACCATATTTTTTACGCTCTTTAATACGATCATCGCGAGTAATAAGACTGGATGCTTTTAGCACAGCACGGAATTCTGGGTTCATATTTAACAATGCATGGGTAATCCCGTGACGGATTGCACCAGCTTGACCAGAAAGACCACCACCTACAACTGTTACGCGAATATCAACTTTACCCAAAGTTTGAGTTAAGTTTAATGGTTGCTCAACAACCATTCTGGATGTAGGACGCTTGAAATATTCTTCAAGACTACGATGATTGATTGTAATTGTTCCTTTACCATCTTTCACCAAATAAACACGGGCAATAGATGTTTTACGCTTACCTACGCCAGATATATATTTAACTGCCATTTTTGGTTCCCTCGTTTAAATCACTTATTAGTTTTTCTTAGTACGTTCAGGCAATGCTTCAGGGTTCTGAGCGGCATGAGGATGCACAGCACCAGCATATACTTTAAGATGGCGATAGCATTCATTACCTAAACGATTATGCGGAAGCATTCCCTTGACAGCGAGCTCTAACAAGCGCTCTGGCTGAGTTGCGCGAATTTCAGCAGCAGTTTGAGTTTTAAGGCCACCAAAAAAGCCTGTATGGCGATGATAAAGCTTTGTAAGCTCTTTATTAGATGTAAGAACGACTTTACCAGCATTGACAACAATAACGTTATCACCCATGTCCATGTGTGGCGTAAAAGTTGCTTTATGCTTGCCGCGAAGAACGTAAGCAATTTGCGTTGCCAAACGTCCAAGAGTTTTGCCTTCAGCATCTACAATATACCATTTCTTCTGAATTTCAGAAGCTTTGGCAGAATAAGTTTTCATGTGTTATCTCCACTAAAACAGAATTTAATAATAAATTCAAATACTTAAAAAGTCTGCGAGTGAGCTTTTCTCTACTACATTCTTTCTGCATAGGGCGTTATCACAACGCAAGCTTAAAAAAAAGCAATAAAAGTAAAATCACCTATGCCACTACCCAAAAAGGCGTGGAGTTCCCAAAGAAGCAGTGACACAACCCAACATTGAGGTTAGAATGAGGCCGAGTAGCTTTACGCAACTTAAAACCTTCACCAACTCAGCATAAAAATTTGCCGCAGTTGGTGCTTTATAACGGGAACTTTGGCTGTGGTCAATAAAGAAAATTTAAATAAAGCACTTATTCAGATTGGAAAAAGCACTTTGCCTTTTGAAGAGACTTTAGCTTTTATAGGCAAGGCTGCCCACAAGTTTATTCAATGCGGAGAGTCTCAATTTATTGATTTTATTCACTCTGAGGAGCTCATAAAAGAACCTTTTAATGAGCAAAAAGCCCAAGAATTGATTTACCAGTTTGATTTTGCTGTAGGATCTCCAGTGGCAAGACAACTGCTATCCTATTTAATGCTAAAAGAGTTTAATACTTACAATCAATATATCGTAAATTGCATTAAATATTTTTTAATCTCAAACGCTAAAAAAGGATTAAATATAATAAATCAGCTCCCCTCAAGCACTGTTAAAGCAAGCAGATCTTTAATGCTAATCGAAAAAATAGAAAAAGAAAATAATCACTCCGTATTTTTTGAAGATTTATTTATAGAATTAGTTGCTTCAATTACGAAACAAAATCATCTTAAAAAAGAAGATTTGAATGCCCCTTTAGCGTTTTGGGATGAAGATACAATAAAAAATATTTTTTATTCTTTGATAAATATTTTAGAAGTTTCTACTCATTCATTTTTATATTTCATTGGAACAAAAGATGAAAAAATAAGAACAAAGATACTTGCAATAAAAGAAAATTTTTTAGAAAAAAATGTAACAGAAATTTTTCATGAATGTTATTTTATATTAAAATTGCTTCAAATCATGTTAAAAAATCAAGAAAATTTCAAAAAAACTTTTATTAATGAAAGTCATCAATTTGAAAATGAAATTTATATAGAAAGACTTGGCATTCAGCTTTCAAGACGCAATGAAGGAATTTTAGAAATCCAATCACTTCAACAAAAAATGAAAAATTTACTAAATACTGATATTATTTTTAAAGATTTATTTGACGAAGAAATTCATAGCATTCATAGTACTATTTCAAAAGAAAGTATCACGCGCTCTCGACTTGAAATTAGATTAAATGATACAGAATACCCTCTCAGTGTTGCATACCGTGATTATATTACAACTGCGCTTCAGCATCTTGAAGATTAGCGGCATCTTCGTAAAAATTAGACCCTCTTGTGAGTTCAATATCCGAAAACATTGCTGCCTGAAAAATGTTGATATGATTTGCTTTACTCAGCTCAAGAACTGCCATAAGCATAACAATCAATTCATATCTTGATAAACACTCATAAATTAAACTTTTTAACGTAATCAACTCATTGCTTTCTAACTGCTTTTTGACAATCGTCATTTTTTGCTGAATTGTTATTTTTTGCGCCTTAACCACCACTTTTGGTGTAGTATGACCCGAAAATTTTAATAAAATCTTTTCTAGCGAAATAATCAAATCAAATGGGTTACCTTTAATTGGATGTTCAAACTCAGCAAATTCTTCTTCTCTTCTTTTATATTCTGCAGAAGGAAACACATCTTGAACAGTTGCATTTAAATTTTGCAAAAACTCAGATGCTTTTTTTAAAGCTTCAAACTCAAGTAATTGTTCTACAAGTAATTTACGAGGGTCTTCTTCGGCAATATCATCTAAAGATTCGGCTTCAACGTTAATGGTTTTTTGTAACACGGGCAAAAGCATATTTGCTTTAATCTCAATTAATTGAGCGGCTATGGCCAAATATTCACCAGCAGAAAAAAAATCAAGCTCAGGAACTTGTTTTAAAAAACTTAAAAATTGTTCCGTAATCATTAAAATTGGGATATTAAAGATATTAAGCTCTTGAGCTTTAATAAGATGCAAGAGTAGGTCTAGAGGTCCATCAAAATTTTCTAACCGAAGGTGCATTGATTTATACCAAATATTCTATAATTTAATCCTAGCAATCAGATTGCCACACTATGATCGTAATTGAGGATTTCCTTGATGTCGATGTTTAGTCTTTGTGAATTGCTCAAGAATCAATTAATTTTGTCACCTATTTAATGACAAAACCTTGATTGCTCCATGGATTAGCAAAATAAGTAAGAGGGCAGTATTTTGCAAAAACTAAGATTAATTATAATAGGCATAGGATTTTTTTGGATTTTTAGCTGGAGTGTATTTGGAAGTTTGCTCGGCGCATACATTGAAAATCTCATATTAACTGGCATCGAACCTTCTGCCTCTATGTTGTGGCAAAGAACATTATTGCGTTCTGCACACGCCCATATGAATTCTATGGGAATAACAATTATATTAATTGGAGTAACTCTGCCAATTCTTTATTCATTTATTTCTGAAAAGAAGATAAAAATTCTAGTTACTTTAAATTTAGCCTCAATTCCTTTATTTGGAGTTGGCATTATTTTGCAAGCTTTTTTTCCTCCATCTGTAGGAAACTTTTCGTTAACTACATTTATTTCAGCAATTGGCGGAGCGTTATATTTAGTATCTTTAGCAATATTTAGTTCTTTATTTTTTTTCGCTTCTTTAAAGAAAAATAATTCAAATGCAAAATAATATCTCTCAAGAAAAAATGCATTTATACGAAAGAGTTGTTTATATAACGCGTCTTACTTCAATTGGAGACGCCTTGATTGCTAGCCATTCTGTGGTAAAACTAATTAAAAATAACTATTTTCCTGTTTTTATTACATCTTCTTCAAACATTGCAATTGCGCAAAAAATCATAGGATTAAAATCTTATATCATCTTTGACAGTAAAGATAAAATTGATTTCTATATTGAAAATAAACAAGTTGACAAAGAATATTTTTTAAATTTTATTACATCTATACCAAAAAATAAAAAAGAAATATTTATTGATCTACAGAAAACAACTAGAAGTAAAAAATGTTTTAAGCACTTAATTAAAAAAAATAAAATATTTATAGAAAAAAAATTCTTTATAAAAAAAATGACTTTATACAGATTTTTTCTAATTTTCTTATCATTTTTTTATTTCAAACAAAAAAATAAATCTTCTACCACAAAATACAAAAAAATTAGAGAAATTCAAGACTTATTAATAAACAAAATCATTCAAAAAGACAATAAAAGCTTTGTAACTGATTTTAATAACAAAGAAATTATTTTAGAAACAAAAAATATAATACCAGAATTATTTTCGAGTAATAATTATATATGTATATTTCCTGGTTCTAGCGGTTTTATAAAGTCATGGCCTAAAGAAAAATTTAGGCTACTTATTAGTGAAATTATAAATAAAACAAATCTTTCTGTTATTATTTGTGGAGCTGAGAAAGAAACATTTATTGGAGACTACTTATGCTTTCCCAAAAATAATAGAGTTATAAATATGGTCAATAAAACAACTCTAGAACAATCTTTAAACATTATTGCAAATTGCAGATATTTAGTATCAAATGATTCTTTTGCTGGGCATGCAGCTGATATTTTTAATATCCCTGCTAGCATTATTTTTGGTTCTACGTCGCCAAAATTTGGTTTTGTACCACTTAATTCTAATATTTCAATTGAATATAATTATCTATCGTGCAGTCCTTGTACCCGTCACGGTCACAGTCAATGTCGTTTTAAAAACTTAAATTGTATGCAAAATATTGATCAAAAAAATATCTTTTTAAAAATCAAAGAATTTGATTCTATTAATTAAAAAATCACTTGCTAATAGCAAAATTACAAGTTACTTATTTTACTGCTTATTTAAATAATAAATTTATTTCATTCTTTAATTTTTATATAATCTTCAATTCACAAATAGGTAAAAATTATGGACATAAAAGAAAAAGAAATTGAAGAAAGAATCAATCTTTCTAAAACAAATATGATTAAATGTGTTTTCCCAGATACAACAAATCATTACAATACTCTTTTTGGCGGTACCGCATTAAACTGGATGGACGAAGTTGCCTTTATCACAGCTACAAGATTTTGTAGAAAACGTATGGTAACAGTATCACTTGATAAAACAGACTTTAAGTTACCAATTCCAGCAGGTACCTTTGCAGATATTTATGGGACGGTGACTTATGTGGGAAAAAAAAGCCTGAAAGTTGAAGTCAAAATTTTTACAGAAAAAATGTATTCTACAGATAAAGAACTTGCTGTAAGTGGAATCTTTTCGATGGTTGCCATTGATGAAGAAGGAAAATCAACTCAAATATTATAAATTTAAAACGTAAAAAGAATCGTACTGCTTACAAGACTTAAAAGAAAAATCTAGTCATTTTGCAATGACAACAAATTTCATCATAATGCACCACTCCATATAAAAAACGACATGGAGATTATTTTAATTTAGTTATTTGAGTTATCATAGGATGATTGATATCAAACTTCATTGTAAAATAAAAAACCCCTAAGAGATATTTTTGTATCGCTTAGGGGTAAAAAATAAAGGCTGCACCGAGCTACTCTTCCACACCTAAGGGTGCAGTACCATTGCCGCAGGCGGGCTTGACTTCGGAGTTCGGAATGGGATCCGGTATTTCCCCGCCGCAATCAGCACAGCCAAATCGAGACTAGAACGTGAGGTTCTCAGTTTTTAGGAGAGAAGGGGTTCACGTATAAAAAAGGTAAACAAGAACAGACAGAGAAGATAAAGCGTAAGAAGAGAGTGTTGAAGAGATGAGTGATTGAGAAAGATGGCTCAATGCCAATGATGTCTTAAAAGGAAGTGGTCAGGGTGATTAGTAATGGTTAGCTCAATGCCTTACAGCACGTACACATCCATCCTATCGAACTTGTCGTCTTCAAGTGCCCTGCGAGATTGCTCTCGAGGAAGTTCATCTTAGGAATAGTTTCCCGCTTAGATGCTTTCAGCGGTTACCCAAACCGAACATAGCTACCCAGCTGTGCCACTGGCGTGACAACTGGTTCACCAGGGGTTCGTCCAACCCGGTCCTCTCGTACTAAGGTCAGGTTCCTGCAACTTCCCAAACGCCCACGACGGATAGGAACCGAACTGTCTCACGACGTTCTGAACCCAGCTCGCGTACCACTTTAATTGGCGAACAGCCAAACCCTTGGGACCTGCTCCAGCCCCAGGATGTGATGAGCCGACATCGAGGTGCCAAACACCGTCGTCGATGTGAACTCTTGGACGGTATCAGCCTGTTATCCCCGGAGTACCTTTTATCCGTTGAGCGATGGCCCTTCCATGCGGTGCCACCGGATCACTAGAACCCACTTTCGTGTCTGTTCGACCTGTCGGTCTCTCAGTGAGGCTACCTTCTGCTCTTGCGCTCGACGCCTGGTTTCTATCCAGGCTGAGGTAACCTTCGCGCGCCTCCGTTACATTTTGGGAGGCGACCGCCCCAGTCAAACTGCCCGCCAGGCACTGTCCCTGAACCCGCTTAGGGTTCGAGGTTAGAATTCTCAGACATGCAGGGTGGTATTTCAACGATGGCTCCCCCGCAGCTGGCGCCACGGGCTCAAAGCCTCCCACCTATCCTACACAACATATCCAAGAAACCAATGCCAAGTTGCAGTAAAGGTTCACGGGGTCTTTCCGTCCTGTCGCGGGAAGGGGGCATTTTCACCCCCATTTCAATTTCGCTGAGTGCCAGGCAGAGACAGCGGACCAGTCGTTACGCCATTCGTGCAGGTCGGAACTTACCCGACAAGGAATTTCGCTACCTTAGGACCGTTATAGTTACGGCCGCCGTTTACT